>CAZTDU010000006.1:0-210657 GCA_964612335.1 uncultured Enterobacteriaceae bacterium | reverse complement strand
CGAGGGCGGCCGCACCGTCGGCGCCGGCGTCGTCTCAAAGGTCATCGAGTAAACGAAGGAACGCGGACAAGCCGCCAAGGACATCATGCAAAGCCAACGCATCCGTATCCGGCTCAAGGCATACGACTATCGCCTCATCGATCAGTCTGCGCTTGAGATCGTCGATACCGCAAAACGAACCGGCGCCGTGGTGCGCGGCCCCGTGCCGCTGCCGACGCGCAGGCAGCGATTCGATCTGCTGCGCAGCCCGCACATCGACAAGACTTCGCGCGACCAGCTCGAGATCCGCACTCACCTGCGGCTGATGGACATCATTGACCCGACCGACAAGACGGTGGATGCGCTGATGAAGCTCGATCTGCCGGCCGGTGTGGACGTGGAGATCAAGGTTCAGTAGGAAAAGCAGTCTTAAACATTAACAGTACCCGCCGGCCGATTGCAGCCGGCACCCGGAGGCAATGGCAGTAAATCCGGGTCAACGAGAAGAGGTTGGTATGACGATAGGGCTTGTCGGCCGGAAGATCGGCATGACGCGCATCTTCACCGATGACGGAGCGATGCTCCCGGTGACGGTGCTCGACGTGTCCGACAACAGGATCACCCAGATCAAGACGCCCGAGCGCGACGGCTATGCCGCGGTGCAGGTGACGTTCGGCAAGCGCCGGGCATCCCGGGTCAACAAGGCGATGGCTGGCCACCTTGCCAAGGCGGCCGTGGAGGCCGGGCACACGCTGCGCGAGTTTCGCGCCAAGGCCGAGGAGATCGCCAGCCTGAAGGTTGGCGGCAAGATCGGCGTCGAGCTGTTCAAGGTCGGCCAGAAGGTCGACGTGTCCGGCACCACGATCGGCAAGGGTTTCGCTGGCGTCATCAAGCGGCACCATTTCGGGTCCGGCCGTGCGAGCCACGGCAATTCGATTTCCCATAACAAGCCGGGCTCGACCGGCCAGGCGCAGGACCCGGGTCGCGTGTTCCCGGGCAAGCGCATGGCGGGGCACCTCGGCGACAAGCGCCGCACGACGTCGAACCTGGTCGTGGTGCGGGTAGATGCGGAGCGGCAGTTGCTGCTGGTCAAGGGTGCGGTGCCGGGTTCCAAAGGGCGCGACGTGATCGTGCGTCCCGCGGTGAAGAGCTGAGGGCGGCGATGGAACTCAAGCTGATCGGTGACAAGGGTGCAGCGGGCACATTCCAGGCTCCGGATGCGCTGTTCGCGCGTGACTACAACGAGGACCTCGTTCACCAGCTGGTGACCGCGTTCCAGGCCAATGCCAGGCTGGGCACGCGAGCGCAGAAGGATCGCGGGCAGGTGAGCCACTCGACGAAGAAGCCGTGGCGGCAGAAGGGTACCGGCAGGGCGCGGGCGGGCATGACCTCGAGCCCGCTGTGGCGTGGCGGCGGCAGGATCTTCCCGAACTCGCCCGACGAGAACTTCGGCCAGAAGGTCAATCGGAAGATGTTCCGTGCCGGCATGGCGTCGATCCTTTCCCAGCTGGTGCGTGAAGACCGCATCCGCGTGGTGGACGAGTTCAAGCTCGACGGTCCCAAGACGAAGCTGCTCGCGCAGAAGGTCAAGTCGATGGGCTTCGAGCAGGTGCTCGTGATCACCGACGAGGTCGATCAGAACCTGATTCTGTCGTCGCGCAACCTGCCGAACGTGCACGTGATTTCGGTCAGGCAGACCAATCCGGTGTCGCTGGTGCGCTATCCGAGCGTGCTGCTGACCAAGAAGGCCGTGGCGAAGCTCGAGGAGATGTACAAATGAGCGCCCCCAGAAAGTACGCCGCGACGCAGCTGATGAACGTGGTCCTGGCGCCCGTCGTGTCCGAGAAGAGCACGATGCTGGGCGACAAGTCCAATCACGTCGTATTCCGTGTCGCCGATACCGCCACCAAGCCCGAGGTCAAGGCTGCCGTCGAGCTGCTCTTCAAGGTGAAGGTGGAGGCGGTCCAGCTCCTGAACGTCAAGGGCAAGGAAAAGCGCTTCGGCCGATTCATGGGCCGCAGGCGCAACTGGAAGAAGGCCTATGTGCGCATCGCGCAGGGCCAGGAAATCAACTTCGCGGCGACGGAGTAAGCCATGGCTCTCATCAAGGTAAAGCCCACTTCTCCCGGCCGTCGTGCGCTGGTCAAGGTCGTGACGCCCGAGTTGCACAAGGGCAAGCCCTACGCGCCGCTGCTCTCAGAGCAGTCGACGACGGCCGGGCGCAACAATCATGGTCGCATCACGATGCGGCACAAGGGCGGCGGCCACAAGCACCACTACCGCACCATCGATTTCAGGCGCAACAAGGACCGCATTCCTGCCAAGGTCGAGCGGCTCGAGTACGACCCGAACCGCAGCGCGCACCTTGCGTTGCTGCTCTACGCGGACGGCGAGCGCCGTTACATCCTCGCGCCCAAGGGCGTATCTGCCGGTGCGCAGCTGCTTTCGGGTGGCGAGGCGCCGATCAAGGCGGGGAATGCGATGCCGCTCCGGAATATTCCCGTGGGTACGACGGTGCATTGCGTGGAGATGCTGCCTGGCAAGGGCGCCCAGATCGCGCGCTCGGCCGGCGGCGGTGCGCAGCTGCTCGCACGAGAGGGCAGTTACGCGCAGCTGCGCTTGCGGTCAGGCGAGATCCGCAAGGTGCATGTCGACTGCCGCGCGACCATCGGCGAGGTCGGCAACGAGGAGCACAACCTGGAGTCGATCGGCAAGGCCGGACGCAAGCGCTGGCGCGGCATCCGTCCGACGGTGCGTGGCGTGGCGATGAATCCGATCGATCACCCGCACGGTGGCGGCGAAGGTCGGACTGCTGCGGCTCAAGCCCCCGTGTCGCCGTGGGGTGTGAAGACCAAGGGTTACAAGACCCGTCGCAACAAGCGGACGCAGGTGATGATCGTCCGCGACAGGCGCCGGGCGTAAGGGGATCCAGATATGTCGCGTTCAATCAAGAAGGGTCCCTTCGTGGACCACCACCTGCTGGCCAAGGCCGACAAGGCCCGCGGCGCGAATGACAAGCGACCGATCAAGACCTGGTCGCGGCGCTCGACGATCATCCCCGATTTCATCGGGCTGACCATCGCGGTGCACAACGGCAAGCAGCATGTGCCGGTCTACATCACCGAGAACATGGTGGGACACAAGCTCGGCGAGTTCGCGCTCACCCGGACGTTCAAGGGCCATTCGGCCGACAAGAAGACCGGCGGCGGCGTGCCCGCAGCGAAGAAGTAAGGAGTGGACATGGAAACCCGAGCAGTCTTGCGTGGCGTGCGCCTCTCGGCGCAGAAGGGGCGGCTGGTCGCGGACCAGATCCGCGGCATGCCGGTGGACAAGGCGATGAACACGCTGGCCTTCTCCCCCAAGAAGGGCGCGGCGATCATCCGGAAGGTGCTCGAGTCGGCAATCGCGAACGCCGAGCACAATGACGGTGCCGATATTGATGTCCTCAAGGTAAAGCGGATCCACGTGGAGCGGGGGGCGTTCCTGAAGCGCTTTCAGGCGCGGGCTAAGGGCCGCGGCAACCGGATCCTGAAACACACCTGCCACATTTACGTCACCGTCGGGGATTGAAGGGAGCATCATGGGACAGAAAATCCATCCGGTCGGTTTCCGGCTCGCAGTCAACAAGAACTGGAGCTCGCGCTGGTATGCCAACAACCGGCAGTTCGCGGGCATGCTCGCCGAGGACATCCTCGTCCGCGGCTTCCTGAAGAAGAAGCTGGCGCACGCGTCGGTGGGGCGCGTGCTGATCGAGCGTCCTGCAAAGGATGCTCGCATCACCATATTCTCGGCGAGGCCGGGCGTCGTGATCGGCAAGAAAGGCGAGGAAATCGAGGCGCTCAAGGCCGAGTTGCGCCGCCTGATGGGCGTGCAGCAGGTCCATGTGAACATCGAGGAAATCAGGAAGCCGGAGATCGACGCGCAGCTGATCGCGGACTCCATCGCCCAGCAGCTCGAGAAGCGGATCATGTTCCGGCGCGCGATGAAGCGCGCGATGCAGAACGCGATGCGCCTGGGTGCGCAGGGAATCAAGATCATGAGTGCCGGGCGGCTCAATGGCATCGAGATCGCGCGAACCGAGTGGTATCGCGAAGGCCGCGTTCCCCTGCACACCTTGCGTGCTGACATTGATTACGGGTTCGGCGAGGCAAAGACGACCTATGGCGTGATCGGGATCAAGGTCTGGGTTTACAAGGGAGAGGTCCTTCCCAAAGGTGAAGCACAGGCACAGCCGGGTTCGCAGGTGCCGGCGGCCGCGCCGGAGGAGCCGCAGCCCAAGCGGGCGAAGAAGCCGGCCCCGAGGCCTGGCGCGAGACGCGGGGCAGCGGCGAAGGACAAGCCGGAAGGCGAGAAGAAGGCAGCGCCGTCGCGCGCGAAGAAGGAGGGAGCGCCCGCGCCGAAAACTGCAGTCAAGCGCACCCGGAAGGTCGCCAAACCCGCCGATGGCGGCGAGAAGGCGGAATGAGGATCTGAACAATGCTCCAGCCAGCACGCACGAAGTACAGAAAGCAGCAAAAGGGACGCAACACGGGTGTCGCCACGCGTGGCAACAAGGTGTCATTCGGCGAGTACGGCCTGAAGGCGACTACCCGTGGCCGCCTGACTGCGCGACAACTCGAGGCCGCGCGCCGGGCGCTGTCGCGCCATATAAAGCGCGGCGGCCGTGTCTGGATACGCGTTTTCCCCGACAAGCCGATATCTACCAAGCCTGCCGAGGTCCGCATGGGCAACGGCAAGGGAAACCCGGAGTACTTCGTCGCCGAGATCGTCCCGGGGCGGGTGTTGTACGAAATGGATGGCGTCGACGAGGCGCTCGCGCGCGAGGCGTTCCGGCTCGCCGCGGCGAAGCTGCCGTTCCGGACAACTTTCGTGCTCCGCACGTTGGGAGGGTAAGCGCATGAAAGCCAGCGAACTCAGAGCCAAGAACGACGACGAACTGCAGAAGGAACTCGAAAGCCTGATGAAGGCACGGTTCGGCCTGCGCATGCAGCTCGCGACCCAGCAGCTTACCAACACCAGCCAGATGAAGAAGGTGCGCCGCGACATCGCACGTGTGCGCACCATCATCAAGGAGAAGGCACCCAAATGAACGCGCAAGCACAGCCCGCGCAGCCCGGCCCCCTCAAGAACACGCGCACCCTGATCGGTCGCGTGGTCAGCGACAAGATGCAGAAGACGGTGACGGTGCTCGTCGAGCGTCGTGTGCGCGACCCCCTGATGGGCAAGTTCGTCACGCGTTCGAAGAAGTACCACGCGCATTCCGCCGATGGCGGCGCGAAGCAGGGCGATTTGGTGGAGATTTCCGAAGGCAAGCCGGTTTCCAGGACAAAGGCGTGGTATGTGACGCGCCTGATCGAGAAATCGAAGCTGGTCTGAGCACCAAGCCTTGCCTGAGGCAGCGGTTTCAGGCTAAAATTAAAAGCTTCCCTACCCCGGACGGGGTCCAAGACTGCAGGTCATTTGGCCCGCAAGTTGGACGGAGACAGAACCATGATTCAGATGCAGTCGATTCTCGACGTCGCCGACAACACCGGTGCGCGCGCCGTCATGTGCATCAAGGTGCTCGGCGGCTCCAAGCGCCGCTACGCCTCGATCGGAGACGTGATCAAGGTGAGCGTGCGCGATGCGGCGCCGCGCGGCCGCGTGAAGAAGGGCGAGGTATACGACGCGGTGGTGGTGCGTACTGCCAAGGGCGTGCGCCGGCCAGATGGGTCGCTGGTGCGCTTTGATTCAAACGCGGTGGTGCTGCTCAGCAACAAGCTGGAGCCGATCGGGACGCGCATCTTCGGGCCGGTCACGCGCGAGCTGCGTACCGAGCGTTTCATGAAGATCGTCTCGCTGGCACCCGAAGTTCTCTGAATGCGGTCGAAAAGCTAAGGTCAGGGTCATGCAAAGAATCAAGAAGGGCGACGAAGTTATCGTCATCTCGGGCCGCGACAAGGGCAAGCGCGGTGCCGTGCTGCGGCGCGTGGACGACGAGCATGTCGTCGTCGAAGGCGTGAATCGCGTGAAGAAGCACACGCGCCCGAATCCGATGAAGGGTGTCACTGGCGGCATCCTCGACAAGGACATGCCGATTCACATATCGAATGTCGCATTGTTCAACCCCGCCACTCAGAAGCCCGACCGCATCGGATTCAAGGTGCTTGGCGACGGGCGCAAGGTGCGCGTGTTCCGGTCGAACGGCGAGCAAGTGGACGCCTGAGGGAAAACAGCATGGCGAAGGAAGACAAGAAGTCGCAGAAGGCCGCCGCTAAGCCGGCCCAGAAGGCAGCGGAGAAGCCGGCCAAGAAGGTCAAGCAGGCCGCCCCCCGCGAAGCTGCAGCCCCGCAGGCGGAGTCCAATCTGCCGGCACCGCCCGCTCGCCTGTCGCAGTTCTATCGCGAGAAGGTCGTGCCCGATCTGATGCAGAAGTTCGGCTACAAGACGACGATGCAGGTGCCGCGTATCCGCAAGATCACGCTCAATATGGGGGTCGGCGAATCGGTCGGCGACAAGAAGATCCTCGACAACGCCGTGGGCGACATGACCAAGATCGCCGGGCAGAAGCCGGTAGTCACGAAGTCGCGCAAGTCGATTGCCAACTTCAAGCTCCGCGCTGGATACCCGATCGGCTGCATGGTGACACTTCGCGGCGCGCGCATGTACGAATTCCTCGACCGGCTCGTGAACATCGCGATCCCGCGAATCCGGGATTTCCGCGGCGTGTCCGGCCGCGCGTTCGACGGCCGCGGCAACTACAGCCTCGGCGTTCGCGAGCAGATCATCTTTCCCGAGATCGAGTACGACAAGATCGACGCGATCCGGGGCCTGAACATCGCCATCACCACCACCGCACGTACCGATGACGAAGCGAAGGCGCTGCTTTCGGCGTTCCGCTTCCCGTTCAAGAACTGAAGGAACCAGAGCCATGGCAAAGCTAGCCCTGAAGCTGCGTCAACAGAAGCGCGAGAAGACAGTCCAGAAGTTCAAGGCGAAGCGCGCGGCACTGCAGGAAATCGCGCGCAGCCAGAGCGCCTCGGACGAGGACCGTGACGCGGCGCGCGCCAAGCTGCAGAAGCTCCCGCGCGATGCTTCTCCGGCGCGGCTTCGCAACCGCTGCGCACTTACCGGGCGCCCGCGCGGGGTGTACCGCAAGTTCGGCCTCGCCCGCGGCAAGCTTCGCGATCTCGCGATGCGCGGCGAAGTCCCGGGTGTCATCAAGGCGAGCTGGTAAGGAGACAAGCGCATGAGCATGACCGATCCTATCGCCGACATGCTGACCAGGATCCGCAACGCCCAGACAGTGGGCCATGCGGAGGTGAGCATGCCCTGTTCGAAGGTGAAGACCTCGATCGCCCAGGTGCTGAAGGACGAGGGCTACATAGAGGACTTCGCCGTGCGCGGCGAGGGCACCGCACGCGAGCTTCTCATCGGCCTCAAGTATTACGCCGGGCAGCCGGTGATCGAGCGCATCGAGCGGGTGTCCAAGCCAGGCCTGCGCGTCTACAAGGGACGCCACGACATCCCGAAGGTGATGAACGGGCTGGGTGTAGCCATCGTCTCGACGTCGCGCGGCGTGATGACGGATCGCAAGGCGCGCGCCGACGGCGTCGGCGGCGAGATTCTCTGCTTCGTGGCCTGAGGGGCGAGCCATGTCCAGAATCGCAAAGTTTCCGATCGAACTGCCCAAGGGCGTCGAGATCACGATCGCGTCGGGCCAGATCTCGGTGAAGGGGCCGCTTGGCAGCATTGCGCGTCCTCTTGATCCGACGGTCGGAATCGAGAAAGGCACCGAGTCGCTGCAATGCAAGGCGCTAGGGAATTCGCGCCACGCCAGGGCAATGTCCGGTACGACGCGTGCGCTGGTGGCGAACATGGTAACCGGGGTGACGAAGGGCTTCGAGAAGAAGCTCTCCCTGGTTGGCGTCGGCTACCGCGCCCAGGCGCAGGGCGACAAGCTGAACCTGTCGCTCGGATTCTCCCACCCCGTGGTGCATCAGATGCCCAAGGGCGTGAAGGTGGCGACTCCGACGCAGACCGAGATCGTCGTTTCCGGAATCGACCGCCAGCTCGTCGGCCAGGTCGCCGCGGAAATCCGCGGCTACAAGCCGCCCGAGCCGTACAAGGGGAAGGGCGTGCGGTACGCGGACGAAGTGATCGTCCTCAAGGAAACGAAGAAGAAGTGACCGCGGGATAAGGACACAGAGGACTCACATGGTAGACAAGAACCAGTCACGCTTGCGGCGCGCGAAGCAGACGCGTCACAGGATCCGCGAGAACGGCGCGGTGCGGCTCACCGTCCACCGGACGAACTCGCATATCTATGCGCAGATCACCACGCCGGCGGGCGACAAGGTCCTTGCGGCGGCATCGACCGCGGAGAAGGAACTGCGCGCGCAACTGAAGAACGGCGGCAACAAGCAGGCTGCCGAAGTCGTCGGCGCGCGGATCGCCGAGAGGGCAAAGCAGGCGGGCATCGAGCAGGTCGCTTTCGACCGCGGTGGCAACCGCTATCACGGGCGCGTCAGGGCGCTTGCGGAGGCTGCCCGTGCGGGCGGCCTGAAGTTCTGAGTGAAAGGCTCTAGGTAACCGACATGGCGAAATTCCAACCGAGGATGCAGCCCGAGGATCGCGGCGATGGGCTGCGCGAGAAGATGGTGGCCGTCAACCGGGTGACCAAGGTCGTCAAGGGTGGCCGCGTTCTCGGCTTTGCCGCACTCGCGGTCGTTGGCGACGGTGACGGCGGCATCGGCATGGGCAAGGGCAAGGCGCGTGAAGTCCCTGTGGCCGTACAGAAAGCCATGGAGGAGGCGCGTCGCAAGCTCTTCAAGGTCAAGTTGAAGAGCGGCACGCTGCACCACGCCGTGATCGGGCGCCATGGCTCCGCCAAGGTGCTGATGCAGCCGGCCTCCGACGGCACCGGCATCATCGCCGGCGGGCCCATGCGGGCAGTGTTCGAGGTGATGGGCGTGACCAATATCCTCGCCAAGTGTTTCGGCTCGACCAATCCGTACAACGTCGTGCGCGCAACGCTGGACGGCCTGCAGGCGATGAATACGCCCGCCGAGATCGCTGCCAAGCGCGGCAAGAAAGTGGAAGAAATCCTCGCTTAGAGGTCCCAATGGCTGACAAGAAAATCAAGGTAACCCTGGTCAAGGGCCTCGCCGGCTGCAAAGGAAGGCATCGCGCGACCGTGCGCGGGCTGGGCCTGAAGCGCCTGAACCACACGGTCGAACTGGTCGACACGCCGGAAGTGCGCGGCATGATCACGACCGTCCACTATCTCGTACGCGTGGAGGGCTGAACATGCGCCTTAACGACATCAAGCGCGCCGCAGGCGCGAAGAAATCGGCGCACCGCGTCGGCCGCGGCGTCGGTTCCGGCTGGGGCAAGACTGCCGGCCGAGGCCACAAGGGACAGCGTGCGCGCGCGGGCGGCTATCACAAGGTCGGATTCGAGGGCGGCCAGATGCCGCTGCAGCGGCGCCTGCCCAAGCGCGGATTCACGTCGCTCACGCGCAGGCTCGCCGCCGAAGTGCGGCTTTCCGAGCTCCAGCTCATGCAGGCGACCGAGATAGACCTCGCCGTGCTGAAGAGCGAGGGCGTCGTGGCACGCGATGCGCTTACGGCCAAGGTCATCCTTTCCGGAAAGCTTTCGCGCGCAGTGACGCTGAATGGCGTCAAGGCGAGCAAGGGCGCCCGGGCGGCAATCGAAGCCGCCGGCGGCAAGGTCGTCGAGGCGGAGCAGCCGGCAGCCTGACCGGATTCCAGCCAGTGGCCACCCTCCCAAACGTCGGCAAGACCGGGCGCTACGGCGACCTCAGGAAGAGGCTCCTCTTCCTGCTGGGCGCACTCGTCGTGTTCCGCATCGGCGCGCACATTCCCGTGCCGGGCATCGACCCGAACGCGCTGGCCGAGCTGTTCAAGGGGCAGCAGGGCGGGATCCTCGGCATGTTCAACATGTTCTCGGGCGGCGCCTTGTCGCGCTTCACGATCTTTGCCCTTGGAATCATGCCTTATATCTCGGCGTCGATCATCGTGCAGCTGATGACCGCCGTCTATCCGCCGCTCGAGGCACTGCGCAAGGAAGGCGAGGCCGGCCGCCGCAAGATCACGCAGTACACGCGGTACGGCACGCTCGGGCTTGCGCTATTCCAGGCGATGGGAATCTCGATCGCGCTCGAGTCCCAGCCGGAGCTCGTGCTCGACCCGGGCCTGATGTTCCGCGTCACCACGGTGGCGACGCTCGTCACCGGGACGATGTTCCTGATGTGGCTCGGCGAACAGGTCACCGAGCGCGGGCTGGGTAACGGCATCTCGCTCATCATCTTCGCAGGCATCGCGGCCGGACTGCCGAGCGCGATCGCCGGCACGCTCGAACTGGTGCGCACCGGCGCGATGCATCCGCTGATCGCGCTGCTGATCGCCATCGCAGTGCTGGTGGTCACCGCATTCGTGTGCTTCGTCGAGCGCGGCCAGCGCAAGGTCCTGGTCAACTACGCCAAGCGCCAAGTGGGCAATCGCGTCTATGGCGGGCAGAGCTCGCACATTCCGTTCAAGCTGAACATGGCCGGCGTGATCCCGCCGATCTTCGCTTCGTCGCTCATCCTTTTCCCGGCGACTGTCCTCGGCTGGTTCGGTTCCGCGGAAGGGATGCTCTGGTTGAGGGACATCGCGGGCACGCTTTCGCCCGGTCAGCCGATATACATCCTCTTCTACGCGTCGCTGATCGTGTTTTTCTGCTTCTTCTACACCGCGCTGCAGTATCCGCCCAAGGACACTGCGGACAACCTGAAGAAGTCGGGCGCCTTCGTTCCCGGCATACGCCCGGGAGACCAGACCGCGCGCTACCTGGAGAAGATCCTGACCCGGCTCACGCTGGTCGGGGCGATCTACGTCACGATCGTCTGCCTGTTGCCGGAGTTCCTGATCCTGCGCTGGAACGTTCCCTTCTACTTCGGCGGCACGTCGCTGCTGATCATCGTCGTCGTAACCATGGACTTCATGGCGCAGGTGCAGACGTACGTGATGACGCACCAGTACGAAAGCCTGCTCAAGAAGGCGAACTTCAAGGGCGGCCTCACGGCCAGATAAGGCAGCGGAGAACAATCATGAAAGTATCGGCTTCTGTGAAGAAAATGTGCCGCAAATGCAAGATCGTTCGGCGCAAGGGTGTGGTGCGCGTTATCTGTGCTGACCCGAGGCACAAGCAACGGCAAGGCTAGGCTTGCTAAGGCATTGACAAAACAGGTATAATTTCCGGTTTTCGCGCGGCTCTACAAGGTCCAGACACATGGCACGCATCGCAGGTATCAACATCCCGAACCATCAGCACGCGAGCATCGCGCTCACGGCGATATACGGCATCGGCCGCGCACGCGCGCAGGCGATCTGCACCGCCGCGGGCGTGGATCATGCGCGCAAGATCAAGGATCTGACGGATGCGGAGATGGATCGTCTTCGCGACAACATCCAGAAGCTCGCCGTCGAGGGCGACCTGCGTCGCGAAGTTTCGATGTCGATCAAGCGGCTGATGGACCTCGGTTGCTACCGCGGCGCACGGCATCGCAAGGGCCTGCCCGTGCGCGGGCAGCGCACCCGTACCAACGCTCGTACGCGCAAGGGCCCGCGCAAGGCGGCCGTCAAGCTGAACTCGCCGGCAGGAAAGGTCTAAGGAATATCCATGGCAAGCAAGAACACTCCCAGCGGCCAGCAGTTGCAGCAGACGGCGGCGACGCGTGCGCGCAAGAAGGTCAAGAAGAACGTCGCCGAGGCGATTGCGCACGTGCACGCATCGTTCAACAACACCATCGTGACCATCACCGACCGCCAGGGAAACACGCTGTCCTGGGCGACCTCCGGGAACGCGGGCTTCAAGGGCTCGCGCAAGTCGACTCCATTCGCGGCGCAGGTTGCCGCCGAGAAGGCGGGTCGCGCCGCGCAGGAATTCGGCGTCAAGAACGTCGAGGTACGCATCAAGGGGCCCGGGCCGGGCCGCGAGTCTGCCGTGCGCGCGCTGAACTCGATTGGCATCAAGGTCACCAGCATCGCCGACGTCACGCCGGTACCGCACAACGGATGCCGTCCGCCCAAGCGGCGCCGGGTCTGAAGAACAGGATCAAGGAGAACGCATGGCAAGAAACCTGGACGCCAAGTGCCGCCAGTGCCGCAGGGAAGGCGAGAAGCTGTTCCTCAAGGGCGAGAAGTGCTTTACCGACCGCTGTGCGGTCGAGCGGCGCGCCTACGCGCCCGGGCAGCACGGCCAGAAGAGCGGTGCCCGCCTGTCGGACTACGGCAAGCAGTTGCGCGAGAAGCAGAAGATCCGCCGCATCTACGGCGTGCTCGAGCGCCAGTTCCGCAAGACCTACTTCGAAGCGGACCGCAGGAAGGGCATCACTGGTGAGAACCTGCTCCAGCTGCTCGAATCGCGGCTGGACACGGTCGCCTACCGGATGGGTTTCGGCGCGTCGCGCTCCGAAGCGCGCCAGGTCGTGCGTCACAACGCGATCCTGGTGAACGGAAAGCGGGTGAACATTCCCTCGTACCAGTGCCGTCCCGGCGACGTTGTCGAAGTCGCCGAGAAGTCGAAGGCCCAGCTGCGCATCAAGGCGGCTGCCGAGGCTGCGGAAGGTCGCAGCATCCCGGAATGGCTCGAGGTGGATACGAAAGGCCTCAAGGGCACGTTCAAGTCACTTCCCGCCCGCACCGAACTGCCCTCCTCGATCAATGAGGGTCTCGTAATCGAACTGTATTCCAAGTAATCACCCGGGAAGACAAATGCAGACCGGATTTCTGAAGCCCCGTATCGTAGACGTACAGAACGTCTCCCCGTTCCACGCCAAGGTGACGATGGAGCCTTTCGAGCGCGGCTATGGCCATACGCTTGGCAATGCCCTTCGCCGCGTGCTTCTCTCCTCGATGCCCGGCTACGCGCCCACCGAGGTGCAGATAGCGGGCGTGGTGCACGAGTACTCCACCCTGGATGGCGTTCGCGAGGACATCGTCGACATCCTGCTGAACCTCAAGGGCATCGTGTTTCGCCTGCACAACCGCGGCGAAGCCATCCTGACGCTGAAGAAGAGCGGCGAGGGCGCCGTCACCGCGGGCGACATCGAGCCTTCGCACGACGTCGAGGTGGTGAACCCCGGACACGTCATCGCTCACCTGTCCGCGGGCGGCAAGCTCGAGATGCAGATCAAGGTCGAGAATGGCCGCGGCTACGTCCCCGGCAACATGCGTTACCTGCCCGAGGAAACCAAGGGTATCGGCCGCATCGTCATGGATGCCTCGTTCAGCCCGGTGCGGCGCGTGTCGTATTCGGTCGAGTCTGCGCGGGTGGAGCAGCGCACCGATCTGGACAAGCTGATCCTCGACATCGAGACCAACGGCGCCATCGAGCCCGAGGAGGCGGTGCGGTACTCCGCGCGCATCCTGGTCGACCAGCTGTCGGTGTTTGCGCAACTCGAAGGCACTGCGCTTCCGACCGAAGCGCCGAAGTCGCCACAGGTCGATCCGATCCTGCTGCGCCCGGTGGACGACCTCGAGCTGACGGTGCGCTCGGCCAACTGCCTCAAGGCCGAGAACATCTACTACATCGGCGACCTCATCCAGCGCACCGAGACGGAACTCCTCAAGACGCCGAACCTCGGCCGCAAGTCGCTGAACGAGATCAAGGAAGTGCTCGCATCGCGCGGGCTCACGCTGGGCATGAAGCTCGAGAACTGGCCCCCGGCCGGGCTCGAGCAC
This sequence comes from uncultured Enterobacteriaceae bacterium, assembly GCA_964612335.1. Taxonomy (GTDB): domain Bacteria; phylum Pseudomonadota; class Gammaproteobacteria; order Burkholderiales; family SG8-39; genus CAZTDU01. The sequence continues at coordinate 196,951 of CAZTDU010000006.1, read as the reverse complement.
CGCGCCTGAACGCAAGGGGACGAACATGCGTCACGGATTGGGCCTGCGCAAGCTGAACCGCACCTCGAGCCATCGGCTCGCGATGCTGCGCAACATGTCGGTCTCGCTGCTGCGCCACGAGCAGATCACCACCACGCTGCCGAAGGCGAAGGAATTGCGCCGCGTGGTCGAACCGATGATCACGCTCGGCAAGAAGCCCTCGCTCGCGAACCGGCGCCTTGCGTTTGACCGGTTGCGCGATCGCGAGATCGTATCGAAACTCTTCGACGAGCTCGGTCCGCGGTTCGCGAAGCGCAACGGTGGTTACCTCCGCATCCTGAAGAACGGTTTTCGCAAAGGGGACAATGCGCCCCTCGCGCTTGTATCGCTGACCGAACTGGCAACGCCGGTGGCGGAGCCCGCCGAGGAGCCGAAGAAGACCGCCTGAGCGCGCAAGCGTTGCAGGCGGCGTTGGAAAGGCCCGGGTCATCCGGGCCTTTTTGTTTCTAGAATCCGGCATGGCGACGATCTTCAGCGTGGGCCACGGCAACCGCAGCAGCGAGGCGCTGCTGGATCTGCTGTACGGGGCGGGCATCCGGCGTGTCGTGGACGTGCGTGCCGTGCCTCGCTCGCGGCGTCATCCGCATTTCGGCTACGGGCCGCTTGGTGCGGCGCTGCAGGCCATCGGCATCGAATATGAGTGGCGCGGCAAGCCGCTGGGCGGCCTGCGTCGTGCCGCCGACGATTCCAGACACGCCGGGCTGGTGGACCCCGCCTTCCGGGCCTTTGCCGCGCACATGGAGGGCGGGGAGTTCCGCGCCGCCGCGGCCGGCCTGGCGGCTGCAGCGGCGCGGCACAACGTCTGCATGATGTGCGCCGAGCGCGACCCGGGTCGATGCCATCGGTCGCTGATCGCTGACTGGCTGGTGGCGAACGGGCACGAGGTCGTGCACCTGCTGGCGCCGGGCGAGGCTCGCAGGCACCTGCTTCACCCGTCTGCGCGAATCGTCGCCGGCACCGTGGGCTACGTGGCCCACGGACCGCAGGGCAGCCTGTTCTAGCCGTTTGTCGGTTTGTCCGAGTCGGTGACGTCCCAGAAGCCGGTTGGGGGACATAAATTCACCTGTAATCAACAACTTTTCACACCTATCCGGGGCCGGCAGACGTACCATTGCTGTCATGCAGCAACCGACCTTGACCCTCACCGCGCTGGCTGTGGCCGCGTGCTATGCCGGGTCGGTGTCCGCGCTTCCCACCGGGCCAGCGGTCGCGGCAGGCCAGGCCAGCATCAGCGTGCAGGGCAAGGCGCTCCATGTCACGAACACGCCCGGCACGATCATCAACTGGCAGGGCTTCTCCATCGGGGCCGACGAAGCCGCGCGCTTCCAGCAGCAATCCGCCGCCAGCAGCGTGCTGAACCGTGTGGTGGGCCAGGACCCTTCGGCGATCCTCGGCAAGCTGCAGTCCAACGGCCGGGTATTCGTCATCAACCCCAACGGCATCGCGTTCGGGCCCGGGGCGCAGATCGACGTCGCCGGCCTGATCGCATCGTCGCTGCACCTGTCGAACGCGGACTTCCTCTCGGGCCGCCTGCAGTTTCGCGAGGGCGGGAGCGCCGGCGCGGTCGTCAACCAGGGCGAGATCCGCACGCCGCTCGGCGGCCAGGTGTACCTCGTCGCGCCGCGGGTCGAGAACCACGGCCTCATCACCACGCCAGGTGGCGACATCGTCCTCGCTGCGGGAAAGAGAATCGAGATCGTCGATGCGCGGAACCCGACGGTGCGCATCGAGATCGCCGCGCCGGAGAACGAAGCCCTGAACATGGGCAGGCTCGTCGCCGCGGGCGGGCGCATCAGCATGCTCGGCAGCGCGCTGCGGGTGTCCGGCCAGGTCAGCGCCGACGCCGCGGTGATCGAGAACGGCCGCGTCGCGTTCAGGCGAACCGCAACGCCGGCGGCGCATGACGTTGCCGGGAACGTAGTCCTGAAGGCAGCCGAGACGCTCACCGTCGAGCCTGGCGCGCTGATCAGCGCCGACGGCCCGGTGGCCGGGCAGGTAAGCCTGCATGCCGACCGCCACCTCACGCTGCAGCTCGCCAGCAGGGTGTCGGCAAGCGGCGCGGTCGGCGGCAGGGTCGATGCGAGTGCGAGCGTCGGGACGCTGATCGCGCAGGGCATCGTCGAAGCGAAGGGTGACGACGGTCCGGGCGGCACGATTCGGCTGAGCGGCGAGCGCGTGGCCTTGCTGCCGCGTTCCCGCACCGACGCCTCGGGAAGCGCGGGCGGCGGCGTCGTGCTGGTCGGTGGCGGCTTCCAGGGCAGCGACCCCGGGATGCAGAACGCCAGGCGCACCGTGGTGGCGCCGGGCGCGGAGATCCGCGTCGACGCGGAACGCGCGGGCGACGGAGGCACCGCGGTCGTGTGGTCAGACGAATCCACGCGCTATCAGGGCGCGATCAGCGCGCGCGGCGCGGGCGACGGCTCGGGCGGCTTGGTCGAGGTGTCGGGCAAGCAGCACCTCGAGTTCGCCGGTCGCGTGGACACCTCGGCACAATCCGGCCGCGGCGGCACGCTCCTGCTCGACCCGCTGAACATCGTGCTTACCGCCTCCGACGGCAATACCAGCGGGTTCACCGCACCCGCGGACATCGAGCAGCTCTTCGCCGAAGATGCCGGGCTGACCAGCAGCTTCAACGTCGCCGCGGGAGGCAGCTTCTCGGGCATCGCCGCTGGCAGCAACATCGTGCTGCAGGCGACGAACAACATCACCGCAAGCGCGGCCTTCAACGTCACGGCGGCTACCGGCAGTTCGGATGTCAGCGTCACGCTGCAGGCGAACAACTCGATCGCCATCAACGCCGCGATCTCCACCAGTGGCAACGGCAGCCTGACGCTGATCGCCGACAACGATGGCGCTGGCGGCGGCGCCATCACCCGTAGCGCCTCGGGCACGCTTTCCACCGGAGATGGGGGCAGCATCACGCTCAACGCGTCGACAGGCCTGAATGCCTCGGTGTCGACACCGTCGGTAAGCGTGACGAACCGGACCTCCGGCGCGGTCATCGTGACCAACACCGCGCCCGGCGGCGCAATCGCGCTCGCAGGAAGCAGCGTCGCCGGCAGCGTTGCCCTGACGGCATCGAACGGCGCGGTCACGCAGTCCGGTGCAATGACGGTAAGCGGCGTCTCGACCTACAACGTGGGTGCCGCAGGCGACGTGACGCTGGCGAACACGGGGAACAATTTCGGCACGGTGGCGGTGACGAGCGCGCGCAACGTGCAGGTGACGGACGTGAACGCGGTGATCCTTGGGGCCTCGAACGTGTCGGGGAACCTGGCGCTGAGCGCGAACGGGGCAGTGACGCAGAGCGCGGCGGTCAGCGTGGCGGGGACGGCGAACATCCAGGCCGGGTCGAACGCGATCACGCTGGCGACAGCGACGAACAATTTCAACGTCGTGCAAGCGGCAGGGCAGGCGATCAGCCTGCGCGACGCGAACACGATGACGCTGGGCAACGTGAGCGCGGGCGGGGCGCTGACGGTGGTGACCAACGGGGCGCTGGGCCAGGCCGCCGGGAGCACGATCAGCGCGGCGGGCACGACGACGCTGACGGCGGGGGCGGGCAACGACATCACGCTGGACCGCGCGACGAACAACTTCAACGTGCTGCGGGTGGTGTCGGGCCGCAACGTAACGCTCGCGGACGTCGACGGGCTGAGCTTCGGCGGGGGCACCTCGACCGTGTCGGGGAACCTGGCGCTGAGCGCGAACGGCGCGCTCACGCAGAGCGCGGCCCTGGTCGTCTCCGGCGCCGCGAACCTTCAGGCGGGCAGCGGCGACATCGTCCTGACGACGGCGACGAACAACTTCAACAGCGTGGCGGCGGCGGGCCAGTCGGTGAGCCTGCGGGACGCCAACGCGATGAGTCTCGGCAACGTGAGTGCGACCGGCGCGTTGACGCTGCAGGCGGGTGCCGGGGGGCTGACCCAGGCAGCCGGCGCGTCGATCACCGCGGAGGGGAACACGACCATCACGACGCCGACGACGAGCGACATCGTGCTGGGGAACGGCGGCAACGACTTTGCCAACGTCCGCATCGTGACGGGCCGTAACGTGACGCTCGCGGACGCCGACGGGTTCGAGTTCGGCGGCGGCATCTCGGCGGTAAGTGGCACGCTGGGCGTCAGCGCCGGCGGCGCCGTGACGCAGTCGTCCCGCCTGACGGTGGCCGGGGTGGCGACCTTCAACACCGGTACGCACGACCTGACGCTGGGCAACACGACGAACGCGTTCTCGACGGTGTCCATCACGGCGGCGGGGAACGCGACGCTGTACGAGGCGGGAGGCTTCGCGCTGGGGGCGGCCACGGTGTCGAGCAACCTGACGGTGACTTCCACCGGGGCAATCACCGACTCCGGCAACCTGACTGTGCCGGGGCGCCTGACGGTCGAGACGAGGAACAACACCGCACAGGCGATCACGCTGGATTCCGCAGGGAACAACTTCGGCAGCGTGTCGGCGCAGACGCTGAATGGCGCCGGGGCGACTGCGGTGGCGGGCGCGATCACGCTGCGCGAGGCGTCGTCGATGGAACTCGCCCAGCTGCGCACGAACGGCGCGGCGACGCTGACCGCGAACGGCAGCCTCACGCAGAGCGGCGAGGTGTCGGTCGGTACGACGCTGAGCGCCAACGTCGGATCGGCGAACGACGTGACGCTGGCGAACACGGGGAACAATTTCGGCACGGTGGCGGTGACGAGCGCGCGCAACGTGCAGGTGACGGACGTGAACGCGGTGATCCTTGGGGCCTCGAACGTGTCGGGGAACCTGGCGCTGAGCGCGAACGGGGCAGTGACGCAGAGCGCGGCGGTCAGCGTGGCGGGGACGGCGAACATCCAGGCCGGGTCGAACGCGATCACGCTGGCGACAGCGACGAACAATTTCAACGTCGTGCAAGCGGCAGGGCAGGCGATCAGCCTGCGCGACGCGAACACGATGACGCTGGGCAACGTGAGCGCGGGCGGGGCGCTGACGGTGGTGACCAACGGGGCGCTGGGCCAGGCCGCCGGGAGCACGATCAGCGCGGCGGGCACGACGACGCTGACGGCGGGGGCGGGCAACGACATCACGCTGGACCGCGCGACGAACAACTTCAACGTGCTGCGGGTGGTGTCGGGCCGCAACGTAACGCTCGCGGACGTCGACGGGCTGAGCTTCGGCGGGGGCACCTCGACCGTGTCGGGGAACCTGGCGCTGAGCGCGAACGGGGCAGTGACGCAGAGCGCGGCCCTGGTCGTCTCCGGCACGGCGAACTTCGCGATCGGGTCCGGCGATCTGACGCTGCTGAACACCGGGAACAACTTCGGCACCGTGCAGGTGTCCACCACCGGCAATGCCGCGCTGCTCGATGCCAACGCGATCACGCTTGGCAGGATCGACGCCGCAAACCTCCTGCTGAGGACCACGAACGGGCACGTCACGCAGTCCGGGGCGCTCGCCGTGCCCGGGCTGGCGAACTTCTCGGTTGGCAACGCGAACAACATCACGCTTACCGATGCGGCGAACGACTTCGGCAGGCTGCGAATCACGAACGCCAACAACGTGAGCATCGTCGACGCGAACGCGCTGGAGATCGGCGGCGGCGCATCGGTGGTGCGCGGCACCCTCAACCTGGCGACCGGCGGCGACCTGACGCAGTCGAGCCAGGTCAGCGTCACCGGCCTCGCGACCTTCAATGCCGGCACCCATGGCCTCACGCTGGACGACGCGTCGAACGCCTTCTCCACCGTCGCCATCACGGGCGCCGGAAACGCCACGCTGAGGGACGCCAACGCGATCGGCATTGCCGCGAGCAACGTCGGCGGCGCGCTGGATGTCACCGCCGTCGGCATCACGGTGTCGGGCAACGTCAGCACCGCTGCGGCGAACGGCGCGATCAGCTTCGATGCCGGTACCGGCACCTACACGCAGAATGCGAATATCGACGTCGCGTCCGGCGCAGGCAACATCACCGTTGCCGCCAACGCGCTGACGCTGAACACGAACGCGGGCAACAACGCCCTGCAGACGTCGGGAACCCTGACGCTGCGCCCTGGAACCACGGGGCAGGCGATCACCGTCGCCGGCACCGGCTACCTGACGGTGGCCGAGTTGAACTCGTTCGTCCCCGGCCTGAACAGCGCCGGCGGCGCGCTGAAGGTCGGCCGCGAAGACAGCACCGCCGCGATGACCATTGGCGCCGCCTACGGTTTCGGTGCGGGCTCCCGTGTAAAGCTCGCGGCGGGATCGATCGGCGACGGCAACACGACCAATCGCACGCTCACGGCTGGCGATCTTGCCCTGTTCACGAACAACGGCACGATCGGAGGGGCCGCCGCCAACAACGCAATCGACGTGGCGGTCGCCAACCTGACCGCCGGCAGCAACGGCCAGAGCGCGTACCTGCGCTCGGCGAGCGGGCTGAACTTCGGCCCCGCGACGTCCAATCTCGGCTCCGGCAGCCTCATCGCAACCGCGGCGAACGGGGCGATCACGCAGGCCGGCGCGATCATCGCCACCGGTGCGGGCACGACATTCAATGCCGGCGGCGCCGCGGTCACGCTGGGGAATGTCAGCAACGATTTCGGCACGGTGTCGATCGCCGCGGCGAGCCAGGTCACGATTGCCGATGCCAACGCGATCACGCTCAGTGCCACTGGCGTCGCCGGCGGGATCGGCCTGTCGACCGGCGGCAATGCGACCGTCACCCATTCCGGTGCGCTGGTGCTGCGCGCATCCACGGTACTGGGGAGCCTGGCCGCGAACGCCAACGGTGCGATCAGCCAGAGCGGCGCGGTGTCCGTGACCGGTTCCGCGAGCTTCAATGCCTCCGGCAACGCGATCACGATGAACAACCCGGCGAACGACTTTTCCTCGGTGCAGGTGACGAGCGCGGGCAACACCGCCTTCGCCGACGCGAACGCGATGGCGCTCGCCGGCGCGAACGTGAACGGCACGCTGTCGCTGAAGACCGCGGGCGCGCTGACGCAGACCGGCGCCCTGAGCGTGTCCGGCACCGCGACGCTGGATGCGGGCGCCGCGGGGAGCATCAACCTCACTGACGGCGGCAACAACTTCTCCTCGGTCACCGTCGTCGCCGCGGACGACGCGTCGCTGCGCGATGGCGGCGCGATCGACCTGGGCGCGTTCTCGGTCAACGGTGCGATCAGCGTGGTCGCGGGCGGGGACGTGACGCTGTCCGGCGCGCTGCAGGCCGCGGGCTCCGGCAATGCCATCGTGCTGGCCGCAGGCGGCAACTTCATCAACAACGCGGGAAGCGCCGCATTGTCGGCCGGTTCCGGCCGCTGGCTCGTCTACTCCGCGGATCCGGCGCAGAACACCTTCGGCGGCCTTGCCAGCGGCAACGGCGCCCTGTGGTCCCACAGTTACGCCGGGAACCCCCCGGCCGGCGTCACGCAGACCGGCAACCGGTACCTGTTTTCGAGCGGGCGCACGCTCACCGTGACGCCGGCGGACTTCGCCAAGACCTACGGCGACGACGTCGGCTCAGGTCCGTTGTCCGCGTATACGGTAGCCGGCCTGAACACGAATACCTGGGGCGGCGCGATCCTCGCCGACACGCAGGCATCGGCGCTTTCGGGCTCGCCGCAGGTGGTATCGACTGGCGCCGCGGCGGCCGCGGCCGTGGCGGGATCCCCGTACGCGTTTACGCTGGGAACCGGCACGCTCGCGCCGCTGACCGGCTACACGCTGGCGTTAAGCGGCACCGGACAGCTGACGGTGACGCCGGCCGCTCTGTCCATCGGCGTGCAGGACGCGTCGCGCCGCGAGGGGGTGGCCAATCCGCCGTTCGTGCCGACCTACTCGGGGTTCAGGGCCGGCGACGGGCAGGCGAGCCTCGCCGGGGCGCTGCAGTTCTCCACTGGCGCGAATGCGAGCTCTCCTCCCGGTAGCTATTCGGTCACGCCGTTCGGCGTCACTTCCTCCAACTACACCCTGACGTTCGTGCAGGGGACCTTGCGCATCACCGCGGTGTACCCGGGGGATCCCCTGCAAGGCGCCTACGGCGCCCTGTTCGGCGCCAGCTTGCCGGTCGACCTGCTGAGCCTGCCGCCGCCGAGCGTGCCGATGTTCGTGCTTGCGTCCGCCGACGTTCCGCTGGAGGAGTTCCTCGCCAGCCTGCCAGCGACCGCGGCCGGCGAGGAGGAGCAGTTCGTGCTCGACTGCGGAACAGGCAGTCCCATCGGCCAGTTCAACTGCCGCCGCCGGGCGCCTCGATCAGGATCGCGCGGTAGTCGTTGACGTTGGTACGCGTCGGGCCGGTGAGCACCAGGTCGCCGAGCGCGGCGAAGAAGGCGTAGCTGTCGTTCCCGGCCAGCAGCCGGGCCGCATCGACATCCTTGGCCTGCGCGCGCGCGAGGCTGTCAGGCACCAGCACCGCGCCCGCGTTGTCCTCGGAACCGTCGATGCCGTCGGTATCGGCCGCGATCGCATGCACGCCGGGCATGCTGCCCAGCTCCAGGGCGAGCGCAAGCAGGAACTCGCTGCAGCGCCCGCCGCGCCCTTTCTCGCCCCTGACGGTGACCGTGCACTCGCCGCCGGAAATCAGCGCCACCGGCGGCTTGAACGGCGCCCCGTGCTCGCGGATCTCGCGCACCAGCGCCGCCATGACCTTCGCCACGTCGCGCGCCTCGCCGGTGACCGAATCGCCGAGGATCGCCGGCTGGATGCCGTGGGCGCGGAAGATCCCGGCCGCCGCCTCGAGCGACTGATGCGCGGTGGCGACGACGCGATTCTCCACGCGGGAGAACAGCGCGTCGCCGGGCTTGGGCGTTTCCGGGACGTCGCCGCGCGCGCCCGCATCCAGCCTGGTGCGGACCGCGGTCGGCGCCTCGATCCGATACCGCGCGAGGATCTCGCGCGCCTCTGCATAGGTGCTGGGGTCCGGCGCGCAGGGTCCGGAGGCGATGTGCGTCGGGTCGTCGCCGGTCACGTCAGACACCACCAATGCCAGCACGCGTGCCTGCGTCGCCGCGGCAAGCCACCCGCCCTGGATCGCCGACAAGTGCTTGCGCACCGTGTTCATTTCGCGGATGTCGGCGCCGCTGCGCAGCAGGGCCTTCGTCACCGCTTTCATGTCCGCCATCGAAATGCCCTCGGCGGGCAGCGTCAGCAGCGCCGAGCCGCCGCCGGACACCAGCACCAGCAGCAGGTCCTCGGCCTGCAGCGTCCTTGCCGCGGCAAGGATCTCGTGCGCGGCGCGCTCGCCGGCCTCGTCCGGCACCGGGTGCCCGCCTTCGACGACGCGGATGCGTGCCGTCGGCAGGCCATGCGCGTAGCGGGTAAGCGCAATTCCGTCCAGCTGCGCATCTGCCGGCCAGTGCGCCTCCACTGCCAGGGCCATTGACGCCGCGGCCTTGCCCGCGGCGGCGACGAAGGTGCGTCCGCGCGGCGGCGGGGGAAGCTTGGCCGGAAGGATCTTCAGCGGATCTGCAGCCGCGACAGCGGCACGGAAACTCTCCTCCAGGATGGAACGCATCCCGCGTTCAGCCGAAGCTTTCCCTGGCGGAGGATTCCTTGAGGTCGTAGAAATCCGGGTATGACTCCCGGAAGGCCTTGCGTATGCGCTCGACCGGGACGTCGGCGAAGCTGCCATGGTCGTGCAGGTACTCCATGTGCCGGCGCTCGTCGGCGTCGTAGGGATGCAGGATCGAATCCTCCCGGCCGTCGAACTCCAGCGGCTTGACGCGGAACTTCTCGCACAGCTCAAGGTTGAACGCCGGCGTCGCCTTTACCCACTTGCCTTCCAGCAGCAGCTCGGTGTAGCCGTGGTAGAGGAACAGGTCCGTGCCCATCTTCTCGCGCAGGCGGGGCGTGGTCAGGTGGTTCCTGACGTCGGCGAACCCCACGCGCGCCGGGATGCCTTCGACGCGCGCGCAGGCCGCGAGCAGCGCCGCCTTGCCGACGCAGAAGCCTTCGCCGAGCGCCAGCACCTCGCTGGCACGAAACGCCGCGTCGCGCGAGAAGTCGAGGAAGGGGTTGTAGCGGATCGCATCCCGCACCGCGTAGTAGAGCGACACTGCGCGCGCTCGCTCGCCGCCCCCGGCCGCGTGCGCGCGCGCGAACGCCTCGATCGCTGGCGTGCGATCGACGTAGTCGCCTGCCGCGAGGAACTCCCCGCTCATCGATCCAGCTTCATCATGCGCCGCGCGCCGGCAAACAGCGCGCTGTTGCGATCGGCCAGCGCGTCCAGCACCGTGAAATGGTTCGTTCCCGGCATCGGGATCTCGAAGGCCACCGCGCTTCTCCAGCGCTCCTTGAGGAACGCCGCCTGACGGTGGAACTCGGAACTCTCGTTGCCGCCGACGCAGGTGGCGACCGGCATGCGGGTGGCGGGCGGGATCAGCGCCGGCGAAAGACGCTCGGCGGACACCTCGTCCAGGCGCAGGTCGGGTTGCAGGAAGTCCACGTGCCGGATCGGCCGCATGTCGTAGATGCCGCTGATCGCCAGCGCGCCCTTGAAAAGGTCCTTGGGCAGGTCCTTGTCGAACACCGGCCAGTGCGCCGCCATCATCATCGCGGTCAGGTGTCCGCCCGCGGAGTGGCCGGCGACGTACAGACGGTCCTGGTCCATGCCGTAGTCCTCGCAGTGCAGGTACAGCCAGCGCGACGCCCGCAGCATCTGCCTGACGATCTCGTCGATGCTGACCTTGGGGCAGAGGTCGTAGTTCACCAGCGCCACCGACACGCCGGCGCCCACCCAGGGCGGCGCGAGGAACGCGTGGCTGCTCTTGTCCATGGCGCGCCAGTAGCCGCCGTGTATGAACATCATGCAGGTGCCGTCGCCGGTCATGCGCGCGGGGAAGATGTCCATTGTCTCGCCCGGCATGTCGCCGTAGCGCACGCCGATGTGGCAGGTCATGGTGTTTCGCGCCTTCGCCGACTCGTCGGCCCAGCGCGCGAGGATCTCCGGGTGCTCCGGCACCAGCTGCCGGTTGTTGTACTCGCGCGAATAGAAGGCCGCGTCTCGTGCCGCATCAACCACGTTGTTCCCTCCAGAAGCCGAGCGCGACCTGCGCCGGGCGGTCAGAAAAGCTGAACAGCACGCATTCGCCGCGCGTCTCGAACGTGGCCGCAGACCATGGCGGCACGACGAACACGTCGCGCGGCTCGTAGTCGAACGCCTGCGCGTCTATCGTCACGCGCCCCGTGCCCTCGACCACGCTGAAGATCATGCCGTCGGTGGATCGGTACGGCGTCGATTCGAAGCGCTCGGGCAGCAGCTGGATGAACGTGCCCATCGTCGGCATCGCGGGGCCGCCGGTCAGCGGGTTGATGAACTGCATCTTCCAGCCGTGGCAGGGATCGGGGTCGCCGTTGCGGCGCATCGTCGCCAGCGTCTCGCGGCTGCGCGCGTAGGGATAGTTGAAGATCGGCGAGGTCCTGCCCTGCGGCAGCGGGCCGAGCGGCACGAGGTTGTTGCCGTAGCGGTTGCCGGAGTCACCCTCGGGTCTGGAAACCGGTTGCGCTTCCTCCGGGTGGATCTCCATGAACTGCGCGCCGAAGATCTGCGCGATATTGATGTCCAGTCCGTCCAGCCACACCACCGGCTCGCCGTCGGCCGGGTTGCCGTGGTCGTGCCAGGTCCAGGCAGGGGTGATGATGAAGTCTCCCGGATGCATGACCGTCCGCTCGCCGTCCACCGCCGTATACGCCCCCGATCCCTCGACGATGAACCGCAGCGCGGACTGGGTATGTCGATGGCTGGGCGCGACCTCCCCCGGCAGGATCAGCTGCAGGCCGGCGTAGAGGCTGCGCGTGATCGAGGACTGCCCGCGCAGGCCGGGGTTCTCGAGGATCAGCACCCGGCGCACCGCTTCCTTCGCGGTAATCAGCGTTCCAGATTCGAGGATGTAGGGCCGCACGTCCCGGTACTTCCACAGCGCCGGCACGCAGCCGGTCGACGGCAGCGGCGGCACGAGGTTGTGCAGCACCTCCCACAGGGGGGTGAGATTGTCGCCGTCCATGCGGCGATAGAACTCCTGCCGTGCGGCGCCGATGCTGGGCTGGGGAACGCTGGCCATGGCTTGTGTTGGAGGCTGAGGGCCGATTCTCCCGCGTCCGCCGGGTTGCGGCAATCGAAACAGCGCGCGGTCCCGTGCCGCGCCCCCGCTCGCCTGCGGGTAGAGTGCGGTGTGGGCCGCGGGCCGATGCCGTCGCATGGAGGCATGTATGAGGCTGCTGACTGAGGAACAGGTATCGACGCTGGCACCCGCCGAGTCGGCGCTGTTCCAGTCGCCGATCCCGGTGCAAGCGGTGTCAAGCGACGAGTTCGCGCCCGAGCCCCAGAGCGCGAGGCAGCGCGAGTTCGAGGCGCGCCTCAAGGCCCTCGGCGCGGTGCTTGCGCGCCGGCACGGCATGAGCCGGCGGGCGTTCCTGCGCACCGCATCGGGCATGGCAGCCGCCTTCCTCGCGATGAACGACACCTTCGGGCCGCTGTTCGGGGTGTCGCGCGCGGAGGCGCAGACGCCGGAGCTGGCGACGGAACGCGCCGCGCGCTACGCGGGCCAGTTTGTCATGGACATGCACACGCACTTCCTGCGCGACGACACGCGCCTGGAGGCGTTCGTGCGCAGCCGCGAGGCGGTGGGCAAGGCGGGCTGGAATCCGGCGCTGCGCGGCAGGGAGCAGACGCTGGAGGACCTCAAGTTCGCCAACTACCTGAAGGAGATCTTCCTCGACAGCGACACCAAGGTCGCCTGCATCAGCGGCTCGCCGTCGGAGGAGCCGCGCGACTGGTTCCTTACCAACGAGATGAAGCGCGATGCGCGTGCGACAGTGAACGCCATTGCCGGCACGAAGCGGCTCTTCGCGCACGGCATCATCACGCCGGGCTACCCGGGCTGGCTGGAGGATATCGACCGCCAGATCGAGGTCCTGAAGCCGGATTCGTGGAAGGGCTATACGGTCGGCGACAACACCAACAAGCACCTGTCGCGCCACCCGTACCGGCTCGACGACGAGAAGCTGATGTATCCGGCGTACGAGAAATTCGTGAAGTCGGGGATCCGCAACGTCTGCATCCACAAGGGCCTGTATCCCGAGGCGGTCACGCAGAGGTTTCCGCACCTCAGGGATCATGCCGACGTCCGCGACGTCGGCAAGGCGGCGAAGGACTGGCCGCAACTCAACTTCATCATCTACCACGCTGCCTACCGGGGCGGCGGCGCCGGGCCCCTCTGGCAGCAGTTCGAGCGTACCGGGCGCATCGACTGGGTCACCGACCTTGCCGAGATTCCCGGCGGGCATGGCGTATCGAACGTCTACGCCGACCTCGGCCAGATCTTCGCCCAGTCGACGATCGCCGAGCCGCGCCTCGCGGCGGTGATGCTCGGGCAGATGATCCGCGGCATGGGCGCGGACCACGTCTGCTGGGGAACGGATGCCATCTGGACCGGGGCGCCGCAATGGCAGATCGAGGCGCTGCGCCGGATCGAGATTCCCGCGGACCTGCAGAAGGCGCACGGACTCGCGCCGCTGGGGCCGGCGGATGGCGCGGTGAAGAACGCCATCCTCGGCGAGAACAACGCGCGTCTGTATGGGTTCCGGCCCGATCAGCGCGCCGCGCTCGCCGGCGACGTCATCGCCCGGCACAAGGCTGTGTACGAGCGCGAAGGCGGTGCGCGCACCAACTACGCATACGGCTACGCAAGGATCGCATGACGATCGCGGGCAAGGCATATATTGTCGGCGCCTACGAGCACCCGACACGCAAGGCCGAGGACAAGTCGGTCGCGCAACTGCACGCCGAGGTGGCGAAGGGCGCGCTCCAGGATGCGGGACTGTCGCATCGCGACGTCGACGGCTATTTTTGCGCCGGCGATGCGCCCGGGCTGGGGCCGCTGTCGATGCTCGACTACATGGGGCTGAGGGTGCGGCATGTGGACGCCACCGATACCGGCGGCTCGTCGTACCTGATCCATGTCGCGCATGCCGCGCAGGCGATCGCGATGGGCAAGTGCAGCATCGCGCTCGTCACGCTCGCAGGGCGTCCGCGCTCCGAAGGCTCCAGCGGCACGCAGCCGCGCAGCTGGGGTGCCGCGGTCCCCGACGGCCCGTTCGAGGCCCCCTACGGCATCGTCACCGCCAACAGCTATGCGATGGCGGCGATGCGGCACATGCACGAGTACGGCACCACCAGCGAACAGCTGGCGTGGATCAAGGTCGCCGCATCGCACCACGCGCAGCACAATCCACATGCCATGCTGCGCGACGTGGTGACGGTGAAGGACGTGCTGGATTCGCCGATGGTGGCTGATCCGCTGCACCGGCTGGACTGCTGCGTGGTGTCCGATGGCGGCGGCGCGGTGATCGTCGCGCGGCCCGAGATTGCGCGCAGCCTCAAGCGTCCGCTGGTGAAGCTGCTGGGCGCGGGCGAGGCGCCGAAGGGGCAAGGGGGCGGGAAGCCCAGCCTCACGGTGTCCGGGGCAGCCTGGTCCGGGCCGGTGGCATTCGAGGAGGCTGGCGTGAAGCCTGCCGACATCCAGTACGCATCGATCTACGACAGCTTCACCATCACCGTGCTGATTCAGCTCGAGGACCTGGGCTTCTGCGCCAAGGGCGAGGGCGGTCGTTTCGTCGCCGACGGCAACCTGATATCCGGCAGCGGCAGGCTGCCTTTCAACACCGACGGCGGCGGCCTTTGCAACAACCATCCCGCCAATCGCGGCGGCATGACCAAGGTGATCGAGGCTGTGCGCCAGCTGCGCGGGGAAGCGCATCCTGCGGTGCAGGTGAAGAACTGCGCGCTGGCGCTTGCCCAGGGCACCGGCGGGCAGCTCGGCACCCGGCATGCGAGCGCGACGCTGATCATGGAAAGGGGGTAGCCATGGCGCTGATGTCGCAGGACAGGAAGATCCCCGCGCCCGCGATGAACGCCGAGGTGAAGCCGTTCTTCGATGCCGCTGCCGAGGGCAGGCTGCTGGTGAAGAAGTGCGCGGATTGCGGCGAGGCGCACTTCTACCCGCGCGCGATCTGCCCGCACTGCTTCTCCGCAAGTACCGTATGGATCGAGGCGCGGGGAACCGGCACCATCTACACCTACAGCGTACTGAGGCGCGGCGTTCCGGTGCCGTACTGCATCGCCTACGTCACGCTCGCCGAGGGCGTGTCGATGATCACCAACATCGTCGATTGCGACCTCGACGCGGTACGCATTGGCCAGCCGGTGAAGGTGGTATTCAAGCCCACCGAGGGCGGACCGCCGGTGCCGATGTTCACGCCGATGGCGGAGGCGCGATGACCGATCTTTCCAGCCGGGTCACCGGGCGCGACGCGTTCCTGTCCATCCTCGCCGACGAGGGCGTCGATCACCTGTTCGGCAATCCGGGTACCACCGAGCTCGCGATCATGGACGCCCTTGCGGGGCGCGGCGAGCCGCGCTTCGTGCTCGGCCTGCAGGAGGGCGTGGTGGTAGCGATGGCCGACGGCTATGCGCGCGCGTCGAACCGGCTGACCGCGTGCAACGTGCACGTCGCGCCGGGGCTGGGCAATGCGATGGGCGCGCTCTACAACGCCAAGTTCTGCGGCTCGCCGCTGATCCTCACCGCGGGCCAGCAGGAGCAGGGCCACGGCCTGATGGAACCGCTGCTGTGGGACTCCCTGGTGCCAATCGCGCAGCCGATGGTGAAGTGGGCGGTGGAGGTGACGCGGGTGCAGGACCTGCCGCGCATCCTGCGCCGTGCCGCGAAGGTGGCCATGGCGCCGCCGCGCGGACCGGTGTTCATCAGCCTGCCGGGCGACATCCTCGATGGCGAGGCGGAGCTGGATCTCGGACGGCCGACGCGCGTGGACCCTGCCTCGCGGCCTTCGGAAGCCGCGCTGCAGGCGCTCGCCCGCAGGCTGCTCGCCGCGCGCAATGCCGTGATCATCGCCGGCAACGAGCTTGCCACCTGGGACGCATGGGCAGAGGCGTGCGCGCTCGCCGAGCTGCTGGGCGCGCCGGTGTACCAGCAGACCGTGCCCTACTCCGCGCACTTCCCCACCGGCCACCCGGCGTACATGGGCAGCCTGCCGCGCAGCCAGAAGCAGGTGCGCGACACGCTGGCGCCGCACGACCTGTTGTTGAGCCTGGGCGGGGACTCGCTGCGCATGTCGGTCTACAGCGCGGTCGAAGCGCTGCCTGCGGGCATGCCGGTGGTGCAGTTGAGCGAGCGCGACTGGGATCTGGGCAAGAACTTCCACGCCGAGCAGGCCCTTCACGGCAACGTCAGGGAAACGCTCGCGGCACTGCTGCCGGTGTTGCGCAGCCTCGCCGGCGAAGCGCGCATTGCCGAAGGCGCGCGCCGCGTCGAGGCGCTGAAGTCCTCGAACTGGTCGGCGAAGCGCGTGGTGCTCGCTAAGGACGCGTCCGGCCTCGCGCGCGGCAAGCCGATCGACCCGCGCTACCTGATGTGGCGCATCGCCGAGAACCTGCCTGCGCACGCGCTGGTCGTCGAGGAGGCGCTGACCGCGACGCCGTCGCTGCTCGGCTTCCTGAGATTTCACGATGCCAGGGGCTTCATGGGCCTCGCCAGCGGCGGCATCGGATTCGCGATGGCGGGTGCGGTGGGCGCGAGCCTTGCGCTGCCCGACCGGCCGGTTGTCGCGGTGGTGGGCGATGGCAGCGCCATGTACACCATCCAGGCGCTGTGGACCGCGGCGAATCTCAAGCGGCCGATCACCTACGTCATCCTCAACAACCGCAGCTACCGCATCCTCAAGGAGCGCATGGTGTCGTTCCGCGGCAAGCCCGCGTTCGGCGGCATGGATTTCCGCGATCCCGAGCTCGACTTCACGGGGCTAGCGCGCGCGATGGGCGTAGAGGCCTCGCGCATCGCCGACCCGGCGGATGTCGATGCCGCCTTGAGGGAGGCGATCGCCTCGGGCGCGCCGCGGCTGCTCGAGTTCATGATCGCCGACGGATTCGGCGGCTAGCCGGCCGCGTAAGGCTGCATCTTCGCGCGCAGGTCGTCGGGAATCGGCAGCGACTTCAGCGTGTCGAGCGACATCATCGCCACTTTGTGGCGGGCGTGGAACTTCTCCTCGTCGCCGACCCGACCGCGGATCGAGAACTCGATCGAGCTGCGCCCGAGCTTCGAGATGGTGAGCTCAAGCGCCAGCAGGTCGCCCAGGTGGCAGGGCCTGTAGAACTCGCAGCCGGTGTTGACGATCGGGAAGCCGACCCGGCGCTGGATGTGCATCTCGTTGAAGTTGAAGCCGATGGCGCCGTCGAACCAGTCCTCGACCGCGCCGCTCACCATGTCGAAGAAGTGCACGAAGTAGACGATCCCCGCCGGATCGCAGTGGGAAAAGCGGATCTTGCGCTCGGTGCGAAAGACCTTCGTCGGGGCGACCGGATGCGCGCTCATGTCCGGGCAGATGATACTGAATCGTCGCCCCCCTCCACATGCCGCGCGGAGTTTGCTAGATTTTCGGCATCCTTGCGCGTGTCCCTGGAGCTTGCATGGACGTCTTCGACAGGATCGCCGGGCAGATCGACGCGGTGCAACTGCCCCTGTTCGCCGTCACGCTGACGGCCATTCCCCGTGTCAACACGCCGGTACTGCTGATGCTGCACTGGCATGGCTTTCGCCGCGACGTCGCGGCCGACGCGAGGCGCGCGTCGCTGGCGCCGGTGCCCGGCTCGGCGCTGCAGATCAACGAGCGCTGGACCGCGTTGGAGGCGCTGGACGAGGCGATGCTGGACGCGGCCTGGCGCCTGGGCGCCTGGCAGCTGGAGCGCGAGGAACGGCGCGCCTGCGCCACCGCTGGCGCGTCCGAGCGCGAGTCGCTGGAATGCCGGCAGGCGTTCGGCGACACCCTCGGCGGCGACGAGGCGCTGGTCGCCGAGGCGCCCGACCGCCCCGACCTGCTGTCGCTGGCCGCCGAGGTGGGGTACGTGCGCTGGCAGTTCCGGCCGGTCCAGTCCGGCGTCTGGCAGCAGGTCGCCGAGGACGACACGCTCGCGCCCGATGGCGGGCGGGAACCCCCCTGCCCGGTACCGCCGCGCGCCGCGGTGGGCACGCGCGTGTCGTGCACCCGCTATCGCCTCGGCACGCTGCGGCGCGTCATCGTTCCCTGAGCCTTCAGGGCGCAAGGACTTTCCGGCCATTCCTGACGGCCTCCCGGCGGGGGCTTGAAAGCGGCGCGGCCGCCCACACTCTCCCGCGCGTCGGCGCCTTGCCGACACTTCAATCCTTAATCTGAACTCGCACAGGAGATATCAGCAATGCAGATCCGTCCCCTATACGACCGGATTATCGTGAAGCGCCTGGAGGAGGAGAAGCAGACTGCCTCGGGCATCGTGATCCCCGACACGGCGAAGGAAAAGCCGGAGCGGGGCGAAGTGATCGCGGTCGGCCACGGCCGCCTGATGCAGGATGGCAGCACGCTGCCGCTGCAGGTGAAGCCGGGCGAGAAGGTGCTGTTCGGCAAGTACGCCGGGCAGACCGTGAAGATCGAGGACGAGGAGTTCCTGGTCCTGAAGGAAGAGGACGTCCTCGGCGTCATCGAGCAGGGCCAGGGCTCGCGCCTGAAGAAGGCCGCCTGACACCCCCGTCAACCTGATCGAATCAACGGAGCACAACCATGTCAGCCAAAGAAGTCCGGTTCCATGACAGCGCCCGCGCGCGCATCGTCAGGGGCGTGAACGTCCTTGCCGACGCGGTGAAGGTGACGCTGGGCCCGAAGGGCCGCAATGTCGTACTCGAGCGCTCGTTCGGCGCGCCGCTCATCACCAAGGACGGCGTGACCGTCGCCAAGGAAATCGAGCTGAAGGACAAGCTCGAGAACATGGGCGCACAGATGGTGAAGCAGGTGGCCTCGAAAACCGCCGACGTGGCGGGCGACGGCACCACCACCGCGACCGTGCTGGCGCAGGCCATCGTGCGCGAGGGAATGAAGGCCGTCGCGACCGGCATGAACCCGATGGACCTGAAGCGCGGCATCGACAAGGCGGTCGCGGCCGCCGTGGACGAGCTGAAGCGGCTCGCGAAGCCCTGCTCGACGTCGAAGGAAATCGCGCAAGTCGCGGCGATCTCGGCGAACTCCGATGCCGACATCGGCAAGATCATTTCCGATGCCATGGACAAGGTCGGCAAGGAGGGCGTGATCACGGTCGAGGACGGCAAGAGCCTCGCCAACGAGCTCGATGTCGTCGAAGGCATGCAGTTCGACCGCGGCTACATCAGCCCGTACTTCATCAACAACCCCGACAAGCAGACGGCAGTGCTGGAGGACGCGCTGATCCTGCTCTACGACAAGAAGATCTCGAGCGTCCGCGAACTGCTGCCGGTGCTGGAAGAGGTTGCCAAGGCCGGCAAGCCGCTGCTGGTCATCGCCGAGGAAGTCGAGGGCGAGGCGCTGGCGACGCTGGTGGTCAACACCATGCGCGGCGTGCTGAAGGTAGCCGCGGTGAAGGCGCCGGGATTTGGCGACCGCAGGAAGGCGATGCTCGAAGACATCGCGATCCTCACCGGCGGCATTGTCGTGTCCGAGGAAACCGGCCGCCAGCTGGAGAAGGTCGCGCTGACCGACCTCGGCCGCGCCAGGCGCGTCGAGATCCAGAAGGAGAACACCACCGTCATCGGCGGTGCGGGCGATGCCGCGAAGATCAAGGCCCGCGTCAAGGCCCTCCAGGCGCAGATCGAGGAGGCCACGTCCGACTACGACAAGGAGAAGCTGCAGGAGCGCGTGGCCAAGCTCGCCGGCGGGGTCGCGGTGATCAAGGTCGGTGCTGCCACCGAAGTCGAGATGAAGGAGAAGAAAGACCGCGTCGACGATGCGCTGCACGCCACGCGCGCGGCGGTCGAGGAGGGCGTGGTGCCGGGCGGTGGCGTGGCGCTGCTGCGCGCCCGTGCCGCGATCGGCAAGCTGAAGGGCGCCAACGACGACCAGGACGCCGGCATCCGCATCGTGCTGCGCGCGCTCGAGGAGCCGCTGCGTGCCATTGCCGCCAACGCCGGCGACGAGCCCGCGGTGGTGATCGCGAGAGTGGAGGCGGGCAGCGGCAACTTCGGCTACAACGCCGCCACCGGCGAGTACGGCGACCTGGTGCAGACCGGCGTCATCGATCCGGCCAAGGTCACGCGCGCGGCGCTGCAGAATGCCGCGTCGGTCGCCGGGCTGATCCTGACCACGGACGCAACCGTCGCCGAGGCGCCGAAGCCCGAGAAGGCGTCGGCGCCCGCCACGCCGGAGATGGAGTACTGAGCTAGCCGACCGGCTTCAGCCAGGTCACCGGCTTGCCGAGCGCACCCCCGAGGGCCTTGCCCTCGGGGTCGGCAAGCGCGGCTTCCCGCGCCTTGCGGATCGCCTGCGCCTGCCCGTCCGGATCGCTGGCGGCGGGGTTCTCCACCAGCGCGTCCATGATGGCGAGGAAGTTCGCCTTGCCGCGCCGGTGCGTGTCGCCATAGCCCTTGACGATGCGTGCGCATTCGGCGATCTCGAGCGCCAGCGGCACGCTGGTCTTTGCCGCCTCGCGCACGTGCGCGAGCCAGCGCTCGATCAGCTTCTGCTCCTCGGCATAGCGGTAGCTGCGCGGGCGCCAGGGCTTCAACCAGGCAAGCGAGCGCATCACCAGGTAGCCGAGCACGCCCGAGGTCTTCACGTGCATGCCGACGTTCCAGGCGTCCAGCTTTCCCCTGCGCTCGGCCCACGACACCAGCGCGCGACCGAACGATGGCGGCAGCAAGGAAGCCACTTCCTCGACGCCCGGCTTGAGGTAATCGATCACGACTACCGGCTCGCCCTCCTTCGCGCCGACCTCCCTGCGCACGCGCTCGAAGCGCGACGGCCGCGTCTTCAGGTCGGCGACGCGGATGATGTCCTCGTAGCTCATCCACACCGCGAGATGTCGCGCGGTTTCGCCGATCAGCGTCGTGTCGTCCGTCCCGAGCGACTGCACGCGGTCCAGGAAAAGCTTCGCGTACGCCTCGCCCTGGTAGTCCTTCAGCCGCGCGACGCCGAGGTCGAGGATCTCCTGCGTGCCAGGCGGGAGCGCTTTCGGCGCCGCCACCGGGGCCGCGCGCGTGCCGGCGGCGATGTCGAAGCCCGCGGCGAAGCCACGCAGGCTGGCCTCGGCGCCGCGCCCAGCCTTGCGGATCGCCGCCTCACAGGCTTCGCGCGTCAGCGGCAGCGCGCCGGAGCCCGCCATGGCACCGAACAGCACCGCGTTGATCACCGTGCCGTTGGCTTGCGCCAGCTCGCGCATGTCGAAGAGTTCCGCGCGCCTGGCGAGCGCCTTCGCCGCCGCGATGACGCGCTCGGAATCGAAGCGCCCGTCGCCCATCTGCATCTTCTCCATCGTCGCGTAGATGCGGTGCGTGGAGGCGATCAGCGTAGTGCGGTCCGGGTTGACGTAGCCGTTCTGCATCGCGCGGCCGGCCTCGACGAGCTCGGAAGCGACCATGACGTCGACGTTGCCGGGGCTGGGCGTAAGCGACATCACGGGCTCGCGCCCGTCCAGAAGCTCGCGCCTCGCTGGGTAGATCTCGAGGTAGTAGGTGGTGGCACCGGTGCGCTGGGCGACACCCGGGATCGACGTGCTCTGCGCCGGAAAGCCGGCCTGCGCTGCGGCCTCGATCAGCCAGTCGGCCATGACGCCGCCGCCTTCGCCGCCGAGTGCGGCGACGAGTATCGTGATGGTGCGATCCGGGAGGCTCATGCCGGTACCAGCGCCTTTCGAAATGCATGTAGCAGCCTGTCCCAGGCCGAGGGGTTCCGCACCAGCTCGGCGCGGTAGAACGAGGGGCACAAGGTTGCCGCGTGCGCGTTCTCGCCGCACAGGCCGCAGCCGACGCAGCCCTCGATCACGGTGGCCACCGGGTCGCGGCGCAGCGGGTCGGGGTTGTCCTTGACCGTGAGTGTGGGGCAGCCCGAGAGCCGGATGCAGGAATGGTCCCCGGTGCAGGTGTCCTCGTCGACGCCGTACTTCACCTTCACCACGCGCTCGCCCGCCGCCAGCATGCGCGCCGTCTCGGGCTTGACCCGGCGCTGGCGCTCGAGCTGGCATTCACCCTCGGCGACGATTACCTTCAGGCCTTTCGCGTTCGTGGTGAGCGCCTCGCCCAGCGTGCGCTGCATGCGCGCGACATCGTAGGTGTGCACCGTGCGCAGCCACTGCACGCCCAGTCCCTGCAGCGCGTTCTCGATGGTGCGGCTGGCATGCGTGGCGCTGCTGCCCGAGCGCTCGCGCGAGTCCTTGGGCGGCGAGGAGATCAGCTCCTGCGTACCGGTCGCCGACGAATAACCGTTCTGCATCACCAGCAGCACCGCGTCGCCGCGGTTCAGCAGGTTCGAGGCCACGCCCGAGAGCAGGCCGTTGTGCCAGAAGCCGCCGTCGCCCATCACCGCGAGCGGGCGCTGTGACATCATCGGCGATACGCCCGCGGACGACGCGAGGCTCATGCCGTAGCCGAGAATCGAATTGCCCATCGAGAATGGCTCGAAGGTGGCGAAGGCATGGCAGCCGATGTCCGCTGAAACGTGCGGCATGCCGGTCTTGCGCGCCGCGAGCTTGAGCGCGGCGAACACCGGGCGCTCCGGGCAGCCGATGCAGAATCCGGGTGGTCGCGGCGGCAGGCCCGACAGCAGCTCCGCGGCGCGCATGCGCGTATCGGCCGCTCTCGCCAGCCATTCGCGGCCCGAGGCGGCATCGAGCCCGGGCGCATGCCGGGCAAGGAACTCGGCCAGCCCGCGCACCATCACCTCGGCGGTGTACTCGCCCGCCATCTGCAGCAGGTCCTTGCCGTGCAGCTTTGTCTGCAGGTCCGCGCGGCGCAGCGTCGTCGCCACGTCCTGCTCGATGAATTCGGGCTGGCCCTCCTCGAGCACGATGACCGCGCGCTTTCCGGCGCAGAAGTTCGTGATTTCCTCTGGCACCAGCGGGTAGACCACGTTCAGCGCGAGGATCGGCACCCGGCTGGCGCCGAAGGCATCGGCGGCCCCCAGCTTCTGCAGCGCGCGCAGCAGGTTGTTGTACAGGCCGCCCTGCACGATGATGCCGACGTCCCCGCAGTCGCCACCGAAGACCTCGTTCAGCTTCTCCGCAGCGATGAAGCGCCGCGCGGCGGGCAGGCGCACCTCGGCCTTCAGCTTTTCCTGGCGGAAGGTCGCGGGCGGGTGCGACAGCCGTTCGTAGTCGAAACCCGCGGCAGCGCCGGTGTGCCGCCTGGACATCGCCGCGGCGCGGTTCGACTTCGCGGCAAACTGCCCCTGCACGTGGCAGGCACGGATGCGCAGGTCCACGATTACGGGGGTGTTCGACGCTTCCGACAGCTCGAACCCCTTCTCCACCATGCGCACGATGCTGGCGAGATTGGGCCGCGGGTCGAGCATCCACAGCGAGGACTTCATCGCGATTGCATGCGTGCGCTCGAGCGCCACGCTGGCGCCCTCGCCGTAGTCCTCGCCGGCGACGATCAGCGCGCCGCCCATCACCCCGGCGGTGGAAAGGTACGACAGCGCATCCGATGCGACATTGGTGCCGACGATGGATTTCCACGTCACCGCGCCGCGCACCGGATAGCTGATCGATGCGCCCAGCATCGCCGCCGCCGAGGCTTCGTTGGTGCACGCTTCGACGTGCACGCCCAGCTCGTCCATGTAGTCGCGCGCCTGCACCATTACGTCCAGCAGGTGCGACACCGGCGCACCCTGGTAGCCGCCGACGTAGGACACGCCCGACTGCAGCAGCGCCTTGGTGACCGCGAGAATGCCTTCGCCGTGGAAGGTGTCGCCGTCGCCGAGCTTCAGGCTTCCGATCTCGCTTGCGAACGAGCGCTCCATGCGGGGGATTATCGCTGATTCCCGCGCGCCGCCTCCTCGCGACCGAAGCGGATCAGGCGGAACACGACCAGCACCAGGTAGAACCCCAGCTCGAGGCGGAACGCGATCTCCAGCGCGATGCTCGACCAGTGGTCTGCGCGGATTGGCGAGGCCGCGATGCCGGCAAGGGCAAGCAGGTGAAGGCTCAGCGCCTGCATCACCGAGTCGGCACTCCACAGCAGCCAGTCGAGCATGCCCGGCTGCGCTGCGGCAGCGTGATACAGACCCGGGAACACGCGGTGCAGCGCGCCGCACAGCGCGCCGTACGCCATCATGAACGCGAGCAGCATGCCGGCGTGCAGCCCCGCTGTTTCCGCGTATGTGCCGCTTCGCCATTCGCGCCTGAGGTCGCGGCGCCCGCCGATCGACAGCGGCGCGAGCAGCACGAGCACGCCGAGGACCATGTACAGCGCGGCGAGCACCGCCAGCGAGATGAGGACGTGGAGCTCCGCCAGCCACCAGCCGGCGCCGGCCAGCAGGGCACCGAACGTCCCGATCGCGAGCGCGCTGGTGGCGATCTCAGCGAGGGGAAACGCCGCGCGCGCGCGCGGGGGCTGTGTCGCGCGGCTGTCGGATCCCGGCTCTTGCGTGCTCACCGCCGGGCCCTCGCGCCGCCTGCTAGGCCGCGCTGCGCCTGGCCTGCCAGCGCTCGATGGCCTTGCTGCACTGCGCGTTGGAGACGGGCTCGGTGCCGTCGTCGCCGAGCTTCGCGAGCAGGGGCTCCAGCGTGGAGCCAAGGCCCGCCATCAGTGCGTCGTCCAGCGCGAGATGGAAGGTAATCGATGTCCGCGGGCCCAGCGACAGCGCATGGCGTACCAGCACTTCGTCATCCGCGCGTCGGTCGTGCCGCCCGCACACCGTGACGTCGATCGGCGAGTGCCGCGCGATCAGTTCGGCAGCAGGCGGCTTGACGGCAATGCCGAGGATCACGGGGCGCGCATCGACGCCGAGCGCGCGGATTGCGTCGGCGAAGCCCGGCCGGCGGGAGTCGAGCGGCGCGTGCGCGTCCAGCATCGCGCCGAAGTGCGCGATGTCCTTGCTGTCCGTCGCGAGGACTAGCGCGGCGCGGCCTTCAGCCAGCGACATCTCGACTTCGCGCCGGATGCCTTCCCGGCGCAGCAGGCCGGAGCGCCAGATGCAGTCGTCGCGCAGATCCGCCGCAGGCTTGGGCGTGCGGAACAGGTCGAACAGTTCGCGCAGCATCGAGCGAGTATAGCGCTCCGCATCGCGCGCCCCGGCCCTAGGCGACGAGCGTTGCGCCGGTGAAGATGCCCCGTAGACGGAAGAGCAGCCTGTCCCAGGCGGAGGGGTTCTGCACCAGCTCGGCGCGATAGAACGAGGGGCACAAGGTCGCCGCGTGCGCGTTCTCGCCGCACAGGCCGCAGCCGACGCAGCCCTCGATCACGGTGGCCACCGGGTCGCGGCGCAGCGGGTCGGGGTTGTCCTTGACCGTGAGTGTGGGGCAGCCCGAGAGCCGGATGCAGGAATGGTCCCCGGTGCAGGTGTCCTCGTCGACGCCGTACTTCACCTTGACGACGCGCTCGCCCGCGGCCAGCGCCTTGGCTACCACTGGCCTGATCTTGCGCTGGCGCTCGAGCTGGCACTCGCCCTCGGCGATGATGACCTTCAGCCCCTGGTAGCCGGTGGACATCGCATCGGCGAGCGTCTTCTTCAGTTCGCCGACGTGATAGGTGTGCACCGTGCGCGTCCAGCCGACGCCGACGCCGGCGAGCGCGCGCTCCATGCTCATGTCGGCGGATTTCTCCTTGCTGTGCTGGGGAGAGGATGGCAGTTCCTGCGTGCCGGTCGCCGAGCTGTAGCCGTTCTTCATGATGACCAGGATGCCGTCATCCTTGTTGAATACCGCGTTGGCGATGCCGGTGGTGAGGCCGTTGTGCCAGAAGCCGCCGTCGCCCATCACGGTGAGCGTGCGCTTGCCGAACATCGGGTTGATCGCCGAGTTGGACGCGAGGCCCAGCCCGTAGCCCAGCACGGTGTTGCCGATGTTGAACGGCGGCAGCGAAGAAAAGAGGTGACAACCGATGTCGGCCGACACGTGCAGTTTGCCCGAGTCCTTCTCGATCAGGCGCATCGCCGCGAACACCGGGCGCTCGGGGCAGCCGACGCAAAAGCCTGGCGGGCGCACCGGCAACGGTGCGCCCAGCAGTTCCGTCGCGCGTTTTTTCTGCGCGGTGAGCACGTCGAACGCGCGTTCCTCGCCGAGGAAGCGCGACATGCCGGCGAGCACCGTCTCGCCGGTGTACTCGCCCGCCAGCGGCAGCAGGTCCTTTCCATGCACGACCGTGTCCTGCACGCCGGCACGCCGCAGCGCCGCCTGCACCGCGTCCTCGATGTAGGCCGGCTGGCCTTCCTCCACCAGCAGCACACTGGCCTTGCCGGTGCAGAACGCGACGATCTCCTCCGGCACCAGCGGGTAGGTCACGTTCATGCAGTAGATCGGGATGCGCGAGCTGCCGAACACGTCGGCCTGCCCCAGCTGCTGCAGCGCGCGGATCACGACGTTGTACATGCCGCCCTGGCAGAGGATGCCGACGTCGCTGCGTTCGCCCGGGAACACCTCGTTCAGGCCGTGATCCCGGATGTACTTCACCGCCGCCGGCCAGCGCACGTCGATCTTGTGCTTTTCCTGCACGTAGGTGGAGGGCGGAAGGCAGATTTTCGCGTAGTCGAACTCGGGGTTCTCGAGGAAAGCGCGGCGCGAGAACTGCGGCGCGCGGTTCGCCTTCGTCGGGAAGGCGCCGTGCACGTGGCAGGCACGGATGCGCAGTTCCAGCATCACCGGCGTGTTCGACGCTTCGGACAACTCGAAGGCCTGCTCCACCGCGCGGACGATGGCGGGCAGGTTCGGCCGCGGGTCGAGCAGCCAGATCTGCGATTTCATCGCGAAGGCGTGGCTGCGCTCCTGGATGATCGAGGAGCCCTCGCCGTAGTCCTCGCCGAGCACGATCAGCGCGCCGCCCTTGACGCCGGCCGAGGCGAGGTTCGACAGGGCGTCCGACGCGACGTTGGTGCCTACGGTGGACTTGAAGGTCACGGCGCCGCGCAGCGGGTAGTTGATCGACGCGCCGAGCATCGCCGCCGCGCCGGCCTCGTTGGCGTTGGTCTCGATGTGGATGCCGAGCTCCTCGATGATGTCGCGCGCGTCGTTCAGCACGTCCATCATGTGCGACACTGGCGCCCCCTGGTAGCCACCGACGTAGGACACGCCCGACTGCAGCAGCGCCTTGGTGACCGCGAGGATTCCCTCGCCATGGAAGACCTCGCCGTCTCCCAGCCTCAGCTTGCCGACTTCCTCCTTGAAAGAGCGTTCCATGCGACTCTTAGATCCTCTCGGAGAGTTGCATTGACTTATAGACGAGGTCGCCGCCAGTTAGTGCCAATCTCCTATGCAGCATTAGAGTATCGGCGCTTCGTATGTCAGGTCTTGCAACTCGCGATAAGACGACCCTCCCGTGCAGCGTTTGGCCCGTAAGCGTCGGCTGTAGGCGATCAATGGTTGTAGCGATCTGATCAATCGCCTCACGCAGGTGGCGTCCTTTCAACTCAACTAGATAGACGCGCTTCATCTGTGGTACGCCAACAAGATAGTCACAAGATCTCTTCAGACGAGACAGCATCGACCCATCCACCCTGTAACCTAACACTCGAGTCCGCCGAGGATTCTGCGCTTCGTATCGGCGCGAATTCTCAGAGAATGCAACCGTAGCTCTCGTGTCGTCAAACTGGAGCCCCGTCTCACCCAATGCGCTTCGCATGCCGGTCACTCTGTTCGATATACAAGAGAGCTTCAAACTCCTCGTTCATGCGGTCAGAGGCGCCATCGAGAAGCTCGTTTCGGAGAAACGGCCCTGACTTTCCCTTTAGCGGGTGCAGCTTACCTTCGCTTACAAAGTATCCAGTTACATCTGGGGCGGGTAGCTGAACCTCTCGCTTGAGAATCTTTGACACCGCCGCTGGGTTGCGATCATGTAACTCGTGTGCGTAGATCAAGTTGTTGATTCTGGCGAGGATGTATGGAGAGTGCGTGGTGATGAATATGTCGCAACCAACTTTGTTGAACACATACGCGATGAACTCGAGCATGTCCTTCTGGGCATCAGGAAAGAGATGCGCTTCCGGTTCTTCTATAGTTACTAGAGCCTTTGCGTTCTCAAGCACCAGAAGGAATAGCGACAGCAGAATCCACACCGACTCTTGTTGTCCTGATGAGGCGTAATTGATCTTCGTGAAGGTTGTCCTATCAACTAAGATCTTGCCCCCTTCTTTGTCAAAGCGATACTCTCCGCGAAGGATCTTATGCACAAAATTCTTGGCATCTCGAACGGAAACTTGATGAATGGGGTCGGACGTAAGAGCGCGCTTCGCGGTGACTAGATCATCTAGGGACTTATCAAAGAAGCCGCGCGTTCGGTTGACCGTGTCTACGAAGCGCCTCATCGGATAGTCTAGAGAGTGCGGATGAATATACTGAAGTTGATCCGACAAAGTGGACAGAATGCTTCTGCCCGCCGGAACAAACAGCAGTTCTTTCTCGAAGCCAAATAGTTCGTTACACCTTGAACGTACTAGATGGAGAAGAGCGCGCTCCGTCTGCTCCGACGCAATTCGACCCGCGGTTGAGATCAGAGCACTAGGCTGCCTGTCCTTTTCGAGCACCTTCCGCGATTCGGCAATAAGCTGGCGAATCTGCGAAGCGAGAGCCGGAGGGACAACAGGCTCGATGTACTTGTAGTTGCCCTTCAGTTGGGCTACGCGAACTTCTAGTCCACTCTGATAGCGACATACAATTTTGGAGTCGGCCAGCGCGCGAGCTGGACCAAAGAATTCCGCGAAGCGAGATCGAAGTATCTTGGTAAACCTAAACGCAACATCACCGGGCTCTACCTTAACTGTTCTGCTTTCGGCGAGCACAAACTCCATTACTTCGTCACGGAGTTGAAGGAAGAAGTACGCGAGCTTCGCGAGGGTACTTTTGCCGGAAGATTGCGGTCCGATCAAGACAACAAATCTTGAGTACTCGAACTTCGCCTCCCGGATAGGACCAAAGTTAGTAACGATGATCGTCAACATGGATGCCTCACTTGTAAGGGGAGCCAGTAAGCGCGCTAGCGATCAGCGTGAAACGTAAAGGGTGGTTGAACAGAATGCCCATATGCTCGGTCGAGAGCGGGTACTCGCGTACCACTGCCGAGCGTATCCAAACCTGACTCAGCGTGAGGGATTGCTTAGGCAAACATGAAGTAGAAGCGAGACTCATAGGATGTGCCTACCGACCAATGATTGTGTCCGGCAACCATGTCGCCAGCGGGGGAATCAGCACCACCAGCACCAGCATCGCAAGTCCCATGATTACATAGGGTGCCACCGCCCGGTATACCTGGTTCATCGTGATGCCGGGCGGCGCGACGCTCTTCATGGTGAACAGCAGCATGCCGAAGGGCGGGGTGAGCAGGCCGAGCTGCATGCAGATCAGGAACAGCACGCCGAACCACACCGGGTCGAAGCCGTACAGCGCCACCAGCGGCAGGAAGAACGGCAGGCAGATCAGCATCATGCTCACCTGGTCGACGAAGCAGCCCAGCACCAGCAGCACCAGCAGCATCACGGCCAGCACCAGCATCGGCGCCAGCGCGGCACCCTCGATCGCCTTCACCAGTCCGCTGGTGGCGCCGGAGAAGGTGAGGATCTGCGCGAAGGTGGTGGCGCCGACGATGATGAACAGGATCACGCCCGAGATCGCCGCGGTGCCCAGCAGCGATTTCATCAGGTTCGCGGGGGTCAGTGCGCGGTACAGCCACGCCACCGCAACCGTGGCGACCGCACCGATGGCTGCAGATTCGGTGGGCGTGGCCCAGCCCGCCGACATGGCCGCGATGACGGTGACGAAGATCAGCACCAGCGGGATCACATATACCGCCAGCGGCCCCCAGCGCTGCCAGAAGCCAATCTCCTCGTGCTCGAACGGTGGCGCGAGCGCCGGGTTCATCGTCGCGCGCAGCACGATCCAGCCGATGAACATCGCCGCCATCAGCGTGCCCGGCACGATGCCGGCGATGAGCAGCTGCGTGATCGAGATGCCGGACAGGCTGCCCAGCAGTACCGCCAGCGCCGAGGGCGGAATCAGCATGTCGACGCCACCGATCGCCATGATCGGGCCCATCGCCATGTGCGGGTGGTAGCGCCGGCGCAGCATCTCGGGCAGCAGCAGGCTGCCCAGCAGCGCGGTGGTCGCGATCGTCGAGCCCGAGATCGCAGAGAACACCGTGCCCGCCACCACCGCGACCACCGAAAGCCTTCCCGGCACGCGCCAGATCACGCGGTCGATCGCGTCGATTGCCTTCAGCGCCACGCCGGTATGGAACAGCACCTCGCCCATCAGCACGAAGAACGGGATCGGCGTCAGCGAGAAATTGGTGATCGAAACCACGCCATTCCTGATCAGCTGCACCATGCCGGCCTCGCCACCCAGCCACACCCAGGCGCCGGCGATGTTGATGCCGAGGAAGGCGAAGGCCGCCGGCAGGCCGAGCGCGAACAGCGCCGTCAGCAGGCCGAACAGCAGCGCACTGGCGGCGATCCAGCTCATGCCGTTAGCGGCATCCAGCCCATGCCGTGAGCGGCATCCAAGTCATGCCGCGGCCGGCTGCGACGCGAGGCGCCGGACGAACTCCACCGCGAGCAGCGCGAAGCACAGCGGCACCGGCAGGTACAGCCACCACTCGGGGAACACCAGCGCCTTCATCACCATGGAATCGGTGCGTGCGGACTCGACCATGGTGCGCAGCCCGTACCACACCATCACCAGCGAGATGGCGAGGCCTGCGGCGTCGGCGCCGCGATCCAGCCAGCGCGCGACGTGGCGCGGGAGCGCGTTCAGCAGCGCGTCCAGGCGCACGTGCTGGTTGTGGTGCAGGATCCACGGCGCGGCGAGGAAGGTCGCCGCCGGCAGGCTGTACTCGGACACCTCGATCGCCCAGGGTAGCGAGATGTCCAACAGGTTGCGCAACGCGACGTCGGCGGTGACGACGAGCGCCGTCGCCCCGAGCACCAGTGCCGCCAGCGTGCCGCAGGCCTGCATCAGCGCGCGCCAGGCGCGCGCGGCGCGGCCGCTCACTTCTTCGTGAATGCCTTCTGCATTTGCGGGCCCCAGGTCGGGCTGGCCTTGATCACGCCTGCCCAGCCCGCGTCGTACGCGCGCTTCAGGTACGCCGCCGACGTGGCGGCATCGAACGTGATGGTCTTCATGCCGGCGGCCGCCTGGCGCTTCACTTCCTCGGCGCCGTAGGCCTTCCAGAAGTCGTTGCGGCCCTCGAAGTTAAGGCCCTGCTGCTGCAGGAACTCGCGCTGCTTCGCGCCGAGCGACTGCCACTTCTTCAGGTTCACCACCAGCGACACCTCGGCGTCGTAGAAACCGGGATCGACGCGGAACTTCGTCTTCTCGTGCCAGTTGAAGTCGAAGATGCCGCCCACCGGCCAGCCATAGCCGTCGACCACGCCGCGCTCGAGCGCCGTGTAGACCTCGCCGGGCGCGGTCTGCATCAGCGTCGCGCCCATGGCGCCGAAGAAGTCCCGGTACACCGGCGTAATGCGGATCTTCAGCCCCTTCAGGTCCGGCTTCGAGATCTGCTTGTTCAGGTACAGGTGGAAGGGCTGGTTCTCGACCACGCGGGCAAGGTAGAACATGTTGCCCTTCTCGCCCCAGATGCGGTTGATCAGTGTCACCGCGCCGTTCCTGCGCTGCTCGGCGATCGGCATCTGCGTGAGCTTGAGCGCATCGGCCTCGGGGAACACGTTGGTGTAGAACGCGCCGGTGGAAAGCCCGACGTCCACCACGCCGCCCTGCACCGCCTTGCCGACCTCGAAGGTCGGGATCGCTTTCGGCCCGCCGATGAAGTTCAACTGCAGCACGCCCTTGCCCTCGGCGTTCAGCCGCTCGATCCAGGCCTCCAGGCGTTTCACGTAGATCGTGCTCTCGGGGAACGCGCTGACCACGCGCAGCGTGGTCTGCTGCGCCGCGGCTGGGCTGGCGATGGTGACGGACAACGCGGCGGCGAGCGCCAGCGTGGCGGTACGGTTCATGTGAATCCTCCTCTTTGGTGCGGGGAATTCTAACCGCTTGCCCGCATCCCGGTGCCCGCGCTTAGAATCGCGCCACGCACCATGAAAATCGTCATCACCTACTGCGTGGCCTGAAACTACCTGCCGCGGGCGGCCGGTCTGGCTGCCCGGATCAGGGAGGCGTTGGGCGTGGAGCCGGAGCTCGCCAAGGGCGGGGGCGGTGTGTTCGACGTCGCCTGCGACGGCAGGCTGGTGTTCTCCAAGTTCCGCGACGGCCGCTACCCGGAGCCGGACGAGATCGTTGCTGCGCTGAGAAAACAACCGGAGAAATGAATGCCCGTCACACGAGAGTTCCTCGCCTCCATCGGCGAGATCTTCAACAGCCGCGACGTCGACCGCATCGTCGCGCTGTTCCATGACGATGCCATTTTCTGGCTCGCCAGCGGTCCGGAGCCGGTGGGCACGACGCTGAAAGGCAAGGCAGCGATCAGGAAGCTGCTGGCGGATCGCTTCAAGCTGATCCCGGACATGCGCTGGACGCGCACCGACGAATGGATGGGCGAGGGCGACCGCGCGGTGACGCAGTGGCGCGTCACCGGCAAGGCCGCGGATGGCACGCAGCTCGACTACCAGGGCTGCGACCTGTACCAGTTCAAGGACGGCCTGATCTGGCGCAAGGACACTTACTGGAAAATCGTCAAGTAGGAGCAGGGGGACCGGGCCCCTTCCGCTTGACGCTTGCGGGGCCTTCCCGGTCCCCCCGCACCCCCCCGGAAGGAGCCGGGGGCGGAACGTTCTGTCAGGCGTTCGCGTGGCTGCGGCGCAGCTCGGTCTTCAGCACCTTGCCCATCGCGCTCTTGGGCAGCGCCGGCAGGAAGGCCATGCGGCGCGGGATCTTGTAGCCGCCGATGCGCGCGCGGCAATGCGCGATGATTGCCTCGGCGTCAAGCTTCGCGCCGGCGCGCGGCACGATTGCCGCAAACAGTGCCTCGCCGTACTTTTCGTCCGGCACGCCGAACACCGCGCATTCGGCCACGTCCGGGTGCTGGTAGATCGCCTGCTCGACCTCGATGGTGTAGACGTTCTCGCCGCCGGTGATCACCATGTCCTTCCTGCGGTCGAGCAGGGTGAGGAAGCCTTCCTCGTCCATGCGGCCGACGTCGCCGGTGTGGAACCAGCCCTCCCGGATCGCCGCCGCGGTGGCCTCGGGCAGGTTCAGGTAGCCCGCGGTGACGTTCGGTGCGCGCACCACCACCTCGCCGACCTCGCCAGTGGCGACTTCGCGTCCGGCATCGTCCAGGATACGCATGTCCACGCCCGCCACCGGGCGGCCGACCGACTTCAGCCGCGAGTGGTCGCCCGAGGCGAGCGCGCGCCGGTGCTCGGCATCATCCAGGCAGGTGAGGATGGGCGAGGTTTCGGTCAATCCGTAGCCCTGCACCACCGCCGCGCCGGGAAATGCCTCGATTGCGCGCGCGATCCACTCGGGCGCCATCGGCGCGCTGCCGTAAAGGAGGAAGCGGAAGCGCGCGAGGTCGAAGTCGGCCGGGCGCAGTTCCTGCAGCGTCATGATGATCGCCGTCGGCGAGACCATTGTGCCGGTCACGCCAAGCGTCGCGATGGCGTCGAGGAAGCCGCGCGGCGAGAACTGCGGCAGGTAGGCGTGCGCGCCGCCGAGCAGCGTGTAGCCGGTGCCCAGCAGGTCCGCCGAATGGAACATCGGCGCCACGTGCAGGTAAGTGTCGGTGCCGCGGTAGCCGTATTCCATCGCGCACTGCATGCCGTTGGACACCACGTTCCGGTGCGTCAGGCGCACGCCCTTCGAGCGCCCGGTGGTGCCGCCGGTGTAGAAGAGGATGGCGTCGTCGTCCTCGCGACTGTCGACGAGCGGCGCGGGCGCCGCGGCGTCGAGCAGCGCCTCGTAGCCAGGCAGCTCGCCGCCGAGCGGCCGCGCGGATACCGCGAAAGCATTGCCCGCGAACGGCGCGATGGCCTCGTGCTGGAGCAGCGGCAGAAAGGGCTCGTCCACTGCCAGCGCGCGGACGCCCGCATCCTCGAGGATGAACGCGATCTCGGGCGGGGCGAGGCGGATGTTCACCGGTACCGGCACCGCGCCCATCCAGTAGCCCGCGTGCACCAGTTCGCAGTGCCGCGGCAGGTTGCGCGCGAGGATGCCGTAGCGATCGCCGCGGCGCACGCCGAGCGCCGCGAGCAGTCCCGCGGCGCGCGCCACGCGCGCCAAGTGCTCCGACCAGGTCCAGGCGCGCTCGGCATCGACGATCGCCGGCCGCGCGCCGTACAAGCGCGCGCAGCGGTCCAGCGCCGAGCTCATCGTCAGCATGGCTTCCTCCTCCTTGCGCTGGCCCCGATCGGCATGCGCCGGTATTCTATGACGCCCACCACGTTCCCACGCGCGAGGAGAATCCACGCATGAGCATCCGGCCCACCGGCAGTCCGCCGTTTCGTGCCGATCACATCGGCAGCCTGCTGCGTCCGGCGAAGCTGCGGCAGGCGTTCCGCGCGCATGCGGCGAAGGAACTGAGCGATACGGCGTTTCGCGCCGAGCAGGATGCGGCAATCCGGGACGTGCTGCGGCTGCAGGAGGATTGCGGCCTCGAGGTCGCGACCGACGGCGAGTTCCGCCGCTTCTCCTACTGGGAAAAATTCGTGCGACTGACGCGCGGGCTGGTGGTGAAGGAAGCAGCGTTCCGCTTCCACGACGAGCACGGGCACGAGAGCGACTTCACCGCGCCGTATGCCGAGGCGAAGGTGTCGCGCGGCGAGCCGATCACGCTGGACGAGTATGACTTCGCGTCGAAGCTGACGAAGCTCACGAAGCTCACGCAGAAGATCACCATGCCGGCGCCCTCGACGATGCACTTCTACCGCTTCAACGACTGGTCGGCGAAGTCCGCCTACACCGACCCGCGAGCGTTCTTCGCCGACCTCGGCCGCGTCTACCGGGAGGAGATCGCCGAGCTGGCCGCCGCCGGATGCCGCTACGTACAGCTGGACGAGGTCGCGCTGGCGGTGCTGTGCGATCCGGCGGCGCAGGCGAAGGTCCGCGCCGCGGGCGGCGATCCCGACCAACTGGTCGACCTGTACGTCGACGCGATCAACGAAGCGGTGCGGGGGCGCCCCGCCGACATGGTGGTGGGCGTGCACATGTGCCGCGGCAACTACAAGGGGATGTACCTCGCCGAGGGCGGCTATACCTCGATCGCGGAGAGGCTGTTCAATCGCGCCGAGGTGAACCACTTCCTGCTCGAATTCGACACGCCGCGCGCCGGGGACTTCGCGCCGCTCGCGCTGATGCCGAAGGGGAAGGGCGTGGTACTCGGCATGGTCAGTTCGAAGGTGCCGCAACTCGAATCGATCGATGCCTTGAAGCGACGCGCCGACGAGGCGGCGAAGTTCATCGATCCCGCGCGATGCGCGATCAGCCCGCAGTGCGGCTTCGCCAGCACCATGGGCGGCAACCCGGTGACCGAAGCCGACGAGCGCGCGAAGCTGACGTTGTGCGTCGATGCGGCGCGGGCGATCTGGGGTTAGGCCGCGACCGGCTTGCCGTCCTCGTTGAACGCGATGACGCGGTTACGGCCGGCGGCCTTGGCGTAATTCAGCGCCGCTTCCGCGCGCGCCAGCACCAGCGACAGGTCCTCGCCGTTGCGGTATTGCGCGAGCCCTGCGCTGCAGGTGACGCGCCATTCTCCTTCGACCTCGCCGAACTCCTCGCGCTCGACCGCGGTGCGCAGGCGCTCGGCGCCGATGATGGCCTTGGCATAGCCGGTGTCCGGCATGATCAGCAGGAAGGCCTTGCCGCCCCAGCGCCCGAAGGTGTCCACGTCGCGCACCACGCGGTGCGCAACGTCGGCGAAGCGCTTCAGCGCGGCATCGCCGGCCGGGTTGCCGAAGCGCTCGTTTATTGCGCGCAGCAGGTCGAGCTCGACCCGCGCGATGCACAGCGCGTTGCCGGTGCGGCTGGCGCGCGAAGCCTCGCGTTCCAGCGCCTCGAACAGCAGGTTGCGGCGATACGCGCCGGTGGCGGCGTCGCGGCTCGTCCGTTCCTCGAACTCCTCGGCGTAGCGGTGCAGCCTGCCGTGGGCGTCGGCGACGCTCGCGCGCAGCCGCGCCACCGACACCGCTGCCCACGACGCCCACAGCATGCCGAGCACCAGCGCGCCGAACTGCGTCCAGGTCGCCGCGAGGTCGATGTCGCGGCCGGCATCGACCAGCATGAAGATCGCGGCGCCGTGCAGCACCAGCGCCACCGTCGCCAGCGCGACCAGGTGCTGTGCGTCCAGCCGCAGCAGGCCATACAGCGTAACCAGCATGTACAGCACTGCGAGCGCCGCCGGCGCGTCGCCGATGCGCCAGGTGAGGAAGCCCAGCAGGACGTAGAGCGCCGCGACCTGCGCGCTCGCCATGCCGGGATCGGCAAGCCGCCGGCTCCACGCCGAGCGCAGCAGCGCATGGAAAACGATGACCAGCACCGCAAGCGCGATGCAGCCCTCGGCGGCGACGCGCGGGTCTACGAGTTCCAGCAACGCAGCCAGCGCCAGCACCAGCGCCATCACCGCGGCGACGCCCGCGCCCAGGTGGGCGCGCCGCAGCTGCAGGTCCGGCTGTGCGGCGGATTCGTTCGCTTGCATCGGCCCATTCTATCAACCCTGCTAGGGACACTCTGAGTTATTCCCGCGCAGCTCGCGGCGAATAATTCAGAGTGTCCCTAGTAGAATCGGCGGACCAGGGAGAATCCATGAAGCTGCTTACTTACGAAGCCGCACCCGGCACCGGCGCACGCGTCGGCATGCTGAGCAAGGACGGCAACCACATCACGCCGCTGGCCGCCGCCGACATGGTGTCGCTGATCGCCGCCGGTGCGGTTCCGGGCACTGCCGGCAATCCGCTGCCGCTGGCGTTCGTGCGGCTGCTGGCGCCGATCCCGCGGCCGCGCAAGAACGTGTTCTGCGTCGGCTGGAACTATGTCGAGCACTTCGACGAGGGCAAGGCGGCGAGGCCGCACGTGCAGGAGCTGCCCCAGCACCCGACCTTCTTCACCAAGGCGCCCACCACGGTAAACGGGCCCTACGACCCCATTCCCTACGACGGCCGCATCTCGGAAAAGCTCGACTGGGAGGTCGAACTCGGCGTCATCATCGGCCGCGGCGGCAAGAACATCACCGAGGCCGACGCAATGAAGCATGTCTTTGGCTACACGGTGATCAACGACGTCTCCTGGCGCGACATCCAGCGCCGCCACGGCCAGCAGTGGTTCAAGGGCAAGTCGCTGGACGGCACCTGCCCGATGGGACCGTGGATCGTCACGCGCGACGAGGTGAAGCCGGAAAACCTTCGCCTTACCTGCCGCGTCAACGGCGTGGTGAAGCAGGATGCCAACACCAGCCAGATGTACTTCAAGATCCCGCGCATCATTGCCGAGCTGTCGCAGGGCATGACGCTGGAGGCAGGCGACGTCATCGCCACCGGCACGCCCTCGGGCGTCGGGCATGCGCGCACGCCGCCGGAATTCATGAAGCCAGGCGACGTCATGGAGACCGAGATCGAGGGCATCGGCAGCCTGAAGAACACCATCGGCGCATGAAAAAGGATCCGCAGGGCCTCGCGCGGGGCTTGACCAACTACGGCGACGCCGGGTTCTCGCTGTACCTGCGGCGCTCGTTCGCCAAGTCGATGGGCTATTCCGGCGACATGCTGGCCAGGCCTGTAGTCGGCATCGCCGATTCGAGGAGCGGCTTCAACAACTGCCATCGCCACTTTCCCGAGCTGATCGACGCGGTCAAGCGCGGCGTGCTCGCCGCGGGCGGGCTGCCGATCGAGTTTCCGACCATCTCGCTGGGCGAGGTGTTCCTGTCGCCGACCTCGATGATGTTCCGCAACCTGATGGCGATGGACGTCGAGGAGATGATCCGCGCGCAGCCCATGGACGCGGTGGTGCTGGTCGGGGGTTGCGACAAGACCGTGCCGGCGCAGCTGATGGGCGCGGCGAGCGCCAACCGCCCGGCGCTGCAGCTTCTCGCCGGGCCGATGATGCCGACCTCGTTCCGCGGCGAGCGCCTCGGCGCCTGCACCGACTGCCGGCGGTTCTGGGCCAAGCACCGTGCCGGCGAGGTCGACGCGGCGGGAATCGCGGAAGTGGAGGGCAACCTCGCGACCACCGCCGGCACCTGCGCGGTGATGGGCACCGCGTCCACGATGGCGTCGATCACCGAGGCACTGGGCATGTGCCTGCCGGGTACGGCGGCGATACCTGCGGTGCACGCGGATCGCCTGCGCGCGGCGGAAGCGAGCGGGCGGCGCGCGGTGGAACTGGCCGCGAAGCCGATGTTGCCTGCCCAGATCATCACGCCGAAGTCGGTGGAGAACGCGCTGCGCGTACTGCTTGCCACCGGCGGTTCCACCAACGCCATCGTGCACCTGACCGCGATCGCGGGCCGTGCCGGCGTCAAGGTGTCGCTGCATCGTCTCAATGAACTGTCGGATACCACGCCGGTGCTGATCGACCTGAAGCCCACCGGCCAGTACTACATGTCGGATCTTTACGCCGCGGGCGGCGTCGGCGCGGTGCTGCGGGAGCTCAGGCCGCTGCTGCACCTCGATTGCATGACGGTGGCGGGGGAGACGCTGGGCGAGCGCCTGGCGCGCGAGGAGGGCGCCTGGGTAGACCGCGAGGTGGTGAAGCCGCTCGCCGAGCCGCTGGCGGAGGTCGGCGGGCTGGTCGCGCTGTTCGGCTCGCTTGCGCCCAACGGTGCGATCCTGAAGCGCTCGGCGGCGGACCCTAAGCTGTTCGAGACGGAAGGCCGCGCGGTGGTGTTCTCGTCGCTGGACGACCTCGCGGCGCGCATCGACTCGCCGGAACTGGACGTCAAGGCCGACGACTTCCTCGTGCTGCAGAACGCCGGCCCGAAGTCCGGCTACGCGATGCCCGAGGCAGGCTACCTGCCGATTCCGGCGAAGCTGGCGCGTGCGGGCGTCAAGGACATGGTGCGCATCTCGGATGCGCGCATGAGCGGTACTGCCTACGGCACCATCGTGCTGCACGTGTCGCCCGAGGCGGCCGTCGGCGGCGCGCTCGCGCTGGTGAAGGACGGCGACCGCATACGCATTTCGGTGAAGAAGCGCTCGATCGACCTGCTGGTGGGAGAGGACGAACTGGCGCGTCGCCGCGCCTCCTGGCAGCCGCCGGCGCGGCCGGCGCCGCGCGGCTACGCGAAGCTGTACATGGACAGCGTGCTGCAGGCCGAGGACGGCTGCGACTTCGACTTCATGCGCCCGCCGGCCGGCTAGGGACACTCTGATTTATTCGCCGCGAGCTGCGTTGCGACAGGGCGCCCGCCCGCGAGGCGTCGTGGCGCAGCAGGTAGCGGGACTACCTGCAAGCCGCGCAACGAAGCGGGCGGGTGCCCTGTCGCAACCCTCCGGGACGGGCGATAGGGCCGCATGGCTTTGTCGCGCGTCGCTTGCTTGGAATGACCAAGCGGCGCTCCTTGCTTCGCGCCCTGCGGCCCTATCGCTCGTCGCAGCCGCGCGGGAATAACTCAGAGTGTCCCTAGCGGCGCCTACTGCGTTCGCAGCTTGAAGCCGGCGCCGGGCTTGGCCCCCGGCTTGG
Organism: uncultured Enterobacteriaceae bacterium; assembly: GCA_964612335.1. Taxonomy (GTDB): domain Bacteria; phylum Pseudomonadota; class Gammaproteobacteria; order Burkholderiales; family SG8-39; genus CAZTDU01. The sequence goes on along the minus strand of CAZTDU010000006.1, from coordinate 157,398 downwards.
TGGGGGGGGCGAGCCCCGGTGTTGCGGCAGGTTTTGTGCCGGGTTTTGCTCCGGGCTTGGCGGCGGCAGCCGGCTTCGGTGCCGGCGCCTGGGGCGCGTACTCGTACTTGACCTCGAACTTGCCGTCGCTGTGGAAGATGAGCTGCGCGATGCTCCACATGCGCTCCTCGGGCTTGAGGAACTCGTTCAGGTCACCCACCAGCTTGACGATCTTCAGGTTGTCGCAGGTCTTCAGCGGCTCACCGTCGGTGTCGTCGTCCTTGGTGGTGTAGCGCATGTTGGCCTCGAAGTTGCGCGACTTGCCGTCCTCGGACCTGCTGACTTCGAGCACGTTTATCCACGCGATCTTCCAGGCGGGTTCCAGTCCGACTGCGGCGCAGTCGAAGATCTCCTGCACGATCTTCGTCTGCAGGGCGTCCTCCGGAAGCGGCTTGGGGGACTGGGCGTAGGCGGCGACCGCATGGGCTGCGGCCAGGATGGCGAACAGGATGCGTTTGATCATGCCGGCATTTTACGGCCTGCGCTGGCGCAGGCCGCCGCCGATTCGGCGCGTTGACCCCTGCCGCCGGCGTGGGATAGGCTGCCACTGGCGCCACCCTACCCAGCCTGGAGGAGACCCATGATCACCGAATACGTGCTGTTCAAGCTCCCTGCCGGCATCACCCGCGAGCAGGTCGTCGAGAACTACGAGAAGACCGTCGCCAAGTGGAGCGCAAACAAGGACCTGGTGCGCAAGAACTACCTGTACGACGGCGAGAACGGCTGGGGTGGCGGCGTCTACATGTGGAAGACGCTCGAGGCCGCCAAGGCCGGCCACAACGAGGCCTGGAAGCAGTACATCCGCGACCTCTACGGCTCGGAGCCCCAGGTGCGCTACTTCGACACCCCGATGGTGCAGGACAACCTGGTCCACCAGACCTTCGTCTTCGATCCCGAGGCTGCCCTGGCCTGATCTGCCGCGGCGCAGCATGACAGCGGCGCCGCCTTGCGCCAAAATGCTTGAGGTTTAATCTATTCAGGCTTGATGCATCCATGGACAAGGAATCCCGCGTGCATGCGGGCGACCACCAGGCGCTGCGGCTGTGGCTGCGGCTCCTCACCTGCACGCAGCACATCGAGCGCCACGTGCGCGCGCGCCTGCGCGAGCGCTTCGGCACCACGCTGCCGCGGTTCGACCTCATGTCGCAGCTCGAGCGACACCCGGAAGGCCTGCGCATGAACGCGCTGTCGCAACGCATGATGGTGACCGGCGGCAACGTCACCGGCATCGTCGACCAGCTCGCCGCCGAAGGCCTGGTCGAGCGGCAGGCGGACGAGGGCGACCGGCGCGCGTTCCGCGTCCGCCTTACCGCCGCCGGCAGGCGCGCCTTTGCGCAGATGGCGCGCGAGCACGAGGCCTGGATCGTCGAGCTGCTCGCCGGCCTGACTCGCCGCGAGCACACGGAGCTCTTCGCACTGCTGGCGAAAGTGAAGCAGCACACCCTGGAGGTCACCCGATGAAGGATCCCGTCACCAGCCTCGCCGGCCACCAGGCACGGCACTTCCTCTGGCGCGTCGAAGGCAGGGTCGGCTGCATCACGCTGAACCGGCCGGAGCGCAAGAACCCGCTCACCTTCGAGTCGTACGCCGAGCTGCGCGACCTGTTCCGCAGCCTGCGCTACGCGACCGACGTGCGGGCGGTGGTCGTTTCGGGCGCGGGTGGCAACTTCTGCTCAGGCGGCGACGTGCATGAAATCATCGGCCCGCTTACCAGGGCGTCGATGCCGGAGCTGATGGAATTCACGCGCATGACCGGCGACCTCATCAAGGCGATGCGCGCCTGCCCGCAACCCGTGATCGCCGCGGTGGATGGCGTGTGCGCCGGCGCGGGCGCGCTGATCGCGCTGTTCTCGGACCTGCGCTACGGCACGCCTGCCGCGAAAGTGGCGTTCCTCTTCACGCGCGTCGGCCTCGCCGGCTGCGACATGGGTGCCTGCGCGATGCTGCCGCGCATGATCGGCCATGGGCGCGCGTCGGAACTGCTCTACACCGGGCGCTCGATGTCCGCCGAGGAAGGGCTGGCCTGGGGCTTCTTCAACCGGCTGGTGGAGCCGGACAAGGTGCTCGCCACCGCGATGGAAGTCGCGCAGGGGCTCGCCGACGGCCCGGGCTTCGCGCATGGCATGACGAAGAAGATGCTGCACCAGGAATGGAACGCGGGTCTGGACGAGGCGATCGAGATGGAGGCGCAGGCGCAGGTGATCTGCATGCAGACGCAGGACTTCCACCGGGCCTATGAGGCCTTTGTCGCCAAACGCAAGCCGGTGTTCGAGGGCAATTGATGTCCATGAGGAAGGCGAGAGTTCCCTCTCCCCTGCGGGGAGAGGGGCAGGGGTGAGGGGGTAACGAGTGGATCGGTTCGCGCACTACGACTGGCCTTTCTTCGACGCGCGGCACGCCGCGCTCGCGCGCGAGGCGGACGCGTGGGCGGCGAAGCTCACCGGCGCGCACGGCGACGATGCCGACGCCATCTGCGTGCGCCTGGTGCGCGAGCTGGGCACGGCCGGCTACCTCGCGCACTGCGTGCCGCAGGACGGCGGCTACGACGTGCGCGCGATCGCGCTGCTGCGCGAGGTGCTGGCATACCACGCCGGGCTGGCCGATTTCGCCTTCGTCATGCAGGGACTGGGCAGCGGCCCGATCGTGCTCGCCGGCAGCGACGCGCAGAAGCAGGCATGGTTGCCGCAGGTGGCGGCGGGCGATGCGATCACCGCGTTTGCGCTGTCGGAGCCGCAGGCCGGGTCGGATGTCGCCGGGCTCGCCACCACGGCGCGGCGCGACGGCGCGCACTGGGTGCTGGATGGCGCCAAGACCTGGATTTCCAACGGCGGCATCGCCCGCCTGTACGTGGTGTTCGCGCGCGCGCCCGGTTCGCAGGGCACCAAGGGGATCTCCGCGTTCGTCGTCGAGGCCGGCACGCCCGGCTTTGACTGTGCCGAGCGCGTCGACATCGTCGCGCCTCACCCGATGGCGACGCTGCGCTTCGATGCCTGCCGCATTCCCGCCGGCAACCTGCTGGGAGAAGAGGGCGGCGGCTTCAAGCTCGCGATGCGCAACCTCGACGTGTTCCGCACCACGGTCGCCGGCGCCGCGCTCGGATTCGCGCGGCGCGCGCTCGACGAGGCGCTGGCGCACGCGCGTAGCCGCAGCATGTTCGGCCGGCAGCTCGCGGACTTCCAGCTCACGCAGGCGAAGCTCGCCGACATGGCCACCGGCATCGAAGCCGCGGCGCTGCTCGCCGCGCGCGCCGCCTGGGCGCGCGACGCCACCGGCGCGCGCATCACGCGCGAGGCGGCGATGGCGAAGATGCAGGCCACCGAGACCGCGCAGCAGGTGGTCGACGCCGCGGTGCAGCTGCTCGGCGGCCTGGGCGTCAGGCGCGGCCATATCGTCGAGTCGCTGTACCGCGAGGTGCGCGCCCTGCGCATCTACGAGGGCGCGACCGAGGTGCAGAAGCTGATCATCGCGAGGGAGCTGCTGAAATGAGCGCCGCCACCGCGCACGTCGATACCTTCGCGCGCGACAACCTGCCGCCGCGCGCGGACTGGCCCGAGCTGATTTTCGAACTGCCCGAGCTGCAGTACCCGGAGCGGCTGAACTGCGCCACCGAGCTGCTGGATCGCCAGGTCGCGGGCGGTCACGCCGGGCGCATCGCGCTGCGCGCGCCGGACGGGCAGTGCACCTATGCACAGCTTCTCGCACAGGCGAACCGCATCGCCAACGTGCTGGTGCACGACATGGGCGTGAAGCCCGGCAACCGCGTGCTGCTGCGCGGGCCCAACAACCCGATGATGGCGGCGTGCTGGCTGGCGGTGATGAAGGCAGGCGCGGTGTGCGTGGCGACGATGCCGCTGCTGCGCGCGAAGGAGATCGCCGAGATCGTCGGCAAGGCCGAGGTCACGCACGCGCTGTGCGACCGCCGCCTGGACGCCGAGCTGAAGGCCGCGCTGCCCGCCTGCCCGACGCTCGCCACGATCCGCTACTGGTACGACGACGCCCCCGATTCGCTCGATGCGCTGTGCCTCGCGCAAGGCACGAGCTTCGAGAACGTCGACACCGCGGCAGACGACCCGGCGCTGATCGCCTTTACCTCGGGCACCACCGGCAGGCCCAAGGGCACGGTGCACTTCCACCGCGACATCATCGCCATGTGCGACTGCTTCCCGCGCTCCTGCCTCAGGGTCACGCCGGATGACATCTTCTGCGGCACGCCGCCGCTTGCGTTCACCTTCGGCCTCGGTGGCATGCTGTGCTTCCCGCTGCGCTACGGCGCCTCGACCGTGCTGGTCGAGCGCTTGAGTGCGGAAGCGCTGTGGCAGACGGTGCAGGACTTCCGCGCCACGGTGCTGTTCACCGCGCCGACCATGTACCGCGCGATGGCCGGGATCGCGAAGAACTACGACCTTGGCAGCCTGACGCGCTGCGTGTCGGCGGGCGAGGCGCTGCCGGATGCGACGCGCGAGCTCTTTCGCCAGGCCACCGGCATCGAGCTGATCGATGGCATCGGCTCCACCGAGATGATCCACATCTTCATCTCGCACGCGCCGGAATCGGTGCGACGCGGTGCTACCGGCCACGCGATCCCCGGCTACCGGGCGACGGTGCTCGACGACGCAGGCAACACTTGCGCACCCGGCGTCGTGGGCCGGCTGGCGGTGAAGGGGCCCACCGGCTGCAAGTACCTGGCCGACGAGCGCCAGAAGAACTACGTGCAGGGCGGCTGGAACATCACCGGCGACGCCTACGCGATGGACGCGGACGGCTACTTCTACTACCACGCGCGCACCGACGACATGATCATCTCCGCCGGGTACAACATCGCCGGCCCGGAAGTCGAGGGCGCGCTGCTTGCCCACCCCGCGGTCGCCGAGTGCGGCGTCGTCGGCTGGCCGGACGTGGAGCGCGGCACGGTAGTCAAGGCGGTGGTGGTGCTCAAGCCCGGCCACACCGGCGACGAGGCCATGGTGCGCGCGCTGCAGGAGCACGTGAAGCGTGCAATCGCGCCGTACAAGTACCCGCGCGTCGTCGAGTTCGTCGCTGCGCTGCCGCGCACCGAAACCGGGAAACTGCAACGCTTTCGCCTCAGGAGCACGCCATGAAGATCCTGCAACCGCCAACGTGGGCCCGCCCGAAGGGATTCTCCAACGGCATCGCCGTGAAGGGCGGCACCACGGTGTACATCGCCGGGCAGGTCGGCTGGACCGGCGCGGGTGTCTGGGAGGCAAAGGACTTCGCCGGGCAGTTCCGCCAGACGCTGCGCAACATCCTCGACGTGCTCGCCGAGGCAGGGGGAAGGCCCGAGCACCTGGTGAAGCTGACCTGGTACGTGCTCGACAAGGCCGAGTACCTGGGCGCGATCAAGGAAGTCGGCGCGGCGTACCGCGAGCTGATCGGCAGGCACTACCCGGCGATGGCCGTGGTGCAGGTCGGCGCACTGGTGGAGGACGCGGCGCGGCTCGAGATCGAAGCCACCGCGGTGATCCCGTGAAAGTCGCCGTCGTCGGCGCGGGCCCGGGCGGCCTGTACTTCGCGATACTGGCGAAGAAGGCCTGGCCGGACTGGGAGATCGACGTCTACGAGCGCAACCGCCCGGACGACACCTTCGGCTTCGGCGTCGTGTTCTCGGACGAGACGCTGGGCACCTTCCGCGACTACGACGCGCCTTCCTACGAGGCGATCCGGCGCGCATTCGCCTACTGGGACGATGTCGACGTGGTCTACAAGGGCCAGACCATACGCTGCGCCGGCAACGGCTTCTGCGGCTGCTCGCGCGTCACGCTGCTGAAGCTGCTGCAGGAACGCTGCCGCGAGCTCGGCGTGCGGATGCATTTCCAGCGCGAGGTCGAGGGGATCGAGGCGTTCGCCGATGCCGACCTGATCGTCGCTGCGGACGGCATCAATTCCAGGATCCGCGAAGCGCACAAGTCGCATTTCCGGCCGAACGTCGACCTGCGGCCGAACAAGTTCACGTGGCTGGGCTCGACGCGGCCGATGGACGCGTTCAAGTACTTCTTCCGCGACACGCCCAAGGGCATCGTGCTCGCGCACTGCTACCAGTACGAGAAGGGTGCGTCGACCTGGGTGATCGAGACCAATGCCGACACCTGGGAGAAGTTCGGCTTCGGGGCGCAGGACGAGGACCAGATGTGCCGCACGCTCGAAGGCGTGTTCGCCGACGAGCTCGCCGGCCACCGGCTGATCAGGAACCGCTCGCTGTGGCGGAACTTCCCGACGATACGCAACGAAACCTGGGTCATGGGCAACGTGGTGCTCGTTGGCGATGCCAAGGCGACCGCGCATTTCTCCATCGGCTCGGGCACCAAGCTGGCGATGGAGGACGCGATCGCCCTGTACGAGGCGTTCAGGCTGCACGCGGAGGTGCCGCAGGCGCTGGCGCACTACGATTCGCAGCGCCGCGAGGACGTCGAGAAGACCCAGCACGCCGCGGACGTGTCGCTGGCGTGGTTCGAGAACATGCGGCGCTACTGGGGCATGGACCCGCTGCAGTTCGCCTTCGGCGTGATGTCGCGCTCCAAGCAGATCACCTACGAGAACGTGCGCCTGCGCGACCCGCGCTTCCTCGAGGACGTGACGAAGTGGTTCGCCGCGAAGCAGAAATCGCTCGGCTACGAGGTCGACGTCGCGAACCCGCCGGCGCCGATGTTCACGCCGTTCCGGCTGCGCGGCATGCTGCTCGCAAACCGCGTCGTGGTGTCGCCGATGGACCAGTACATGGCCGAGGAGGGCATGCCGACGGACTGGCACCTGGTGCACCTCGGGAGCCGCGCCATCGGCGGCGCCGGGCTGGTGTTCACCGAGATGACCTGCCCGTCGCCCGAGGCGCGCATCACGCCCGGCTGCACCGGCATCTGGAACGAGGCGCAGGCCGTGGCATGGAAGCGCATCGTCGACTTCTGCCACGCGCAGTCGCGCGCGAAGCTGTGCATGCAGATCGGCCATTCCGGGCGCAAGGGCTCGACGCAGCTCGGCTGGGAGCGCATGGACCACCCGCTGGATGCAGGCAACTGGCCGCTCGTCGCGCCCAGCCCGCTGCCCTATGCAGAGGATTCGCAGGTGCCGCGCGAGATGACAAGGGCCGACATGGACCGCATCCGCGACGAGTTCGTGCGCGCCGCGCGCTACGCCGACGCGGCGGGCTTCGACATGCTGGAGATCCATTGCGCGCACGGCTACCTGCTGTCGTCGTTCCTGTCGCCGCTCACCAACCTGCGCGCCGACGAGTACGGCGGCACGATCGCCAACCGCCTGCGCTACCCGCTCGAGGTGTTCGACGCCTGCCGCGCCGCATGGCCGGAGGCGAAGCCCATGTCGGTGCGCATCTCGGCCACCGACTGGGCGCCGGGCGGCCTGAGCGACGCCGACCTGCTGGCGGTCGCCCACGCCTTCAAGGCGGCGGGGGCGGACCTGATCGATGTCTCGACCGGGCAGGTGGTGCCGCAGCAAAAGCCCGTGTACGGCCGCATGTACCAGACGCCGTTCGCCGACCGCATCCGCAACGAGTGCGGCATCGCCACCATGGCGGTGGGCAACATCACCACCGCCGACCAGGTGAACACCATCGTCGTTTCCGGCCGCGCCGACCTCGTCGCCCTTGCCCGGCCGCACCTCTCCAACCCGTACTTCACGCTGCAGGCCTCGGCCTGGTACCAGGATCCCGGCCAGTTCTGGCCGCCGCCGTACCTGTCGGGCCGGGATCAGGCCTACCGGCTGGCGCTGCGCGAGCGCGACGAGTGGACCGCGGCGCGCGTGGCGATGAAGCCGCCGACGCACGAGGTGCGCGAGGAAGGCAAGGACGACGCGGGCGCGAGGCGCGCCGCCTGATGCAGCCGCTGCATCCAGGGTAAAACTCTGCAATGCGCGTGCCCGCGCTGCCCGCGCGGGTTAGCATGCAGTCCCCATGCTGGAACGAATCGGAAAATACGAGCTGCGCAAGCTGCTTGGGCGCGGCGCCACCGGCTCGGTCTACCTGGCGCAGGACCCGTTCGCGCAGCGCGAAGTCGCGGTCAAGGTGCTCGACATGCCGCCGGCCGATCCCGAGGAGGCGCGGCGCCAGCTGCGTTTTTTCCAGAACGAGGCCTCGCTTGCCGGCAAGCTGAGGCACCCGCACATCATCAGCATCTTCGACGCAGGCGTCGAGCACGTCGACGGCAAGGACCTGCGCTACCTGGTCATGGAACTGGTCGAGGGGACCTCGCTCGAGCCGCACTGCCAGGCCGGAAACCTGCTGGACGTCCCGCGCATCGCGCAGATCGCCTACAAGTGCTGCAAGGCGCTCGAGTACGCCAACAGTGTCGGCGTCGTGCACCGCGACATCAAGCCGGCGAACATCCTGCTGCGGCCCGATCTCGACATCAGGCTGTCGGATTTCGGCGCCGCGCAGCTCGCGCGCGCCGACGTCACGCAGGTGACCGGCGTCGGCTCTCCCGCCTACATGTCTCCCGAGCAGATTCGCGGCGAGGAAATCGACTTCCGCTCGGACATGTTTTCGCTCGGCGGCGTCATGTTCCACCTGCTGACCGGCTACCGGCCGTTCAGCGGCACTACCGCGTTCGAGCTGATGGAGGCGATCCTCACCAAGGATCCGCCCGCACCCTCCGAACTGCGCCGCGGCCTGCCCGTGGAGATGGATTCAGTGGTGCGGCGGGCGCTCGGCAAGACGCGCGACAGCCGTTTCGGCAGCTGGGAGGAGTTCGCTGCTGCGCTCGAGCCGATGCTGGGCACGGCGGACGAGGGCGCGCTGTCGGACGTCGAGGAGTACAACGCGATGCGCCGGCTTGCGTTCTTCAAGCAGTTCAGCGACGCAGAACTGTGGGAGGTGGTGCGTGTCGGGCGGTGCCGCAAGTACGCCGCGGGCACGGTGCTCATCAACGAGGGCGCGGAGGACGACCACGTCTACGTCGTTGCCACCGGACTTTTCAAGGTGACGCAGCGCGGCCGGCTGCTGAACGCGGTGAGTCCGGGCGAATGCGTGGGCGAGATGGCGTACGCGAGGCGCGCTTCCACGGTGCGCAGCGCCACCGTTACCGCAGTCGAGCCTAGCTGGGCGCTCTCGCTGCGCGTGGCCGAGATCGACGCGCTGTCGCAGCCCTGCCGCGCGCGCTTCACCGAGGCGTTCCTGTCGATCATGGCCGACCGCATCTCGATGCTCGGCGGGCGGCTGCTCGCGGTGATGCAGGAGCAGAAGATAGGGCTGGTGTAGCGTGCCCGGGCGCAAGCGCTGCGCGTGGGCGAAGAACCCGGCCGCGATCGCCTACCACGACCGCGAGTGGGGCGTGCCGGTGCGCGACGACCGGAAGCTGTTCGAATTCCTGCTGCTCGAGGGCGCGCAGGCGGGCCTTTCCTGGGACACCATCCTCGCCAAGCGCGAGAACTACCGCCGGGCCTACGACGGCTTCGACCCGCGCAGGGTGGCTCGCTACACGGCGGCGAAGAAGCGCAGCCTGATGCTCGACGCCGGCATCGTCAGGAACCGCCTGAAGATCGAGTCCTCGGTGACGAATGCGCAGGCCTTCCTCGCCGTGCAGGCCGAGTTCGGCAGCTTTTCGCGCTATGTGTGGGGCTTCGTCGGCGGCAGGCCGCTCGTCAACCGGCCGCGCAGCCCGCGCGGCGTGCCGGCGCGAACCGCGGTGTCCGATGCGCTGTCGAAGGACCTGAAGAAGCGCGGCTTCCGCTTCGTGGGCACGACGATCATGTATGCTTTCATGCAGGCCGTGGGCATGGTGGACGATCACACGGCCGACTGTTTTCGCTGCAAGCGCCGATGAAGATCCTCATTTACCTGCTGGCCGCGCTGTTCGCCGCGCCCGCGTTCGCGCAGAAGCCCTTTGCCGCCAACGGCGTGCCCCTTGGCGGTTCGGAAGCAGACGTGAAATCGCGCTTCCCCGCGGCCTACTGCAAGGCGCTCGAATGGAAGTCCGACGCCGCCGACCGGCGCTGCGACGACGCGCATGCGTCCCTGGGCGGCGTGGAGGCGAAGCTGACCTTCTACCTCAAGGCGAACGCGATCCAGGCCTTCGACGTGCGTTTCGACACCAAGGATCTCCAGCGCTTCGTCGCCGACCTGAAGTCGAGTTTCGGTCCGCCCAGGTCGGAAGCGAACGACGTCATCTACCGCAAGGGCAAGGCCGACCGCGAGGTCTACAAGGTGCTGTGGGAATCCGGCCGCGACCGTGCGGTGCTCACCGCGATCAAGGACCGGAGCCGCGCACAGCTTGAAGTCTCGCGCGGCAACTTCGCCGAAGAAATCTACCGCGTGCGCTGAAGGGCGCGCGCGAAAGCATGCAGGCACTTATCGACGCCGAAACCGCGCTCGAGGCGGCGCAGCGCTGGCTCGAGCGCTTCGAGCGGGCGCTCGCCGAGGGCGGCGTCGGGCTGGAGGCTCTGTTCCGGCCGGATTGCCACTGGCGCGACCTGCTCGCGCTTACCTGGCGCATCCAGACGCTCGGCGGCAGGGCGGCGGTCCTGCCCGAGCTGCGCGCGCGTGCGGCGGCGGTGCGCGCCTCAGGCTTCGCCATCGATGCAGGGCGTACCGCGCCGCGCCGCGTCACGCGCGCAGGCACGCAGGCCGTCGAGGCGATCTTCCGCTTCGATACCGTGCACGGCCGCGCCAGCGGCGTGTTGCGTCTCACCGGCGAGGACACGCCCCGGGCGTGGACCTTCTTCACCGCGCTCGAGGAGCTCAAGGGTTTCGAGGAACGCATCGGCCGGCGGCGGCCTGACGGCCTCACGTACTCGCGCGAGTTTCGCGGCCCGAACTGGCTTGACCTGAGGAAGGCCTCTGCCGCGTTCGCGGACCGTGAACCGGCGGTGCTGGTGGTCGGCGGCGGGCACGCCGGACTGTCGATCGCCGCCCGGCTGCGCTCGCTGCAGGTGGACACGCTGGTGATCGACCGCTGGCCGCGCATCGGCGACAACTGGCGCAGGCGCTACCACGCGCTGACGCTGCACAACCAGGCGCACGTGAACCACCTGCCATACATGCCGTTCCCGCCGAACTGGCCGGCATATATCCCGAAGGACAAGATCGCGAACTGGCTCGAGGCCTACGTCGAAGCCATGGAGATCGACTACTGGACCGGCACCGAGCTGGAGCACGGCGCCTACGATGCGGGTGCAGGCCGCTGGACGGTGTCGCTTCGCCGCGGCGACGGCAGCCGGCGCGAGCTGCACCCGCGCCATGTCGTGCTCGCCACCGGCGTCAGCGGCATCCCGAACCTGCCGGACATCCCCGGTCTGGCACAGTTCGCGGGCAGGCTGGTGCATTCCAGCCAGTACGAGGACGGCGAAGCCTGGGCGGGCAAGCGCGCGCTGGTCATCGGTACCGGCAACAGCGGTCACGACATCGCGCAGGACCTGCACGCAGGCGGCGCGCAGGTCACGCTGGTGCAGCGCCGCCCCACGCATATCGTCAACCTCGAGCCGAGCGCGCAGCTTCCCTACGCGCTGTACGACGAGGGGCCGCCGCTGGAGGACTGCGACCTCATCACGGCGTCGATGCCGCTCGCGCTCGCGAGGCAGAGCCACCGCATGCTGACCGCGCACGCGAAGGAGCTCGACGCCGCGCTGCACGCGGCGCTGGCGAAAGTGGGCTTCAGGCTGGACGACGGCGACGAGGGCACCGGCTGGCAGTTCCGCTACCTGACGCGCGGCGGCGGCTACTGCTTCAACGTCGGCTGCTCGGACCTGCTGGCGCGCGGCGAGATCGGCCTCGTGCAGTTCGCCGACATCGCCGGCTTCGATGCCGCAGGCGCGTGCCTGAGGACCGGCGAGTCGCTGCCGGCCGACCTGGTCGTGCTCGCCACCGGTTACAAGGGCCAGGAGGCGCTGGTCGAGAAGCTGTTCGGCGCCGAGGTGGCTGCCCGCGTCGGCCCGATCTGGGGCTTCGGCGACCAGCAGGAGCTGCGCAACATGTTCACGCGCACGGCCCAGCCCGGCCTGTGGCTGATCGCCGGCAGCTTCGCGCAGTGCCGCATCTATTCGCGCTATCTCGGCCTGCAGATCAAGGCGAGCGAGGAGGGACTGCTGCCCGCAGCGTAGGCGCGCGCAGCCGGGGCACCATCGTTTATGCTTCAGGGCAGGCGTCCAGAGAAGGAACTCCCGTGTTCGAAGCTGCCGAGATAGGCCACAAGCTCTCCAAGGGCGAATACAAGCGCATTGAGCCGAAGCTGCGCGCCGAATTGCTGGAGGCGCAGTTCGCGCTGTCGAAGGACGGAACGTTTCCCGTCATCATTCTCATCTCCGGTGTGCGCGGCGCCGGCAAGGGCGAAACGGTCAACCTGCTCAACGAATGGATGGATCCGCGCCACATCCTCACGCACGCGTTCGACAACCCGTCGGACGAGGAGCGCGAGCGGCCGCCGATGTGGCGCTACTGGCGCGCGCTGCCGCCGAAGGGGAAGATCGGCATGCTGTTCGGCTCGTGGTACACCGCGCCGATCATCGACCGCGTGTTCAAGCGCGTCGGCAAGGCGCAGGTGCTGCAGTCGATCGAGGAGATCAACCACTTCGAGCGCATGCTCGCCGACGAGGGCGCGCTGGTGCTCAAGTTCTGGTTCCACCTGTCGAAGAAGGCGCAGAGGAAGCGCCTGAAGAAGCTCCAGTCCGACCCCGAGACGAGCTGGCGCATCACCGAGCGTGACTGGGACTTCTTCAAGATGTACGACCGCTTCTACCGCATCAGCGAGGACGTGCTGCGCGAGACCAGCACCGCGGCGGCGCCGTGGATCGTCGTCGAGGGCTCCGACCCCGAGTACCGCGCGGTGACGGTGGGCAAGACGCTGCTGCAGTCGATCCAGCAGCGCATCGCCGCCAACGCGGCGCAGAACGGCAAGAAGAAGGCGGTGGCGCCGAACGCCGCGCCGCTGGTGCAGCCGGCCGACCGCGTCCACATCCTCGACCGCATGGACCTGTCGCTCGCGATGCCGAAGCCGAAATACGAGAAGCAGCTCGCCAAGCTGCAGGGGCAGCTCGGCCGCATGACCCGCGACCCCAAGTTCGCCGAACGCACCGTGGTTTGCGTGTTCGAGGGCATGGATGCGGCGGGCAAGGGCGGCGCTATCCGCCGCATCACCGCGGCGCTGGACGCGCGCCTGTACCGCACCATCCCGATCGCCGCGCCCACCGATGAAGAGCGCGCGCAGCCCTACCTGTGGCGCTTCTGGCGGCATGTGCCGAGGAAGGGCCGCTTCACCATCTATGACCGAAGCTGGTACGGGCGCGTGCTGGTCGAGCGCATCGAGGGTTTCTGCTCCGAGGCCGACTGGATGCGCGCGTACTCGGAGATCAACGACTTCGAGGAGCAGATGGCGCGCAACGGCGCCATCATCGTCAAGTTCTGGCTGCAGATCTCCAAGGGCGAGCAGCACCGGCGCTTCAAGGAACGCGAGAAGACCCGCTTCAAGCAGTTCAAGATCACGCCGGAAGACTGGCGCAACCGCGAGAAGTGGGACGGCTACCAGGTCGCCGCGTCCGACCTCATCGAGCGCACCAGCACCTCGCACGCGCAGTGGACTCTGATCGAGGCGAACGACAAGTACTGGGCGCGCGTCAAGGTGGTGAAGACGCTGGTCGACGCGATGCAGGCCGCGCTGCGCTAGGGCGTTCGCCGCGCGCGGTTAGGGACACTCTGATTTATTCGCCGCGAGCTGCGTTGCGACAGGGCGCCCGCCCGCGAGGCGTCGTGGCGCAGCAGGTAGCGGGACTACCTGCAAGCCGCGCAACGAAGCGGGCGGGTGCCCTGTCGCAACCCTTCGGGACGGGCGATAGGGCCGCATGGCTTTGTCGCGCGTCGCTTGCTTGGAATGACCAAGCGGCGCTCCTTGCTTCGCGCCCTGCGGCCCTATCGCCCGTCGCAGCCGCGCGGGAATAATTCAGAGTGTCCCTAGCGCGGATATGAGCCGTTGTTGACGTCCAGCGTGGTGCCGCTGACGTAGGCGGGCGAAGCGCTGCCGAGCCAGTAGATCGCCTGCGCCACCTCGGTGGGCGTGCAGGCGCGGCCCGAATACACGCTGCGCATCACGCCGTCCTTCCGCGACTGCGGCAGCTGTTCGTACATGTCGGTGTGCGTCGGGCCGGGCGCCACCGCGTTCACCAGCACGCCGTGCGCGCCGAGCTCCTTCGCCCAGGCCTTAGTGAGGTTCAGCAGCCCGGCCTTGGTGATGCCGTACCACAGGTCCGGGTGGCCGGTGAATGCGGCCACCGAGCCGACGTTCACGACGCGGCCCGACCTGCGGCCTTTCATCTGCGGCGCGAGCGCCGCGATCAGCGCCGCCGGCGCCTCGAGGTTCACCGCCAGGATCTCGCGCCTGTGCGCCTCGGGGATCGCGTCGTAGGGCTCGCAGTAAAGCACGCCGGCGTTGTTGACCAGGGTGTCGATCGGGCCCAGCCTGTCGACCAGCGCCGGGATGCCGGCCAGGTCCGTGAGGTCGTAGTCCACGCGTTGACCCACCGCGGGCTCGGGAAACGCCTTGTCCAGCGCCAGCACGCGCCAGCCGCCCTGCGCGAAAGCCTCGGCGGTGGCGCGGCCGATGCCGCGTCCCGCGCCGGTGACGAGGGCGGTCGGCACCTACAGGCCGGGCATCGAGAAGCCTGCCGCCTTCAGTTCGGTGATCACCTGCTTCTCGTGCTCGGCGGACAGCTCGGTGAGCGGCGGGCGCACGGTCTTCCAGGCCGGGTCGTTGCCGAAGTGCGCGGTGATCGCCTTCAGCGCCGGGATCATCGGCACCTTCTGCACGATCTTGCGCGTCGTGGTGATGTCCGCCTGCAGCTTGTCTGCCTCGGGCCCGCGCCAGTTGCGGAACACCTTGTCGATGGCGCCGGGGTTGACGTTGCCGGTGGCGGTGATGCAGCCCTTGCCGCCCGCGCGCAGGCCGTCGAGCAGGAATACCTCGCTGCCCGGGAAGACGTCGAAGCCGCGGTCCTTGAACGCGTCCAGCATGGCCTTGGTGTTCGCCCAGTCGCCGGAGGAGTCCTTGGCGCCGGCAACGATGCCCGGGTAGCGCGACAGCAGCCTGTCGATCAGCGCGAGGCTGATGCCGACGCTGGAAACCGGCGGGATGTGGTACAGGTACAGGCGCAGGCGATCGTCTCCGACGCGCTCGATCACCTCGGCGAAGTTGCGGTACAGGCCCTCGTCCGACACGCCCTTGTAGTAGAACGGCGGCAGCATCAGCACGCCGCCGCAGCCCAGGCGCACCGCTTCCTTCGTCATCCTGACCGAGTCGCTCAGCGCGCAGTGCCCGGTGCCGGGCATCAGCACCTCGGCCGGCACGCCGCCCTTGACGAGCGCCTCCAGCAGCTCGAGCTTCTCGTCCACCGACATCGAGTTCGCCTCGCTGTTGGTGCCGAACACCGCGAGGCCGGCGCAGCCGCTCCGCATCAGCCAGCGGCAATGCTTGACGAACCTGTCCGCGTCGGGCGACAAGTCCTTGCGGAACGGGGTGATGACCGGGGACAGTACCCCCTCGATGCGTTTTGCCATGATGCCTTTCTCGTCAGTCTTTCCGGTTTACATGTACAGGCGCGCGAGGTCCTGGATGGACTTCGCGTCCGGATGCCGCCGCAGCAGTTCCCTGTAGCGGTCGCGCGTGGTCTTCAGCCCCTGCAGGTCCATGCCCAGCGCCTCGGCCTCGGCAATCGCGATCTCTACGTCCTTCAACGCGTGCACCGGGTAGAAGCCCGGCGTGAAGTCGCCGCGCAGGGCCTTGGTGCCCTGCGCGCGCAAGGCCTTGGAGTCGGCAGTGCCGGTCTGCAGCGTGGCGAGGATCACGTCGGGGTCCAGCCCGGCGCGCTTCGAGTAGAACAGGCCTTCGATCGACGCGAGGATGTTCTGCTGCACGATGATCTGGTTGACGAGCTTGGCGCGCTGGCCGTTGCCCGCAGGCCCGAAGTGCACGATGTTGGTCCCCATCGCCGCGAGCACCGGCTTCGCGGCATCGAAGTCGGCCCTGTCGCCACCGACCATGATGGTGAGCGTCCCCTGCTCGGCGCCGGTTTCGCCGCCGGTGACCGGCGCATCGAGCGCGCGCAGTCCTTTCGCCTTCGCCGCCTCCCGGATGCGTGCCGCCAGCTTCGGGCTGGACGTGGTCATGTCGATCAGCAGCGTACCGGGTCGTGCTGCGTCCAGGATGTGGGGAAAGTAGACCTGCTCGACGTCCGCCGGCGCGCCGACCATGGTGATCACCACGTCGGCGGCCTTCGCTGCCTCGGCAGGGCTCGCGGCAAGCTTCGCGCCCATCGCCACCAGCGGCTGCGCCTTGGCCGCGGTGCGCGCGTACACGGTGAGCGGGTAGCCCGCCTTGATGAGGTTCGCCGCCTGGCGAACGCCCATGATGCCGATGCCGATGAACGCGACCTGCTGCATGGCTGATGCTCTCCGATAAAGGAGGCAATTATGCCGGTAGACTCCGGGCCGATGTCGAAACGTCTGGACCGCGCCTGCAACATCGCCGACATGCGCCTGCTCGCGCGGCGGCGCCTGCCCCGCGCGATCTTCGATTTCTTCGACGGCGGCGCCGAGGACGAGACCACGCTCGCCG
Source organism: uncultured Enterobacteriaceae bacterium (assembly GCA_964612335.1). GTDB lineage: Bacteria > Pseudomonadota > Gammaproteobacteria > Burkholderiales > SG8-39 > CAZTDU01. The sequence goes on along the minus strand of CAZTDU010000006.1, from coordinate 140,803 downwards.
GCAACCGCGCCGCGTTCGAGCGCGTGCGCCTGCTGCCGCGGGTGCTGGTCGACGTGGAAAAGGTCGACACGCGCACCAGCCTGTTCGGCGCCGAGTTGGCGCTACCGCTCATCATCGCGCCGACCGGCGCGGTCGGCATCGGTCGCCCGGGCGCGGACGTGGCGCTCGCGCGCGCGGCGAAGGCGCACGGCATCCCGTTCACGCTGGCGACGCCGGCCACCGCGTCGATCGAGCGCGTGGCGAGCGAAGCGGGCGGGCGCCTGTGGTTCCAGCTCTATGTGCTGAAGAACGCCGAGGTGCGCGCGAAGCTCGTCGCGCGCGCCGAGGCAGCCGGCTACGAGGCACTGGTGATCACGGTCGACCTGCCGGTAGGCGGCAAGCGCGAGCGCGACGTGCGGAACTCCTTTTCCGCGCCGTTCCGCGCCAACTGGCGCAACGCGCACGACATGTGGCGCAAGCCGGCGTGGCTGCTGGACATCGCGCGGCACGGCATCCCGAAGATGGAGAACCTGCACGGCCTGGTGAGCTACAGCAACCGCACCAGCGATGTCGCCGCGTCGGTCGGCAGGGAGCTCGATGCGTCCTTCGACCTCGAGGGCCTGAAGCGCATCCGCGACGCCTGGCCGCGCCGGCTGGTCGTCAAGGGCGTGGAGCGTGCCGACGACGCCGAGCGCATCGCCGCGCTCGGCGCGGACGGCATCGTGGTATCCAATCATGGCGGCAGGCAGCTCGATGGCGCGGCGGCGACGCTGGATGCGCTGCCCGCGGTGGTGCAGGCAGTCGGGGGAAAGCTCACCGTGCTGCTCGATGGCGGCGTGCGCCGCGGCGTCGACATCCTGAAGGCGCGCGCGCTCGGCGCGCAGGCGGTGCAGGTGGGGCGCGCGACGCTCTATGGCGTCATGGCGGGAGGCGAGGCGGGCGCGAATCGCGCGCTCGACATCCTCGCTGGCGAGTTGCAGCGCGCGATGCAGCTGTGCGGCGCGCGCGATGTCGCCGGAATCACCCCCGACCTGGTGTCAAAGTAGCGGCGAGAACAATCGAGCTGCGCCCCGTTCGGCACGGGGGCCTTGCGCGGCCCCCGTACCCCCGCGAACCTAGAGCAGCGGCGAGAAGAGCCTCGCCGCTCCCATCGCCAGGCGCTCGTGCATCGGCAGCCGGCGGCGCGGGATGGCGTAGCGCGCCGCGCTGGCGAGGTCGGCGTCGAACAGCGCGTCGAGCTCGCGCGCGACGCCCGAGGAGTACACCACCGCGGCCACCTCGAAGTTCAGCCTGAAGCTGCGGTTGTCGAAGTTCGCGGTGCCGACCACCGACACGATGTCGTCGAACACCGCAGTCTTCGCGTGCAGCATCTGCGGGCCGTACTCCCAGATCTCGACGCCGAGCCGCGCGAGCTCGTCGTAGTAGCTGCGTGCCGCCGCGGTGACGACGAAGGAGTCGGTGCGTTTCGGCACCAGGATGCGCACCGACACCCCGCGCAGCGCCGCCGCCACCAGCGCCGCCAGCATCGGCTCGTCGGGAACGAAGTACGGCGTCGTCAGGCGGATGCTGGAGCGCGCGTTGGCGATCGCATTGAACAGCAGCCGCTGGATCGCCCAGGTCTGCTGGTCCGGCCCCGAGGACGCCACCTGCACGTACGGGCCGCCGCCGTCGGGGCAGTCCGGAAAGAACGCCGGCAGCACTTCGCAGGGGCCGTGCGAGAACACCCAGTCGTCGAGGAACACGCGCTGCAGCTGCGCGGCCGGCGTGCCCTCGAAGCGCAGGTGCGTGTCGCGCCAGCCGCCGCCCGCGCTGGCGTGGTCGTCGGTGACGTTCATGCCGCCGGTAAAGGCGATGCGGCCGTCGGCGACCAGGATCTTGCGGTGCGAACGGAAATTGAAGTGCCGCAGCCGCAGCTTCAGCAGGCGCGGCCGGTTGAACCACGCCACCTCGCCGCCCGCGTCCTCGAGCGGTCGGAAGAAGCTGTCGCGGGTCGTGTTCGAGCCCACCGTGTCCACGAGAAGCCGCACCTGCACGCCCGCGCGTGCGCGCTCGACGAGCGCGTCGCGCACGCGCGTGCCGACGCCGTCCGCGCGCCAGATGTAGTACTCCAGGTGCAGGTGATGCTTCGCCGCGGCGATCACGTCCAGCATGTCCGCGTAGCAGGCGTCGCCGTCCGAGTACAGCTTCAGCGCGCTCGCGCGCGAGGGCGCCGGCTGGTCGAGGCACTCGATCAGCGTGGCGAGCTGCCGGTAGCGGTGGAAGAAGTCCTCCGACAGGTACTCCGGGCGCGCGAGCAGCGGCGCTGCCTTGCCTTCCACCTCGCGGCGGCTCTTCTCGTACTTCAACCGCTTCCTGCGCAGCCTGCGCGGGCCGAAGAAGAAGTAGATGATCGCGCCCACGTAGGGCAGGAGGAGCAGCGCCAGCAGCCACGCCAGCGTCGTCGTTGGCGGGCGCCGGTCGAGCAGCAGCATCACCGTGGCGCCGATCGCCCACGCGACATAGGCCGCGAGGGCGAATGCCTCCTGCCAGTAGGCGCCGGGGTCGCCGGGGGTCACACGAAGGGCTTGCCGCGATCGCGCATCTTCGCCGCCGGCTTGACGATTTCCTTGTCGAACCAGGCGCCGAACTTGGGCGTCTCCGGGCCCAGCGGCATCTCGGTGAGTTTCTTCATGCCGTGCTCGGAGAGCCAGTCGTGGTCGGTGTCCAGGTTGTCGCATTCCTGGCCGGAGAAGCGGCGGACGAGCTTCGCCGGATTCTGGATGCCGAGGATCTTGCACACGTCCGACAGGCGCGCCCAGGGATAGCCCCTCACGTACTTGATGCGCACCTCCTGCGTGAAGTACAGGATGCGCTTGCCGCCGAGCGCCGCCGCCTTGGGCGCGTCGTACAGGAAGAGCTTCGTCCAGTTCATCACCGGCAGCGCGAGCAGGCCGGCGAGGAAGGGCGAGACCATCACCAGCGCGAGCAGGAAATCGACGTAGTCCTCGCTATGCTTGGACCATAGCGCGCCAACGGTAAAGAGCGCGATGCCGACGAGCGCGAGGTTCGCCCGGCCCAGGTGGTCAACGATGCGCAGCAGGAAGTTCAGGAACTCCACGCCGCGCGGTCAGACCCACACCTGCAGCACGTAGTCGTAGGCTGCGGTGGCGTTCGTCATGTCGACCCGCTGCAGCTTGATGCGCCAGCCGGACTTCATCTTCTTCAGGTGGTGCGTGTAGCGGCCGGCGAAATGGCGCACGTCGTCGCGGCGCATCTCCAGCATGTGGAAGCGCGAGCGCACGATGACGTCGCCATTCTTCGCGGCCTTCTCGATCTGCACGTTGCCGACGACGTGGTTGGTGCCCCAGTCGGCACGCTGCGACCACGCGTCCGGATGCAGCACGCGCAGCATGCGCACCGTCATCAGGTTCCGGTCCTCTGCGAAGATCGCCGGCTGGCCGTCCCAGGTGCGATAGCTCTCGTCCGGCGGCATCCAGTACATGCCGTCGGCGGAGAAGAGGTCGATCCAGTCCTGCCATTGCTTCGTGTCCAGCAACTCCGCCTGGCGGTAGAGGAACTGCTCGACCGAGTGCTGCAGCTCGAGTCTGGTCACCGCGCCGCTCCCATGTACTTCGCCCAGGCCTTCATCTGGTTACGCATCGGCGCCTCCGACGTGCCCATGTTCGGGCCGGACTCCACCACGCCATCCCTTTCGATGTCGCGGCCGTGGTGGCGCGCGAAGCTGACCCAGTCGCCGCCTTCGGACGCGAGCCCCTGGTGGCACTTCCAGAAGTTCTCCAGGTCGTCGGCGTTGATCAGCGTCGCTGGCGAATTCACCAGGTTGTAGTAGGCAAGCGACCTGCGGTAGATCGCCTCGGGCGCGCCCTTCAGGCGGAAATGCCAGATCTCGGTGAGCGTGCGGTCCACGCCAAGCGGCCGCACCGCGCGCAACTGCTGAAGCGGCGATTGCACCGACAGCCCCGGGTACACCAGTACGTGGTGGATGTTGACGCCGACGATCTCCTCGAAGCGCTTCTTGCCGTACTTCTGGATCATGATCCTGTCGTAGGCCAGCGTGTCCGGGTCCTGCGGCCGCAGTCCCATGTAGCCGGTGAGGATGCAGTGGCCGTACGGGTAGTTGATGGTCTGGAAGTTGTCCCACTTGTCTATCGTCACCGTCGCGAACGCCGACAGCATGTGGTAGGAGAGCGGCACCGCGCCATTCTTCGCTTTCTTCGCCAGCACCTTCTCGACTTCGTGCGCGGCGCGCCCGGTCGACTGGTGCGTCACCGACGGATGCAGCGCGTCGATCTGGTTCTCCATGAACAGCTTCCAGTTCGAGTGCTGGATGACGCGGAAGCAGTTGGGCACGATCTCGACCTCGCCATCGGGCGCGCGGTCGCACATGTCGTCGAACGCGACGATCGACGCGCCGAGGAATTCCTTCAGCGTCGGGCCGTCCTTCGCGAGGCTGGCGAAGACGAAGCCGCGGTAGCTCTCCACGCGCGCCGCCTGCTTCATGTTGCAGTCCGGGTTGCTGCGCGTGAAGCGCGTGCCCTGGTATCCGGCCTCCATCATCGGGATGTTCTTGAGTTTCCCGTCGTGCTGGAAGGTCCACGCATGGTACGAGCAGCGGAACTGGTCGCCGGTGTTGCCGTGGCGGTCGCCGCAGATCATGTTGCCGCGGTGCGGGCAGCGGTTGTACAGCACGTTCACGCGCCCGTCGGAGCCGCGCACCATGATCATCGGCTGGCGCCCCACCTGCATGGTGTAGTAGTCGCCGGATTTCGGCACCTGCGATTCGTGCCCGCAGTAGATCCACACCGTTTCGTGGATGCGCTGCATCTCGAGATCGAAGATCTGCGCGTCGGTGTAGACCTCCTTGCGTACGCGATCGGGTTCGACACAACTGGACAGGTCGATCATGCGGCCTCCGTGATTCGGGTCGCTGGATTCTAACTCCCCGGTGGATTGCGCGGCGCCGCCGCGCCGGGCGCGTTCAGGCCCTGCCGAACGCCACGCGCACCGAACCCAGGCCCTGGATCTGCGCTTCGAACACGTCGCCCGCCGACACCGGGGACATGGGGCCGAGCGCGCCCGACAGGATCACGTCGCCTGCGCCAAGCGGGCGTCCCGCCGCCGCCATGGTGTCGGCGAGCCACGCCGCAGCCGACAGCGGATTGCCCAGGCAGGCGGCGCCGGCGCCGGTGGAGACGATCTCGCCGTTCCTGCGCGCCACCATGCCACACAGCAGCAGGTCGAGGTCGTGCGGGCGCCGCGGCCGGGTTCCCAGCACGTACATGCCCGAAGAGGCGTTGTCCGCGATGGTGTCGACGATGCCGATATCCCAGTTTGCGATGCGCGAGTCGACGATCTCGATCGCGCATGCCGCGTAGTCGATGGCGCGCAGCAGCGCGGCCTGGGTATGCGGCGCGGCATCCAGGTCGCGGCCGAGCACGAAAGCGATCTCGGCCTCGGCGCGCGGCTGCAGCAGGCGCGTGGCCGGCACGCAGCCGCCGTCGGGCACCTCCATGTCCGCGAACAGCATGCCGTAGTCCGGCTGCGATACGCCGAGCTGCTTCTGTACCGCCGCCGAGGTCAGGCCGATCTTGCGGCCGGAGAGCCTCCCGCCTGCGGCAAGCCGCGCTCGCGTGCCGGCCTCCTGTACCGCGTACGCGGCATCGAGATCGCCGGCGCCGATCAGGTCGCGCACCGGTGCACAGGGTCTGCGCGTAGCCTCTACCCCGGCCAGGCGCGCGGCGGCTTTCGCGACGGCGTCACTCTCCTGACTCACTCGAGCCCGAATACCTTGTCCAGGCGCATGGCGATGCGGATGTCGCCTTTCAGGCGCATCTTGCCGGTCATCAGCGCGAACTTGGGGTTGAGCTTCTTGTCGATGATGCGCTCGAAGTTCTCCATCGACACCGTGATCGTGATGTCGGAGTCCCCGTCCGCGTTGTGGACGCGGTTCGGCGCCGACTTGCCGTCGATGTACAGCAATCCGTCGTTGCCGAAGTTGAACTTGATGCGGGCGTCGAGCCCGGATTCGGCGCCGACGGCACCGCTGACGCGTTCGGTGATGGCTTGCAGCGTGGGCATGCGTTCTCCTCAGTCCGGTGCGGGAAGTTCGACCCAGATCGCGCCCTCGCGCGCGCGGCACGGGTGCACGGCGAGCGCCGCGGTGCACGGCGCGGCCACCGGAGCGCCCGAGCGCACGTCGAAGGCGCCGCCGTGCCAGGGGCAGGTGACCACGTGGCCCTCCAGCGTGCCCTCGGCGAGCGATGCGAAGCCGTGGGTGCAGGTGTCGTCGGTGACATGAAAGCTGCCGCCGACGTTGAATACCGCCAGAGCGCGCCCCCGCAGCACGATGCGGCGCGCGCTGCCGGGCTCGACTTCCCAGTCCTCGCACAGCTGCTCCAGCACCGGCGTCGGGCCGCTCATGCCTGCGGCCGCAGGAAGGCGATGCAAGTCCGCGCGAACTCTGCAGGTTGCTCGATCATCGCCCAGTGCCCGCAGTGCGGCACGATCCAGCCCCAGGAGTCCGCGATCAGCTCGAGAAAGCGGTAGGCATTCGCCAGCGGCACCACCTTGTCCTCCTTGCCGTTCACCACCAGCGTGGGGCAGGCGACTCGCGCGATCGTCTCCGGCGGGTAGTAGAGCCCGCCCTGTTCGCGGATCCACTGCATGGTGGCGGCGTAGGCGGCGCGCGTGTCCGGTTCCAGCGATTTCGCCAGCCGATAGTCGATCAGCGCGTCGTCAATCTCGAAGCGCGCGTTCACCAGCGCGCGCACCAGCCGCTGCATGCCCTCGCGCGTGAAGTCGTAGTTCAGCACCGGCAGCAGGTCAGGGTGGATGCTGGTGTTCAGCCCGGCGCTGCCCATCAGGACCAGGCGCTCCACACGCTGCGGCAGGGTGGCGGAGAGCCCGAGCGCGGTGGCGCCGCCCATCGAGTTGCCGATGAACGACGCGCGCGCGATGCCGAGCGCGTCGAGGAACGCCGTCAGGTGCGCGACGCGCGCGTCCTGCGAGTACGTGAACGCTGCCGGCGCCGGCTTTGCCGTGCCGCCAAAGCCGACCATGTCCGGCGCCAGCACGCGAAAGTGCGCGGCGAACCTGTCGATCGAGCCGCGCCAGTTGCCGATGCTGTCGGCGCCGGCGCCGCCGCCGTGGATCAGCACCAGCGGTGCTCCCGCGCCCGCCTCCAGGTAGTGGGTGCGCAGGCCGCCGGCGTCGACGAACTTCGAGGCGCAGGCGTTCATGCGGCGCGCAGCTCCAGCCCGCCCATGCCGGTGAACCATTCCGGCATCGGCTCGTAGTAGACGATCTCGCCCTTCCAGCCCGGCGCCGCGCCGGCCATCAGCAGCCAGTTGACGATCTCGAGGCCGCCGTTGCCGCCCTCGGCCACGATTCTCTCCGGCGTCAGCCGCGCCAGCGCCTCCGGGTGGCCGCGCGCGAGGCTGCCGAGCACCTCGCGATCGAAGGCTTCCGATACTTCGCCGTGGCGCTCGATGTTGAGCCAGTGCGACAGGCCGCCGGTGGCGAGCACGGCGACGCGTTCGCCATCCGGACGCTGCCGGTCGATCGCCTCGCGCAGCACCCCGCCGAGCGCGTGGCAGCGCGCTGGCGACGGCGCCGGATCCATGTTGATGTTCACCAGCAGCGGCACGATGGGCACGCCGCCTGCCGGGTCGATCAGCATCATCGGCAGCGCGATGCCGTGGTCCGGGCGCAGTTCCTCGGCCTTCGCGAGGTCGAAGCCGCGCCGCGCAGCATGCGCGACGAAGGCCTCCGCGAATGCCCGGTGCCCCGGGCGCGGCGTGCGCGGGATGTCCATGTCGCCGAACGGCGTGTACTCGTCCGACACGCCGACGCAGAACGGTGCCTGCAGGCTCATGTTGACGTTGAACATGTGGTCGCTGCTCACCACCACCACGAGGTCGGGCTTCTGCGCGAGGATGCGGCGACCGACTTCGCGGATGCCGGCGACGATCGCCTGCGCGCGCGCCTCCACGCCCTGCGGCGACATCAGGATGTGCGAGCACGCGCCCGCGGCGACGAGCCGTCCCATCAGGCGCCCTCCGCGGCGCCCCGGTACGCGTTCACCGTGATCAGCTTGGCCACCTCGGGGTTGCTGGCCAGCAGGTAGTGCATCTGCAGGATCGGATGCACGCCGGCAGCGGTGAGCGCTGGCGGCGTGCCCTCGTCGAGCGCTGCGCGCTGGACGGCGTCCAGGCCGTACTCCTCGTAGACCGCGTGCCGCTCGTCGCGGAAGCGTTCCAGCAGCCCGGGCCTGCGGAACAGTTCCTGCACCAGCCGGTTCACCGCGTATCGCGCCATTGCCGCCTCACAGATACTCGGGTTTCTGGATGCCGCGGTTGTACCGGCTCGCCAGGCGCCGCCATTCGACGATCGCAATGTCGGCCTCGAACAGGCGTTCCTCGACCCAGCCGCGGTCACGGTCGCCGTAGAACTCCTCGGTGGCTTCGCGCGCCCACACGTCGTCGTCGTTGAAGCCGTCCAGCGCGAGCGAAATCCATTTGTCCTCCACCTCCTGCCGGAACGCCGCGGCCTCGGCTTCGTTCGCGGTCATGCGTCCGAGCGTCTGCAGGTAGATGTGCGAGTTTGCGTCGACCGGCACGTACCACTCGAACTGGTTCATGCCCTCCTGCGGCCAGGGGTCGACTTTCAGCACGCCGGGCAGCCAGATCGAGATGTTGTCGGCGACGCGCTTCTCGCCGAAATGGCCTTCGAGCACCGGCTCGCCGGCAAGCGTGCCCTCGAACACCGGGATCGCGCTCTCGCCGAGCAGGTCGTAGAGTCCCACCGGGCCGGGCTCGCCGATCGAAGGCCGCGTGCCGGTGCCAGGATTTGTCGGCGCGAACCCCAGCGGCAGCGCGATATCGTTGCCCGCGCACAGCGGCGAGCCCTTGTGGATGAAGATGTGGCTGGCGTCGAAGCCGTTCTCCACCCCGAGGCGCCAGTTGCTCTTCACCATGCGGCGCTTGCCGTGGATCGCCCGGCCGTCGTCGAGGAACCCGGGCGGTACGTCGGCGGACAGAGCCGGCGGCGTTTCGTGGCCGACGAAGATGAACACCAGGCCCTTTGCCTCGATCACCGGATAGGTCTGGATGTGGTGCTTGCCGATCAGGGCGCTGGTCGGGTTGGTGATGATGTCCACCAGTTGTCCGTCGCGCCAGTCGTAGGTGAAGGCGTGGTACCAGCACGTGATCGTGCCCTTCCTGTAGCACTCCAGGCGCCTGGAGAACTTCACGCCGCGGTGCAGGCAGCGGTTGCGGATCGCGCAGGCCACGCCGTCGACGCGGTTGACGAGGATGCTCTCCCCCAGCAGCATCGTCTCCACCGGCCTGCCTTCCTCGAGCTCGTGCGAGAACATCGCCGGATACCAGTGGTTGCGGAACCCAAGCTTCGCTTCCACGTACGGGCGCCAGCCCTTCACCCGGTCCAGCACAGACGCATCCACCAGCGGCGCATTCATGCTCCTGCCTCCCTGTCCCGCATTCGTCGTCCCACCCCGTGTGCTATATATTGCGTGTCGCAGATTGCGCGCCTGCCGGTGACATGTCTTGGCGAAGCGCGCAAGACGCTGTGGCAATTGGCGCAAAGGTGGAGGAGGTCCCCTTATGACGGCAAGCTGGCGCAGCGAAGCGCTGCCCGAGCGCGATCAATTCGCCTCCTGGCGCGAGGCTTGCTGCCAGCACGTCTATGCGATCACCCCTGAACGCGAGGGCCGCAGCGGCTTTCGCGGCGCCATGCAGGCGCGGCGCATCGCCGGTCTGGACGTGGTCGAGCTGCAGTGCGAGGGCCATCGCGTGCTGCGGCGCGGCGAGGACATTGCCCGTGCGCCGAGCGACACCTACTACGTGTACTCGCAGGTCGGCGAGGCAGCCTGGTTCCTGCAGGAGGACCGCCACGTACTCGCGCTGCGCGGTGACATCGTGCTCGCCGACCCGAACGTGCCGTTCTCGACCGGCGCGTCGGGTGACTTCGAGTTCCGCATCTGGCGCGTGCCGCGCCGCAGGCTCGACGCCTACCTTGCCCTTCCGGGCACGCTGCCGATGATCCACCTGGAACGCAATACGCCGGAATGCGCGCTGCTGGCAGCCTGCCTTGGCTCGATGGCTGCCGAAGGCGAGCGCATCGACCCGCGCATCGCCGAGCCGGTGGCCGAGCACCTGGTGCGTCTGGTGGCCGTCGCCGCCGGGATTGCCCCGGAACTGCAGGAAGCGGGGCGCGATGCGATGCGCAAGGCTGCGCTGCGCCGCGCGATGCGCCATGCCGAGCGCCACCTGACCGACGCTTCGCTTACGCCAGGCCGGGTTGCCGCGGCCCTGGGCATGTCGGTGCGCAAGCTGCACATGCTGTTCGCGCCGACCGGGAAGAGCTTCGGTGACTGGCTGCAGCGGCGCAGGCTGGACGAGGCACGGCGGCTGCTCGCGAGCCCGGGCGCGTCCGCGCGCAGCGTGGCCGACATCGCGCTTGCGGTCGGCTTCAACGATGTCTCCACGTTCTATCGTGCTTTCCGCGCGGCGTTCGGTGGCTCGCCAGGAGAGTTCCGCGGACGCTGAGCCGCGTGGAGACGCCATGGCGGTGGAAAGCTGCGACGTACTCGTGGTCGGCTCCGGCGCCGGGGGCCTTTCCGCCGCGGTCACCGCGGCGAAACTCGGGCAGAGGGTGATCGTCGCCGAGAAGGCACCGCTCTTCGGCGGCACCACCGCGCGCTCCGGCGGCTGGCTGTGGATACCCAACAACCCGCTGCAAGCCTCGATCGGCGTGAAGGACAGCATCGAGGACGCCAGCACCTACCTGCTGCACGAGGCGGGCGAACACTTCGACCCCGAGCGCGTCAACGCCTTCCTCACCGCCGGCCCGCGCATGGTCGAGTTCTTCCTGCGGGAGACCGCGGTGAGGTTCGACGCCTCGGCGCTGTTTTCCGACTACCACCCCGATGCGCCGGGCGGGAAGTCCGGCGGGCGCTCCATCGTCGCCGCCGCCTTCGATGGCCGCAAGCTGGGACCGCTGCTGGCGAAGCTGCGCCCGCCGCTGCCCGAGCTCACGGTGTTCGGCATCATGATCGGCTCGACTGCGGACCTGGTGCACTTCCTGCGCTGGTCGAAGTCCGCCGTGTCGGCCCTGTTCGTCGCGCGGCGCCTCCTCGGACACGGCATCGCCACGCTGGTGCATCGCCGCGGCGTGCGCCTCACCAACGGCAACGCACTCGTGGGCAGGCTGCTCAGGTCCGCGCTCGACGCCGGCGTCGAGCTGCGCGAGTCGTCGCCGGTGCGCGAACTGATCATCGAAGGGGGTGCGGTGCGCGGCGCGATCCTCGAGCGCGACGGCGCGCGTACCGAAGTCGCGGCGACGAAGGGCGTGGTGCTAGCCTGCGGCGGCTTTCCGCAGGACCTCGCGCGGCGCGCGCGGCTGTTCCCGCATGCGGCGGACCACCATTCGCCGGCGCCGGAAGCGAACACCGGCGACGGCCTGCGCATGGCAGAGCAGGTGGGCGGCGCGCTAGGGGAGGCGCTGCCGAATGCCGCCGCGTGGGTGCCGGTGTCGCAGGTGCCGCGGCCCGACGGCAGCACCGGCCTGTTTCCGCATTTCGTCGACCGCGCCAAGCCCGGCGTGATCGCCGTGCTGCAGAACGGCAAGCGCTTCGTCAACGAGGGCAACTCGTACCACGACTTCATCTCGGCGCTGCTGCGTACCGGCGAGAGGCACGCGTGGCTGGTCACAGACCATCGCGCGATCCGCAAGTACGGCCTGGGCTTCGTCAAGCCGCGCCCGCTGCCTCTGGGCAGGCACCTCGAGTCCGGCTACCTGCTGCGCGGCGCGAGCTTCGCCGAGCTCGCCGCGCGCGCCGGCATAGACGCGAGCGCGTTCGCCGCGACGCTCGAGCGCTACAACGCGCACGCCGCAGCCGGCGCCGACCCGGATTTCGGCAAGGGCGGCACGGCCTACAACCGCTTCTACGGCGACACGGACATCCAGCCCAACGTCTGCGTCGCCCCGCTGGCGCAGCCGCCCTACTACGCGGTGAAGGTGGTGATCGGCGACCTGGGTACCTTCGCCGGCATCCGCACCAACGGCAACGCGCAGGTGCTGGACGCGAATCGGCGGCCGATTCCCGGCCTCTACGCCGCGGGCAACGACGCGCTGTCCATCATGGGCGGAAACTATCCGGGTCCGGGCATCACGCTCGGTCCCGCGATGACCTTCGGCTGGATCGCCGCGCGGCACATCGCGGGCGCGACGGACTGAATGCCGATCACGCCGTTCCACTTCGGTCCCGGCGCGCTGATCAAGGCGGCGGCGCCGGCATACGTCTCCTGGTCGGTATTCGCGCTCGCCAACGTGTTGATCGACCTGGAGCCGATCGCGCTCTTCTTCATCATCGGCGACCCGGCGCATCCGTGGCTGCACACGCTGCCCGGCGCGATCGGCGTGGCAATGGTCGCCGCCATGCTTGGCCGGCGGCCCTGCGAATGGGGTCTGCGGCAGTGGAACAGCAGGCTGTCCCCGGCGCAGGCGCGCTGGCTGGGCGTGGACGCCGCCATCGGCCGCGGCGCTGCATGGACTGGCGCCTTCCTCGGCACGCTCAGCCACCTTGCGCTGGACGCGGTGATGCACGTCGATGTGCACCCCTTGTGGCCTCTGATGCAGGGCAACCCCTGGCAGGGGCTGATCAGCGTCGAGGCGCTGCAATGGGGCTGCGTCGCGGCAGGGCTGGTCGGGCTTGCGCTGCTCGCGATGTCTCGCTTCAGGCGGCGGGCGGACCCTTGAGTTCGACGGTGTTGCCCTCGGGGTCGGTGACGTAGATCGACGGGCCTTCGCCATCGGCGCCGTAGCGCTGCGCGGTCTCGCCCGCGGCGACGCCGGCCGCCTGCAGGTGCGCGCGGATCGCGGCCTCGTCGAAGGGCTCGACACGCAGGCAGAAGTGGTCGAGATTGCGCCCTTCCTTGCCTGGTGCCGCGCCGCCCGCGCGGCCGAGCTTGCCGTCTACCGGCACCAGGTCGATCAGCGATGCGCCGGCGCGTAGCTGGATCAGGCCGAGGTCGTCGCGGCGGCGCTCGAGCGTGCAGCCGAGCACCTGCATGTAGAAGCGCAGCATCGCCTCGAGGTCGGCGACGCGCAGCACCAGGTGGTCCAGTTCGCGGATGCGGATCATGAAGGCTGCTCCGTCAGCAGGCGTTGGTAGCGCGTGAGGTCCGCGGCCGAGAAGCAGCAGAACACCACTTCGCGTATCTGCGGAAACGCAGTCAGCGTGTCGCGTACCGTGTCCACGGCGGTGCGCGCCGCCTGCGCTGGCGGGTAGCCGTAGACGCCGGTGCTGATGCAGGGAAAGGCGATCGAAGCCGCGCCGGCCTGTGCCGCGAGCGCGATGGAACGCCGGTAGCAGCGCGCGAGCAGCGCGGGCTCGCCATGCATGCCGTCGCGCCATACCGGGCCGACGGTGTGGACGACGAACTTCGCCGGCAGGCGGTAGCCCTGCGTCAGCTTCGCATCCCCGGTGCTGCATCCGCCCAGGCCGCGGCATGCGGCCAGCAGCTCCGGACCCGCGGCGCGGTGGATGGCGCCATCCACGCCGCCGCCGCCCAGCAGGGTTTCGTTTGCCGCGTTGACGATGGCATCCACCGCGAGCGTGGTGATGTCGGCCTGTATCGCGCGCAACTGCATGCGCCAAGCCTACACCGGGACCATCGGCACGGCCGCGGCGCTTGGTAAACTGCGTGCCTTGCATTCCTTCCCGCGGCCGGCAGGTGCGCCCGGGAGTCGAATCCCGGGGAGATGAGCATGCCGGCGCGCGCCGCGTCGTACTGGACAGTCACGCTGGTCGCCGCAGCGATCCTGATGATCACCATGGGCACGCGCCAGTCCATGGGCCTGTTCGTGTCGCCGATCAACTCGTCCACCGGGCTGGGCGTGGTCGCCATCAGCTTCGCGATGGCGGTGGCGCAGTTCGCCTGGGGCGCGGTGCAGCCGATCGCCGGCGCGGTGGCGGACCGCTACGGTCCGGGGCGCGTCATCGCCGCAGGCCTGGTCATCCTCGCTCTTGGCACTGCGATCACGCCCTTCATGACGAGTACCTGGGGACTGGTGTTCACCATCGGGCTGCTGTCCGCCATCGGCTCCGGCGCCGGCAGCTTTTCGGTGCTGATCGGCGCCGCGGCGCAGCGCCTGCCGGCCGAGCGGCGCGGCATGGCCTCGGGCGTAATCAACGCCGGCGGTTCGTTCGGGCAGTTCGTGTTCGCGCCGCTGGCGCAGAAACTGATCTCGGCGCTGGGCTGGGCAGGCGCGCTGTGGTCGCTGGCGGCGATCACGCTCGCCGCGCTGCCGCTGGCGCGCATGATCCGGCGCCAGAAGCCCGGCACGGCGGGTGCCGCCGTGGACGACGGCCAGCGCCTCGGCCCCGCCGTGGCGCAGGCGCTGGGCGACCGCAGCTACCTGCTGCTGCACGCGGGGTTCTTCACCTGCGGCTTTCACATCGCCTTCCTGATCACGCACCTGCCGGGCGAGGTGCAACTATGCGGCCTGCCGGCCGAAGTGGCGAGCTGGTCGCTGGCGATCATCGGCCTTGCCAACATCGTCGGCAGCCTCGCCGCCGGCTGGGCGATGTCGCGCGTGCGCGGCAAGACGCTGCTGTTCTGGATGTACGCGTCGCGCAGCCTGCTGATCCTCGCCTACCTCGCGGCACCCAAGACCGCGCTCACGTTCTATCTCTTCGCCGCGGGGCTGGGGCTGACCTGGCTTGCCACGGTACCGCCCACCGCAGGCATTGTCGGCAAGCTCTTTGGCACGCGTTATCTCGCGACGCTGTTCGGCCTCACGCTGCTGTCGCACCAGATCGGCGGCTTCTTCGGCGCCTGGCTCGGCGGCATCGCGGTGAGCACGCAGGGCAGCTACGACTGGATGTGGTACGCGGACATCGTGCTCGCGGGAATCGCGGCGCTGTGCAACCTGCCGATTCGCGAGGCCCCGGTCAGGAGCGCGCGCGCCGCTGCCGCGGCCTGACGGCTTCGCCAGCTCAGGCGCCGGGGTTCGAGGCCACCAGGTAGACGATGGCCGCGACCGTGATCGTCGCGCCGACGATCATGCGCCGCGTGATCGGCTCCTCGCGCAGCACCAGCGCGCTGATCAGCGCGGTGCTCAGCGGGTAGGTCGCGATCACCGGCGCCACCAGCGACACCGGCGCGCGGGCAAGCGCCAGGTACATCAGCAGCACCGCGCCGCCGTTCAGCACGCCGGTGACGACGATCCAGGCGATGCCGCGCGGCGACACCCGCGGCCGTACCGCGCGTCCGATGCGGTTGGCGCCGATCACCGTGGCGGAGGACATGGTGTAGCCGATCAGCCCGGCTGCGAACGGGTTCGGCCACAGCAGCAGCCCTGCCTTGGCGCCGACCTGCGCGAGCCCGCGCACGACGGCGCCGGCGATCGGCCACAGCAACTTGCGGCCGACGAAGCCCGGGCGCACCGCATGCTGCTTCCACGACAACACCACCACGCCGGCGACGATGCCGACGCAGGCAAGCGCCGCATCCGCGGGGATCCGCTCGCCGAGGATCAGCCCGGCGAAGACAAGCGCGAACAGCGGCGCGGTGCCCGATACCGCGCCGGTGATCGTCGGCCCGAGCTCCTCGTTGGAGCGGAACGTAAGCAGCGTGACCAGCGCGGGGAAGAACAGGCCCACCAGCGCGAACAGCAGCAACGCCTGCACGATGAAGCCCTTCCCCTCCAGCGCGAAGGGAGCGGCAACATAGAACATCAGGGTTGCCGACGGCACGCTGATCGCGGCGGCGGCGCGCGCATCGCAGTAGCGCAGGCCGATGCGGCTGGTGACCAGCGCAAGGCCGAAGCACAGCGAACTCGTCAGCGCCAGCGCGGCGGCCCAGGGGGTTCCCATGCTGCTCAGGGTGCGCCAATGCGCCGGGCGCGCACCCGGGCCTACCTGCCGACCGACTTTGCGACGTACTGTGAAACCGCCTCGATGTCCTCCGGCGACAGCTTGCCGGCGAAGGGGGGCATGACGCCAAGGCCTTTGAGTACCGCCTGCTGCACGCGCGCGGCGTCGGGCTTGAGTTCGTCCAGGGATGGGCCGATGGTGCCCTCCGCGCCAGCCGCTTCCAGCGTGTGGCAGACCGCGCAGGCCGGCTGCGCAGCCTGCATGAACACCTGCTTGCCCCGCTCCAGGGACTTGGCGGAAGGATCCTGGGCGTGGGCCGGCGAGATCGCCGCCGCCGCGACGAGCGCGACGGCGGCCCAGCCTTGCCGCATCAGCCTACCGTGACCTTCACGGCGTGGTCGCGCCAGCCGTTGTGCGCATAGGCGCGCTCGTTCTCGACACGCAACTCGGGCTGCACGTCGCCGTCGGCATCCGTGGCACGGCTGGTGATCTCGTACGAGCCGGCCGACAGGCTTACCGGCAGCACGAAATGCCGCCAGGCGTAGCGGCCGAGGTCCGGGCCGACGAAGCTCGCGGTCTGCCAGCTGTTGCCGCCATCGAGCGAGACCTCGACGCCGCGCACCGGACTGCCGCCGGAGAACGCGACGCCGGCAATCTGCACCATGCCGGCGGGCAGCCGCTGGCCCGGGTTGCCAGGGTGCGTGATGAACGATTTCAGGTTCATCTCCCACATCGAGGGCTGCGTGGGCGCGCCCTTGGTGCCGATGCCGCGCACGCGATAGCCGCTGGCCTGGATATTGGCGCCGGTTTCCGCCGCGGTGAACGCGACGCGCTTTACGTACTTGACGTTGTTGACGCCGTAGTAGCCCGGCAGGATCACGCGCAGCGGGCCGCCGTGCGCCAGCGGGATCGGCGCGCCGTTCAGTTCCCAGGCGAGGATCGCGTTCTCCATCGCAGTCCATGGCACCGAGCGCTCGACCATCACCTTCTTGGGCTCCACGCCGGCCGGAATCGTCTCGCCGCCGGTGCTGGTCATGTAGCGCATGCCGCCCTGCACGCCGCCGAGGGCTTCGACCACCGCCTTCATCGGCACGCCGCTCCACAGCGTGTTGCCGGCGGCGCCGACCTTCCACTGCGAGCCGGACGCCTTGTGCGCGAAGAAGCCGCGGCCGTTGCCCGAGCACTGCAGCACCATCGCCACCGTCGCGACGCCCATGCGCTTCAGTTCGCCGACCGTGAACTTGCGCGGGTTGACCACGCCGTCGATCTGCACTTCCCAGGCATCCGGGTTGGCGACGATGGACGCATTGGGTGCGCCAAGGTTGTTGCGCACGAACAGGATGTCGCTCGCCGTGATACCGCTGGTGCCGAAGGCGTCGCGCTTGGTCTCAATGCCGCTCGCGCTGTGGACAATGACGCTGGCTGCATTCTTCCAGGATGCGAACGCGGGCAGCGGCTTGCCTTGCGCGAGCGCCGCCGGGCTGATGCCCGCAAGTCCCGCCGCCGCGCCACCGGCGCTTGCCTGCAGCAGCAAGCGGCGGCGAAGGTCGATATTCGTCGTGTTCATGGCTTCCTCCTCAGGATGGACGAGGATGATTCTAAGTTAGCAATCGCTAATATTCCAAGGTCGCAGCCGTAAGGCCGCATTCAAAACACTGATGGCGGGTGCCGGCAATCCTGATGCCGGTAGTTGATGCCGCTAGTTGATGCCGGTAGTGGCCGGCCTACGTCCGGCCCCATTGGCGGCCGTTGTAGGGGCTGACTTCCATGCCGCGCACCGTGCCCGGGTCCAGGCAGCGCGCGTTGACGCTGCGGCTCCAGGGGTCGGCGCGGGGCACGTAGAAGGACTTGATGCCGCACGCGGCGCAGAACAGGTGCTGCGCCGAGTGCGTGTGGAAGGTGTAGGTCGTGAGTGCATCCTCGCCGCGGAGGAGCTTGAACCGGTCCAGCGGTACCACCAGGTGCAGGTAGCCCGACTTGGTGCAGATCGAGCAGTTGCACTCCATCACCTGCAGCTTCGCTGGCGCGACGACCTCGAAGCGCACGCGGCCGCAGTGGCAGCCGCCGCTGTGGGTGACCATGCTGGCCTCGGCAGGGGGCATCGCCGGATATTCTGGCGCAAGCCGCCCCCGCCCGGGTGCCGGCTAGGGCAGCCGCGCCTCGATCGCGGCGAACAGCGTGCGCCCGGCCAGCGGGTACACCGCGTAGCGGTCGCGGGTGAAGGCGCTGCGTACCGCGTAGGTGTAGTACTTCTCGTTGAAGGCGTTGTTGAGCGCCACCGACACCCGGCCCCAGCCCAGTTCGTGCACGAGCTTGAAGTCGGCGACCGCATAGCGCGGGATGTCGACGCCGAGCGTGTTCGGCTCGTCGTTGTCCATGTACTGGCGGCCGACCATCGCCAGCGCAGCCGACAGACGCGTGCGCGACGTGGCGTCCCAGGCGAGACCGAGGTTGAGCTTGTGCTCGGGTACCAGCGGCACGTGCCTGCCGCTGATATCCATGTTGGTGCCGATCGCCGTGGCGGCACCGGGCAGCGTGCCCTGCAGGAAGCGCGCATCGGTCCAGGTGTAGCCGGCGGAAAGCCGGAGCCCGGCGGCGAGCTGCCAGCGCGCGTCCAGCTCCAGTCCCTGCCGGCGCGACGGCGGCAGGTTGGTGTTGCCCACGCCCGTGGTGAACGCATCGAGGTGGATCTCGTCGGTGACGTCGGTGCGAAACAGCGTCGCGCGCAGCGAGCCGCTGCCGCCGCGCCACGCCAGGCCCGCCTCGCGCGTCTCGGCGTGCTGCGGGCGCAGCAGCTGGAACTGCGCGGCGAAGGCGGCATCGGTCTCGTAGATCTCGTCGACGTTGACGAAGCGGAAGCTGCGCCCGGCGCGCGCGAACCCGGACCAGCGCGGGCTGAACGCGTGGCGCAGCGCCACCTCCCAGGCGCGCTGGCGCTGCTTGCGCGCGACCGCCGGTGCCGCCGTGTTGGCGGCAAAGCCGGGCGCGGTGGCATCCAGTGTGTCTCGCGCGTCGTAGTCCACGCGCTCGCTGCGCGCGCCCAGCAGCAGGTGCGTGTCGCCGAAATCGATTGCATCCTGCAGGTAGAACGCGCTGTTGTCGCGCGACACGCGCACGCGGTTCACCGGCTGGCCGAGGTTTTCCACCCGAGGGCTGCGGCGCGAGTCGTAGCGCCATGACTGCCAGTCCGCGCCCAGCGTCAGGCTGTGGCGCAGGGGCCCGGTGGTGAACGGGATGCGCGCGCGCGGCGACAGCGTCTTCATGTCCAGCAGGTCGCCGCGCGAGGCCGGGAAGCCGCTCTGGTCGAAGTATGCGCGCTGGTTCTTCGAGCGGTAGTCGGCGCCGAGCGAGAGTTCGATCTCGCCGACGCGGTGCGACAGCGTCATGCCGGCGCGCATGCCGTCGCGGCTGGCATAGTCGAGCGGCGTCTGCGCGCCGCGCGGGTCGGCGCGGTACTCGTCCAGCCCGCTCGAGGGCTGCACGCGCCGCGCACCGGGCAGCCGCAGGTCCCTGCGGTCGGTGCCCGCGCGCAGGTCCAGCGTTGTCGTGTTGTCGGTCCAGCGCAGGCCGAGCGAGTTGTTCTGCTGCTCGTTGCGGTTGTTGGCGCGGTAG
The DNA here is from genome assembly GCA_964612335.1 of uncultured Enterobacteriaceae bacterium. Lineage (GTDB taxonomy): Bacteria > Pseudomonadota > Gammaproteobacteria > Burkholderiales > SG8-39 > CAZTDU01. Next base: position 121,314 of record CAZTDU010000006.1, on the reverse strand, counting down.
CCGTCCGAGCTGTAGCCGTACATCGATGCGTTGATGCCGAAGGTGTCGGTCGAGTAGCCCGCGGCCACGTGGCCCTCGAGCGTGTTGTACGAGCCCGCGCCGAGCCGCGCCTCGGCGACGCGGCCCTTCTTCAGCGCCGAGTGCGTGATGATGCTGATGACGCCGGCGCTGGCGCCGTCGCCGTAGAGCACCGCGCCGGTGCCGCGCAGGATCTCGATGCGCTCGACGGACGACAGCGGGATCGCCGACCACTGCACGTTCGTCAGGTCGATGTCGGAGATGCGCTGGCCGTCCACCAGGATCAGCGTGTTCTGCGCGCCGGTAACGCCGAAGCCGCGCATGTCCACGCCTGCGGCGGCGGCGTTGTTGCCGTAGAGGTCGCGCGCGGTGATTCCCGCCTGCTCCGACAGCAGCTCGGGCAGCGTGCGCGAGGCGCTGCGCGCGATGTCCTCGGCGCGGATCACCGACACGCTGGCCGGCACCTTGGCCGAGGACTGCGGAAAGCGCGTCGCCTCGACGAGCAGCGCGTCTTCGGCCGCGGGGGGCTGGGCGACTGCGATTGCGGAAGCGAAACAGAGCGCAAGCGCGGAGGCGATGCGCGACGACGGACGACGGAACATGGCAGACCCTTCCCCGGCTAGCGTCCCCGCAAGCCGGCAAACGTTACGCGCGGTTCCTCGCGGAACCCTCCCGTCGGCCGGTCTCCGGGCTGGCGCGGAGGTCTGCCGGATCGCCTTCCCATGGAGCGGGGCTCCACAGTGGCTGCGTGATCCGGCCTGTCGCGCTTACCGTTGCGGGGGCAGCTCAGGTTGTCGGCGGCCGAGGTGTGCTGTATTGCGGCGGCCGTCGATCCCTGCTTCCCGTTTAACCCGCGCGGCTGGAAGGCTGCGCGGGCACCGACTGGGCGAGGCGAAGTATAGCGAACCTGTGGCCCTGACCGGGAATGCGCCGGCGGCATAATCGCGCATGCACCTTTCGCCCGCGGTGGCCGCCCTTGCCGCGGCGACGGCGCTGAACATCCCGTTCGGCACCATCTACGCCTTCAGCATTTTCCTCAAGCCCATGGAGGCGATGCTCGGCACCGGCCGCGCCGAGATGAGCGCGGTCTTCGCTCTGGCGACCATCAGCCTCACCGTGGGCATGAATCTCGCGCCGCGCCTGTACCGCGGCATCGCGCCGGCGCCGCTGGTGGTGCTCTGCGGGCTGTGCACGACGGCAGGGCTTGCGCTCACCGCGTCGGCGGGCGGCCTCATGCAGTTCGCGCTCGGCTACGGACTGCTGTACGGCTTCGGCGCCGGCGTCGGCTTCATCATCGTGCAGCAGGGCGTGAACCAGACCGTGAAAGGCGCAAGCGGGCTCGCCAACGGCTACGTGGTAAGCCTGTTTCCGCTGGGAGCGATGATCGCGGCGCCGCTCGTGGGCTGGAGCCTGGAGGCGATCGGCCTGCGCCCCACGCTGTGGGCGATCGCGGCGGCAATGTTCCTTTCCGCGGCGCTGGCGGCAACGCTGCTGCACCGCGCGCGGGTGGTCATGCACGACGCCGCCGCCCCCGCGGGGCAGGTGCACGATCCGCAGTGGAGCCTGTTCCTGCGCCTTGCCGGCGTGCACTTCCTTGCCGCCACTGCCGGGCTGATGGTGATGAGCCATGCCGCCGGCATCGTCATGGCCTACGGCGGCTGGACCGCGCTTGCGCTGGGCGCCACCACGCTGATCGTCGGCGCAAACGCCGCGGCGCGCATCGGCGGCGGCTGGCTGGTCGACCGCTTTGCCGTGCCGCACGTGGCGATCGGCGCGCACCTGTGGTCGCTCGCCGGCGCATTGATGCTGACGCTGTGGCCGGGGCCGCTGGTCGCGCTGCCGGCGCTGGCGATGATCAGCATGGGATACGGGTTCTCGTCCGGTTTCGTCGCCGCGGGAATCGCGCGCTACTGGCACCGCAACGCCTTCGGCCGCGTCGCCAGCCGCATCTACATCGCCTGGTGCGCCGCGGCGATCACGCTGCCGGTGCTCGCGGGATGGCTCTACGACCGCACGCAGGGCTACGTCGCCGTGGTGATGATCGTCGCCGCGGTCAACCTGATCGGCGTGCTGCTCTCCACCACGCTGCCGGCAAGGCGTACCTAATAGGCGAGGTGCAGCGCGATCAGGGGCACGACGATGAACAGCAGCACGCCGATCTTGTAGGCGGCCATGCCTGCATAGTGGATGGCGTCGAAGGCCTCCACCGAAAGCCTGAACCAGCGGCCGTGCAGGCGATGCATCCAGTCGTGCGCCGTCACGAACGCGCCCCACCACAGCAGCAGGAACGCATAGCTGATGCCGAGGCAGAGCAGAAGCACATGCTTGATGTCATCGATGCTCATGACGGACGCTCCAGGGATACCGTGCTCGATGGAAAGGCGGCGCCTTCAGCCCCGCGGGTAGCCGCGCTCCTCCAGGTCGACGCGGTCTTCCTCGAGCGCCTTGTCGACGTCGCGCTGCAGTCCGGCGCGCAGCAGCGGCGCCAGCAGGGCGAGCAACCCCTTCAGCGGCAGCTCGACCGTGGTGCGCACCCGCGTGCGCCGCTCGTCCACGGCTTCGAAGGTCTGCGTGATCAGCAGCCCCGCGTTGCTGCCCGCGAGGCTGCGCAGCGTCGAGCTGCCGTCGGCGCGGCGCCGCACCTCGATCTCGTCTTCCTGCTGCATGCCGAGCACGCGCCTGCGGCCGGTGAAGCGGCAGCCGCCTTCCTGCGGGCGCACGTTGCTGACCGCGAGGTCGGCATGCACCGGGTTCGATGCGTGGTGTTGCATGTCGACGAACTGGGCCCGCACCGATTCGATCGGCCGTGCGATTTCCTTTTCTCCATGGACGACGATGGTGGGCATGCCGGGCTCCTCCCTCGCTGCGGGTTGCTACGATGCCAGAGCGCCAGCGCGGCGTCGAGCGTGCGGGCGGGGATCGCGCGACGCCGGCCTGGCCGGCGCGTCGCGACTCATCGGGGCCGCTGGGCGATCACGCAAAGGTGGTTCTGCGGGTGCTGGTCGAACTCCAGGTGCCGGCACGCGCAGCCGGCATCCGCGATCACCTGCAGCAGGCCGGGGATGCCGAGCGTGCTGTAGTGCAGGCTTGGCCCCATCGTCGCGTCGTCGTGCTCGCCGGGCGCATCGAGCCCGCCGGCGGAGAAGATGAACACGCCGCGCGGCTCCAGCGCGCGCAACAGCTTCAGCATCAGCGGCCGCTGTTCGGCCAGCCGCACGTGCCAGATGCTGTCCCAGGCCGAGATGAAGCGATAGCCGCGCGCGGGCAGCCACGCGCGCGCATCGGCATGCTGCAGCTGGACCGAGGGGTCGGCGGCGCGGGCCAGCGCGATCATGCGCGTGGAGACGTCGATGCCCTCGATTCGCAGGCCGCGTTCGCGCATCAGCGGGTTGAAGCGCGTGCTGCATCCGCAGCCGACGTTGAGCGCCCAGCCGCCGGGGCCGGCGTCGAGGAACGCGAGGGCGCGCCGGTGCTGGGCGACGCCATCGGCGTTTCCGAAGCGTTCGTCCAGCCAGCGCTCGGCCAGCGAATCGTAGGCGGCGGCGATGTCGCCATAACTCGCGTCGAGCGGCTCGTCCCGCCGCACGCTCATCGGTGCAGCCGCCACACCAGCACAGGGATGAACGCGAGCGCCACCAGGCCGAGCGACAGGTAGTTGCCGCTGGCGGGGTTGAAGTCCTGCAGGACCCTGCGCCAGCCGAGCCGCATCACCAGCCTGCCGAACGCGATGTCGAAGCCGGCCATGAAGGCCGCCAGCACGAGGCCCAGGCCCAGGTGCGCGGCGGCGCCTTCGAGGCCGATTCCCGGAACCAGCAGGAAGCAGACGCCGAAGGCAAGCAGCGTGCCCGACACGACGCTGAGCTTGATCGCCGCGGCCTTGCCGACCCGTGGCGCCAGCAGCACCGTGCGGGCGATGCCGTGCAGGGTTTCAGCGCCCGCCAGCGCCACGCACAGCGCAAGCACACGAATCACCTCCGACGTCGACACGAAGATACGGATTTCCCGGCGGCCTAGGGTTGGAGGTGGGCGGTGCGCGACGGTCTCCGCGACGCAGTTGTCTCGCAAGGCCCGGAAGTCAAAGGTAGTCTGGATCAACCTTGCTCGAGGTGTCCTGCGAGTACACGCAGAGCCTTCGCCCTACCGAGGCCGCGCAGAACAGACGACCATGGAGTTCTTTTACCTTTTTCCTCAGGTGCGTCCATTAACTACCCCCTTTGACCCTACATCCAGCTTCTGTGTTGCGGCCAGTGCTTACCCGCCAGGGACTTCAAAGTGTTAATGGGTTCGCCGTACGCATGGTCCGACGGCGCAGCGGCCCGATTCTCTGTAACATCATTCGCTCGCTTTGCCGATCTTGGCGAGCCGTCGATTCGGGAAGAATCGCTTCGATAGATTCTCAAATTGCATCGTCAAAGACCATCCGGGAATCGCTGATTTGTCGTCTCCCTTTGAGAAGGTATGGGAGTGCGCAAAAAAGTACGGTCGTGAGTACGACACTGGGTAGAGCATCGAATCTTGTAGTGTTCCCATGTTGTCGCCGGGGAGCGGGTCTGACGAGGCAAAATGCGCAGACACCTTATTTCGCCAGATACTGATCTCAGGCATGACCTTGCGTACGTAGTCTCTGCAATGCGACCTCACTGCTTCGCGGACTTGCTTGTCAGACAGGTGTTCAATCATCCAGTGGTTCTTACCCGTTATTTCCAAAAGAGCGACAAGTCTTGCGTAGTTCACGATGGAGTTCGCGAACCAGTGAAACGCGCATGATATGTAGTTCTCTTTCGGTGCGAAGGTCAAGATCTCGAAGCTCGGACAAAGTTCTTGGTTGTCTTTCCGGATCTCTTCCGCTCTGACAGATTGCGCCAATTGATGTATCCCCTCTGGCAGATAGGCCAATGGATGGCAGTTCTTGATCGGACTGAAATTCGGGCTGTAGGTAATGCCGTCGATCGCATCAATGACCACGATGGACACTAGTTACCTCCTTCGAGCTACCGCCTGGCTTGAATGCTTAGAACGAGCGTTGCAAATCTTGGCGCCGCCTCCCGGGGCTTCGTGAAGGACGTTAGCGATGGATCATTGATCTGGCGCACCGGTTCGCTGCGCGTTGTGCGTCGGGTGAGGTCCCTCACCCGACGGGTGGGGCAGATGTGATGACTTGCCATGTCAAGCCGCTTGGGCGGTGAATTTCACGCCCAGCGCGCGCGCGACCTTCATGACCGTATCGAAGCGTGGCTTCGCGCCCGGCGCCAGTGCCTTGTAAAGGCTTTCCCGACCGAGGCCGGCGTCCTTCGCCACCTGCGCCATGCCTTTCGCGCGAGCGACATCGCCCAGTGCCAGGAGCAGGAGGTCCGGGTCGTCGGCTTCGAGGATCGCCGACATGTACTCTGCGATCGCCTCGTCGCTGTCGAGGTAGCGCGCAGCGTCGAAGGGAACGAGCTTGCGTCTTGGCTTGGTCTTGGTCATGGATCGGCTCCGAGTTCTGATGCTAGTTTCATTGCCCGGCGGATGTCGCGCCGCTGCGTCGACTTGTCGCCGCCGTTCAGCAGAACAATGATTACGCGCCGCCTTCGGACGAAGTAAACGCGATAGCCCGGGCCATGGTCGATGCGGAATTCCGAGATCTCGCCATCGACAGGCGCCCAGTCACCGAGACTCCCTGCCTCGACCTGCCGGAGCCGGGCAACTATCCGGATTCGGGCTCGCATGTCTTTCAGGCCATCGAGCCAGTCTACAAACTCCGGTGTCTGGCGGACGTCAAACATGAGCGAGTGTATCCGAGTGGATACTATCCCGCAAGCCTCAGGCTCCTCGAGTCGCTAGACCCCCAGGTAGCGATGCCACAGCGCGTGGTCGGCGTCGAGCTCGGCGCTGGTGCCGTGCCAGGCGACGCGGCCGCGCTCGATGATGGTGTGGCGGTCGGCGAGGCGGATCAAGCGCTCGACGTACTTGTCGATGACGAGGATGGTCTGGCCGGCCTCGCGCAGCTGCGCGAGGCAGCGCCAGATCTCCTCGCGCACCAGCGGCGCGAGGCCCTCGGTGGCTTCGTCGAGGATCAGCAGGTGCGGGTTGGTCACCAGCGCGCGGCCGATGGCGAGCATCTGCTGCTCGCCGCCCGAGAGCTGGTTGCCCATGTGGCCGGCGCGCTCGGCGAGCCGCGGAAACAGCTCGAACACGCGTTGCGGCGTCCATGGGCTGGCGGTGCCGGCGCGATTGCCGGCGAACGCGGCGAGGTGCTCGCGCACCGACAGGTTAGGGAAGACCTGCCGGCCTTCGGGCACCAGCGCGAGGCCGCGGCGCGCGATGCGGTCGGGCGCTTCGCGCTCGACGCGCACGCCGCGAAAGCGCACCTCGCCGCCGCGCGCGGGCGTCAGGCCCATGATCGCGCGCACCGTCGTCGTCTTGCCCATGCCGTTTCTGCCCAGCAGCGTGACGACTTCGCCCGCGCGGATCTCCATGTCCAGGCCGTACAGCACCTGGCTCGCGCCGTAGCCCGCCTCGAGCGCCGAGACTTCGAGCAGCGCGCTCACGCCCGGTCCACTACGGCGCTCACGTCCGCATCCACTACGGCGCTCACGTCCGCATCCACGACGGCGCTCACGCCGTGGCCTCCTCGCCCAGGTAGGCGCGGCGCACCTCGGCGTCGGCGCGGATCTCTTCCGGCGTGCCGGTGGCGATGACGCGGCCGTTCACCAGCACCGAGATACGGTCGGCCAGCCGAAAGACAGCGTCCATGTCGTGCTCGACCAGCAGCACCGTGACCGTCGCGCGGATGCGGTCGATCAGCGCGATCATGGCCTGCGACTCCTCCGGTCCCATGCCGGCCATCGGCTCGTCCAGCAGCACCAGCGCCGGCCTGGTCGCCAGGGCAAGTCCGACCTCCAGCGCGCGCTGCTCGCCGTGCGCGAGCGTCGCGGCCAGCGCGTCCAGGCGCGCCTCCAGCCCGACGCGCGCGGCGATCGCCGCCGCCTCGTCGAACAATGCGCGTTCGGCCGCGACCGGCCGCCAGAACGACAGCGACGAGCCGCTCCTCGCCTGTACCGCGAGCGCCAGGTTGTCGCGCACGCTGAAGCCGCGGAAGATGCTGGTCACCTGGTAGCTGCGCGCGAGGCCGGCGGTGACGCGCGCATGCTGCGCCAGGTGGGTGATGTCGGTGCCGCGAAAGCGGATCGTGCCGGCATCCGGCGCGAGGCTTCCCGAGATCTGCGCGATCAGCGTGGTCTTGCCCGCGCCATTGGGGCCGATCAGCGCGTGTATCTCGCCCGCGGCCACTTCCAGGCTCACGCTGTCGGTGGCGACGAGGCCGCCGAAGCGCTTCGAGATGCCGCGGATGTCGAGCAGCGGCTCAGCCACGGCGCATCCTCGCGAGCATGCCCGCGATCCCGTGCGGCGCGAACAGCACGATCGCCAGCAGCACCACGCCCACGCCGAGTTGTGCGTGCTGCTGGTAGTTCGGTGCCAGCTCCGCCAGCCATTCGAGGCGATAGTTCGCGATCAGCTCCTCCAGCCCGAGCAGCGCCACCGCGCCCAACGTGCCGCCCCACAGCCTGCCCACGCCGCCCAGGATCACCATCACCAGCAGCGTGCCGGACTGCGTCCAGTGCAGCACGTTCGGGTTCACGTACTTGCCGTGGCTCGCCAGCAGCGCGCCGGCGAGGCCGCAGGCTGCGCCGGCGATGACGAAGCACACCAGCTTGTAGCGGAACACCGGGTAGCCGATCGCCTCCATGCGGGTTTCGTTCTCGCGGATCGCCGTCATCGCGCGGCCGAAGCGCGAGCCGGCCAGCCGGTGCAGGCCGTACAGCGTCGCGGCGAGCAGCGCGAGGCAGACGTAGTAGAACGCGGTCGGCGCATCGAGGTCGATGCCGATGCCGAGCGTCGCGCGCGCCGGCAGCGTCAGGCCCTCGTCGCCGCCGTAGGCCTTCATCGAGTTCACGAGGTAGAACATCATCTGCGCGAAGGCGAGCGTGATCATGATGAAGTACACGCCCCTGGTGCGCAGCGACAGCGCGCCGATCGCCACGGCGAGCAGCGCCGATGCAACAACCGCCGTCGGCCAGCCGATCCACGCACTGGCGACGCCTTCCACCAGCAGGATGCTCGACACGTAGGCGCCGGTGCCGAGGAACGCCGCGTGGCCGAAGGAGATCATGCCGCCATATCCGAGCACCAGGTTCAGGCTGGTCGCGGCGATCGCGTACACCAGCACGCGGCTGGCGAAGCCGGTATAGAACGGGTCCACCGCGTGGGGCAACGCCGCCGCCAGCGCCAGCACGACCAGGGGCAGCGCCTTCATCAACCGCGCGCCGGGAAGAGGCCCTGCGGTTTCACGAACAGCACCACCGCCATCAGCAGGTACACCGCCACCGATGCGATCGCCGGTCCGGCGGCGCTGGCGAACTGCGGCGGCAGGAACGCGCCGAACACGATGGGAAGGAAGGCGCGCCCGACCGTATCCACCATGCCCACCAGCAGCGAGCCGACCAGCGCGCCGCGTATCGAACCGATGCCGCCGATGACGATGACGACGAAGGCGAGGATCAGGATCGATTCGCCCATGCCCACCTGCACTGCCAGCAGCGGCGCGAGCAAGGCGCCCGCCACCGCGCACAGCGCTGCGCCGAAGCCGAACACCAGGGTGAAGAGCAGCTTGATGTTGACGCCCATGGCGAGCGCCATCTCGCGATTGGATGCGCCGGCGCGCACCAGCATGCCGATCCGCGTCTTCGCGACGAGCACGTATAGCAGCGCCGCCACTGCGAGACCGACGCCGATGATCAGCAGCCGGTACGCAGGGTAGGGCATGCCGGGCAGGATCTCCACCGGGCCGGCGAGCGCCGCCGGGCCCGCAAGCGGCATGTCGCTGCCGAAGACGATGCGTACCGCCTCGTTCAGGATCAGGATCAGCGCGAAGGTCGCCAGCACCTGCGACAGGTGATCCCGCGCGTACAGCGTCCTCAGCAGCGAGACCTCCAGCAGCATGCCGAACAGCGCGGTGCCGGCGACGCCGAGCAGCACGCCGATGGCGAACGAGCCGGTGGCCTGCACGAACCACGCGGCAAGGAAGGCCCCGATCATGTACAGGGACCCGTGCGCGAGGTTGATCATGTCCATGATGCCGAACACGAGCGTGAGCCCGGCGGCAAGCATGAACAGCATCAGGCCGAACTGCAGCCCGTTGAGCGACTGCTCCAGTACGAGAAGCAAATGCGGCGCTTCTCTACTTCATCGGGCAGTCCTGCACGTACGCGTCGCCGTGGTCCTTGAACACCGTGGCGAGCGTCTTGTTGACCAGGCGCCCCTGGGCGTCCTTGCCGACCACGCGCAGGTAGTAGTTCTGGATCGGGTAGTTGTTGCGGTTGAACTTGAATGGCCCGCGCACCGACTGGAAGCGCGCCGCCTTCAGCGCCTTCTTCATCGCCTCGGTGTCTTCCACCTTCCCCTTGACGTCGCGCACCGCGGCGTCGATCAGCATCGCGGTGTCGTAGCCCTGCGCCGCGAACACCGACGGCAGGCGCTTGTACGCCTTCTCGAACTCGGCGACGAACTTCCGGTTTGCCGGGTTGTCCAGGTCGAGCGCCCAGTGCGCGGTGTCAAAGAGACCGAGCATCGCCTCGCCCACCGGCCGGATCACGTCCTGGTCGGAGCCGAACCCGGGCGTGATGAGCTGGATGTCCTTCGACAGCCCCGCGGCGACGAACTGCTTGATGAAGTTGATGCCCATGCCGCCGGGCAGGAAGATGTACAGCGCCTCGGGCTTCTTCGCGCGCACCTGCGCGAGCTCGGCGGCGTAGTCGAGCTGGCCGAGCTTGGTGTAGACCTCTTCCGAGATCGCGCCCTTGTAGTAGCGCTTGAAGCCGGCGAGCGAATCCTTGCCCGCCTGGTAGTTCGGCGCGATCAGGTAGGTGCTCTTGTAGCCCTTGTCGGTGGCGTACTTGCCGGCGGCCTCGTGGTAGGCGTCGTTCGGCCACGCCACGGCGAAGAAGTTCGGGTTGCACTGCTTGCCGGCGAGCGGCGAAGGCGCGGCGTTCGGGCTGACGTAGATCTTCTTCGCGTCGAACGCGACCGGGATCGACGCCAGCATGATGTTCGAGAACACGTAGCCGGTGAGGATGTCTACCTTGTCCAGGTTGATGAACTTCGCCGCGAGCTGGCGGCCGACCTCGGGCTTGAACTGGTCATCGCCCACCAGCACCTCGGCCGGCAGGCCGCCGAGCTTGCCGCCGTTCAGCTTCACCGCGAGCTGGAACGCGTCGCGGATGTCGATGCCGAGCGCGCCGGCGGGGCCCGACAGCGTGCTCGCGAAGCCGATCTTCACCTTGTCGGCCGCGAGCGCGGCGCCGGATGCGAGGGCCGCGGCGAGCGCGGCGGCGAGCGGCAATGTTCTCGGTGTTCTGGTGGTCATGGTCGGTCTCCTTGGGAAGGCGGCATTCTACCGTCCGGGCTTCGCCGTCGTCACATGGCGCGCGTAGCCCCCGTGCAGGTCGAGCACGCGCTCGCGCCACGCATGCAGCGGCGAGTCGGCGGCCAGCGTATCCACCGGGCTGGCGATCCGCGCCCACTGGAACAGCGAAAAGAGCACGTAGTCCGCGTACGCCGGCGCCGCGCCGCAGACGAATTGCTGGCGCTTCAGCGTCGCCTGCAGCGGCTCGAGCGCGCGCTCCAGGCGCTTCTGCGCCCCGGCGCGCGCGTCGCGCGCCGCCTCCAGCGTGCTGCCGAGCAGCTTCTCGAAGTTGCCGCGCACGTAGGCCTGGTCCTCGGGGTGCACGCATTCGTCGTGGAGGTCGGCGACGATCACCGGCAGCATCGCGCCGACCAGCGCGCGGTCCACCCAGGTATTGAAGGCCAGCGTGACGCCTTGGCCGATCGGCCCGCCGAACAGCGTGGGCGCCGCCGGGTACGCGGCCTCGAGGTGCTCGGCGATCTTCCAGGAGTCGCGCACCATGGCCTCGCCGTCGCAGATCACCGGCACCGTCCGGCCGCCCGAGAACGCGATCGCGTCCTTGTCGGTCATGTACACCGGCTGCGTCTCGAATTCGAGGCCCTTGTGCACCAGTGCCATGCGCGTGCGCCACGAAAACAGGCTGTAGCGGCGGTCGTCGCGGCCCTTCAGTTCCCACAACTTGATCGGCATGCTTCGATGCTATATTAGTTTGCGCGCGCGATCGGGCCGCGCAGGCCGACAACAAGGGGGAGGCCGCCATGTCGACGACGGGGTGGGTGGTGGTGGGAGTGCTGGTCGTACTCGCGTTCTGGGTGGTCGCGATCTACAACGGCTTGGTCGCGCTGCGAAACCGCTACAAGAACGCGTTCTCGCAGATCGATGTGCAGTTGAAGCGCCGCTACGACCTGATTCCCAACCTGGTCGAGATCGCCAAGGGCTACATGAAGCACGAGCGCGAGACGCTCGAGGCCGTCATCAAGGCGCGCAACGTCGCCGCGCAGGCGGCGTCCGCTGCGAGCGCGAATCCGGGCAACCCTGCCGCGATGGCCGGGCTCGCCGCGGCCGAGGGCAGCCTCGGCGGCGTGCTCGGGCGCCTGTTCGCGCTGTCCGAGGCCTACCCTGACCTGAAGGCCAACCAGAACATGATGGCGCTGCAGGAGGAGCTGACCAGCACCGAGAACAAGGTCGCTTTCGCGCGTCAGGCCTTCAACGACGAGATCATGACCTACAACACGCGGCGCGAGACCTTCCCCAACATCGTGTTCGCGAACGCGCTTGGGTTCCCGGCTGCGGAGCAGCTTCAGTCCACCGAATCCGCCGACGAGCGCCGGGCGCCGAAAGTATCGTTCTAAGCGGAGTCGGCAATGGCACGCGCCTCCGGGGACGGCCGTGCCACGATGGATTTCTTCCAGGCGCAGGCCGATGCGCGCAGGCGCACGCGGCTGTTGCTCGTGGCATTTGCGGTCGCGGTGCTGCTGGTCGTCGCCAGTTACTGCCTGATCGCGATCCTCGGGTATGCCGCGCTCGCGCTCTTCACCGGGGGCGGGCTGCCGCTGCGCGAGCCGCTGCCGCCAGTGTCGGGCTTCTTCGGCGCGTATTTCGCCACCGTGGCGCGCGTGCCGCACGAGGTGCCGCTTGCGGTGGGCGCGCTGAAAGGGGTGATCATCGTCGTGGTGTCCGCGGCGCGCATGTGGTCGCTGCGCGACGGCGGCTACACCGTGGCGCACTACCTCGGCGCGCGCTACGTCGACCCGGCGAAGTGCAACGCCAGCGAGCGCCGGCTGATCAACGTGGTCGACGAGATGGCGATCGCCTCGGGCATCGCCAGCCCGCCGGTATACCTGCTCGAGCGCGAGCGCGCGGTGAACGCGCTGGTGGCGGGCAACTCGCCCAACGAGGCGGTGCTCGTCGTCACTCAGGGCCTGGTGACGCAGCTCTCGCGCGACGAGCTGCAGGGCGTGGTCGCGCACGAGTTCAGCCACATCCTGAACGGCGACATGGCGCTGAACATCCGCCTCGCCGCGCTGCTCGCGGGCCTGTCCTGGGTGGGCGAGCAGAGCGAGGCGCTGTTCCAGCGCTCGGCGCAGGCGGCGCGGGCGCTCGGGCGCGAGAAGACAGGCGGCGACGCGGTGAACGCGGTGGCCGCGGCGATCCTCGCCATGGTCGGCTTCCCGGGCATGCTCGCCGCCGACGCGATCAAGGCATCGATCTCGCGGCACCGCGAGCACCTGGCCGATGCCGCCAGCGTGCAGTTCACGCGCAATCCGGAAGGCATTGCCGGCGCGCTGGACAGCGTGCGGGCGCTGAAGACCGGGACCATGGTGCAGGCGGTGCATGCGACCGAGTTCGCGCACATGTTCTTCCTGCAGTCCGGATCGCACTGGTGGAGCTTTCCGACGCATCCGCCGCTCGAGGACCGGATCCGCCGCGCGCACCCGCAGTTCCAGCGGCTGGAGTACCGCAAGCAGCGCGGCACGGCGGTGGCAATGGAGGATCGCGCGGTGGCGGTGATCGACGGCGGCGGCAACGTGGTGCAGGTGCACGACCCGCTGGCAGCACTGCGCAGCGGCCCCGCAGCGGCGGCGCTTACCGCCGCGGTGGTCGCCGATTCGGTGGGCCGGCCGGCCGCCGCGCACGTGGACTACGCGCGCCGTTTCCTCGCGTCGATACCGCCGCCTCTGCGCGAGCGCATGGCGACGCCCGAGGGCGCCGAGCAGCTGCTGTTCGCGCTCGCCTGCGAGCCCGACGCTGCGGTGCGCGCGAAGGAACTCGACGCGCTCGCGGCTTGCCGCGGCGAGGCGTTCGCCGCGGCGACCGCGGAGGCCTGGGGCATGGCCGCGCCGCTGGGCCGTGCCGCTGGACTGGACCTCGCCGAGCTCGCGCTTCCGGTGCTGCGCGAGCAGAAGCAGCCGCTGCGCGACGCCTTCCTCGCCGACCACCAGGCGCTGATCGAGGCCGACAGGCGCGTCACGCTGCGCGAGTTCGTGCTGCATGCGTTCCTGCGCCAGCACCTGCGCGAGGATGCCGGCCGGCCGGTGCGTTCGGTGTACAAGGCGGTCGCCGACGTGCAGGGCGACGCGCACGCGGTGCTGTCGATGGTCGCGCACGCGGCCGGCGCCGATGGCGCGGCTGCGGCCTTCGACGCCGGCAAGCGCTGGCTGGGCGTGGAACTGGCGGCGCCGCTGCCGATCGCGGAGTTGTCCACGCGACAGGTGGGCGAGGCGCTGGAGAAGCTGCGCGTGCTGAACGCGCTGCAGAAGCCGCGCCTGATCAAGGCCTGCACCGACGCGATCAACGCCGACGGCAAGCTGCGCATTGCCGAGGTCGAGCTGCTGCGACTGGTGGCGGCGGCGCTGGACTGCCCGCTGCCGCCGTTGGTCGCGGCGCTGGACCGCTCTACACTCGCGGCATGAACTTCTTCGAGGGGCAGGCGCTGGCGCGCCGCAACACCCGGCGCCTGGTGGTGCTGTACCTGCTCGCGGTCGCCGCGGTGGTCGTCGCGGTGGACCTGGTGCTGGCCGGCATCTGGGCCTTCACCATGGACAGCGGGCCGCGTCCGCCCGGGCTCGCCGCGCGACTTGCGCAGGTGCCGGCGGACGTCTACCTGTGGGGCGCGCTGCTGACCGGGGCGACGATTCTGCTGGTGAGCGCGGTGCAGATTGCGCGCCTTGCCGGCGGCGGCGACAAGGTGGCGCAAATGGTGGGCGCGCGCCAGGTTCAGCCGAACACCGTCGATCCCCTGGAGCAGCGCCTGCTGAACGTGGTCGAGGAAATGGCGATCGCCTCGGGCGTGCGCATGCCGGGGGTGTATGTGATGGACGGCGAGAAGGGCATCAACGCCTTTGCCGCGGGCTACGACATCTCGAACTCGGTGGTCGCCGTGACCCGCGGCACGCTGGAGACGCTGACGCGCGACGAGCTGCAGGCGGTGATCGGCCACGAGTTCAGCCACATCCTGAATGGCGACATGCGGCTGAACATCCGCATGATGGGCGTGCTCGCCGGCATCGTGTTCCTCGGTGCGATCGGCGAATTCCTGATGCGCAGCACGCGGCGCTCGCGCGGCGACGGTGCGGCCGCGGTCGCCATCGGCGGGCTCGCGCTGCTGGTCATCGGCTACGTGGGCCTGTTTTTCGCGCGGCTGATCAAGGCCGCGGTGTCGCGCCAGCGCGAGTTCCTCGCCGACGCCGCGAGCGTGCAGTTCACGCGCAACCCGGACGGCATCGCCGGTGCGCTGGACCAGATCGAGGCGAGCACGCGCGGCACGCTGATCGAGGATCGCCGCGCCGAGGACATGTCGCACATGTTCTTCGGCCAGGGCGTGAAAGTCTGGTTCTCGGGCCTCTTTGGCACGCACCCGCCGGTCACCGAGCGCATCCGCAGGGCGCATCCGAGGTTCGACGTGCACGGCTACCGCCAGCGCCGCGCTGCGCTGGCGGCACCGGGGGCGGCGCAGGCGGGGGACGTCAGTGCAGCGGCGGCGTCCCCCGGCGGCCGCCGCAAGCTCGATGGCGGCGAGCCCTGGGGCAGGTCCGCCGAGGCCGGCGCGGCCGCCGTGGGCGCCGTGGACGCCGGCAACCTCGCTTTCGCGCACCGGCTGCTGGAGACGCTTCCCGTGCTGCTGCTCGCCGGCGCGCATGAAACCGCGAATGCGCGCGCGCTGATCCTTGCGCTGATGCTCGCGCCTACGGACGAGGTGATGAACGCGCAACTCGACGCGGCGCGCGCCGCGGGCGCCGGCGCGCTCGCCGACGCCGCACGCGCGCTGGCGCCGGACGCCCGGCAGCTGGAGGCTGCTCACCGGCTGCCGCTGATCGACATATCGCTGCCCGCGGTGAAGGCCGCGTCGAGCGCAGAGCAGCAGGAGCTGGTCGCCGCGCTGACGGCGGTGATCCAGGCCGACCGGCGCGTGTCCTTGCACGAGTTCGCGGTGCTGACGCTGGTGAAGAGCCAGCTCGCGCCCCCGCGCGGGCAAGGCGCCGCGGACACGCGCAAGCTCGGCGAGCTGCGCGGCGATGCGTTCACGGTGCTCGGCATGGTGGCGCAGGCCGGCGTGCGCCACGACGCGCCGGCGCGCGAGGCCTCGGTGCAGGAAGCCATGCGCGCCGGCGCCACCGAGATGCACCTGGCCGATGCGCTGCCCGCGCCATCGGGCAAGCTCTCGCCGGACGCGGTGTCGCAGGCGCTCGAGCGGCTGAGGTCGCTGGCGCCGCTGCAGAAGGAGCTGCTTGTGAAAGGGCTGTTTGCGGCGATCACGCACGACGGCACAATCCGCGTGATGGAAGCCGAACTCATGCGTGCGGTGTGCGCGACGATCGATTGCCCGTTGCCGCCGCGCTTCACCGATATCGACCCGAAGTCGCTGGCAGCCTGATGGCGCGCGCCCAGCAGCCTGCGCCCGCAGCGGGGCTTGCCGACGCGCTGCAGCGCGCGCTGCAGGCCCACGGCGGCGGCGACGTCCGCTTCGATGCCGGCGCACGCGCGGCGTATGCGGCAGATGCGTCCAACTACCGGCAGGTGCCGATCGGCGTCGTGCTGCCGCGCACCGACCAGGGAATCGTCGCGGCGGTGGCGGTGTGCCGCGAGCACGGCGTGCCGGTGCTCGCGCGCGGCGGCGGTACCTCGCAGTGCGGCCAGGGCGTCAACGTCGCTGTGGTCATCGACTGCTCGAAGTATCTGGACCGCGTGCTGGCGGTGAACGCCACGGCGCAGGTGGCGCGCGTGGAGCCTGGCGTGGTCTGCGACACGCTGCGCGAGGCCGCGGAGCGGGAAGGCCTCACCTTCGGTCCGGACCCGGCAACGCACAGTCGCTGCACCCTCGGCGGCATGATCGCCAACAACTCCTGCGGCCCGCACTCGGTGATGGCGGGCAAGACAGTCGAGAACATCGAGGCACTGGAAGTGCTGACCTACGACGGCGCGCGCTTCTGGTGCGGGCCGACGCCCGAGGCCGAGCTCGAAGCGATCATCGCCGCGGGCGGGCGCCGGGGCGAGATCTACGCCGCGCTGCGGCGGCTGCGCGACCGCCATGCCGACCTGATCCGCGCGAAGTTCCCGAAGATCAAGCGCCGCGTGTCGGGCTACAACCTGGACCAGCTGCTGCCGGAGAACGGGTTCAATGTCGCGCGCGCGCTGGTCGGCTCGGAAGGTACCTGCGCGCTGACGCTGCAGGCGGTGACGAAGCTGGTGAAGAGCCCGCGCCACCGCGTGCTGCTGATCACCGGCTTTCCGGACATTTACCGCGCCGGCGACGCGGTGCCGGACGTGCTGGCATCGAGTCCGATCGCCTGCGAGGGCCTGGACGAGAAAATCATCGGCGGGCTGCGCGAGCGCGGGCTCAGGCTCGCCGACATCGCGCTGCTGCCCGCGGGCAATGCGTGGCTGATGACCGAGTTCGGCGGCGACAGCGCCGACGAGGCGCTGGCGCGCGCGCGCGTGCTCGAAGCACGCTTCGCCGGACGCCCGGGTCTTGCCTGCATGCTGGTCGCGGAACCCGCGCTGATGGCACGCATCTGGTCGATACGCGAGACCGGCGCGTCGGCGACCGCGCTGTCGCCGCCGGGCGGCGGCCCGGATCCGGTGGTGGGCTGGGAGGACGCCGCGGTCGACCCGCTGCGCCTGGGCGACTACCTGCGGGAGTTCCAGGCGCTCATTGACCGCCACGGCTATCGCACCTCGCTGTACGGGCATTTCGGCGACGGCTGCATCCATGCACGCATCAGCTTCGATCTGCGCAGCGTCGAGGGACTCGCGGTGTGGCGGCGCTTCCTCGGCGAGGCCGCCGCGCTGGTGGTGAAGTACGGCGGTTCGCTCTCCGGCGAGCACGGCGACGGCCAGGCGAAGGCGGAGTTCCTGCCGGCGATGTACGGCGCCGAACTGATGCAGGCGTTCCGCGAGTTCAAGGCGATCTGGGATCCCGATGACCGCATGAATCCGGGCAAGCTGGTGTCGGCGCGCGGCAGCGTGCTGCGTGCGGACGAGAACCTGCGGCTTGGCCCGGACTACAGGCCGGTGACGCTGGCGACGCGCATGACGTTTGCCGACGGCATCGGCGAGGGCTTCGCGCGCGAGACCGAGCGCTGCATCGGCATGGGCAAGTGCCGCTCGAAGTCGGGCGGCACGATGTGCCCGAGCTACCGCGCCACCGGCGAGGAGCGCTACTCCACGCGCGGCCGCGCGCGGCTGCTGCAGGAGATGCTGCGTGGCGAGGTGATCGTCGAGGGCTGGCAGAGCGAAGACGTGAAGGAGGCGCTCGACTGGTGCCTGGGCTGCAAGGGCTGCAGGTCGGATTGCCCGACGCACACCGACATGGCCTCATGGAAGGCGGAGTTCCTGTCGCATTACCACGAGTCGCGCCCGCGCGGACGCGAGGCACTGGCGATGGGCCGCATTGGCGAATGGGCGCCGCTTGCGGCGCGCGTACCGTGGCTCGCCAACGCGCTGACGCAGACGCCCGGCCTGGCCGTGCTGTCAAGGTATGCCGCCGGGATCGCGCAGGAACGCAGGCTGCCCGCGCTCGCCGCGCGCAGCTTTCGTGCGCAGTTCGAGTCGCGCGCGCGGGGGCGGCGCGATCCCGCGCGGCGCGAGGGCCCGCGCCACGGCGATGCGGTGCTGCTGTGGCCCGACACCTTCAACAACCACTTCCGCCCCGCGACCGCGCTCGCGGCGACGGATGTGCTCGAAGCCGCGGGCTGTCGTGTCGAGCTGCCGCGGCAGGGGCTGTGCTGCGGCCGGCCCTATTACGATTTCGGCATGCTGGAGCGCGCGCGGGCAGCGCTCGATGCGGTGCTGGACGCGCTTGCGCTGCCGCTGGAATCCGGCATGCCGGTGGTGGTGCTCGAACCCGGCTGCCATTCGGTGTTCCGCGACGAGTTGCTGAAGCTCTTCCCGGGGGACGAGCGTGCGCGGCGCCTGTCGCGCCAGGCAGTGGGGCTCGCAGAGTTCCTCGTCGCGCGCGGCTGGCAGCCGGCCGGCCCGATGCAGGGGAAGGCGCGGGCATTGCTGCATGGGCACTGCCACCAGAAGGCGCTGGGTGGCATCGAAGCGGAGGGCAGGCTGCTGCGCGCCGCCGGATGCGACGTCGACGCGCCCGACTCCGGCTGCTGCGGCATGGCCGGCGCATTCGGCATGATGCCGGCCCACCAGCAGGCATCGCGTGCGATCGGCGAGGCAGTGCTGCTGCCGCGCGTGCGCGCCGCGGGCAGCGACACGCTGGTGGTCGCGAACGGATTCTCGTGCCGGGAACAGATCGAGCACCTCGGCGGTCGAACCACCATGCACCTTGCCGAAGTCCTCGCCGGAGCGCTGCCTTGATTCGCGTGTTCGCATTCGTGCTGCTGTCGGCGACCGGAATCGCGCCCGCGCACGCGCAGGCGGCGGAAGAGCGCCTGTTCGAGGCCATAGGCGAGGGCAAGGAACTGGTCGCCGAGGGCCTGATCCTGAAAGGCGGCGTGAACCTGAACGCGCGCAATGCGGCGCGAGAGACGCCGCTGCACCGCGCCGTCGAGAAGGGCATGCCGCAACTGGTCAGGCTGCTGCTCGAGCGCAAGGTCGACCTGCGCGCGCGCTCGGAGACGGGAGAAACGGCGCTGCACCTCGCCGGCCTGCATGCCAACCCGGTGTTCGCCGAGCTGCTGCTCGCCGCCGGCGCGGATGCGAAGGCGCGCAATGACGCCGGCGAGACCGTGCTGCACTGGGCCGCGCTGACCGGCAATCCGCAGACCGCGGCACGGCTGCTTGCCGCGGGTGCCGACCCGGACATACGCGACCTGCGCGGCAACACCGCGCTGCACGGCGCTGCCGACGGCGGCCACGCCGACGTGGTGAAGCTGCTGCTCGCGCGCGTCGCCGAGCCCGGGGCGAAGAACCGCGAGGGCAAGTCGGCCGCCGACGTGGCGGCGCAGCGCGGCTATGCCGATATCGCGAAGCTGATCTCGGGTGCTCCGGCAGGCGCGCCCGCGGGCAGCGCCACTGCGGGCCGCGGTTTTCGCACCATCGACATAGACAGCCCGGACCATCCGACGCGCGGCATGCAATAGCCGCGGCAGCACCCAGAGCCGCGGCGCCGGATCAGGCCGCGATCGGCAGCGCGCGCTGCACCGCTGCCTCGCGCGTCATCTCGAGCACGTTCCTCTGCGCCAGGCTGCCGCCGATGCGGTGCGCGACCGGCGGCAGGCGGCGCAACTGGCGTTCGGCCTCGGCGTAGTCGCCGTGCCCGTATGCCTGCAGCGCGCGGCACGCGGGCAGCCCGACCAGGCGCGTCATCGTCGCATTGGTGCCGCCTCCGCCGACGCGCGCCTGCTGCGCCGCGATCAGCCGTTGCGCGAGGTCGTCCCGCCCGGCGCCGATGAACGCCATCATCGCGTGCAGGTCGTTGAAGGCGCAGAACGCGTCCGCGGCGTGCGGCGCCCAGCGATCGGCCAGCGCCTGCCAGCGCGCGCCCACGTCCACGTGCATCAGCTCGAGCCGCCACAGCAGCGCCGAGGCGTCGATCAGCGCTGACATCGAGCGGCCGCGCGGCACGCCGATGCGCTGGTCGTAGAGCATCAGCGCGTGGCGGTGCCTGCCGGCGCCGAGGTGGTGCAACGCCAGGTGCCACCACAGGTGCATTGCCGCCGGTCCGTCGTCGAGCCAGTAGGCGGTGCGTGAGCCCATCCAGCGCATGCCGGCCTCGGCGCGCTCGAGCATTTCCAGCACGTGCGTGACCGCGTGGTGCGCGCGCAAGTCGCGCGGGTTCAGGTCCAGCGCACGCAGCGCGGTGTCCTCGGCGAGCGCGTACTCGCCGCATTCCTCGAGGCCGAAGGCATGCATCGACAGCAGCGCGTGGTAGCCCGGGTCGGACGGTGACCACGCCGGCAGCACCCACGCAATGCGGTCGCGCAGGCTGCGCGCGTCGCCGGCGACGTAGTCGAAGGAGTGCGCGATCTGCACCGCGAGCACGTCGCGCGGATACTCGGCCAGCAGCTCGTCGTGCAGATGGCGGGCCTGGTCGTAGTCGCCGCGCGCGAGCGCGCGTATGGCGGCGAAGTGCAGCCGTTCGCGCGGGAGCGCGGGCTCGCCGCGATAGCACGCGAGCACGCGCAGCGCCTGCCTGCCCCCCGCCGGGTCGCGTCCCGACAGCTGCAGGCAGGCTTCGAGCGCGAACGCCATGGCGAAGCCCGGGGCGGCCTCGCAGGCGGCACGCACCGGCGCCCCGGCGTTGCCGCGGCAGGCGAGGAACAGTTCGAGCGAGCGCTCGAACGCGTCCAGCGCAGCCGGGGTCGCCCCGGAAACCGATTCGCCCCGCAGGTCGCGCAGCATGTCCAGGCCGTGCTCAGAGCGACGCGGTGGTCGGGCGAGCGTGCGGCGAGAAGAGGGTCTCCCACGCGCGGCGCAAGCGGGTAGCGATCCCCGCCGGCGACCATGCGCGCCGCGCGGTGGCGCTGTACAGCACCACCGGGGTCGCGCTGTCCGGGCGCAGCACCTGCACGCGCTCGGCGTAGGACTCCGGCGCCGGCGCGGTGAGCGTCAGCACGCTGCGCCTGAAGGCGTGGACGATCGCCGTGCCGTTGCGGTCAAGGCGGAACCAGTCCCCGCCCTGCAGCATGCGGTCCTGCCGGTCGCGGTCCTGCGTGACCCAGACTTCGCCCTCCCAGATGTAGACCAGGACGCCTCGCCCGTCGTCGATCCTGAGCATGCTGCCCCGGGTCAGCCCGATCGAGCCCTGCACCACGTATTCGTTCGCGGTGGTGTTCGCGACTTCTGCGTTTGCCATGCTGGTTCCTTCCTCTCCGTATCGATTGGCCGGCGTATCTCGCCGCGTGGAGTGAAGGCTAATGCGCGCGCGTAATCGCGCGATGTCGGAATCCGGGCGCTTTGTTGCGCGTTGGTATCAGCGCTTGTGCAGGTGCGCTTCTATGAGCGTACGCAACTGCGCGGGCTCCAGCGGCTTGGCCGCCAGCGTGCGCACGCCCGCCGCGGCGATCTCCTTCTCGGTGAGGTTCTCGCCGTAGCCGGTGCACAGCACGATCGGCATGCCCGGGCGCACGCGCGACAGCACGCGCGCGAGCTGCGTGCCGGTCAGCCTGGGCATGGTCTGGTCGGTGATGACCAGGTCGTAGGCGTGCGGGTCGCTCGCGAACGCGTCTCGCGCCTCGGCGCCGTCGGCAAGCGCGGTGACCTCCAGCCCCCAGCCGGTGAGCATGTCGGTCATGAATTCCCGGATCATTTCCTCGTCGTCGACCACCAGCACGCGGCCCGAGAGCTTCTTCCTTGTCGCCGGGGCGCGCCCGGTCGGGCCTGCTGCCGGCTCGCCGGCTCCTGCGGCGGACGCCTCGAACAGCAGCCGGAACACGGTGCCGCCGCCCATCACGGAATCCACCACCACGTGGCCGCCGTGCTCGTGCACGATGCCGTGCACCATGGCGAGACCCATGCCGCTGCCGTGGCCGATTTCCTTGGTCGAGTAGAACGGCTCGAACATGCGCTCCATGACCTCGGGCGCGATGCCGGAACCCGTGTCGGCGACCGACAGCTCGATGAAGCGGCCGCTGGCGCGCTGGCGGCACGAGGCACAGACGCTCTCGTCGTGTTCGGCGTAGCGCACGCCCAGCGTGATCGCGCCGCTGCCCGACATCGCGTCGCGCGCATTGATGCACAGGTTCAGCAGCACCTGCTCGATCTGCACCGGGTCGAGCGCCGCTCTCGGCAGGCCTTCGTCCAGTTGCGTGCGCAGCTCTATGGTCGCCGGCAGCGGCGAGCGCAGCAGGTTTGCCGCCTCGCGCACCAGCTTGGGCAGCGACACCGGCCTGCGCTCGGCGCGCTGCCCGCGGCTGAACGTGAGCATCTGCCGGATCAGTTCCCGTGCACGCTGGGATGAGCGCTGCGCGCGCTCCAGGTACTTGGCGAGAGGCTGGTCGCAGAGTTCTTCCTGGCGCTCGGCGGCAAGCACCAGATTGCCGAGGATGCTCTGCAGGATGTTGTTGAAATCGTGGGCGATGCCGCCGGCAAGCTGCCCGATCGCCTCCATCTTCTGCGCCTGGCGCAGCTGCTCCTCGAGCGCCGCACGCTGCGCCTCGGCGTGCTTGCGCGCGGTGATGTCGCGGCCGATGTAGAGCACGTGCGGGCGCCCCTGGTGGCGGATCGGCACGCCACGCACCTCGATCTCGAACTTCTCGCCGCTCTTGCGCGACGCGGTGGCCTCGAACTGCACCGGCTCGCCCTCCAGCGCGCGGGCGTGCAGCGCCTTGACGTGCTCGTTCAGGGCTCCGGGGCTCATCGTCAGGTTGTTCCTGCCGATCACCTCGTCGCGGCCGCGGCCGCTGAACAGGCTGTATGCGGGATTGACGTCGACGATGCGGAAGTCGGCGTCGCGCAGCACCATCGAATCGGCAACTGCGTTGAATATGGCGCGGTATTGTTCCTCGCTCGCGCGCAGGCTCTCCTCCGCTAGCTTGCGCTCGCTGATCTCGCGCCGCGTTGCCAGCACGTAGGGCTTGCCGGCGATCTCGACCTTCTTCAGCGTCACGTCGTCCCAGTGCAGGCTGCCGTCCCTGTTGCGGCGATGCCATTCGACGCGCACGACACGGCCCTGCCTCGCCTCGCCGATCAGCCGTACCACCTCGGCGCCGGTGTACGGTGGCACGCCCGAGCTGAGGTCGCCCGGCGTCAGCTCGACCAGTTCGTCCCGGGTGTAGCCGTAGGCGGCGCAGGCCTTGGGATTGACGTCGACGATCCTGCCGCTTTCGGGGTCGTGCAGAACTACCGCGTCCTCGGTGGCATCGAAGATCGCGCGGTAGCTCGCATCCGACCTGCGGCGCTCTATTTCCGAGCCGATGCGGGCGCCGAAGATCTTCAGCATCGCCTCGGCCAGCGCGCGGTCGGTGAGCGCTCGCCGCGACATCACCGTCAGGGCACCGATCGCGCGGCCCTGCGCGTCGTTCAGCGTGGTCGCCGCGTAGCCCTCGATGGCTTTGTCGATCAGCGTCCAGTCGCCGGGGAACGCGTCGCGCACGCCCCTCGCGAAGTAGCTCGACTCGCGGCCGATCGCGCGCTCGCACGGCGTGCCGGCGATCGGGTACTCGATGTTCTTCGCAATCCTGCCGTCGAAGAAGGTCGCCAGCGTGCGCAGGTGCGTGCGCTCGGGCTCCACGAAGACCGAGATCAGCGCGAACTCGACGTCGAGGATAGACGCCAGCGCACCCACCAGGTCCTCGAAGATGCGCTCGCCCTCTGCCGTGGAGACCGCGAGTGCCGCCTCCTGCATCGCCTCGGATAGCCTGCGCATCGCGTCCATGGCGCCAGTCTAGGGGCAGGCGACCCGCGGCGCACGCGGCGTTACGGCGGCGAAACCATTGAAACACGCCAGTTACATTCGACGATGGTGGGAGCCCCGCCGCGGGGCGGGGCCGGCCGGACGCTTCAGCCCGGGATGTACATGTAGCCCGCGCCGCGCACCGTCTTGATGGAGCGGGGCTTTGCCGGGTCGGCCTCGATCTTGCGGCGCAGACGCGCGATGCGGATGTCTATCGAGCGGTCGAATGGCTCCCATTCGCGGTTGCGCGTCAGCGTCAGAAGCCGGTCGCGCGACAGCACCTGGTTGGGGTGTTCGGCGAACACGCGCAGCAGGTCGAACTCCATGCCGGTGATGGGTACGTCGTCGCCGTTTTCGGCCAGGAGCTGGTGCGTGGCGAGGTCGAGCTCGCAGCGGCCGATCTTCACGCGTCTGCCGGCCGCAGTTGCGGCCGCCGCCGGCGCGGGCGCTGCGGGGGCGCGCGCGCGACGCAGCACGCTTTTCAGCCGCGCGCGCAGCTCGCGCGGATCGAAGGGCTTGCCGAGGTAGTCGTCGGCGCCGACCTCCAGCCCGATGACCCGATCGACGACGTCGCTCGCGGCGGTGACCATGATGATCGCGACCGCGTGGTTCTCGCGCAGCCAGCGTGCCAGCGTGAGGCCGTCCTCGCCAGGCATGTTGAGGTCCAGCAGCACGACGTCGGGAACCGACGCCGCCAGCGCGGCGCGCATCTCGGCGCCGTTGGCGGCGAGGGAGACCTCGTAGCCATGCGTGTTCAGGTAATCGCCGATGGTCTCCCGCACCTCGCTGTCATCGTCGACGACCAGTACCCGGCCGCTGCCTTGCATGACGTACCCACAGGGTTTTTCGAAACGCGCCAATGATACATGCCGATACAAGCGGTTTCGCGATCGACATCGGCCCGATACCCCGCGTGCGTAGCCTGTCCTCATCCTGAACGCACACCAGAGGGAACCGCATCATGCAGAAGATCGTGGACGCACTGATTGCCTGGGCGCGCAGCGCCGCACTGGCCTACCGTGACGCGCAGACGCGCAGGTCGATCGCGCACCTGGACGAGCACCTGCTGAAGGACATAGGGCTGTGGGACGGCCGCAGGTGAGCGTGCCGGCGGCGCAGATCCGGCCGGTGGCGCCGCCGGATGCGCAGGCATTCGTGGCGTTCGTCGACGCGCTGTCACCGGCGTCGCGCACCCACCGCTTCCTGAGCGCCGTGCGCGAACTCGCACCCGGCCTGGTACGGCTGCTGACGCAGCCGCCGGGCGAGACGCAGCTCGGCCTGGTCGCGGTGGCGGACGATGCAATCGTCGGCGAGGCGCGCTACGCGCTGGACAAGGACGGCGAGGCGGAGTTCGCGATCGCGGTGGCAGACGGCTGGCAGCGGCGCGGCCTCGGCCGGCGCCTGCTGCAGCAACTGCTCGCGCACGCGCGCCGCGCGGGCCTGAAGCGCATCGTCGGCGAGGTCGCGGCGAGCAATGCCGCGATGCTGGAGTTCGCGCGCCGGCTCGGTTTCGCGGTGCGCATGCACCCGGGCGATGCGCGCCTGGCGAGGATCGACTTGGACCTAGGGACACTCTGACTTATTCCCGCGCGGCTGCGACGGGCGATAGGGCCGCAGGGCGCGAAGCAAGGAGCGCCGCTTGGTCATTCCAAGCAAGCGACGCGCGACAAAGCCATGCGGCCCTATCGCCCGTCCCGAAGGGTTGCGACAGGGCACCCGCCCGCTTCGTTGCACGGCTTGCAGGTAGCCCCGCTACCTGCTGCGCCGCGACGCCTTGCGGGCGGATGCCCTGTCGCAACGCAGCTCGCGGCGAGTAAATCAGAGTGTCCCTGGCCGGCTGAAGGCTTGCATTCCCTCTACAATGCGCGGCGCCGGAACGCCTCCGGTGACCCGTCCGGAGGGAAGTTTTGGCATTGCTGCTCGGAATCTGTTCGTCGCACGACGCATCGGCCTGCGTGTTCCGCGACGGTCGCCTGCTGGCGGCGATATCCGAGGAGCGGCTGTCGCGCATCAAGACCGATGGCATTCGCCTCCCCGACCTGGCGATAGACCGCGTGCTGGCGATGGCCGGCGCGACGCGGCGGGACGTGGATGTCATCGCGATGACCTACAACCACGTGCCCGAGGAGTACTGCAGGCGGCCGACGCTCGGCAAGGAGATCGAGCGCAGGATCACACGTGTCGCCAAGCGCCTGGTCGGGCGCAAGAAGCGCACGCAGTTCTTCCTCAACAAGATCCTGCGCCACATCCGCGACGCTGCGCCGGGGAAGACTTTCGACGACTACTTCCGCCGCGAGCGGTTCCTCGCCGGCGAGGGCTATCGCGCCGGCACGCCGATTCACTTCATCGACCATCACCTGACGCATGCCGCGGGTGCCGCGTTCTACAGCGGCTTTGACGAGGCGGCGGTGATCACCATGGACGGCGAGGGCGACCTCGGCATGCACCACACCGCCAGCGTCTACCGCGGCGGCCTGTTCGAGCGCATGCGCGTGTCGGACGCGCCGGGGACTTCGTCGGGCTTCTTCTACATGGACATCACCGAACTGCTCGGCTTCAGGCCGCTGCGGCACGAGGGCAAGGTGCTCGGGCTGGCGGCGTTCGGCGATCCGAAGCCGCTGTACGAGCCCTTCAAGCGCGCGCTGCGCCTGTCCGACGACGGGCACGGCCTCGCGTCGGATTTCGCGCGCGCGAAAAGGCCCATCGGCGAACGCAAGGCCTACCTCGCCGAGGCGATCAAGGGACACTCGCGCGAGAACGTCGCTGCCGCCGCGCAGGCGGTGTTCGAGGAAACCATCATCGGCCTCGCGCGCAATTTCCTGCGCGAGACCGGGCAGCGCAGGCTGGCACTGAACGGCGGGGTGTTCGCGAACGTGAAGCTGAACCAGCGCCTCGCCGCGCTGCCGGAGCTCGATGAACTGTTCGTCTTTCCGGGCATGTCGGACACCGGCAACAGCGTCGGCGCCGCGCTGATGGCACTGGACGAGATCGACCCCGGCTACGTCGGGCGCAATGCGCACGCGCTGCAGGACGTCTACCTGGGCCCGGCGTACACGGACGCGGAGATCGGCGCCGCGCTCACCGCGGCCGGCATCCCCGGCGAGCGACTGGACGAGGCCGCGCTGGTCGAGCGCGCGGCGCAGGCGATCCATGCCGGACGCGTCGTGGGCTGGTTCCAGGGGCGCATGGAGTTCGGCCCGCGCGCGCTCGGCAATCGCTCGATGCTCGCGCGAGCGACCGACGCCGACATCAACCGCAGCCTGAACGAGCGCCTGGAGCGCACCGAGTTCATGCCCTTCGCGCCCAGCGTGCTGGCGGAACACGCGGACGCGCTGTTCGAGAACGTTGCGCCGGCGCGGCACGCGGCCGAGTTCATGACCGTGACCTTCGACGTAAAAAGGGAATGGCACGCGCGCGTGCCGGCGGTGGTGCACGTGGACGGTACCGCGCGGCCGCAGCTGGTGAGACAGGACAGGAACCCGCGCTACTGGCGGCTCATCGAGCGCTACCGGCAGCTGTCAGGCATTCCGCTGGTGCTGAACACCAGCTTCAACGTGCACGAGGAACCCATCGTCTGCCAGCCGGCGGAGGCGATCCGTGCGTTGGCGGATGATCGCGTCGATTGCCTCGCCATTGGCGGCTTCTGGGCCGAGTCGCCCGGGCGGAAAGCCTGACGGGCATGGCGACCATCCTCGGCATCGCGTCCTCGCACGACGCCTCGGCCTGCGTGATGCGCGACGGCAGCCTGCTCGCCGCGGTGTCGCAGGAGCGCGTGACGCGCAGGAAGAACGACGGCTACCGCGTGCCGCACGAGGCGATCGCGCATGCGCTCGAGGTGGCCGGCGTCGCGCCTGCCGACGTCGACGCGGTGGCGACGATCCACGCCTTCTTCCCCGAGCGCTTCTTCCGCCGCGAGTCGGCTGGCAAGGAGCTGGAATCGCGCCTGGTGCGCGCGCGGCGGCGCTTCTCCGGCGCCGAGGAACGCTACCTGAACGTGAACGATTTGCTGAAGCGAGTCGGCCCGATAGAGGCGCACTTCCGCCAGGCGCCGTTCCTCGACTGGCTGGGCCTGCGGCCGGACGTGCAGGTCGGCTTCTTCGACCACCATGCGACGCATGCGTCGGCGGCCGCCTGGGGATCGGGCTTTCCGCGCTGCGCGGTGGTGACGGTGGACGGCGTGGGCGAGCTGAACGTCCACCACACCTCCGGCGTATATGCCGATGGCAAGTACCGGCGCGACGATGCCTCGGACGTGCCAGGCACGTCGCCGGGGGAGTTCTACGAGGCGATCACCGCGGCGATGGGCTTCATCGCGCTGCGCCACGAGGGCAAGGTGCTCGGCCTCGCCGCGCACGGCGAGGCGAAGAAACTGTACGCCGAATTCCACCGTGCGCTGCGCATAGCCGATGATGCGCGCAGTTTCGCATCGGACTTCTCCGGCCAGCCCGACGCCTACCAGGCGCGCGAGGCCTACCTCAAGGCGCTGGTGCGCGAGCACCCGCGCGAGCATGTTGCCGCGGCGGCGCAGGCGGTGTTCGAGGACGCGATCGTCGCGCTGGTGCGCGCCTACCTTGCACGCACCGGCGAGCGGCGGCTGGCGGTGAATGGCGGCGTGTTCGCCAACGTGAAGCTGAACCAGCGCCTTGCCGCGCTGCCGGAAGTGGAGGAACTTTTCGTCTTTCCGGGCATGAGCGACACCGGCAACTCGGTGGGCGCGGCGCTCTTCATGCAGGAGCGGCTGTCGCCGGGCTTCCTCGCCGCGTCGCGCGCGCCGCTCGCCGACGTGTACTGGGGCAGTGCCTGGGACGATGCGGCCTGCCGCCGGGCGCTGGATGCGGCCGGGCTCGCGGGCGAGCGGCTGGACGAGGCGGCGCTGGTGGCGCGCGCCGCGGATGCGATCCACGCCGGCCGCGTGCTGGGCTGGTTCCAGGGGCGCATGGAGTTCGGCCCGCGCGCGCTCGGTAACCGCTCGATGCTGGCGCGGCCGACCGACGCCGACATCAATCGCACGCTTAACCAGCGGCTCGAACGCACCGAGTTCATGCCCTTCGCGCCCAGCGTGCTCGCCGGGCACGCCGCGGAAGTATTCGAAGGCACGGGGCGCGCCTCGCTGTGCCTGCCCTTCATGACCATCACCTGCGACGTGCGCGAGGAATGGCGCAGCCGCATCCCGGCAGTGGTGCACGTGGACGGCACCGCGCGCCCGCAGACCGTGTCGCGCGATGCCAACCCGCTGTACTGGTCACTGATCGAGGCCTACCGGGAGCGCTCGGGCATTCCGCTGGTGCTGAACACCAGCTTCAACGTGCACGAGGAGCCGATCGTCTGCAGGCCAGAGGAGGCGGTGCGCGCCCTCGCCGATGGCCGCATCGACTGCCTGGCGCTCGGCCCCTACTGGTGCGAGCCTTCCAGCGCGAACTCGCGCGCGAGCAGTTCGTAGGACGCCAGCCGCGTCGCGTATTCGCCGGTGATGGTGAGCAGCATGACCTCGTCGGCCTGGTAGCGGCCGGCGAGCTCGAGCAGTTGTTCCCGGCAGCTCGCCGGGCTGCCGATCACCGCGCGGGCGCGCTGGCCCTGCACGTAGGCGCGCTCTTCGTTGCTGTAGCGGTGCTGCGCTGCCTCCTCCGGCGTCGGCACTGGCGTGTCCAGGTTCAGCGCCATGTGCAGGCGCCGCAGGTCTATCGCCTGCGTCAGCCGTTCGGCTTCGGCGTTGCTCTCCGCGCAGATGGCGAACACGCAGACCAGCGCCTGCGGCGCGGGCTCGCGCGCGGAAGGGCGGTACTCGTCGCGGAACGCGCGCGTCACCGCGTCGCCGCCGCGCGGGTTGATGAAGTGCGCAAACGCGAAGCGCAAACCCATGCTCGCCGCGAGCGCACCGCTGTAGTCCGACGATCCCAGCAACCATACCTGCGGCGCGGTGGCCACCTCGGGCTGCACGCGCACGCGGCGAAACGGGTGCGTCTCGGGCAGCGTGCCGTCCAGGTGCGCGACGAGCTGCCAGACGCGCTCCGGGAAGTCGTCCGCGTCCGGGTACTTGCCGCCGGCTACGGCAAGCGCGGTACGCTGGTCACCGCCCGGCGCGCGGCCGATGCCCAGGTCGACGCGGCCCGGGTACAGCGCTTCCAGCATGCGGAAGGCCTCCGCGGTGCGGAAGGCGCTGTAGTAGGGCAGCAGCACGCCGCCGGTGCCGATGCGCATGCGCTGCGCTTCCGCGCCCAGCCTTGCCAGCAGCACCTCGGGACACGGATCGGCGAGCGCGGCGATCGCATGGTGCTCGGCGAGCCAGTAGCGCGAGTAGCCGAGCGCGTCGGCACGGCGCGCAAGCGCCAGCGTTTCGGCGATTGCGCGGGCGGCATCGTGGCCCGAGATCACCGGGGATTGGTCGAGTATCGAAAGTTTCATGGCGTGCTTTTCCCGAGTTGCGTGCCGGAGAATGCCCAGCGCCGGATGGTGGCCAGCACTGCCACGAACGCCAGCGCCAGCGCGCCCAGGGCATGGAATCCGGCAGCCGAGCCATAGTGCTCGGTCAGCAGACCGGCAACCAGCGGCGTGGTGAAATGCGACAGGCTCCAGCCCAGGCCCAGCAGCGCCAGCGCCGAGCCGCGCATGCTGGTCGGCGTCGTTTCGGTGGTGGTGATCTGCACGTACAGCGTCATCACGCCGGTGCCGAGGCCAACCACCAGCATCAGCGTTCCCACCCCCGCCCAGTGCGGCACCAGCGGCAGCAGGCCGACGCCCAGCGCGGTGACGACGCCGGCATGGATCTGCCAGCGGCTGGCCGGGCCGGTGGCGACGAACCTGGCGAGGAACAGCCCGCTGGCGATGGCGCCGACCGCGCGCAAGGACAGCAGCACGCCGGACAGCGCCTCGCCATAGCCGAACTCCTTCAGCAGCAGCGGGTAGAAGGTCATCGACAGCGTCATCGGCAGCGAGGACAGGTACCCGCACAGCAGCGCGTAGTACATGATCGGCATGCGCGCGAGCCGCAGGTAGTTGGCGAACAGGCCTTCCACCGCCGCGGTGCGCCGCTGGTGCACGGGCGTGCGCAGGCAGGTCACGAAGGACAGCAGTCCCATCGCGGCGAGCACCAGCAGCGCTGCGCCAAAGCCGAGCGCCGCGATGATGAAGCCGCAGGAGGAATTTCCGAGGATCTGCGCGAAGTGGCCGACCGCGTTCAGGCGACCGACCTGGGCGCCGCGCGGGCCGGGCAGCTCGGTGGCGATCGCCCAGTTCGCCGGCCAGAACGCGGCGCGCGCCAGCACCATGAGGGTCTGGCCGGCGAACAGCATCCAGAAGCCCTGCGCGACGTAGAGTTGCAGCGACGCGGCCGCCATCGCCAGGCACGAGGCGAGCATGACCAGGCGCCCGCCGACCCGGTCGGTGTAGGCGCCGCCGACCAGGTTCATGAGGATCTGCACCACCACCGGAACCGAGAACAGCACGCCGATCTCGGCCGCCGACAGGCCCTGCGCGTGGGCATACAGCGGGATGACCAGCCAGGTCATGCCGAAGCCGAAGTTCCAGGCGAACGAGGCGAAAAAGAACGGGAGGTGAGGCACGGACCGGCGATTATGCGGTCCGCGCGTAAGCCTCAGCGGACGGTTTCGACCCATGGGCATGAGAATCGTGGCGTTCGCGGTGGCCTTGGCGGTCTGGTGTGCGCCGGCGCAGGCGGCGCGCTGTAGCGCCCAATCTCCGGCGACGATCACCGCGCTGGTCGAGCTGTACACCTCGGAGGGCTGCGACAGCTGCCCGCCTGCAGACGAGTGGCTTTCGTCGCTGGGTAGCCGGGGCTATGTGCCGGAGCGCGTGGTGCCTGTGGCGCTACACGTGGATTACTGGGACTACATCGGCTGGAAGGACCCCTACGCGAAGCGGGAGTTCTCCGCCCGCCAACGCCGGCATGCGGCCATGCAGCGGGCGCGAGTGGTCTACACGCCCCAGGTGTTGCTGCAGGGCCGGGACTTCCGCGCCTGGCATTCCGAGGCGTTCGATCGCGAGTTGGACCGGATCAATCGCCAGCCTGCGCTCGCCAGCATCATGCTCACCCTGGATACGGCAAAAAGCGGGTTTTTCGACGTAGAAGCCGTCATGATGTTGAAAGATGGGGTAAGTTTACGTGACCCCGCTCTGTACCTTGCCACCTATGAGGACAAGCTCGTGTCCGCGGTGCGTGCCGGCGAGAACCGCGGCCGCACGCTGCGGCATGACTACGTGGTACTCGAATGGACCGGTCCGCAGCGCCTGGGGAGTTCGCGGCGTCTGGAGGAGCGTCGCTCCCTGCCGCTGCTACCGAAGGCGGTGAAGGCGCATTCGGGCGTGGTCGCCTTCGTCCAGGATCGCGCCACCGGCCAGGTCCTGCAGGCCCTGATGCTCCCGGCCTGCGCCAACTGACTACCGAAGCAGGCCCTGCCTCGGCTATATTGAGGGGTCACCGCCCGAATCGAAGGCGGCAGCCAGGGAGGGTTGTCCGTGCAAGCGACGCAGATCCGGCAAAAAGACGGCATTTTCTACTTCGTCAGCTATCCGGCCCCGGATCTGCTGTCCAAAGTCCGGTTCATCAGCCGATTCTACGGCGAGGGGGAGCAGATCAACCCCGGTCGCATCTCGGAAGACGACGACATCGCCCAGTTCATCGCCAAGATCGAGCGCAGCGATGCCGCCTTCCAGCGCGTCATGTCCAAGGCCAAGGTGCGTGCGCTTACCAACTTTTACGAAACCGCGGTCACCCAGCCGGCGATTCCGGGCACGGTGATGCTGTTTACCTCGGAGCGGCTGCAGTTCCGCTCGGCAGGCGGGGAGGGCGGCGCGGGGCACCTGGCCGACCCGCAGTCGAAGTTCCTCATCATCGACGGCCAGCACCGCCTCGCGGCGTTGCGCTTCTACATGCAGGAGCGGCCGCAGGACGCGGCGACGATCAACGTTCCCTGCATGATCTTCGACGGCAAGAGCGAGGATTTCGCCGCCGAGATGTTCGTCATCATCAACTCGACGCCGACGCGCATCAACAAGAGCCACCTGATCGACCTGTACGAGCAGGTGTCGTGGGCCGCTCCCGACCGCAAGTTCGCCGCGCGGCTGGTGGAAAAGCTCTACAGCGAGGGCGACAGCCCGCTGCGCTACCGCATCAACCGCCTCGGCGGGCGCAGCCAGCGCGACAAGTGGGTGCTGCAGGCGGAGCTGTTCAACGAGCTGCACCGCTGGGTGCGCGGCAAGTGGCGCTCGATCCAGCTCGCC
Organism: uncultured Enterobacteriaceae bacterium; assembly: GCA_964612335.1. Taxonomy (GTDB): domain Bacteria; phylum Pseudomonadota; class Gammaproteobacteria; order Burkholderiales; family SG8-39; genus CAZTDU01. The sequence goes on along the minus strand of CAZTDU010000006.1, from coordinate 88,324 downwards.
GGCGGCAGCGCGCGCGAAGTGCCCCGGCACTACGCGATGATCCGCGATTTCTTCAAGGCCGCGCGCACCGCCTGGGGCGAGGCCTGGGGCAAGGACGGCTACATGATCACCCGCCCGGTGACCATCAAGGCCATGATCCGCGTCTGCGCCGACCTCGCGCGCGAGGACGGCGACAAGGAAGAGGGGCGGCTTGCTCGCTGGGAAGTGCGCCTGCAGCCCTGGTCGGAGATGGCCAAGCAGTTCCGCGACGACGGCTTCTACGAGCGTTTCGCCGCCAAGGGCGAGGTCGAGCGCGTGGCGCGCGTGCACCGGGAGCTGTCGCGCGCCGCCGGCATCGAGTACACGAAGAAGGCCTGAGCCGGCGGCTACACCGCCTTTGCGCCTGCCAGCCGCGCGACGTCGGCGGGCGCGTAGCCGAGTTCGCCGAGGATCGTGCGCGTGTGCTCGCCGAGCGCGGGGATGGCGTCCATGCGCGGTTCGAATCCCGACAGGTTGAAGGGCGGTTTCAGGGCGGCAATCTCGCCTGCGGGGGAGCCGACCTTCGTCCAGCGTTCGCGCGCGGCAGACTGCGGATGCGACCAGAAGTCGCGCAGCTCGTTCATGCGCGCATTGGCGATGCCGGCACTTTCCAGCCGCTCGATCGCCTGCGCCGCGTCCAGGCCGGCGAACGCGCGCTCGATCTCGGCCTTCAGCGCGTCGCGATTGGCGTCGCGCGCCGGTCCGGTGGCGTAGCGCGCGTCGCGCGCGAGCGCCGCGTCGCCGAGCACCATCTCGCACAGGCGGGCGAACTCGCGGTCGTTCTGGATGCCGAGGAACACCGAGCCGCCGTCGCCGGTGCGGTACGGGCCGTACGGCGCGATGGTGGCGTGGAAGGCGCCCGAGCGCGGCGGCGGCGTGCCGCCGTACTGCGCGAAGTAGGCCGGAAAGCCCATCCATTCGCCCAGCGCCTCGAACATGGTGATGTCAAGTGTCGCGCCTTCGCCGGTCCTGCCTCGGCGCAGCAGCGCGGCGAGGATCGAGGAGAACGCATACATGCCGGCGGCGATGTCGGCCACCGGGATGCCCGCCTTCGACGGCGCGTCGGGCGTGCCGGTAACCGACAATAGTCCGGTCTCGCACTGCACCAGCAGGTCGTAGGCGCGCTTGTGCGCATACGGGCCTGCGGGACCGTAACCGGAGATGCCGCACCAGACGAGCTTCGGGTACCTTTCGCGCAGTTCGGCCGCGCCCAGGCCCAGGCGTTCGACCGCGCCGGGCGCCAGGTTCTGCACGAACACGTCGGCGCGGGCGACGAGGCGCTCGAGGATCGCCTTCGCCTCGGGGTGCTTCACGTCCAGCGTCAGACTTTCTTTCGACCGGTTGACCCAGACGAAGTGCGAGGACAGGCCCTTTACCGTGGTGTCGTAGGAACGCGCCGCGTCGCCGCTGCCGGGACGCTCGATCTTGATCACGCGCGCGCCCAGGTCTGCCAGCTGCCGGGTGCAGAACGGGCCGGCGATCACCTGCTCGAGCGCGACGACGGTGATGCCCTCCAGCGGCCTCACGTGAAATCCACCGCCAGGCCGGCGAGCGGCAGCCCGGTGAACGCGGTGCGCCAGCTTTCTCCCGGCCGCACCGGATGTGCGTCGGTGAGCGTGCCGGTGGAGACGATCTCGCCCGCCTGCAGCTCGCAGCATTGCGCGAGGAATGCGAGCGCATTGAGCGGACTGTCCAGCACGTTCGCGCCGCTGCCGTGGTCGACCTCCGTGTCGCCCCGGCTGAGCGTGACCGCGGCCTGCGGCAGCGTTTCGACCAGCCGCGGCAGTGCGGACACGGCGATCGGCTCGCCGAGCACCAGGCAGGCGTGCAGGCCATTCCGCGCCGTGGCTTCCTCCAGCGTCATCTGCCAGTCGGCGCGGGGAAACTGCACGATCTCGATCGAGTGCGCCACCCATTCGAGCGCGGCGAGCAGCGCCTGCGGTTCGGCGCCGCGCGGCGTCGCCTTCAGCTTGAAGCAGATCTCGGGTTCGATGCGCGGGTGCTCGAAACCCGCGAGGCTGACTGTCGCGCGGCCGGCCTGTGCGCGGATCAAGGTGCGGTCGTAGACGGTGCCCCAGATCGGCTCGTAGACGCCGTAGCGTGGCCAGATCGAGCGGTTGGTGAAGCCGATCTTGCGCCCCACGGCGCGCCAGCCGTCCTTCAGCCGGGCTTCGTGCACCCAGCGTGCCGCCTCGTAACCGGATTTCGCTCCCATAGGCCGGGCATTCTAGCGAACGTTGCGCAGACGTCCGGCGCGTGCGAAATTAGCCGCCATGGATGCGTATGTCTTCTGGGCGCTGCTCGGGCTCGGCCTGGTGGTGGTGGAACTGCTCACCGGCACCTTCTTCCTGCTGATGCTGGGCATCGCCGCGTTCGGCGCGGCGATCACGGCGTACCTCGGCGGCACTTTCGCGGCACAGTCGATCGTCGCCGTGGTCGTCGCGGCGGCGGGCAGCTGGGGCGTGCATGTATGGCGCGCGAAGGACGAAAAGCAGCAGATGCCCAGCATCGACGCCGGCCAGCCGGCGAGTTTCGAATCGTGGATCGACGAGGGCGCGCGGCTTGCCCGGGTGCGCTACCGCGGCACGCAATGGGACGCGCGGGTCGCCGGCGCCGATGCGCTGTCCCCAGGTGCCATCATCTACGTCACCAGCACGCAAGGCAGCACGCTCGCGGTCACCACGCAACGCCCGTCCTGAACCCAAAGGGGAAACCTCCATGTTCGCCAAGTTGATCATCGCCGCAGTGGTGTCCGTCGTCGCGGGGTTCGTGCCCGGGCTTTCCGGCTATGCGATCTGGATCTTCGTCATCGCGGTGGCGGTGTCCTTCGTCATCGAGGGCGTGCGCATCGTGCCGCAGCAGAGCGCCTTCGTCGTCGAGCGCCTCGGCAAGTTCCACGCCACGCTGGAGCCGGGACTGAACCTGATCATCCCGTTCCTCGACCGCGTCGCCTACCAGCACTCGCTGAAGGAGGTGCCGCTCGACGTTCCCGAGCAGGTCTGCATCACGAGGGACAACACCCAGCTCGCGGTCGACGGCGTGCTGTACTTCCAGGTCACCGACCCGCGCATGGCGTCATACGGCTCGGCGAACTACATCAATGCCATCACGCAGCTCGCGCAGACGACGCTGAGGAGCGAGATCGGCAAGATGGAGCTGGACAAGAGCTTCGAGTCGCGCGAGGAGATCAACCGCCAGGTGGTCAGCGTGCTGGACGAGGCGGGCCGCAACTGGGGCATCAAGGTGCTGCGCTACGAGGTGAAGAGCATCACGCCGCCGGAATCGATCCTGCGCGCGATGCAGCAGCAGATCACCGCCGAGCGCGAGAAGCGCGCGCTGATCGCGAAATCCGAGGGCCAGCGACAGGAGCAGATCAACCTCGCCGACGGCGAGCGCCAGTCGGCGATCCTGCAGTCCGAGGGCGAGAAGCAGGCGGCGATCAACAAGGCGCAGGGGGAAGCGACGGCGATCCGCGTGATCGCGGAGGCGAACGCGGCGGGCGTGCGCGCGGTCGCCGAGGCGATCGGCGAGAAGGGCGGCATGGACGCCGCGAACCTCAAGGTCGCGACGCAGTACGTCGAGGCCTTCGCCAACCTGGCGAAGACGTCGAACACGCTGATCATTCCGGCCAGCGCGAACGACGTCGCCGGCATGATCGCCACCGCGATGACCGTGCTGGACAAGGCGAAAGCCGCCGGCGCGGCGAGGAGCTAGGCGATGGCGGTGTCGGGCATGAACCACTTCACCATCCTCACCGCGGATCTCGAGGCGACGCTGGCGTTCTACCGTGAGCACCTCGACCTCGCGCCCGGTCCGCGGCCGCCGTTCGCGTTTCCAGGCGCGTGGCTCTACGCCGACGGCGGCAAGGGCAAGGAGGCGATCCTGCATGTGATTGCCGGCGCGGGCGTTGCCGCCGAACGGCTGGTGCCTGGCGTCATCGACCACATGGCCTTCACCGGGCAGGACCTTGCCGGCGCGGTGGCGAAGCTGAAGGCGCGATCGATCGACTACGAACTGCGCCAGCTGCCCGGCTACGGCACCTGGCAGCTGTTCTTCCACGACCCGAACGGCGCCAGGGTCGAGATCGACTTCGATCCCGCCGAGGCCGCGCCGGCGTAGCTGCCTGCCGGCGCTAGGCGCGCGGGCCCGCTTCGGCGGCGCGTCGCATTGACAGCAACTGGGTCGCGCCGACGACGACCAGCAGCGCGAGCCCGGCGCCGTCGGTGTAGAGGCCGGGCTTCACCAGCAGGAGAGCACCCGCGAAGAGGAGCACGCGCTGCCACATCGGCAGCAGCGTCAGCAGCCAGCCGTGCAGGCTCGCGGCGAGGCAGATGACGCCGATGACGGCCGTGGAGGCGGCGAGCAGCACCTGCTGCCATTGTGCTCCCCAGTCCTTCACCACCAGCAACAGCATGGGTTCGTAGACGAACATGAAGGGCACGATGTAGGCGGGTGCCGCCGCGCGCATCGCGGCGAAACCCGATGCCCACATGTTCGCCTTGGCAAGCCCCGCCGCCGCGAACACTGCCAGCGCCACCGGCGGCGTGATCGCGGAGAGGATGGCGAAGTAGAACGCGAACATGTGCGCTGCAGGCGTCACCGCGCCCAGCTTGATCAGCGCCGGCACCAGCAGCGCCACCATCATGATGTAGGCGGGCGTTGTCGGCATGCCCATGCCGAGGATGATGCCGGCCATGGCCGTGAGGATCAGCGCGAGGATCAGCGACTCCTGCGACAGCGCGACCACCATCTGCGTGAACACGATCCCCAGGCCGGTGATGGTGACGCAGGCGATGACGATGCCGGCGCAGGCGCAGGCCATCGCCACCGACAGCGTGTTTCGCGCGCCTTCGTCGAGCGCCTCGAGAATCGTCTTCCAGCGGATGCCGGCTCGGGTCGTGGCGCGCAGCAGCGCGATCGGCAGGCAGGAGAGCGCCGCGACCAGCGCGCAAAGCGGCGCCGAGTAGCCGAGGATCAGCCCGAACAGGATGATGAGGATGGGGATGAACAGGTGCCCGCGGCGCATCAGCACGTAGGCGAGGATCGGCAGTTCCTCGACCGGAACGCCGGCGAGCTTGTAGCGCTTGGCCTCGAAGTGCACGGCGAAGAACACCGCGACGTAGTACAGCAGCGCGGGCAGCAGCGCCCACAGCGCCACCGTGGCGTAGGGCACGGCGAGGAATTCGGCCATCACGAACGCCGCCGCGCCCATGATCGGCGGCAGGATCTGGCCGCCGGTGGAGGCGACCGATTCCACCGCGGCGGCGAAATGCGGCCGGAAGCCGGTGCGCTTCATCAGCGGGATGGTGATCGGGCCGTCGACCATGACGTTGGCCACTGCGCTGCCCGACACCGTGCCGAACAGCGAGGAACTCACCACCGCGACCTTGCCGGGACCGCCGGCGTAGCGGCCGGTGATGGACATGGCGAAGTCCATGAACAGCTGCCCGGTGCCGCTTTTCTCCATGAACGCACCGAAAAGCACGAACAGCATCACGTACGACGCGGATACGCCCAGGGTCTGGCCGAAGATGCCCTCGGTGGAGAGGTACAGCTGTTCCATCAGCACCGGCAGCGACACCTGCGTGCTGAGTGCGTAGCCGAGAAAGCACACCGCGGTCAGCGGCAGCGCCCAGCCGATGACGCGCCGTGTGGCGTCGAGCACTACCAGCACCGCGACCACCGCGTAGAACCTGTCCCAGGCGGTGAGTTCGTCGATGTAGATGATGCGATTGGTGTAGTACTCGTAGTTGACGAAGATGTGCAGCACCGAGGCCAGGCCGCCCGCGAGCAGCAGCGCGTCGATCGCGCGCCAGGCGGGCGAGCCGTCGCGTCGGAACGGGTGCAGCAGGTAGACCAGGGTCAGCGCGAACATCAGGTGGGTGCCGCGGAAGATCAGCGCTTCCGGCGGGCCGAAGCCGGCGACGTACATGTGGTACAGCGACATCGCCACCGCGACCGCCAGCGCGGTCCAGCGCAACGTCGTCGCGAACAGCGAGGGCGCTTCCTTCCCCGCGGACATCTCGGCCATGCTCCTCCTCCCCTGCACAAACAGAACGGGGCGGCAGGGCCGCCCCGTTGCTGTCGCATCCCCTAGGCGGAGATTACATCGCGCCGGCTTCCTTGTAGAACTTTACCGCGCCCTTGTGGAACGGCACGCCGATGTCGAGCGCCATGTCCTTGGGCGTCGAGCCGCCGATCGCCTTGACCACCGCGGCCATGTCGTTGACGCCTGCCGCCATCGCCTTGGCCATCTTGTAGACGGTGTCCTCGGGCATGTCGCAGGCGACGACGATGTGCGTGGAATAGCCGATCACCGGCACGTCCTTGTCCTGCTTGGGGTAGGTCCCGGCCTTGATGATCAGCTTGTTGTGGCCCGGATTCGCCTTCTTCACCGCGTTGAAGGTCGCATCGTCCACCGGCACCATCACCACGTCGCGCGCGCTGGCGAGGTCCATCACCGCCGAAGCCGGGGCGGTGGTGCCAAGCGTGAACACCTGCGCATGGCCGTCCTTCATCATCGCCACCGCGTCGTTGTAGCCGGCCTGGAAGTTGGCCTTGGCGAGCGACTGGTAGGTCATGCCGTTCAGCTTCAGCACCTGTTCGGTCAGCAGCTCGCCGGTGTTGCCCTTGGGCTGCGTCACCAGCGTCTTGCCCTTGAGGTCCTTCAGCGATTTCACCCCTGCGTCGGCGAGGGCGACCACCTGGAAGTACTGCGGGTAGAGATTCGCCAGCTGGCACACCTTGGTGACCTTCTTCGGATAGGGCTTCTCGCCCTGGATACCGAGCACGGCGGTGTTGGAATTGGACATGCCGATGTGCGCCTTGCCCTCGTCGACGCCGCGCACGTTGGCGATGCCCGCGCCCGGGGTCTGCGTGATCGACAGGCCGGGGATGCTCTTCTCCCACATGCCCTTGAGCGCGCCGCCCAGCGGAATCCACGAGCCGCCTTGCGGGCCGGTCATGAACGTGACTTGCTGTGCCGCGGCCGGCGCGGCAATGAAACCTGCGGCAGCGATGGCCAGCAGCGATGTTGTCGTCTTCATGCTGATTTTCTCCTCCGACGGGGTTGAGCAACGCGGAAAGGGACTCCTTCCCTGGCGGAATCATAGCTTGCTGGACCGCGTTCTTGCTTTTGGAAATGAGAAGCGTTATTATTCCGTCCGCACCGAGCCAGCCAGCAACCCTCCCGGCAGCCAGCACCGCTCGGCACTGCAGTCCAACCAACCTGGGAGGGTTACATGCCTGGCTTCAAGCGCCGCCCGCTGGCGGCGGCCGTACTCATGATGTTTGCCGTACCGCAGCTCGCGCAGGCGCAACAAGGCGCCGAAGCGACGCTGCCCGAAGTGAAGGTGCGCGGCGCGCAAGGGGGCTTCCGCACCGAGTCCACCGGCGCCGCGACGCGCACCGACACGCCGCTGCGCGACATCCCGCAGGTGGTGAACACCGTGCCGCAGGAGCTGATCCGCTCGCAGGGCGCGACCTCGCTGCAGGACGCGCTGCGCAACGTGCCGGGCGTCAGCTACGCCGCTGCCGAGGGCGGCACGCAGGCGAACCAGCTTTTCTACCTGCGCGGGTTTCCATCGGGTGGCGACCTCTTCCTCGACGGCATACGCGACATCGGGGAGTACAACCGCGACCTCTTCAACGTCGAATCGGTCGAGGTGATGAAGGGGTCCTCCGCGCTGATGTTCGGCCGCGGCTCGACCGGCGGCGTGGTCAACCAGAGCACCAGGGTCGCGGACCTCTTTTCGCGCAAGGAGGTGGGCTTCACGCTCGGTTCCTTCGACCAGAAGCGCCTGACCGGCGACGTGAACGTGAAGATGAGCGACACGAGCGCGCTGCGCATGGTCGCGCTGGCCGAGAAGTCGGGGGCGTATCGCTATCCGCAGGACGTGAAGCGGCTCGGATTCGCGCCCAGCCTGCGATTCGGCATCGGAACGGGCACCGAGCTCGCGCTCTCTTACAGCTATCTCGATACCGAGGAAGTCACCGACTACGGCCAGCCGACGCTGTCCACCAACGCGACCGGCTTCATGGGCTTCGCGCCAGTCTCCCCGCGCAAGTACTATGGCCTTGCAAACCACGACTTCGCCAACCACCAGACGCACATCGCCACCGCGAAGCTCGAGCACCGCATCAGCCGGACACTGACGCTGAAGAACACGCTGCGCTGGGCGAACTACAAGCGGCAGATGGAGTCGACCATCGCGACGCTGCGCGCGACGGACTCCACCGGCGCCGCGGTGACCGCGGCGACCCCGCTGGACCGCCTGATGGTGACGCGCAGGCACGACCAGGGACGCACGCGCGACAACGACGACGACGTGCTGATCAACCAGACCGAGCTGCACTGGAAACTCGCCACCGGCGGCGTGAAGCACACGGTGCTGGGCGGGCTGGAGCTCGGGCGCGAGCGCCTGAATCGCTGGAACTACGCGCTCGACGGCAACCCCGCCACCGCCGCGATCGACGTGCCGACCTCGGATACGCCGCTGCTGAACCCCGACCCGTCGACCAACCTCAACTACAGCAAGACCCCGAACCAGCGCGCGCTGTCGGAGGCGAAGACGGTCGCGCTCTACGCGCAGGACCAGATGGAGCTGTCGAAGCACTGGAAGGCGCTGCTCGGGCTGCGCTGGGAGCGCTACGCGGCGAGCGCGGAGACTTCCCCGCTGCGCCCGGGCGCGCCCGCCGCGACTTCGTTCGCGCGCACCGACAACATGCTGAGCGGGCGCGCCGGCCTGATGTGGCAGCCCAGCGACGCGCAGTCGTACTACCTGTCCTGGGGGAACTCGTACAACCCGTCCGGCGAGCTGGGGGTGTATGGCGGCACCGCGACCAACCTGAACGCGGTGAACCAGACCCTGGACCCGGAGAAGAACCGCAACTACGAGCTCGGCGCGCAGTGGGACTTCTTCCACACGCTGCGGCTCCGGTCGGCGATTTTCCGCAACGAGAAGACCAACGCGCGCATGGCGGACCCGGTTACCGGGGTCACCGTCCTGGCGGGCGTGCGCCAGGTGAACGGCATCGAGTTCGAGCTCGCCGGCACGATCACGCCGGACTGGGATGTCTACGGCGGCGTCGCCTTCATGGATGGCGAGATCAAGAAGGGGCCGGCGAACGTGCAGGGCCGCACGCCGCTTGGCGTCGCGCGGCGCGCGGGCAACCTCTGGACGGTCTACCGGCTGGGCGGCGGCTGGGAACTCGGGGGTGGCGTGCGCATGAACTCGGGCTCCTACCTGAACGACGCCAACACCGGGAAGCTGCCCAGCTACGCGGTCTGGGACGCGACCGTTGCCTGGGTGCAGCGCAAGTACGAGATCCGCGCGAACCTGTATAACGTCGCCGACAAGCGCTACTACACGGGCGGGTACAACAACAACCCGAATCGTGCGCTGCCAGGCCAGCCGCGTGCCGTGGCGCTGACGGTGCGCTACAACTTCGACTGATGCTGCTGCGGATTCCCGGCGTCCTCACGCCAGACCAGGTCGCCGGGTTCCGCCGCCGCATGGACGCGGCGCGCTGGGTCGACGGCAACGTCACCTCGGGCCACCAGTCCGCGCAGGCGAAGTTCAACGAGCAGCTTCCCGAGGAATCGATCGAGGCGCGCGAGCTCGGTGAACTCGTGCTGCAGGCGCTGGCGCGCAATCCGCTGTTCTTCTCGGCGGCGCTGCCGAAGACGGTGTTTCCGCCGCTGTTCAACCGCTACGGCGCGGGAATGACTTTCGGCAACCATGTCGACAGCGCGATCCGCACGCATCCGCAGAAGCCGGTGCGCATCCGCACCGACCTGTCCGCGACGCTGTTCCTGGCCGACCCCGACTCCTACGATGGCGGCGAGCTGCTCATGGAGGACGCCTACGGGCCGCAACAGGTGAAGCTGCCGGCCGGAGACATGGTGCTCTATCCCGCGACCAGCCTGCACCGCGTCGCGCCGATCACGCGCGGTACCCGCGTCGGATCCTTCTTCTGGATCCAGAGCATGGTGCGCGACGATGCGCAGCGCGCGCTGCTCTTCGAGCTCGACATGTCCATCATCCGCTTGACCGAACGCAATCCCGGCGATCCCGCGCTGGTGTCGCTGGTCGGCGTGTACCACAACCTGCTGAGGATGTGGGCGGAGGTCTAGCCGTTCAGCGCTCGCTCGGGTCGGTGATGAAGCCGATGCGCGTGAGCCCGGCCTTTGCGGCGTCGGACATCACTTCGGCGACGCTGCGGTAGGCGACCGCCCCGTCGGCGCGGATGTGCATTTCCGGCTGCGGTTGCTGCTTCGCCGCCGCTTCCATGCGCAAGCGCCAGCCCGGGCGATCGAGCATCTCGCCGTTCCAGTAGACCTGCCCCTGGTCGTTCACGGCGAGCTGGATGTTGTCCGGCCTGGTCAGGTTGGGCGCGCTCGAGGCCTTCGGCAGGTCGATCTTCACCGAGTGCGTCAGCAGCGGCGCGGTGATGATGAAAATGACGAGCAGGACCAGCATGACGTCGATCAGCGGGATCATGTTGATCTCCGACATCGGCGCCGAGGCGTCGCCCTGCCTGAATCCGCCGAACGCCATCTCAGGCCCCTCGCACCGCGGGCTTCAGGGGCACGACGGCCGCCGGGTCGCCGACGTGCGCGCCGGTGGTGAGCACCGCGTAGAGGTCGTGCGCGAACGCATCCAGCCGGGAAAGCACGAGGCGATTCGCGCGCACGATGCCGTTGTAGGCGAGCACCGCGGGAATCGCGACGGCGAGGCCGAGCGCGGTCATGATCAGCGCCTCGCCCACCGGCCCGGCGACCTTGTCCAGCGTGCCCTGGCCCGAGAGGCCGATGGCGATAAGCGCGTGGTAGACGCCCCACACGGTGCCGAACAGGCCGATGAACGGCGCCGTCGAACCCACGGATGCGAGCACGGTGAGCCCCGATTCGAGCCGCGCGGTGTCCTCGTCGATGACGCGGCGCATCGCGCGGGTGAGGAACTCCGCGGACGAGCCCGCCTCGTCCAGTTTCTTCGCGCCGTGGCGCTGGTGGTGACGTGATGCCGTGATCGCATGCCAGGCGAGGTGCGAGAAGGGCTCGTCGGCATGGCTGGTTTCGATGTGGCTCTCGACCGCGGCAAGGGACGGTGCATTCCAGAAGACGTCGAGGAATCGTGCGCTCTTCCTGCGCTCGAGGAGCACGGTGATCGACTTGGTGATGATGAGGTACCAGGTCGCGATCGACATCAGCAGCATGATGGCGAGGATGCCCCTGGCGACCGAATCGGTCTGCGCGAGGAAGTTGGCGAATCCCAGGGTCTGGTTGGTGTCCATGTGTTTCAGCCTTCGAGTCGGAAAGAAATCGGGATCAGTACCCAGGCGGCGACGTCCTCCGTGCCGCGCCTTGCGGGCACGAACTTCCAGCGCCGCACCGTGTCGCGCGCCACGTCGTCCAGGCGCGCATGGCCGCTGGAGGTGCGCACCTGGACTTCGTCCGCGGTGCCGCGCGCATTGACGAGCACGCGCAGGATGACGCGGCCCTGTTCGCCGTACCTGCGAGACAGCGCGGGATAGACCGGCGCCGGGTTGTCGAGGTAGTCGGCGTTGAACACCGGTGGCGTGACCGGCACCGGCGGCGCGGGCGGTGCCGGCGGCGCGGGCGGCGCGACGATCTCCACCGGCGCAGGCGGTGCGGGCGGCGGCGGGGGTGGTGCGGTCACTGGCGTAGGTGCCGTGGCGGGCGCGGTCAGAACCGGCGGAAGAGGCACCGGCTTCAGGATCCGTTTGACCACCGGTTTGGGTTTCGGTGGCTCGGGCGGCGGCTCTGGCGGCGGTTCTGGCGCGGGAGGAGGGGCTTCAAGCTTCGGCGGCGTGATGAAATCCACCATGATCGGCGTGGACAGGATTGCCTCGCGTGCCGGCGCATAGGACAGCAGGCCGGCGGCGGCGGCCAGGTGCAGCAGGACGGAAACGGCCAGCCCCGGCCAGCGCGGCCTGGACAAGGGCATGGCAGGCATCATCTGCCGCGTTCATTGTCCGCGGATGCCGCGATCGCGACGGCGAGGCGGCGCGCGCCGGCACGCAGGGACTCGTCGACATCCGGATCCGTCGCCAGCCGCGTGCACAGCAGCCGCGCGCGCGAGGCCGCATGCCTGCACCCCTGTCCGAAGTAGAGCGCGAGGTTCTCCAGGGCACCGGCGGCAACCGCGGCGGGTGCGGCCTCGAGGCCGGACGGCAAAGGGCTGTTGCGCAGCGGCGCGCGTCGCCTGGCAGGGGCGGGCATCAGTGTACCGGCGAGCCGCGCCGGGCGAGCGGCTGCTCCGGGCCCCTCCGGGTCCATGCGCCGTGCAGGCTGGCGCAGATGTCGCGCAGCACCGGCGCGGCATGCGGGTGCAGCGACAGGCACTGCATGTGCCGCGCGATGCAGACCGCGAGGCGCGGGCACCCGGTGCTCGCGTAATGGGTCATCAGGTAGATCAGCGCGGCGGCGACCGTGTCCGCGCGGCTCGCTTCGGGATCCGGGTTGCGCATCGATGCCAGCTCCTTCTCGTCGGAGAAAAAAGTGCTGGCTGGCTTGCGTGCCCTGAGGCGGCGCGTCGCTGGCTGGCGTAAGTCGCGTGGCGGCGCTAGGAGGCGAACCCGCTACGCGGTGAGTATCAGCTTGCCGGCCTGCGTCAGCCGCAGCACGTACTCGCGTCCGTTGTGCAGGATCACGAGCTGCTTGCCGGCGCCCAGCAGCGCGTCCGAGGTAACCTTCGGCGCGCTGGCATACGGAGCAGTCGACGTGGCTGCGGGGGAGATCGAGGCAGGCTTGCTGGTCACGAAACAACAATAACGATTCTTATTTACATTGTCAACGGTGCGCGTACTTCCTATTGAAACAACAGGATATTGGATAGTGCATGCTCACAATGTAACTACGCTTGCAAATCATTCCCGAATGGAATAATAATTGTTCTCATGTATATCTGCCTCTGCCATGGCATCACCGAGAGCGAGATCCGCCGCTGCGCCGCGGAGGGGGCGGCCACGCTGCCGGACTTGGAGCGCTGCCTCGGCGTAGGCACCAACTGCGGCCGCTGCCGGGAGACCGCGGCGGTGCTGCTGGCGCAGCACGATCCTGCGCCGCTGTGCGCACAGCCCGCCTAGGCTAGACTTGCCCCGTCCGAGCGACGGAGGCAGCCATGAAAGGCGACAAGAAGGTAGTCCAGCACCTGAACAAGATCCTGTTCTACGAGCTGCTGGCGATCAACCAGTATTTCCTGCACGCCCGCATGTTCGGCAACTGGGGGCTCAAGAAGCTCGAGGAGTACGAGAAGCAGGAATCCATCGGCGAGATGAAGCATGCCGACCGGCTGATCGAGCGCATCCTGTTCCTCGAGGGGCTCCCCAACCTGCAGGACCTCGGCAAGCTGATGATCGGCGAGAGCCCGGAAGAGGCGCTGAAGTGCGACCTGAAGCTCGAGCAAACGGCGCATGCGCCGCTGAAGGATGCCATTGCCTACTGCGAGTCGGTCGGCGACTACGTGTCCCGCGAGCTGGTCGAGGACATCCTCGAGTCCGAGGAGGAGCACATCGACTGGCTGGAGACGCAGCTCGACCTGATCGCGCGCATGGGGCTGCAGAACTGGCTGCAGACGCAGGCGGGGTCAGCGGGCTCCTGAGGCGCCGCCGCGAAACCCGGCGCAGGGGTCGGGCCGCGCCACCGCCGCGGTGAAGCGTACGTAGTCGTAACTCGACGCAGTGGCGAAGCCGCCGGACACGTAGTCCGCCGGCGTGTCCATGTCGGCGCGCACCTCGAGCTGGCCGACGACCAGGAGTTCTCCTTCACCGGCGTACAGCGGAGCCCCGCGGTCACGGCGTACGTGGCCGTTGCCGGCGATCAGCACGCTACCCGTTGTCGCTGCCGCGGTGAGCACCGCGGCCATGCGCTGGTCGCGCGCGCGCTGCGCATCGACCATCGTCGCGAGCCGTGCTTGGGGCGGTTTGTAGCCGCAGTGCCCGTCCACCATGTCCTGCTCCAGTGCTGCAATCACCGCGGGCGGGGTCGGTCCGGGACTGGCCGTGCGCAGACTCGCGCGCGACAGATTGGCGGCGCGTAGCGGCCACGCCTGCTCGACCGCGAACGCCACCAGCGGGCGGTACAGCGGCCAGTCCCAGCCGCGGCGATCGAAGCGGCCGGCATCGGCGACGGCGTCGGCATCGGCCGGCGCGGCATCGATCGCCGCCTGGTGCCCGACATCGAACTGCTCCATCGCCAGCACGCGCCGTTGCCCGCTCGCGGCGAGCGCCTCGAGCGTGCGGCGCTGGAAATCATGGTGCTCGGCATTGTCGTGGATCTCGCCGAGCAGCACGTGGCGCGCCGCGGCGGCGCGCTGCCACAGCATCGCCTCGTCGACGAACGCGCCCGATGCAGGGTGCCAGATGCGCCCTTGCAGCGGGTGCGCGCAGCCGAGCGCGAGCAGCGCGAACGCCAGCGCCGCCGCGGCGCGGATCACTTGACCGGCGTCAGCAGCGGCTTGCCGCCGAAGTGCGCGCGCAGGTTGTCCACCTGCAGCATGCCCATGGCGAAGCGGGTCTCCACCGTGGCGCTGCCGACGTGCGGGTACAGCACGCAGTTCGGCAGCGCGAGGAACGCCGGATTGATCGCGGGTTCGCCGTCGAACACGTCCAGGCCCGCGCCGGCGATGCGCTGCTCGGCCAGGTACCTGAGCAGCACCGGCTCGTCGATCACCGAGCCGCGCGAGATGTTGACGATGTAGCCCTTGGGGCCGAGCGCGTCCAGTACCGCGCCGTCCACCAGCTTCGCGGTTCCGGCGCCGCCGGGCGTGGCGACGACGACGCAGTTGGCGTTGCGCGCCAGCGCGGCGGGACTGGCGTCGTAGGCGTAGGGCACGTTCTTGCGGTTGCGATTGTGGTAGCGGATCTTCATGCCGAAGCTCTGCGCGCGCAGCGCGATGGCCTCGCCGATGCGCCCCATGCCGAGGATGCCCAGCGTCTTGCCGCCCAGCGACGTGGTGAGCCGGTAGCCGCCGCGCGTCGCCCAGTACCCAGAGCGCAGCCAGGCCTCGGACTGCGGGAATTCGCGCATCACGTTCAGCACCAGCGACATCGCGGTGTCGGCGACGCAGTCGTTCAGCACGTCGGGCGTGTTGGTGACCGCAATGCCGCGCTTCGCCGCCGCGTCCAGGTCGATCGAATCGACGCCGACGCCGAAATGCGAGATCAGCTCCAGCTTCGGCAGTGCGTCCATCAGCGCCGCGTCCGCGCCCGCCGGGCCGAAGGTGGCGAGCGCGCGCACGCGCGGCGCCACGTCCTTCAGCAGTGCGGCGCGGTCGGCCGCTTCGTACAGCTTGTGGACGTGGAACTCCTTTTCCAGGATTTCCTGCGTGCGTGGCAGCACCTTCGTGGTGAGGACGATGTCGTGTTTCATCGCTTGGCTTTCAGGATTTGTATTTCGTTGCCAGCGCTTCCGCGCCGCGCGCAAGGATGCCGACGTCCGCGCCGACCGCGCAGAACAATGCGCCGGCGGCAAGGTACCTGCGGATGTCGGCGTCCACCGCCGTCAGCACGCCCGGCGCCTTGCCGCACTTGCGGATGCGGCGCATCGCCTCCTCGATCAGCGGCACCACCTTCGGGTTGTTGGTCTCCCCGGGCATGCCCATGGACGCATGCAGGTCCGCCGGGCCGATGAAGACGCCGTCGACGCCCTCGACCGCGCAGATGTCCTCCAGCCGGTCGAGCGCGTCCTTCGTCTCCACCTGCACCAGCAGGCAGATCTCCTCGTGCGCGCGGATGGCGTAATCCCTGATGCGGCCGAATCGCGTGGCGCGCGTGGTGCCGGCGACGCCGCGCACGCCCGCCGGCGGGTAGCGCGTGGCGGCGACCGCGGCCTTCGCCTCCTCCACGCTGCAGACATAGGGAACCAGCAGGGACTGCGCGCCGATGTCCAGCACGCGCTTGATGTTCACCATGTCGTTCCACGGCACGCGCACGATCGGCGTCGTCGGGTACGGCGCCGCGGCCTGCAGTTGCGCGAGCAGCGACTCGAGGTCGTTGGGCGAGTGCTCGCTGTCCAGCAGTATCCAGTCGAAGCCGGCGCCCGCGATCACCTCCACCGAATAGTGCGAGGACAGGCTGGACCACAGCCCGATCTGCGGACGGCCCTCGCGGATCGCTATCTTGAAGGCGTTGCGTGGGAGTTCCATGGATGTTCCGGTGGTTGGCCGCGAACCAGCGCGGCGCGTGTCGTTTCGCCGGGATTGTAAAGCCTCGCGAATGATTGCCTGTAACATTTGCGCTTTCCCCGATTCGAAAACCCATGGCCGAATACCTGAACCTGAAGGCGCCGCAGCTTGCGCGCGCGATCGCGGCAATCGTCGCCGGTGGCGGCAGCGACGCACGCGAGGCGACGCTGGTCGCCGAGAACCTGGTTGCCGCGAACCTCACCGGCCATGATTCGCACGGCGTCGGCATGATTCCGCGCTACGTCGAGTCGCTGCTCGAAGGCGGCCTGGTGGTGAACCAGCACCCGAAGGTGGTGTTCGACGGCGGCGCGATGCTGTCGCTGGACGGCCAGGCGGGCTATGGCCAGGTGATCGGGCTCGAGGCGATGGAGATGGGCATCGCGCGGGCGAAGCAGCACGGTATCGCGGTGATGGGGATCGGGCGCGCGCACCACCTGTGCCGCATCGGCCAGTGGGCCGAACAGGCGGTGGCCGCAGGGCTCATTTCGCTGCACTTCACCAACGTGATCTCGCGCTCCATCGTGGCGCCGTACGGCGGCGCGGACGCGCGCTTCGGCACCAACCCGGTCACCGTCGGCATCCCGATCCCGGGCGAGCCGCCGTTCATCCTCGACATGGCGACCAGCGCGGTGGCGCAGGGCAAGATCCGCGTCGCGCACAACAAGGGCGAGAAGGTGTCGCCCGACTGGCTGATCGACGACAAGGGCCAGCCCACGCCGGATCCGAAGTTCGGCGTCGTCGCCCCGTTCGGTGCGCTGCGCACCTTCGGCTTGCACAAGGGGTTCGGCCTCGCGGTGGTGTGCGAGCTGCTCGGCGGTGCGCTCACCGGCGGCGGCACCTGGCATTCGGATGACCGCTCGAAGAAGCGCGTCTGGAACGGCATGCTGACCATCCTCGTCGATCCGGCGCGCATGGGCACCGCGGACGTGTTCGCTGCCGAAACCACGGCGTTCATCGAGTTCCTGCGCAAGTCGCCACCCGCGCCCGGCGTCGACAGGCTGCGCATCGCCGGCGAGCCGGAGCGCGAGACGCGCGCACGGCGCGAGAAGGACGGCATCGAGGTCGACACCAACACCTGGGAGGACATCCTCAGGGCGGGAGAGAAGCTGAAGGTCGGGCGCGAGACGGTCGAGCGCCTCGCCAGGGGCTGAGCGCGCGCGGCGCGCTCAGGGCCGCTGTCGCCCCTGGTCGTCCTCGCGCGCCTGCTCGATGACCACGTAGTCGCCTTCGTAGGTCCCCGAGCTCGCCGCGGCGCGCAGCTTTCGCCTCAGCCACCACAGCCGCAGCAGGATGACTGCCGCCAGGATCGCGCCCGCCACCAGCGCCATGGTGAGGAAGAAGAAACCGAGTACCGCGACGGCGCAAAGCGCGATCAGCGCGACCGCCTTCTGCAGCCAGCTCATCTGCGCAGGCGGCGGAAAGGCGAAGCGGGTTTCGAATCGGCGGGTCATCCGGATAGGGCAGCCCTGCGCGCGATAAGTTCCTGGCGGCGACGGGGCACTAGTCCGTCCGCCGCCACACGCTGGCGAGCCAAGGCTGCTGTTCGCGAGGCAGGCCGGGCGGCCGGTAGTAGTGCTCCAGTTCGGCGTAGCCTGCGCGCGACATGTGGCCGCGCCATGCGTCCAGGTCGTGATAGGCGCAGTAGCGTCCCCGGTTCCAGCCTTCCTCGTTGTTGCCGCGGGGGTTGGATGCGAACAGCACGCCGCGCGGCTTCAGCGCGGCGCGCAGCTGCCCGAGCACGCGGGGCAGCTCGCGGGTTGGCACGTGGAACAACGTCGCGTTGGCGAAGACGCCGTCGAAGCGCGCCGCTGGCAGCGCCAGCGCGAGGAAGTCCTGCTGCCAGACCTCGCAGCCGCTGTGCTCGCGCGCCATCTGCACGAACTGCGGCGCGCCATCGAGCCCGATCGCGACGTGGCCCAGGTCGGTGAAGCGCTTCAGGTCGCGCCCGGGACCGCAGCCCAGGTCGAGGATGGTGAATGGTGGCGCGCCTTCGACATGCCGCAGCAGCGCGTCGATGTTCTGGCTGACATCATGGTCGCGCGTGCCTTCCCAGAAGCGGCGCGCGCTGCGCTCGTAGTCTTCCAGCGTGCGGGCGGCGATGGCTTTCGGTGATGCGTCGGGCACATGCATGCTTGGGCGATTCCTCTGGCGGGCGATCCGGAACGTCGATTCTAGTCGCCGGCTGCGTCGCGGCATACGTGGGCACTTGAGTCGGGCCGGGCGCGTCCCCATATACACTGGGCAGCGTGCATCCGGCACGCCGAAAGAGACCAATCATGCGCAGATTCCTGCTTGCCCTCGCCGTCGCCCTGTCGCTCACCGGCTGCGGCTACAACGACTTCCAGCGCCTGGACGAGGGCGTGACCGCCGCCTGGTCCGAGGTGCTGAACAACTACCAGCGGCGCGCCGACCTGATTCCGAACCTGGTCGCCACGGTGCAGGGCGCCGCGGACTTCGAGAAGAGCACGCTGGTGGAGCTGACCAACGCGCGCGCGTCGGTAAGCGCGATCAAGGCGACGCCGGAACTGGTGAATGACCCGGCGGCATTCGCGAAGTTCCAGGAGGCGCAGGCACAGATGACCGGCGCGCTGTCACGGCTGCTGGCGGTGGCGGAGAACTACCCGCAGCTCACGGCGACCCGGGAGTTCGGTGAACTGCGTGCCGAGCTTGCCGGCGCGGAGAACCGCATCACAGTGGCGCGCGGTCGCTACATCAAGGCGGTGCAGGCGTACAACACGCTCGCGCGCCAGTTTCCCAGCAACCTCACGGCGATGCTGTTCGGCTACAAGACCAAGGCGAATTTCACGGTCGAGAACGAGAGAGCCATCGCGGTACCGCCCAAGGTCGACTTCAGCAAGCCCGCGGCGAAATAGGGCGGCGCCGATGCGGCACCTGTTCGCCGCGCTGCTCGCCCTCGCGGCTGTGCTTGGCACGGCGCGTGCCGAGGTGCCGGTGCCGCCGCTCGCGGCGCGCGTCACCGACCTCACCGGCACGCTGAGCGCGCAGCAGAAGGCGGAGTTGGAGGGGCGCATCGCGGCCTGGGAGAAGCAGCGTGGCAGCCAGCTCGTGGTGCTGATGCTGCCGACGACCAGGCCCGAGGAGATCGAGCAGTATTCGATCCGCGTTGCCGAAGCGTGGAAGATCGGCAGGAAAGGCGTGGACGACGGCCTCATCCTGGTGGTGGCCAAGGACGACCGCCGGGTGCGCATCGAGGTGGGTTACGGACTCGAAGGCGCGATCCCGGACGCGATCGCGAAGCGCGTGATCGAGGAGCGGATCACGCCGCGCTTTCGCGCCGGCGACTTCCACGGCGGCATCCGCGACGGCGTCGAGCAGTTGATTCGCCTCGCCGAGGGCGAGAAGCTGCCGCCCCCGCGGGCAGTTTCCGCACACGCGCCGGATGCGGCGGACCAGGTGGTGCCGTTGCTGGTTTTTGCCTTCATCGCCGCCGGCATCCTCAAGGCGGTCTTCGGACGCTTCCTCGGTGCGGTGGCGACCGGCGGCATACTCGGCATCGGCGCCTGGTTCCTGTTCGGGGCGGTGGCGGCGGCGATATTCAGCATCGTCGGTTTCGTCATCACCTATGCCGGCCTTGGCTGGGGTGCGGCCGGCGTCGGCGGCTGGTCGGGCGGCGGCTCGCGCGGCGGCGGCTTTGGCGGCGGAGGCGGCGGCTTCGGCGGCGGCGGCGCCTCCGGACGCTGGTAGGAGGCACGATGCGCTGGATCAGGCACCTGCTGCTCGATGAACTGACGCTGCGCCGTGAATTTCCGTCCGCGACGCTGGCGGCGATCGGGCGCGCGGTCGCGGCCGAGGAGCGCCGCCACCGCGGCGAGCTGCGCGTGGTCATCGAGGGGGGGCTGCCGCTGCCGGCGCTGGTGTTCGGGCGCAGCGCGCGCGAGCGCGCGATCGAGCACTTCACGCGCCTGCGCGTGTGGGATACCGAGGACAACGCAGGCGTGCTGATCTACCTGCTGCTCGCGGATCGGCGCGTAGAGATCGTCGCCGACCGCGGCATACACGCGCGAGTGGGCGCCACGGCCTGGGAAACGATTTGCGGCGCGATGCAGCGCGAATTCGCAGCCGGGCGCTACGAAGCCGGGACGCTGACCGGCCTTGCGGCAGTCAGCGACCTGCTGGCGCTGCATTTTCCCGCCGGCGATGCGGCAAACCCGAACGAACTGCCTGACGCACCGTTGAAACTCTGATGCATTCCGGGCGCCACAGCCGGCTCGACTCGTCGGGCGCATCTGCATGATGGACGCGAGGCTCGCCCCGACCGGGGTTCTGCGCGCGGCACTCTATCGGGGCGGCCCGACGAACGTGGTGGTCGATGCCCGAACCGGCGACATGCGTGGTGTCGGATTTGATCTGGGAAAGGAGCTGGCGCGGCGTCTCGGCGTGACGTACCAGCCTGTGATCTACGCGACGCCGAAGCGGCTCATCGAGGATGTGGATTCAGGCAACTGGGACGTTGCATTCGTCGCACGGGATGCGCATCGCGAAACGCTGATGAGCTTCACTGCCGTGTACATGAGCATCGGGCACGGTTTTCTCGTCTCCGATCGGTCCGACGTCCTGAGTCTGCGTGACGCCGGTCGACCCGGGATTCGCGTCGGCGTACCCGCGGGCGGTGCGGTGATCCCGCCGCTGCGGCATCTACTGCCGAGCGCGGTACTGGTCGAAATCGGCATGCCAGATGCCGCGGAGCTGGTGCGCTCGGGCCGGGTCGACGTCTTTGCGGCGAACAAGGCGAACCTCTTCGAGATCGCCGACCGGGCGCCCGGCTGGCACGTGCTGGAAGAGTGCTTCTCGTTCGACCGGTTTGCGCTGGGCCTGCCGAAGCGTCGGGCAGGCGGCCTCCCCGTCGCTTGTCGTTTCATCGACAGCGCGGTGGTGGAGGGGCTGGTGACCGAGGCGGTGAAGAGAGCAGGCGCGCGTGGCGTGGTCGTCCCGCGTCCAGACGCCGGACATTAGGCAGCAAACGACGCCTTTGGTCGTCAGTGGATCTCGGGCTCTGCGGTCGGCGCCGAGCCCTCGAGGAAATCGAAGTCGCAACCCTCGTTCGCCTGCTTGACGTGGCGCGAGAAAATCGCGCCGTAGCTGCGCTCGTATCTTGGCGGCGGGCGCTTCCACGCCGCCTTGCGCTTCGCCAGTTCCGCGTCCGCGACCTTCAGGTTAAGCGCGCACTTCTCCACGTCGAGTTCGATCAGGTCGCCGGTCTGCACCAGGGCCAGCGGGCCGCCGACGTAGGCTTCCGGCGCGACGTGCAGGATGCAGGTGCCATAGCTGGTGCCGCTCATGCGGCCATCCGAGATCCGCACCATGTCCTTGACGCCCTGCTTCACCAGCTTCTTCGGCATCGGCAGCATGCCCCACTCCGGGAAACCGGGGCCGCCCAGCGGTCCGGACATCTTCAGCACCAGCACCGACGTGGCGTCCACATCCAGGTCGTCGCGGTCTATGCGCGCCGCCATGTCGTTGTAGTCCTCGAACACCACCGCGCGGCCGGTGTGCCGCATCAGCGCGGGGTCTGCGGCGCTGGTCTTGATCACCGCGCCGTCGGGCGCGAGGCTGCCGCGCAGCATGACGATGCCGCCGGAGTCCTTCAGCGGCCTGTCGCGCGGCAGGATCACTTCGGGATTCCAGACCTTGGCGCCGGCGATGTTCTCTCCGAGCGTCCTGCCGTTCACCGTCCGCGCGGAAAGGTCGAGCAGGTCGCCGAGCTCGTTCAGCAGCGCGCGCAGCCCGCCGGCATAGAAGAAGTCCTCCATCAGGTACTGCTTGCCCGACGGCCGCACATTGGCGATCACCGGCGTCTTCGCGCTGATCTCGTTGTAGCGCTCCAGCGGGAATGCCAGCCCCGCGCGGCCCGCCATCGCCACCAGGTGCACGATGGCGTTGGTCGAGCCGCCCATTGCCATCAGCGTGGTGATCGCGTTGTCGAAGGAGCCGCGGGAGAGGAAGTCCGTGGGCTTCAGGTCCTCCCATACCATGTCGACGATGCGCCTGCCGGTGAGCCCGGCCATGCGTGCGTGGTTGGAATCCGGCGCCGGAATCGATGAGTAGCCGGGCAGGCAGAACCCCAGCACCTCGGCCAGCGACATCATCGTCGCTGCCGTGCCCATGGTCATGCAGGTGCCGGGCGAGCGCGCGATGCTGTCCTCGATGCCCCGCCAGTCGGCCTCGGTGATGCGGCCGGCACGCAGCTCGTCCCAGTATTTCCAGCCATCCGACCCCGAGCCCAGCGTCTGGTCGCGCCAGTGGCTGTTCAGCATCGGGCCCGCGGGCAGGTAGATCGCCGGCAGGTTCATGCTGGTCGCGCCCATGATGAGCGCCGGCGTGGTCTTGTCGCAGCCACCCATCAGCACGCAGCCGTCCACCGGGTAGGAGCGCAGCAGCTCCTCGGTCTCCATGGCGAGGAAGTTGCGGTACATCATCGTGCTGGGCTTCTGCATCGTCTCCGCGAGCGCCATTGCCGGCATTTCCAGCGGGAAGCCGCCTGCCTGCCAGATGCCGCGCTTTACCTCCTCGGCGCGCTGCCTGAAGTGCGTGTGGCAATGGTTGATGTCGGACCAGGTATTGATGATGGCGATCACCGGCTTGCCCGCGTAGTCCGCGCGGTCGTAGCCCATCTGGGCGGCGCGCGAGCGGTGGCCGAAGGCGCGCAGGTCCCTGACGCCGAACCAGCGGTGGCTGCGGAGTTCCTCGGGTTTCTTCCTGGCGGGCATGGCGGCTGTCGGGGCTTGGCGTCGGAGCGCGCATTGTATCCGGCGGTATCCGCGAGCATCTGGGCGGTTGCGCGGTAAACTCGCCGCGATGTCTTCCACTGCGACATCCCCGGGGTTCTTCGAGCGTACCGGCGAGTTCGTCATCGCCGCGGCGCGTGAAGCGGTGTTCGTCGTCCGCTTCGCATATGCGGCGCTGGCCGCCGCGCTGACGCCCTCCTTCTACCTCGTCGCGACGCGCGAGGTGACGATGCGCCAGATCTACTTCACGGCGTGGAAGGTGCTGCCCTGGTTCGTGCTGTTCACGGGGCTGTTCAGCTTCGTCATCATGCAGATCGTCATACTGGTCGCGCGCGAGCAGGGTCTGTCGCAGTTCGCGCTCGAGTTGATCCTGCGCGTCCTGCCGCTCGAGGCGATCCCTTTCCTGACCGCGCTGTACGTGGCGCTGCGATCGGGTTCGGCGATCAACACCGAGATCGTGCTGATGCATATCCGGGGAGACCTCGAGGTGCTGGAGCGCGCGGGCGGAAACGCCATGCGCGACGAGTTCATCCCGCGCATCGTCGGTTGCGCGTTCTCGGTGGTCGCGCTCACGGTGGTCAGCAGCGCGGTCGCATTCGCGCTCGCCTACGTGCTGCTGTACGGCTTCGGCACCGCCGGCATTCAGGAGTACACCAATGTCGTGGCACGCGTGTTCAGCCTCCCGGTGCTCGCGGGACTCGTCGCCAAGGGCGCGCTGTTCGGCATCGTCGTGGCGGTGATCCCCATCGCGTCCGGCCTCGCCGTTGCGCGCGAGTCGCGCCAGGCGCCGATCGCCGTGCTGAAGGGCATGGTGCGCCTGTTCTTCACCCTTGCACTGGTCGAGATCGCCTCGCTGGCGGTGAAGTATGTCTGATCCCGTTTCCCCGGACCCCGTTCCAGGCCCGATCATCGCGGCGCCGATCCGGCGCCTGCGCTTCAAGGTTGGCCTGCTGACCGTGCTCACCGTCGTGCTGCTCCTCGCATTCGTCGGCTACGCGCTGTACGCAAGGGGCGTGTTCGAGCCGACGCAGCGGCTTTTCCTGATCGCCGACAATGCGGAAGGCGTCAGCGTGGGCATGAGCATGACCTATGCCGGCTTTCCCATAGGCAGGGTGGCGCGGATCCGCCTCGGCGACGACGGCAAGGCGCGGATTCGGGTCGAAGTGCCGACCAGCGACGCGCAGTGGCTGCGCACCTCCAGCGTATTCACGCTCGAGCGCTCGATTGTCGGCGGCGCGCGCCTGCGAGCGTTCAGCGGCAACCTCGCGGATCCGCCGCTGCCTGACCGCGCCGTGCGCCGGGTGCTGCGCGGCGATGCGACCGAGGAAATTCCGCAACTGATCGCGAACCTGCGTGGCATCCTGGGCAACGTCGAGCGCATGACCGGGGCGGACTCGAGCCTCAACACGAGTATCGGCAACGTGCAGACGGTAACGGAGCGCATGGCGGGCAAGCATGGGGCGCTGGAAGCCATGCTGGGCACGCCCGAGAACGCCGCCAAGGTGATCGCGACGCTGGAGCGCACCAATGCGCTTCTCGCCTCGCTGCAGGGCGTCTCTGCCAGGGTGGATGGTGCGGTGGCGCGCGCCGACCGGCGCGTCTCCGGCGAGGGGGGCGTGCTGGACCAGGCGCAGCAGGCCGGCGTGCGCGTCAATGCCATCCTTAGCGACGTGCGCGAGAGCCTGAAGCGGATGGACGCGGTGCTGGCGAATGCCGAGGTGGCGAGCAGCAATGCCAGGGACATCAGCGAGAACGCGAAGAGCGCCAGCGCCGACCTTGGCGCATTGCGCGCCGAGGTCGAGGCGAGCCTGCGCAAGGTCGCCCACCTGATCGACGAAGTGAACCGGAAGTGGCCCTTCGAGCGCGATACGGAGATCCGCCTGCCGTGAAGATCCTGCTGCTCATCATGGCCGCGCTTGCGGCGGGATGCTCCAGCACGCCGCCACCGCCGGAGTGGCGCGCGAACAGCCATGGCGCGCTGCAGGCATTCGAGCGCGGCTACCTCGCCGGCGACACCAGGCTCGCGGATGCGGAGTTCGGGCGCGGGCGCGCCGAGCTGGCGAGGACCGGGCGCCCGGACCTGGTTGCGCGCGCCGAGCTGCTGCGCTGCGCGCTGCGCGTCGCCAGCCTTGAGTTCGATGCGTGCCCGGGTTTCGAGGCGCTGCGCCGCGATGCCGGCGTGAACGAGGCCGCGTACGCCGATTATCTCGCCGGGCGCGGACCGCGTCCCGGCGCCGCAACGGCGGACGACCCTCTGTCGCGGCTGGTCGCGGCGGGCGTGCAGATGCGCTCGGCGAGCCTGCCGCCGCAGGGAATCGCTGCCGCTGTCGACATTGCGTCAGCGCAGGGCTGGCGCCGCCCGCTGCTGGCGTGGCTGCGGGTGCAGCTGGAACTTGCCGAGAAAGCGGGAGACACGGACGCGGCGGACCGCGTGCGCCGCCGCATCGAGCTCGTGACTAGGCCTGCAGGCGGTTGATCGTCTGGTTGGCGAAGCGAAGTCTCCGGCCCAGTTCCTGCGACAGGCTGGTGAGGAGCTTCAGCGCGATGGCATGGTGGCGCTCCACCAGCTCCTCGAACACCGCGCGCGGCATCACGTAGCAGACCAGCGGGCCGTCTGCCTGCACGCTGGCCGAGCGCGGGCTCGCGTCCAGCAGCGCCATCTCGCCGAACACCGTGCCTTCGCCGAAAGTGACAAGCCGCACCGAGCGCGTGCCTTCGGCTCGGCGCACGCTGGCAGTGCCCATGGCGATGACGTACAGCTCCTCGCCTGGCTCGCCCTCGCGGAACACGTACTCGCCGGCGTCGAAGCGGCGGCGCGTGAGCCGCGGTTCGAGCACCGCGAGCTCGGCGGCATCGAGCAGCGCGAACGGCTGCAGGCTGCGTAGCGGGATTTCGGCGCGTACGCTGCGCTCGCCGCCCTCGGCTTCGATCAGCTCGTTCTCCGCGATTTCCAGCGCGCGGTCGGTATCGGGCGTGAACGCGGACTCACCGAGGCTCTTCACCACGCCGGTGTCGACGAGGAAGTCCCATTGCGGCTGCCCGGGCGAGGCCTGCGACACGATCAGCCGCCGCTTGCGCGCGCGCACGCGCTCGTGAATCTGGATCAGCATCTGCGCGCCGGTGGTATCGACGTCGTGCACGCGGCCCAGGTCGATGATCACGTGCGTCGCGCCCTCCTGCAGGCACTGCTCGATCCGGGAGAGGAGGTCGTCGGCGGTGCCGAAGAAGATTACCCCCTCGAGCTCGATCACCGCGATGCGCGATCCGAGCCGCCCGAGCAGTTCCATGTGGTGCGCGCCGCGCGAGCGGCGCGAACGCATCGCCTCGCCGGTGCTGACCCTGCGCACGACCGAATGGCTCATGTTGACGAGGAACGACAGCACCGCGATCAGCAATCCCGCGGCGACTGCGATCGGCACGCTGGCGAGCATGGCGATCGATGCCACGATCAGCATCACCAGCACGTCCATGGCGAGGCGCGCGCGATTGCTGACGTTTCCGCTCGCCAGCCTGCGCACCGTCGCGAGCGTCTGGCGGTCGAACACGTTGATCGAGACGGCCACCAGCAGGACGGCGACGACGGCCCGCGGGATCGCGCCCAGCAGCGGCCCCAGCGACAGCACCACCGCCAGCGCGATCAGGCCATGCAGGACCACCGACACGGCGGTACGCGCCCCCGCGGCATGGTTGGCCCGGCTCGCCGCCAGGCTCATGCTGCACGGCAGCGCGCCGAGCAGTGCCGCGGTGGTATTGGCGAGTCCCAGGCGCGCGAGCTCGCGCTGCGAGTCGGCACGCTCCAGCGTCGTGCGCTCGAACGCCTTCATGTAGAGCAGCGAATCGAGGGACACGATCAGCGCCAGGCCGAACGCCGCGGTGGCGATGCCGGGTAGCAGGTTGGCGAACGCAACGCTGTCGAAGAAACCCGGAAAGCCCGACATCCCGGTCGCGGGCAGGGTGCGCGGCACCTCGCCCAGCACGCTGCCAAGGGGCACCTGCGCGCCGCTGGCGGCGAGCGCGTGGTGCGCAAGGGTTCCGGCGACGATGGCGACCACGTAACCGGGAACGCGCCAGCGCAGCGCCTTCGCCAGCACGAGCGCCGCCAGCGTCAGCGCGGCGACGAGGGCGGCGCCCCACTGCATGCGTTCGGGCACGACGACGAGTTCGATGATGCCGGTTCCCGGCGGCATGCCCAGCAGTTGCGGGACCTGCGTCAGCACCAGCAGCACGGCGACCGCGTTCATGAAGCCCGCGAGCACGGGGTGCGGCAGGTACTTCACCAGCGAACCGAGCCGGAACAGGCCGATCAGCGCCTGGAACGCGCCCGCGAGCGCGAGGAAGAAGAACGCCGCCGCGTGCACGAACTCGGGCGTCGGCGCGGCGCCGGCCACGGCGCGGTGCGTGCCACTGGCCTCGAACAGCATCGCGGCGACGAACACCGCGGTCACGCTCCGCGGCACGTTCACCGCGGTGCCACGGCTGCCGAACAGCACCGGCAGCAGCGAGCACAGGATCACGCCGTATACGCCCGCTGCGACGCCGGAGGACGCGAACCCGGGCCCGAGCGCATCGAGCGTGACCGCGCCGAGCGCGATCCCCACCGGCAGGGTCAGAGACGCGGCTGCGGCGGCTCCGGCAAGGTCCTTCAGGAACGATTCGCGGGAGTAGCTGGCCACGGGAATCATGCAGTTTACAGCGTGCTAGGATTGAAGCCCGCGGGGGATACGGCACGGAGAGGACGCGATGGGCCTGAAGGACTGGTTCGGCGGCGGCAAGAAGAAGGAGCAGTTCCGCGAGGCCGTCAAGGAGGCGGTGAGCGACGGCAAGCTCACCGATGAAAAGCGCGCGGAGCTCGAAACCCTGCGTGCGCAGCTGGACGCCGACCCGGGAGACGACAAGACGCAGTTGCGCCGCGAGGTCTACAACGTTGCCGTCGGCGCGGTGAAGGCCGGCGGCAAGCTCACCACCACCGAGGAGCAGGAGCTCGCCCGGATCCAGGAGTTCCTCAACCTGAAGGACGAGCAGGTGGACAAGACCCGCATGGACCTGCGCCGCCTGCGCGTCGTCACCGAGATCAACAAGGGAAACCTGCCCACGGTCTCGCCGGAACACACGGCGCTGAAGGGCCTGGCGCTGGATGTGGGCGAGTCAGCCCATTACACCGTTGCGGCCGAGAGCTTCGACGGCGGCGAGCTCGGCACCGCGATCGGCTCGCGCTTCGCGTTTGGCTCTGCCTTCCGCCCCGGCATCGGACGCGCATTCGCGTTGCCGCTCAAGGGCGCGACCTCCAACGGACAGGGCGTGTTCATCCTCACCAGCCAGCGCTTCATCTTCCGCGGCCCGAGGAGCTTCGGCGTGAAGCATCGGCAGCCGGATGAAATCTACTTCTATCGCGACGGCATCCGGCTGAAGATGAAGAAGTCGCAGGCGCTGATCCAGATCCGGGACGAATCGGTCATCGACATCATCGGTGCGATCCTGGCCAAGCTCAGCACCGCGTCCTGAGGACCGCGCGCGGGCTACTTGGCCGGCGCGGCTTCGTCTCCGATCAGCTCGGCGTAGTTGAACATCGGCAGCGGCGGCTCGAGCTTCAACTGCGCCGCGGTCTTCATGCGGATCTGGAAGGAAAACCGCGTCAGCGTCCCCACCGGGATGTTCTGCGGTTTGAGCTTGCGCACCAGGATGCGTTCCGCCTTGTAAGCGGTGAACTGCCCGATGCTGTGATATCGGCTGACGAGTCCGGCCAGTGCGCCCGCCTCCATCAGCTGCTCGGTGGAGGCGAAGGTCGGCAGGCCGACCTCGTTCGCCGCCGGGATCACGAGCTTCTGCGCCTGGGTGCCCAGGAACGAGTCAGGCGGCAGGTAGAGCCAGTCGGCCTTCTCCGCCTTGATCTCCCGCACCAGGTCGACGGCGCCTTCCGCGGTCACTTTCTTCTGCGCATCCAGCCGGAAGGGGCGATCGATCACCGTGTAGCCCATCCTTGCGCCGAAGTCCTTGAGTTCCTTGAGGATGACAACCGAGTTCTGCTCGGTTGGCGTATACAGCACGCCGACGCGCTTGAACGGGCGGTACGAGGCCATCGCGCGCATCTGCGCGTCGGTCGGCGCGACATGGAACACGCCGGTGACGTTTCGTCCCGAGGACTTGAGCGACGGCACGATCTTCGCCTGCACCGGTGCCGCCACCAGCGTGAATACGACCGGTATGTCGGTGATGTGCTTCGCGGGATCGACCTTGTCGTGGGTACCGACCACGCCCAGCGTGACCGACGTGCCCCAGGTGTACACGAGATCGGGTTTGGTTTCGCGGATCTCCTTCAGGAAGCCCGGCATCCGGCTGGAGTCGCGCGCGAGGTCGCGGAAGGTGATCTCCACCGGCACGCCGCGCGACGCGAAATAGTCCTGGAAGCCCCGCTCCACGTCGGTCATGCCGCGGAAGGTGATGGCATAGATGCGGAAAGGATTGGCCTGCGCGAGCGCCTGGCCGGCGACGCCGGCAAACGCGAGCGCAAGCGAGAGGGCGGCGAGGGTCCGCCTCATGCCGCCGCCTCCGCGGTCGGCGGCGTGCGCCGGATCAGCGCCACCGAGAGCGCGAACAGCAGGCCGCACGCCAGCACCAGCGCGCTGATGCTGATGAACGCGCCTTCGTAGCCGTAGCGCACCACCAGCACGCCCGCGATCAGCGGGCCCAGCGCGTTGCCGAAGCGCTCGAGCATGCGGTAGACGCCGTAGACCGAGCCGTCGCCGTAGCGCGCGATCTCGTCCTTGCACAGTTCGGCGACCAGCGCGCTCTGGGATGCGATCGACATCGCCTGGCCGAGGCCGAGGCACAGCACCACGCCGAACACCATGAGGAAGTTGCCCGAGGTCAGCAGCAACATCCCGCCGGCGCCGGAAATGATCAGGCCGAGCGCGACCATGGTCTCGCGGCGTGCGCCGCTGTCCGTGAACCGCGCGGCGAGCGGCACGATCAGCACCATCATCACCGCATAGACCATCAGCATGCGGCCTGCCATCGCCTGCGTGCTGCCGATGGAGACGATGTACAGCGGAACCAGGTAGAAGCAGAACCCCGTGAGGATGATCTTCGCCGGCATTGCCGCGAGTCCGGTCAGCACCATGAAGCGCGGGTTCAGCAGCAGGCGTCCGAAATCTCCCATCGACGGCGCGCGCTCGGGTCGGCGTGAACCTGCGCCCTGCGTGACCGGCAGCATGCGGATGGCAAGGATCGACAGCGCGCATAGCGCCGCCGAGATGCCGAAGGTGAGGCGGGTGCCGATGTTGTCGGCGAGGATGCCGCCGATGGGTGGCCCGCAAATCGTCGCCACCATGATGGCGCCGATGAACAGCGCAAAGCCCTGCGCGCGCTCCTGCGGCCGCGCATGGTCGAGGATGTAGCCCTGCGCGGCGACGAACACGATCGCGTAGCCGACCGCGCACAGCGAGCGCCACACGAGCAGGTCGAGGAGGTTGTATGCGAGTGCCGTGGCAACGAAACCTGCCGTGCCGATTGCCGCGCCGATGAGCATCGCGCGGCGGCGCCCGACGCGCTCGCTCCACGCGCCGAGGAAGGGCTGGCCGATCGCCACGATCAGCATGAACAGCACGATCGGCAAGCCGATCACGACCTGCGCCGAAATGCCAGGCACGGGGACCAGGAGTTCATTCACGTATGCGGGCAGGAAGGAGCGTGATAGCTCCTCGGCGAGGATGAAGGTAAAGAGTGGCGCGCGGATGCGTGCCATCGCGCCGACGTCCTCGGAAGGCACCGCTGAGCCCGCGCCAAAGCGGTACTTCTTCTGCAGGTCCTGCCATCCCGCGAGCGCGGCGGCGGAAGCCCGGTCGCCCGCGGCCTTGAGTTCTGCCTCGAGCGCGGCGTAAGCCGAGTTCAGGCGGACGAGCGCGGCGTCGACATGCGCAAGGATGCGGCCGATCTCATCCGCGGTCTTGGCTTCGACGCGTCCCGCGAAGTCGCCGCCCTTGACCCGGGTGATGGTCGTGGCGAAGTCGCGCAGGCCGGCGGCCAGCGGTGCGCCGGCAAGGAAGTTGAGCAGCTCCAGCGTGAAGAAAAGCGCCACGATCAGCACCACCAGCAGGTCGAGCAGCGCCTCCAGCATGACGTCGCGGATGAACTCCTCGGCGATGCCGATGTGCAGCACGCCCACGCCGGTGCCGCCCTGGGCGATCGGCATCGATACCACGTACGAGCCGCCCACCAGCACAGGCGTCACGTCCGCGGTCCGCGCCTGCAATCCCTTCAGTACGTCGGCACTGCGGAAGTGGTCGCCCGCGCCGGCCGGCCGGCGGCCCGCATCCGACATGATCCTGCCGTCGGCTGCGGTGATCGCGAGGTAGGAGATGTCGGGGTTGTCGTCGTCGGATTCCTTGAGCGCCTGCTCGGCGCCGTAGATGTCCTCGAAGCGGATGCCATAGTCCATCGCCTTGTTGACCAGCGCGCGCACCGACGCGCCGACTGTGGCCGCCTTCAGCGCCATCTCGGGGACGAGCTCGCGCTCGAAGGCCTGATGGGAAAACCAGGAGATCGCGCCCAGCGCGGCGAGCATCACCGCCATGATGGCGCCGGTGAGCTGCCAGTAGATGCGACGCAGGTAGCTATGTTCCATCCGGGCTATCCGCCCTTCAGGCGGCTGCGCACGCCCGCCAGGCTGGCTTCCGCGCCCGAGATGGCGGCGCGCAGTTCTTCCACGGAGGGAGCAAACGCCGGCGGCAGGGTGGCCGCATCCCTGCCGGAGATGCGGTCGTCTATTGCCTGCATGTCGCGTTCGTAGCGCCTGAGGATGGTGATCAGGATCAGCGCGGCGAGGATGCTGGCACCGACGAACGTCAGGACGCCTATCAGCAGCAGATGCCAGCCCATCTTGGCGACGCTGCTGTCGACGTGGTCGCGCGTGTAGCGCAGCGCGAGGTATCCCACCGTGAGGTCGAAGCTGTTCTTCAGCGAGATGCCCGCGACGAATTCGCCCGGGGCCTCTGCCTGCCACTCCGTGCCCTTTTCGCCGATGCCGGTGGCCTCCTCGACCCACTCGGCTGGTGCCGGCTTGCCGACGCGGGCGGGCTCGGTGCTGTAGAGCGTCTTGCCGCCGGCGTCGAAGACATCGATGCCGGTGATCAGGCGGTCCGCGGCCTTCTCGCGCTCGATCAGTCCTGGCAGCGCGCCGAGTTCGGCGAATGCCATGCCCAGCCCAAGCGAGGTGCGCACGCTGTTGTCGATGCCGTAGCCGATCACCAGCATGCGCGACTTGACGATCTGCGCGAACGTGCTCTTGTACTTGTAGTAATTGAGGAACGTCGCCATGCCGGTGGCGAACAGGCACACCAGTATGGCAACTCCGATGAAGCGGCTTCGCGTGCTTTTCATCTCGCGGACGATAAGAATTTTTCTTTCAACTACCTGGGCCGGCCTGCCGGGCCAGCTCCTCTACGCTGCGGGGATGGTAGCACGCTGCTCCGGTCAAGCCTAAGAAATCCAAGCTAAGTCCCTGTAAAGGGTGTGTTTTTGGTGCACGTTCCGAACGCCTATGGTAGGGTTGAGGGAGCGGGCTTCGGGGGGTTTCAGGCTATGGCAGAGGACATCAGGTCGTTTGGGAAGGGCGGCACGGACGACAAGACCGTGATCGACCCGAATTCGCCCAAGCATCGTCAGGCGGCAGCCGCCGATTCCGACAAGACCCAGATCGACCCGAACTCCCCCAAGCACCGGCAGCAGGCGGGGAACCAGCCTGCTGCACCCGCCGTGGACGTCGAGAAGACGCGCATGCTCCTGCAGGACGTCGGCCGCATGCTGGTGGCCGAAGGCGCTCCGGTGGAGAAGACTCGCGTGCTGCTTGGCAACGTGCACCGGCTGGTGACCTCGAATACCGCAGCAGCAGGGGATTCCGACAAGACCCAGGCGCTGCTCGGCGATGTGCGCAACATGCTCGTGCAGGAAGGGGTCCCGGTCGACAACGAGAAGACGCAGCGCCTGCTCAACGGCATTGCCGGCCTGCTTGCGCCGCAGTCCGGGGCGGCGGACAAGACCGTTGCCAATCCGGCAAGCGTGTCGGCCGGACTGCCGAAGATCGCGCCGCCCGAGCAGAGGACGCGGACACGCCCGCCCGCTGCGCCGTCTGTCGCGCTGCCGGTCGGCTATCGCCTGCACGAGTACCGCATCGACGCGCTGCTGGGTCAGGGTGGATTCGGCATCACCTACCTTGCCACCGACGTCAACCTGAACTCCAAGGTCGCGATCAAGGAGTACCTGCCGGAGGACATCGCCTACCGGAGCACGGACGATTCGGTGTCGGCGAAGAACGCCGAAGACCAGGACTTCTACGACCACGGCCTCGAGGCCTTCCTCGTCGAGGCGCGCACCCTGGCGACGTTCCGGCACCGCAACATAGTGCGCGTGGCGCGGTTCTTCGAGGCGAACAGCACTGCCTACATGGTGCTGGAGTACGAGCGCGGCAAGTCGCTGAAGTCGTGGTGGCAGGACAAGAAGGCGATCTCGGAGCGCGAGTTGCTCACGCTGTTCCTGCCGCTGCTGGACGGACTCGGCGTCGTGCACGACGCCGGCTACCTGCACCGCGACATCAAGCCCGACAACATCTACGTGCGCGACGAGGACGGCAGCCTGGTGCTGCTGGATTTCGGTGCCGCCCGGCAGGCGAAGGGCTCGGCGGACGACACCAACATCGTCACGCCGGGATACGGCCCGATCGAGCAGTACTTTTCCGGCGACCAGGGACCCTGGACCGACATCTATGCGTTTGGCGCGACGCTGTACTGGATGATCGCGGGCAAGAAGCCGATCGAGGCGCCGCAGCGCATGGCGGAACCCGACCCGCTGCCGCCGGCGCAGGAGATTGGCAAGGACAAGTTCAGCCCCGAGTTCCTCAAGGCGGTGGACTGGGCGCTGAAGCCGGAGGCGAAGGACCGCCCGCAGGACGTGCCGCAGTTTCTCGAGTCGCTGTTCGCGGCGAACGCGGCGACGCTGGGCCTGCAGCAGGCGCTGCGCTCCGGCGACGACACGGTGGCGGGAGGCGACAGCTGGGTTGCGGCGCTGAAGTCGCCGGCGCTGCTCAAGGGGCGCCTCGGACGACTTGGCCGCTCGCTGGTGCGGCCGGCTTCGTGGCCGCTTGCGCTGAAGATGACGCTGGCGATGGTGGCCACGGCGCTGGCGCCGATGCTGATCACCGCCTACTACAACCTGAACGGCAGCGTCGCGCGCGTCAGCCAGTCGGAGTTGCGCAACCTCGAGCAACTGGCGGCGAGCCTGGCGGGCCGCGTGTCGCAGCTGGTCACCGACAGCAGGAACCTGGCCGCGTTCCTCGCCAGCGACCGCGACTTCGTGCAGTTCCTCACCAGCCCCCGCGAAGAAGACAAGCTCGTGCTGAAGGGCAAGCTCGACAGCCTGGTGGTTTCGAACCCGGACGTCCAGCTGGCGATGGTGTTCGATACCGCGGGCACTGCCGTAATCTCGAGCGACCCGCAGGTGATGGGCAAGAACTTCAAGTTTCGCGAGTACTTCAAGGTGGCGATGCAGGGGCAGACCTTCATCTCCGGCATCATCGTCGGCGCCGTCGCCGGTGCGGCTGGCGTCTTCTATTCGATCCCGGTGTTCGACGCCGACAAGAAGGTCATCGGCGCGGTCGTGCTGCGGATCAAGGCGGACGCGATCGCGAAGATCCTCGATTCGGACAAGCAGGGGGCCGCACGCACGCCTCTGCTGGTCGACGAGGACGGAATCATCATTCACCACGAGAACCCGAAGCTGTTGTTCATGAGCCTGATGCCGCTGTCGCAGAAGCAGCGCGACGAAATCAAGGCGGACCAGCGTTTCCGCAGGGACAGGATCGACGACCTGCGCATGCCGGCGCTGCAGAAGGCGATGGTGAACGCCAAGCAGGCGGGCAGCATCAGCTACTTCTCGACCATTTCCGGCAAGGAGGAGATCGCGGGCTTCGCCCCGGTCGAGGCGCATCGCTGGACGGTGGCGGTGACCGAGTCACGCGAATACTTTGAGGCGCCGCTGAACGAACTGTTCTACACGGTGCTGTACAGCGTTGCGGTGGTGGGCGCGGTATTCGTGCTGCTTGCGCTGCTGTTCGCGCGCACGATCGTCAGGCCGATCGAGGAGCTGACCTCGGCGGCGCACGCATTGAAGGCGGGGGACTACGACAAGGCGGCGGTCGCGGTGAAGTCCAACGACGAGATCGGCCAGCTTGCGCGCACGTTCAACGTCATGATCGACGTGTTGCGCCAGCGCGAGCGCGAGCGCGGAGCACTGGGCCGCCGCGGCGGTTCGCAGAAGTCGTGATGCCGGCGCGGCGAAAGCGCCGCCCGGCAGGCGGGTCCAGGTCTCCCCGGGTCAGGCCCGACTGGGAACCGCCGGTTCCCGGCAGGCGCCACGTACTCACCAACTGGGACGAGTACATATCGATGGCGCGGCGCCTCGTCGGCCGCTTCAACGACGAGTTCGCGCTGCGCTATTTCGACTACGTGCATCCGGTAAAGCTGCAGCGTGGCGTCCCCAAGCGCCTGCAGAAGCCTTATTCGGTGAGGGTTGCCTACACCGACTGGGGCGACCCGGGTCGGCCGATCGTGCTTTGCTGCGGGGGCGTGGCGAATTCGGCGATGCGTTTCAACTACCTTGCCGCCGACCTGCGCACCGACTTTCGCATTGTCAGCATGGACTGGCTGGGCCGCGGGCTGTCCGGCTGGATGGCGGACGAGCGCGACTATTCGCTGGGTACCTATGTCGAGCAGGTGCGGCAGCTGATCGAGCACCTGGGCAAGCCGGTGATCGTGCTGGGTTCCTCGCTCGGCGGCAGCGTCGCGATAGAGCTCGCGGCGCGCTACCCGAAACTGGTGCAGCGGCTGATCCTGAACGACATCGGCCCCTACATCCCGCGTGCCCGCCGCAAGCGACGCTCGGAGACGCTGGCGCGTTTCTACGTCTTTCGCGAGCCCTCGGAGCTGCTGCGCCGGGTGGGGGCTTCGCAGAAGAACGACGGGCCGATCAGCGACGACATCCGTTTCAACATCACGTTCCACCAGACCCGCTGGTCCGACGAGGATGGCGGGCGCGTGTACCGCTACGACATCCGCGCGATGCAGGCGTACCGCAAGGACGCGCAGAAAAGCCTGGTGCAATGGAACCACTGGAAGAAGCTGCGCTGTCCGATCCTGCTGATCCACGGCATGATGTCCGACGCGCTGCTGCCGGAGACGATCCAGCGCATGCAGAAGACCAAGCCGGTGATGGTGATGCACGTGCCCGACACCGGGCACACCCCGGTCCTGTCAGACCGCAACCAGACCGCGTTCGTGCGCGACTGGCTGCTGGGCAGGGAGCACCTCGCGGGGGAATGGACGGTGCTGCACGCCACGCTGCGCGGCGATTCCGCGACGGCGCAGCCGCCGCATGCGCTGGCGCCGCTGTCGCCTCAGCCCACCTGATGCGGGCGATGCACCTTTAGCTCGAAGCCGCCCTGCGCGGCAGGCACGCCGGAGAACTCCACCACCTCGCCGTTCGCGACCGCAAGCCGCCCCTCGCCGCCCATCACCGAATTGACGATGCGGCCGACGCCGCGGCTGCTGACGAGCAGGATCCTGCTCGCGAGCTTGGGGCGCAGCTTCTCGAGCGCCCGCGTGATGCGCGCGGTGAATTCCGCCTCCGATTCGCCGCCGGGCGGGGTCATGCCGTCCTTCAGCATCTGCTCGTTCTCGGCGATCGGCTTGCCGTTCCACTCGCCGAGGTGGCGTTCGTTCAGCAGCGGCTCTGTCTCGACCGGAATCCCGCCGAGGACCCCGCTCATGATGAGCGCCGTCTGCCGCGTGCGGATCAGGTCACTCGCGACGATGCGCTCGATGCCCAGGCCGAGCTGCGCGATCTGCTTGCCGAGCAGGTATGCCTGGTCGCAGCCGAGGTCCTTAAGCGGGATGTCCATGTCGCCTCCACAGCGCAGGCCGCGGAAATTGAGGTCCGTGACGCCGTGGCGCACGAAATAGAAGGTGAAGGCGCGGTCGATGTCGAAGGGCATGGGGCGTAGTTTGGCGCAGCAAGGCAGGCCCGGCAACCGCTGTTCTATATAATCTGCGCAGCGCGCCCTGCGGGCCGGCACCGCCGGACTCGCCGGACGACCACTAAAGAAGGAAGGGAGCCGCGACATGAACGACGAACAGGCAGCCAAGTACGTCCAGGAGCTCTTGAAGCTGATGGTGAGTCGCAAGGGCTCCGATCTTTTCATCGCGGACGATTTTCCGCCGTCGATCAAGATCGACGGCAAGATCACCCCGGTGGCGCAGCAGAAGCTTGCCGCCGCGCAGACGAAGGCGCTGGCCTACGCGATCATGGGCGAGAAGCAGCGCGCCGAGTTCGAGAGCGAGCGCGAGTGCAATTTTGCCATCAGCCCCGAGGGGGTCGGGCGCTTCCGCGTCAACGTCTTCATGCAGCAGGACTGCGTCAGCGCGGTGATCCGCACCATCCCGACCGAGATCCCGACGATAGACGGCATGAAGCTGCCCGAGCGCCTGAAGGAGATCGCGATGGCCAAGCGCGGCCT
The DNA here is from genome assembly GCA_964612335.1 of uncultured Enterobacteriaceae bacterium. Taxonomy (GTDB): domain Bacteria; phylum Pseudomonadota; class Gammaproteobacteria; order Burkholderiales; family SG8-39; genus CAZTDU01. The sequence continues at coordinate 50,792 of CAZTDU010000006.1, read as the reverse complement.
CGTGCTGATGGCCGGCGGTACCGGATCTGGAAAGTCGACGTCGCTCGCGGCGATGATCCACCACCGCAACGAGAATGCGACGGACCATATCATCACGATCGAGGACCCGATCGAATTCGTGCACAAGAACATCAAGTCGCTGATCAGCCACCGCGAGGTGGGCCGCGACACGCACGGCTGGAACAACGCCCTGAAGAACGCACTGCGCCAGGCGCCTGACGTGATCTTCATCGGCGAAGTTCGTGACCGCGAGACCATGGAACACGCGATTGCGTTCGCCGAGACCGGGCACCTCGCCATGGCGACGCTGCACGCCAACAATTCCAACCAGACGATCGACCGCATCCTCAACTTCTTTCCCGAGGACAAGCGCGCGCAGGTGCTGATGGACCTGTCACTGAACCTGCGCGCGGTGATCTCGCAGCGCCTGATCCGTCGCGCGGACGGCAAGGGGCGGATCGCCGCGATCGAGATCCTGCTGCAGTCGGCTCTGATCTCGGACCTCATCTTCAAGGGCGAGGTAGGGGCGATCAAGGATGCGATGGTCAAGTCGAAGGAGATCGGCATGCAGACCTTCGACCAGGCGCTGTTCGACCTCGTGCAGTCGAACGCCATCACGATGGAGGAGGCGCTGCGCAACGCCGACGCGGTGAACGACCTGCGCCTGAAGTTCAAGCTCGAAGGCAAGGACGCGAAGGGCGTCGACGCGATGGTTCAGGGCGCGGCCGACCTGTCGCTCGAGCGCGACCTGACGCGCAAGCTCGGGATCAAGAAGGACCCCCAGCTCAAGTAGGTCACGCAGGGTTACGCGGCGCGCGCGCCCTTTGCCGGCAGCAGCGGCGCCGCCGTCAGGCGCTGCAGTTCGCCGAGCTCGAGTCCGTCGACCATCTCGACGACCTGCAGGCCCTCGGGCCGCACGTCGATCACGGCGAGATCCGTGTAGATCCGGCTGACGCAGCGCACGCCGGTGAGCGGATACGCGCAGTCGGCGACGATCTTCGGTTCCCCTTTCTTCGTCACGTGTTCCATCATCACGAACACGGACTTCGCGCCCACGGCGAGGTCCATCGCGCCGCCGACCGCGGGGATCGCGTCCGCCGCCCCGGTGTGCCAATTCGCGAGGTCCCCGCGCGCGGAAACCTGGAACGCCCCCAGCACGCAGATGTCGATGTGGCCGCCGCGGATCATCGCGAACGAGTCGGCATGGTGGAAGAAGCAGCCGCCCGCAAGCAGCGTGACGGGTTCCTTGCCGGCGTCGATCAGGTCCTCGTCCACCTCGCCCGGCGCCGGTCGCGGCCCGATGCCGAGCACGCCGTTTTCGCTGTGCAACAGGATCTCGCGTCCCTTGGGCAAGTGCCCTGCGACCAGCGTCGGCAGGCCGATGCCGAGATTCACGTATGCGCCTTCGGGGATGTCCCGGGCGACGCGGGCGGCGAGCTGGTTGCGGTCGAGTTTCTTCAAGGCATTCTCCCTCAGGCGGCCCTGGCCGCCGCTGCCGGTATGTGCACGATCCGCTGCACGAAGATGCCGGGCGTCACTACCGCCTCAGGGTCGATGTCGCCGAGCCCAGCCGCATGGCGCACCTGCACGACGGTGCACCTGGCCGCCGTCGCCATGATCGGCCCGAAGTTGCGCGCCGTCTTGCGGTACGTCAGGTTTCCCCAGCGGTCTGCGCGTTCCGCCCGGATCAGCGCGAAGTCGGCGTGGATCGGGTACTCGAGCACGTAGTCGCGCTCACCTATGCGTCGCGTCTCCTTGCCTTCGGCGAGCCTGGTGCCGAAAGCCGTACGCGTGTAGAACGCACCGATGCCCGCGCCCGCGGCGCGGATGCGTTCGGCGAGCGTGCCCTGCGGCACCAGTTCGAGCTCGATTTCGCCAGCGCGATAGCGCTTGTCGAAATGCCAGGAATCCGACTGCCGCGGGAACGAGCAGATCACCTTGCGCACGCAGCCCGCGGCGATCAGCGCCGCCAGTCCTGTGTCGCCGTTGCCGGCGTTGTTGTTGACGACAGTGAGGCCGCGTGCGCCGCGCGCGACCAGCGCATCGATCAGCTCGGAGGGCATGCCGGCGTTGCCAAAGCCGCCAATCATCACTGTCGCGCCGTCCTGCAAATCGGCCAGCGCCGCCGCTGGCGTGGGAAAGAACTTGTCGATCATCGGGCGAATCTAGCACATGGCCGCAGAGTGCTTGTTAGTGCCCGCTAACGCGACAAGGTCTGCGAGAAATCACTTCCACTGTCTCTATTAAGTATCTGAATTAAAGCAAATTTATTTTTTAACCCTCCCGTCGGATTTATTCCCTAAGTCATTGTCTCGCCTGAAGAAATTCCTTGACCCGTCGACCTCGTTTCGAATAAAGTGGAAAAACGTAGAAAAAAGTGGCAATTCCTGTGTTTCAGGGGTAGCCAGGCGCACACGGGAGGAATCCGGGCATGGGCGGGATGTTTCACGGCGCGACGGTCATCACGCTCGATCCCAAGGGCCGGCTTGCCGTGCCGACGCGCCATCGCGACGGCCTGTTTGCGACCTCTCGCCAGCTCGTGCTTACCGCCCATCCCGACGGTTGCGTGCTGATCTATCCCGAGTCCGCGTGGGAACCGGTGCGCGCGAAAGTCGAGACCTTTCCCGCCTTCAACACGCAAGCATCCTGGTGGAAGCGCCTGCTGCTCGGTTTCGAGGAGCACGTCGCCCCCGATGCTTCCGGGCGCGTGCTCGTGTCGCCCGCGCTGCGCATGCACGCGAAGCTCGAGCGCGAAGCGACGCTGTTCGGACAGGGCCATTACTTCGAGCTGTGGGACCACGGCGTGTGGAGCGCGAAGCTCGCCGGCGCGCTCGGCGGTATCACGGCGCCGCCTCCGGGCATGGAGGACTTCTCCCTTTGACGGACGACTCGTCCGATGACGGCGACCCACGTTCCCGTGCTCGTCGCGGAAGTGCTCGAAGCGCTGGCGATCAAGCCTGCGGGCGTCTACGTGGATGGCACCTTCGGTCGCGGTGGCCACAGCCGGGCGATCCTCGCCAGGCTCGGACCGCAAGGCCGGCTGGTGGCGATCGATCGCGACCCGGCTGCGGTCGCAGCCGCGCGCGCGATCGCGGACCCGCGCCTGCGCGTGGCACACGCACGGTTCTCGGAGCTGGAACGCACTCTGGACAGCCTCGGCATCGGGCAGGCCGACGGGATGCTGTTCGACCTCGGCGTGTCGTCGCCGCAGCTGGACGATGCGTCGCGGGGGTTTTCCTTCCGCTCCGAGGGGCCGCTGGACATGCGGATGGATCCTTCGTCCGGCGTGACCGCGGCGCAATGGCTGGCTACCGCAAGTGAGCGCGAGATCGGGGAGGCAATCAGGGAATATGGCGAAGAACGGTTTGCTCAACAGGTTGCAAAGGCGATTGTTGCTGCTCGCGGCCGCGAACCCCTCCGCAGCACCCGCCAACTTGCCGATCTCGTGGGTGCGACGGTCCGCACACGCGAGGCTGGCCAGGACCCGGCGACGCGCACCTTTCAGGCTCTACGGATTCTCGTCAATCGGGAGCTTGAGGAGGTGCAAGTGATGCTGCCGCAGGCGCTGCGGCGCCTCGCACCCGGCGGGCGCCTGGCGGTGATCAGCTTCCACTCGCTGGAGGACCGCATCGTCAAGCGGTACCTGCAGTCCTGCGCGCGGCCCGAGCTGCCACGGGATCTGCCGATACGCGATAGCGATCTGCCACAAGCGCTGGCGATGATCGTCGGCCGTGCGATACGACCCGGAGAAGCCGAACAGCGTGCGAACCCGCGTTCGCGCAGCGCGACCCTGCGCGTGGCGCAGCGGACCGAGGTGCCGTGGCGAAGCTGAATCTCCTGCTGCTCGCAGTGCTGATCGCCTGCGCGCTTGCGCTGGTGACCTCGCAGCACCTGGCAAGGAAGACCCATTTCGAGCTGGAACGCGAGTCGGCGAGCACGCGCGAACTCGAGATCGAGTACGGACAGCTTCAACTCGAGGCGAGCACTTGGGGCCTGCATTCGCGCGTGGAGCGGATTGCCGCCAGCACGCTCGGCATGCATGCGCCCGAACCCGGCCGGGTGCGGCTGGTGCCGCTGGCGCGGCCAGCGGGCGGCAAGGGGGTCGAGGGAAGGTGAGCAGCGCATCTGCCGCCTTCGTGCGCCTGCCCGTCTGGCGCGCCCGCATCCTCCTCGCCGGGCTGCTTGCGGCATTCCTGCTGGTGCTCGGGCGCGCGGCCTACCTGCAGGGCATGAAGACAGAGTTCCTGCAAGGCAAGGGTGAGGCGCGCTACTCGCGCGTGATAGAAGTGCCAGCTACCCGCGGCAGGATTGCTGACCGCAACGGCGACGCGCTTGCGATATCGACGCCGGTACGCTCGATCTGGGCGATTCCCGAGGCTGTACCGGACGATCCGGCGCAGTTGAAGAAGCTGTCGGCGCTGCTCGACATCGACGCGGGCGAGCTCGGACGCAAGGTTGGCGATACCTCGCGCGACTTCGTCTACCTGAAGCGGCAGCTCGCGCCCGAGACGGCACAGCGGGTGGCGGCGCTGGGCCTGCCCGGCCTCTACCAGCACCGCGAGTTCCGCCGCTACTACCCCGGCGGCGAAGTGATGGCGCACGTGGTCGGATTCACCGGCGTGGAGGACGCCGGGCAGGAGGGGGTCGAGCTCGCGTTCCAGTCCAGGCTCGCCGGCAAGCCCGGAAGCCGCCGCGTGATCCGCGACCGGCTCGGCAGGATCGTCGAGGACATCGAGTCGATCAAGGAGGCGCAGGACGGCGCGCACCTGACTCTCGCCATCGACAGCAAGATACAAAGTCTGGCCTACGGCGCGCTCAAGAGCGCGGTGCTGGCCCACCGTGCGCGCGCGGGCGGCATCGTCGTGCTGGACGTGCGTTCCGGCGAGGTGCTCGCGCTGGCGAACCAGCCTTCGTACAACCCCAACAACCGCGCGAAGCTTTCCGGCGCGCAGTTGCGCAACCGCGTGCTCACCGACACCTTCGAACCCGGGTCGACGCTCAAGCCTTTCACTGTCGCGCTGGCGCTGGAACTGGGCCGCGTGACGCCCCGGACGACGATCCAGACCGGGCAGGGAAGGCTGACCATCGCGAACTACACCATCCACGACGCGCATCCGCATGAGGACGGCGTGATGTCGGTGTCGCAGGTGATCCAGAAGTCGTCGAACGTGGGCGTGGCGAAAATCGCCCTGGGGCTGGCGAGGAACGACATGTGGGAGTTCTACCGTCAGCTGGGCTTCGGCGCGCCGCCGGAACTCGGCTTTCCCGGGGAGGCAGCGGGCCGCCTGCGGGACGCGAAGACCTGGCGCCCGATCGAGCAGGCAACCATGGCCTACGGGCACGGGATCTCGGTGAGCCTGATGCAGCTTGCGCGCGCGTACAGCATCTTCGCGCGCGACGGCGACATGGTGTCGCTGTCGCTGGTACGGCGCGATGCCGAAGCACCCGCCACGCGCGTCGTCTCGCCGCAGACGGCGCGCGCGGTGCGCGACATGCTGGAACTTGCGGTGCAGCCGGGTGGAACCGGGCCGCGCGCGCGCACCATGGGATATCGCGTCGCCGGCAAGACCGGAACTGCCCACAAGCAGGAGCACGGCGGCTACGCCCAGCACAAGTACATCTCGTCCTTCGCGGGCTTCGCGCCGGTTTCGGCGCCGCGGCTGGTGGTCGCCGTCATGCTCGACGAGCCCTCCGCGGGGCAGTACTACGGCGGCGCGGTGGCCGCGCCGGTGTTCTCGCAGGTGATGCAGGGCGCGTTGCGCCTGCTCGGCGTCGCGCCGGACGCGCCGATGGTGCCGGTGCCGCTTCCGGGCGAGGGCGAGGAAGCCCGGGAGAGCACCTGATGGAGGCGCAAGGACTGCCATGGCGGCACGCGAAATCCTCGACAAGCTCGCGCGCGACGGGGCGATGATCGAGCGACTCGTCTCCGACAGTCGGCGCTGCGCGCCCGGCGTTGCGTTCTTCGCCTGGCCGGGCGGGCGCGTGGACGCCCGTGCGCACATCCCCGAGGCGATCGCGCGCGGCGCCGCCGCGGTGCTATGGGATTCCGCGGGCTTCGAATGGAAGCAGGACTGGCGCGTGCCGAACGTCGGCGTCGAACACCTGCGCGAGCGCGCCGGCGAGATCGCTGACGTGTTCCACGGCCAGCCTTCGGCATCGCTGTGGGTCTGCGGCGTCACCGGGACGAACGGCAAGACCTCGTGCACGCAGTGGATCGCGGCTGCGCTGTCGGCGCATGGCGTGCGCGCCGGCGTCATCGGCACGCTGGGCAGCGGCATTGCCGGCGAATGCCTGGCCGATGCAGGCAGTACCACGCCCGACGCGCTGGAGCTGCACCGCCTGCTGGCGCAGCTGCGGCGCGAGGGCGCGCACGCGGCTGCGCTGGAGGTGTCGTCGCACGGGCTGGTGCAGGCGCGCGTCGGTGGCGTGCGCTTCCGCTGCGCGCTGTTCACCAACCTGTCGCATGACCACCTCGACTATCACGGCTCGATGCAGGCATACGCGGAAGCGAAGGCGCTCCTGTTCGCGGCGCCCGGCCTCGAGACCGCAGTGCTGAACCTGGACGACGCGTTCGGGGTGCGACTTGCGCAACGGCTGCTCGGCACCGGGGTGCGCACCATCGGCTACAGCCTCTCGGAGGCAGCAATTGCGCCGGGGAGCGTGGACGAGTTCATCGCGGCACGCTCGGTGGAGCATGGCGCCGCGGGAATGCGGCTGCACATCGTCGCCAGCCGCGGCGAGGGCGAGGCGACCCTGGCGCACGTGGGCAGGTTCAACGCCGCGAATGCGCTCGGCGTGCTCGGCTGCCTGCTGGCCCACGGGCTCGGGTTCGACGCCGCGCTGGCGCGGCTGGAAGCGCTGCCGGCGGTGCCGGGGCGCATGCAGCGGCTGGGTGGCGACGGGCGGCCGCTGGCGGTGATCGACTACGCGCACACGCCGGACGCGATCGAGAAGGTGCTGCAGGCGCTGAGGCCGCTCGCGGACGCAGTGCACGGCCGCCTGAGCATCGTCTTCGGCGCCGGCGGCGATCGCGACCCGTCCAAGCGCGCCCTGATGGGACAGGTCGCCTCCAGGCTCGCAGACCGCATCATCCTCACCTCGGACAATCCGCGCAGCGAGGATCCGGCGGCCATCCTCGCCGCGATCCTCGAGGGCGTCAGCGCGCCGCACCTGGTCGAGCCGGACCGCGCGCGCGCGATCGCGGCGGCGATCGCGTCGTCGAGGGATGGCGACATCGTCCTCGTCGCCGGCAAGGGGCACGAGGACTACCAGGAGATCGAGGACAGGCGACTGCCGTTCTCGGACGCCGCGCACGTGGAACGCGCGCTTGCCGCGTGGGTGGGCGAATGATGCGCCTCGTCGAGGCCGCGCGGATGGCGCGCGCCACGCTCCGTGGCGCGGACGCGGGCGTGCTGGGCGTTTCCACGGACAGCCGCGGCATCGCGGCGGGGGAGCTGTTCGTCGCCATCCGCGGCGAGACCTACGACGGCCACGATTTCGTGCGCATGGCGGCGGGGCGTGGCGCCGCCGGCGCGCTGGTCGACGCCGCATGGGCGGAGCGCCAACCGGCGCCGGATCCGCTGCCGCTGCTCGTCGCCGATGACGCGCGCGTCGCGCTCGGGCGCCTTGGCGCCGGCTGGCGGCAGAAGTTCGCGCCGGCGGTGATCGCGGTCGCAGGGTCGAACGGCAAGACGACGACCAAGGAGATGCTGGCGTCGATCCTGCGCGCGCATGCAGGCGAGACCGCGGTGCTCGCCACCGCGGGAAACCTCAACGGCGACATCGGCGTTCCGCTGACCCTGCTGCGCATGGGCGCCGCGCACCGCTACGCCGTGATCGAGCTGGGCATGAACCATCCCGGCGAGATGGCGCCGATCGCGGCGATGACGCGTCCGGGTTGCGCGCTGATCACGAACGCGCACCGCGAGCACCTCGAGTTCATGGGCAGCGTCGAGGGCGCGGCGGGCGAGAACGCGCTGGTGTTCGATGCGCTGCCTGCCGACGGCATCGCAGTGATCAACGCGGACGACGCGCTGGCGCAGTTCTTCCGCGCGCGCGCAAAGGGCAGGCGCGTGGTGGATTTCGGCATCGAAACCGGGGCAACGGTGGGCGCGCGCTATGCGCTGCGTCACCTGACCTCGGAGATCCGCATCAGCACGCCGGCGGGGCCCGCCGAGGCGACGCTTGCCATTCCCGGGCTGCACAGCGTGCGCAATGCGCTTGCCGCCGCCGCATGTGCGTACGCCACCGGCGTGCCGCCGGCCGCGATCGCCGCCGGATTGTGCGCGTTCCGGCCGTACAACCGCCGGCTGCAGGTGAAGGCCGGCCCGGGGGGCTCGACGCTGATCGACGACAGCTACAACGCCAATCCTGACTCGGTGCGCGCCGCGATCGACGTGCTCGCCGCGGCGCCGGGGCACAGCGTCCTGGTGTTCGGCGACATGGGCGAGCTTGGCGAGGGCAGCCCCGACTTCCATGCCGAGGTCGGCCGCTACGCAAAGGCGCGCGGCATCGGCAGCCTGCTTGCGCTCGGCGCATCGAGCGTGCACGCGGTCGCCGCGTTCGGCGAAGGCGCGCGTCACTTTGCCTCGCTGGAGGACCTGCTCGGCCACCTGCGCGCCCGGCTGGATGCGCAGACCACGGTTCTCGTCAAGGGTTCGCGCTTCATGCAGATGATCCGGGTCGTGGAGGCGCTCGCCCGGGCGCCGGAGGAGACGCACTGATGCTGCTCGAACTCGCGCTGTGGCTGGGGAAGGACGTCCGCCTGTTCAACGTCTTCGGCTACATCACGCTGCGCGCGGTGCTCGCATGCCTGACCGCGCTCGCAATCTCGCTGATCCTCGGGCCGTACGTGATCCGCAAGCTCACCGCCTACAAGATCGGGCAGTCGGTGCGCGACGACGGCCCGCAGTCGCACCTCACCAAGGCCGGCACGCCGACCATGGGCGGCGCGCTGATCCTGCTGTCGATCGGCATCACCACGCTGCTCTGGGGCGACCTCGGCAACCGCTTCCTCTGGGTGGTGCTGCTGGTCACGCTCGCCTTCGGCAGCATCGGCTGGATCGACGACTACCGCAAGGTGGTGCACCGAAACCCGAAAGGACTGTCGGCGCGCGCGAAGCTGTTCTGGCAGTCGGTGTTCGGCCTCGGCGCCGCGGCGTACCTGGCCTGGTTGGCGCAGTCGATTCCGGCGCTGAACGAGCTGATCGTTCCGTTCTTCAAGTACGTCGCGTATCCGCTGGGAGTCCTCGGCTTCATCGCGCTGACGTACTGCGTCATCGTCGGCACGTCCAATGCCGTCAATCTCACCGACGGGCTCGACGGGCTCGCGATCATGCCTACCGTGATGGTGGCGGGTGGCCTGGGGATCTTCGCCTACGTCGCGGGCCACGCGGTGTTCTCCAAGTACCTCGGCCTGCCGTACATCACCGGCGCCGGAGAGCTGGCGGTGTTCTGCGGCGCGATGGTGGGCGCGGGGCTGGGCTTCCTGTGGTTCAACGCCTACCCGGCGGAGGTCTTCATGGGCGACGTCGGCGCGCTCGCGCTCGGCGCCGCGCTGGGCACCATCGCGGTGATCGTGCGCCAGGAGATCGTGCTGTTCATCATGGGCGGCGTGTTCGTCGCCGAGACGCTGTCGGTGATGATCCAGGTGATCTACTTCAAGCTCTCCGGCGGCAAGCGCATTTTCCGCATGGCGCCGCTGCACCACCACTACGAACTCGAGGGCTGGAAGGAGTCGCAGGTCGTGGTGCGATTCTGGATCATCACCATGATGCTCGTGCTGTTCGGGCTGTCCACGCTGAAGCTCAGGTGACCATGGCGATGCGCGAACCCTTTTTCAGCACGCTGCGCCGCCCGGAGCCGGTGCCGCTGGCCGGCCGACGCGTGCTGGTGCTCGGACTGGGCGAATCCGGCCTGTCCGCCGCGCGCTGGGTGCAACGCCAGGGCGGCACCGTGCGCGCGGCCGACACGCGGCAGCAACCGCCGCGCGCGCGCGACTTCGACGGCGAACTGCGCACCGGTGCGTTCGACGCGACGCTCCTCGAGGGCATCGACCTCGTCTGCATCAGCCCCGGACTGCCGCTGGCGCAGCCTCTGGTACAGGAAGCGATATCGCGGGGACTGCCGATCGTCGGCGACATCGAACTCTTTGCCTGGCACGTGCATGCCGCGCAGCCGCAGTCGCGGATCGTTGCGATCACCGGCACCAACGGCAAGACCACGGTGACCGCGCTGACCGGGCACCTGTTGCGCTCCGCGGGCGTCGATTGCGAGGTCGCGGGAAACATCGGCCCGGCGGCGCTGGACGCGCTGTCGCAACGGGCAACGCCGCCCGCGGCCTGGGTGCTGGAGCTGTCGAGCTACCAGCTCGAAACCACCTGGTCGCTGGCGGCCGACGCCGCGACGCTGCTGAACCTCAGCGAGGACCATCTTGACCGCTACGCGCGCATCGATGACTACGCGGCCGCCAAGGCGCGCGTGTTCATGGGCGCAGGCATACGCGTGCTCAATCGCGCGCTGGTTGCAGCACCGGCGGACGCGATCAGCTTCGGTCTGGACGAGCCACCGGGAGCCCGTGACTTTGGCGTGATTGTGGTCGCCGACCGCCGCTGGCTGGCGCAGGGCCGCGAGCCGCTGCTGCCGGCCGACGAGCTGGCGATCGCCGGTGAGCACAACCTCGCAAACGCGCTTGCGGCGCTTGCGCTGTGCAGCGCGATCGGCACGCCTGCGGCCGCGCTGGCCGAAGGACTGCGGGGGTTCCGCGGGCTGCCGCATCGGCTGGCACATGTCGCTGCACGGCGCGGCGTCGACTGGTACGACGATTCCAAGGGCACCAACGTCGGCGCTGCGGTGGCGGCGCTGCAGGGTCTGGGCAGGCGCGCCGTGCTGATCGCGGGAGGCGATGGCAAGGGGCAGGACTTCGCGCCGCTGGCGCGCGCTGCCGCGGCGCATGCGCGCTGCGTGCTGCTGATCGGCCGCGACGCGCCGCGCATTGCGGCTGCGCTATCCAGGGCAGGCGTCGCGTTCGAGCACTGCGCATCGCTCGAGGCGGCGGTGTCGCGCGCCGCGCGGATCGCCGCGCAGGGCGATGCCGTGCTGCTGTCGCCCGCTTGCGCGAGTTTCGACATGTTCCGTGACTATCGGCACCGCGGCGAGGCGTTCGCCGCTGCCGTGCGCGCGCTGGCCGAATGAGCGCCGCATGAGTACGGCGGCCTACGGCATCGGTCAGCGCGGCACGGTCGCCGAGTACGACCGCTCGCTCGCCTGGGCGGCGCTGCTGCTGCTCGCGCTCGGCCTGGTGATGGTGTACTCGGCTTCCATCGCGACGGCCGAGGCAAGCCGCTACACCGGAAACAACGCCGCCTACTATCTCGTTCGCCACGGCGCCTATGCGTCGGTGGCGCTGCTCGCCGCGCTGGTGGTGTTCCTTGTGCCGGTGCGCGCATGGCAGCAAGGCGCACTGTGGATCTTCATCGGCGCCACCGTGCTGCTTGCGCTGGTGCTGGTGCCGGGGGTCGGGCGCGAGGTAAACGGCGCCAAGCGCTGGCTTTCGCTTGGCGTGGCGAACTTCCAGCCCTCCGAGATGATGAAGCTCGCGGTGGTGCTGTATGCGGCCGACTACACCATGCGCAAGCACGCGGTGATGAAGAGCTTCCGCAAGGGCCTGCTGCCGATGCTGTCGGTGATGATGGTGGTGTCCTGGCTGCTGCTGAAGGAGCCGGACTTCGGCGCCTTCGTCGTAATCGCGGTGATCGCCTTCGGCCTGCTCTTCCTGGGCGGCATGAACGGCAGGCACTTCTTTGCGCTGCTCGCCATGCTCGCGGTCGGATTCGCCGGGCTGGTGCTGACGTCCGAGTACCGCATGCAGCGCATCTTCGGCTTCATGGATCCGTGGTCCGATCCATTCGGCAGCGGCTACCAGCTGTCGCACGCGCTGATCGCGTTCGGGCGCGGCGAGTGGCTGGGCGTCGGCCTTGGCGCGAGCATCGAGAAGCTGCACTACCTGCCGGAGGCGCACACCGACTTCCTCCTTGCCGTGATCGCGGAGGAGCTCGGCTTCGCCGGCGTGGTGGCGGTGATCGTGCTTTTCGCCTGGATCGTGCTGAGGGCGTTCGCCATCGGCCGCCAGGCTGCCGCGGCGGGCAAGCCCTTCGAGTCGCTGGCGGCGCAAGGTATCGGCATCTGGATCGGCTTCCAGGCGCTGATCAGCATGGGCGTCAACATGGGGCTGCTGCCGACCAAGGGGCTGACGCTGCCGCTGATGAGTTTCGGCGGCTCGGGCCTGCTCGCCAACTGCGTGGCACTGGCCATACTCCTGCGCATCGACTGGGAGCTCAGGCAGCGGACCCGGGGGCTGCCGGCATGAGGACCGTGCTGATCATGGCAGGAGGCACCGGCGGCCACGTGTTCCCCGGCCTGGCAGTGGCGGAGGTGCTGCGCCGGAGCGGCTGGCGCGTCGTCTGGATGGGCGCCAAGAGCGGCATGGAGGCGCGCATCGTCCCGGCGCACGGCTACGACATGGCGTGGATCCGCATGGCGGGCGTGCGCGGCAAGGGCCTGATGGCGAAGCTGCTGCTGCCGCTGAACCTGGTCTACGCGTTCTGGCAGAGCGCGCGCGCGATCTTCGCGCTGCGCCCCGACGTCGTGCTCGGCATGGGTGGCTACGTCGCATTCCCCGGGGGCATGATGGCCTCGCTGCTCGCCCGCCCGCTCGCGATCCACGAGCAGAACTCGGTCGCCGGGCTGACGAACAAGGTGCTTGCCGGGCTCGCCGACCGCGTGTTCGTGGCGTTCCCGGGAGCGCTGAAGAACGGCGAATGGTGCGGCAATCCGGTGCGCCAGGACATCGCCGCGATGCCTGAGCCGCGCGAGCGCTACGCCGGGCGCGCCGGCCCGCTGCGGCTGCTGGTGGTCGGTGGCAGCCTCGGCGCGCAGGCACTGAACGACGTGGTGCCGAAGGCGCTGGCGCAGCTCGCGCCGGCCGAACGGCCGCTGGTCGTGCATCAGGCGGGAGAAAAGCACATCGATGCGCTGCGTGCGAACTACGCCGCGGCCGGCGTGACGGGCGAGTGCGTGGCCTTCATCGACGACATTGCCGCGCGATATGCCGATGCCGATGTCGTCATCTGCCGGGCAGGCGCTACCACCATCGCTGAGCTTTCCGCCGGCGGCATCGCCGGCGTGCTGGTGCCGTTTCCGCATGCGGTGGACGATCACCAGACCGCGAACGCGCGGTTCCTTGCCGACCGGGGCGCGGCGATCCTGCTGCCGCAAGCCGAACTGACGCCGCAGCGCCTCGCGACCCTGCTCGGCTCGCTCGAGCGCGCGAGGCTGCTTGACATGGCACTGAGAGCGCGCGAACTCGGCAAGCCGGAGGCTGCGCGCTTCGTCGCCGAGCAGTGCAAGCAGATGGCCGGAGCCGGCGCATGAAGCACAAGGTGCGGCGCATCCATTTCGTCGGCATCGGCGGTTCCGGCATGAGCGGCATTGCCGAGGTGCTGTGCAACCTCGGCTACCAGGTAAGCGGCTCGGACCTCGCCGAGAACGCCGCGACGCGCCGTTTGAAGCAGGCCGGCGCACGGGTTGCGCTTGCGCATACCGCGGAGAACGTCACCGGCGCGGATGCAGTGGTCGTTTCCAGCGCCGTGCGCGGCGACAACCCGGAGGTGCTGGCCGCGCGCGCGAAGCGCATCCCGGTGGTGCCGCGCGCGCTGATGCTCGCCGAGCTTATGCGACTGAAGCGGGGCGTCGCGATCGCCGGCACGCACGGCAAGACGACGACCACCAGTCTGGTGGCGAGCGTGCTTGCCGAGGGCGGCCTGGACCCTACGTTCGTGATCGGCGGGCGCCTCAATGCGGCGGGGTCGAATGCCCGCCTCGGCACCGGTGAATTCATCGTCGTCGAGGCGGACGAGTCCGACGCCTCGTTCCTGCACCTGCAGCCGGTGATCGCGGTAGTCACCAACATCGATGCCGACCACATGGAGACCTACCAGCACGATTTCGCGCGCCTGAAGCAATCCTTCGTGCAGTTCCTGCAGAACCTCCCCTTCTACGGCAGTGCCGTGCTGTGCATCGACGATGCGAACGTGCGCGAGATCCAGCCGTTCGTGTCCAAGCCCGTGGTCACTTACGGACTGCGCGCCGACGCGATGGTCCGCGCCGAGCGCGTCGTGCACGACCGCGGCGTGATGCGCTTTACCGCACTGCGCGAGCGTGCCGCGCCGCTGCCGGTGACGCTCAACCTGCCGGGTGCGCACAACGTGCAGAATGCGCTGGCGGCGATCGCGGTGGCGGGCGAGCTGGGCATCGACGACGCGGCGATCCAGAAGGCGCTGGGCGAGTTCCATGGCGTCGGCCGGCGCTTCCAGCGCTACGGCGACATCGCGCTCGACGGGCGCGGGACGTTCACGCTGGTGGACGACTACGGCCATCACCCTGCAGAGATGGCGGCGACGCTCGCCGCGGCGCGCGGCGCATTCCCGGGCAGGCGCGTGGTGCTCGCGTTCCAGCCGCACCGGTACACCCGTACGCGAGACCTGTTCGAGGACTTCGTCGCCGTGCTCTCGACCGCCGACGCGCTGCTGCTTGCGGAGGTGTACGCGGCGGGCGAGCAGCCCATCGTTGCCGCCGACGGCCGCTCGCTCGCCCGCGCGGTGCGTGTCGCCGGCAAGGTCGAGCCGGTGTTCGTCGAGGAGATTGGCGACATGCCGGAGGCGATCCTGCGTACCGCCAGCGACGGCGACGTGGTGCTGACCATGGGAGCCGGATCGATCGGCGGCGTGGCACCCGCACTGGCCTCGGGCACGAAGGCGACACAGGCGCGATGAACATGTCCGAACCCATGCGCTTCGAAGGTCTGCGCGGCGCGCTGAAGCGCGACGAGCCGATGGCCGGGCACGTGAGCTGGCGCGCAGGCGGTGCCGCGGACCGGTATTACGTGCCAGCGGACACCGACGACCTCGCGGCATTCCTGCGGCAGTTGCCGGCGACCGAGCGCGTGCTGTTCCTCGGTCTGGGGTCGAACCTGCTGGTGCGTGACGGCGGCTTTCGCGGCACCGTAGTCCAGTCCTGGTCGCCGGCTGCGCAGCCGGCGCTCGTCGACGGGTGCGTCTACGCCGGCGCGGGGGTCGCGAATCCGCGCGTCGCCCGCTTCGCCGCGGCGCACGGCCTCGAAGGCGCGGAGTTTCTCGCCAGCATTCCGGGCACGGTTGGCGGCGCGCTGGCGATGAACGCGGGCTGTTACGGCTCCGAGTGCTGGGACATCGTCGATCGCGTGGTGACGATAGACCGCGGCGGCGAGTTGCGCGAGAGGCGCAGGTCCGAGTTCGTGATCGGGTACCGGCACTGCGAACTCGAGAGCGCTGACCGGATCGGCGAGCGCGAATGGTTCGTCGCGGCATATTTCGCGCTGGCACGCGGGGAGGCAGCCGCGTCGCGACACCGGATCGGCGAGATGCGTTCGCGCCGCATCGCTTCGCAGCCGCTCGACCTGCCCAACGCCGGCAGCGTGTTCCGCAATCCTCCCGGCGACCACGCTGCGCGCCTGATCGAATCCTGCGGCCTCAAGGGCGCAGTGCGGGGAGGTGCGAGCGTATCGGTCAAGCACGCGAATTTCATCGTCAATGCCGCGCACAATGCGAGCGCGGCGGACATCGAGGCGCTGATCGAGTCGGTGCGGGCGACGGTGCGCGAGCGCACCGGCGTGGACCTGCAGCCCGAGGTGCGAATCGTGGGAGAGCCTGCCGCATGAGCACTTTCGGCAAGGTCGCGGTGCTGCTGGGCGGCAGATCCGCCGAGCGCGAGATCTCGCTGCTGAGCGGGCGGGGCGTGCTCGCGGCACTGCGCGCGAAGGGCGTGGATGCGCATGCGTTCGATCCGGCCGAGCGCGAACTCGCGGAGCTCAGGCGCGACGGATTCGCGCGCTGTTTCATCGCGCTGCATGGCCGGGGCGGAGAGGACGGCACGCTGCAGGGCGCGCTGGAGTGGCTCGGCATCCCGTATACGGGCAGCGGCGTGCTCGGCTCCGCGATCGGCATGGACAAGTGGCGTACCAAGATGGTCTGGCTGGCAAACGGATTGCCTACGCCGCGCTATCGCGTGCTGTCGGCGGAAGACGACTGGGACGAGGTGGCGCGGGACCTCGGGCTGCCGCTGATCGTCAAGCCGGCGAACGAGGGTTCCACGCTCGGACTGACGCGCGTCGCCGACGCAAGCGGGCTGCCGGCGGCTTATGAGCTTGCCGCCAGGAAATTCCGCGACATCGCGCTGGCAGAGGAGTTCGTCGACGGCCCGGAGTTCACGGCAAGCATCCTCGGCGACACCGCGCTTCCGCTGGTGCGCATCGAGGCGCCCGGCGGCAACTACGACTACCAGCACAAGTACTTTACCGACGACACGAAGTACCACTGCCCCTGCGGGCTGCCGCCGGCAAAGGAGGCGGAACTGCAATCGCTCGCGTTGCGCGCCTTCCGCCTGGCCGGCTGCTCGGGCTGGGGGCGCATCGACCTGATGCTCGACCGCGCGGGAAATCCGTCGCTGCTGGAAGTGAACACTTCGCCCGGCATGACCAGCCATTCGCTGGTGCCGATGGCGGCGCGTGCGACCGGCATCAGTTACGAAGACCTCTGCCTGCGAATCCTGGAGGGCGCGCATGTGGGATAACCCGCGACTGCTGAACGGGCTGGCGGGCTTCCTTACCGCGCTCGGCGTCATGGCGCTGGTGGCGGGCGGCATCCATCTCGTGCTGCAGTCGCCGCTGTTCCCGCTGCGGGAAGTGACGGTCGGCGGCGACATGACGCGCACCGGCCGCAGCGACGTCGAGCGCGCCATGGCATCGCGCATCACCGGAAACTTCTTCGCCGCGGACCTGGGCACGATCCGCGCGGCGCTCGAGCAGTTGCCGTGGGTGCGGCGCGTGGAAGTCCGGCGCGCGTGGCCCGATCGCATCGAGGTCGTGCTGGAGGAGCACGTGGCGCTGGCACGCTGGGGAACCACCGGCCTGGTGAATACCCACGGCGAGCGCTTCGACGCCGTGAGCGAGGCCGCATTGCCGACCCTGTCGGGGCCCGACGGCACCGAACGCGAGGTCAGCGCGCGCTACCGGCGGTTCACGGAACTGCTCGCGCCGCTGGACACGCGGCTCGAGCGCGTCACGCTCACTTCCCGCGGATCGTGGCAATTGAAGCTCTCCAGCGGCCTGCATATCGAGCTTGGCCGCGATCACCCGGAGGCCGGCGCACCCGAGGCAAGGCTCGGGCGCTTCGTCGCCGCGTATCCGTCCACGCTCGGGCGCATCGCGAGCGCGCACCAGAGCGTGGACCTTCGCTATCCGAACGGCTTCGCCCTGCGCGTGCCGGAATTCAAGGGCTGAGACGCATGCCTAAGGAAGCCAGGAACCTCGTCGTCGGCCTCGACATCGGGACATCCAAGGTTGCGGCGCTGGTCGCCGAGCTGCAGCCCGACGGCGCCTTCGAGGTCCTCGGCATGGGCGGGCACGAATCCAGGGGCCTGAAGAAGGGCGTGGTGGTGAACATCGAGGCCACGGTGAACGCGATCCAGCGCGCGCTCGAAGAAGCCGAGCTGATGGCCGATTGCAAGATCGAGTCCGCCTACACCGGCATTGCCGGCAGCCACATCAAGAGCTTCAACTCGACGGGCATGGTGGCGATCAAGGATCGCGAGGTCTCGTCTATCGACGTGGAGCGCGCGCTCGAGACCGCGCGCGCGGTGAACATTCCCACCGACCAGCAGATCCTGCACGTGCTGCGGCAGGAGTACATCGTCGACGGCCAGGAGGACGTGCGCGAGCCGGTGGGCATGTCGGGCGTGCGGCTGGAGGTCAAGGTCCATATCGTCACCGGTGCGGTGTCGGCGGCGCAGAACATCGTCAAATGCGTCAGGCGCTGCGGGCTGGAGGTCAGCGACCTGGTGCTGCAGCCGCTTGCCTCGGCGCGGGCGGTGCTGTCCGAGGACGAACGCGAGCTCGGCGTGTGCCTGGTGGACATCGGCGGCGGTACCACCGACCTGGCGGTGTTCACGCAGGGGGCCATCCGCCATACCGCGGTGATCCCGATCGCCGGCGACCAGATCACCAGCGACATCGCGATGGCGCTGCGCACGCCCACCGCGGACGCCGAGGCGATCAAGATCCGGCACGGCGTGGCACTGCGACAGCTCGCCAGCCCCAACGACACCATCGAGGTTCCCGGCATCGGCGAGCGCGGTTCGCGCACGATGTCGCGCCAGACGCTCGCCGAGGTGATCGAGCCGCGCGTCGAGGAACTCTTCTCGCTGGTGCAGCAGGTGCTGCGCGAGTCGGGCTTCGAGGAGCTGCTGTCCTCCGGGATCGTGCTCACCGGCGGCAGCTCGACCATGCAGGGCATGGTCGAGCTGGGCGAGGAGCTGTTTCACATGCCGGTGCGCGTCGGCGTGCCGAAGTATTCGGGCGGCCTGTCCGAGGTCGTGCGCTCGCCGCGCTACGCGACCGCAATGGGCCTGTTGATGGAAGGCGCGGCGCAGCGCCAGCAGGGCCGGCTTTCACGCCAGGACGGGTCGTTCCGCGCCGTCCTGGGCAGGATGCGCGAGTGGTTCCAGCGGAACTTCTAGACGGACGTTTCAACCAGGCAAGGAGAAAACGCATGTTCGAGATAGTGGACAACCAGGGAGCAGGGCCGATCATCAAGGTGGTCGGGGTCGGCGGTGCCGGCGGGAACGCCGTCAACCACATGATCGACAAGGGCGTCGCCGGAGTCGACTTCATCGCGGTCAACACCGACGCACAGGTGCTGTCGCGCAACAAGGCGCAGCACCAGATCCAGCTCGGCACCAGCGGGCTGGGCGCCGGGGCGAAGCCGGAGGAGGCCAAGGCGATCGCGATCGCCGAGCGTGCGCGGCTCGAGGAAGCGGTCGCGGGCGCGCACATGGTGTTCATCACCGCCGGCATGGGCGGGGGCACGGGTACCGGCGCGGCACCGGTGATCGCCGAGGTCGCGCGATCCCTCGGCATCCTCACCGTGGCCGTGGTGACCAAGCCCTTCACCTTCGAGGGGTCCAAGCGCATGCGCAACGCCGAGCAGGGCATCGAGGAATTGGCGCCGCACGTCGATTCGCTGATCGTGATCCTGAACGACAAGCTCGAGGACGTGCTCGGCGAGGACGTCACCCAGGCCGACGCGTTCATCGCCGCCGACGACGTGCTCAACAACGCTGTTGGCGGCATCGCCGACATCATCAACCGCGAGGGCCTGGTGAACGTCGATTTCCAGGACGTGCGCACAGTCATGTCCGAGCAGGGCATGGCGATGATGGGATCGGCCGCCTCCAGCGGCATCGACCGCGCCCGCATCGCCGCCGAGCAGGCGGTGGCATGCCCGCTGCTGGAAGGCGTGAACCTCGCGGGTGCCCGCGGCGTCCTTGTCAACATCAGCGCGTCGGCGGCGTCGCTCAAGCTGCGCGAGACCAAGGAGGTGATGAACACCATCCGTGCCTTTGCGGCGGACGATGCCACGATCATCTACGGCGGCGTGTTCGACGAGTCGCTCAGCGACGAGCTTCGGGTGACGGTGATCGCCACCGGCCTCGGGGCGCCTTCGGTGGGCCGGCAGCAGAAGCCGCAACTGGTCTCCAGCATGCGCACCGGGACTGACAACCAGCCGCTGATGTCGAACGCACCCGGGGGCGTCGACTACGGCGCGCTCGACGCGGTTCCCGCGGTGATCCGGCGCAACCGCGCCTCCACCGTGGAAGCCCTGCAGCAGAGCGGCGTCGACAAGTACGACATCCCGGCGTTCCTGCGGAAGCAGGCCGACTAGCTGCAGCCGGCACGCAGACAGGCAGGGCGCCTTTCCCTTGCCGGGGGCGCCCTGCCGTGGCTGTTTGCTAGAATTCAGCTCTTGCCAGCATGCTTCACCAACGCACACTGAAGTCCCTGACCCGCGCCGCAGGCGTGGGCCTGCATACCGGACAGAAGGTGACGCTGACGCTGCGCCCGGCGCAGCCGGACACCGGCATCGTGTTCCGCCGCGTCGACCTGCCCGAACCGCTGGACATCCCCGCACGTGCAGAACTGGTGGGCGATACGCGCCTTGCATCGACCTTGTCCAGAGGCGGGGTGCAGATCCATACCGTCGAGCACCTGATGTCCGCCCTGTCCGGCCTGGGCGTGGACAATGCCTACATCGACATCGACGGGCCCGAAGTGCCGATCATGGACGGCAGCGCAGCGACCTTCGTGCTCCTGATCCAGCAGGCGGGGGTAGAGGAACAGGCGGCGCCCAAGCGATTCATGCGCGTGTTGCAGAGCGTCGAGGTGCGGGACGGCGACAAGTGGGCGCGCCTCGACCCGTACGAGGGTTTCCGGCTGTCGTTTTCGATCTCGTTCAACCACCCGGTGATCGACAAGACCGGGCAGACTGTCACGGTAGACTTCGCCGAAACCTCCTACCTGCGGGAGATCGCCCGCGCCCGCACCTTCGGCTTCATGCATGACGTCGAGCAACTTCGCGAGAATGGCCTGGCGCTCGGCGGCGGCCTGGACAATGCGGTGGTGCTGGACGAGTATCGCGTCCTCAATGCCGAGGGCCTGCGCTTCGCCGACGAGTTCATCCGCCACAAGGTGCTCGACGCCATAGGCGACCTGTACCTGATCGGCAAGCCGCTGCTGTGCGCGTTTTCCGCGCACAAGT
Source organism: uncultured Enterobacteriaceae bacterium (assembly GCA_964612335.1). GTDB lineage: Bacteria > Pseudomonadota > Gammaproteobacteria > Burkholderiales > SG8-39 > CAZTDU01. Next base: position 30,105 of record CAZTDU010000006.1, on the reverse strand, counting down.
CGGGCCATGCGCTAAACAACAGGCTGCTGCGGGCCTTGCTCGCCGAGGCATCTGCCTGGGAGACCGTGAGTTTCGACGGCGTCCAGGAAGCCCCGGCGGGCGTGGCAGGGCTCGTGCGTTCATTTGCCGCCACCTGAGTGATCATCGTCCGCGCAGCGGTGCTGCTCGCGGCGGTCGGCCTGGCGGTACTCGTGATCCTGTTTCTCGTGTCGGGCGAGCGGCGCTACCTGCGCTACGCCTGGCGGCTGTTTCAGGTGATCCTCGGCGTCGTCCTTTTCGTCCTGCTGCTGCTCTTTGGTGAGCGGCTGCTTGCCGAACTCTGAGCGTCGGCGTCGGCGCCCGCGCCCAGCATCCGGTCCACGGCCTCACGGGCCGGGGATGCCGGCAATGCGTCCCGCAGTTCACCCAGAGCCTCGCGCGCTGCCGGACTCAGTGCGGCGGCCTTGTGCGATGCGGAATGTGGGCCGGGAAGTCCGCTCGGTTGCACCCTCACAGAAACTGCATTAACCTTCGACCCCAGTCCTTGCAGGGACTCGCTCAGGGTCCCCGCTAGCAGTTTCAGCTTTGCTGCCGCGGCGGGATTTGCGGCAAGAAGCACGAGGGTTTCTCCCCGGATGTTGGCGCCGCGCAGCTGCGTGGCCAGTTCAGGGGGCAGGAAATCGACGCAATGTCTTGAAAGCGCTAGTATTTCCCGCGCTTTCGCGAGAACAGGCTGAAGCTCCTCGCCGAAGTCCAGGTAGCGGTCGATTCTGGAAAGCTTCATCGAGGGCAAAGCTCAGGGGGAAGGCAGCATGCAGATTATCTTGATCCCCAGCCGCTTGGCAAAGGCGAAGACGATTACTGTCTCGCTGGGGCACTTTGTCGGCCTCGCCGTCGGCGGGGCCTTGCTTCTGGTTGCGCTGACAGGACTCCTCTACTGGGGCTCGCTCAAGCTGGCCGTGGAGTTCCGCGTGCCGTTGCTGCAGGACGTGGTCGCTGCCGCGAAGCCGGCCGAATCCGACCGCGGGCGCGAGTTCGTCCAGCAGAACCTGAATGCCATGGCGGTAAAACTCGGCGAGATGCAGGCCCAGTTGACGCGCCTGGATGCCTTGGGCGAGCGCCTTTCGGCGCTTGCGGGATTCCGGCCGCAGGATTTCCGCTTCAGCGAGTCGCCCGGCCTGGGTGGCGCCGCCTCGACGCTGCTGCCGGCGCAGAACCTCTCGCTCAAGGAGTTCAGTGAACGGCTGCTGGAAGTGTCGCGGACGCTGGAGAATCGGACCGACATGCTCGGCCTGCTCGAGGCGCAGTTGTTCGAACAGGCGGTGCGCAAGAAGCTGATGCCGACGATGATGCCGGTGAACGCGCCCTACAACGCGTCCGGGTTCGGCATCCGCATCGACCCGATCACCGGCCAGCAGGCCATGCATGAGGGCATCGACTTCATCGCCGATACCGGCACGCCGATCGTCGCCGCCGCGGGCGGCGTGGTGCAGTTCGCCGGGTTTCACCCGCAGTATGGCTACATGATCGACATCGAGCACGGCAACGACCTCGTCACGCGCTATGCGCATGCCTCGAAGCTGCTGGTCAAGGAGGGCGACGTGGTGCAGCGCGGGCGCCACATTGCAAACGTCGGTTCCACCGGCCGCTCCACCGGGCCCCACCTGCATTTCGAGGTGCGCTTCAAGGGCGCTCCGCAGAATCCGAACCGGTTCCTGGTCGCGTCGACCAAGACGCCGGTCGCGCAGCGCGGAACTCGCACGCGTCGCTGAGGTTTCGCCCCCGCCGACGCGCGGGGCAGCTCCGCCTCGCGTGCTAAAATTCGTGTTTTTTCCGGGGGATGAATCACCCCTTCCCCCGCCTTCATGATCTCCAGAGTACTGAAGAAGATTTTCGGCAGCCGCAACGAGCGCCTGCTCAAGCAGTATCGGCGTGTAGTTGAACGCATCAATGCGCTCGAAGCGCAGTTGTCGGCACTCTCCGACGAGGCATTGCGGGGAAAGACCGACGAGCTGAAGCAGCGGCTCGCCGCCCGCGTCGCTGACGCAGCGCCGGAAGCCAGGGCGCAGGCCGAGGAGGCGGCACTCGAGGAGCTGCTGCCCGAGGCCTTTGCCGTCGTGCGCGAAGCGGGCAAGCGGGCGCTGAAGATGCGCCATTTCGACGTGCAGCTGCTTGGCGGCATGGTCCTGCACTACGGCAAGATCGCCGAGATGCGCACCGGCGAGGGCAAGACCCTTGTCGCAACCCTTCCTGCCTACCTGAACGCGCTGACCGGTCGCGGCGTGCACATCGTCACGGTGAACGAGTACCTTGCACAGCGTGACGCGGACTGGATGGGCAAGCTGTTCGGCTTCCTCGGCCTGAGCGTCGGCGTGAACCTGTCGCAGGTCGAACCCGAGGTGAAGCGCGCTGCGTATGCCGCGGACATCACCTACGGCACGAACAACGAGTTCGGCTTCGACTACCTGCGCGACAACATGGCGATGCGGCGCGAAGAGCGCTTCCAGCGCGGCTTGCCATTCGCGATCGTGGACGAGGTGGACTCGATCCTCATCGACGAGGCGAGGACGCCGCTCATCATCTCGGGACAGGCCGAGGATCGCACCGAGGTGTACTACCGCATGAACGAGGTGGCGCCGCTGCTCGAGAAGCAGGCCGACGAGAAGGGAGCGGGCGACTTCTGGGTGGATGAGAAGAACCAGCAGATTTCTCTGTCCGAATCGGGCCACGCCAGGGCCGAGGAAGTGCTGAACCGCGTCGGGCTGCTGCCGGCGGGCGCGAGCCTGTACGAGCCCGCGTACATCAACCTCGTGCATCACCTGCATGCCGCGCTGCGTGCTCACCACCTGTTCCATCGCGATCAGCACTACGTCGTGCAGAACGGCGAAGTGATCATCGTCGACGAGTTCACGGGCCGCCTGATGCAGGGCAGGCGCTGGTCGGACGGCCTGCACCAGGCCGTCGAGGCGAAGGAGAACGTGACGATCCAGAGCGAGAACCAGACGCTCGCGTCCATCACGTTCCAGAACTACTTCCGCATGTATCGCAAGCTCGCCGGCATGACGGGCACCGCCGACACCGAGGCATACGAGTTCCAGGAGATCTACGGCCTGGAGACGGTGGTGATCCCGACCCACATGCCGATGATCCGGCAGGACCGGCTGGATCTCGTCTACCGCACGGCGAAGGAGAAGCACCAGGCGATCATCGAGGACATCAAGGACTGCCAGCGGCGCGGACAGCCCGTGCTCGTCGGCACCACCTCGATCGAAAGCTCGGAGCTGCTGTCGGGGCTCTTGACGCGCGATTCCCTCTCCCACCAGGTGCTGAACGCCAAGCAGCACGAGCGCGAGGCCGAGATCGTCGCGCAGGCGGGCAGGCCGCGGATGATCACGATTGCCACGAACATGGCGGGTCGCGGCACGGACATCGTGCTCGGCGGCAACGTCGAGAAGCAGTGCGAGCTGATCGAGGCGACCGAGAATCTGCCCGACGAGGAAAAGCGTGCGCGCGTGGACAAGCTGCGCAGCGAATGGCAGGAACTGCACGACCTGGTGATCCGTGAAGGCGGGCTGCACATCATCGGCACCGAGCGCCACGAATCGCGGCGTGTCGACAACCAGCTGCGCGGCCGGTCCGGCCGCCAGGGCGATCCGGGCAGCTCGCGATTCTTCCTTTCCCTCGAAGACCCGCTGCTGCGCATCTTTGCCGGCGACCGCATCAACAAGATCATGGTGATGCTGAAGATGCCTGAGGGCGAGGCGATCGAGCACTCCATGGTCACGCGTTCCATCGAGAGCGCTCAGCGCAAGGTGGAAGCGCGGAACTTCGACATCCGCAAGCAGCTGCTCGAGTACGACGATGTCGCCAACGAGCAGCGCAAGACCATCTACGCGCTGCGCAACGAACTGCTCGAATCCGACGACGTGTCCGAGCGCATCACGGACCTGCGCGCAGGCGTCGTCACGGACCTGTTTCGCCTGTACGTTCCGCTCGAGAGCGTCGAGGAGCAATGGGACATCAAGGGCCTGGAGGCAGCGCTCAAGGGGGAACTCAACCTCGACATGCCCGTCCAGGCGTGGCTGGACAAGGAGCCCGACCTGCACGACGAGCCGCTGCTCGAACGCATCGTGGAGCGGGCGCACGAGGCGTACAAGGCAAAGATACCCGCGGGCGCGGAGCCGCAGTTCCACCAGTATGAGCGCTACGTCATGCTGCAGATCCTCGATTCACACTGGCGCGAGCATCTCGCCGCGCTCGATCACCTCCGCCAGGGCATCCACCTGCGCGGCTACGCGCAGAAGAATCCAAAGCAGGAGTACAAGCGCGAGGCCTTCGAGCTGTTCGGGGCGTTGCTGAATGCGATCAAGCTCGAGGTGACCAAGAACCTGATTGCGGTGGAGATCCGGACGCAGGAAGAGGTGCCCCAGGCAGACGATGCGCAACACGTGGAGAACGTGCGCCTGCAGCATGCCGACTACGAAGAGGCGCTTTCCGCTGCCGCGGAGCAGAAGAGACCGCAGCCGCAGGCGAGGACGGTGCAGAAGGTTGGCCGCAACGACCCCTGCCCCTGCGGCTCTGGCCGCAAGTACAAGCACTGCCACGGCAAGCTGACCTGACAGCGATGGCAGTCAACCTTCAGCCGCCCGATCCCCAGGCGCTTCATCCGGTCGCCGGCCTGGAGCTCGGCGTCGCCATGGCTGGCATCAGGAAGGCGGGTCGCAAGGACCTGCTGCTCATGCGGCTCGCGCCGGGCACCGTCGTCGCAGGGGTCTTCACTCGCAACCGCTTTTGTGCGGCTCCAGTGCTGCTGGCAAGGAAGCACCTTGCTGGCGGGGATATCCGGGCGCTGGTGGTGAATACCGGCAACGCGAACGCGGGCACCGGACGCGACGGCCTTGCTCGCGCCGGCCGCGTCTGCGCCGCTGTCGCCCGGGCGATTGGCTGCAGACAGGACCAGGTGCTGCCGTTCTCGACCGGCGTGATCATGGAACCGCTGCCTGCCGAGCGCATCGTCGCCGGCCTGCCCGCGGCGGTGGTTGACCTGCGCGCGGACAACTGGCTGCAGGCAGCCGAGGCGATCATGACGACGGACACCGTGCCCAAGGCGGCATCGCGGCGTGTCAAGCTTGCCGGCGGCATCGTCACGGTGACCGGCATTGCCAAGGGGTCCGGCATGATCCGCCCGGACATGGCGACCATGCTCGGCTTCGTCGCCACCGACGCGCGCGTGGACAGGCGCGCGCTCTCCACGCTGTTGCGTGCCAGTGCCGACCGTTCGTTCAATTCGGTCAGCGTCGATGGCGACATGTCCACCAACGACTCGTTCATGCTGGTGGCAACCGGGGCTTCAGGCATCGCGCCGCGCAGTCGCGCGGACAGGGCTGCGCTCGCGCGCGCGATCGACGAGGTTTCGGTGGCGCTTGCGCAGGCCATCGTGCGCGACGGCGAAGGCGCAACCAAGTTCGTTACCGTGCGGATAGAAGGTGGGCGCAGCGTGGCCGAGTGCCGGCGTGTCGCCTATGCGATCGCGCACTCGCCGCTGGTGAAGACCGCGTTCTTCGCCTCCGACCCCAATCTCGGACGCATCCTTGCCGCCATTGGCTACTCCGGGATCGCCGCGCTCGACACCGCGAAGGTCGACCTCTGGATGGACGATGTGCTCGTCGTCAGGCGCGGCGGCCGGAATCCCGCCTACCGCGAGGAACGCGGCGCGGCAGTGCTGGCGAAGCCGGAGTTCGAGGTGCGTGCGGCGCTTCACCGCGGACGCGCCGCAGCCACGATCTGGACCTGCGACCTGTCCTACGACTACGTGAAGATCAACGCGGAGTACAGGACCTGATGGGAACGGAGACGGAAAAGCTGATGGCGCGCCTGGATCGGGTGCTCGCGCAGGTGGAGCAAGCGCTGCCGCCTGCCGTGCCGGCAACCGACTGGAAGGCGAGCATTGCGTTCCGCTGGCGCAAGAGCGCGGCGCTCGGCAGCGCGCGCGGCTGGCTGCAGCCGGTGCGCCACGTGCATCGCATGCGCCTCGCCGACCTGCAGGGCATCGACGCGCAGATCCGCAAGGTGGAACAGAACACCCGCCAGTTCGTAGAGGGCAGGCCGGCCAACAACGTGCTGCTCACCGGTGCACGCGGTACCGGCAAGTCCTCCATCGTGAAGGCCCTGTTGAGCAAGTACGCGCAGCGCGGCCTGCGCCTCATCGAGGTGGAGAAGAACGACCTTGCCGACCTCCCCGCGATCGTCGACCTGGTTGCCGAACGCCCGGAGCGATTCCTGCTCTTCTGCGACGACCTGACGTTCGAGGGCGGGGATGCGGGCTACATCGCACTGAAGGTGGCGCTGGACGGGTCGATCTCATCCACCAGCGAGAACCTGCTTATCTACGCGACTTCGAATCGCCGGCATCTGATGCCCGAGTACATGAACGAGAACCTCGAAACCAAGTACGTCGGCGAGGAGATCCATCCCGGAGAATCGGTCGAGGAGAAGATCTCCCTATCCGAGCGTTTCGGTCTCTGGGTGTCGTTCTATCCCTTCGATCAGGACGAATACCTCGCCATTGTCGCGCACTGGATGGGACACTTCGGCTGCGCCGCGAGGGAGGCCGTGGCCGCGCGCGAGGAGGCGCTGCAATGGGCGCTGCTGCGCGGCTCGCGCAGCGGGCGGGTTGCTTACCAGTTCGCGAGGGACTGGTCGGGCAAGCACGCGGCGAAATCGAAGAAGTAGGCCCATGATCGTCGACGTCGCCGCAGCGGTGATCCTGCGCGCCGACGGCGCGTTCCTGCTCGCGCGGCGCCCGCCGGGCAAGGTGTATGCGGGCTGGTGGGAGTTCCCGGGCGGCAAGGTCGAGCCGGATGAACGGCCCGAGACGGCGCTCGCGCGCGAACTCGTCGAGGAACTCGGCATCAGCGTGCGCACCGCGTACCCGTGGATCACGCGATTGTTCACGTACGAGCACGCCACCGTGCGCCTGCATTTCTTTCGCGTCACGGACTGGGAAGGCCGTCCGCAGCCGAGAGAAGGGCAGCTGATCGAGTGGCAGCACCTCGAGCGTCCGATGCTCGAGCCGATGCTGCCGGCCAATGCGCCGGTGCTGGCGTCGCTCGGCCTGCCGCATGAGTACGCCATCACCGGCGCGGATACGACGCTTCGCCAGATCGAGGCACGGCTGCGCAACGGGCTGCAGCTGCTGCGCCTGCGTGGCAGCGTTACGGCCGGCGTCGCGGAGCTTGCCCGCGCTCACGGCGCGCGCGTCCTTGGCGTGGCGGGCGAAGGCTTGGACGGGATTCACTACACGGCGGCGGAGTTGATGGCGCTGCGCGCGCGTCCCGCGGCGGGCCTATGCGCGGCGTCGTGCCACACGCGAGAAGAACTGGACAAGGCGATGGCGCTCGGCATGGACTTCGCAGTCCTTGGTCCGGTGAAGCCCACCGCCACGCACCCGGGGGCGGTGCCGCTGGGTTGGCGGCGATTCGCGCAGGTGGCCCATGGCGCCAGCATTCCCGTCTATGCAATCGGCGGCATGCGGCGCGATGATCTCGTCGATGCGTGGGTGGCGGGTGCCCATGGTGTCGCGATGATTCGCGGCAGCTGGGAGCATCGCTAGTTGCCTGGTTCTTCCGGAGGTTCCGGGGCGGCTGCCACCGGCACGCGATAGGCCTCGCTTGCCCATGCGCCGAGGTCGATGAGCTTGCAGCGTTCGCTGCAGAATGGACGGAACGGGTTGGCCTTCGCGTCGAAGGGCGCCTGCACGCCGCAACGGGGGCACGCAACCGTTCTCACAGGTTGCAGAAGGTCAGTTCGAAGGGCAGATCGGATTCGGCGGTGCGATTGCGCGATTCATCCGCGCCCTGGGTGAGAAAGCGCACGTTGAGCACGTACTTGTTGGCGCTGATCTCCGGCACGCAGCCGTGGCCCTCTTCCAGGGTCACGCGAAGCATCTGCGCGGTCTTGCCGCCGAGCATCTGCTGGTAGGTCCCCTGCGGCGCGGTGAGCATCTGCGGCTTCCCGGATTCCCGCAGGATGCGCAGGATGATCGCGGAGCCGTCGCGCAGAGGGTACAGCGGGCTCGTCCATGCGGTCAGCTGGCCGATCCTCTCGTCTGCCGGCCGGTGCAGCCAGTAATGGTACGAAGGCAGGTCGAACTCGCATGCGCCGCCGGGAATGCCGGTGCGCTGCTTGATCGACATCAGCCAGTCGTTCTCGCGCAGGTACTGGCCTATGCGCCCGGTCATGGAAAACAGCGCCGCCGCTGCCTGCTCTATGTCGCGCAGCACGTTATTGAGCGCTTCCTCCGAGATTTCCGGATTGTTCCGGAATGACAGCAGCACCTGCTTCTGGCGCTCGAGCTCCTGCAGCAGGTCCGACTTCAGGTCTGCCCGGCTGGAGACCTCGAGGATCTCGAACAGCGTCAGCAGCGCGACGTGGTGATCGAGCGGATCGGTGCGCGCGATGAAGTGCCGCGAACGCTCGAAAAGATCCTCCAGGCGCAGCAGCGTCCGGATGCGTTCATTGAGCGGATACTCAAAAGTGATCACGCCCGCCTGTTATGCCCGTGGAGGCCCGGGAAAAGGAAAGTTGCTGGATTCTGAGGGATTTGCAAGCTGATTACAAATTGACTTCTCAAGTACGAGGCGGGCTCCCCTGTTTCTTTGACTCGTCGAGGTAGCGTGCGTGCAGTGCCGCAATCTGTTGATGCAGCGCAGCAAGGGTGCCGCTATTGTCGATCACATCGTCGGCCGCGGCGCGTCGTTCCTCGCGGCCTGACTGCGCCGCGATGATGCGACGTACCTCGTCCGGTGACAGCCCGCTGCGCGCACCCACTCGCGCGACCTGCTGTTCTTCGCTGCAATCCACCACCGCCACGCGATGCACGCGTTTGCGGTAGTCGCCTGACTCGATGAGCAGCGGTACGACCAGCACTGCATAGGGGCCTTGCGCGGCCTCCAGCCTGCGCCCGGATTCCTCGCGTATCAACGGATGGAGGATGCCCTCGAGCTTCGCCTTCGCGGCGCGGTCGGCGAATACGATCTCGCGGACGAGCTTGCGGTCCATCGAGCCATCTGCTGCGATCGCCGCATCGCCAAACGCGCGCCGTATCGCGGCGATCGCCGCGCCGTTGGGGCGCGTCAACTCGTGCGCGATGGCGTCTGCATCCACCACCGATGCTCCGAGGCGGGCAAACTCGTCTGCGGCCGCGCTCTTTCCGCTGCCGATGCCCCCGGTCAGTCCGACGACGAACGGCATCAGCTGAACTGCGGCAGCCAGCGCTGCGAGATGTCGTGTCCCCAGAAGAGTGCGATTGCTCCGGCGGCCGCCAGATAGGGGCCGAACGGCATCGGCACCTCGCGCCTGTGCCTTCCGGCCAGCACCATGCCGATGCCGATCGCTGCACCGACGAAGGACGACAGCAGGATCACCAGGGGAAGTGCCGACCAGCCCAGCCAGGCCCCAATCGCCGCGAGCAGCTTGAAGTCGCCATAGCCCATGCCCTCCTTCCCGGTCGCGAGCTTGAATCCCCAGTACACCAGCCACAGCACAAGGTATCCCGCGATCGCGCCGGTGACCGCGGCGTGAACCGGCACGAAGCCGCCGCCGAGGTTGATGGCGAGCCCGGTCCACAGCAGGGGCAGGGTCAGATCGTCAGGCAGGTACTGTGTGTCGTAGTCGATCAGCGCCAGCGCGAGCAGCGTCCATGTGAACAGCATGGCACCCGCGGCGGCGAGCGTGAAACCGTACCGGGTCGCGGCGTAGGCGGCGATGGCACCGCCCGCGAGCTCGACGATCGGGTATCGCAAGCCTATGCGCATGCCGCAGCCAGCGCACCTGCCGCGCAGCCACAGCCAACTCAGCACCGGGATGTTCTCATGTGCGCGGATGGTGCGAGCGCAGCCTGGACACGCCGAACGCGGAACCACCAGGTTGTAGCGCGCCGCCGCCGGGACATCGCGGCCTTCCAGTTCCGCGCACTGCTCGCGCCACTCGCGCTCCATCATCCTGGGCACGCGATGGATGACGACATTGAGGAAACTGCCCACGCAAAGTCCCAGGGCCAGTGCGACCCAGGGGAAAACCGAAGGCTGGGCGAGCCAGCCCAGGGTTTCCGGCACCGCTCCTTACACCGCCTGGCCGAGCTTGAAGATTGGCAGGTACATGGCGACGACCATGCCGCCGATGAGCGTGCCCAGGACGACCATGATCAGCGGTTCCATGAGCGAGGACAGCGCCTCGACCGCGTCGTCCACCTCCGCTTCGAAGAAGTCGGCCGCCTTGGAGAGCATCGAATCCAGCGCGCCGGTTTCCTCGCCGATCGAGCACATCTGCAGCACCATGTTCGGGAACACGTTGGTGTTCTGCATTGCCACGGTCAGCGAAGTCCCGGTGGAAACCTCCTGCTGAATCTGCTTGGTCGCCATCATGTAGACGTGGTTTCCCGACGCGCCGCCCACGGAATCCAGCGCCTCGACCAGCGGCACGCCGGCGGCGAACATGGTCGACAGCGTGCGCGTCCAGCGGGCGATAGTCGACTTGCGTACCAGATCCCCGAATACCGGCAGGCGCAGCATCAGCTTGTCCATGAAGATCTGCAGCGCGAGCGACCGCTTCCAGGCTTCGAAGAAGCCGTAGATGCTGCCGCCGATCACCGGGAAGATGATGTACCAGTACGCGACGAACCAGTCCGACAGCGCCATGACGAACAGCGTCGGGCCGGGCAGGTCCGCGCCGAAGCTGGTGAATACTTGCTTGAAGGCCGGAATCACGAAGATCATGATCACCGCGGTGATGATGAACGCGACCGCGATGATCGCAACCGGGTAGAACAGCGCCGACTTGATCTTCGATTTGATCGCGATGATCTTTTCCTTGTACGACGCCAGGCGGTCGAGCAGCGTTTCCAGAATGCCGGCCTGCTCGCCTGCGTGCACCAGGTTGCAGAACAAGGCGTCGAAGTAGAGCGGGTACTTGCGGAACGCGGCGGCAAGCGACGAGCCCGTCTCGACATCGGTCTTGATGTCGTAGAGCAGCTTGGCGACCGCGGGATTGGCGGCGCCCTTGCCGACGATGTCGAAGGACTGCAGCAGCGGCACGCCGGCCTTCATCATGGTCGCCAGCTGCCGGGTAAAGAGGGATATGTCCTTCTCGGTGATACTGCCTCCCCCCTTGAGGCGCTGCTTCTTGATCTTCGTTACCAGCACGCCCTGGCGGCGCAGCTGCGCGGAGACGACGTTCTCGCCCCCGGCGCGCATCTCGCCGCGGACGATCTTGCCGCCCTTGTCCTTGCCTTCCCACAGGAAGACCGCTTCCTTGACCCCACCCTTTGCCGCTGTCGCCATGAAGTGTTCTCCGCTAGGTGCCGCCGGACCTCAGCAAATCATGATGCCCTGCGTTCCGCGCTTTGTAAAGCCTCAAGATCACGCGCTAACCCACTGAGTCGGCAGAAATTTCCTCGGCCTGAGGGCGGAAAATCCGCACACTCTTGATGGTCCGCCCCTGAGCGTGGACGATCTCCATGGGGACCCCGGCGATGCGTACCGAGACATCCGCTTCGGGGATGTCCTGCAGGAACTCCAGAATCAGGCCGTTCAGGGTCTTGGGGCCGTCGGTGGGGAGGTTGAGGCCCAGCGCGCGGTTGATCTCGCGTACCGGCGTCGCCCCCTCCGCCGACGCGCAGCCCTCGTCGTTCCAGGCGAGCCGCGGCGCCGCGGACGGCAGCGTCGTGGTGAACTTGCCGACGATCTCCTCGATAATGTCATCGAGCGTCACCAGCCCCATCAGTTCGCCGTACTCGTCCACGACCAGCGCGAGCCGCTCCTTGCGCTCCTGGAAATACTGCAGCTGCGCGAGCGCACCCGTTGCCGCGGGCACGAAGTAGGGCTCGGCGAGCACCTCCCCGATGGACTGGTGGTCGAGACTGCCCGACTGCAGCAGTGAAAGCACCTTGCGCAGGTGCAGGATGCCGAGGACTTCGCCCGCGCCGCTGCCGAGCACGGGCAGGCGCATGTGGTAGCTGGTGGCGAGCTGCCGGGCGATGGTTTCGATGGGATCGTCCATGCGGATCGACTCGATGCGGGTGCGCGGGACCATCACGTCCTGGACCGTGATGTCGCCGAGGTCGAACATGTTGAGCAGGATCGACACGTGTTTCTTCGGCATGAACGCGGAGGATTCGAGCACCAGCGTGCGTATCTCCTCCGGCGACAGCCGCTGCTCCTCGGGATTCGCGCCGTGGCCCGAGCGAAACAGGCGAAGCAATGGCTGAGCGAAAAGGTTCACCAGCAGGATGCCGGGTCGCAGCGCAGTCTGCAGCGGCCCGAGTACGTAGGACAGCGGCAGCGCGACCTTCTCCGGGTAGGTTGCTCCGATCACCTTCGGCGTGATCTCGGAGAAGACGATGAGCAGGAACGATATGGCGAGCGTGCTTGCGGCATAGGCGAACTTGTCGTCACCCATCAGGCGCACCGCGATCAGGCTGGCGAGCGTGGCGGCCGCGGCATTGACGATGTTGTTGCCGATCAGGATCGCACCGAGCAGCCGATCGGTGTGCTTGAGCAGCGCCGCCGCGCGCCTGGCGCCACCATGCCCCTGTGCGACCAGGTGCTTGAGGCGATACCTGTTGATCGCCATCATGCTGGTCTCGGAGATCGAGAAAAAAGCGGATAGCAGCAGCAGCACGCCCAAGGCGACGAACCACCAGACGAGAGGCACGGACTCCATCAGCCGCGCCCGAGCAGCACTTCGGCTACGAAGCGGCTGCCGATGTAGGCGAGCAGCAGCAGCAGGAATCCTGCCATAGTCATGCGCAGCGCGGTCCTGCCGCGCCAGCCCCGCAGATGGCGCCCCCCGAGCAGCACCGCGAACGTAGCCCATGACAGGATCGCAAAGAGCGTCTTATGGTCGAAGCGCAGCGCGCGGCCGAAAATGGCCTCGGAGAATGCGACCCCGGTGGCGAGCGTGAGCGTCAACATCACGAAAGCTGCGGCGATGGTGTGGAACAGCAGCCGTTCCAGCGTGAGCAGCGGTGGCAGCCGCGCAAGGAAGCCCGCGTCGCTGCGGTGCACCCGATGCAGCCGGTTCTCCACGAACGCCATCAGCACGGCATGCAGCATCGCCATGGTAAACAGGCTGTAGGCGATCATCGCCAGCGCAAGGTGCAGCTTGAATCCGGCGGTCGCCGCGTGGCTGCTCGGAATGCCGGGAAACGCTGCCGCGAGGGGGGCGGCGACCGCGGCAAGCGGCAGGATCAGGGGCTCGAACCCGTCCAGCCTGAGAAACAGGCTCTCCACCCAGTAGATCGCGACGCCGAGCCACAGCATCGTCGACAGCGCCTGCGCAAAGCCGAAGCGCAGCTCGGGTGCGACGAAGAACGTCGCGGCGAGCAACCAGCCATGCAGCGAGAGCGGCACGAGGAGCGCCGCTCGTTCCCATTGGGAGAGGCCTGCCGGGCTTGCCGCAGGCGCGGTTGCGCGCCACCGCGTGTTCCAGAAGTGCCACGCGAGGCCCGCGTAGCAGGCGGAGGCGACGACGTGAATTACAATGTCGTGCACAAACCCAGTTTATCACCCGCGCCGGAAGGAACGTGCTCGACAACCTCACTTCGCGCCTGGCAAGGATCGTCAAGACGATCCGCGGCGAGGCGCGACTCACCGAAGCCAATGTCCAGGAGGCGCTGCGCGAGGTCCGGATTGCGCTCCTTGAGGCCGACGTCGCGCTGCCGGTGGTGCGGGATTTCATCGCCGCGGTGCGCGAGCGCGCGCTTGGACAGGAGGTGGTGGGAAGTCTGACGCCGGGCCAGGCGCTGGTTGGCGTGGTGCACCGGGAACTGGCGCGGCTGATGGGCGAGGCGAACGTCGGGCTGAACCTGGCGACGCAGCCGCCCGCGGTGATCCTGATGGCTGGCCTGCAGGGGTCGGGCAAGACGACGACGACCGCGAAGCTCGCGCGCGTGCTGCGCGAGCGTGACAGGAAGAAGGTGCTGGTGGTCTCGTGCGACGTCTATCGCCCGGCGGCCATCGAGCAGCTGAAGACAGTCGCTGCGCAGGCGGGCGTGGAGTTCCTGCCTTCGTCCCCGGATGAGAAGCCCGCCGACATCGCGCGCCGCGCGCTCGATCACGCGCGCACGCGCTACTTCGACGTCCTCATCGTCGACACTGCCGGGCGGCTCGCGATAGACGAAGCGATGATGCGGGAGATTCGCGAACTGCATTCGGTGCTTGCGCCGATCGAAACGCTCTTCGTCGTCGATTCCATGCAGGGCCAGGATGCGGTGAACGTCGCCCGGGCGTTCAACGAGGCGCTGCCGCTGACCGGCGTGATACTCACGAAACTTGATGGCGATGCGCGCGGCGGCGCCGCGCTTTCGGTCCGGCAAGTCACCGGCAAGCCGATCAAGTTCGCCGGCATCGGCGAGAAGCTCGATGGCATCGAGGCATTCCATCCCGAGCGCATGGCCTCGCGGATCCTCGGCATGGGCGACATCCTGTCGCTGGTCGAGGACGCGCACCGCAAGGTAGACATCGACCAGGCCAAGGCGTTTGCGGACAAGGTCAAGAAGGGAAAGGGCTTCGACCTCGAGGACTTCAGGTCCCAGATCCAGCAGATGAACAAGATGGGCGGCATCGCGTCGCTGATGGACAAGCTGCCCGCGCAGCTGACGGGAAAGATTCCCGCCGGCCAGCTTCAGGACGAGGGACAGTTCCGTCGCGTCGTCGGCATCATCGACTCGATGACGCCGAAGGAGCGCAGCCACCCGGAGCTGATCAAGGCTTCGCGCAAGCGGCGCATCGCCACCGGGGCGGGGGTGCCGGTGCAGGAGGTCAACCGGCTGCTCAGCCAGTTCGAGCAGATGCAGAAGATGATGAAGATGATGAAGGGCGGCAACATGCAGCGCATGGTGCGCAACATGAAGGGGATGCTCCCCGGCATGCGCTGAGGCAGACCCGCCCGGGCCTTCCCAAACGCCTGATTTTTCCCGTATAATCCGCGGCTTTTCGCAAGAATCAGGAACTATCCAATGGTGGTTATTCGACTGGCGCGCGGTGGCGCGAAGCACCGGCCCTTTTACAACATGGTGGTGGCCGATTCGCTGCGTGCGCGCGACGGGCGCTTCATCGAGCGTGTGGGCTTCTACGATCCAAAGGCGCCCGCAGGCCGCGAGGCGCTGCGCGTCGACGTAGAACGGGTGAAGCACTGGACCGGCAAGGGCGCGCAGCTTTCGCCCACGGTGAAGCGCCTCGTCAAGCAGTTTGGCAAGAAAGCCGCCTGAAGATCTGGTAGAGATGGGCCGGATCACCGGCTCATACGGCATTCTGGGCTGGGTGCGGGTGCTTCCGTACAGCGACGAGCGCGATGCGCTGGCGGGGTATCCGGAGTGGTGGGTCGGAGGCGAGCCGATCCGGCTCGAGGAAGCCAGGTTGCAGGGCGCGGTGCTGGTGGCGCGCCTGGCAGGCATCCAGACCCGCGAGCAGGCGCTGAAGCTGAAAGGCGCCGCGGTGGCAGTACCCCGGCGAGCTTTCGCGCCGGCGGCAGAAGGACAGTATTACTACGCCGACCTCGTAGGGTTCGACGTGGTGAATGTGCAGGGCGAGGAACTCGGCAGCGTGGCTACCCTGTTCTCGAACGGTGCGCAGGACGTGCTGGAACTGGGCGGCGAGCGCAAGCGGCTGCTGCCGTGGATTCCGCAGGTGGTGAAGAACGTGGATCTCGCCGCGAGGCGGATAGAGGTGGACTGGGGCGCCGACTGGTGATCCGCTTCGACGCGATCACGCTGTTCCCGGAGATGTTCGCGGCGGTCACGGAATCCGGAATTCCGCGGCGGGCGAGGGAGGCGGGGCTGTGGTCGCTGGCGACGTGGAATCCGCGTGATTTCACGACCGACAACTACCGGACGATAGATGATCGTCCGTACGGCGGCGGGCCTGGCATGGTGATGCTGGCAGAGCCGCTGGAGAAGGCGCTGGATGCGGCAAGGAATGCAGGCGGGGGGCAGGTGATCTACCTTTCGCCGCAAGGCGCGAGGCTCGATCACGCGAAGGTGATGGAGATTGCGGCGCGCGGCGCGGTAACGCTGTTGTGCGGAAGGTACGAGGGTGTGGACGAGCGGCTGATCGAGCGCCGCGTCGACGAGGAAGTGTCGGTCGGCGACTACGTGCTGTCCGGCGGTGAACTCGCCGCCATGGTGCTGATCGACGCGGTGGTCCGGCAGTTGCCGGGCGCGCTGGGAGACGGGAAGTCCGCGCTGGATGAGTCGTTCGCGCGGGGATTGCTGGACTATCCCCAGTACACGCGGCCCGAGAACTATGCGGGCCTGGAGGTGCCCGAGGTGCTGATGAGCGGGCATCACGAAAACATCAGGCGCTGGCGCCTGAAGCAGTCGCTGGGGAGAACCTGGCTGAGGCGGCCCGACCTGCTTGCGGGCCGGAAGATGGACGCGGAAGAATCGAAACTGCTGGAGGAGTTCCGGCAGGCGCACGGAGAGAAGACATGAACCTGATACAGACGCTGGAACAGGAAGAGATCAAGCGGCTCGCCAAGCACGTCCCGGATTTCGCGCCCGGCGACACCGTTTGCGTGAACGTGAATGTCGTCGAAGGCGAGCGCAAGCGCGTCCAGGCTTTCGAGGGCGTGGTCGTGGCGCGGAAGAACCGGGGGCTGAACTCCTCGTTCATCGTGCGCAAGATCTCCTCGGGCGAGGGCGTGGAGCGCACGTTCCAGACCTATTCGCCGCTGGTCGCCTCGATCGAGGTGAAGCGCAAGGGCGCGGTGCGGCGCGCCAAGCTGTACTACCTGCGCAGCCGCTCGGGCAAGTCGGCGCGGATCCGCGAGAAGATCGGCGCCGCGATCGACAACGCACCGGAGTGAGCGGCACGCCACCGACCCGGAACGGGCACCTTCGGGTGCCCGTTTTGTTTCTATAATTCCCCTCTGCCCATGCGCCGCGAAACCACCGCCATCAGCCCCATCACCGACATCATCGCCGACATCAAGTCGGGGCGGATCGTCGTCCTCGTCGACGACGAGGACAGGGAGAACGAAGGCGACCTCTTTTTCGCCGCCGAGTTCGTCACGCCGGACAAGATCAACTTCCTTGCCACGCACGGCCGCGGGCTCGTCTGCATGCCGATCACCGTGGAGCACGCGGACCGGCTCGGGCTCAAGCCCATGGTGGCGCACAACCGCACGCGGCACGGCACCAACTTCACCGCGTCGATCGAGGCAGCCGAGGGCATCGCCACCGGCATCTCGGCGCATGATCGCGCGTTGACGATCAAGGTGGCGACCGCAAGCGACGCGCGGCCGGAACACATCGTGCAGCCTGGACACGTGTTCCCGCTCATCGCGCAGCCCGGCGGCGTGCTGGTTCGCGCCGGCCACACCGAGGCCTGCTGCGACATCGCCAGGCTCGCCGGGCTGGCGCCTGCCGCGGTGATCTGCGAGATCATGAACGAGGACGGCACGATGGCGCGGCTGCCGGACCTGATCGAGTTCGCCGGCCGCCACAAGCTGAAGATCGGCACCATCGCGGACCTGATCCACCATCGCAGCAGCAACGAATCCATCGTGCGCCGCATCGGCGAGCGCGAAATTGCGACGGTGTGGGGACGCTTCAGGCTGATTGCCTATCGCGACCTGCCTACGCAGGGCAGCCACCTCGCGCTGGTCGCGGGCAAGCCCGCGCGCGAAAGCGAGACGCTGGTGCGCGTGCACGAGCCGCTGTCGATCATCGACCTGCTGGATGCGGGGCCGGGAACGCATTCCTGGGGAATCGGCGAGTCGCTGACCGAGATTGCGCGGGTCGGAACCGGGGTGATGGTGCTGCTCAACTGCTCGCAGACCGACGATTCCATCGAAGCGCGGCTCGCCAACGAGCGCGCGCCAGCCCAGGGACGCAGCCTCGACCTGCGCAACTACGGCGTCGGCGCGCAGATCCTGCGCGACCTCGGCGTCGGTCGCATGAAGCTGATGGCCGAGCCGCGCAAGATGCCAAGCATGGCCGGTTTCGGTCTCGAAGTCACCGGCTACGCCGAGCGCCGCTGATGCGCATCGGCATTGTTGCGAGCCGTTTCAACGAGGCGATCTGCGGGCCGCTCCTCGAGCGCGCGCGCGCCGCGGCCGACAAGCTCGGCGCCGAAGTCGCGCTCGAGAGCGTGCCGGGCGCACTCGAGATCCCGCTTGCACTGCAGTGGATGGCGCAGAGCGGCCGCTTCGACGCGCTGGTCGCGGTCGGTGCGGTGATCCGCGGCGAGACGTATCACTTCGAGGTGGTGTCGAACGAATCCGCGCGCGGTGTGATGGACGTCGCGCTCGAGTTCGGCATCCCGGTCGCCAACGGCATCCTCACCACCGACACCGAGGAGCAGGCGATGGCGCGGCTGGACAAGGGCGCGGAGGCGGTCGCGGTGGCGATCGAGATGGCCGCGGTCAAGGGCCGCATCGGCGCATGGCCGCGGTGAAGTCGCCGCGCCGCCGCGCGAGGGAGCTCGCGCTGCAGGCGCTGTACGCATGGCAGATCGCGGGCGCAGCTCCCGGGGACCTGGTCGAGCAGATGCGCGCGCTGGAAGGCCACGACAAGGCGGACGCGGTGCTCGCCGAGGCACTGGTGCGCGGTGTCGTCGACCGCGCCGCGGCGCTGCGGCCGATGATCGAGGAGTTCATCGACCGCTCCTTCGAGTCGCTTTCGCCGGTGGAGCGAGGCATCCTCTACATCGGCGCATTCGAGCTTGCGCAGGGCGTGGAGCCGCCGTTCAAGGTCGTGCTGAACGAGGCGATCGAACTCGGCAAGAGCTTTGGCGGCACCGGCGGGCACAAGTACGTCAACGGTGTCCTCGAGAAGCTCGCCGCGCGGCTGCGCCCGGCGGAAGTGGCGGCGGTGCGGCGGGCCACCGCGTAGCCGGGCTGGCGCGAGCCGTGCCTTCCGAGTTCGAGCTGATCCGAAAGTACTTCACGCGCGCGCCCAGGCAGGCGGTACTGGGTGTCGGCGACGACTGCGCGCTGGTGCGCGTGGATGCCAGCGCGGAACTCGCGGTATCCACCGACATGCTGGTCGAGGGACGGCATTTCGCCGCCGGCGCGGACGCGAGGTCGGTCGGCCACAAGGCGCTGGCGGTGAATCTCTCGGACATGGCGGCGATGGGTGCCACTCCCCGCTGGGCGACGCTGGCGCTGGCGCTGCCGCGCGCCGACGAACGCTGGTTGTCGGCGTTCGCCAGGGGACTGTATGCGCTTGCCGACCGCCACGAAGTCGACATCGTCGGCGGCGACACCACGCGCGGTCCGCTGACCATCAGCATCACGATACTCGGCGAAGTTCCCGCCGGGCTGGCGCTGTTCCGGGCCGGCGCGCGGCCTGGCGACGACATCTGGGTGTCTGGTGCGCTGGGAGGAGCGGCGTTCGCGCTCGAGCGCCGCAGGCCGAAGGCGGCTTCGATGCGCCTGCACGAGCCCGAGCCGCGCGTCGAACTCGGCGAGCGCCTGCGCGGCATCGCATCGAGCGCGATCGACGTATCCGACGGCTTTGCCCAGGACCTCGGCCACATCCTCGAGGCTTCGTCGGTCGGCGCGCTGGTGCACTATGCGCAACTGCCGCGCGACCCTGCATTGCTGCACGAGGACGACGCGCGCCTCGCCGCTCGCTGCGTGCTCGCAGGCGGTGACGACTACGAACTCGTCTTCACCGCGCCACAAGGCAGGCGTGGCGAGGTCGAAGTCTTGTCCACCGAACTCGGGCTTGCGCTCAGCCGCGTCGGCTCGATCCAGAAGGGCGAGCCCAGGCTGCAGCTGCTGGGCGCGAATGGCAAGCCGATGGTGGTGCCGCGCGGCTTCGATCACTTTCGTGCCTAGCATCCACGCTCCAATCGCCCGCCCTGGAACGCGCTTCGCGTTCGGCCATCCTGCGCACTTCGTTGCCTTCGGTTTCGGCGCCGGGCTGGCGCCGTTCGCGCCGGGCACCGCCGGCACCCTCGCCGCTGTCCCGTTGTGGTGGTTGTTCAGCCAGGGCTACGGCCCGCTCGGGCTCTTCACCGTGATCGGGCTGTTCTTCGTCATCGGCGTCTGGGCCTGCGAGCTCACCGGCCGGCACCTGGGCGTCGCCGACCATGGCGCCATGGTGTGGGACGAGGTGGTGGCGTTCCTGCTGGTGCTCGCCATCGTGCCGGCGGAGCCTGGCTGGCAGGTCGCGGCGTTCGTCGTGTTCCGTTTCTTCGACGTCGCGAAACCGCCGCCGATACGCGCGGCGGAGCGGCGCTTCAAGGGCGGCTTCGGCGTCATGTTCGACGACCTGCTTGCCGCGGGCTATACACTGCTGGTGCTGGCGCTGGCCAGGCGCCTGCTCACCTGATGGCCGACGACGAGCTGATGGCGCTGGCGGTGCGCGCGGGCGAGCGGCTCAGGCGTTCGGGCGCGTTGCTCGTATGCGCCGAGTCTTGCACCGGGGGCTGGATCGGGCAGGCGGTTACCGCGGTGGCGGGCAGCTCGGACTGGTTCGAGCGCGGCTTCGTCACCTACTCGAACGCGGCAAAGGAGGAGATGCTTGGCGTGCGCGCCGAGACCATCGCGCGCCACGGCGCGGTCAGCGAACAGACCGCGCGCGAGATGGCAGCCGGCGCGCTTGCGCATAGCCGCGGCACCGTCTCGGTCGCGGTGACCGGGGTCGCCGGACCCGGCGGGGGCACGGAAGCGAAGCCGGTGGGCATGGTCTGCTTCGCGTGGGCGCGCGGCGCCGAGGTGCGCGCCGAGACGCGGCACTTCGACGGCGACCGTGACAGCGTGCGTCGCCAGGCGGTGATGCGCGCCCTCGAGGGGGTCGTGCGGTGGCTTGACGAGCACGCCGCCCGGGCCTAGAACCGCCGCATGCCCACAGTACGCCCAGCAGCGGTCGCGGGGGCTTTCTATCCCGGCGATGCCGCGCGGCTTGCCGCGGACATCGACGAGATGCTTGCCGGCGTGGACAGCTTCGCGCCGCGCTTCGGTATTCCCAAGGCGCTGGTGGTGCCGCACGCGGGCTACGTCTATTCAGGCACTACCGCGGCTCGCGCGTACGACGAACTGCACGGCGCCCGCGGCACGATCAGGCGCGTGGTGTTGCTGGGGCCGGTGCATCGCGTGCCGGTGCGCGGGCTCGCGCTGCCCTCGGCCGAAGCATTCGAGACGCCGCTGGGCAGGGTGCCGCTGGATGCGGACGCGGTCCGCCAGCTGGCGGACCTGCCGCAGGTGCTCACCAGCGACCCGGCGCACGCGATGGAGCATTCGCTCGAGGTGCAACTGCCCTTCCTGCAGCGCATGCTGGGAAGCTTCTCCCTGGTCCCGCTCGCCGTCGGCGATGCGAGCGCCGGCGAGGTCGCGCAGGTGCTGGAGCGCCTGTGGGGCGGCGGCGAGACGCTGCTGGTGGTCTCGACCGACCTGTCCCACTTCCATGCGTACGAGGAAGCCCGCAGCATCGACGCCGCTACCGCAAGGCGCATCGAGTCCTTCGCCACCGACATCGATCACGACGAGGCCTGCGGCGCGACGCCACTGAACGGGCTGCTGCGCGTGGCGCGCGGCAGGCGCCTGCGGATACGCCGCCTGGACGTGTGCAATTCCGGCGACACCGCGGGTGGCAGGGGTCGGGTGGTGGGCTACGGGTCCTTCGCGCTGGACGAGCCGCATGCCGTGGACGTGGACGCCGCCGGAGCGATCCTGGTCGGCATCGCGCGCGACGCGATCGCGCGGCGCCTCGGAGCAGCGGCGGGCACGCCGCCGGAGGCACCCTGGCTCGAGCGTCCCGGCGCAAGCTTCGTGACGCTGAAGACCGGCGGCAACCTGCGCGGCTGCATCGGCAGCCTCGAGGCACACCGGCCGCTGGCCGCGGATGTCGCCGCCAACGCCGAGGCAGCCGCGTTCCGCGACCCGCGATTTCCCCCGCTCGAGGCGGCCGAGTGGACGCGCTGCGAGATCGAGGTGTCGCTGCTGTCGGCGCCGAGGCCGATCGCATTCACCGACGAAGACGAACTGCTGGACAGCATCCGCCCCGGGGTGGACGGCCTGATCATCGAGCATGCCGGCCGGCGCGGCACGTTCCTGCCGCAGGTCTGGGAGAGCCTGCCCGACACGCGCGCCTTCCTCGGCGAGCTCAGGAAGAAGGCCGGCATCGCAGCCGACATCAGCATCACGCGCTGCCGGCTGCTGCGCTATCGCGCGAGCAAATGGCGCTGATCGCGGAATCGGAACATCCCGGGCGCTGGTGGCACGCGCTCGACGACGGCCGCATCCAGTGCGACCTCTGCCCGCGCGACTGCCGACTGCACGAAGGCCAGCGCGGGCTGTGCTTCGTGCGCGCGATGCACGGCGGCCGAATGGTGCTCACCACGTACGGCAGGTCCTCGGGCTTCTGTGTCGACCCGATCGAGAAAAAGCCGCTGAACCAGTTCTATCCCGGCACCAGCGTGCTGTCCTTCGGTACCGCGGGCTGCAACCTGGCGTGCAAGTTCTGCCAGAACTGGGACATCTCCAAGTCGCGCGAGATGGACAGCCTGATGGATGCCGCCACGCCGGAGGCGATCGCCGACGCCGCGGTGAAGCTGGGCTGCGCCTCGGTGGCGTTCACGTACAACGATCCGGTGATCTTCGCCGAGTACGCGATCGACATCGCCGACGCCTGCCATGCGCGTGGCGTGAATACGGTCGCGGTCACCGCGGGCTACGTGCACGACGCGCCGCGGCGCGAGTTCTTCGCCGGGATGGACGCCGCGAACGTCGACCTGAAGGCGTTCAGCGACGAGTTCTACCATCGCGTCTGCGGCGGCAGGCTGCAGCCGGTGCTGGACACGCTGGAGTACCTCGTGAAGCACACGCAGGTCTGGACCGAGATCACGACGCTGCTGATCCCGGGCAGGAACGATTCCGACGCCGAGCTCGAAGCCGAGTGCCGCTGGATACGCGAGCGCCTGGGCGCGGACGTGCCGCTGCATTTCACCGCCTTCCATCCCGACTGGAAGATGACCGACGTGGCGCGCACGCCATCCGCGACGCTTGCGCGCGCGCGCGCGATCGCACGGCGCGCCGGCCTGAACCATGTCTACACCGGCAACGTGCACGATGAAGAAGGCGGCTCGACGTACTGCCCGGGCTGCGCGCAGGCGGTGATCGTGCGCGACTGGTACGACATCCGCGCCTACCACCTGTCGGACGCGGGGGCCTGCACCTTCTGCGGCACGCGGCTCGCCGGCCGCTACCGGAAGTTCGGCAAGCCGTTCGGGCCGAAGCGCATCCCGGTCCGCCTGTCTACGGCGGCGTGAGGTACGGGGGGTGCGGGGGGCGCGGGAAGGCCCCGGACGCGACTACCGGAAGGGGCCCGCGCCCCCTGCTCGTATGAGCACTGCGCCGGGCTCGGGCGGCTGGCTCGCGCTGATCTGCGGCAGCCGGGTGCTGGGCGCGACCTGGTTCGTCGCCTACTCCGCGGTGCTGCCGCTGACGCAGGCGGAATGGGGCCTGAGCGGCCGCGAGGCGGGCCTGGTGCAGTCCGCGTTCCACCTCGGCTACCTGACGTCGCTGTTCATCGTCGGCTTCATCGCCGATCGCTACGGCGCCAAGCGCACCTACGTGCTGTCCGGCATTGCCGCGTGGGCGAGCCCGTTCCTGTTCGTCGCCTTCGCCGACGGCTTCTGGTCGGCGTACTGGCTGCACCTGCTCACCGGCCTGTGCGCCGGCGGCACCTACACGCCGGTGCTCGCGCTGCTGAACGACAACGTCGAGCGCGCGCGGCGCGGCCGCGCCATGGGCTTCCTCATCGCCGGCTCCAGCGCGGGCTACGCGATCGCGCTGGTGGTGGCGGGCCTCGCGCTGAAGTTCACCGACTGGCGCGGCGCGCTCGGCGTCATCGCCGCGCTGCCGGTCGTGGCGTGGCTGCTGACGCTGTACGCGGTGCGCGCCACGCCCAACGTGATCCATCCGCGTCCGGCGGGCGAGCCGATGCTCGCCGCACTGCCCGCGGTGCTGAAGAACCGGCGCGGCATGCTGTCGGTGTGGGGCTACACCTTCCACAACTGGGAACTGCTCGCGCTGTGGGCGTGGCTGCCAGCGTTCCTCACCGCCGCGCTGATGGCGAACGGCCGTGGCACCGCAGAGGCCGCGACGCTCGCGCTGTCCCTGTCGGCGCTGACCTACGTGGCGAACATTGCCGGCAGCACGGTCGGCGGCATCATGGCAGACCGCTGGGGGCGCACGCAGACCATCCTGCTTTGGTCGTGCGTGAGCCTCGCGCTGTCGTTCTCGATCGGCTGGCTGATGGCGCTGCCGATCGGCCTGCTGGTTGCGCTCGCCTGCGTATACAACTTCTCCGCCATTGCGGATTCGTCCACGCATTCCACGGTGCTCGCCGAGAGCGTGCCGCCGCACATGCTCGGCGTCGCGTACGCGGTGCGCTCGGTGATCGGCTTCGGCGCCGGCGTGGTGAGCCCGGTGGTGTTCGGCTGGGCGCTCGATGCCGCCGGCGGCGGCCGCGATTCGGCCGACGCCTTCGCCTGGGGCATCGCCTGGACGACGCTGGGGCTGGGCGCGATGCTCGGCCCGCTCGCCACCTGGAGGCTGCACCGGCATTCAGGCGACCGCCCCGCTCACATCAGGCATCCACGCAAGGATTCGACATGAACATGAAGCGACTATTGACGGTGATCTTCCTGCTCGTCATCGCGGTGATGACGGTGGTGACCGTGCAGGCGAGCCTGGTGCGCTCGGTATTCGACAACGGCCACCTGATGCGCGACCCCTGGTTCGTGGCGACGCTGGCCGATGCCTACTTCGGCTTCCTCACCTTCTACGTCTGGGTTGCCTACAAGGAACGCACGGCGTTCGCGCGCGCGGCCTGGTTCGCGCTGATCATGGCGCTGGGCAACTTCGCCATGGCGGCCTACGTGCTCATCCAGTTGCGCAAGCTGCGGACCGGCGAGCCGCTGGATCGGCTGCTGCTGCGAACCTAGCCAGCCGGCGCCGCCCGTGCGGACCGCGCTATTGTCTACAATCCGTCCATGAGCATCGATCGCCAGAAGCAGCTGGACGAGGAGTTCGCCGGGCGCGAGGCGCGTGCGCTCGCCATGGGAGGGCCGGAGAAGGTCGCGCGGCGCAAGGCCGCCGGCATGCTGAACGCGCGCGAGCGCATCGCGCGCCTGTGCGATGCCGGCTCGTTCATCGAGTCCGGCCTCTTTGCCACGTCGACCAGCAACCCGGCTGACCGCGACAGCACGCCCGCCGACGGCAAGATCACCGGCTTCGGCAAGGTGAACGGCCGCGAGACCGCGGTGCTCGCCAATGACTTCACCGTCAAGGGTGCTTCCAGCGCATCCACCAACGGCCGCAAGATCGCGCACATGAAGCGCGTCGCCACGCAGCGCGGGCTGCCGATGGTGTTCCTCGGCGAATCCTCGGGCGCGCGCATGCCGGACCACATGGGCGCGCGCGGCATGGGCTCGATGCTCGGGAACGACGCCACGCAGTACCAGCGCATGCGCGAGACGCCCTGGGCGGCGGCGACGCTGGGCCTGTCCTACGGCTCCTCGTCCTGGTACTCGGTGCTGTCGGAGTTCAACGTCATGCGCAAGGGCGCGGTGCTGGCGGTGTCCAGCCCGCTGCTCGCGTCGCTGGCGATCCGCGAGGACGTCGACCCGCAGGAGATGGGCGGCTGGCGCGTGCACGCAGAGGTCACCGGCTACGCCGACCAGGTGGTGGATTCGGACGAGGAGGCGATCGACGCGATCAAGGCCTTCCTCGCCTACATGCCGTCGCACCATCGCGAGGCGCCGCCGGTCGCGGCGGTTCCCGCAGGCTCGGGCGATGCCATGCGCGACATCCTCGGCCTGCTGCCGGGCAGCCGCACGCAGGTCTACGACATGCGCAAGATCATCCGCACGGTCGTGGACAAGGACAGCTTCTTCGAGTTGAAGGCGCGCTTCGGCAAGGCCGGCGTCAGCGGGCTGGCGCGGCTGGACGGCCGCACCGTGGGCGTCATCGCCAACAACCCGCAGTCCAGGGGCGGCGCGATGGACTCGGATGCCTGCGAGAAGCTCACCAGCTTCATCGTGCTGTGCGACTCGTTCAACATCCCCTTGCTGCTGTTCGTCGACACGCCGGGATTCGTCATCGGCACCGACGCCGAGCGCCGGCGCGCGCCCGGGAAGATCATGAACATGATGAACGCGCTTGCGCTCACCACCGTGCCCAAGCTCTCGGTCATCGTCCGAAAGAGCTATGGGCAGGCCTACCTGAACATGGGCGGCGGCAGGAATTCCGACGAGGTCGCCGCGTGGCCCACCGCCGAGGTCAGCTTCATGGACCCGGTGTTCGCGGTGAAGGTGGTGCACGGCATCGATCCGGGCGCGGAGGGCTTTGACGACGCGCTGGCCGAGATGAACCGCGAGAGCTCGGTGTGGGACTTCGCCTCGGTGTTTGCCGCGCAGTCGGTGATCCGGCCGCAGCAGACGCGCGACTACCTGATCCGCATGCTGGAGATCCACCGCCTGCGCCTCACCAACGGCATCGGCCAGCACCTGATGCGCGCCTGGCCGACCAGCTACTGAATCCGCTACTACCCGAAGGAAGGAACGCGATGGCGCGCATCAAGGTCAATGCCGAAGTCACCGGCTCGGTATGGAAGATCGTCACGCAGCAGGGCCAGGCGCTTGCCGCCGGCGACACGATCATGATCCTCGAATCGATGAAGATGGAGATCCCGGTGATCGCCGAGGACGGCGGCAAGCTCGTCGAGCTGCACGTCGCCGAGGGCGAGCCGGTGAGCGAAGGCCAGCTCGTCGCCACGCTGGAAGAATGAGCGCGCAGGCATGAGCGCGGGCGACGGCGGGCCGAAGGGCTGGCAGCCCGAGGTCGACGAGCTGGCGTTCCGCCGCGCCGAGGCGCGCGCGCTCGGCGGCGCCGCGGCGGTGGCCAAGCATCATGCGCAGGGCCGACTGACGATCCGCGAGCGCATCGGCGGCCTGGTGGACGCGGGCTCGTTCCAGGAGGTCGGCACGCTCACCGGGCAGGGCCGCTACGCAGCCGACGGCAAGCTCGAAGGCGTGACGCCCGCGCCCTATGTGATGGGGCTGGCGCAGATCGCCGGACGGCCGGTCGCCATCGGCGGCGAGGATTTCACCGTGCGCGGCGGCACCAGCTGGAGCGGCGACCGCAAGAAGGGCGGGCAGGGCGGCTTCGTCGAGGACCTCGCGCACCAGTACCGCATTCCGCTGGTGAACCTCATCGACGGCGCCGGCGGCAGCGTCGCCTCGATCAACCGCCGCGGCCATGCGGTGTTCCCGGGCGTGCACGGCTTCGAACGCTCGGTGCAGCTGATGGGCGAAGTCCCGGTGGTGTGCGCGGTGATGGGCACCGCGGCGGGCGGCCCCGCCGGGCGCGCGATCTTGTCGCACTGGTCGGTGATGGTGAAGGACACCAGTCAGGTGTTCGCCGCCGGCCCGCCGGTGGTCGAGCGTTCGCTGCGCCAGAAGGTCACCAAGGAGGAGCTGGGCGGCCCCGCGGTGGCGGTGGACCTCGCCGGCACCATCGACAACGTCGCCGCCAGCGAGGCGCAGTGCTTCGAGCTGATCCGCAGATACCTGTCGTACATGCCGCAGAACGTGTGGCAGCTGCCGCCGGTGCTGGACACTGGCGACCCCGCTGGCCGGGCCGAGGAGGAACTGCTCACCATCGTGCCGCGCAACCGCCGCCAGGCCTACGACATGAGGAAGCTCATGCGCCTGGTCGCAGACCGCGACTCGGTGTTCGAGCTGCAGCCGAGCTTCGGCAAGGCGCTGATCACGGCGCTCGCGCGCATGAACGGCAAGGTGGTGGGCTTCGTCGCCAACAACCCCATGGTCTACGGCGGCGCGATGGACGTGCGCGCCGCGCGCAAGCAGACGCACTTCGTCGAGCTGTGCGACTGCTTCCACATCCCGATCGTGTTCCTGGTCGATGTGCCGGGCTTCATGGTCGGGCGCGACGCGGAAGCCGCGGCAACGCTGCGCGAGGGCATGCGCAGCGTCTACGTCGGCCTGCAGGCGACGGTGCCGCTGTACACCGTGGTGATCCGCAAGTGCTACGGCATGGCCGGCATGGGCACCACCGACAAGAACGGCATCGACCTGAAGATCGCCTGGCCCTCCGCCGAGTGGGGCTCGCTCCCGGTCGAGGGCGGCGTCGCCGCCGCGTTCCGGCGCGAGATCGAGGGCGCGCCCGACCCGGCGGCGCGCGAAGCCGAGCTCGAAGCCGAGCTGCGCGCGTTCGCCTCGCCCTTCCGCACCGCCGAAGCCTTCGGCGTCGAGGAGATCATCGACCCGCGCGAGACGCGGGCCATCCTCTGCCGCTTCATCGACGCGGCCCAGGGACGGCTCGCCACCAGCCTGGGGCCGAAGCCCAAGTACGGCGTGCGGCCCTGAGCCGCTGCGGCGGCCGCGCGGCCGCCCGGTCTGCTGTTCAGTCCTTCGCCAGCAGGTGCATCAGGCTGCAGGTGTCCCAGCGCTTGCCTCCGCGCGCCTGCACCTGGGCGTAGAACTGGTCGATCATCGCGGTGGTGGGCAGGCGGGCGCCGTTCTTCTTCGCTTCTTCGAGGCAGATGCCGAGGTCCTTCCGCATCCAGTCCACCGCGAAGCCGAAGCCGTCGAACTTCACGTCGGTCATGGCCTTCCAGCGGTTCTCCATCTGCCAGGACTGCGCGGCGCCCTTGGAGATCACCGAGACGACTTTCTCCATGTCCAGACCGGCCTTCATGCCGAAGTTGAGCGCTTCCGAGAGGCCCTGCACCAGGCCGGCGATGGCGATCTGGTTCACCATCTTGGTGAGCTGGCCGGCGCCCGGGGCCCCGATCAGCACGCAGCTCTTGGCATAGAGGTCGAGCACCGGCTTGGCGCGGTCGAAATCGGCCGATTCGCCACCGCACATGATGCCGAGCTGCCCGTTCACCGCGCCCGCCTGGCCGCCGGACACAGGCGCGTCGACGAAGCCGATGCCCTTTTCCTTGCAGGCTGCGTGCAGCTCGCGCGCGAGGATCGCGGACGCCGTGGTGTGGTCCACCAGCAGCGCACCCTTCTTCATGCCGGCGAGCGCGCCCTTGTCCCCATAGACCACCGAGCGCACGTCGTCGTCGTTGCCCAGGCACATGGCGACCAGGTCCGCACCCGCCACGGCTTCCTTCGGCGTTGCGGCGGACTTGCCGCCGTACTCCTTGACCCACTGAGCGGACTTTGCCGCGGTGCGGTTGTACACGGTCACGTCGTGGCCACCCTTTTTCAGCAGGTGTCCCGCCATTGGGTAGCCCATGACGCCCAGGCCGAGGAATGCAATTTTCGCCATCTTTTTGTCTCCTAACGGTTTTTCCAGTGTTGACAGGCAGCGGTCAACGCCCTAGCATTGCTGGACGTTTATACAGTATCCGGTGTTGGCCCGGGCGCTGCCCGCCGAATGATGCCAACAACCCACAAGAAGAGGTACAGGAAATGGACGACAACAAGTCTAAAGCATTGGCAGCGGCGCTGGCGCAGATCGAGAAGCAGTACGGCAAAGGCTCCATCATGAAGATGGACGCCGAGGCGGTGAAGGACGTCGAGGTCGTCTCCACCGGCTCGCTGGGGCTGGACATCGCGCTCGGCGTCGGCGGCCTGCCGCGCGGCCGCGTGGTCGAGATCTACGGCCCGGAGTCCTCGGGCAAGACCACGCTCACGCTGCAGGTCATCGCCGAGATCCAGAAAATGGGCGGCACCGCGGCCTTCATCGACGCCGAGAACGCGCTGGACATCGTCTACGCCGGCAAGCTCGGCGTGAAGACCGAGGACCTGCTCATCTCGCAGCCGGACACCGGCGAGCAGGCGCTCGAGATCGCCGACATGCTGGTGCGCTCGGGCGCGGTGGACGTGATCGTCGTCGACTCGGTGGCGGCGCTCACGCCCAAGGCCGAGATCGAGGGCGAGATGGGCGAGCCGCAGATGGGCCTGCAGGCGCGGCTGATGAGCCAGGCGCTCAGGAAGCTCACCGCCAACATCAAGCGCACCAATACGCTGGTGATCTTCATCAACCAGATCCGCATGAAGATCGGCGTCATGTTCGGCAACCCCGAGACCACCACCGGCGGCAACGCGCTCAAGTTCTACGCCTCGGTGCGCATGGACA
>CAZTDU010000005.1:0-233074 GCA_964612335.1 uncultured Enterobacteriaceae bacterium | reverse complement strand
ACCGAGGGCGAGACGCAGGTCGACGAGTCGATGCTCACCGGCGAATCGATGCCGGTGAAGAAGACCACGGGATCGAATGTCGCCGGCGCCACCATCAACAAGAGCGGCGCCTTCCGCCTGCGCGCCACGAAGGTCGGCGCGGACACCGCGCTCGCGCAGATCGTGAAGCTGGTGCAGGAGGCGCAGAACTCCAAGGCGCCGGCCCAGCTCCTCGCCGACAAGGCCTCGCAGTGGCTGGTGCTGATCGCGATCGTGATCGGGCTCGCCACCTTCGCGGTGTGGTTCTGGATCATCGGTCAGACGCTGCTGCTCGCGGTCACGCTCACCATCACGGTGTTCGTGATCGCCTGCCCCGACGCGCTCGGGCTCGCCACGCCGATGGCGATCATGATCGGCACCGGGCGGGGCGCGCAGAACGGCATCCTCATCAAGAACGCGTCCGCCCTGGAGAATGCGACGCGCCTCGACGTGGTGATCTTCGACAAGACCGGCACGCTCACCCTGGGCAAGCCCGAGGTCGTCGAAGTCGTTGCCGCCCCGGGCCGCAGCGAGGCCGAGGTGCTCGCGCTTGCCGCCGGCATGGAGCGCCATTCCGAGCATCCACTCGCGCACGCCATCCTGGAGAAAGCGAAGGGCGTCGAGCCGCTGAGGGCGGAGCGCTTCACCAACGTCGACGGCATGGGGGCGCACGCCACGGTCGGCACGGAGCGCGCGCTCATCGGCAACCGCCGGCTCATGGATGCCGAGGCGGTCGATCTGACGGGCCTGGAAGCCGAGGCCGAGCGCCTCGCCGGTGGCGGGCGCACGGTGGTGCACGTGGCGCTCGGCGGGAAGCTCCGCGGGCTCATCGCCATTGCCGACGCGCCCCGGCCGACGTCGGCCGAGGCCGTGAAAGCGCTGCGCGAGCGCGGGGTGGAGGTGGCCATGCTCACCGGCGACAACCGTGCGACCGCCGAGCGCATCGGCCGCGAGCTGGGCGTCTCCCTGGTGCTCGCCGAGGTGCTTCCCGGGCAGAAGGCCGAGCAGGTGAAGGCGCTGCAGGCGAAGGGCAGGAAGGTCGGTATGGTGGGCGATGGCATCAACGACGCGCCCGCGCTCACCCAGGCCGACGTGGGCTTCGCCATCGGCGCGGGCACCGACGTGGCGATGGAAAGCGCCGACGTGGTGCTGATGAAGAGCGATCCGTTCGACGTGGTCGCCGCCATCGGCTTGTCGCGCGTCACCTTGCGCAAGATGCACCAGAACCTGTGGTGGGCGGTGGGTTACAACGTGATCGCCTTTCCATTCGCCGCCGGCGTGTTCTATCCGATTACCATCAGTCCCGAGATGGCGGCGCTCGCGATGTCGGGCAGTTCGCTCATCGTCGCGGCGAACGCCCTCCTCCTCAAGCGCGCCAGCGTCCAAGGGTTGAAATAAGGGAGACTGACACATGATTGGACTCGATAGAGAGGTCGACCCGTTCACCGGCGCCCGGTCGTGGACGATGGCTATACCGCGCGATGACCTGGAGTAGATCCGCGTGATGGACGCGCTGAAGGAGGTTTTCGCCGTGACGGGCGCGCTCGTTGAGGTCGTCGGTGTGGTGGTGATCCTCGCCGGCTTCGCCGTCGCCGTTTTCGCCTCGCTGCCGGCGCTTTGGCGAGGAGGCTTTCTGTCGACCTACAGAGACCTGCGCGTCGGCCTGGGCCGCGCGCTCGTGCTTGGCCTGGAGTTCCTGATCGCCGGTGACATCATCCGCACGGTGACGGTGACGCAGACGCTGGAGAGCGCTGGCGTCCTGGCCGTCATAGTCCTCATCCGCGTGCTTCTCGCACTGACCCTCGAATGGGAAATCGGGGAACGGCCGTCATGGCGGCGCAGTGCCCCCTTCACTTGATTGGTGGAGACTACGATGGATAAAGGCATCCGGGTTGCAGTGAACGGCTACGGGGTGATTGGCAAGCGAGTCGCCGACGCCGTGGCGAGGCAGGACGACATGCAATTGGTCGGCGTAGCGGATGTGGTGGCCGACTGGCGCACGCGCATCGCCGTGGAACGGGCGATGGCGCTATTCGCCGCTACGCCTCAGGCGGCCGATGCCATGCGTAACGGCGGACTGGAGGTCGCCGGCAGCCTTGAAGACCTCCTCGGCCATGTTGATGTAGTCGTTGATTGCACGCCCAGGCGGATCGCGGCGAAGAACGTCGAGACCTACCGCAAGCGCGGCATCAAGTTCATCGTCGAAGGCGGCGAGAAGCACTCGGTGACGGGACACTCGTTCGTAGCCGAGTGCAACTACGCGAGCGCGCTCGGGCGCGACGCGACGCGCGTGGTGTCCTGCAATACCACCTCGATCGTGCGGACGCTGGGCGTGCTCAAGCGCGCGGGGCTGCTGCGCAAGGCGCGCGGCACGCTGCTCAGGCGCGCTACCGATCCGTGGGAGAGCCACGAAGGCGGCATCATGAACACGCTCGTCCCCGAGGCCGAGATCCCGAGTCATCAGGGCCCGGACGCGCAGACCGTGGACCCGGATCTCGACGTCGTCACCATGGCGGTGAAGGTGCCCGAGACGCTCGCGCACCTGCACTACTGGGCGGTGGAGATGACGCGGGCGGCGTCCAAGGAAGAGGTGCTCGCGGCGTTTCGCACCTCCACGCGCATAGCCCTCATCCGCTACGCCGACGGCCTGCCGGCGCTCAACGCGGTGAAGGAGCTGATGGCCGATGCCGGCCGCCCGCGAGCGGACCTTTACGAGGTGGCGCTATGGGAGGACATGCTCAAGGTGCAAGGCAACGAGCTCTTCTACGCCTACATGGTCGACAACCAGGCGATCGTGATCCCGGAAACGATCGATGCGATCCGCGCGCTTACCCAGGCTGAGCGAGTCGCACCCGCCTCGATCGCGAGGACCGACGCCGCGCTGGGTGTCGGCAAGGTGCACGGGTGAACGACAAAGTCGTCATCGTGGGCGCGGGACGCGTCGGCAGCACTTTCGCCAATGCGCTCGCCGTCTCGGGCCTTGCGCAGGAGATTGTGCTGATCGATGCGGATCGCGCGCGCGCCGAGGGCGAAGCCATGGACATCGCGCACGCGGTGCCATTCTTCCCCCCCGTAAGGGTGAGGGCCGGCTCTTTGGCGGACGCCGTCGGCGCCGCGGTAACGGTCGTCGCGGCGGGCGCCGCGCAGCGGGCTGGCGAAGCTCGGCCAGCGCTTTTGCGACGAAATGTCGAGATCCTCCGCGGCATCGTGCCGGAAGTGGTGCGCGCCAACCCAGAGGGGCTGCTCCTCATTGCCACCAATCCGGTCGACGCGCTCACTTTTGCGGCGCTGCGCATGTCTGGCCTTCCGCCCGAGCGCGTATTCGGTTCGGGTACCGTGCTTGACACGGCGCGACTGCGCGCCGAACTCTCGCAGCACTATGGCGTCGACGCGCGCAACGTGCATGCCTATGTGCTCGGCGAGCACGGCGACAGCGAAATCGTGGCGTGGTCCACCGCGAGCCTCGCCAATGTGCAAATCCAAGAGTACTGCGGCCTCACCGGGATGTCGTGCACGCCCGAGGACATGGACGCGATCGCCGTCCGCGTGCGGGAGGCAGCTTACGAGATCATCCGCCGCAAGGGCGCCACCAACTTTGCCATCGCCGCGGCGCTCACGCGGATCGTCGAGGCCGTCGTGCGCCACGAGGCATCGGTGCTCACCGTTTCGACGCTTATAGACGGTCACTACGGAATTCGGGATGTCTGCCTGAGTCTGCCGGCGATCGTCGATCGCTCCGGCATACGCCGTGTCCTCCCTGTACCACTCTCGGACGACGAGAGAGAACGCCTGCGTGCCTCGGCGAACGCAGTGCGCGCGGTGATCGAGAGCGCCGGATTCGCGGAGACGAGAAGCACGCCTGCGGGGCGCTCCAGGGGTGAATCGCGAGCGCCCAGGGCAAGGGTAGTCAAGTGAGCGAGCGCGCGGAATCCGGCGCAGGCGGAGCACCCGGCGAGGCTTCCCGCCTCGCCGCGATCGCCCGCGTTGCGGTAGCCAAGGGATGGCGCCACTACGCTGCACGTCTGGGATTCGGTCGTGCTTCCGGCGAAGATGCGGGGGCGCACACGCGCGAGGACGCCCAGCGCCTGCGCGAGGCGCTCGAGGAACTCGGGCCGACGTTCGTCAAGTTCGGACAGATGCTGTCGCAGCGCGACGATCTGTTCCCGACCGCGCTGGTTGGCGAGTTGCGTGCGTTGCAGGATCGTGCCGGGGTCTTCCCGGCCGAGACTGCCCGTCGCATTATCGAGGAAGATACCAGTCGGCGCGTCGAGGACATCTTTGCCGATTTCGACGACCAGCCTATGGCCGCGGGTTCAATGGCGCAGGTGCACCGCGCCAAGCTGCACGATGGCGCCAAGGTCATCGTCAAGGTGCAGCGCCCGGGGATCGACCGCACGGTAGAGGCTGACGTGGCCGTGCTGCGGCGTGTCTCCCGAATGCTCTCCGCGGTACCCTCGATGCGGCCGTTCAATCTGCCGGGGCTGGTGGAGGAGTTCGCCGCGACGCTGCGCGGCGAACTGGACTTCGAGCAGGAAGGCCGCAACGTAGAGCGCTTCGCGGAGCTCAATCGGGCGGAGCCGCTGGTTTACGTGCCCGCCATCTTCTGGGACGCCACCACACGCCGCGTGCTGACGATGACGCACAGCCCCGGTCACCGCATCGACGAGACGACGAATTTCTCGCAGCGGCGAGATCTCGCCAGGTCGTTCATGCGACTGTTCCTCACGCAAGTATTCGAGCATGGCGTGTTTCACGCCGATCCGCACCCCGGCAACGTCTTTCTGCTGCCAGACGGGCGCCTCTGCTTCCACGACTTCGGTGCGATCGGGGAGCTTTCGCCGCGCCTGCAGGAGCACCTGCGCCAGCTCTTTCTCGCCGTGATGGCGCGAGATCCGGAGTGGGTCGCCAGCGCCTTCCTCGGCATGGGCGGTGCCGCCAAGTCGCTCGATCGCGCTGCCTTCACGGCCGAACTAGGCGGTGCCCTTGATCGGTACTATCGCGCGTCCGGGCTTGGGAAGGAATCGTTCGGCACGATTCTCGGGGAGTTCATCGATCTGGGGCGCAGGCACCGCATCAGGCTGCTGCGCGAGACGATGATGCTGATGCGGGCATTTACCGAGCTGGAGAGCTTGGTGCGCAATCTCGACCCGGAGTTCAGTTCGTTGGAGGCGTTCAAATCGTACGCCAGCAGGCTTCTCAGGCATGCCTTGCAACCGCGTTTCGGCGCCGACACGATGGCGAAGGGCTACCGGTTCGTGTGGGCCTTGCGTGAGCTGGCTGGGGAAACACCGATCGCATTGCGGCGAGCGATCGACCGACTCGAACGCGGCGAGCCGCTTTTCGACATCCGCCACCATAGCGACGGGTCACTGCAGCGTCATCTGCTTGGGGCCAGCAACCGGCTGGCGTTCGCGCTGATCATTTCCTCGATTCTCCTCGGCTCGGCGATTCTGCTGTCCACCCATGCGGGTCCGCACTGGGAGGGACTGCCGCTGCTCGGTCTGCTGGGGTTCGGCGTAGCGGGCGTGTTGGGCATAGTCTGGGCGCTGCTGGCGCTCCGGTCGGGGCGGCTTTGAGCGGCCCGCTCCTCGCGCTGTTCGCGGTGGCGCTAGGCTACGGAACGCTGGTGCCGCTCGTGCCGCTGTATCTGCGCGTGGGCGGGGGCGCGGACATTGCGTGGCATTCTGGCGCGCTCCCTGCGGTATTCCTTGCGTGCGCATCACTGGCGGCGCCGCTGTGGGGACACCTCTCCGATCGCGTGGGCCGCCAAACCGTGATCGCCGCGGGTTGTGCCGGCGCTGCCCTCGCGGCGCTGCCCTTCTATCTCCAGCACGGCGTCGCGCAGCTCTATGCGTTCCAGGCGCTGGCGGGGTTGTCCTTCGGTGCAGTGCTGCCGGCGTCGCTGGCGATGCTTTACGAGACGGGCGATGCGCGATTGAGGCCGCGACGAATCGCCTGGTATGGAGCGGCGCTACTCGGCGGCTATCTTTCCGGGCCGGCGCTCGGCGGCTGGATCGCGGGCTTTGCCGAGGGCGCAACCGCGCCCGCCGAGCATCGCGCTGTCCGGCTCGCGCTTGGCGTCCAGGCCTCCGCGGCTGCACTGGCACTGCTTCGCGTGTCAGTCGGGCGATTGCCGAGGGCTGTCGAGGTTCACGAGGCGGCTGGCGACGCGCTGCGCACGCGGGAAGCCCTCACTGCCCTGCTGGCGGCGGCCCTGGTTGCCCTGCTGCTCGGCGGATTCGAGATTGGAACGGCACTGCACCTGCGTGGTCCGCTGGGGTTCGGAAGCAGAGAAGTCGCCGGGTTGTTCATGGTCTGTGGCGCGACCATGGCCCTCGTACAGCTCGTAGTCCTGCCGCGCGTGCCGGTGAGTGCGCCACGCACCACGTGGGCGCTCGTACTCGTCGCCATCGGCGGCGCGGTGCTCGTTCTCATGCCCTACGCGCGCTCCTATGCCGCGACGCTCGGACTCGCGGCGCCGCTAGGCGGCGCGCTCGGGCTCGCTTTCGGCCTGCTTGGCCTGCAGATGGCCGCGGCCGGAGGCGCACGCCGCGGTATCGCGCTCGGTGCGCAGAATGCCGCGATCACGGCCGGGCAGGCTGCAGGCTCGATGCTCGGCGGCGCGTTATTCGCCGCGATAGGCACGAGCGCGTTGCCCGCGCTGGGCGCCGGGGCCGTCGCTCTGGCGATTGTGATGCGGATGCTTTCGCTGCAAAGGGGAGGCTAGCGTGGAGCAGAGGACCTTCAACGTCTGGTACGTTGTCCTCGCGATCGTCGCGATTGTGTGGATGCGAGATCTCTGGGTCGGCGCGAGCCAGGTGCAGCCGATTCCCTACAGCGAGTTCCTGCACCACCTGAAGACCGGCGAGCTGGAGGAGGTCGCGGTCGCCGAGAACGTGATCCAGGGCAAGCTGAGAAAGCCCACGCCCGACGGGCGCACGCGCATCGTCACCACGCGCGTCGACCCCGCGCTCGCAAGGGATCTTGCGCAGTACGACGTCAAGTTCACCGGTGTGGTCGAAAACACGTTCCTGCGCGACCTTCTCGGCTGGATCATTCCGGCGCTCGTGTTTTTCGGCATCTGGATGTTCCTCGCCAAGCGCGTCATGGGAGGCCATGGCATGGGCGGCATGATGTCGATCGGCAAGAGCAAGGCGAAGGTCTACGTCGAGACCGACACCAAAGTGACGTTCGCGGACGTCGCCGGCGTGGACGAGGCAAAGGACGAGCTGCGCGAGATTGTCGCGTTCCTGAAGGAGCCCCAGCGCCTGGGGCGCCTGGGCGGACGGCTGCCCAAGGGGGTGCTGCTGGTCGGACCACCGGGTACTGGCAAGACCTTGCTCGCGCGCGCGGTCGCGGGCGAGGCGGGCGTGCCGTTCTTTTCCATCTCGGGGTCCGAGTTCGTCGAGATGTTCGTCGGTGTCGGCGCCGCACGCGTGCGCGATCTATTCGAACAGGCGCGCAAGCAAGCGCCGGCGATCATCTTCATCGACGAACTCGACGCGCTTGGGCGCGCGCGTGGCAGCTTCAACGTGGCGGGTGGCCACGATGAAAAGGAGCAGACCCTCAATCAGCTCCTTGCCGAACTGGACGGCTTCGACCCCGCCACGGGTCTCGTCCTGCTCGGGGCCACCAACCGCCCGGAGGTGCTCGACCCGGCGCTGCTGCGCGCGGGCCGCTTCGACCGTCAGGTGCTGGTCGATCGTCCGGACAAGTCCGGGCGAGTTCAGATCCTCGAAGTGCACGTGAAGCGGATCCGGCTCGCGCCGGACATCGCGCTGGAGCAGGTCGCCGCGCTTACTCCGGGATTCTCCGGCGCGGATCTCGCCAATCTTGTCAATGAGGCGGCGCTCGTTGCTACGCGCAGGGAAAGCGAGGCGGTAGCGCTCGAAGACTTCACCGTCGCTATCGAACGCATCGTCGCCGGGCTGGAGAAGAAGAGCCGCATCCTCAATCCCATGGAGCGCCGAACGGTCGCCTACCACGAGATGGGCCACGCGCTGGTGGCGATGGCGCTTCCGGGCGCCGACCCGGTGCACAAGGTATCCATCATCCCGCGCGGCATCGGTGCGCTTGGCTACACCATTCAGCGCCCGACGGAGGATCGCTTTCTCATGACGCGCGAGGAGCTGGAGAGCAAGATGGCGGTGCTGCTCGGCGGTCGCGCCGCCGAGCAGATCGTGTTCGGTCGCGTTTCCACGGGCGCGGCAGACGATCTCGCGAAAGTATCGGATATCGCCCGCTCGATGGTCACCCGCTATGGCATGCACGAGAGCCTCGCCAACCTGGCGCTGGAGCAGGAGTCGTCGCCGCTCCTGCCGGTGCCCGGCTATACGGGCCCGCGCAACTACAGCGAGCACACCGCGCGGGCGATCGACGAAGCGGTCAAGGAGATCGTTGGCGCGGCGTACCAGCGTGCCCGCGGCATCCTCGAGCGCAATCGCGACGCGCTCGAGGATGCCGCGACACTGCTGCTGGAGCGCGAATCCCTGGCGGAGAGTGACCTTCGCGTGTTCGCGGTGCGCGTGGCGTCAGGACGGTCCGCGTAGTATCCGTGCGCTTCGGGTGTCTTCCTGATCACATACGCCGTGGCGGTTCGGCGCACGCCAGCCAAGGGCGAACCATGGCGAGGCAGATTTTCTCGGGTGCGAACCTTTACGGGGCGCGCTGGTCTATAGTGTTATCCGATGCGAAAAGCCCTGACCATCCTGCTTGCGCTGACCCTTGCCGTCGCGTTCCCGGTCGCGGCTCGGTCCTCGGATACGGGAATGCCGTGTGGCGTAATTGCAACCACGTCGGGGGAGCCGGACTGCTGCCCGACCGCGCCTGCGGCGAGCGATTGCCAAGCCACCGACTGCGCGGGCTGGACTTCGGTCCTTCCGATCTCGCTGTCCGGTATCGAGATCGCCTGGCTATCGGAATCCCCCGGATCCCTGCCTGCGACGTTCATCGCCCCGCTCGCGCGGGCGCCCGACACCGCACCTCCGAAATCCCTCGCCTGAGGACGCGGCGCGCGTTGGCGCGCCGCGCACTGGCCCGTTGGTGGGCCACGACGACGGAGGTATCGTGAAGAGAACGCGTACCGCAATCCCCCGCTCGCGCGGTGACGAGCCGCCAGATGCGCCGTGCCGCGGCAGCACTCGCCATCCGCTCGCACGAGGCCGCGCCGGCGGCCTGGCATGAAGGAGGGCAGTGCGGTCTGGGTTTGCCTCACGCTGTCGCTTGCGGCGGGCGCGGCCCGCGCCGACGAGGCCGCCGTGCGCCGCATGATTGAGTCGCGTGTCGGCGACGACGCGCGCATCGAGCAGGTTCGGCGTATCACCGGCAGCAGCCTGTACGAGGTAACAATCCGCGGACCCAAGGGGCCGCAAGTGTTCTACGCTGATGAACGCGCGCGAGTGATCGTCGTCGGCCAGGCGCTAGACGGGCGCACCGGCCTCAATCTGACCGAGGAGCGGTTGAGGACACTCAACGCGATCGACTGGACCTCGCTGCCGTTCGCCGACGCGATCACTACCCGGCGGGGAAGCGGCCGGCGCAAGGTGGCGGTCTTCTCCGACCCGAACTGCCCCTACTGCAAGCGCTTCGAAAAAGACCTCGCTAAGCTCGACGACATCACAGTGCACATTTTCCTCTATCCGGTGATTCGCCAGGATTCGGTACGCCTTACCAAGTCGGTCTGGTGTTCGGCCGATCGCGCCAAGGCGTGGAACGACCTGATGCTGCGCGATATCGAGCCCAAGGTGGCCCCGGAGTGCGACACACCGGTGGAGAGGCTGATCGCGCTCGGGCGCAGGCTCGGCGCGAGCTCGACGCCGACCTGGTTCGTCGAGACCGGCGAGCGCTATTCAGGGGTGGTTCCGTTCGAAGACATGCGCCGCATCCTCGAGGACGCCGCCCGCACAAAAGGAGTGAAGTGATGCTTTCGATCCGGTTTGTACTCGCGGCAATTTTGACCGGCGTTGCCGCGACCGTGACCGCCCAATCGGCCGTCACCCTCACGCATGTGCACGGGCTCGCCTGGAGCGCTGATGGCGGGCGGTTGATGATCCCTAGCCATCACGGCCTCGTCGTGTACGCAAACGGCAAGTGGTCCAAGGCGCCGGGACCGCCGCACGACTATATGGGCTTCTCCGCTACCGCGGAGCATCTGTACAGCAGCGGGCATCCCGCGCCGGGCTCGGGGCTCGTGAATCCCTTCGGCCTGATCCGCAGCCGCGATGGCGGCAGGACCTGGATCAAGCTTGGTCTCGAGGGCGAGACGGACTTTCACCTGCTCGCGACGGGCTGGAATACCAACGCCATCTACGTCTGGAACCCGGCGCCCAGTTCGCGCATGCGGGCGCCAGGACTGCATTCGACCCGCAACGACGGCATTCTGTGGAAGCCGGCGCGTGCAGCGGGGCTTGAGGGCGCGGCGCGCGCGCTCGCCGTGCACCCCGATGATCCAGCGACGGTCGCCGTTGCCACCGACAAGGGCGTGTACCTGTCGCGCGACGCGGGCGAGCGATTCAGCACTGTCGCCTCCGACGTCGATGGGCTCTCGGCCTTCTTCGAGATCGAGGGTAAGCACCTCTGGTACGGCGCGTTTGACCGGCGGCCGCTGCTTGTACGCGTTGCGCTAGCCGGCGGTGATGCCGAGCGCGTGGAGCTGCCGCCCCTCGAACGCGACGCGGTCGCTTACATCGCCCAGAATCCCGTGCGCCGCGACGAGCTCGCTATCGCCACGTTCCGGCGCAGCGTGTACCTCAGCTCCGATCGCGGCCGGAAGTGGCGCCGGATTGCCGAGGAGGGTCAAGCGCGGTGACGGCGAGCTGGACCCCGATGCGCGTCGCCATCGCGACGCTTGGCGCGGCCGCGCTTGTCGCCGGCGGCGTAGGGACGTACCTCTCGCTGAAGCGCCCCGCAGTTGCAAAGACGGAGGGGTCCATGCGGCTGCACGCAGCGCCGCGCGCGCTGCCCGCGCTCGCGTTCGAAGACGGCAAGGGCCGACCCGTCCGCCTCGCGGACTTTCGCGGCAAAGCCGTACTGTTCAACGTCTGGGCGACGTGGTGCCCGCCGTGCCGCGAGGAGATGCCTTCGCTCGACCGGCTGCAGAAAGCGCTCGGCGGGCCTACGTTCGAGGTCGTGGCCCTATCGATCGACTCGGGCGGTGCCGCGGTCGTCGAAAGCTTTTACAAGGAAGTGGGCATCGGATCGCTTGCAATCTTCGTCGACCCCACCATGCGCGCGGCGGGCGGACTGCGCGCGCCGGGCGTCCCCACGACGCTGCTGATCGACGCCGAAGGGCGAGAGCTCGGCCGGCACGCCGGTCCCGCGGCCTGGGATAACCCGGACGTGATCAAGCTGATCTCGACGCATCTGCCGCGCTGATGGAGCCGGTCGCGATCGGATTCGCCGCGGCCTTCGCTGCGGGCATGGTGTCCTTCCTCTCGCCGTGCGTGCTGCCGCTCGTACCGGCGTACGTATCGTACGTGGCCGGCCAGTCGGAGACGGCGCTTGCGCGCCGGCGCGATCTGCAGCACCGGCTCGCCGCGCTCGGGCTGAGCGCGGTGTTCGTCTTCGGCTTCGGGGTCGTCTTCGTCGCGCTCGGCGCGGGCGCGAGTGCGCTCGGCAGCGTGCTGCTGCGCTACCGCTACGAAGCGAACCTCATCGGCGGCGCTATCGTACTCATCTTCGGCCTGTTGATGATCGGCATGTCGCGCGGCATGCCGTGGCTGCAGCGCGAGTGGCGCTTTCATCCGAATCTTCCTGGCGGGCGCCCGGTCGCCGCGTTCGTGCTGGGGCTCGCCTTCGGCTTTGGCTGGACGCCGTGCATCGGTCCGGTGCTGGGCGCGATCCTGACCGTGAACGCCACGCAG
Organism: uncultured Enterobacteriaceae bacterium; assembly: GCA_964612335.1. Classification (GTDB taxonomy): domain Bacteria; phylum Pseudomonadota; class Gammaproteobacteria; order Burkholderiales; family SG8-39; genus CAZTDU01. The sequence goes on along the minus strand of CAZTDU010000005.1, from coordinate 221,195 downwards.
TCGCCGGGCGAAGGCGGCACTGCGCTGCTCGCCATCTACGCGGCGGGGCTCGGCATGCCGTTCCTGCTGGTGGCGGTCTTCACGCGCGAGTTGGCGGCGCGCCTGCGCGTGCTGCGCCGCGTGGGCTGGCTGCTGCAGATCCTGGCGGGCCTGGTGCTCGTCGCGATGGGGATCGCGATGATGACCGGGTGGCTTTCGCGCTTCGCATTCTGGCTGCTGGAGACGTTTCCTGCGCTGGGAAGGATCGGTTGAAAACGCAAAGGAGGCACCGTCCGCATGACCCGCATGGCGAGGAGTCGGTGGCGTCGAGTACGCTCCTGCGACCGGCGTTCCTCCTGCCGCTCGCCTTGTTCGGCGCGATTGCCGTCCTGCTCGCGATGGGATTAACCCTCAATCCGCGCGAGATTCCTTCACCGCTTATCGGCAATCCGGTGCCTCGATTCGAGCTTCCGCCGGTGCGGGGGCGGTCGCTCGGACTGTCGAGTGCGGATCTGCGCGGCGATGTATCGATCGTCAACGTGTTCGCCTCGTGGTGCGTCGCCTGCAAGGAGGAGCATCCGCTTTTCATGCGGATGAGGCGCGAGGGCCTGATTCCGATACACGGTGTCAATTACAAGGACCAGCCGGAAGATGCGCGCAAATGGCTCGATGACCTGGGCGATCCCTACACCCGTACCGGTGCCGACATCGATGGTCGGGTGTCGATCGACTGGGGCGTCTACGGGGTTCCCGAAACCTTTCTAATAGACCGGGAAGGCCGCATTGCCTACAAGCACATCGGCGCCGTGACGCCTGATGTACTGGATGGGACGTTGCGGCCGCTGATTGCGAGGCTGCGAGACAGATTACCCAAGACTGGTCAAAGCGTGCAACGCTAAAGACGCTTGCCGTCGCCGGCGGAGCGCTGGCTATCCCCTCGGCGCTGCGCAACGCGCTTGCGGCCGGGGAGCCGGACGTGCACCTCAGGATCGTCGCGGCGCCGGCTGCGATGGCGATGCGCGAGGGCGCAAGAACCCGCGGCCTGCGCTATGGCGCCGAGGTGCTGCGCGGGCGGCGCGACGCGCTTGCCGCCGCGGCGGGGAACCTCGGTCCGACGCTCGATCTGCGTCGCGGCGAGCGCGTGCGCATCGAGGTGGTGAACAAGGTCGGCGAGGAGACCGTGATTCACTGGCACGGCATGCTCGTGCCCGAGGCGGCCGACGGCCACCCGCACCAGGCGGTTGCCTCCGGCGAGCGCTACAGCGTGGATTTCACGGTACTCAACCCGGCCGGCACGTATCTTTACCATCCGCATCCGCATGGCGTCACCGGACGCCAGACCTACGCAGGTCTGGCAGGCCTGATCGTGGTGCGCGAGCCCGCCGAGCGCGAGATGGGACTGCCGTCGCTGCCTCACGAGCTGCCTCTCGTCCTTCAGGATCGCCGCTTTCGCGGCGACAACCAGCTCGTATACAAGCGGATGATGATGGATGACATGAACGGCGTGCTCGGCGACACGGTGCTGGTCAACGGGGTCGCTTACGCAGCATTCAAGGTGACGCCGCGACCTTACCGCCTGCGCATCGCCAACGCCTCGAACGCGCGTATCTACAAGCTCGCCTGGTCCGACGGGCGGCCGCTGCGCGTCATCGCCGCGGACAACGGCCTGTTCAGCCGCGCCGAAGGCATCCAGGAGCGAACCTATGTCACGCTCTTTCCCTTCGAGCGCATCGAGGTGCTGGAGGATTTCGGCGCGCGGCGCGACGGGGCGGAGTTCGCGCTCGTCAGCCAGGCGTTCTCAGGCCTCGACATGATGGATTCGATGATGGGCGGCCGCGGCATGATGGGTGGCATGATGGGGCCGTCGCAAGGCATGGGGCTTCACATCGCCCGCTTTACCGTGTTGCCGGGGCCGCGACCGCGGGCGCGGAAGATCGCCCTGCCGGACGACCGGGTGCGTGCGGCGCCGAAGGGCATCGAGCTGCGCACGCAACTCGCGTTCCGCCACATGCGCGGCTTTCTCAACGGGCGCAGCTTCGACACGCAGGACATGACCACCGTCGCCGACGACGAGCGTCTCCCGGTCGGCCGCGCATCCGTTTGGAGTTTGGACCTTCGCGAACGACGGGCGCGGCATGCCCATGCCGCACCCCATGCACATCCACGGCGTGCGTTTCCGCGTCATCGAGCGCAGCGGCGGCCACGTTCCGCGGGATCTGCGGGACGGCATCATCGACACGGGATTCAAGGACGTGGTCGGCGTCTTCGCGGGCGAGCGCGTGCGCGTGGAAGTCACGCCGACGATCCCGGGGCTGTTCATGGTTCACTGCCACAATCTCGAGCACGAGGACGGTGGCATGATGCGCAGTGTTCTGTTCGAGGCCTGAGTTGCCGCCCGCTTGGTTGACGCGTCGCGCTTGCGCTTTAGCGCCGCTCCTCGCCGGCTTCGCGCGGTAGCTCACTGTATAATCGCTGCCGTGCCGACACGCGCCGCGCTCCGCTCTACCTGCCGCCTGCTGATTGCCGCCTTGCTGTTCGCTCAGGGCGCGATTGCCATGGCGGCCTGTGAATGGGTGTCGCGGGCGCCGGCACAGGCGCTGGCGCTGACGCAGGACCCCTCCTGCCACGATGCGCTCACCGCCAACGCGGGGCTCTGCCTTGCGCACTGCCTGAGCGAGGACCAGAACAGGTCCGCGCCGCAGGTCTTGTCGCTAGCACTCCCTGCGACTTACGTCCCTGCAGCACCTGCCGCGCCGGCGCCGCTGCTGGCACCGGTCGAGTACGCAGCGGCACCTGCTACCGGGCCGCCTCCCCGCATCCGCTTCCAGACACTGCGACTCTGATCTTCCCTTTCCTGCCGCGCGCCGCGCGGCAGTGGTGTGCTGAGTTCACCATCCGGAAAGGGAAATCATGTCTGTACGCCTGTTGTCAGCCATCGTCGGTGCTGTGCTGTGCCTGCCTGCCGCAGCCCAGACCCTGTCGTTCGAAGAAGCACTCGCGATCGCCACGAGCCGCTCGGCGCGCCTGGCCGCGCAACGTCATTCCGTGTCGGCTGCCGCGGAGCAGGTCGGCCGCGCTGGCGAGCTGCCCGACCCGCGGCTCAAGCTCGGCATCGAGAACCTGCCGGTGAGCGGCCCGAACGAATTCCGCTACGACCGCGACTTCATGACCATGCGGACGATTGGCTGGATGCAGGACTTCCCCAACGCGGACAAGCGCGCCGCGCGCAACCTGCGCGCCGAGCGCATGCGGGACGTGGAACAAGCCGGACTGGTCGCGCAAGCGGCGGGGGTGCGTCGAGAAACCGCGCGCGCCTGGTTCGATGCCCACTATGCCGAGCGCGCCAGAGCTGTTCTCGAACGGCTCTCCGGACAGTTCCGGCTGCAGGTAGAGGCGGTCGCCGCCGGCGTTGCCAGCGGCCGCATGCCTGCGGCCGAGCGCTATGTCCTGCTGCAGGCCGAGGAGCAGGCGAACGACCGCGCGATCGGTGCCGCACGGCTCGTCACCCGGGCGCGCATCGCGCTCGAACCGTGGGTGGGCGATGCCGCCGAACGCCCGCTGGGTGAAGTGCCGGACGTGACGCGCTTCGCGGGCTCGCGCGAAGCCCTGCTTGCCCGCTACGCCGAGCTGCCGCAACTGCAGGCGCTGCGCGAGCGCGAGGAGCTGGCGCGCGCGGAAGTGGAACTGGCGCGCGCCGGCCGACACGCGGACTGGAGCCTGGAACTCGGCTATTCGCTGCGGCGGCCGGCTTTCTCGAACATGCTGAGCGTCATGGCGGTGTTGGAGCTGCCGGTGGCGAAAGAGCGGCGCCAGGATCGCGATGTCGCGTCGCGCCTCGCGGAACTGGAACGCGCACGCGCGGAGCGCGAGGACGCGCGCCGCGCACTGCAGGCGGAGATTCGCGCCGCGCTTGCCGATTTCGACACTGCGGCGGTGCGCATCGAGCGCAGCAGGCGACTGCTGCTGCCGCTCGCCCGGCAGCGGCATGAGGCCGCGCTGGCCGCCTATCGCGGCGGCAGCGGGCCGCTCGCCGCGGTGCTGGAGGCGGAGCGCGCACGCACCGAAGCCGAACTGGCGCTGGTCCAGGCCGAAGCCGAGCGCGCACGCGCGTGGGCGGAACTGAGCTTCCTCTATCCGCAGGAGACCGTGCAATGAAACGCCTTGCCTATGGTGCCGCCCTTGTCGCGGCAATTGCGCTGGCCGCCTACAGTGGGTACCGCTACGCCATGCACGGCATGGCGTCGGCTGCAACGACCACGACTGCCGCGCCGCAAGCCGGAGCCGAGCGCACGCCGCTGTACTGGCACGACCCCATGTTTCCGCAGCAGAAGTTCGACAAGCCCGGCAGGTCCCCGTTCATGGACATGGATCTGGTGCCGGTGTACGCCGATGCCGGCGGCGAAGGCCCCGGCATCACGGTGAGCGCGGCGGCGACGCAGAACCTCGGCCTGCGCACGGTGCAGGCAGAGTCCGGCACGCTGGAGCCGCGCCTGCAGGCGGTGGGCTCGGTGGGCTGGAACGAGCGCAACGTGGTGCTGGTGCAGACGCGGGCCGCGGGTTTCGTCGAGAAGCTGCACGCGCGCGCGCCGCTTGATCCGGTGGCGAAGGGAGACGCGCTGGTCGAGCTGCTGATTCCCGAATGGGCGGGTGCTCAGGAGGAATTCCTCCTGCTCGCCGGTCGCGGCGAACATGCGCTCGCGGCGGCGGCGCGCCAGAGGCTGCTGCTGCTGGGCATGGGCGACGCACAGATCGCGGCGATCGAACGCGCGGGCACGGTGCAGTCGCGCTTCACGCTGCGCGCGCCGATCGGCGGCGTAATCGCGGAGCTGGGCGTTCGCGAAGGCATGACCGTCGCAGCGGGGCAGTTGCTGTACCGCATCGTCGACCTGTCCACGGTCTGGGTGACGGCCGAGGTGCCGGAAGCGCAGGCGGCCTGGCTCGTTCCAGGTGCCGCGGTGGAGGCGCGCGCCGCGGCCTGGCCGGAGGTGGTGTTCAAGGGCAGGGTGGGCGCCATCCTGCCGGAGGTCAATGCCGCCACGCGCACGCTGCGCTCGCGCATCGAGCTGGCGAACCCGGGCGCGCGCCTCAAGCCGGGCATGTTCGCCCAACTGTCCTTGTCGCGCGGGCAGGGCCGAGAGGCCGTGCTGGTGCCGACCGAAGCCGTCATCCGCACCGGCGAGCGCAGCCTGGTGATCGTCGCCGAGGGCAAGCGTTTCGTGCCGGTGAACGTGACGGTGGGCCAGGAGATGGGCGGCCGCAGCGAAATCCTCAAGGGGCTCAAGGCTGGCGAACGCGTGGTCGCATCCGGCCAGTTCCTCATCGATTCCGAAGCCAGCCTCAAGGGTGCGCTGGCACGCCTCGCGAGCGCGGCGCCCGCGAAGGACGCGCTGCACGCGGGCAGCGCGCGCGTGCTCGAGGTCGAGCCGGGCAAGGGCCGCATCGAGCTGGACCACGGCCCCATGCCCAGCATCCAGTGGCCGGCGATGAAGATGGGATTCATCGTTGCCGATCCGGCGGTGCTGTCCGGCATCGCCGCCGGAGACAGTATCGAGTTCGAAATGCGCGGCGAGCCGGACGCGGACGGCAACTACGTCATCGAGAAGCTGAAGAAGAAGGGCGCGCAGTGATCGCCGCGCTGATCCGCTGGTCGCTGGGCAACCGCTTCCTGGTGCTGATCGCCACGTTCATCCTCACCGGGTGGGGCCTGTGGGCGACCCTGAACACGCCGCTGGACGCCTTGCCCGACCTTTCCGACGTGCAGGTGATCATCCGCACGCCGTATCCTGGGCAGGCACCGCGCATCGTCGAGGACCAGGTCACCTATCCGCTCACGACGACGATGATGTCGGTGCCGGGCGCGAAGACCGTGCGCGGCTACTCGTTCTTCGGCGACTCCTTCGTCTACATCCTGTTCGAGGACGGCACCGATCCGTACTGGGCGCGCTCGCGCGTGCTCGAATACCTGAACCAGGTGCAGGCGCGGCTGCCCGCGCAGGCGAAGCCCGCGCTCGGTCCGGATGCCACCGGCGTGGGCTGGATCTACCAGTACGCGCTGGTCGACCGCAGCGGCCGCCACGACCTGGGGGAACTGCGCGCGATCCAGGACTGGTTCCTCAAGTACGAACTCAAGAGCGTGGCCGACGTCGCCGAGGTGGCCACCGTCGGCGGCATGGTGCGCCAGTACCAGATCCAGCTCGACCCGGAGCGGCTGCGCGCCTACGGCATTCCGCACGCGCGCGTGGTCGCCGCGGTGCAGGCAGCCAACCGCGAGACCGGCGGCTCGGTGATCGAGCTGGGGGAGGCCGAGTACATGGTGCGTTCCGCCGGCTACCTGAAGACGCTGGACGATTTCCGTGCCATACCGCTTGCCACTGCGCCGGGAGGCGTGCCGGTGACGCTGCAGGACGTGGCGCGCCTGCAGATCGGCCCCGAGATGCGCCGCGGCATCGCCGAACTGGACGGCGAGGGCGAAGTCGCGGGCGGCGTGATCGTCATGCGCTCGGGCAAGAACGCGCTGCAGACCATCGCCGCGGTGAAGGAGAAACTGGAATCCCTGAAGGCGAGCCTGCCGCCGGGCGTGGAGATCGTCGAGACCTACGACCGTTCCGGGCTGATCGAGCGCGCGGTGCGGCACCTGGGCGGCAAGCTCGCCGAGGAGTTCGCCGTCGTCGCGTTGGTGTGCCTCGTGTTCCTGTTTCATCTGCGCTCGGCCTTCGTCGCCATCGTCACGCTGCCGCTGGGCATTCTTGCCGCATTCATCGTCATGCATTACCAGGGCGTGAACGCGAACATCATGTCGCTGGGCGGCATTGCCATCGCCATCGGAGCGATGGTCGACGCGGCGATCGTGATGGTCGAGAACGCGCACAAGAAGCTCGAGCACGGCTGGAAGAGCGAGTCCGAGCGCTTGCGCCTGATCACCGATGCGGCGGTGGAAGTCGGGCCGGCGCTGTTCTTCTCGCTGCTGGTCATCACGCTGTCGTTCGTGCCGGTGTTCGCGCTGCAGGCGCAGGAGGGCAGGCTGTTCTCGCCGTTGGCCTACACCAAGACCTATGCCATGGCCGCCTCCGCGGGGCTCGCGGTCACGCTGGTCCCGGTACTGATGGCGATCTTTATCCGCGGCCGCATCCCTGCCGAGCGCGTGAATCCGCTCAATCGGCTGCTGATCGCGGCTTACCGCCCGCTGCTTTCACTGGTACTGCGCTTGCCGAAGACCACGTTGGTGATCGCGCTTATAGCGCTCGCCGCCACCGCCTATCCGCTGTCGCGCCTGGGTGGCGAATTCATGCCGCCGCTGTACGAAGGCGACTTGCTGTACATGCCCTCGGCGCTGCCCGGCCTGTCGGCGGGAAAGGCGGCGCAGATCCTGCAGCAGACCGACCGCATCATCGCCACCGTGCCCGAGGTGAAGCGCGTGTTCGGCAAGATCGGCCGCGCCGAGACCGCCACCGATCCGGCGCCCATGGAAATGGTGGAAACCACGGTGCAGTTGAAGCCGCGCGAGGAGTGGCGACCGGGCATGACGCCCGAGAAGCTGGTCGAAGAACTCGATCGACTGCTGCAGCTTCCGGGCCTCGCCAACATCTGGATCCCGCCGATCCGCAACCGTATCGACATGCTCGCCACCGGCATCAAGAGCCCGCTGGGCATCAAGGTATCGGGCAACGACCTTGCCGAGATCGAGCGCGTCGCCGCGGAGATCGAGCGCCTGGTCAAGGACGTGCCCGGGGTTTCGTCGGCGCTCGCCGAGCGCGTCGCCGGCGGCCGCTACGTGGACGTGACCGTCGACCGCCAGGCGGCCTCGCGCTACGGCATGAACGTCGCCGAGGTGCAGTCGGTGGTCGCCGGCGCCATCGGCGGCGAGACCATCGGCGAGACCATCGAAGGCCGGCGCCGCTTCCCGATCAGCGTGCGCTACCCGCGCGAGTTGCGCGATTCGCTGGACAAGCTGCGCGCGCTGCCCTTCGTCGCCGAGAGCGGCGCGCACCTGACGCTGGGCACGGTCGCGGACATCCGGCTCGCCGACGGGCCGCCGATGCTTCGCTCGGAGAACGCGCGCTTGTCGGGGTGGATCTATGTCGATATCCGCGGCCGCGACCTTGCCGCGGTGGTGCGGGACGCGCAGCGCATGGTGCGCGAGCAGGCGAAGCTGCCGCCGGGCGTTTCGGTCGCCTGGTCCGGCCAGTTCGAGTATCTCGAGCGGGCGCAGAAGCGCCTCGCGGTGGTGGTGCCGTTCACGCTGCTGATCATTTTCGTGCTGCTCTACCTGGCGTTCCGACGCGCCGGCGAGGCGCTGCTCATCATGGCGACGCTGCCCTTCGCATTGATCGGCGGGTTCTGGCTGGTATGGGCGCTGGGCCACAACCTGTCGGTCGCCGGCGCCATCGGCTTCATTGCGCTCGCCGGCCTTGCCGCGGAGTTCGGCGTGGTGATGCTGGTATACCTGCGGCAGGCGATGGACCGGCGCGGCGCGGATCTGACGCACGCGCAACTGCTGCAGGCGCTGGACGAGGGCGCGGTGCAGCGCGTGCGGCCCAAGGCCATGACCGTGGCGGTAATCCTCGCCGGGCTCGCGCCGCTGTTGCTGAGCGAGGGCACCGGCGCCGAGGTGATGCAGCGCATAGCCGCGCCGATGATCGGCGGCATGGTCACGGCGCCGCTGTTGTCCATGTTCGTGATACCCGCCGCGTACTACCTGATGTGCAGGAGGAAACCATGAACCGCAGGCAGTTCCTGACCCTGGCGGCGGCGATTAGCGCTACGCCGCGGGTTCTAGCGACCGAGGCGCGGCGGCTGCGCGTGATACCCGCGCGGCAAGCGCTCGTCGGATCCGGCAATCCCACTACCGCTGTCTGGACGTATGACGGGCACGTGCCGGGCCCGATCCTGCGCTATCGACAGGGCGAGCGGTTGCGCATCGAAGTCGAGAACGCGCTTGAAGTGGACACTACGGTGCACTTTCACGGCATCCGGCTGCCGAATGCCATGGACGGCGTCCCGAACCTTACGCAGGCGCCGATCGGACGAAACGGCGGGACGTTCGTCTATGAGTTCGACTTGCCCGACGCCGGGACCTACTGGTATCACCCTCACCTGGGCAGCCCCGAGCAGGTGGGTAGGGGCCTGTACGGTGCGCTCATCGTCGAGGAGCGCGTTCCGCCAATGGTGGATCGCGACCTGGTCTGGGTGCTGTCGGACTGGCGCCTGGATCGCAACGCGGGCATCGTCGAGAATTTCGGCAATTTCATGGACGCGACGCACGCTGGACGCATCGGCAATACCGTGACGCTGAACGGCACGATTCAGGAGGCCTTCGACGTCCGCGCGGGGGAGCGCATCCGCCTGCGGCTTGTCAACGCATCCAACGCGCGCATCTACGGGCTGCGCTTCGAAGGCCATGCGCCCGCGGTAATCGCGTTCGACGGCCATCCGGTCGAGCCCCACGTTCCTTCAGGGAATCGCGTCGTGCTTGGACCGGCACAGCGTGTGGATCTGATCCTCGATTGCGAAGGCGCGCGCGGCGACGGCTATGACGTCATCGATGACTTCTATCGGCGCACGGCCTACCGGCTGCTGCGGCTACGCTATGCCGCTGTGCAGCCCCTCGCGCGCAAGCGGGAGCCGGTACCGCGGCTCGCGCCGAATCCCCTCGCGGTCCCCGTGCTGGCCCGAGCGGAACGTCACCGGATCGTGTTCGGAGGGGGCATGATGGGTGCGATGCCGAATCAACGCGAGTTCCGGGGGCTGTTCTGGACCGTCAATGGCGCGCCCATGTCGGAGCAAGGCCACCGGCACGCGCCGCTGCTCACGCTTGCGCGCGGGCGAAGCTACCTGCTCGACTTGGTGAACGATACCTCGTGGCATCACCCGATCCACCTGCACGGACACGTGTTCAGGGTCGTATCGCGCGATGGAGTCGCGAATCCCCGGCTGGAATGGGGAGACACGCTGCTGCTGGATCCCGGCAGCCGCGCCGAAATCGCGTTCGTCGCCGACAACCCCGGCGACTGGATGCTCCACTGTCACGTTCTCGAACATCAGGTCACCGGCATGATGGCGGTGGCAAGGGTCGAATAGGCGACCATGAAGCGACGAGCATTCGTACTTGCCTCTGCCGCGCTGGCCGTGGCACCGGACCTTTACGCACGGATGGCACGCGTGGCGCTGGTGCTCGGCGGCGGCGGCTGCCGCGGCTACGGGCACCTGGGCGTGCTGCGCGTGCTCGAGGCCGAGGGCATCCGGCCGGACCTCATCGTCGGCTCGAGCGCCGGCAGCCTGGTCGGCGGGCTGTACGCCGCGGGGGTGAAGGCGGCGGAACTGGAAAGCATCGGCGAGCGCATGAATCCCAACCTGCTTCGCGACTGGATCTTTCCGCGGTTGGGCGTGTTCGGCGGTGCGGGCATCGCGCGCTTCGTGCGCGGCCGCGTGGGCGAGCGCGAGGTCGGGCAACTGTCCACGCGATTCGCCGCGGTCGCCACAGACTTGCGCAGCGGCGAAGCAGTGGTGCTCGATCGCGGCGAGCTGGGCGAGGTGGTGCAGGCTTCCAGCAGCGCGCCCGGGCTGCTCGAGCCGGTGCGGCTGAACGATCGCCTGCTCGTCGACGGCAACCTTGTCGCGCCGGTGCCGGTGCGCGCGGCCCGGCAACTGGGCGCGCGGCATGTGATCGCGGTGGATGTGAGCTTTCCACCCGAGCACGCGGACCTCAGTGACCCCTTCGATGCGCTCTACCAGGGCTTTTCCATCCTTACCCGCCACCTGGCGCTCGCCGAGCGCGCCGAGGCGGACGTGCTGGTCGCGCCGGACCTGCCCAGGCATGACGACATGCGGCCCGCGACGTTGAAGTCGCTGGTGGACGCGGGCGCCGCCGCGGCGCGTGCCGCGCTGCCCGCGATCCGCCGCCTCGTCGCGGCCGGGGGGCGCTGACATGCCGGATCGCGATGACGGCACGAAGGTGCAGGCGCAGGAACCGGGCATGCCGATGTGGAAGCGCTTCTGGATCCTCTTCACGGGCATCTGGCTGCTGGTGTCGCTGATGAGCGTGGCGACGGTGCTGGCGTTCGGCGACCGTATGACGCTCGAAGGCGTGCTGCAGTTGCTGGCGGTGGCGATCCTGCCGCCCGCGGCGCTGTACGCCGCGGGCTCGCTGCGGGACTGGCTGCGCCGCCGCTGATTCGCGGCGGCCTAGCGCTCCACCGGCAATCCGGCTGCGCGCCACTCGGGCAGCCCGTCCTGCAGGCGCCGCGCGCGGCGGCCGCGCTTGCGCAGCAGCGCCACCGCATCGAAGGACATCAGGCACCACGGCCCGCGGCAGTAGGCGACCACCTCGCGGCTTTTCGGCAGCTCCGCCAGCCTGCGCGCCAGCTCCGCGATCGGGATGTTGACCGCGCCGGGCACATGCCCGGCGGCGAACTCTTCCGCCGGCCGCACGTCCAGCACGGTGACCAGGCCCTTGCGCGCGCGCGCCATCAGTTCGGCGGCGGGCACCGCTTCCATGTCGTCCCTGGCGGTGAAGTACAGGCGCGTGATGCGCTCGATGTCGGCGAGGTGCGCTTCGCCGGCGCCGCTAAGCGCCGCGAGCAGCCGCACCACCTCGTCGCCCGCCAGCCGGTAATGCACGTACAGGCCCTCCTTGCGGCCGGCGATCAGGCCGGCGGCCTTCAAACGCTGCAGGTGCTGCGAGGTGTTGGCGACGCTGGTTTGCGTCAGCGCCGCGAGCTGCTCCACCGTGCGCTCGCCCTGGCCGAGCAGTTCGAGGAACTCCAGCCGCAGAGGGCTGGAGAGCGCCGTGCCGATGCGCGCCAGCGCGTCGAAAGCCTGGCGCTTGGGGGACGGGGTCGTTGACATCGCGCTGCCGGGCTCCTATTATTCAAGCGAACGATTGAATACTAACCCGCAATCCAGCAAGCGTCCAGCACCGGAGCAGGCACATGCAGGCACAGGCGATATTCGACCACGAAGCGGCGCTGCGCCTTGGCGCCTTCGCCGCCGTGTTCGTCGCGATGGCGCTGTGGGAAGCGCTGGCGCCGCGCCGCCAGCCCGGCATCACGCGCGCGGCGCGCTGGCCGCACAACCTGGGGCTGCTGCTGGTCGATGCGGCGCTGCTGCGCGTGGTGGCGCCCGGCGCGGCGATCGCGGTCGCCGTGGCGGGCGAAGCCGGCGGCTGGGGCCTGCTGCCGGCGCTGGGCGCGCCGGCGTGGATCGCGGTGCCTCTGGCCGTGATCCTGCTCGACCTTGCGGTGTGGTTCCAGCACGTCACCTTCCACGCCGTGCCGCTGCTGTGGCGCCTGCACCGCGTGCATCACACCGACACCGAGTACGACCTCACCACCGGGACGCGCTTTCACCCGATCGAGATCCTGCTTTCCACCGCGATCAAGTGCGCCGTGGTTGCTGTCATCGGCGCGCCGGCCCTGGCGGTGTTCGTGTTCGAGGTACTGCTGAACGCCACCGCGGTGTTCAACCATGCCAACGTGCGCATGCCGCAGCGGCTGGATGCGTGGCTGCGCCTGTTCGTCGTCACGCCGGACATGCATCGCGTGCACCACTCGATCGCCTACAACGAGACCAACAGCAACTTCGGCTTCAACATGCCGTGGTGGGATCGCCTCTTCGGCACCTACCGCGCCCAGCCCGCCGCGGGCCATGAGCGCATGACCATAGGCGTGGATGCGTTCCGCGATGCGCGCGAACTGCGCCTGGACCGCCTGCTCGCGCAGCCCTTCCGCGATACCCCCGGCGGCTACGCCATCAACCGCCGGCCCGAGCCGGCGGGCGCAGAGGCGGTTACTTGCCGCTGAAGCGCGCGTCGCGCTTTTCCAGGAACGCGGCGACGCCTTCGCGAGAATCGGCACTGCGCGCGGCTTCGGCCTGCAGCCGGGCTTCCATGTCGAGCTGCGCTTCGTAGGAATTCGACCAGGTCGCCCAGTACGCCTTGCGGATCAGCGCCAGCGAGCGCGGCCCCTGCGCCAGCCGCGCGGCGATCTCGCGTGCGCTCGCCATCAGCTTCTCCGGGTCGTCGTAGAGCCGGTTGACCAGGCCCCATTCGAACGCCTTCTCCGCCGGCAGCCGCTCGGCCAGCAGCGACAGTTCCATCGCGCGGCCCCAGCCCGCCAGGCGCGGCAGCAGGAACGTGGCACCGCCGTCAGGCACCAGTCCGATGCGCGCGAAGGCCTGCAGGAAGTACGCGTTCTTCGACGCGCAGACGATGTCGCCCATCAGCGCAAAGCTCATGCCGATGCCGGCCGCTGCGCCGTTCACCGCGGTGACGATCGGCATCTCGAGGTCGCGCAGCGCCAGCAGCACCGGGTGGTAGCCGCCGCGCAGCAGTTCGTCCGGCCCGCTGCCCGGCGCGCGCGCGCGAACCTCGGCCAGGTTCGCGCCGGCGCAGAAGCCCTTGCCTTCGCCTGTGAGCAGCAGGCAGCGCGCGCCGGATGCGTCCAGCTCGCGCACCGCCTGGCCCAGCTCGGCCAGCATCTGCGCGCCCACCGCGTTCAGCGTTTCCGGGTGGTGGAACCTCAGCAGCGCGACGCCTTCGGACACCTCGAGCCGGATGCGTTCGTAGCCCATGTCAGGCGGTCAGCCGCTCGGTCAGGCGGCGCGCACTCGGGCCGATGACGACCGCGGCCGGAAACGCGATCACCCAGGCCCCGACCCATGCCGCGAACCATCGTCCCAGAAAATCAGGCGGGAAGCCGACGTTGATGGCGGTGCCGACGCCGGTGACGATAAGCACCATCACGCTGGTGAAGATGAAGGCGAACAGCACGTGGGAGTAGCGCTTGGGAATCCTCATGGCCGCGGCATCATAGCAGCGCGCCACGGCGCAACTGGGTCGCGCCTAGGCGCAGCCGCCGCCCCGATCCCCCTGTACCGGCGGGCAAGGAACGCTGCCGTAGCTGCAGAACACGCAGCAGTCGCCGTGCTTCGGTTTCGCCACTTCCTTGCAGGACGGACACTCCCAGAAGAAAAGGCAGGCGTCCGTCGGCATGATCTCCCTTTGTTGCTTCCCGCAGGCGGGGCAACTCAGTACGGACTCCAACTGTATGGTCATTTGCATTCGAGTTTACGCCACCGTGCGAGCCCCGCTTCGGCTCGGACGCGCTGCTACGATGCCCAAAAGTCTGAGGAGAACTGACCGTGCCCGAGTTGAAAACCACGTTGCTCTTCGTCTTCACCGCGCTCGCCGAGATCGTCGGCTGCTACCTGCCCTACCTGTGGCTGAAGAAGGGCGCCTCGGCTTGGCTCCTCGCGCCGGCGGCGGTGAGCCTCGCGCTCTTCGTCTGGCTGCTGAGCCTGCATCCGCATGCGGCGGGCCGGGTATACGCAGCTTACGGGGGCGTCTATGTTGCGGTGGCGATCCTGTGGCTCTGGGCGGTGGACGGCGTACGGCCGGACCGCTGGGACGTAACGGGCAGCGTCGTGGCGCTTCTTGGCATGGCGATCATCGTGTTCGGGCCGCGCGCGCCCGGGGCTTGACCCTGTAGTCGCTTCAGGCTTTCCAATACGCGCCATCGAAACTTGGCGCGGCAGGAGATGGCATGAGAGCGGATCTGAAAATGGCATTCGAAGCCGAGATGGCGCTTGCGCGCAGCGCGTACGCGGCGGGCTCCCTCGATCTGGCGTTCAATCATCTGGAGCGCGCGCACATCCTCGGGCAGCGGCATACGCTGCCGCACGTGGTGTCGCACCTGTGGATGCTGCGCGTCGGCCTGCGCCGTCTGGATGCTCGCGAGATTGCGGGGCAGCTTCTTCGCATTGTCGCCGCAGCGCTCTTCTCGCGCATCTGGGTTCCCGTGGGCAATACCGGCGGCGCCAACGTCAGTGCGCTGCGGCCGATGCCGGTGCCGGAAGACCTGAGCCGCTGGCTGTCCCAGTAATGCGCACGACCGCCTGTTTTGACGTAAAGCAAAGATACTCGTAGCGCCACGCGTATTTCGCCACCGATTCCTGGAACGCACGGAACTCGTCTTCGCGCCAGTGGGGGTGGCCGAAGTACTCGTCGAAGGCAATGACGGTTCCGGCGACGATGCGGTCGGCGAGCAGGTCGAGGACTGCGCGCGTGGAACTGTAGATATCGCAGTCGACGTTCATGAAGCGTATCGCACCTGGGTGCGCCTGCTTGAACGGCGGCAATGTGTCCTCGAACCAGCCTCGATGAAGGCTGACTGCAGCGGGAACGGCCGGCACTGCGCCCGCCGTGGAGTAGTTGCCGCGCGGTTCCTCGTGCCACGCCTCTGGCAGACCTTCGAAGCTGTCGAAACCGTGTACGAGCTGGTTCGACAAGGCCGCGATCTGCCGAATCGATACCCCGAAGCGCACGCCGAACTCGAGCACCAGGCCTTCTACTTTGGCGGCTGCCATGCCGATCCGGAATCCATGCTGGGGACACCCCACAAGAACCGGCTGCGGACCGCCAGCGGACCGGATATACCTGTAGGAATCGAGTGCTGCACGAGCGTCCGGCGATCTCATATCGGCATCCGAGAGGTAGCGTGCTGCGCCCGCGGCATCACCGAGGCTATCCATCGCGATACCCAGGTGGCAGGCAGCGAGATCATCCTCGGGTCTGAGCGCGACCACTTGCCGCAGCGCCTCTATCGCCTGCGAAGTACTCCCGGGCCATAGCAGCACGGAGTGCAGATTGTAGTGCGCCTCGGCGAAGTCCGGCCGCAGCGCGATCGCCGATCTGAGGTTCGCGCGTGATTCTTCCAGCTCCCCGAGTTCCATCAACGCGACGCCAAGGCTGTTATAGGCCTCCGCAAACCCGGAATCGATGTGCACGGCTCTTCGATAGGCTGCTGCAGCTTCGTCGATCTTGCCGAAATTGCTCAGCGCCTTGCCCAGATTGGCCAACCACTTCGGATGGTCCGGCTCGAGCTCCAGCGCCGTCTCGTGACATGCGATGGCATCGGCCGGCCGGCCGGCTGCGCCAAGCGCATTGCCCATATTGCTGTACGCGAGTGCGTAGTCTGGCGCGATCGATACTGCCTTGCGCAGGAACTGCAATCCCTCGTCTACCTTCCCTTGGCAAGCCAGGGCGTTGCCGAGATTGTTCAGCGCTTCGGCGGACTCCGGATGGCAGGACAGTGCGTGTCGAAATTGCCCGATGGCTTCGTCTATCCGCCCTTGTGCAAGGAGGGCAATGCCCAGATTCCCGCTTGCGGCGGCGAAGTTCGGGTCGAGCGCGAGCGCGAAGCGGTAGCTCAGGATCGCGTCGTCGCTCCGGCCCAGCGCGGCGTATGCGAGGCCGAGCGTATTGTAGGCGGACGGGTCCGGCTGCGGCGTCTTCAGGGCATTCCGAACCAGCTCGATCGCCAGTTCGTAGTCTCCGGACTGCAGCGCCCGGATACCGAGCGCGTGCAGTTCATCCGCAGTACCGGGTCGGGCTGATTGGCTTTCCCGGCGACGCGCTTGCTGGCGGAGGTTTCGCGGCAGGCAGCAATGCTTGTACTTCAAGCCGCTGCCGCAGGGGCAACGGGTGTTTCTTCCGATCCGCTCCATGGGGGCTCCCGGGACGACGCCCGCGACGGATCGCGCGCGTCTGAGGGTGTGCTCATTCCAGGCGCCTGCCGATGCGGCGCAGGCGCGGCCAATTCAACTTTGGCGGGGAAGCTCGGGCGGGTGTTCGACTCTCTTCGGTGTTATCTGGCACAGCGGACGCTGCCGCTCCGGAATGCGTGCCTGGGCGTCGTCGCCGAACTGGATGGCGCCGGGGGGCTTGGAGAGCGCCGCCAGATGCCCAAGTACATGTCCGGCGCAGCCGTGCACGACGTGCGATTCCGCGTCCTCGTGCCCATCGGTGCCGCTGCGCGGATCGCTCGCGCTGTCTGCTTCGGCGTGCGTTGCCTGCGCCGCAACCGCCTCCCAGGCGAACGAAGGGGAAAGGAATGTCGAGAGCAGCACGGCGATCATCAGCGAGGAAATGAAGCGGGCGATTTCGTGACCCTGCCCGCGAGAACCCCTGCGACGCCTGGCGTTCGCCTCTGTCGTGGACATGGGTGCCGGGGTGGGCATCTACTTCAGGCTCCCGGGAAACGACTCAGGCAGCGCGACGGCGTCGCTTTGCGCGGAGCCCTCATAGGCGATTTTCCACTCTCCCGATTCGCGTATCCAGTACTGCCGCTTGCGCGTTCGCTGCGAGAGATTGCTCGAACGGTAGTCCTGCTCGAACGTAACGGCGATCAATCCTTCTTCCGGATTCGCGAACACGCTGACCTCATCGAGCCGCACGTCGATCCACGATTTCATCGCGTTGACGCTGCGTTTGTGCGCCTCCCATGCAGCGCGGTCCATCGACGCAGAGCGGAACGACCGCGCGTAGTGCGCCAGGTAGCGCCGCGTATCCCGGCTCGCCCAGTCCGCGCGCCAGGCGTTCAGGCGATGAAGGAACGCGGCTCGTTCCGCACGGGCGATCCCCGGTGGAATCCAGTCCAGGCGCGCGACGATGATCACCGGAGTCGTGCCGACATCTGTTCGCGACGCGAGATCGCGGATATCCACATTGGCGAGCGCGATGCAGCCGTCGCTGGCCCATGGCGGACGCGAGTACGTGTCTGCCGGGACGCCGTGCAGCCAGATGCCGTGACCGGTCTTGCCGCTCAGGCGGTCCCAGGCGTTCGGGTAGTTGATCGGCAAGGCCCCCCAGCCGTACAGATCCGGCAGCTTCGCACCCGGAATCGACGAGACGATGTGGTAGACCCCGAGAGGTGTCTTGCGGTCGCCCTCCTTGATCTTGCCGATCCCGCGCTTGCCGAGTGAAGCGTAGTAGTCGGCGGCCAGCTTCGGACCGCTCTCGGTGTTCTCGTACAGATAGACCCGCCAGCGGCTGGCGTCGACCAGGACGACATGGCGCACGTTCGGTGCAATCTCGATCAGCGGGCGCGGGTGCGCGTCTCGCGGCGGAGCGTCTCGATGCGCCCGCAGGCGCGCCAGCGCTTCGGCGCGAAGCTCCTCGACGCGCTCCGGGGCGATCTGCTTTCCGGTCGCGGTGCTGGTAGTTCGACCGCTGCGGGCGAGGAGCAAATCACCCCGAACCAGGTGAGCAACGCGAAAGTTCGGATGCGCCGCAACCAGGCGATCCAGTTCTTCCAGGGCTTTCCCGGTCTGACTTCTCGCGATCGCCGACAAGGCGCGGTCGAGCGCGGCATCCGCCCTTTCGGATCGCTCCCGCGCCAGCCCCGTCGCCGGCAGGGCGAGGAGGATGACTGTGGACAGCGCGAAGGCGTGGATCATGGCCCGCTGCCTCGCCTCCTCATCTCAATGTGAAGCGGGCCTTGATCGCCTTCCTGCCCGCGAGTGTGACGGTCGCTATGACGCGCGTGCCCGGCGCGAGTTTGTAGGCGCCTTTCGCTTCCAGCCGATTCTCCCCCGCCGGCGCCAGCGCCGCTTCCTGCTTGTCTTTGCCGGCGCGCAGGTCCACGCGGGCGGTGGCGCCGCTGGTGGATACCGGCTTGCCGTGGTCGCTGACGTGGATCGCGATGCTGTCCGGCCTGGCGACGAGTTCGAACGTGACATCGCTCGCCTCTTCGACGAGGCCACCATGCTGAGGCTTGAGGTCGGCGTGCTTGTGCTGGGCATGGGCGGGGAATGCAAGCAGGGCTGCGAGCAGCAAAAGCGTTCTCATGCGGAATTCCCTTCTTCGTTATTGCCGCGATCGCGGCGGGATTCTATCCAGTCGTACACCACCGGCAGGATCAGCAGCGTCAACGCGGTGGAGGAGATCAGGCCGCAGATCACCACGGTCGCCAGCGGGCGCTGTGTTTCCGCGCCGACGCCAGACGCGAGCAGCATCGGCACCAGGCCGAGAATCGCCACCGACGCCGTCATCAGCACCGGACGCAGGCGCAATAGCGCGCCTTCCCGCACTGCGTCTCGCACGGCCTTTCCCATCGCGCGCAGTTCGTTGATGAAGGACACCATGACGATGCCGTTCAGCATCGCAACCCCGAACACCGCGATGAAGCCGATCGCCGAGGGCACCGACACGTACTGACCGGTCGCCGCCAGGCCAAACACCCCGCCGATGATTGCGAACGGTACGTTGGCGATGATGATGCCAGCGTAGATCAGGGAATTGAATGCGGTATAAAGGAGCAGAAAGATCAGCCCGATTGTGAGCGGGACGATCAGCGAAAGCCGCGCGAGCGCGCGCTGCTGGTTCTCGAACGCGCCACCCCAAGCGACCCAGTAGCCCTCGGGCAGCTTGACAGCCTCGCGCAGCTTCGCGTCCGCTTCCTTGACGAAGCCGTCGACGTCGCGTCCTTTCACGTCCATCTGGATGACGGCGTATCGCTGCAATTCCTCGCGTCGCACGAAGCTGTAACCCTCCGCGACCTCGATCGTCGCAATGCGGGACAGCGGCACCAGCGTACCCTCCGCCGTGCGCACCGGGATGTTGCCGATCGCCTGAACGCTGGTCCGCGAGGCTTCGTCGAATCGCACCTGGATGTCGAAGCGCCGCACGCCGTCGATGAGCGTGGAAACCGGCTGGCCGCCGATGCCGGCGCGTACGATCTCCAGCACGTCGTCGGCGTTCACGCCGTAGCGCGCGGCCTCCGGGCGGTTCACCCTGATGACGATCTGCGGCTTGCCCTTGTTCGCCTCCAGCGACAGGTCGGCGACTCCAGGCACCTTGTCCAGGACCTCCTTCGCCTCCGCGGCGATGCGGTCCAGCGTGGTGAGGTCCGGGCCGTAGACCTTCAGCGCGAGCGTCGCGCGCACCCCGGAGATCAGTTCCTCGACGCGCATCTGGATCGGCTGCGTGGCAGACAGCACCACGGTGGGCATCTCCTCCTCCAGCTTGTTCTGCATGCGCGCGGACAATTCCGGCATCGTGAGGCGCTCGGGCCATTCCTTCTCGGGCTTCACCGCGACCAGCACTTCCATGTAGTTGGCGTCGGTGGTTTCTCCCTTCTCCGCGCGGCCTATCGTTGCCACCACGCTTTTCGTTTGTGGGAAGTGCTTCTTCAATGCCGCGTCCATGCGCTGCGAGACGCGCACCGACTCCTCGAGCGAGGTGGACGGAATGCCGGTGACGCGGAACATGATCTCGCCCTCCTGCAGTGTTGGCATGAACTCCTTGCCGAGGAACGGAAACGCCGCCAGGGATGCGGCGAGCAACAGCAGCGCCGTACCGATCACCGCTTTCCTACGCGCGAGGCAGCGGTCGAGCAGCGGCGCGTAAACCGCCTTGGCCCACCGCACGATGAAAGTGTCGGATTCCTCCTTGGCCCGCATGATCAGCGAGGCCAGCACCGGCGTGAGCGTCAGGGTGAGCACCAGCGAACCCGCCATCGCGAACGAGATCGCGTAGGCCATCGGCTTGAACAGCTTGCCTTCCAGCCCCGAGAGCGAGAAGAGCGGCAGGAAAACAACGATGATGATGGCGATGGCGAAGGTGATCGGCGCCGCGACCTCCTTCGCGGCCCGCAGCACCAGTTCGACGCGATCCTGCGCCCTGCCGGAGTGGTGCGCGAGCACCCGATAGCTGTTCTCCACCATCACCACCGCGCCGTCGACCATCATGCCGATGCCCACAGCCAGGCCTGCGAGAGACATCAGGTTGGCGGAAAGCCCGGCCTGCTTCATGCAAATGAACGCGATCAGCATGGCCATAGGCAGAGAGGCAATAACGACGAGCGCAGAGCGCGTTTCGCCGAGGAAGAGAAACAGTACGATCGCCACCAGCACGGCACCCTCCAGAAGGGCGCTCTGCGCCGTGGCCAGCGCCTTGTCGACGATGTCAGTGCGGTCGTACACCGGAACGATGGATACGCCTTCCGGCAGCGCCTTCTCGGCGATCCTCAGCTTTGCTTTCACGCCATCGGCGACTTCCTTTGCGTTCTCGTTCACGCGCGCCAGGGCGATGCCGAGTGTGACCTCCTTGCCGTCGCGCGTCACGGCACCGAAGCGCACCGCGGGGCCTTCCTTCACGTCCGCCACGTCGCGTATGTAGATCGGCGTGCCGTTGCGTTCTGCCACCACGATCGAAGCGATGTCCGCCGTACCGGCCAGCAGGCCAAGGCCGCGCACCAGGTACTGCTCTGCACCGACGTTGACGTACTGGCCGCCGACCTGGCGGTTGTTGGCGGCGAGCGCCTCGATGACCGCTTTGAACGGCAGGTCGTACTTGATCAGGCGCTCGGGATTCACGGCGACCTGGAACTGCCGTTCGTCGCCGCCCCACGAGGTAACGTCGTCCACGCCCGGCGCGGTGCGCAGCAGCAGCCGCACGTTCCAGTCCTGCAGCGTGCGCAGGTCCATCGGCGAGTGCTTGCCGTCCTTCGATTCGAGCGTGTACCAGAAGACCTGTCCAAGGCCGGAACTGTTGGGACCGAGTTCCGGTTCGCCATAGCCCTCCGGAATGCGCGATTTCACGTCGGCGAGGCGCTCGCCCACCAGGCGGCGAGCGAAGTAGATGTCCACGTCTTCCCTGAAATACACGCCGACGTAGGACAGGCCGAAGAGCGATATGGAACGGATCTGCTCCACACCGGGCAGTCCGGCCATCGCGCTTTCCACGGGGAAGGTGATGAGCCGCTCCACGTCCTCGGCGGCAAGGCCGGGGGTCTCCGTGTAGATGTTGACCTGGTTGGGCGTCACGTCCGGAAACGCGTCGACCGGCACGTCGTGGAACGCGCGCAAGCCGAAGAACGCAACCATGGCGAAGAGCACCAGCACCAGCAGCCGGTAGCGCAGAGAAAGCGATACGATCGAATCGAGCATCGCGGCGACCCCTAGTGCGCGTGGCCTTCGCCGATGCGCGACTTCAGCATCCGCGCCTTCAGCCCGAAAGCGCCGGCGACGACCGCGTCGTCGCCGGCTTCCAGCCCGCCGGTGATGATCGTGCGTCCGAGGCGTATCCCGCCCAGTTCGACGGTGCGCGGCTCGAATCCGGCGTTGTCCTTCACGAACACGGTCGGCTTGCCGTCGATGATCACCACCGCCTCCTCCGGCACCGAGATCGCTTTCACGCGATCCCCGGTGGCGATCTGGACGCTGGCGAACATCCCGGCTAGCAGCATGCCGTCCGCGTTCGACACTTCGACGCGCGCGGGAACCGTGCGCGTGTCCTTGTCGAGCATGGCGCCAACGTAGGTGAGTTTGCCGGGGAAGCGCCGGCCGGGATACGCGGCGACTTCGACGGTCGCTTCCGCGCCGACGTGCAGCCGCGCGAGGTCCTTCTCGAACACACGCGCGTCGATCCAGAGCGTCGACAGGTCGGCCACCACGAACAGCGGCTTGTCGGGTTGGGCAAGTTCACCGATGCGCGCGTTGCGCTCGATGACCGTGCCAGCAAGCGGCGAGGCGACGGCGAGCATGGAACCTGCCCCGGACGCCCCGGATCCCAGGAGCTGCAGCCGCGCTTTGGCGGCACGGAGCGTTGCCTGCGCCCTCTGGGACTCGGTTTTCATGCGCAGGAACTCCTTCTCGGGAACGATGTTCTCGGCGCGCAGCTTCTGAGTGCGTGCGAAGTCGGCGTCGGCGAGCGCCGCCAGGCTGACCGCCTGCTCGTAAGCGGCACGCGCCTCGCCCAGCTCCAGGCTGTCCAGTTGGGCGAGTGGAGCACCCTTCGCCACTTGATCTCCGAGCCGGGCGGTCACCGAGACGACGCGCGCCGGGACCCGGGCGGCGACTGCCGCCATGCGTTCCTGGTGCTGAACGATGGTCGCGGTGACGGTTACCGCATCGGCGATCTCCCGCGCTTCGACCTCTTCGAGCTTGATGCCGGCCGCCTGCACCTCGGCCTCCGCCAACTTGATCGCCGTTCCTTCCGTGCCGTGGTCATCGTGCTTTTCGGCGTTCGCCCCGGCTTTCGCTTCGTCGTTGTGCCCATCGTGGCCGTCATCGCGGCCGCAGCCGGCAAGGAAGAACAGTGCAGCAAGCAGCAACAGGATTCTGATCATTTTTCCGTTCCAGGTTTCGGGGAGGTCGTCGCATGCCAGCCGGAGACGTACTCCAGCGCGACGCGGTTGGCGTGGTATGCGGCAAGCGATTCCAGCAGATCCTTGCGCCCTTCGAGCGCCTGGCGGCTGGCGAGCAGGAATTGCACGATGCCTATCTCGCCGAGCTGCAGCGAACGCTCGATCAGACGCTCGTTCTCGGTCAGTCGCGGCAGCGAATCGCGCTGCAGCCGCTCGACGCGTTCGCGCAACAACAGGTGCCGGTCCCACAGGCCGAGTACTTGCGCGCGCGCATCCCGCGCCGCTGCCTGCCGTTCGATATTGGCCTGCGTGAGTTCGCTGCTGGCTCGACCGATGCCGCCCGCGTTCTGGCGAAACAGCGGCAGCGGCACGGAGACGGTGACGCCAAACACGCGCTCGCGCATATCGCCGGGCCCTTCGCGGGCGGCGGAGACGCCCAAGGTGATATCGGGCTTGGCCGCCGCCCTTTCCAGTTCCAGCCGGTTGCGGGCCGCGAGTTCCTTCAGTTCCAGCGCACGGAACTGGGGGCGGCGTTCATACTGCGAAAGCAGTTGCGGCAGCGAATATTGCGTGGCCGCTGCGTAGACGTTTCCGGTGACTTCCAGGGGTTCCGCGGCCGGCCATTGCAGCACCGTGCCCAGCTCTGCCGACGCTTGGGAGAGCTGTTCACGCAGTGCGAGCATCTGGCTGCGCGCACGCTCGGCCTCGACTTCGGCGAGATTCCCGTCGAGCTTTGCATCCTCACCAGCCGTGACCCGCTTGCGTATCACGGTGGTAACGTCCTCGATTACCTTGATCGCGAGCGTCTCGTTGGCAATCCGCTCCTTGAGGGCAAGTACTTCGAAAAAGCGCTGCTCGACCTCGGCGCGCAGCTTCAGCGACGCCTCGGCGATGCTTTCGTGCGCCGCAGCGAGGTCCGATTCGGCTGCGCTGCGCCGGAACCCTGCCTGTCCCGCGATCTCGAAAGTCTGCGACACGCCGAGCGCCCATTCGCGGGTACGTTGATCGGGCAGCCCCTGTTGCGGAGCACGTCGGGCACCGAATTCCCCCGATAGCTCCGGGTTGTTGAACAGCAATGCGCGGCTGTCCTTCAACTGCCCGTCCAGCGCTGCGAGCCCGGCTTGCGCGGAGCGCAAGGCAGGATTCGCCCGCTGAGCGAACGCGACAGCCTGTTCCAGCGTGAGGGGTGCGGCCCACGCGACATTCGCCAGCGGCAGCGCCGCGGCGGCAAGAAGCATACGAACGAACACGAGCAATCCTCGACTGAAGGCTACGCCGCGCGCAGGCGCGGCGGCTGGGAACTACGGCCGGTTTACAGCTAAGCGGAGAAGCTCAGCCGTGGAGGGCGAAACAGCGTGTCGAGGAATCGATCCCCTGGAGGCAGGGGCCTTGCGGAAAAATCCGGTGCGCCCAAAGGCACGGCGAATGTCAAGGCCATAGCAGACAATGCCGAGAGGTGCTGCGCTGCATGTCCCAGGCAGCCGTGGCTGCAGTCAGCAGCGTTTTGCGGCGCAGTCGTGCCCGTGTGGGCCGCGAAGGTCTCGCTCTCATGCTCGAACGAGGCGGATATCGACCACGCACCACCCATGCCTGCAAGCAGATAGGCGAGGAGCGCGAACACGGTGATGAAGCGACGCATGGCGCGGAGTCTATCTTGAGCGCTTCGCGCTGGCAACGCCGTGCGTGCCATCCGGATGCCCGCGCGAACGCGGGCGCGCGGGTCTGCGCCCCAGGCTTTCAAGCACGCCGCAGGATCTGACCGGGTGCGTGCCGGAGCAATGCGCGCGGATCGCGTCCAGTTCGACCTTGAGAAGTCTCAGTTCCGCGATGCGGGCGGTGACGTGCGCCGCGTGCTCGTCGATCAAGGCGTTCACGGGTGCGCAATCCGCGTCGGGATGCCGGATCGCATCGAGCAGGGCTTTCACTTCCGAGAGTGACATGTCGAGGGAACGGCAGCGCCGGATGAAGGAGAGCCGCTCGACGTGGTCGGGCCCGTACTCTCGGTAGTTGCCGCTGGATCGCCGTGGCGCGGGCAGCAGGCCGGCCTTCTCGTAGTAGCGGACTGTCTCGACCGGACAGCGCGCGAGTTTGGCTAGTTCGCCGATGCGCATCGCGATTCCAGTATCTCACGGCGCGCCTGCCGGACCACGCTGACCGAGGCGACAAGCGCGAGCGTGGCCATGATCGCGGCGACCAGTTGATCGGGCCAGCCGCTGCCGGTGCCGAAGACGCCGGCGGCCGCCAGCATCACGGCGACATTGCCGATCGCGTCATTTCGGCTGCAGAGCCAGACCGAGCGCATGTCGGCGTCGCCGGTGCGGTATCGATACAGCATCGCCGCCACGCCGACGTTGACCGCGAGAGCAAGCAATCCGACTGCGCCCATTGCCGCAGGTTCGGGAAGTGTGCCGCGCCCCAGATTCCATGCGGCAAGGGAAAGGATTCCGAGGCCGTATGCGCCCATGGAAAGACCCTTGACTAGCGCCACCCGTGACCGCAGTGCCGGCGCGAACGCTAGCACGCCAAGCGAAAGCGCGTAGTTGCCTGCGTCGCCCGCGAAGTCGGCCGCATCGGCAAGCAGGGAAGTGGAGCGTGCAGCGATGCCGGCCACAAGTTCGAGGAAGAACATCGACGCGTTGAGGGTAAGCGCAATTGCAAGGACTTTGCGATATGCGCGGTCGGCGGCAGGAGGTTTCGGCGAGCAGCAGGTACTCATGGCGATATTGGAAACCCTGAACCCACTGCAAGGTCAAGTAGCAGCGGCAGGTTCAGCCAGCGACGCGCGGCCTCCCTTGCAGCAGCAGTGCCGGTTTGTCCAGCAGCACCTGATCGGCCCGAGCCCCGGCACCGTCTTGCGGGGCACTTTGGCCCTCGTCGCTCCAGCGCGCGAGCGCCGCGCCGACGCTCGCGCGCTACCTGCTCAGGCCGCCGCCGGGATGATGATCTGCGTCTGCGTCACCACCGCGAGCAGCTTGCCCTGCTCGTTGGTGATGCGCGTGGTCCACACCTGCGTGGTGCGGCCGCGGTGCAGCGGCGTGGATTCGCCCAGCACCTTGGTGCCGAGCGGCGCCGAGCCGAGGAAATTCGTCTTCGACTCCAGCGTCGAGGTGCGAGCGCCCTTGGGCAGGCTGACGATGGTGCCCACCGCGCCCAGCGTGTCGGCGAACGCCATGTAGGCACCGCCGTGCAGCGTGTCGTGCCGCGTGCACAGGCCCTGGCGTACTTCAAGCTCGGCGGTTACGCGATCGGGCGAGACCTCGAGGATCTTCACGCCCATGGTGCCGGGAAACATCGGATCGACCATTTTCTGCACTGCTGCTGCGTCCATGTCCTTGCTGCTCCTTTCGGTTGGTGCGGTGTGTCACACTTTGCGAAACGCGGAACCCCAGATGATTGATTCTATCAACCGGCCACACTAGCCCAGGTTCGACGATGTCCATGCAGATTCCCCAGGATGTACGCAGCGAACTCATGCCCACCGGCAAGCTTCGCGTTGCGCTCAACTACGGCAATTTCCTGCTGGTGACGAAACGCGCGCCCACGCACGAGGGCGTGGCGCCGGATCTCGGGCGCGAGATCGCCCGCCGGCTCGGCGCCGAGCTCGAGTTCGTCGGCTACGAGAATGCCGGGCTTGCGGCGGATGGCGCGAAGAGCGACGCATGGGACGTGGCGTTCATCGGCGCCGAACCCGAGCGCGCGGGCGACATCGCGTTTACCGCCGCCTACGTCGAGATCGAGGCCACCTACCTGGTGCCGCCAGGCTCGCCGATCGCCTCGATTGCTCAGGTCGACCGTCCGGGCGTGCGCATCGCCACCGCCGCGCGCGCCGCGTACACGCTGTACCTGGAACGCACCCTCAGGCACGCGTCGCTGGTCCTTGCCGAAGGGCTGCCGGGGTCGTTCGAGCTGTTCGCGAGGGAAAAGCTGGACGTGCTCGCCGGACTGAAGCCGCGCCTGCTGAAGGATGCGCCGAGGCTGCCGGGCGCGCGGATCCTGGAAGGCCGCTTCACCGCCATCCAGCAGGCCATGGGAACGCCGAAGTCGCGCGGCGCTGCAGCGGCGTGGCTGCGCGCGTTTGCGGAGGAAGCGAAGTCCTCGGGCCTGGTGGCGGAGCTGATTTCGCGCCATGCGGTGCAGGGCCTGTCGGTCGCGCCGCCCGCCGGCGCGCCCTGACGACCCGCCCCTTGTGATTCCCTAGCCGGCGCTCGGGCCGATTCGCTGCACGCAGCGGGAGATGAAGCCCTTGCGGTGCGCGTTGCCGTCGTCGGGCGCATCGAACACCCGCGCCACCTCGGCGGCAAGGAAAGCCTCGTCCTCCGGCGTGCGCACGAACCAGCGCAGGCTCGCGGGCAAGCCCCGGATGGCGGCGAAATCGTCATGCAGCCGCTGCAGGAACGCCGCGCGCGTCATGCCGGCGTCGCGCGAATATGCGGCGTTGCGCACGAAGTCGCCGCCTTCGCCGCATTCGCGCACCAGCGCGGCGTACTCAGGCGACGTGGCTGGTGCCGCGAGGGCCAGCGTAACGGCAAGCAGCAGCGCATCCATGCGCGCAGTAGCGCATGCGAAAGCGCGCGCGTCTATCTGCGGCGCAGCACGGCGAGCGGCCGCAGTTTTGGCATATCCTTCGCGTTTCCCCTGTGCGGTAAGCCAAGCCCATGAGCATCTACCTGCAGAGCGCGCGCCGGCGCGCAGTTGCGGCCGCGCCCACCGATGCGGAGCGCGCGCTGCGCGTGCAGCTCGCGGCGGCGTACCGGATCTTCGACCATCTCGGCTGGGTGGAGATGATCTTCAACCACATCACGGTGCGCGTGCCGGGTGACGAGACGCTGTTCCTCATCAACCCGTTCGGCCTGCACTACCGCGAAGTCACCGCCTCGAACCTGGTGCTCATCGACATCGAGGGCAACCCGGTGCGCGAATCGCAGTGGCCGATCAACCGCGCGGGCTTCGTCATCCACTCCGCGATCCACGGCGCGCTCGAGCCCGCGCACTGCGTGATGCACACGCACACCACCACCGGCATGGCGGTGGCGGCGCTGAAGGACGGGCTGTCGCCGACCAATTTCTACGCCGCGCAGCTCTACGGCCGCGTCGCGTACCACGATTTCGAAGGCATCACGGTGAACCCGGACGAGCAGGTGCGCATGCTGGCGAGCATCGGCACGAAGCCCGCGCTCATCCTGCGCAACCACGGCCTGCTCGCCTGGGGGCCGTCGATCCCCGAGGCGTTCATGATGCTGTGGACGCTGCAGCGCGCCTGCGACGTGCAGATCGCCGCCGCCGCCGCGGGGGCGCTGAACCCGATCCGGCCCGAGGTGTTCGAGCAGACCGTGCGCGAGTCCGGCCCGGCGGAAAAGCGCACCTGCGAGGACGTCTTCGCGGCGATGCAGCGCCGGATCGATGCGATCGACCCCGGCTACCGCAACTGACATGGAACCGAACTGATGAAGGCAATCGTCTGCCACGCATTCTGCGATTACCACGAGCTCAAGGTCGAGGATTTCCCCGCGCCGCCGATGCCTGCGCACGGCGTGCGCATCGCCGTGGAGGCGGCGAGCGTCGCCTTCGCCACCAGCCTGTGGATCGCGGGCAAGTACCAGCACAAGCCACCGCTGCCCTTCGTGCCCGGCAGCGAGTTCGTCGGCAAGGTGCTGGAAGTGTCCCCGGGGGTGAGCGTCTGCGCGCCGGGTGACCGCGTGCTGGCTATCTCGGGCTGGGGTGCGTTCGCCGAGGAAGCCGCGGTGAGCGCGCACACCGTATACCGGCTTCCCGAAGGCCTGCACGCGCATCACGCGCTGCACCTGGGCACCTCCTATGCGACCGCATACGGTGGCCTGGTGTGGCGCGCGCGCCTGCAGCCGGGCGAGACGCTGCTGGTGCTGGCGGCCGCAGGCGGTGTCGGCCTGGCGGCGGTGGAACTGGGGCGCCAGCTCGGCGCCCATGTCATCGCGGCTGCGGGCGGAGCCGAGAAGTGTGCGCTCGCATTGGAGCACGGCGCGCATGCCGCGATCGACTATCGCGCGGCCGACCTGCGCGCGGAAATCAAGCGCCTGACCAACGGCCGCGGCCTCGATGTGGTGTTCGACCCGGTGGGCGGCGCGTCCTTCGACCCGGCGATGCGCAGCCTGGTCGCCGGCGGGCGCCACGTGCTGATCGGCTTTGCCAGCGGCAGCGTGCCGCAGATCCCGGCCAATATCCTGCTGGTGAAGAACGTCTCGGTGATGGGCTTCAACATCGGCGAATGGCTGGGCTGGTCGACGAACGACCAGCGCGCGAAGTACGAGCCGCAACTGCGCGCCGCATTCGAGCAGATCTTCGCCTGGTGCCTCGACGGCAAGCTGAAGCCGGTGGTGTCGCAGGTGCTGCCGCTGGCGGAGTATCCGCGCGCGCAGGATCTGGTGAGCGAGCGCCGCTCGGTCGGCAAGGTGGTGCTGCAGGTCTCCGGCTGAGCCGCAGGGCCCGGACTCCGGTCCGAAACCGCGCCGGCCCTCTCCTCGGCGAAGGAGGAGGAGGATCGCCGGCGATTAGCCCGGCGCGGTCGGATTCTTGCGCCGGCTTCAGCCGGCCAGCGGACGGGGCGTCTGGTGCAGCGAGCGCATGCGGCGCTCCAGGTCCGCGTGATCTGTGGCGCGGGCGAGGAAAGATGCATACTCGCGTTGCTGGGCACGCCACAGGGCGCGGCTGACACTCTTGGCGGCGCGGCGGAGCATCTGACCGATGGCGCGGCTGCGCATGACGCGCGCCTGGCGCTCGATTTCGGCGATTTCGGCTGCGGTCGGCATCACCGCCAAGGAACCCAGGTCGGTGGCGGAGGAACTGCGATTTTCGCTACTCATGACTGCTCCTTTCAGGTCTGCGTACAAGCGGTATTGCTGCATTGCACATATGCAATATAGTGACCGAGGGAGCGAAAATCCAATCGTCTTATCAGATGATTACGATAACCGGAGGAAATGGGACATATTTCACTATTGCAATGCAACAAGGGTGCGATAATAGTCCCGTCAAATCATGGACCTGAACCAGCTACGCAGCTTCGTCGCAGTCGCCGAACTGGGCCATCTGACCCGGGCGGCCGAGCGCCTGCACCTGTCGCAGCCGGCGGTCAGCGCGCAGATCCGCGCGCTGGAGGAAAGCCTCGAGCATCGGCTGTTCCACCGCAGCTCGGCCGGCATGGAGCTGACCCAGGCCGGGCGCCGGCTGCTGGAGCTGGCCGAGCGCGTGGTGCGCGCGGCGGACGAGCTGAAGCACGCGGCACGCGCGATGACCGGCGCGATCTCCGGCAAGCTGCGCATCGGCACGCTGAGCGACCCGCATTTCATCCGCCTGGGCGAGTTCCTCGGCCGCGCGCTGGAGCGCTACCCGCTGCTGGAACTGGAGCTGCAGAACGGCATCACCGCCACCGCGCTCGCGCACGTAAAGGACGGCAGCTTCGACGCGAGCTTCTACTTCGGCGACCTCGCCGAGCCGGACGTGGCGAGCCTGGAGCTGGCGAAAATGGACTACCGCATCGCCGCGCCGGCCGCGTGGGCCGGGCGCATACGCAGCGCGGACTGGGCCGCGATCGCCGCCATGCCCTGGGTGCTGCCGCCGGAAGCGAGCATGGTCAGGCGCCAGCTGAGCCGCATGTTCAGCGAGCATGGCGTCGTGCTCAGCACGCACGTCGAGGCCGACAACGAAGGCGTGCTCGCCAACCTGATCGCCACCGGTGTGGGCGTGTCGGTGATGCGCGAGGACCTCGCCGAGGAGCGCCAGCGCGCCGGCGAGGTCTGCATCTGGGAGCACGGCCGGCTGCCCACCATGCTGCGGTTCATCTACCTGCGCGACCGCGCGCACGACCCGGCGATCGAGGCGCTGCTTGCGGTGCTGCGCGAAACCTGGGGCCTCGCCGCGCCCGCGGCCGGCGACGGGGCTTCTATACTTCGCGAGCGGCGCGCCACGGCTTAGGAGTACCGGTCCACGGTACGAATTGACGTTGACGTTAACGTCAAGTAGCCTCATCGGTCGCGCCACGGGAGCGACATGACCGACCTGTCCGACTCGAAGAACCTCGTTTACAAGGCGAAGCACAAGATCCGCTTCGTCACCGCCGCCAGCCTGTTCGATGGCCACGATGCCTCGATCAACATCATGCGGCGCATCCTGCAGGCCTCGGGCGCCGAGGTGATCCACCTCGGCCACAACCGCTCGGTGGACGACGTCGTCACCGCGGCGGTGGAAGAGGACGTGCAGGGCATCGCGGTGTCGTCCTACCAGGGCGGGCACATCGAGTACTTCAAGTACATGGTGGACCAGCTGCGCAGCCGCGGCGGCGCGCACATCAAGGTCTTCGGCGGCGGCGGCGGCGTCATCGTCGCCGACGAGATCGAGGAGCTGCAGGCCTACGGCGTGACGCGGATCTATTCGCCCGAGGACGGCCAGAAGATGGGCCTGCAGGGCATGATCAACGACATCCTCGCGCACTGCGACTTCGACCCCTCGACACACGCGCCCAGGGACGCAGCCGCAATCGTCGCCGGAGACCGCAGGGCGCTGGCGCAGGCGATTACCGCGATCGAACTGGGCGTCGCCGACAAGAAGCTGCTGGCCGGCATCCGCGAAGCGGCGGCTGCGCACCGCGCGCCGGCGCTCGGCGTCACCGGTACCGGCGGCGCCGGGAAGAGTTCGCTCACCGATGAGCTGGTGCGCCGCTTCCGCATTGACCAGGGCGACCGCCTGAAGATCGCCATCGTGTCGGTGGACCCGACGCGCCGGAAGACCGGCGGCGCGCTGCTCGGCGACCGCATCCGCATGAACGCCATCGGCGGCGAGCCGGTGTTCATGCGATCCCTGGCCACGCGCGAATCGGGCGCCGAGATCGCGGCTTGCGTGCCGGACGTCATCGCCGCCTGCCGCGCGGCCGGCTTCGACCTCGTCGTCGTCGAAACCTCGGGGATCGGGCAGGGCGACGCCGCGATCGCGCCGCTGGTGGATGCGTCGCTGTACGTGATGACGCCGGAATTCGGCGCCGCGAGCCAGCTCGAGAAGATCGACATGCTCGACTTCGCCGACTTCGTCGCCATCAACAAGTTCGACAGGAAGGGCGCCGACGACGCGCTGCGCGACGTACGCAAACAGGTGCAGCGCAACCGCCAGAGCTTCGGCCAGTCGCCCGAAGCGATGCCGGTGTACGGCACCATCGCGTCGCGCTTCAACGACGATGGTGTCACCGCGCTCTACCAGGGCATCGTCGCCGCGCTCGCCGGCAAGGGGCTGAAGGTGGGCAAGGGCGTGCTGCCGCGCACCGAGGCGCGCGTATCGTCCAATGTCAACGTGGTCGTGCCCGCCAAGCGCGCGCGCTACCTCGCCGAGATCGCCGAGGCGGTGCGCGCCTACCACGCGCATGCGCTGGATCAGTCGCGCGTCGCGCGCGACCGGCAGAGCCTGCAGGCGGCGCGGCGCATCAGCGGGCTGGATCCGCTCGACCGGCTGATCGCGGAAAAGGATGCGGCGCTGGACGCGCATTCGAAGAAGCTGCTCGACATGTGGCCTGACACCGTGAAGGCGTATTCGGGCGACGAGTACGTGGTGAAGATCCGCGACCGCGAGATCCGCACTGCGCTCACCACCACGTCGCTATCGGGCACCAAGGTGCCCAAGGTCGCGCTGCCGAAGTTCGAGGACGCAGGCGAGATCCTGCGCTGGCAGTTGCGCGAGAACGTGCCTGGCTCCTTCCCCTTCACCGCCGGCGTGTTCGCGTTCAAGCGCGAGAACGAGGACCCGACCCGCATGTTCGCCGGCGAGGGCGACCCGTTCCGCACCAACAAGCGGTTTCACCTCTTGTCGCGCGACATGCCGGCCAAGCGCCTGTCGACCGCGTTCGACTCGGTGACGCTGTACGGCTTCGACCCCGACGAGCGCCCGGATATCTACGGCAAGGTCGGCAATTCCGGCGTGTCGATCGCCACGCTGGACGATATGAAAGTGCTGTACTCGGGGTTCGACCTGTGCGCGCCGAACAACTCGGTGTCGATGACCATCAACGGCCCGGCGCCGACGATCCTGGCGATGTTCTTCAACACCGCGATCGACCAGCAGGTGGAGAAGTTCGTCGCCGACAACGGCCGCCAGCCCACCGACGACGAAGTCGAGAAGATCCGCGCCTGGACGCTATCCACCGTGCGCGGCACGGTGCAGGCCGACATCCTGAAGGAAGACCAGGGGCAGAACACCTGCATTTTCTCGACCGAGTTCTCGTTGAAGGTAATGGGCGACATCCAGCAGTACTTCATCCACCACGGCGTGAAGAACTTCTACTCGGTGTCGATCTCGGGCTATCACATCGCCGAGGCCGGCGCGAACCCGATCTCGCAGCTCGCGTTCACGCTCGCCAACGGCTTCACCTTCGTCGAGGCCTACCTCGCGCGCGGCATGCACATCGACGATTTCGCGCCGAACCTGTCGTTCTTCTTCAGCTACGGCATGGACCCGGAGTACACGGTGATCGGCCGCGTCGCGCGGCGCATCTGGGCGGTGGCGATGAAGAACCGCTACGGCGCCAACGAAAGGGCGCAGAAGCTCAAGTTCCACTCGCAGACCAGCGGCCGCAGCCTGCACGCGCAGGAGATCGCCTTCAACGACATCCGCACCACGCTGCAGGCGCTGATCTCGTCCTACGACAACACCAACAGCCTGCACACCAACGCCTTCGACGAGGCGATCACCACCCCCACCGAGGAATCGGTGCGCCGCGCGATGGCGATCCAGTTGATCATCAACAAGGAATGGGGCCTGGCGAAGAACGAGAACCCCAACCAGGGCAGCTTCATCGTCGAAGAGCTCACCGACCTGGTCGAGGAAGCGGTGCTGAAGGAGTTCGAGGCGATCAGCAGCCGCGGCGGCGTGCTCGGCGCGATGGAAACCGGCTACCAGCGCGGCAAGATCCAGGAAGAGTCGATGTACTACGAGCACAGGAAGCACGACGGCTCGTACCCGATCGTCGGCGTCAACACCTTCCGCAACCCGCACGGCGACCCGGTGCCGCAGGCGATCGAGCTGATCCGCTCGAGCGAAGAGGAAAAGCGCTCGCAGCTGAAGCGCCTGCGCGACTTCCACGCCCGCAACGCGAAGGAATCCGGCCCGATGCTCAAGCGCCTGCAGCAGGCGGTGATCGACAACCAGAACGTGTTCGCGGTGCTGGTCGACGCGGTGCGCGTGTGTTCGCTCGGCCAGATTACGCACGCGCTGTTCGAGGTCGGCGGGCAGTACCGCAGGAACATGTAGCGCGCCATGGAGACCCCTGAGCCGGCGCAACCGCGCGCGTCCGCGGCGCTCGCGATTGCCCTGTGGCTGCTGCTCGCCTGCGTGAGCGCGGGCGCGATTGCCGAGTGGGCGCGGTTTCCTTCGCTGTGGGGCGGCGGCAGCGTGTTCGCGAGCTACGCGCTGCCGTTCTGGCTTGGCTGGGGACTGCTGCACGTACCCGGGCTCGCCGCGGGCGCGGTCGCGCTCGCCCTGGCCGCGCGCGGGCGCGCCGTGCTGCTGCCGCTCGCGCTCGGCGCGCTGGCCGCGGGCGCGATCATGAGCTGGGACGTGCAGTTCCAGTCGTTCCGCAAGTCCGCCTGGGCGCTCTACCTGCTGGTCGACGGCGCATGGCTCCTCGCATTCGCGGCGCTGTGGCGCGGCGCGGGCCGCGCATGGCCGGGTGCCGGCCTTGCCGCGCTCGCGTTCGTGGTCCCGGTGGCTGCCGCGCTGGCCGCGCAGGCTGGCACCAAGGCGTACTTCAGCGAGTGGCGCCCGGCGACCAGCAACTGGGATCCGCGCACCGGGTTGGAGACGCTGGACCTGTACCCGTCCGCGCACCGTCCGCTGCCGGGCAGCGCGGCCGAGGGCTGCGAGATCCTCGCCAGGCTTGCGCCGAACCCCTACCCGGACCACGGCGCTCCCGGAGGCTGGCCGAAGCGGCACCGCGTGCTGAACCTGTACGGCGAACCTCCCGGCGCGCGCCGTCCCGGCGCGGACAATCCGGCGCCGGTGCTCAGCTACGAATGGTGGCCCGATCGCGCCGAGGGCAAGTGCGACACGCGCGGCTTCGCGCAGCGCTGAGGCTGCGTGCTGCGCCGGTATGCCCAGCGGATCAGCGCCCGCGTCGCGCGCCGCCGGCGTGTACAGGCGCGCGGCGTCGGGTACGTAGCCCACGCGCCCGAGGTCCAGGCGAGCGGCGTTCCAGCACACCTGCACCGTGGGCTCGGCTTCGAGCAGGTCGTTGGAGTGGTGCGAGCAGGCGTGCGCGAGCAGCCGCGCCAGTTCAGTCGCTGGTGGGCGCGATGCGGTACTCGAGGACTGCCGCCTCGCCGTTCAGGGTCTCGGAGAGCAGGCGCGTGCTGTCGGTCTTGAGCGTGCGCATCACCATGCGGTACTCGAACAGGCGGCCGTCGCCGACCAGCCGGTAATTGAGGTTGGAAATCGAGAAGCCGTGCCGGGCGACCAGCTCGCGCAGCGCGGACTCGGGCATCACCGCCTCGCGGGCGAAGCGCACCGTGAAGTTGGCGTAGAGCTCGGTGGGCATCCGGCCTTCGATCCAGCGGAACACCGACAGCGTGCCCAGCGTAAGCACCACGCCGATTCCCGCGGCGAAGTAAAAGCCGATGCCGGTAAGGATGCCGATCGCGGCGGTGATCCAGATCGATGCCGCCGTGGTCAGGCCGCGCACGGTCAGGCCTTCCTTGACGATGACGCCCGCGCCGAGGAAGCCGATGCCGGTCATGATGCCCTGCGCCATGCGGGTCGGGTCCACCACCACCCGGGAGCTGCCTTGCGCGGTGAACCACTGATGCTCGTACACCGTGACCAGCATCAACAGGCTCGACGCGATGCACACCAGCGCATGCGTGCGGAAGCCCGCAGCGCGGCCGCGGAAACTGCGCTCCAGGCCGATGATGCCGCCGGCGGCAAGCGCGGCGACGAGCCGGAAGCCGATCTCCAGGTATTCGTTGTTCAATCCGTGTCAGCCTTGTGTGACGGTCATGTTACCGCGGCGATGCATGAACCGTGGATGAGCCCGCCGGACACCACGTGCCTGGCGCCGCGCCACGGAACTCTCAGTGGCCGTACTTGCCGCCGCTAGCGGCCGATCGCGAGCGCCGGGTCGAAGCGCCCGGCCACCGTCGGGCTCTGCGTGTTGCGGGTGGCGCGGCGCACGTTCTCGGACAGGTAGGGGATCAGCTCGCCGAGGGTGACGCGCTGGTCCTGGTTGTAGTCCGCCTTGCCTTTCAGGCCTTCCAGCAGGAAATGCGTGAACACGCCGTGGCCGCCGCCGAACATCGGGCCCTCGGCGGAAAACTGCTTGTCGTCGGAGGCCGAGAGCACCGCCACGCCGGGCCCGATCGCCGCCAGGCTGTGCAGGCCGGACGAAATCGGGTTGGACGGCGTCGCGCTGGTCGAGCGCCGCGCGATGTCGAACGATTCCCCCACCCCGCCCGAGTGGCAGGCGTCGGCCACCACCACCACGCGCTTTGCCTTGACGAAGCGCTTCAGCGCCGTCTCGATGTCCCACATCGGAAAGCCGCTCGAGGCGATGGCGTCGTAGCGCGCGTCGGTCGGCAGCAGGTACAGGTTGCCCGGCGTGTCGGGCGCGTCCGGCGAGCCGTGGCCGGCGAAGAAAATCATCACCACGTCCTCTTCGATCGCCTGGCGCAGCCAGCCGAAGAGCGCTTCGCGGATGTTGTTGCCGGTGGCATCGCGATCCACCAGCAGCTTCACCCGTGCGGGTGCGTAGCGCCCGCCCTGCGGCGACACCAGCCAGTCGTGGATCGCGCGCGCGTCCTTGGCGGCGTACTCCGACACGCCGATGATCACCGCCCAGTATTGCGCGGTCGTCGATGGCATCGGCGCCGCGCTCACGGGCGCCGGCTCCGGCGTCGCCGGCCGCGCCGCGGTGGGTGGCGCAGGCGCTGCGATGGGCGGCGCGGGTGCTGCGACAGGCGGCGCCGGCGCGGCCGCCGCCACGACCGAAACCTTCACGTTCACGAAGCCGGTGTTGTCGAAGCTGAAGTCGGCGATGTCGTTGTCCCGCAGGTACAGCACGCCGTCGGCCTGCGCGGTGAACTCGCGCTCGGCGCCCACCGGGAATGGCGTGCCCTCCTTGCCGACCTTGCCGATCAGCGTGCCGATCGGCAGGCCCTTGAGGGCGGCGACCGGCAACGGCGGAAAGCAGCCCGAGCCTTCGCCGCTTGGCCCGCTGCTGGAGCACAGGAACCCCTGCTGCCACTGGCCGCTGGCGGTGATGCGGTAGGTGTTGCCCCTGCGCAGCAGCGCGCCGGTGCTCTGCCAGCGGCCCTCCGCCGCCATGATGGTCGCGGTGGCCGCGCCTCCCGGTGTGGCGGCGATGTCAGGCGATTCGATGTCGAGGTGGCCGAGCCCGAGCTTGTCGCGATCGTCGGCGTGCGCCGACCCGCCGAGCACCAACACCACTGCCGCGAGAAGCGCACTGAAGCGCATGGCGTTCGACAGGCGCAGGATCATCCTTGAATTATCCACGCAATGCAGGCCGGCGCAGAACGGCAACCCCGAGCGAACGGCAGGCAGGGCGGGCCGCATAATCGACGCATGCACATCTGGGTCGACGCCGACGCCTGCCCGGCGGTCATCAAGGACATCCTCTACCGCGCGGCGGAGCGCACCCGGCATTCGATGACGCTGGTGGCCAACAAGCTGCTGCGCACGCCGCCGTCCAGGTACATTCGCGCGCTGCAGGTGCCGCACGGCATCGACGTGGCGGACAGCCGCATCGTGCGCGAACTGAAGCCCGGGGACCTGGTGGTGACGGCCGACATTCCGCTCGCCGCCGACGTGATCGCGAAAGGCGGCCACGCGCTCAACCCGCGCGGCGAGTTCTACTCGAGCGAGAACATCCAGGAGCGGCTGGCGCTGCGCAACTACCTGGACGAGCTGCGTGGCACCGGCGTGCGCACCGGCGGACCCGAGGCGCTGGGCAAGGTCGAGCGCAAGCGCTTCGCCGACCAGCTCGACCGCTTCCTCGCGAAGCAGGGCAAGGGCTGAGCTAGGGACACTCTGAATTATTCCCGCGCGGCGCGTTCAGGAAGACCATGCGGAATGCGCCAACCGTTGGGGTCGAACCACTCGTCGAGGAGCTGTTCCTGACGGTGATGGTATGATGCACCATCAGGCGGCAAGGCAGGTGTTCCGCTACCGGTCGGTAGCGGGCGGCGTGACGGTGGAAATGGTGATCTGGTCCCTGCCGAAGTCCTCTGCGGAGCGGCCGCATGGACTGAAGTACCGGCTGTATTGGGGCCGCGGCGGGCGGTGCATTGTTCGTTATGACAACGAGGCCGGCAAAGGCGATCACCGGCACTACGGCGATCGCGAAGAGAGTTACCGTTTCGAGTCGCTGGAAACGCTGCTGAACGATTTTCGCGAGGATTGCACCCGCCTGGCGGGATGGAGATGGCAATGAACCGGATCGAGATCGAAGTGCTGGGGTCCCAGGCTGCGCTCGCCGCCTTCACGCGTGCCTGGCGGCAGGCGCGTGCCGGGTGCAAGGCGACGCCGCGGCTCGCGTTCGGCGGCATTGCGGAGTTGTTCAGCGCGGTGTCGGAAAAGCGGCTGGAACTGGTGCGCCACGTTGCCGGCGACGAGGGGCTGCAGATCCGTCCGCTTGCCCGCGCGCTGCGGCGGGACTACAAGAACGTTCACACCGATGTGCAGGCGCTCATCGAACTGGGCCTCCTGGAGAAAGACGAGCGCGGCGGCCTGCACGCGCCGTTCGACGAGATCGTCATCCGGGCCGGCCTGCGCAAGGCTGCCTGACAACAGCGTGTCGGGGTCAGACCCCGATTCCCTGACCGGCCTCAGACCAGGCTCCGCCGGTACGCCCACTCGATGAGCTCTCCATCCTTCGCCGCCTTCGTGCACAGCCGCGTCGGGTCCGGGCGATGGCCCACGCGCCCCAGGTCGAGGCGGTCCGCGTCCCAGCAGATCTGCACCGTGAGCTCGGCCTCGGTCAGGCCGCTGGAGTGGCGCGTGCAGGCGTGCGCGAGCAGCCGTCGCTCCTCCGCCGACAGCGCGGGCAACGCATCCACCAGCGCGTCGATCGATGCCGCCGCCCGCGCGCCGTGCATCGGGTCGCAGCCGTCGTCATGGCGGCACGAGTCGTGCAGGAAGGCGAACAGCTCCACCACGCGCACGTTGACCCGCCCGCCCGTGCGCTCGGCGAGCACCAGGCCGTTCTGCCGCACCCGCGCCCAGTGCGCGGCGCCGTGGATGCCGTGCCAGTCGAGGCGAAAACCCGCCTTGAGCACCGCCACCAGGCTCTTCGAGATCGTCGAGGCCATGGGGCGAGTCTAGCGTGCTGGCAGGCTCGTGCCGTGAGGCTCTGGGTTGCGACACTGGGCCCAGTCCGAATTCAGGAGGGGCCCCACGCATCCCTTTTTGAGTCCCCATGCGCAAGCGCGCGATCGGCGCCGAGGCGCTGAAGCCGCAGCTTAAGTTTGGCAGCATGCGGCACCTGGCGTGCGACAAGGAGATCGTGTGCTTCGACAAGAAGGCGAAGAGGCGGCTGGCGAAGACGGGGGGCTTCAACCGAACCCCCCGGGGGCACTTACGCGGTGCTGGCCGGGGATGGCGTCGTAGTGACGCTGGGTTACCGCTACCGGCGCAACCAGCAGGTCTGAGGAGGCTGTGAACCTCTACGTCGCAGTGGTCGGGTCGGACAGAAGCTCGGGCGGTACATTGAGATGCTCCTGCATGCTCTCAGGCAGGGGAAGCGTGCGTGATGTTTCAGGAGGAGTCTCCGGAGGGATAGTCCCACGACATCTGGTCAGAGACGCCCAAAGGACTTCTTGTTACCCTCCGGACTGTCTCCGGTGTTTCCGCCCACGCCGGTGCACGAGAGGAGGTAACGTGCAGGACGTGCTCAAACGAATTCGCCAGTTCCGAGACGACCGCGACTGGATGAAGTTCCACGACCCCAAGAATCTCGCCATGTCGATCTCGATCGAGGCTGCCGAGCTCATGGAGCATTTCCAGTGGAAGACCGGGGAAGAGGCTGCCAAGCACGCAGAGGAGAACCGGGAAGCAATCGCGGACGAGGTCGCCGACGTGGCGATTTACCTGTTCGAGTTTGCCGACAACATCGGCATCGACCTTGCCGCCGCCATGCACCGAAAGCTGGACAAGAACGCCGCCAAGTACCCGGTCGAAAAGGCGCGGGGCGTAGCCA
This sequence comes from uncultured Enterobacteriaceae bacterium, assembly GCA_964612335.1. Lineage (GTDB taxonomy): Bacteria > Pseudomonadota > Gammaproteobacteria > Burkholderiales > SG8-39 > CAZTDU01. Next base: position 181,079 of record CAZTDU010000005.1, on the reverse strand, counting down.
CCAAGTACGACAAGCTCTGAGCGCGTGCGACTTTACGAAGGCTCCGTTCGGCAGTTCAGGGAGGCAGTGGTCCTTAATCAGCTCGCGGACAAGCTGTCAGATTCGTACCGCGAGTACTACCACCGCCAGGTGTCTCCCGGCGAGACCGGCGCCTGGCAGCAGTCCTTTAATTTCCTCAAGAACTCCTTCGAGATCGCCGGCCTCGAGGACAACCGCATCATCATCGAGTACGAGCTCCCCTACTCCTCGCGGCGGATAGACGTCCTGCTCTTTGGTCGCAGCCGGAAAGGCGACGACGGCGTCGTGCTGGTCGAGCTCAAGCAGTGGTCGAACGACGGGGTCCTCGACGCGGATTCGGAGGGCAACGTTAGGGTCAGGTTCAGATCCGGCATGCGCGAGGTCGCCCACCCCTCGCTGCAGGTGGAGGGTTATCACTACGACCTCCAGGACTTCCTGAACGTCTTCCAGGACGAGCCCATACCCGACCTGAGCTCGTGCGCCTTCTGCCACAACTACGCCAAACTGAAAGAGCCGCGGGTGCTGTTCGCGGAGAAGTTCGGCAAGCATCTCGACAAGTTTCCAATCTTCGCCAAGGAGGATGTTCGGGCGCTTGGCGAGTATCTGCAGGAGCGCATCGCCTCCGGCGCAGGAGTGGAGGTCTTCAATCGGTTCATCCGCAGCACAATCCGGCCATCCAAGAAGCTGCTGGACCACACTCGAGATATGGTCAACGAGCGGCAGATCTTCACGTTGATCGACGATCAGATTGCGGCCTGCAACGCGATCATGCACAAGGCGAAGGAGCTCGTCGCCTCGGACAAGAAGTCGGTGGTGATCGTGAAAGGCGGACCGGGCACGGGTAAGTCGGTTATCGCCCTGGAGGTCATGGGTCAGCTGCTGAGGCTGAAGCGAAGCGTCGTCCACGCGACCGGGTCGTCGGCATTCACGAACACCCTTCGCAAGATCGTGGGAACTCGCGCGAGGGGCCTGTTCAGATTCTTCAACAGCTTCATGACCATGCCCGAGAACTCCTTCGACGTGCTTATCGCCGACGAGGCGCATCGCATCCGGGAGACCAGCAACAACCGGTACACGAAGAAGGACAACCGTACGAACGTTCCACAGGTCGACGAGCTCATGCGGGTTGCCCGTCTGGGCGTCTACTTCATCGACGAGATGCAGATTGTCCGGCCGAACGAGGTCGGCAGCATCGAATTGATCCGCGGCGCGGCCGTGAAGGCAGGCGTACGCGCGGAGGATGTCGCCGAGTTCGAATTGCTGACGCAGTTCCGGTGCTCGGGCTCCGACGCCTACCTCCAATGGCTCGACAACACGCTTGGCATCAGGCCCTCCGAGTTTCCGCGCTTCGACTCGAGGATGGAGTTCCGGGTCTTCGATTCGCCGGCGGCGATGATGGAGGAGGTGAGAGCCCGCAATCGGGAGCGGAAAAACTCTGCCCGCATTGCCGCTGGGTTTTGCTGGAAGTGGAGCGATCCACGGCCTGACGGGACCCTGGTGAATGACGTAGTCATTGGGGATTTCCAGATGCCGTGGGAGAGGAAGGACGCGTTCTGGCGCTGGGCCACGGACGACTCAGGCATGGAGCAGGTGGGCACCGTCTATACCGCCCAAGGCTTCGAGTACGACTACATGGCCGTGATCTTCGGCAACGACCTCGTGTATGACGCTTCGGCTGGGGCCTGGAAGGCAGTCCCGGAGCGATCGCACGATACCCAGGTGAAGCGGAAGAACCTGAAGCTTAAGGAGCATCTTGCGAGCGTCTACCGAGTGCTCCTCTCTCGCGCTCACAAAGGCGTCTATGTGTACTTCATGGACAAGGGGACAGAGGCCTACTTCAAGGAGCAGCTGGCGCGCCCGGTTCCCTTCGGCGGCGACGTGCAGCAAGTTGAGGAGTCTGCTTCTTCCCATCAGGTCATTTCGCTTGAGGACGCTCGGGTCAAGCGGGAGGCGTTCAAAAGCCTGCTGCCCCTCTATACGTTGAAAGCAGCGGCCGGCTACTTTGGCTCGGGCGAAGCCGTGGAGCCGGAGGGGTGGGTCGACGCCTCTTCAGTGGGGAAGCTCGACGAAGGGATGTTTGTCGCCCGGGCTGTCGGTCGGTCCATGGAGCCCAGGATTCCGGATGGAAGCTTGTGCGTTTTTCGTGCCAATCCCCAGGGTTCCAGGCAGGGGAAGATCGTGTTGGTTCAGTACCGGGGTGCCGCGGATCCTGATACCGGCGGTGCGTTCACGGTGAAGAGGTATCGGTCGGAGAAGGTAGGGGATGGGGACGGGTGGCGGCATGAGCAGATCACGCTTGAGCCGATCAATGCGGAGTACAAGCCGATTGTGCTGAGACCGCAGTCTGAAGGGGACGTGGCTGTGGTTGCGGAGCTAGTTGGCGTGCTCGCGGAACATACGGATCACGAACGATAGTGGGGCATTCGACTCCTCACCTATGGAAACGCACTTGAAACCATGGTGACGATGGGACCAACGGAGGTTGACGAAGCTAGCTCAACCAATCTCTTCCTAGTGCTTGGGAAGTATGTGGAGCGTCAGGATGAGAACCTGCTCACACAGGCACTAGTACTCCTCTTCAACCGTGTCCCGTCCTTTAGGGCCGCATTGTGCAGTTTGCTTGCCAGCAGATTCAGGGCGTCTCTGCCGTCCGACTCAGAACTGGTCGCGCGATCACAGATTAGTCGGAAAGCTGGACGCGGCAGGATCTTGGTCGACATGGAGATTCTGCGACGTGGAAGCGCTACGCCGACGTTACTTGTCGAAAGCAAGCTCGACGCGAAGCTGGGGGTAAGTCAGCTCAAGCGCTACTCGTCGGCGCTCAAGCTCATGTCGAAGTCAACGCGGCTCGTAGTCCTTACCCGACTGGGCGTCGAAGACAAGCTTCGAGCACATACCCCTCGAAACACTATCTGGCTCTCTTGGCCCATGGTCGCAGAGCTTGCTGAAGCCAGCCAGCGTCGTGGATCTCAACTTGATCGCCTTCTACTCAGAGATTTCTTGGCTATGACAAAACTACGAGGAATACGGTCCATTCCCAGCATGAATGTGACGGGTATGCGCAAGCTCTCCCGGTTCAGCAGCTTTGCATTCACACGGTCCAATCGACTGAGCTACCTCACCACTGAGGCGGTTGATGTGGCGTTCCAGCGAGTTAGGGAGCAAAGGGATAGCGCTTGGGCTAGCCTGCTCGTTGAGGAGAATGATTGGAGAACGTATCAGTACATTTACCGATGGGATGAGGGGCACTACGCGGTTCTAGCTGCCGGATGCTGGACGCCGTGCCCTCTAAAGGGGGTCAGAGAAGCCTACATAACACTTGAGCTCGTATGTAGCGCGACTCCAAAACTGTGTGTCGTTTGTGGGGAGGTGCTGTCACCGTCGCATCCTGAATACAAGAGGGGATCCCAACTGAACTATTCGGAATTGTGGTACTCGGCGGCTGATAGTCGATGGTTCCTGAGCAGGCCCATGCACGAGGTCGCAGTCCATATGGATTCGGGGCTCCGCGATATTGCTAGGCAGTTTCAGAAGGCACTGGCAAAGAAGAAAGGTTAAGGATAGAAATAGGATCCATCAAGGTGCTCCCCGACCTCTACTCCCGGACCTGGTACCACGCGGGGAATGCTGAGTTCCTCGCTACACCCGCCGACGCCATCCTGGGCCAACTGGCGCGCAACAGCGATTTCGCTGTTGATGAGACACAGCGGGACGCCTGGGTCGCGGAGATCGATCTCCTTAAGAGATGCCTAAAGGGTATTGACGGGACGGTTCTCCTCGAGTTCAGCATTCCTCGGATGGGGAAGAGAGCCGATGCCGTGCTGCTCATCGGTCCCATCGTGTTCGTCGTCGAGTTCAAGGTTGGCGCGTCAAGCTTTGATCGTTCCTCGGTAGAGCAGGTCTGGGACTACGGCCTGGATTTGAAGAATTTCCATGCCGCGAGCCATCAGGCTCCGATCGTCCCCGCTCTGGTCGCCACGGAGGCCAAGTCACAGCTTCGACTGGAACTAGAAAAGGACGACGACAATTTGTATCGGCCTGCGCGAGTGAATGCGGAAGCGCTTGCTCCCTTCCTGGCCAAGGCGCGGCAAGCCATTCTGGGCTCGGTGATCGAAGATGCCGCGTGGGCGCGGGCGCCCTATCGGCCTACGCCGACGATCGTTGAAGCTGCACGCGCCTTGTACGCCACCCATTCGGTGGATGCGATTGCTCGTTTCGATGCGGGCCGGGACAACCTTCGGGTGACGTCCCGGAGGATTGAGGAACTCGTAGACGAGGCGCGGCGGACCGGGAAGAAGTCCATCTGCTTTGTCACCGGCGTTCCCGGGGCAGGGAAGACCCTGGTTGGGCTCAACGTCGCCACCCACAAGAGCCGGCCAGATGACCCGACTCACGCCGTGTTCCTGTCGGGGAACGGCCCGCTTGTGGCTGTTCTCCGGGAAGCGCTGACGCGGGACGAAGTGGCGCGCCGTAAGGCGCTACAAGAGAGGGTGCGCAAAGGTGTCGTTGCGAACCGCGTCAGGCAGTTCATTCAGAACGTGCATCATTTCCGTGATGACGCCTTGTCGGACGAGGGACCGCCAGACGAGCACGTCGTCATCTTCGATGAAGCCCAGCGTGCCTGGAACCTGCGCCAGACGGCGAACTTCATGCACCGGAAGAAGAAAAGGCCTGGGTTCACCCAGTCCGAGCCGGAGTTCCTGATCTCGTGCATGGATCGACATCTGGATTGGGCGGTTATCGTGTGCCTCGTGGGCGGTGGGCAGGAGATCAATACCGGTGAGGCCGGGATCGGGGCGTGGCTGGAAGCCGTTAACAAGGCCTTCCCCCATTGGCAGATCTACATCTCCTCGCGGCTGACGGACAGCGAGTACGCGGCCGGCGGGGCTGTCGAGATGGTTCGGGGCCGTGGGGCAACCCAGTTCGACGATGATCTGCACTTGGCGGTCTCAATGAGGTCCTTCCGAGCGGAGAACGTCTCCGCGTTCGTGAAGGCGCTTCTGGATCGCGAGCCCGAGAAAGCCAGTAAAGCGTTGAAGCAGTTCGTCGGACGCTATCCAATCGCTGTGACGAGGAATCTGGATGCGGCCAAAGAGTGGGTGCGCGCCAAGGCCCGAGGATCCGAGCGCTTTGGCCTGGTCGCGTCTTCAAAGGCGATGCGCTTGAAGCCCCACGCGGTGGACATCCGCGTGAAGACAGACCCTGTAGTCTGGTTCCTGAACGAGAAGGAAGACATTCGTTCGAGCTACTACCTGGAGGATGCGGCGACCGAGTTCCAGGTCCAGGGGTTGGAGCTAGATTGGGCCTGTGTGACCTGGGACGGCGATCTGCGCTTCCGCGGCGGTGATTGGGGCTATCACGATTTCCGAGGTTCGAAGTGGGTCAATGTGGCGAACGCGGACAATCGGAACTACCTGCGGAACGCGTACCGGGTGCTACTCACGCGCGCCAGGCAAGGGATGGTTATCTTTGTGCCGCCGGGGGATCGGAGAGATCCGACACGGGCTCCTGAGCTCTACGACGCCACTTACGAGTATCTGAAGGATGTAGGGGTGCCGGTGCTGGACTGACGGAGGTGGTGCTGAAGGACGCGGGCGGGGTGCTCCAGGCGTTGCCCTGGTGGATTAAGTGGATATTGGCGCCACGTACCTCACACCACGGATGTTCCAAGGAAGTTTATAGCGCTCGATCAGACCCAACTCGAGCCCGGCCATCCCGCTCACTGGTAGTCCGTTCCACAAAAGGTCGGGCGGCGAGGCGGTATAGATCTCGATAGCCTGGGCCGTCTGCAGCTCGCTCTTCAGCAAGTCGTTCAACCGAATACTCGTGCGTTGCGTATTGCCGGGGCGAATGTAGAACTTGAATCTCTTGGCAAGGCCCATCGTGGCCAAGCCGACGTATTGCACCACGCCGTTCTTGGCCATGGCGTAAACCCCGCGGGCGTCCGGCATGGCACCATCGAGGGCAAGCCTGCCTTCCCCGTTGAGTCGCCATCGACTTGAGCACACGAATCCCGCCTGTAGGAGGACTTCAACAGTCAGCTCAGCTTTAGTTGATTCCTCGGGCGCCGGCGAACTGCGCACCTGAGAAGTACGCGCGGCCGCATCTTGGATGGCCTTGAGCAATCCGGCGGCCTTTAGCACGTTTCGCGCGAACTGGTAACGAACGCCAACCCGTCGTGCGATCTCCGCAACTGATAGCCCTTTCTCTGCTAGGGAGCGGATTGCCTCTGATTTGTTCATGCGGGAGAATCTACTACGCTAGGTGGTCGGCCTGTTGAGGTCACGTCTCAACTTCGATCGCGGTGAGTGCCTCGACGCGCCCCCCATGATAGACCCGCCCTGCCCCAGGGCTGGGTGGCGCTGAACGGCATACCGAATCCGAGTCATGCTATGGATTTCGCATCCGACGTTAGAAAGTTGAAACTTGGATGGCAAAGCTGATTCCCAGCCTAGGCAGCGTTCTCAGCCGCATGACGCCCGGCGAGCGGCGCCTCGCGCAGCGGCTGGAGTCGCTTCTAGAGGACGACTACCTCTGCTGGTATGACGTGGCGGTCGGCCCGAGCAGCGCGCATCCTGATTTTTTGATTCTCCACCCCCGTCGCGGGCTGCTGGTTATCGAAGTGAAGGACTGGAAGCTCGAGACGATTCGCAGGATGGATAGGACGAGCGCGCAAATTCTCGTCAACGGGCGCGAGACTAGACAGGCGAACCCGATGGAACAGGCCCGGCAGTATGCGTTTATCGTCAACCGGCTGCTGGAGACCGATCCGCTGCTCATACAGCCGCCGGGCGCGAAGTACCAGGGCCGCCTCGTCTTCCCTTGGGGTTACGGAGTCGCCCTCACCAACATTACGCGTAGGGGATTCGAGAAGACGGACCTTGCCGAGGTGCTTCCGCCCCATCAAGTGATCTGCCAGGACGAGATGACGGAAAGCACCGATCCCGGGTCCTTCCAGCAGCAGCTCTGGAGGATGTTTCACATCAGCTTTCCTTGCCTGCTGACACTCCCTCAGGTCGACAGAGTTCGCTACCACCTCTTTCCTGAAGTTCGAGTCCGCCAAGGAACGTTTGAGCTCGCTGATGCATCAGCCGAGGAGAGCGTGCCAGACGTCATCCGGATCATGGACTTGCAGCAAGAGCGGCTCGCGCGCAGCCTGGGCGAGGGGCACCGAGTGATTCACGGAGTGGCGGGCTCAGGCAAGACAATGATCCTCGGCTATCGCATGGCCCAGCTGGCGTCACTCGTGCAGAAGCCCGTTCTTGTCCTTTGCTACAACCGTGCCCTGGCGGCGCGCCTGGGCCAAATGGTCCGCGAGCGGAAGCTCTCCGCGAAAGTGAACGCCTTCACTTTCCATGGATGGTGCATGCGCCAGCTCCAGCTCTACAACCTCCCGATGCCGGGGGGCGAGCCCGAGGAGCAGTGGCGACGCGCGGTCGAAGCCGTTATCCATGCGGTGGAAAGAGGGCATATTCCGCGCGATCAGTACGGTGCGGTGCTGATCGACGAAGCGCACGACTTCGAGCCTGAATGGCTGAACGTCATCGTCCAGATGGTGGATCAGCAGACGAACTCTCTACTGGTGCTGTACGACGACGCCCAGAGTATCAACGCGCCACAGAAGCGCCGTGCTTTCAGCTTCTCGCAAGTGGGCATACAGGCGCGAGGCCGGACGACGATCCTGAGGCTCAACTATCGCAACACGTCGGAGGTGATGGCCGTCGCCTGCGAGTTCGCGCGTGAAGTGCTGACGCCCCAGGAAGCGGAGGAGGACGCGATTCCTCTTCTCGCCCCTGAGTCAGCAGGCAGGCGCGGTCCGCTACCCGTGCTGCTCCAGTTCCCGAACGAAAGAGGCGAGCTCGCATACATCGTTGAGCGTGCCCGAGAGTTCCACAAGGCAGGATCCTTGTGGAGTGACATGGCTGTGCTGTTTCGCTACAACAAGCAGGGCGAACGCGTCGCGGACGCGCTAGGGAAGGCCGGGATTCCGGTTGAATGGTTCGGCCGGCGTCGGACTGCGGGCGAAGCCGAGCCCGCCAAAGACAGCGTGAAGTTGCTGACCATGCATAGCAGCAAGGGCCTGGAGTTTCCGATCGTGTTTGTTCCCTGCCTGGACTCGATGCCGAACGCTAAGCTCGACGTGGCGAGCGAGGCAAAGCTTCTCTACGTCGCGATGACGCGGGCCATGGATCGGCTGATCCTGACCCATCGCACGCGGTCGGCGTTCGTCGATCGGGTGGCAGAGGCCTTGAAGAAGGCCGCCTAAGGCCAGGCTGCGCTGCACTCGCACAAGACGCTCGAGGTGCCACTGCCGATGGAGCTGTTCCGGGCGTTCAGCGTGCTGCGGGGGTAGCACCGCCTTGCGATAGTCCCACCGTGGGACTAAACTCGCGCATGCGCGTCATCGCGCTGTCCAGCCTCAGGCGCTTCTGGGAAGGCAAGCACGCCGATGCGCGCGAGCCACTGCTCGCGTGGTACCGGCATGCGCTCAAGGCGGACTGGCGTGCCCCTGCCGATGTGAAGCGCGACTTCGGCACGGCGAGCATCCTGCGCGATGGTCGCGTGGTGTTCAACATTGGCGGCAACAGGTATCGCCTGGTGGTCTGGATCAACTATCCCTACCAGGTCGTGTACGTGCGATTCATCGGAACGCACGCCGGCTACGACCGCATCGACGCGCAGAGCGTGTGAAGGAGTGAGGCGAATGGAAATCAAGCCAATCAGGACGAAGGCTGATCATCGGGCGGCCCTGAAGGAAATCGAGGCCCTCATGAATGCGAGGGCCGGCACGCCGGAAGGGGAGCGGCTCGACGTCCTTGCGACGCTGGTCGAGTCCTACGAGCGCAAGCATTTCCCCATGGACCTGCCCGACCCGGTGGAAGCCATCAAGTTCCGCATGGAGCAGTCCGGCCTCGCACCCAAGGACCTCGTGCCGATGATCGGGCAGTTGAATCGCGTCTACGAGGTCCTGGGCCGCAAGCGTCCGCTGACGCTGCCGATGATCCGCGCCCTGCACGAGCAGCTCGGCATCCCCGGAGAGCTTCTGATTCGTGAGCCCACCGCCCAGTACCGGGTGCGCAGGCGCGGGGTGAAGCGCAGCTAGGCACAACTGCGCGTGCGCACCGAAGACGCGTTCGCCAGTTCCGCGACCGCGCGCAGGCGCGCGCGGCGAGACTCGGTCTCGTAGCGCCGCGCCTCAGACGGACACGCTGACTCGCAGGTAAGTCGCCGGGATGGTGGTGTGGTCCGGGCGCCCGCTCGCGTTCTGCGCGGCAAACAGCGTCTCGAGCTCGCGCTGCAGCTCGGCGACGCGGCCGCTCTTCTTCGCCGCTTCGAAGGCGTTCATGGTGGGGCCGTAGAAGTCGCGGAAGCGGCCGACGAGCTCGGCCGGGGTGCCGGCGAAGTCGAAGGTGAAGGTGTCGCGAGCGAAGGAGACGTTCGCGGCCGGGACGCCGGCGGCGACGAAGCGCTCGGTGACCGTGGCGTCGACGCCCCAGCTCATCGGGCTGACGAAGCCGGCGGGCGGCGGCGGCGTGTAGGCGGAGCTGATCCTGAGGATCTGCGCGACTAGCGTCGGGTCGTTCGGGATCCAGTTGCCCATGACGATGCGCCCGCCCGGGCGCACGACGCGCACCATGGCGTGGGCCACGTCCTGCGGCCGCGGCGCGAACATGGCGCCGAAGACGCTGACGAGCAGGTCGAAGCTGTTGTCCGGCACTCCCTGCAGGTCGCAGGCGTCGCCTTCCTGGAAGCGGACGTTGGCAAGACCAAGCTGCTGCGCGCGGCGCTTGCCCGCGGCGACGAGGTTGCGCGCGATGTCGATGCCCAGCACCACCGCGCCTCGCTGGGCGGCGGGGATGGCGGTGGTGCCGTCGCCGCAGCCGAGGTCGAGCACCTTCATGCCCTTCGCGACGCCGAGCTTCTCGACGAGCGCATCGCCGCTCGCGCGCATGGTGTCCGCGATGCGGGTGAAGTCGCCCTTCTCCCACAGGGCCTTGTTGGGGTTGACCGGCTGGATGTTCGACGCGACTGCGGTGGCGCTTTGCATGGTGCTTGCTCCTTGGGTTGATGAAACTGGGGAGGCGAGCTTAGGCGCGCGCGTTGCCGGGAGTATTTCGCGTCTGTATCGCGAATGTATCGGTCAGGAAAAAGGGCAGGAGAACTCGCGAGCAGCATGTGCCGTCGCAGGTGTACGTGAAGGCCGTGCGCGAACGGGCCGGCCTTACCCAGGAGGCATCTCGGGGGGCCTGGATGGCCGCGCTCGGACTGAATTGACGGCCCGTTGCCGTATGGGCTACATTCGTTGCCATTCAGGCTACATATGAATCCGGCCACGCTCCTCTTCGGCGTCTATCGCCGCGACGTGCTCGCGCGACTGCTCTTGCACCCCGAGCAGTCGGTGCACGTGCGCGAGCTCGCGCGCGCGCTCGGCAAGCCGCCGGGGACGCTGCTGCGCGAGCTGAACGCCCTCGCGGCGGCGGGCGTCCTGCTGCGAAAGCCCATCGGCAACCAGGTGCACTTCCAGGCCGCCCCCGACTGCCCGATCTACGAGGAGCTGCGCGGCATCCTGAAGAAGACTGTGGGCGTGGCAGACGTGTTGCGCGAGGCGCTTGCCCCGCTCGCCCCGAAGGTGCGAGCGGCTTTCGTCTACGGTTCGGTCGCCCGTGGCGACGAGCGCGCGCGCAGTGACCTCGACGTCATGGTGGTGGGCGAGGCGAGCTTCGGCGACGTGGTCGCGGCATTCGCTCCTGCCCAGGAATCCCTGCGGCGCGAAGTCAACCCGAACGTATATCCCACGTTGGAATTCAGGAAGAAGATCGCCGCCCGGGACCCGTTCCTCAAGCGCGTCCTGGCGGAGCGCAAGATCTTCATCATCGGCGGCGAACATGACCTTGGAAAACCTGCTGCGAATCGGAAAGCTGAAGCCGCACGCCGCCGATGAGCGGGAGCTCGCACGGCTGCTCGAATCGGCACACCGGGCGCTGAAGGATGCGTCGGTGTCGGGTCTGAGCAGCGATTCGCGCCTGGATCTTGCCTACCGGGGGCTCATGCAGGCGGCGCTCGCGGCGGTCATGGCAAATGGCTATCGTCCGGCGACCAGCGAGCCGGGGCACCACCAGCTTCTGATCCAGGCATTGCCGAAAACGATCGGCATCGCGCCGGAGCGCGTTCAGGTGCTGGAGGCATATCGCAAGGCCAGGAATCAGATGGACTATCGCGGCGTGCCGGTATCGGACGCGGTTGCGCGCGAGTGCGCAGAAGACGCCCGGCGCCTGCTCGCCGATGTGCGGGCGTGGATCGAGGCGCGGCGGAGGTAAACCGCGGCGCAGCGGCGTGACGCAGGCCATTGGGCTCTGACTCCGGCTGCATGCGCCTATAGTTGCGGGGACGGCAAGAGGAGGAACCATGGGCCTGTTCGACGCCTTCAGGAAGAAAGACGCCGCGCTGCAGCCGCGTCCGGGCGGGCTGCTCGGCGCGATGATCGAGCGGCGCAAGATGGAGAAGGCGAAGCCGCCTGCCGCGTCGGGCCTGGCGGGGGAGTGGTGGGAACAGCCCCCCGACGACGATCTCCTCGTCGCGGCGATGGCGCGCGGCGACAGGCTGGTCGTGTTCCTGGGCGAGCCGGCCGAGATCACCGAGATCTACCTCGTGCGCGACGGCGCGGGATTTCGCCTCGGCGCGGGAAACGACATGGACTTCCCGGAGTTGCGGCGGCCGGCGATGCGCGAGGCGCTCGCGCGGCTCTCGCCCGTGGTCGAGGAGGTGCAGGTCTACGAGACGCGCGACGGCGTGTCGCTGCAGTTCGGCGCGGCCGCGACGCTGGAGCAGGTCGAGGCGGACCTCGCCATCGCGCGCGAGCTGCTGAAAGCGGCGGAGGCGAAGTAGCCCGGCTGGCCGCGCCTTGTGCGGCTGCCTCGCCCCTACGCCGCCAGCGGCAGCGCCACGGCCTTCCGCTCCAGCGTGCGCGCAAGCTCCCGGATCAGCCCCGCCCCATCCCCGCGCCAGGCGCTGCCGTGCATGCAGGCGAGCACCTGAGGCTCGAGGCGCGCAAGCTTTTCCAGCACCGCGCCGGTTTGCGGTGCGTGCGCGTAGTAGTCCATCGGCGCGCGGAAGGCTTCGCTCGGGCCGAGGATGTCGGACTCGGTGAGCGCGGTCTCGCCCTTGCCGCCCTGGGTGAAGAGGTCGCCGGCGAGCAGCGTGCGGGTGGATTCTTCCATCATGAAGCCGTTGTCCCAGCCGTGCGGCACGTGGGGAGCGTCGATCCAGCGCAGCCGGTGACGGCCGAGCGACAGCAGCTCGCCGTCGGCCATCGCCTTCGCGGGGCGGTCGGCGGCGGCGTTCACCGACACGATGGCGCCGACCTGGCTCGCCACCGGCACAGCCTGCGGCGCGGCGGCGAGGAACTCGTTCAGCGCGCCGCACTCGTCGGCCTCGAAGTGCGAGAAGCCCACGTAGCGCAGCGACGCTACGGGCAGCACCTTGCCGATCGCCTCGGCCACCAGCGGGAACAGCCCGCGCATGCCGGTATGGAAAAGCAGCGGCTCGTCGTCCGCGACCAGGTACTGGTTGAAACTGAAGTCCGGCCCACCGGGGATCGCGACCGGCGTGTTGATGCGGTAGATGCCCGGGGCGATCTCGTGCAGGTTGGTGCCGCTGGCGGCATTGGTGATCATGGCAAGGCTCCTTTCCATTGATGGTTGAAAGACCCCCGGTGGTGTAACGAAACGCCCCGCCGTTACACCTCCCCGTAGACGCTATGCTGCGCACGTGGAAGGAATCGAGGATGCCGAGCTCGCGCGCCGGGCCGCGGCCGGGAGCGACCCGGCGGCCGAGGCCGAGCTGTGCCGGCGGCTTGCGCCGCGCATCCGGCTCTACGGGCTGCGGCACCTGCGCGACCCGCACGCCGCGCAGGACCTCGTGCAGCAAGTGCTGCTCATGACGCTGGAGCGCCTGCGCGCGGGCGAAGTCCGCGAGCCGGAGAAGATCGCCTCCTTCGTCCTCGGCGCGAGCCGCATGACGGCGATCGACATGCGCCGCGGCGCGCGGCGGCGCGAGGCGCTGCTCGCGGCCTGGGGCGACATGCCCGAGGCGGTCGAAGCGCCCGAGCCGTTCCTCGACGGCGACAAGCTCGCCCAATGCCTGCACGCGCTCGCCGAGCGCGAGCGCTCGGTGGTGACGCTCACGTTCTTCGCCGACAAGGAAGGCGACGAGGTAGCGAAGGACCTCGACCTCTCGGCGGGCAATGTGCGCGTCATCCGCCACCGCGCGCTGGCGAAGCTGCGCAAGTGCATGGGAGAGGCGCCGTGAAGCCCTGCGCGCAGCCGCTCGATTGGGAGACCCTCACGGCCTACTGGCTCGGCGAGCTGCCCGCCGCGGAGCAGGAAGGCGTGGAAGCGCACTACTTCGGCTGCGCGCATTGCGCGGCGAGGCTCGAACGCTTCGCCGCGCTGGCGCGAGGCATCCGCGCCGCGGTGCGCGAAGGCCGCGTCACCTTCGGCCTCACGCCGCGCTTCCTCGCGCAGATGAAGCAGGAGGGCCTGCGCATCCGCGAGTACCGCGTGGCGCCGGGCGGCAGCGTGAACTGCACCCTCACCGCGGAAGACGACGCGGTGGTGAGCCGCCTGGGTGCCCCGCTTGCGGGCGTGACGCGCGTGGACGCGCTGCGCACGCTCGAACTCGGCGGCAGGATCGAGCGCCAGCGCGCCGAGGACGTGCCTTTCGACGCGGCGGCGGGCGAGGTGCTCTTCCTGCCCTCGAGTGCCGAGCTGCGCGGCCTGCCCGCGCATACCTGGCGCGTGCAGCTCGTCGCGGTGGATCAGGCGGGCGAGCGGCCGCTTGGCGAGTACACGTTCCGGCACACGCCGGGTTGAGCAGGTCTTTCTCCGCCGCCCAGCCTCGCCTTCTTCGGGAGTTCGCGTTTGCCGCGCAGGTTTGCTTAATTACACGGATTTCATGTAATTTGTCGAAATGAAGAACCTGACCATCACCCTGGACAAAGAGACCGCGCGCCTCGCGCGCATCCGCGCCTCGGAACGGGAGATGAGCCTCTCGCGCTACATCGGCGAGGTGCTGCGCAGGGAGTTGCGCCACGACGATGCGTACGAGGCCGCGTACCGCGCCTGGCGCGCGGAAAAGCCGTTCCCCCTGAAGGGGCCGCCCGAGCCCTACCCCGGGCGCGAGGAGCTCTATGACCGGCCCGTGCTTCGTCGACGCTAACGTCTTCGTCTATGCGCGGGATCCGCGCGATCCGCGCAAGCAGGCGCGCGCGGCGCGGTGGATCGACACGCTGTGGCGCGATCGTGCGGGCCGGACGAGCATGCAGGCCATCTCCGAGTTCTATGCCGTCGCAACGAGGAAGCTGGGGTTCCCGGCCGAGCGCGCATGGCAGTACGCGGAGCGCTACTTCGCGTGGCGGCCGCTTGCCAGCGACGAGGCCCTGCTGCGTCGGGCGCGCGAGATCGAGTCGCGGCACCGCCTGTCGTGGTGGGACAGCATGATCGTCGCCGCGGCGCAACTGCAGGACTGCGCGGTGCTCCTTACCGAGGATCTGCAGGATGGCGCCGCGTTCGGCTCCGTCACAGTTCGCAGCCCGTTCATGCTCGATGTTCGCGAGGCGCCTGCAAGCTACTCGGTCGCGCCGCTCGCTGCGAGCCGGCACCGCCCGCGCGGTCGGCCCAAGCGCGTCGCTGCGGTGACCCAGGCGCCGAGCGAGCGTCGTGGGGCGCGCTGAAACTTCCCAGCGCGGCTGACAGCGCCGCATCCACGGTCTATCCTGCGGGCCTTTCGGGCAAGAGGGCAGGGCATGGCGGAACCCATGGTCGGCGAGCGCGACATCCGGGACTACGAGGCGAACGGCGCGGTGTGCCTGCGCGGCGTGTTTGCGCCCGACTGGATCGCGCGCGTGCGCGAAGGCATCGCGCGCGAGCTGGCGGCGCCGGGCCGGGGCTTCGTCGAGCAGGCGCGCGGCCTGCCCGGGCGCTTCGTCACCGACTACTGCGCCGCGCAGCAGGTGCCGGAGCTGCAGGACTTCGTCGCCAACTCGCCCGCGGCCGAGATCGTCGCCCGCCTGATGGGCGCCGCGCGCGCGGGCTTCCTGATGGACGTGCTGTGGATCAAGGAGCCGGGCACTTCCAAGCCCACCGCGTGGCACCAGGACCAGCCGTACTTCGCCGTCGACGGGCGGCAGATGTGCTCGATCTGGCTGCCGGTGGACCCGGTGCCGCAGGACGTTGCGCTGCGCTTTCTCAAGGGCTCGCATCGCTGGAACCGCTGGTTCCGGCCGCAGCTCACCAGCGGCAAGGAACTGTACCGTTTCGACGACCCGGGTTCGGTGTGGGAGACGATTCCGGACTTCGACGCGGAGCTCGATCGCCACGAGGTGCTGAGCTGGGCACTGGAGCCGGGCGATTGCCTCGTGTTCCACGCGCTCACGGTGCATGGCGCGCCGGGCAACCCGCAACCGGGCAATCGCCGCCGCGTGCTCACCACGGTGTGGTTCGGCGACGATGCCACCTGGGGCGTGCGGCCCTCGCCGCCGCGGCCGAAGTTCGAAGGCCATGGCCTTGAACCCGGCGCGGCGCTGGAATCGCCGTTGTTTCCGCGGCTGTGGCCGCGGCCTGCCGACCCTGCCGCGGCGGTGGCCGCGCGCTTCGGCCGCGACAGCGCGCTGCGCTTCACCATCTGAGGCGCGCGCGCATGGCCACGCCACGCGCGCTGCGCTGCATTCGTTGCGCGAAGCGCTTTCCGCTCAGCGCGGGCGCGCGCGGCTGCGCTGCCTGCGAGGCTCAAGGCGTCGGCGCCAACCTGACGGTGGACTACGACGAACGCGCCGCGCTTGGCCGCGACGCGATTCCCGCTGCGCCGCGCTCGATGTGGCGCTACGAAGCGCTGCTGCCCGCGGCCGCCGATGAAGCGGTGACGCTGGGCGAGGGCGCAACCCCGCTGGTCGATGCGTCAAAACTCGGCCTGGGCGCGCTGTACCTCAAGGACGAAAGCCGCAACCCCACCTGGTCGTTCAAGGATCGCCTCGCGTCGGCTTCGGTGACCATGGCGAAGAAGCTCGGCGCGCGGGTCATCGCGTCCAGCTCGTCCGGCAACGCCGGCGCCGCCACCGCGGCCTACGCGGCGCGCGCCGGTCTGCCCTGCGTGGTGCTCACCTACCGCGGCGCCGCCGGCCCGATGGTGACGCAGATGCGCGCGTACGGCGCGCTGCTGCTCGAAGTGCCGACGCCGGAGGATCGCTGGCGCGTGCTGTCCTCCGCTGTGGCGAAGTACGGCTGGTGGCCGACCTCGGTGTACTACGGGCCCGCGGTGGGCAGCAATCCCTGGGGCATCGAAGGCTACAAGACCATTGCCTATGAAATTGCCGAGAGCCTCGGTTGGCGCGCGCCGGACTGGTGCGCGATTCCCGTCTGCTACGGCGATTCACTGTACGGCATGTGGCGCGGCTTCGAGGAAATGCGCGCGCTGGGCTGGATCGATCGCGTGCCGCGCTTCGTCGCCGCCGAAGTCACCGGCTCGCTCGCGCAGGCGCTGCGCGACGGCGTGGACCAGCCGCCCGCGCTGCCGGACCAGGCCGACACCCTCGCCGGCTCGATCCGCACGGTGCAGGCCACGCACCAGAGCGTAGCCGCGCTGCGCGCCGCCGGCGGCCATGCGCTGCGCATCGCGGACGCGGACATGCTGGCGTGGCAGCAAACGCTCGCGCGCACGCTGGGCGTGTGGGCGGAACCCGCCGCCGCGGCGCCGCTGCCGGCGATCGCGCGCTTGCGCGCGGAAGGCATGATCGGCGAACACGACACGGTGGTGTCGCTGCTTACCGCGGGCGGACTGAAGGACCCGCACAGCACCGACAGGCGCCTCGCGCCGGCGCCGTTCGTTGTCGGCGATGCGGACGACGCACTGCGCGCATTGAAGGAGGCCTATGGGTTCGAACCGCACTGAGCCGCGCGGCACGCTGGGCGTCGCGTTCGACGGCCGCGTGCCGATCCGTGAACTCGCCGACCAGGCGCGCGCAGCCGAAGCTGCCGGCGCCGAAACACTATGGGTGGCATCGCACCTGTTCCTGCGCGATCCGGTCGCGTCGGCCGGCGCGGTGCTCGGCGCGACGCAGCGCGCCAAGGTCGCGCTGATGGCGATGAGCCCCTACGCCATGCATCCGGTGGCGATCGCGATGGCGGTGGCCGCGCTGGAGGAACAGTTCCCCGGACGCGTGCTGCTGTGCCTGGGCGCGGGGGCGCCGGGCGACCTCGCCGCGGCGGGCATCGAGCGGCCGCGGCCGCTCGCGACGCTGCGCGAGGCGCTGGCGATCTGCCGCGCGCTGCTGGCGGGCGACACCGCGGATCACCAAGGCGAGGTGTTCCGCGTGCAGGGGCGCCGCCTGCCGAACCCCGCACCCGGCGTGCCTATCCTGCTTGCCGCCACCGGACCGCAGATGCTGCAACTCGCCGGCAGCGAGGCCGACGGCGCGCTGGTGTCGGCCGCCACCTGCACCGGCTTCATCCGCTGGTGCGCGGAGCATGTAGCGCGCGGCGCGTCCGAGCGGCGCGCGCCCGGCCGCTGCCGCACCATGGCAGTGGTGTATACCCGCATCGTGGATGAGGAGCGCGCGGCGCTGGATGGCATACGACGCACCATGGGCTTCATCCTGCGCGGCCCGCACCATGCGAAGAACGTGGAACTGGCCGGCACGCAGCTCGACCAGGCGGCGCTATGGAACGCGTATCGCGACGAGGACTGGACGGCGGTGGAGCGCCTGGTCACCGACGACGTGGTGCGCCAACACGCCGCCGCGGGCACGCCAGCGCAGGTGGCGGCGCGTTACGCCGAGTACCGGGGCCTGGGGCTGGACGAAGTGATCGTCGGCGGCATCGACGATCGGCCGGGCATCGAGCGCGCGCTGGCCGCGGCGCGCGCGGGCCGCGCTACTTGAGCTTGGGGATCACGTCCTCGGCAAAGATCTGCATCTGCTCGATCAGGTCGGGCACCGAACTGGCGGCGAAGTAAAGGCCCAGCAGGTGAGTGACGCCGGCCTCGCGATAGGCGTTCGCGCGGTCGATCACCTCGGAGGGCGTGCCCACCAGGTTCACGTCCACCATGCTCATGCTCGCCGCCTGGTCCTTCAGCGTCGACTTGCGCAGCGACACCAGGTGCTTGTGCATCTGGCTTTTCTCGAAGTCCGCCAGCGCCTTCGCGCGGTCGCGATTGACGCGCACGATGAACTGCGGCGCGACCTCGATCGCGCGCCAGTCGCGGCCCGCCTCGTCGGCAAGGCGCTTCATCAGCGCCACGCCTTCCTTCACCTTGTCCAGGTGCACCGCCGCCGGCAGCCAGCCGTCGGCGTACTTCACCGCGCGGCGGATGTTGTTCGGGTTGTTGCCGCCGATGAGGATCGGCAGCTTTTTCTGCAGCGGCTTGGGGTACAGCTCGACGTCGCGGTAGCGGTAGAACCTGCCGTCGAAGGAGGACACGCGCTCGGTGAAGAGCTTGTTCAGCGCCTGCACGCCTTCCTCGACGATGTCGCCGCGCGCGAGCGGCGAATCGGGCTGCACCGCGTCGAACTCCTCGCGATACGCGCCGATGCCGACGCCGACTTCCAGGCGGCCCCCGGAGTAGTGGTCCAGCGTCACCAGTTGCTTCGCCACCGCGACGATGTCGCGGCGCATCGGCAGCACGAGTATCCCGGTGCCGAAGCGCAGCGTCTTCGTGATGCCCGCGAGGTAGGCGTAGGTGACCAGCGGTTCCCAGAAGCGCGGCGGCACCGGGAACTCCGCGCGCACGTAGTGCTGCGTGGTCATGTGGTCGTTGCCCCACACCGAGTGGTAGCCGAAGCGCTCGGCGGCGAGCGCGATCTCGGCGACGCGCTCGGGGTCGGAGAACGGGATCGGGTAGGTAAGGCCCTCCATTCCGGTGGGCAGCCCGGCACTGACGCGCATCGATGTCTCCTTTCGGGGGTGGATCAGGCCGCGCGCCTGCGGCGCATGGCAGTCTGCTTCGGTTCGACCTTGCCCTCGGCGTCCAGCACCACGCCGTAGTCGCGCTCGGCGGCCTCGCGCGACACCAGGCCCGCGCGCACGTCCTCGGCGACCAGCGTCGCGTCGCGCTCGAACGGGTCGCCGAGGCCGCCGCCGCCGGGCGCCTCGAAGACGAAGGACTCGCCGGCGGGAATCGTCTGCTGGCCCTTGCCGCGCAGCGCGCCTCCGCTCCCCAGGCGCACCACGCCGCGCGCGCCGTCGCCGCCGCCGTCGCGGCCGCGCGCCGGATAGATGACGCGGTCGTAGTTGGCGCTGACCACGTACGGCGCCTCGTCCAGGTGCACCGCTTCCATCACCTGGCCGAGGCCGCCGCGATGGCGCCCGGGGCCGCCGGAATCGACGCGGTACTCCTTGCGCGTGATCAGCAGCGGCGACAGCGCCTCGGTGATCTCCACCGGGCAGTTCTTCACGCCGCTCGGGAACGCGGTCGCGGACAGCCCGTCCTTGCCCGGGCGCGCGCCGGTGCCGCCGGAATGAAAGCTCATGACGTTGAACGGGCGCGACTTCGCCACCAGCGCCGCGTCGGCCTCGACGCGGCTGTCGCCGCCCATGGCGATCAGGTTCCACAGGCACGAGGTGCCTTCGGCCGGCACCGCGTCGGGCAGCGCCTGCGCGAGGCAGCCGAACATCAGGTCGGGCAGCAACTGCCCCGTCACGTGCCGCGTCGACACCGGTGCCGGGTGCACCGCGTTGAGGATGCAGCCTTCGGGCGCGCGAATGCGGATCACCGACAGCGAGCCCTCGTTATTCGGCACCTGCGGCGCGACGATGCACTTGATGCCGAAGCTCGCGTAGGCCTCGGTGTAGCAAAGCGGCACGTTGATGCCGAAGGAGGACACGCCGGAGGTGCCGGCCATGTCCACGTCGATGCCGTCCGCGCCCACCGTCATGGTGGCCACCAGCTTTACCGGCTGGTCGTAGCCGTCCACCGTCATCTCGCTGCGGTAGGTGCCGGGGCGCACGCGGCGGATCGCCTCGAGGCTCGCCTCGCGCGAGCGCTCGAGGATGTGCGCGGCGAGCGCGTCCAGGGTGTCGATGCCGAACTCGTCCATCGTCGCCACCAGCCTGCGGCCGCCGACCTTGTTGCACGCCGACAGCGAGAAGAGATCTCCGATTACCTGGTCGGGCTCGCGCACGTTCTCGCGGATGATGGCGAGCGCGGTTTCGTCCACCCTGCCCGCGCGCGCGAAGTGCATAAGCGGGATGTAGATACCTTCCTCGTACACCTGGCGCGAGTCCGGACCCATGCCGCGGCCGCCGATGTCCACCACGTGGCTGGTGGCGGCAAACAGGCCCACTAGCCGGCCCTTGCGGAAGGTCGGCGTGACGAAGGTGAAGTCGTGCAGGTGGCCGGTGCCCTTCCACGGGTCGTTGGTGAAGAACACGTCGCCGTCCTGCATGGCCCCGGCGGGGAACTTCGCGAGGAAGTGTCGCACCGCGCGCGCCATGGCGTTGACGTGCCCGGGCGTGCCGGTGACCGCTTGCGCGAGCATGTTGCCGGCGGCGTCGAACACGCCGGCGGAGACGTCGCCCGCTTCGCGCGTGGAGGTCGAGAAGCCGGTGCGGATCAGCGTCGTCGACTGTTCCTCGGTGACCGCGATCAGGCGATCCCACATCACCTGCATCTGGATCAGCGACAGCGAGGCGAGCGTGCGGTCGGTGACGGCCTTCATCGGGTCTCCTTTCTCTGCAGCACCAGGTTGCCGAGCGCGTCGACGCCGGCGCGGAACGCCGCGGTGACCAGCGTCGAGGTCTCGTCCTCGGCGATCACCGCCGGCCCGTCGAGCCGCGTGCCGGGCGCGAGGTCGAAGCGCCAGTATAGAGGCACGGCCATGCGCTGCCCCGAGGCCGGATCGAACATCTGCCGTTCGCCGGCGGGCGTGGCCGCGCGCGCGGCGGGCTGCGGCGGTCGCGGGCTCACGGGCGGCGCCGCGGCGGCGAGGCGCAGCGCCCAGCTCATCACGTCCACGTCCATGCCCGGGATGGTGATGCCGAACACCTTCTCGTACTCGGCCTCGAACAGGCGCTTCAATAGCGCCGGCGCGTCGGCGCCGAAGGCATCGGCGGGCAGCGCGACCGTGAGGTCGTGTCCCTGGCCGCGGTAGCGCATGTCCGCGGTCCAGGCTTGCACCAGCGCGCCCTGCGCGTCGCCGCGGCGCACGAACGCGGTGGCCTCGTCGCGCATCGCACCGCGCATCGCTTCGACCGCCTGCGCATCGAAGGAATCATCCAGCGGCGTGTAGCGCGTGCGCACCGCTTCGAAGGCCACCGGCGCGAGCAGGAAACCGACCGCCGAGCCGACGCCGGCGCCGGCGGGGATCAGCACGCGATCCATGCCCAGCTTGTCGGCAAGGCGCGCCGCATGCAGCGGCGCCGCGCCGCCGAAGGCGATCATGGTGCGGCCGGCGAGCTCCTTGCCGCGCTCGACCGCGTGCACGCGCGCGGCGTTCGCCATGTTCTCCTCGACCACCTCGGCGATGCCGAAGGCGCCCTGCTCGGCGGAAAATCCCAGGGCCTTGCCGAGGCCAGCCTCGATCGCGCGCCCCGCGGCCTGCGCATCCAGCCGTATCGTGCCGCCGGCAAAGCGATCCGGATCGATGGCGCCGAGCACCACGTCGGCATCGGTCACGGTGGGCGCGGTGCCGCCGCGGCCGTAGCACGCGGGTCCCGGCTCGGAGCCCGCGCTCTCCGGGCCGACCTGGATGCGCCGCATGGCGTCAGCCTGCGCAATAGAGCCGCCGCCGGCGCCGATCTCGACCATCTCCACGACCGGAATGCGCAGCGGCAGCCCGCTGCCCTTGAGGAAGCGGTACTGGCGCGCAACCTCGAACGTGCGCGCGTACTGCGGCACGAAGTCGTCGATGAGGCAGATCTTCGCCGTGGTGCCGCCCATGTCGAAGGACAGCACCGCGTCATGGCCGCACTGCTCGGCGAGGCGCGATGCGAGGATCGCGCCGCCGGCCGGGCCGGATTCGACCAGCTTGATCGGGAACTGTCGCGCGGCCTCCAGCGTGCACAGGCCGCCCGCCGAGGTGATGAGGAACACCGGGCAGGCGAGGCCGCGCGCGGCGAGCGCCTCGCGCAGCCGCCCGAGGTAGCCCGCCATCACCGGCTGCACGTAGGCGTTCGCCACCGCGGTGGACCAGCGCTCGTACTCGCGGATCTCGGGGCTGACTTCCGACGATAGCGTGATCCACAGCCCGGGCAGCAGCTTCGCCAGCACGTCGCGCGCGCGCCGCTCGTGCGCGGGCTCGGCGTACGAATGCAGGAAGCCGATCGCCACCGATTCCACGCCCTCGGCCTCGAGCCGCGGCGCGAGCGCGGCGAGCGCCGCCTCGTCCAGCGGCCGCACCACGTTGCCGCGCGCGTCGATGCGTTCGGGCACCGGCAGGCGCAGCGTGCGCGGCACCAGCGGCGCGGGCTTGTCCATCTGGATGTCGTACTGCTCGAAGCGATTCTCGAACGCCATCTCGATCGAGTCGCGGAACCCCTCGGTGACCAGCATCGCGGTGCGCGCGCCCTTCCGCTCGATGATGGCGTTGGTCGCGAGCGTGGTGCCGTGGATCAGCGCGCCGACTTCGTGCGGAGCGACGCCCGCGCGCGCGAGGATGGCCTCGATGCCGGCGAGCACGCCGCGCTCGGGGGCCTGCGGCGTGGTGAGCACCTTGGCGCTGGTGCGCTGCGGCCCCCCGGGCAGCATGCGTTCCAGCGCAAGGTCGGTGAATGTGCCGCCGATGTCGACGGCGAGGCGGATCGTGACTGTCATCTCGTCGTCGGCGCGCGGCCGAAGATAGCACGGCGCGATGGCCCGGGAACGGCCTGGTTTGATGCGTGTCAAACTGGCGCCACCAGCCGGCTGGGAGACTGTGCGCATGACAATCGCCGAGCAATCGCCCGCGACGCGGGACGCCGAAGTCGCAGACAGTATCGAACTGCAGGTCGATGGCCGCACGATCCGCGCGCCGGCCGGGGCACGCCTGATCGATGTCGCCGCCGAGGCCGGGATCGCCATTCCCAGCCTGTGCCACCAGCGCGAGCTGGTGCCTTCGGGCAACTGCCGCCTGTGCATGGTGGAGATCGAGGGCTGGCGCACCGAGGCGCCGGCGTGCACCACGCGCGTCGCCGCGGGCATGCGCGTGCGCACCGAGTCGCCGCGCATCGCCGCGTCGCGGCGCTCGGCGCTGGAACTGGTGCTGTCGCGGTATCACGATCCCGACTGGGGCAATCATGCGCGGCCGGAGAACGAGTTCGAGATGTGGTGCCGCCACTACGAGGTGCGCGTGCCGGACACGGTGCGCACGCCGGGTGCGCGCAGCGCCGACCAGGATCCGCATCCGTTCATCCGCGTCGACCTGAACCGCTGCATCCTGTGCACGCGTTGCGTGCGTGCCTGCGGCGAGTTGCAGGCGCGGCACGTCTGGGGCGTGGCCGGCCGTGGCGAATCGACCACGGTGGCCGCGGGGCTGGGCGCGACGATGCTGGAATCGCGCTGCGAATCCTGCGGCGCCTGCGCGGCGTTCTGCCCCACCGGCGCGATCGAGGACCGCTCGGCCGAAGCTGCGGGCACGCCGGACAAGCTGGTCACCACCACCTGCGCGTACTGCGGCGTCGGCTGCAGCTTCGACCTTGCGGTGCGCGAGGGTCGCGTGGTGCGCGTGGTGTCGAATGCTTACGCGCCAGTGAACGGCATGCACCTGTGCGTGAAGGGGCGCTATGGCTGGGATTTCCTCCACCACGCCGAGCGCCTGACGCGGCCGCTGGTGCGGCGCGAATTGCTCGAGGGACGGCAGCGAGCCGCGGGCGCGCCGCGCGGCGACTGGGTGCCGGTGTCCTGGGATACGGCGCTGGACCTGGTGGCGGCGAAGCTGGAGTCGGTGCGGCGCGAAAGCGGCGCTGACGCGCTCGGCTTCCTCGCCTCTGCCAAGTGCACCAACGAGGAGAACTACCTGATCCAGAAGCTGGCGCGGCAGGTGGTGGGCACGCACAACGTCGACCATTGCGCACGCCTGTGCCACGCATCCACCGTCGCCGGCCTGCTGCTCGCGCTCGGCTCGGGCGCGATGAGCAACACCATGCGCGACGTCGCCGAGAACGCGAGCGCGATCCTCGTCATCGGCTCCAACACCACCGAGCAGCACCCGGTGTTCGGCACCATGCTGCGCCGGGCGGCCGAGCGCCGCGGCGCGAAGATCGTCGTCGCGGATCCGCGCCGCATCGAGCTGTGCGAGTTCGCGACGCTGCACCTGCAGCATCGACCGGGCACCGACATCGCGCTGGTGAACGGGCTGCTGCACATCATCTTCGCCAATGGCTGGGAGGATCGCGAGTTCATCGCCGCGCGCACCGAGGGCGTCGAGGCGCTCGCGGCGCTGGTGCAGGCCTACACGCCGGCGCGCGTGGCGGCGATCACCGGCGTGCCCGAGGAGGAGCTGCGCGAGGCGGCGAAGCTGCTCGCGACCGAGAAGCCGATGGCGGTGATCTGGGCGATGGGCATCACGCAGCACACCACCGGCGTGCCGAACGTGCTGGCGATGGCGAACCTGCAGCTGGCGCTGGGCAACTTCGGCAAGCCCGGCGCGGGCGTGAACCCGCTTCGCGGGCAGAACAACGTGCAGGGCGCCTGCGACATGGGCGGGCTGCCGAACGTGTACCCCGGCTACCAGCCGGTGGGCGATGCCGCGGCGCGCGCGAAGTTCGCGCAGGCCTGGGCGCTGTCCGACGGCGGCCCGGCGCAGGGAGAGCGACCGGGGCTCACCGTCACCGAGATGATCGGCGCCGCCGGCGAGCGGCGCCTGCGCGCGCTGGTGATCGTCGGCGAGAACCCGGCGCTGACCGATCCGGACCTGAACCACGTGCGCGCCGCGCTCGGCGCGGCGGAGTTCGTCGTGCTGCAGGAGATCCTGCCTTCGGCGAGCGCGGAGTTTGCCGACGTGCTGCTGCCGGCGGCGGCCTGGGCCGAGAAGGACGGCACGTTCACCAACACCGAGCGGCGCGTGCAGCGCGTGCGCGAGGCGCTCGAGCCGCCCGGCGAGGCGCGTCCGGACTGGGCCATCGTCGCCGACCTGGCGGCGCGCCTGCTCAGGCTGCAGGGCCGCGAGCCGCGCGGCGCGCAGGCGGGCTGGTCGTATGCGTCGCCGGCGCAGGTGCTGGAGGAGATCGGCGCGCTGACGCCTTCCTATGCAGGCATCGACACGCACCGGCTGGATACCGGCGCGGCGCTGCACTGGCCGGTGCCGGCGAAGGACCATGCCGGCACGCCGATCCTGCACCGCGAGAAGTTCACCCGCGGCAAGGGCGCGTTCCACGCGGTCGAGCACGTCGAGCCGCGCGAGGCGCCGGACGCGGCGTATCCGCTCACGCTGACCACCGGGCGCGTGCTCTATCACTGGCATGGCGGCGAGATGACGCGCCGCTCGGAGATCGGCGTGCTGTGCCCGCAGCCCGAGGTGGAGATCCACCCGGCGGACGCGCGGCGCATCGGCCTGGACGAGGCGCGCGCGTCGATGCTGAAGCTGGTGTCGCGCCGCGGCGAGATGCGCGCGAAGGCGTGGATCACCGATCGCGTGCCCGAAGGCGTGGTGTTCGGCAACTTCCACTTCCCGGCCGAGGGCAACGTCAACAACCTCACCATCCTCGCCGTGGACCCGGTGGCGAAGATTCCCGAGTACAAGGTCTGCGCGGTGCGCGCCGAGCGCGCGTAGCGACCGGCATGGCGCTGCTGCTCGCGGCCGACATCGGCGGCACGAAGTCGAACCTGTGGCTGTTCGAGCAGCGCGAGGGCGGGCGCGACACCCGCGCCGAGGCGAGCGTGCACAGCGCGGAATTTGCGGACGCGCAGTCGATGCTGGCCGCGTTCGCGCGCGGCGCACGGATCGACGCGGCGGCGGTGGCGATCGCGGCGCCGGTGATCGACGCACGCGCGGCGCCGCCGAACCTGCCGTGGGTCGTGGACGAGGCGGCGATCGCCGATGCGCTCGGCACGTCGCGGGTCGAGCTGCTGAACGACCTTGCCGCCACCGCGCTCGGCGTCGAGGCGCTGGCGCCGGATCAGTTGCACATGCTGAACGCCGGGCAGCGTCGCGCAGGCCCGGTGGTGCTGATCGCCGCCGGCACCGGCCTGGGCGAAGCGGCGGTCATCGACGACGGCGGACGCCAGGTGGTGGTGCCCACCGAAGGCGGCCATGCCGATTTCGCCCCGGGCAACGCCGAGGACATCGCGCTGCTGCAGTACCTCGCCGCGCGCCACGCGCACGTGAGCTGGGAGCGCGTGGTCTCCGGCCCGGGTCTCGCCGCGATCCACGAGTTCATCGTCGATCGCGGGCACGTCACGCGCGGCGACGCGCCGGCGCAGCTGCCGCTGGCGGACGATCGCGCTGCCGCGATCGCACAGGCGGCGCTCGATGGCACCGACGAAGCGGCATCGCGCGCGCTGGACATGTTCGTGCGCCTGTACGGCGCCGAGGCGGGGAACCTGGCGCTGAAGTTCCTCGCCACCGGCGGCGTCTACGTCGCCGGCGGCATCGCGCCGAAGATCCTGCCGCGGCTCGCGGGCGGGCTGTTCATGCAGGGCTTTCTCGCCAAGGGCCGGCACTCGGGCCTGATGGCCCGGATCCCGGTGCACGTGGTGCTGGAGCCGAAGGCGGCGCTGCTGGGCGCGGCGCGGCGCGCCGAGGCGCTGGCTAGCGCTGGCGCGAGTCCGGGCCCGCGGGCGTGAGCAGGGTGCTGTCCGCCGCCTGCATCGGCTGGTGCGTGAACCCCTGCAGCGGCGCGAGCTCCTCGGCGTCGCGCGGGATCTCCACCGTGCTGCGCGCGTAGGCTGTCACCAGTTCGGCCAGCGAGCGCAGCGCGTGCATGTGTATGCGCTCGTGGCCGTGGGAAGCGTCGACGCCGAAGGCGATCAGCGCGGTACGCACGTCGTGCCCGGCCTCGATCGCCGATGCGCTGTCGGAGCGGTAGTAGCGGAACACGTCGCGCTGGAACGCGATGTCGTTGTCGCGGCACAGCCGGATCAGCTTGTGCGTGAGGTGATAGTCATACGGCCCGGTCTGGTCTGCCATGCCGATGGTGACGCCGAACTCGTCGCTCGCCTGGCCCGGCGCGGTGGTGCCGTTGTCGATGGTGACGAGCGATGCGACGTCGTGCGTCAGCACCGACGAGGCGCCGACGCCGACCTCCTCGGCGATCGAGAAGACGAACAGCGTGTCCACCGGCAACCGCCCGCCGTCGGCCACCAGCGCCTTGATCGCCGCGAGCATCGCCGCGCAGCCCGCCTTGTCGTCGAGGTGGCGCGAGACGATGTAGCCGTTGGCGAGGAACTCGCTCCTGGCGTCGATCGCCACCGTGTCGCCGATGGCGATGCCCAGGCGCTCCAGGTCGCGCTTGTTGCGCGCCAGCGCGTCGACGCGCAGTTCCACGTGCGGCCAGCCCACCGGGTGCGTGTCGACCTCCTCGTTGAAGGTGTGGCCGGAGGACTTCAGCGACAGGATGCTGCCGCGGAAGCTGCCGCGCTCGGTGAACACCGTGCAGCGCGCGCCCTCAGCGAAGCGCGACGACCAGTGCCCGA
Organism: uncultured Enterobacteriaceae bacterium; assembly: GCA_964612335.1. Taxonomy (GTDB): domain Bacteria; phylum Pseudomonadota; class Gammaproteobacteria; order Burkholderiales; family SG8-39; genus CAZTDU01. The sequence goes on along the minus strand of CAZTDU010000005.1, from coordinate 153,464 downwards.
TCGGCACCAGCTCCAGGCGCCCGTTGTCCTTCAGGTTCTTCACCTGCGCGCCGAGCGTGTCCAGGTGCGCGATCAGCGCACGCGCGCCCTTGCGCGCGGCGCCGGGCAGGCGGGCGCGGATCGCGCCGCGGCGCGTCAGCTCGTAGCGCACGCCCAGCGCATCCAGCTCGTCGCACGCCAGGCGCACGATGGTGTCGGTGTAGCCCGAGGGGCTCGCGGTGTCGAGCAGGCGCCGCAGCACGTCGGCGAGGTAGTCGACGTCGATGGCCAGCCGTGTCGCGGCGCTCATGCGGCGCACGCGGCCTGGCGCGCCGCCGCCGGCATCGATTGCGGGAACAGCAGGTCGACGAAGCGTTCGGCGGTCGGCTGCGGTTCGTGGTTCGCGAGACCCGGGCGCTCGTTCGCCTCGATGAACCAGTAGTCGGCATGGCGCGGCGAACGCACCATGAAATCGATGCCGGTGACCGGCACGTCCAGCGCGCGCGCCGCGCGCACCGCCGCGTCGACCAGCGCGGGGTGGACTTCGCCGGTGACGTCGTGGATGGTGCCGCCGGTGTGCAGGTTGGCCGCCTTGCGCACGTTGATCTCGACGCCGCGCGGCAGCACGTCGGCGAGCGCGTAGCCGGCACTGGCGACGCAGCGCTCGGTTTCCGCGTCCAGCGGAATGCGCGACTCGCCGCCGGTGGCGGCGGCGCGGCGCCGGCTCTGGCGCTCGATCAGCTCGCGGATCGTGCACCGGCCGTCGCCGATGACGCGCGCAGGGCGCCGGATCGCGGCGGCCACCAGCCGGTAGCCGATCACCACCAGGCGCAGGTCCTCGCCGGGCACGCACTGCTCGATGAGCACGCGGTCGCAGTGCGCACGCGCGCGTTCCAGCGCCGCCATGGCGTCGTCGATGTTGTCCAGGCCGACCGATACGCCACGGCCCTGCTCGCCGCGCGCGGGTTTCACCGCCACGGTGCCGTGGCGTGCGATGAAGCTCTCGAGCGCCTCGCGCGTGTCGTACTCGATCGCCTCCGGCACGCGCACGCCCGCGCGCGCCACCGCGCGCCGCGTCGCCGCCTTGTCGTCGCACAGGCTCATGGCGACCGCGCTGGTGAGCTCGGACAGGCTCTCGCGGCAGGCGATCGAGCGCCCGCCCGAGGACAGGCGAAAGTAGCCACCCTCGGCGTCCAGCACCTCGACGCCGATGCCGCGCCGGCGCGCCTCGTCGACGATGAGCCGCGCGTAGGGGTTGAGGCCCTGATCGGGCGACGCGCCGACGAAGAGCTTCTCGTTGATGGCGTTCTTGCGTTTCACGGTGAACACCGGCAGGCGCGCGAAGCCGAGCTTCTCGTACAGCTCGATCGCCTGGCGATTGGTGGCCATCACCGACAGGTCCAGGTGCAGCGCGCCGCGCGCCTGAAAGTATTCGGCGAGGCGCCGCACCAGCGTCTCGCCCACCAGCGGGCGTGCCGCCTGCGGGTCGACCGCCAGGCACCACAGCGATGCGCCGTGCCCGGGGTCGTCGAAGGCGCGCACGTGGTCGACGCCGGTCACCGTGCCGATCACCTGCCCGGTGGCCTCGTCCTCGGCCACGAGGTAGACGATGGTGCGGCTGTCGCGATGGCTGAACATGAACTCCGCCGGCACGGGCACCATGCGATGCGCGAGGTAGATGCGGTTCACCGCGTCGGCGTCCGCCTGGCTGGTGACCCAGCGCACCACGAAGCCGCGCGGCTCGCGGCGCGCGCCGCGATAGGTGGCGAGGTCCAGCCGGTAGGTGTGCGAGGGGTCGAGGAACAGCGCCTGCGGCGCGGCCGCGAGCACCAGGTGCGGCTCGCGTACCCAGCCGGCGATGTCGCGCCGCTCCGGGCCTTCCTCGGCGATCGCCGCGGCGAGCGAGGGCGCGTCGGGGTAGGTCTGCGCGAACAGCAGCCGGCCCCAGCCGCAGTCGAGCGCCACGCGGTGGTCGGGCACGCGCTTGTCGTGCAGGCGGCGGATGCGGTGCGTGAGGGCGCCGCGGCCCTGCTTCCTGCGCGTGCGCGTCGCGACGTTCGTTGCCTGCATGTCACACCCCCTGGTTCTGCAGCCAGAGCTCCAGCAGCGCCGCCTGCCACAGCTCGGAGCCCTGCAGCGGCGTGATGTGCGCCTTCGGGTCGGCGAACAGCGCGTCGAGGTAGTCGCGCCGGAACAGGCCGCGCTCGCGCGCGGCGCGCGAACCGAGCGCGTCGCGTGCGAGCTCGAGGAAGGGCCCTTCCAGGTATTTCAGCGCGGGCACCGGGAAGTAGCCCTTGGGCCGGTCGATGACCGCCGCCGGCACCACCTGCCGCGCGACGTCCTTGAGGATGCCCTTGCCGCCGTCGCGCAACTTGTGGTGCGGCGGGATGCGCGCGGCGAGCTCGACCAGCTCGTGGTCGAGGAACGGCACGCGCGCTTCCAGCCCCGCGGCCATGGTCATGTTGTCGACGCGCTTCACCGGGTCGTCGACCAGCATCACGGTGGTGTCCAGGTGCAGCGCGCGGTCCACCGGGTCGCTCGCGGCGGCGGCGGCCATGTGCGCGTCGATCATCTCGCGCGCGTGATCCCGTCCGACGTAATCGGGCGAGACCTGCGCCGCATAGGCGGCGAAATCGCGGTCCATGAACGCGCACGCGTAGTCGCGCGCCGGATCGCCGGAGCCGACCAGCTTCGGGTACCAGTGGTAGCCGCCGAACACCTCGTCCGCGCCCTGGCCGCTCTGCACCACCTTGACGTGGCGCGCGACTTCCTGCGACAGGAGATAGAAGGCGACGTTGTCGTAGGACACCATCGGCTCGGACATTGCGCGCACCGTCGCGGGCAGCGCGTCGAGCAGCCGCGACGACTCGATGAAGATGCGATGGTGCTCGGTCTCGAAGCGGCTGGCGATGATGTCGGACCAGCGGAACTCGTCGCCCGATTCGCCGTTCGCGGCCTCGAAGCCGATCGAGAAGGTGCGCAGGTCGGCATGGCCAGACTCCGCGAGCAGGCCGGTGATGAGGCTGGAGTCCACGCCGCCCGAGAGCAGCACGCCCACCGGCACGTCGGCGATGCGGCGCCGCTCCACCGCGGTGCGCAGCGCGGCGAGCAGCTCCTCGCGCCATTCCTCGCGCGGCTTCTGGATGTCCGCGGCGCTGCGCTCGTACGACAGCGACCAGTACACGCGCTCGCTCGCCCTGCCGTCGGGCTCGATGGTGCGCACCGTGGCGGGCGCGAGCTTGCGCACGCCGGCAAGGATGGTGCGCGGTGGCGGCACGACCGCGTGGAACGAGAGGTAGTGGTTCACCGCGACATGGTCCAGCGAGGTATCCACGTCGCCCGCGGCGAGCAGCGCCGGCAGCGTCGAGGCGAAGCGCAGCCTGTCCTTCGTCTCCGCGTAGTACAGCGGCTTGATGCCGAGCCGGTCGCGCGCCAGCGTCAGCCGGCCGGTGTCGCGCTCGGCGACCGCGATCGCGAACATGCCCTGGAAGCGCTCGGGCGCGCGCGAGCCCCAGGCGTGGAAGGCCTTCAGCACCACCTCGGTGTCGCCTGCCGAGAAAAAGCTGTAGCCGAGCTGCCGAAGCTCGGCGCGCAGCTCGCGATAGTTGTAGATGCAGCCGTTGAACACCACGCTCAAGCCGAGGGACGGGTCGGTCATCGGCTGCTCGGCACGCTCGGACAGGTCGATGATCTTCAGCCGCCGGTGCGCGAGGCCGGTGCCGCCGCGCACCAGCATGCCCTCGCCGTCCGGGCCGCGGGGCGCCAGGCTCCTCGCCATGGCAGCCAGGGCGGTGGCCGAGGCGCTTTCGTCGGTGAACTGGAGTTCGCCAGCAATTCCGCACATATTCAATGCCTTGTGTGATCTTTGCGGGCCCATGATGATAGCTTGCTAATACTTCGATGTCAAATCATTTGAGCTCCACGGAATGGCAAATTTCGGCTACAGTCCGCCCGCCCCATGTCAGCAGATCTGCAGGCCAGCACGCTGGACGACGCCGAACGGCGCGCACTCACCGCCATCCGGCGCATCGTGCATGCAGTGGACAGGCATTCGAAAAGCGTGGAGCGGGCCGCGGGCCTCACGGTCCCGCAGTTCGTCGTGCTCGCGGCGGTGCGCGCGCAGGGCGAGGTGACGAGCGCGAAGCTCTCCGCGGCGGTGAGCCTGAGCCCTGCCACGGTGACGCTGATCCTCGACAATCTTGCCGCGCGCGGCCTGGTGGAACGCTACCGCAACCTCGAGGATCGTCGCATCGTGCATTCGCGGCTGACGCCACAGGGCGCCGAGGTGCTCGCGCGCGCACCGCGCGTCATGGACCAGCGCTTCGCCGCGCGCCTCGCCGGCCTCGCGCCCGAGCGGCGCGAGGCGATCCTCGCGGCGCTGGAGGAAGTGGCCGCGCTGATGGACGCGAGCGCGCCGGGCTAGGACGGCGCCGCCGCGTACACTCCCGCGCTTGCACGCCAGCCCCGAAGCCGACGCCCGCCTGCGCGCAATCCTGCTGATGATTGCGGCGATGGCGTTGTTCGCGTCGATGGACGCGATCAACAAGTCGCTCACGCAGGGCTACGGCGTGCCGCAGATCATGGCGGTGCGCTTCGCGGTATTTGTCGTCATCGCCTGCCTGATCGCCCGCCGCGGGCCCTGGCTGGTGCTGAAGACGCGCGCGCCGTGGTGGCAGGCGGTGCGCACCTTCGTACTGCTGGGCGAGATGTACTGCTTCGTGCTGTCGTTCCGCTACGTGCCGCTTGCCGACGTGCACGCGGTCGCCGCCGCGGCGCCGCTGCTTGCCACTGCGCTGGCGGCGTGGTTCCTCCGCGAGCGCGTGGACGCCGTGGGCTGGTTGCTGGTTGCGGGCGGCCTGGTCGGCGCCACGCTGGTGGTTGGCCCGGCGTTCGACAGCTTCGGCGCCGCGATGTGGCTGGCGGTGGCGGGCACGGTGCTGTGGGCGCTGTACCAGGTGCTGACGCGCATCGTCGCCGGCCTGGACGACGCCAACATCACGTCGCTGCACACGCCGCTGGTCGGCATCGTCATTCTCGGCACGATCGCGACCTTCGACTGGCGATCCCCCGACGCGCTCGGCTGGCTGCTGATGACCGCCGGCGGCGTGCTGGGCGCGCTCGCGCACCTTGCCATGATCCACGCGCTGTCGCGGGCGCCGGCGAGCGAGCTGCAGCCCTACAACTATTTCCTGCTGGTGTTCGCGACGCTGCTGGGCGCGCTCATCTATGGCGACCTGCCGGGCACGTGGACCTGGGTGGGCGCGACCATCGTCGTGCTGTGCGGCATCGCCGCGATGCGGCGGCGCTGAGCTCGCGCGTCGCTATACTCGCGCCGTGAATCCCGCCACGCCGCCGACGCTGGCGATACGGCCCGCGCGGCGCGAGGACTGCGGCGTGCTGCATGCGCTGGTGCGTGCGCTCGCGGAGTACGAGAAGCTCGGCCACGTCGCGGTCGGCACCGAGGCCGAGTTGTGCGCCGAGCTCTTCGGCGAGCGCCCGGTCATCGAGGCAGCGATCGGGTGGGAAGGCGACGCCCCGGTCGGGTTCGCGCTGTGGTTCCACACCTATTCCACGTTCCTCGCGCGTCGGGGCCTGTGGCTCGAGGACCTGTTCGTCGTGCCCGCGGCGCGTGGCCGCGGCTACGGCAAGGCGCTGCTGCGGCACTGCGCGGCCATTGCCCTCGCGCGCGGCTGCGGCCGCTTCGAGTGGAGCGTGCTCGACTGGAACGTGCCGTCGATCGAGTTCTACCGCGCCGCCGGCGCCGAGGTGCTGGCCGACTGGAGGATCTGCCGCATGACCGGCGCGGCGCTGCGGGAGTTCGCTCAGCCGCGCTGACGCGGCGGATGCGCGCTGATGACGTGGCCGAGCTGCCAGGGCCGCGGCAGCACGGCGTGCGCGGCCTTCACCGCAGCAAGCCGTTCCGCAAGCTCCTGCGGCATCGGCGCCGTGCGCCGCGTCTGCATCGACACGTACGCGGACACCGACTCGTACGAGGCCGCGACATAGCCCTCGCCGGCGTGGAACATCTCCTGGAAGAAATGGATGCGCTTGGCGTCGAAGTCGATCAGCCTCGCCTCGAACCGGAGCTCGTCGCCGGCCTTTACCTCGCGCAGGAAGTTGAGGTGGGATTCGAGCGCGAAGGTGCTCGAACCGTGGCGGTCGCGGAACTCAGGCGTCAGGCCGAGGAACTGGAAGAACGACTCTGCCGCGTTGTCGAAGGCGACGTGGTAGTAGCCGACGTTCATGTGGCCGTTGTAGTCGATCCATTCGGCGCGCACGCGCTCGCGCGCGGTCGCGAAGGGCACCGGGATGGCGTCTGGCATGGCCGCAGCATAGCGCAGCAGCCGACCGCCGATCTATGATAGCCGCATGCCGCTCGACAAAGGGGAGGGGGTGGGTTCGGGGGGCGATTCGACTTTCGAGATGGCCGGCGTCGGCATTGCGCACCTGAATGCCGAGGGCCGGCTGATCGCGGCGAACGCGTTCCTTGCACGCATGCTCGCCTACCCGCGCGACGCGCTGGTCGGCATGCACTACCACGACCTGTCTCATCCGGAGGATCGGCACGTCTCGGATCCGCTGCGCCAGCGGCTGCTCGCGCGGGAGATCGACACCTACGAGGTCGAGAAGCGCTACCTGCGCGGCGACGGTGTCACCATCCACGTCCACATCGCGGTATCCGCGGTGTGGGATGCCGCGGGCCGCTACGTGCACGACATCGGCGTGTTCCACGACGTCACCGAGCGCTGGCGCGCGCAGCAGGCGCTGGCGCATAGCGAGCGGCGCTACCGCGCGCTGATCGAGAACAGCGCCGAGGGCATCGTGCTGCTGGATGCGCAGCGGCGCATCATCTACGGCAGCCCGGGCGCGGGGCGCATCCTGGGCTACCAGGACGACGACCTGCGCGGCGCGTTCGGCGCCGACATGGTGCACGAGGAGGATCGCAAGGCCTTCCTCCGCGCGCTGGACACCGCGGTGTCCAGGCCGGGCATCGCGGTGGACGCCCGGGCGCGGCTGCGGCACCGCGACGGCAGCTATCGCCTGCTGGAGGGGAGCTGGACGAACTGGCTGGGCGAGCCGGGCATCGACGCGCTGGTGGCGAACTTTCGCGACATCACCGAGCGCGACGAGAACGAGCGGCGCTTCCGCGCGCTGGTGCAGTCCTCGCCGGACGCGATCCTGGTGCACGACGGCGAGCACGTCCTGCTCGCGAACCCGGCGGCGCTGAAGCTGTTTCACGCGCGCAGCCTGGCCGAGCTGATCGGCCGCTCCCCGGTCGAGATGGTCGCGGGCGGGCAGGTCGAGGTCGCGCGCGAACGCATCGCCAGGCTGATCGCCGGCGAGCCGGTGCCGCCGATGGAGCAGACCTGGAACCGCCTGGACGGCAGCACGGTCGAGGTCGAGGTGCGCGCAAGCCCGCTGCAGTTCGGCGGCGCGCGGCTGGTGCAGGTGATCGGGCGGGACATCTCGGCGCGCAGGCGCGCGGATACCGAGAACCGTCAACTGCTGCACACGCTCGGCGAGCGGGTCAAGGAACTGCGCGCGCTGCACCGGGTTGCCGACCTGCTCCGCGTCGATGGATTGTCGGCCGCGGATGCGCTGCAGGCGGTGGCGGACGCGATCCCGCCCGCGCTGCAGTACCCGGCGCAGGCCTGTGCCCGCGTTTCCTTCGCCGACCAGGTGCGCACCACCGCAGCGTATGAGCCGGCGCCGTGGGTGCTCAGCGCCGGGTTCATCTGCGCGGACGGCAGCAGCGGTGCCGTCGAGGCCCGATACCGGGAACTGCCTGCCGGCGCGCCGTCGCAGCCGTTCCTTGCCGAGGAGCAGGACCTGATCGCCTCGCTCGCGGAAATGCTGCGTTCGTACTTCGAGCGCGAGCATGCCCGCCTGCGCCTGCGCGCCCACGCCGAACGCCAGGAGGCGATCGCGCGCTTCGGGCATTTCGCGCTGGGTCGCTCCGACCCCGACTGGCTGTTCGACGAGGCGGTGCGCGCGGCGTGCATCGGCCGCGCCGATGCCGCGCTGGCGCTGGAGTTCGTCGCCGACAGCGGGCAGTTCGTCGTCCGCGCCGCGCGTGGCGAGGGCGCGGAGAAGGTGATCGGCAGCGCCTCGGCCCCGCTGCCCGACAGCGTCTGGCCGCGGATGATCCGCGACAAGGTGCCGCGGATCGTCGGCTACGAGCACCTCGCTCGACGCGCCGACGACCGGCCCTGGTCGCCGCTGACGCGCGGCATGGGCAGCGGCGCCTACGTGCCGGTGTACAGCGACGACGAGCCCACCGGCGTGCTGGCGATGTACTCGCGTGCCGAGCAGGCCTTCGACGACGACGACACGAAGTTCCTGCAGGCGATCGGCAGCGTGCTGTCGGCGGCGCTGCAGCGCAACGAGGCGGAGAGCAGGCTGTCGCAACTGGCGCAGTTCGATGCGCTGACCGGCCTGCCGAACCGCAACCTGCTGCACGACCGCATCACGCAGCTCGCGGCGCAGGCACGCCGCGGCCAGCGCCACGCTGGCGTGCTGTTCGTCGATCTCGACCGCTTCAAGCTGATCAACGACACGCTGGGCCACCAGCAGGGCGATGCGCTGATCGCGCTGGTCAGCAGGCGCCTGATGCAGTGCGTGCGCGCAGGCGACACGGTGGGTCGCATCAGCGGCGACGAGTTCGCGGTGGTGCTGGCCGAGCTGGCGAGCCCCGACGACGCGGCGCCGGTGGCGCGCAAGGTGCTGGAGGCGCTCTCCCAGCCGTACGACCTCGAGGGCAGCGAGGCATACGTCACCGCGAGCATCGGCATCGCGGTGTTCCCGCAGGACGGCGAGACCGCCGAAGCGCTGCTGACCAGCGCCGACATGGCGATGTATCGCGCGAAGGAGCAGTCGCGCAACGCCTACTGCTTCTTCACCGCGGACCTCAACCAGCGTTCGGCGGCGCGGATGCAGCTGGGCAACGACCTGCGGCGCGCGATCGAGCGGCGCGAGTTCCGCCTGCACTACCAGCCGAAGATCGAGCTGGCCTCGGGCCGCATCTGCGGGCTGGAAGCCTTGCTGCGCTGGGCGCATCCGCAGCGCGGTGCGGTGTCGCCGGTGGAGTTCATCCCGGCGCTCGAGGACTCGGGGCTGATCATCCCGGTCGGCGCCTGGGTGATCGAGGAGGCGTGCGGCCAGCTGCGGACATGGATGCGCGAGGGCCGCGTGCCGGTGCCGGTGGCGGTGAACCTGTCGCCGCGCCAGTTTCATCGCGGCGAGCTCGATACGCTGATCCGGCGCGAGCTGGCGCGCGCCGGGGTGCCGGCGAGGCTGCTGGAGCTCGAGATCACCGAGAGCTGCCTGATGCAGGACCCGGAAGATGCGGTGCGCGTGATGGACGCGCTGCGCGACGCGGGCCTGGGCATCTCGATCGACGATTTCGGCACCGGCTATTCCAGCCTGTCGTACCTGCGACGGCTGCCGCTGGCCGCGCTGAAGATCGACCGCAGCTTCGTCAGCGACGCGCACGTGTCGGCCGACGCCGCATCCATCGTGCGCTCGATCATCGACATGGCGCACAACCTGCGCCTGAAGGTCATCGCCGAAGGCGTGGAGACCGAGGTACAGGCCGCGTTCCTGCGCGCGCACGGCTGCGATCAGGGGCAGGGTTACCTGTTCGGGCGCCCGGTGCCGGCCGCGGATATCCGCCTCGATGCCGCCACGGAAGGTCGGTCTGTGTAAGAATCCGCTCCGGAATCCTTCTTGGAGGGGGGAAAACGATGGCGGAGAATCTTTCCGGCCTCGATACGTTTCCGAAGCTGCTCGAGCATCATGCCCGCGTGCGCCCGGATCTTCCGGCGATGCGGGAAAAGGATCTCGGTATCTGGCAGACGTGGACGTGGCACGCATTCGCCGAGGAAGTGCGCGCGCTGGCGTGCGCGCTTGCCGCCCAGGGGTTCAAGCGCGGCGACCACCTGGCGATAGTCGGTGACAACCGGCCCCGGCTCTACGCCACGGTGTGCGCGGCGCAGGCGCTGGGCGGCATCCCGGTGCCGCTCTACCAGGACGCGGTGGCAGCCGAGATGGCGTTCCCGATCCAGAACGCCGAGATCGAGCACGCGGTGGCCGAGGACCAGGAGCAGGTGGACAAGCTGCTCGAGATCATGCCGAAGTGCCCTTCGCTCGCGCACATCTACTACGACGACCCGCGCGGCATGCGCCACTACGCGCAGCCCCAGCTGATGCCCTACGAGCGCCTGCTGGAGATCGGCAGGGAATCGTACCGGCGCGATCCGGCATTCCTCGAGACCGAGATCGCCAAGGGATCGGGCGAAGACACGGCTGCGATGTTCTTCACTTCCGGCACCACCGGAAACCCCAAGGGCGTGGTGCTGACGCACCATGCGCTGATCGACCGCGCGAAGGCCGCCGCGGAGATGGAGGGCCTGAGTGACCGCGACGTGGTGCTTGCCTACCTGCCGCCGGCGTGGATCGGCCAGAACATCTTCTCCTACGCGCAGCCCTTCGTGACCGGCTACTGCATCTGCTGCCCGGAATCGGCGGAAACCGTGATGAACGACATGCGGGAGATCGGGCCGACGTACTACTTCGCGCCGCCGCGCGTCCTCGAGGCGCTGCTGACGCAGGTGTCGATCCGCATGGAGGACGCAAGCCGCCTGAAGCGAGGCATGTACCGCTACTTCATGGACCTCGCGCAGCGCGTCGGCGGCGCGATCCTCGACGGCAAGCCGGTCGATGCGCTCGACCGCCTGCGTTACCGCATCGGCGACTTTTTCGTCTACGGCCCGCTGCGCAACGTGCTCGGCATGAGCCGGGTGCGCGTGGCGTACACGGCCGGGGAGGCGATAGGCCCGGACCTCTTTCGCTTCTATCGCTCGATCGGCATCAACCTGAAGCAGCTCTACGGCTCGACCGAGACCAGCGTGTTCGTCTGCATCCAGCCCGACGGGCAGGTGAAGTCCGACACGGTCGGTCCGGCGGTGAGGGGCGTGGAACTGAAGTTCACGCCGCAGCGCGAGCTCCTCATCCGTTCGCCGGGGCTGTTCAAGGAGTACTACAAGAACCCGCAGGCGACGATGGAGGCGAAGGACGCCGAGGGCTGGTTCCATACCGGGGATGCCGGATACTTCGACCAGGACGGGCACCTCAAGATCATCGACCGCGTCAAGGACGTGGGCAAGCTTGCCGACGGCACGCTGTTCGCGCCGAAGTACCTGGAGAACAAGCTGAAGTTCTTCCCGTACGTGAAGGAAGCGGTGATGTTCGGCAACGGCCTGGAGCGCGTCTGCGCCTTCGTCAACATCGACATGGAGGCGGTCGGCAACTGGGCCGAGAAGCGCAACCTGCCTTACTCGGGCTACACCGACCTCGCGTCGCGCGACGAGGTGTACGCGCTGGTGCGCGAATGCATCGAGAAGGTGAACGCCGACCTCGCGCAGGAGCCGGAGCTTGCGCGATCGCAGATCCAGCGCTTCCTGATACTGCACAAGGAGCTCGACGCAGACGACGGCGAACTCACGCGCACCAGCAAGGTGCGCCGCGGCGCGATCGCCGAGAAGTACCACGAGCTGGTGGCCGCCCTGTACGATGGCCGCGACATGGTCCACATAGACGCGCAGGTGAAGTACGAGGATGGGCGCACCGGCATGCTGTCGGCAGACCTCAAGGTGCGCGATGCGAGGACCTTCAGCGCGGACCAGGTGAAGAAGGCGGCATGAGCTCGCGCGCGCACCCGATCGGCGACGTCATCCTGTCGGTGGAGAACGTGTCGCTCTCCTTCGGCGGCGTGAAGGCGCTGTCGGACGTATCCTTCGACGTGCGCGAGCACGAGGTGCGGGCGATCATCGGGCCGAACGGCGCGGGCAAGAGCTCGATGCTGAACGTCATCAACGGCGTCTACCACCCGCAGCAGGGCACCATCAGGTTCCTCGGCCGGACCTACCACGACATGGACCCGCACGAGACCGCGCTCAGCGGCATTGCGCGCACGTTCCAGAACCTGGCGCTGTTCAAGGGCATGTCGGTGCTGGAGAACATCCTTACCGGCCGCAACCTGCGCATGCGCTCGAACCTGTTCCTGCAGGCGCTGCGCATCGGGCCGGCGCTGAAGGAGGAGATCGAGCACCGCGCGGCGGTCGAGCACATCATCGACTTCCTCGAGATCCAGGCCTACCGCAAGACCCCTGTGGGCCGGCTGCCGTACGGCCTGCAGAAGCGCGTCGACCTCGCGCGCGCGCTGGCGATGGAGCCGCGCGTGCTGCTGCTGGACGAACCCATGGCAGGCATGAACGTCGAGGAAAAGCAGGACATGTGCCGCTTCATCCTCGACGTGAACGACCATTTCGGCACCACCATCGTGCTGATCGAGCACGACATGGGGGTGGTGATGGACATCTCGGACCGCGTCGTCGTGCTCGATTACGGCAGGAAGATCGGCGACGGCAGCCCGGACGAGGTGCGCGCGAACCAGGCGGTGATCGACGCCTACCTCGGCGTGAGCCACTGATGAAACGTAACCGTGAAATGGAACGCCCCCGGGCGTCGGCGACATGAAGAAGAACTGGCCTGTTTTCCTGCTCGCCGCGGTGCTCATCATCGGCCTCGTGCTGCCACTGGCCACCGGTGCCGCGCCCGTGGGCTTCTACGTCGAGGTGCTGCTCGGCGGCCTGATGACCGGGGTGCTGTATTCGCTGGTGGCGATGGGCTTCGCGCTGATCTTCAAGGCCTCGGGCGTGTTCAACTTCGCGCAGGGTGCGATGGTGCTGTTCGCGGCGCTGGCGGTGGCGCGGCTCGCCGAGCGAATGCCGCTGTGGGCGGCGATCCTGGTCGGCATCGTCATCATGGTCGTGGTCGCGATCCTCGTCGAGCGGCTGGTGCTGCGGCCGCTGGTGAACCAGGAGGGAATCGCGCTGTTCATGGCGACGCTCGGCGTCACCTACTTCCTGGATGGCTTCGGCCAGACGGTCTGGGGCAGCGACATCTACGAGATCAACCTGGGCATTCCCAAGGAACCGGTGATGGTCCTGGAGAACATGTTCCAGGGCGGGATCCTGGTCAACAAGGAGGACTTCGTCGCCGCGCTGGTCGCGGGCGTGCTGGTGGCGGGCCTCGCGCTCTTCTTCCAGAAGACCCCCACCGGCCGTGCGCTGCGCGCAGTGGCCGACGACCATCAGGCGGCGCAGTCGATCGGCATCCCGCTGAACCGCATGTGGGTCATCGTCTGGTCGGTGGCGGGAATCGTCGCGCTGGTCGCCGGCGTGATCTGGGGCTCGCGGCTGGGCGTGCAGTTCTCGATCTCGCTGGTGGCGCTGAAGGCGCTGCCGGTGGTGATCCTCGGCGGCCTGACTTCGGTGACCGGTGCCATCGTCGGCGGCCTGATCATCGGCGTCGGCGAGAAGATGGCCGAGGTGTTCCTCGGCCCGGTGCTGGTGGAGGCGTTCGACCTTGCCGGCGGCGGTATCGAGAACTGGTTCGCCTACGTGCTCGCGCTGCTGTTCCTGCTGGTGCGGCCCGAGGGGCTGTTCGGCGAAAAACACATCGATCGGGTCTAGCCATGTTCTACCGCGAAAACGGGCAGTTCAAATCGAGCTATGCGGCAGACCAGCAACTGCTGCCGATCCTGCAGGACCGGTTGTTCATGTTCGCGATCATTGCGTTCGCGTTCCTGGTCGTGCCCTTCGTCGCCAGCGACTACCTGTTCCTGTCGCTGCTGATACCCTTCCTCATCCTCGCGCTCGCCGCCATCGGCCTGAACCTGGTGGTCGGCTACTGCGGGCAGATCTCGATCGGCCACGCCGCATTCATGGCGGTGGGGGCGTACGCGGCGTACAACATCGCGCTGCGCATCCCGCAGCTGAACTTCCTCGTCGTGCTGGTGCTGGCGGGGCTGATCGCCGCGGCGGTGGGGATGCTGTTCGGCATCCCGAGCCTGCGCATCAAGGGCCTGTACCTCGCGGTGGCGACGCTGGGCGCGCAGTTCTTCCTCGACTGGCTGTTCGCGAGGGTGAAGTGGTTCACCAACTATGCGCCCTCGGGCTCGGTGTCCACCGCGCCCATCGAGATGTTCGGCTGGAAGATCGACACGCCAGCCGACAAGTACGTGTTCCTGCTGGCGGTGCTGATCGTATTCACGGTGCTGGCGCGCAACCTCGTGCGCGGCCACATCGGCCGTACCTGGATGGCGATCCGCGACATGGACGTCGCCGCGGAGGTGATCGGCATCCGGCCGGTGTATGCCAAGCTCTCCGCATTCGCGGTCAGCTCCTTCTACGTCGGCATCGCGGGCGCCTTGTGGGGCTTCGTGCACCTGAGCGCCTGGGAGCCGCTGGCGTTCAACCTGACGCTGTCGCTGAACCTCCTTTTCATGATCATCATCGGCGGCATGGGCTCGATCCTGGGCAGCTACTTCGGCGCCGCATTCATCGTCATGCTGCCGATCCTGCTGAACCAGCTGCCGCTGATGCTCGGCATCCCGATCTCCACGGCCATGGTGTCGCACCTGGAATTCATGATTTTCGGCGCCCTGATCGTGTTCTTCCTGATCGTCGAGCCGCACGGGCTGGCCCGCCTTTGGGCGATCGGCAAGGAAAAGCTCAGGCTGTGGCCGTTCCCACACTGAAGGAGCGGAGTTATCATGCTGTCAAGTCCGCGGAGGCTCCCGCGGCGAAACCCTTAGGAGGAGGATCGAAATGAAGCTGAAGACCGCAGCAGTCCTGGCAGTCGCCGTGGCGTCCGCGCTCGGCGCCGGCGTCGCTCAGGCGCAGGCCAAGGAGCAGTTCTTCCCGGTGCTGTCCTACCGCACCGGGCCCTACGCCCCGAACGGCGTGCCGTTTGCCAACGGCTACGTCGACTACCTGAAGCTCGTCAACGCGCGCGACGGCGGCATCAACGGCGTCAGGATCGCGTTCGAGGAATGCGAGACCGGCTACGCCACCGACCGCGGCGTCGAGTGCTACGAGCGCCTGAAGGGCAAGGGCCCGACCGGCGCCACCGCGTTCCACCCGCTGTCCACCGGCATCACGTTCGCGCTTACCGACAAGTCCTTCGCTGACAAGATTCCAATCATCACGACCGGATACGGACGCGCGGACTCGGTGGATGGCAGCGTGTTCGGCTGGAACTTCCCGCTCGGCGGCACCTACTGGGATGCAGCGGACATGCTGGTGCAGCACGTCGGCAAGCTGAACGGCGGCGTGGACAAGCTGAAGGGCAAGAAGATCGCCCTCGTCTACCACGACTCGCCCTATGGCAAGGAGCCGATCGCGCTGCTCGAGACGCGCGCCAAGATGCACGGCTACCAGTTGCTGCTGCTGCCGGTGACGCACCCCGGCGTGGAGCAGAAGGCCACCTGGCTGCAGATCCGCCAGCAGCGCCCCGACTACGTGTTCCTGTGGGGCTGGGGTGTGATGAACTCGACGGCCATCAAGGAGGCGGTGGCGACCGGGTACCCGCGCGACAAGATGTACGGCGTGTGGTGGTCGGGCGCCGAGCCCGACGTCACGCCCGCTGGCGCTGGCGCCAAGGGCTACAACGCGCTGGTGTTCTTCGCGCCGGCCGGCCAGGGCCAGGTGCACAAGGACATGATCAAGTACGTGTACGACAAGGGGCAGGGCTCGGGCAAGAAGGAGGAGATCGGCGAGGTGCTGTACAACCGCGGCCTCGCTGCGGCCCTGGTCACCGTCGAGGCGGTCAAGCGCGCCCAGATCAGGTATGGCAAGAAGCCGCTGACGGGCGAACAGGTCCGCTGGGGACTGGAGAACATGGCGCTGGATAACGCCGCGATCAAGAAGCTCGGCTTTGACGGCTTCATGGTGCCGGTGTCCACCAGTTGCGTGAACCATGCCGGAGAGGCGCAGTCCAGGATCCAGACCTGGGACGGCAAGAAGTGGAACGTGCAGCCGGGCGTCTACCACGCCGATAACTCGATCATCACGCCGATGATCCGCGCGTCGGCCGCGAAGTACGCGGCGGAGAAGAAGGTCGCCAAGCGCGACTGCGCGAAGGAAAGCCAGCAGTAGAACGGCTCGCGCCGGCACCGGGCCTGTCCCGGTGCCGGCGTTCTTGTTTGCGAGGATGCCGCAGATGTCCGCAACTGCCGCAGCACCCGTGATGCTGTCCGTGAACGGCATAGAGGTGATCTACAACCACGTCATCCTGGTGCTGAAGGGCGTGTCCCTCAGCGTCAAGGAGGGCAGCATCGTCGCGCTGCTGGGCGCCAACGGCGCCGGCAAGACCACCACCCTGCGCGCGGTCTCCAACCTGCTGAAGGCCGAGCGCGGCGAGGTCACCAAGGGATACATCGAATACCTGGGCGAGCGCATCGAGCGCCTGACGCCTTCCGACCTGGTGAAGCGCGGCGTGGTGCAGGTCATGGAAGGCCGCCATTGCTTCGCCCACCTCACCGTCGAGGACAACCTGCTCACCGGGGCGTACACGCGCAGCGGCCCGGAGGCGCGCGACGGCCTGGAGAAGGTCTATACCTATTTCCCGCGCCTGAAGGAGCGCCGCGGATCGCTGTCCGGGTACACCTCGGGCGGAGAACAGCAGATGACCGCGATCGGCCGCGCGCTGATGGCGCGCCCGAAGATGATCCTGCTGGATGAACCCTCGATGGGCCTCGCGCCGCAACTGGTCGAGGAGATCTTCGGCATCGTCAGGGAGCTCAACCAGAAGGAACGCGTGAGCTTCCTGCTCGCCGAGCAGAACACCAACATCGCGCTCAGGTTCGCCGACTATGGCTACATCCTCGAGAATGGCCGCGTGGTGATGGACGGCGAGGGGCGTGCGCTTGCCGAGAACGAGGACGTGAAGGAGTTCTACCTCGGCTTCTCCTCCGGCGGACGCAAGAGCTTCCGCGACGTGAAGTCGTACCGCCGCCGCAAGCGCTGGCTCTGATGCCCTACGACGAACTGGAACGGCGCGGCGCGGCCGAACGCGAAGCCGCGCTGATGGCCGCACTGCCGGGGCAGGTCGCGCACGCAAAATCGAACGCGCCCGGTTTCGCGCGCATCCTCGCGGGGGTCGATTCCGCGAAGGTCACGACCCGCGAGGCGCTGGCGGCCCTGCCCGTGACGCGCAAGTCCGACCTTGCCGACCTGCAGAAGGCACTGCCGCCGCTGGGCGGCCTGAACGCGACGCCGCTGGCGAAGCTCGCCCGCGTCTTCGTGTCTCCCGGCCCGATTTACGAGCCCGAGGGGCACGGCCGCGATTGGTGGCGCACCGGGCGCGCGCTGTATGCGGCCGGGTTCCGCGCCGGCGACCTGGTGGTGAACACCTTCGCGTACCACTTCACGCCGGCAGGGTCGATGGTGGAGCGCGGCGCGCAGGCGATCGGCTGCACCGTGGTGCCGACCGGGGTCGGCCAGACCGAGATGCAGGTGACGACCGTCCGCGACCTCGCTGCCGGCGCGTTCATCGGCACGCCCTCGTTCCTGAAGCTGATACTGGAGAAGGCCGACGAGATGAAGGCGGACCTTTCCTGCCTCAGAAAGGCGATGCTCGGCGCCGAATACCTGCCGCCGGCGCTGCGCAAGTCCTTCAATGAGCGCGGCCTGCGCGTCGCGCAGCTCTACGCCACTGCGGACCTCGGCCTGATCGCCTACGAATCCCTGATGCCGGATGGCAGCGTCAACGACGGCATGATCGTGGACGAGGGCCTGATACTCGAGATCGTGCGGCCGGGCACCGGCGACCCGGTTGCGCCCGGCGAGGTAGGCGAGGTGGTGATCACGACGTTCAACCCGGACTATCCGCTGATCCGCTTCGGCACCGGCGACCTGTCCGCGATCCTGCCGGGGAGCAGCCCCTGCGGGCGCACCAACGTGCGCATCAAGGGCTGGATGGGACGTGCCGACCAGACCGCCAAGGTCAGGGCAATGTTCGTCACGCCCAAGCAGGTGAACGAGATCGTGCGCCGGCATGCCGAGGTGACGAAGGCGCGGCTGGTGATCGCAGGCGAGACCGGCAACGACAGCATGACGCTCAAGTGCGAGGTGCGGGAACGCCCCGCCGGACTTGTCGAGGCGGTCGTCGCGACGATCCGCGAGGTAACCAAGCTGCGCGGGGAAGTGGAGCTGGTTGCGCCGGGCAGTTTGCCGAACGACGGCAAGGTGATCGATGATGTGCGCAAGTACACCTGAGAGGAGGGGGCCACCGTGATGCGATTTCTGGGTTTGATGCTTGCGTTGCTGCTCGCGGGTGCCGCACAGGCGCAAGGAGGCAAGACCGAGGTGCTGTGGCTGGGCCAGGCGGCGTTCCGGATCACCACGCCGGGTGGCAAGGTGATCGTGATCGATCCCTGGCTGCGCACCAATCCGAAGACGCCTGCGGGCTACAAGGACCTGGCCGCGCTCGGCAAGGTCGACATCGTGCTCGTCACGCACGGCCATTTCGACCACGTCGCCGACGCGCCGGACCTGGTGAAGATGCACAACGTGCCCCTGTACGCGCCGCCCGGATTGAACGCCAGCCTCGTCGCGCTGAACCTGATCCCCGGCAAGCTCGGTGGCCGCATGAACAAGAGCGGTGTCGTCATGCCCCTCGGGCCGAACATCAAGTTCCACATGGTGCGTGCCGAGCACAGCTCGGAGTTCACCCACAAGGATCCTGCGACCGGCAAGGAACAGATCTGGCCCGGCGGCGAGCCGGTTGGCTGGATCATCGAACTCGAGAACGGTTTCACGATCTACCACATGGGCGACACCGGCCTGTTCGGCGACATGAAGTTCATCGGCGAGCTCTACAAGCCCGATCTGGTGCTGATACCGATCGGCGGCAACTTCACCATCAACGCGGAACTCGGCGCGCTCGCCATCCGCGACATGATCAAGCCGAAATACGCGATCCCGATGCACTACGGCACCTACCCTGTCCTCGCCGGAAAGCCCGAGGACTTCGCCAAGGGTGTCGGCGGCGCCTCGCAGGTGATCGTGATGCAGCCGGGCGAGGCGGTCAGCTTCTAGTCGCCGTCCTGCGGGCCGCCGCGACGGGCAGGTCGTCCAGCCGCCTCATCTCGTCGTTGTGCAGCACCGCGCGGTCGGCGAGGAAGGCCTGCGCGAAGTCGACCGCGTCGGCACCCCAGAAGAGCTCACCGTCTATCTCCAGCGTCGGCACGCCGAACACGCCGCGCGCCGCGGCCTCCTCGGTGTTCCGGCGCAGCGTGTCCTTCACCTCCTGCGCCGCGAGCCGGTCTGCGGTGACGCCGAGCGAGTGCGCCAGTGCCGCGAACGCGGCCGGGTCGGCAGCGTCGCCGCCATGCGTCCACAGCGCATCGAAGATGCGCTGCACGTTCCCGAGCGTGGGCCCGGCGGCAATCGCCAGGCGCAGGTGATGCAGCGGATTGAACGGATGCGCGGCGGGGTAGCGGAACGGTATGCCCAGGCGCTGCGCCCACCAGTGGCTCCAGCGATACGTGTGCCGCCGCTTGGCGGCGATCTCGGCCGGGCCCTTCTGGCCGTGGTGCTCGAGCAGCGCGGCGAACAGCACCGGCACTGGCTGCACCGCCGCGTCCGGCAGCAGCGCGCGCAGGCGGTACAGGCCGATGTGGGCGAACGGCGAGACGAAATCGAAGTACCAGTTCATGGGTTGCTATCCTAGCGTCACGGAGGAATGTGCATGCGATTCACCACGCTGAAGTACTCGCGGACCGGGCGCATCGCGCGCGTCACGCTGAACCGCCCGGCGCGCCTGAATGCGATCGACGACCGGATGCCGGGCGAGATCCGCCGCGCCGTCGAGGCGGCGAACGCCGACGACAAGGCGCACGTCATCGTGCTGTCGGGCGCGGGCCGCGCGTTCTGCGCGGGCTATGACCTGAAGACATTCGCCGAGGGCCGCGGCACCAATCGCTGGATCCAGACCCAGCCCTGGGACCCGATGCGCGACTATCGCGGCATGAAGGCGAACACCGATGACTTCTTCGCCATCTGGCGCAGCTACAAGCCGGTGATCTGCAAGGTGCACGGCTACGCGGTCGCCGGCGGCAGCGACATCGCGCTGTGCGCCGACATCGTCCTCATGGCCGAGGACGCAAAGATCGGCTACATGCCGGCGCGGGTCTGGGGCTGCCCGACCACCGCGATGTGGGTATACCGGCTGGGGGCGGAGAAAGCCAAGCGCATGCTGCTCACCGGCGATACGGTGGATGGCAGGACGGCGAAGGCGATGGGATTGGTGTACGACGCGGTGCCTGCCGACAAGCTCGATGCGGCAGTGGAAGCGCTGGCCAGGCGCATGGCCGGCGTGCCGAAGAACCAGTTGATGATGCAGAAGCTGATGATCAACCAGGCCTACGAGAACATGGGGCTTGCGAGCACGCAGATGATGGCGACGCTGTTCGACGGCATCACGCGCCATTCGCCCGAGGGCACCTGGTTCAAGGAACACGCGGAAAAGCATGGCTTTCACGCCGCGGTGAAGTGGCGCGATGGCGGCAGGCCCATCCCGGAAGGCAGGAACCGCAAGTGAGGCGTCGGCGGCATCAGTCCCACGGCAGGTAGACCGCACCGGCATACCGGCCGTGAGGCCGCTCGAACACGAGCAGCGCCGACTGGAATCGTCCATGCACCGGAATGAAGACGTAGTCGTCGAACTTCCGGCCGCGGTCCGCGGCGAAGCGCTCGGCGCGCACCTCCGCGCCCGGCCATACCATGGCGATGCGCTGCTTCGAACGGGCAGCCTTGAACATCTCGGCGACGTGCGCGCCTTCGAGCCGTTCATAGCGCTCGGTCTGGCGGAATACGCTCGGCAATCCCTGCAGTTGCACGCGCACCAGCTCGCGCGCCGCCGCGGGATCGGCCGGCATGCGGATGATCACCAGCGCCGGTCGTTCCTCCGACAGCGCTAGCAGTTCGTCGAGCGGCCGCTTGCTGTCCGCCAGGTACTGCTGCGGGATGGGGAAGAAGCGCTCGGCAGGCAGCGCGACGTACGCGGCGAGCAGCGGGCGCTCGCGATACAGCACGCTCACGCCCCAGGCGAGGAAGCCGAGCTGCACGCAGGCGATGATCGCCAGGTCCTGCCGCAGCGTGCGCTTGCCCGGCCGGAACACCACCAGCGTCAGCAGCGGCCCGAGCACGATGTCGACCAGCGCGACGATGCGCGCCACCTGGAAGCCGCCGTCGATCCAGAAGTACGGCGGCGGATACCACAGCACCACGCACGCGGCGATGATGGCGGCGAAGAGCGCCGCGCTGATCGACAGGTGGATGCCGAACGCCTTCGCCTTCGCCGCGAGCAGCGCGCGTGATGCGGGGCTCATGCCGAGGGGGCTTCGATCTCCCTGCGCCGCTGCGGCAGCAACGCCATGATGCGCGCGCGCGCGGCGTCGTCGAACCGGCTCCACAGCGCGATCTCCTCCAGCGTGCGGTAGCAGCCCGCGCAGACGTCGCGGTCAGGCAGCATCACGCACAGCTTCACGCAGGGCGAGGCGATCACGCGGTTGCGGCGTGCCTGGCCGCAAGCGCGCGGCCCGCCTTCGAAGCCGGCTCGCGGCCCAGCCTGGCGCAGATCCAGCGGCCCGCCTCGGCAACGCGCTCGAGGTCCACGCCGGTCTCGATGCCGAGGCCGTGCAGCATGTAGAGCACGTCCTCGGTGGCGACGTTGCCCGAGGCGCCTGCCGCGTAGGGACAGCCGCCCAGGCCCGCGACCGAGGCATCGAAGGTCGCCATGCCCATTTCGAGCGACGCGTATATGTTGGCGAGCGCCTGGCCGTAGGTGTCGTGGTAGTGGCCGGCGAGACGCCCGATCGGCACGCGGGCGGCGACCGCCTCGATCATCGCCTGCGTGCGGCCGGGCGTGCCAACGCCGATGGTGTCGCCGAGCGACACCTCGTAGCAGCCCATGTCGAACAGTGCCGCCGCGGTGTCGGCGACCTTCGCCGGCTTCACGTCGCCCTCGTAGGGGCAGGCGATGACGCAGGAAACGTAGCCGCGCACGCGGATGCCGGCGGCCTGCGCCGCTTCCGCGACCGGACGGAAGCGCGCGAGCGACTCCGCGATCGAGCAGTTGATGTTCTTCCTCGAGAACGCTTCGGATGCGGCGCCGAAGATCGCCACCTCGGTGGCGCCGGCTGCGCGCGCCGCCTCGAAGCCCTTCAGGTTCGGCGTCAGCACCGGGTAGGACACGCCGGGCTTGCGCCGTATGCGCTCCAGCACCTCGGTGTGGTCGGCCATCTGCGGGATCCACTTCGGCGACACGAACGCGGTCGCTTCCACCGCGGGCAGGCCGGCATCGGCGAGTCGGTGGATGAGTTCCAGCTTGACCTCGGTCGGCAGTTCCCCGGGCTCGTTCTGCAGCCCGTCACGAGGCCCGACATCGACGATGCGCACCGCCCGCGGCAGCTTCATGCGGCCTCCAGCTTGAGCAGTTCCACGCCTTCGTTCACCTGATCGCCGGGGGCGAAGAACACTTCGGCGACCTTGCCGTCGCGCGGCGCGGAAATCGTGTGCTCCATTTTCATCGCCTCGAGCACCATCAGCGGCGCGCCGCGTGACACGTTCTGCCCGGGCTGAACCGCAACCGCAATGATCCTGCCCGGCATCGGCGCGACGAGCGAGCCGCCGGCGGTCGCGTCGCCGGCATCGTGCAGGTCGGCCAGAAGCTGCAGCCGCCAGTGCCGGCCGCCGCAGAACACGTGCCAGGTGTCGCCGTCGCGCACCGCCCCCGCGTTCAGTGCGCGCCCGTCCAGCCGCACCAGCAGCCGGCCGTCGGCCAGCACCTGGCCTTCGAGCGCGTACTCGCGTGCGCCGACGCGCAGGCCATGGCCGGCACCGCGGAACTCGACGATCACCTCGTGCTTCGCCTTGCCCTCGGAGAAGCGAAAGCGGTGGTGCGAGCCCTGGTTCAGTCGCCAGCCATCGACGCTGTGCCAGGGCGAATATGGGTCGCCGGAGGCTCGCGCGTGCTCGCGCACCGCGCTTTCCTCCAGCATCAGCTCGGCATACGTGGCGACGGCGAGGATCTCGTCGCCGGCGGGGTGCCGCTCGGGGAACATTTCGGCCGCGCAGCGCTCGATCAGGCCGGTGTCCAGGTCGGCATCCGCGAATGCGCTGCTCGCGGCGATGCGGCCGAGGAACTCCACGTTGGAGGTCACGCCGACGATCTCGTAGTCCGCGAGCGCGTGCCGCAATCTCGCCAGCGCGAGCTCGCGAGTCTCGCCCCAGCAGATCAGCTTCGCGATCATCGGGTCGTAGAACGGGGTGATGGCGTCGCCTTCGCGCACGCCCGAGTCGATGCGTACCGGGGCCTCGCCCGGGCGGAACGCGATGCCCTGCGGCGAGCGCAGCCGCCGCAGCCTGCCGGTGGAAGGCAGGAATTTCCTGTCCGGGTTCTCGGCATAGATGCGCGCCTCGATGGCGTGGCCGCGCAGCGGCACCTCGTCCTGCTTCAGCGGCAGCCTGCCGCCGGCGGCGATGCGCAGCTGCCACTGCACCAGGTCCAGGCCGGTGATCATCTCTGTCACCGGGTGCTCCACCTGCAGGCGGGTGTTCATCTCCATGAAGTAGAAGCGCCCGTCCTGCTCGACGATGAACTCCACCGTGCCCGCGCCGACGTAGCCGATCGCCATCGCCGCGGCCACCGCCGCGTCGCCCATGCGCTTCCTGCGCTGCGGCGTCATGCCGGGCGCGGGCGCCTCCTCCAGCACCTTCTGGTGGCGGCGCTGCACCGAGCAGTCGCGCTCGTGCAGGTGGATCACGTTGCCGTGCGCGTCGCCGAACACCTGGATCTCGATGTGGCGCGGCCGGTCGAGGTAGCGCTCGATCAGCACGCGGTCGTCGCCGAAGGCAGACTTTGCCTCGCGCTGCGCGCCGGCGAGCGCGCTGGCGAACTCGCCTGCCTTCGTCACGATGCGCATGCCCTTGCCGCCGCCGCCGGCGGAGGCCTTGATCAGCACCGGGTAGCCGATCTTCTCCGCCTCCGCGGCGAGGAAGGCCGGATCCTGGTTGTCGCCGTGGTAGCCGGGCACCAGCGGCACGCCGGCCTTCTCCATCAGCGCCTTGGCCGCGGACTTGTCGCCCATTGCGGCGATCGCAGCCGGCGTCGGCCCGACGAAGACGATGCCGGCCTTGCCGCAGGCGGCTGCGAACTCCTCGTTCTCGGACAGGAATCCGTAGCCGGGATGGATCGCCTGCGCCCCGGTTTCGTGCGCCGCGGCGAGGATCGCGGCGATGTTCAGGTAGCTCTCGCGCGGGGCGGCAGGCCCGATGTGCCGGGACTCGTCCGCCATCGCCACATGCAGCGCGTGGCGGTCGGCGTCCGAATACACCGCCACCGTCGATATGCCGAGCGCGCGCGCGCCGGCAATGACGCGGCAGGCGATTTCGCCCCGGTTGGCGACGAGGAGCTTGCGGAACACGCTAGCGCTTCCGCTTCGTCGGCGCGCCTGCGCCGGTGAGGTCGAGCCACGACGGTTTGCGCCGTTCGAGGAAGGACGCGATGCCCTCGCGGCCTTCCTTCGACGTGCGTATCTCGGCGATGCGCCGCGCGGTGTCGTCGATGAGCGCCTTGCCGACCGGGCCGCCGCGCGACACCGCGGCAACCAGGTCCTTGATCTTGGCCACCGCCTGCGGCCCGCCCTCGATCACGTGCGTACACAGTTCCCCGATGCGGGCGTCCAGCTCCTGCGGCGCGACGAGTTCGCTCAGCAGGCCGATGCGGCACGCCTCCGCCGCGCTGAAGCGCTCGGCGGTGAGGAAATAGCGGCGCGCGGCGCGCTCCCCCATCGCGCGCACGACGTAGGGGCTGATGGTCGCGGGCGACAGCCCGAGCTTGGCCTCCGACAGGCAGAACTGCGCCTCGGGCACGCCGATTGCCATGTCGCAGGCGGCGACCAGGCCCATGCCGCCGGCGAACACGTGGCCGTGCACGCGCGCGATGGTGGGCTTGGACAGCCGGTCCAGCGTCCGCAGCATCGCCGCCAGCGCGCGCGCATCCGCGAGGTTCTGCGCGCGGGTGTACTTCGACATGCGCTTCATCCAGTTCAGGTCCGCGCCGGCGCAGAACACCTGGCCGGCACCGCCGAGGACGACGACGCGCACGGCGCGGTCGGCATCCAGCGACTTCAGCGCCCTGGTGAGCGCCGCGATCAATGCCTCGTCGAAGGCATTGCGGATCTCCGGCCGGTTCAGGGTCACCGTGCCCACGCCGTTGCTGCGCTCGACGATCAGGTTGCCGTGCATGGAAGTTTCCCGGTTCACGATCGCACTACATGCGGAAGACACCGAAACGGGTGTCCCCGATGGGGGCGTTGAGCGACGCCGACATGGCAAGGCCGAGCAGGCGCCGCATGTCGGCCGGATCGACGACGCCGTCGTCCCACAGCCTGGCGCTCGCGTAGTAGGGGTGGCCCTGGCGCTCATACTGCGCGCGGATCGGGTCCTTGAACTTTTCCTCGTCCTCCTTGGACCAGCTGCCGCCCCTCGCCTCGATGCCGTCGCGGCGCACCGTGGCGAGCACGCTCGCCGCCTGCTCTCCGCCGAGCACCGAAATGCGCGCGTTCGGCCACATCCACAGGAACCTGGGCGAGTACGCCCGCCCGCACATGCCGTAGTTTCCGGCGCCGTACGAGCCGCCGATGATCGCGGTGAACTTCGGCACGCGCGCGGTGGCCACCGCGGTGACCATCTTGGCGCCGTCCTTGGCGATGCCGCCGGCTTCGTACTTGCGTCCCACCATGTAGCCGGTGATGTTCTGCAGGAAGACGAGCGGGATCCCGCGCTGGCAGGCGAGCTCGATGAAGTGCGCCGCCTTGAGGGAAGATTCCGAGAACAGCACGCCGTTGTTGGCGAGGATCGCCACCGGGTAGCCATGCAGGTGTGCAAAGCCGGTGACGATGGTCGCGCCGTAGTTCGCCTTGAATTCGTCCATCTCCGAGCCGTCGACGATGCGCGCGATGATCTCGCGCACGTCGTAGGGCTTGCGCGGCTCGGCCGGGATGACGCCGTAGATTTCTTCCGCGGGATACAGCGGCTCGCGCGGCGTGCGCACGTCCAGCGACACTTTCTTTCGGGTGTTCAGGTTGCCGACGATGCGGCGCAGGATGGCGAGGGCATGCTCGTCGTTCAGTGCGTAGTGGTCCGATACCCCCGAGATTCGCGTATGCACCTCAGCGCCGCCGAGGTCTTCCGGCGTGACGATCTCGCCGGTCGCCGCCTTCACGATCGGCGGCCCGCCGAGAAAGATCGTGCCCTGACCCCTGACGATGATCGACTCGTCCGACATCGCCGGCACGTAGGCGCCGCCGGCGGTGCACGAGCCCATGACGCAGGCGATCTGCGGGATGCCCTGCGCGGACAGGTTCGCCTGGTTGTAGAAAATGCGACCGAAGTGCTCGCGGTCGGGAAACACCTCGTCCTGGTTGGGCAGGTTCGCACCGCCCGAATCGACCAGGTAGATGCAGGGCAGCCGGTTCTGCGCCGCGATCTCCTGCATGCGAAGGTGCTTCTTCACCGTCATCGGGAAATAGGTACCGCCCTTCACCGTGGCGTCGTTGGCGACGATCGCGCACTCGCGGCCGGCGACGCGTCCTATGCCGGTGATGATGCCGGCGCCCGGGGCTTCGTCGCCGTACATGCCGTGCGCGGCGAGCTGGCCGACCTCGAGGAAGGGCGAGCCCGGGTCCAGCAGCGTCCTCACGCGCTCGCGCGGCAGCAGCTTGCCACGCCCGGTATGGCGCTTGCGCGACGCCTCGTCGCCGCCCAGCGCAACGCGGGCGACCTGCGCGCGCAGGTCGGCGACCAGCGCGCGCATGCGCTCCGCGTTCCGTTTGAACTCCTCCGATCGGACGTTCAGGTGCGACTTGAGTACCGGCATCAGGACTTCTTCGGCCGCTCGGCGCTGGGGCGGCCGGCCTTCTTCCACGGGCCGAAGCCGCCTTCGAGGTGATAGACGTTCTGCACGCCCATCTCCTCCAGCGTCGCCGCCGACAGCACCGCGCGCCAGTCCGCGGCGCAGTACAGGATCAGCGTCCGGCCCTCGGCGAATACGGGCTTGTAGTACGGGCTTTCCGGATCGACCCAGAACTCCAGCATGCCGCGCGGCGCGTGGAAGGCCCCGGGAATCATGCCGTCGCGCTCGAGCTCGCGCACGTCGCGCAGGTCGACGAACAGCGTGTTCTCGTCGCCCAGCTTCGCCTGCGCGGCGTCGGGCGAGATGCCGTGCGAGTTCCTTTCGGCTTCCGCGATCAGCTGCTTGATGCCCTTCTTCAACGCCATGTCAGAACCCTCCGGTGGCGAGCCACTTCTCGACCTGGTCGAGCCGGTCGGCGCCCCAGAACGGCTCGCCGTCGATGATGATGAATGGCGAGCCGAACACGCCGCGCGCGACCGCCGCCTCCACTTCCGCCCTGACCCTGTCCTTCACCGCGGGGTCGTTGATGCCGGCGCCTACCGCGTCGGCATCCAGCCCGTTGCGCTGCGCCACCGCGAGCACCCCGGCGGTGTCCGAGATGTTCACGTCGTCGACGAAATAGGCCGCGTAGAGCGACCTGGCGAGCGCGACCGCCCCGGCCGGATCGGTTGCCTGCAGCCAGTAGAAGGCGCGCGTCGCCGACATGCCGCTGACCGGGAACACGCTGGGCGTCCGGTACGGCACGCCGAGGAAGCGCGCCGAGCGCTCGAAGTCCTTCCTTGCGTAATCGCCCTTAAGCGGCAACGACGGCAGCGGCGCGCCGCCGGTGGTCTTGAAGATGACGCCGAGCAGCACCGGGCGCCAGTTGACGCCGCGGCCATGCCTGGCGGCAAGCGCGTCGATCTTCGTCGACGCGAAATAGCCGTACGGGGAGGAGAAGTCGAAGTAGAAGTCGATCGCTGCGGCCATTTGCTTGCTCCTCAGGAGGCTGCCAGGCTGCGGCCGATCAGCAGCCGCTGGATGTCGCTCGCGCCTTCGTAGATCCTGCACACGCGCACGTCGCGCCACAGGCGCTCGACCGGAAAGTCTGCCACGTAGCCGTAGCCGCCGTGCACCTGGATCGCATCCGAGCACACTTTCTCTGCCATCTCGGAAGCAAAGAGCTTCGCCATCGAGGCTTCGCGCAGGCAAGGTTCGCCTGCGTCGCGCAGCCGCGCCGCGTGCAGGTAGAGCTGCCTCGCGGCCTCGACCTGCGTCGCCATGTCGGCAAGCCGGAAGCTCACCGCCTGGTGCTCCGCGAGCGCGCGGCCGAAGCTCCTGCGCTCGTTGGCGTACGCGACCGCCGCGCCGAGCGCCGCGCGGGCGATCCCGGTGGCCTGCGCGGCGATGTTGATGCGGCCCGACTCCAGATTGGCGAGCGCGATGCGGTAGCCAGTTCCTTCGCCTGCGAGCAGGTTGCGCGCCGGCACGCGGCAATCCTCCAGCACGATCTGTGCGGTGTCCGAGGCGCGCTGCCCGGTCTTGTCCTCCAGCCGCGCGACGACGTACCCCCTGGCGTCCGTGGGCACCAGGAACGCGCTGATGCCCTTCTTCCCGGCGGCCTTGTCGGTGACGGCGAAGACGATGGCGATGTCGGCGGTCTTCCCGGAGGTGATGAACTGCTTCACGCCGTTGAGCACGTAGCCCTCGCCATCCCGCACCGCCTGCGTCGTGATCGCGCTCGCGTCCGAGCCGGCGTGCGGCTCGGTGAGCGCGAATGCGCCGAGCTTGTCGCCGCGCGCCACCGGCGCGAGCCATGCTTCCTTCTGCGCGTCGTCCGCGAAACCGGCGAGGATGCCGGCGACGAGATTGTTCACCGCGATGATGGTGCCGGTCGCGCCGTCGCCCGCCGAGATCTCCTCGCAGGCGATGGCAAGCGCGGTGGCGTCCATGCCGGCGCCGCCCCAGCGCTCGGGAATCGCGACGCCAAACAGGCCCATCGCCGCCGCTTCGCGCAGTTCCTCGCGCGGGAAGTGCTTGTCGCGGTCCCAGCGCGGTGCGTTCGGCCACAGCCTCTCGCGCGCGAAGCGACGCACGGCTTCGCGCAGCATGTGGTGCGGATCGTCGCGCTTCATGTCAGGCCGGCTGCACGTAGGTCACGGTATGGTGCGAAAACAGGTGCCCGTCCTTGTCGTGGCATTCGGCCACGCCATAGAAGCGCCTGCGGCCGGAGCGCAGTATGCGTCCGGTGCAGTACACCGGCTGGTTCACCGCAGGGCGCAGGAAGGCGGTGTTGAGGTCCGAGGTCAGCGCATCGTAAGACATGCCGTAGCGCGCCTTGATGGCGAGCCAGATGGCGACGTCCGCCGCCGCCATCAGCGCAGGCCCGTTGATGATCTTTCCCGGTCGCAGCAGCTCCGCGCGCAGCGGCAGCAGCACGGTGCAGGCGCCATCGCCGACCGAGACGACGCGGAACTTCCACGGGCGCAGGAACTTCTCGGTGTCGAGCAGGCGCTGCAGCGCGGCCTTGCCCGCCTTCGGCTTGGCCATGCGCTAGGCCAGCTCGATCGCCATCGCGGTGGCTTCGCCGCCGCCGATGCACAGGGTGGCCACGCCGCGCCTGCCGCCTGTCTTCCTCAGCGCGCCGATCAGCGTGACGAGGATGCGCGCGCCCGAGGCACCGATGGGGTGCCCGAGCGCGCAGGCACCACCGTGGATGTTCACTTTCTCGTGCGCGAGGCCGTGCTCCCGCATCGCCGCCATGGTCACGACGGCGAATGCCTCGTTGATCTCGTACAGGTCCACGTCCTGCGCCGACCAGCCGGTGGCGGCGAAGAGCTTGCGCAATGCGCCGGCCGGCGCGGTGCTGAACCATGCGGGCTCCTGCGCGTGGGTGGCGTGCGCCGCGATCACGGCGAGCGGCGCGAGGCCGCGGTTCTCCGCGACCGATCGGCGCATCAGCACCAGCGCCGCGGCACCGTCGGAGATCGAGCTGGAATTTGCCGCGGTCACCGTGCCGTCCTTGCGGAACGCGGGCTTCAGCGTCGGGATCTTCTCCATGTTCGCCTTGAAGGGCTGTTCGTCGGTTTCGACGAAGCGCTCGTCCTTGCCTGCCTTGAGCGCCACCGGCACCGTTTCCCACGCGAACCAGCCTTGCCTGTTCGCCGCCTGCGCGCGCTCGAGGGATGCGATGGCGAAGCTGTCCTGTTCCTCGCGCGTGAAGCCGTACTTCTGCGCGCAGTCCTCGGCGAAGCTGCCCATCAGCCGGCCCTTGTCGTAGGCGTCCTCGAGACCGTCGAAGAACATGTGGTCGATCACCTGCCCGTGGCCCATGCGCATGCCGCCACGCGCCTTCGGCAGCAGGTAAGGCGCGTTGCTCATCGACTCCATGCCGCCGGCGACGATGACCTCGGCGCTGCCGGCCTGCAGCAGGTCGTGCGCGAACATCGCCGCCTTCATGCCCGAGCCGCACATCTTGTTCACCGTGGTGCAGCCCGCCGCCAGCGGCAGCCCGGCGCCGAGCGAGGCCTGGCGCGCCGGCGCCTGCCCCTGGCCCGCCGGAAGCACGCAGCCCATGATGACTTCCTGCACGTCGTCGGGGCGCAGCGTCGCGCGTTCCACCGCGGCGCGGATTGCCGCCGCGCCGAGCTCGGGCGCGGCGAAGCCCTTCAGTTCCCCCTGGAACCCGCCCATCGGCGTGCGTGCGGCGGAAACGATGACGACCGGATCGCTATGCATGCTTGCCTCCCCTGAAAGGTTTTACCGCGTCTCCGCGAACAGCTCGCGGCCGATCAGCCAGCGGCGGATCTCGGAGGTGCCGGCGCCGATCTCGTAGAGCTTGGCGTCGCGCCACAGCCGCCCGGTGGGTGTCTCGTTGATGTAGCCCATGCCGCCGAGCGACTGGATCGCCTCGCCCGCCATCCAGGTCGCCTTCTCGGCGGCATACAGGATCGCGCCGGCGGCGTCCTTGCGCGTGGTCTCGCCGCGGTCCAGCGCCTGCGCCACCGCGTAGACGTAGGCGCGGCAGGCCGAGAAGGTCGCGTACATGTCGGCGAGCTTGCCCTGCATCAGCTGGAACTCGCCGATCGGCTGGCCGAACTGCTTGCGCTCGTGCACGTACGGGATCACGACGTCGAGGCACGCCGCCATGATGCCCAGCGGTCCGCCCGCCAGCACCGCGCGCTCGTAGTCCAGCCCGCTCATCAGCACGTTGACGCCGCGGCCCTCGCCGCCGAGCACGTTCCGGGCCGGGATCTCGCAGTCGCGGAACACCAGCTCGCAGGTGTTCGAGCCGCGCATGCCCAGCTTGTCCAGTTTCTGCGCGGTGCTGAATCCCTTCATGCCCTTCTCGACGATGAAGGCGGTGATGCCGCGCGGGCCGGCGTTCGCATCGGTCTTCGCGTAGACCACCAGCACGTCCGCGTCCGGCCCGTTGGTGATCCACATCTTGTTGCCGTTGAGCAGGTAGCGGTCGCCGCGGAGCTCCGCGCGCAGGCGCATGCCGACCACGTCCGATCCTGCGCCCGGCTCGCTCATCGCCAGCGCGCCAACATGCTCGCCGGAGATCAGCCTCGGCAGGTAGGCCTTGCGCTGCGCGTCGCTTCCGTTCCTGCGCAGCTGGTTGACGCAGAGGTTGGAGTGCGCGCCGTAGGACAGGCCGACCGAGGCCGAGGCGCGGCTGATTTCCTCCATCGCGATGACGTGGGCAAGGTAGCCCATCGCCGTGCCGCCGTACTCCTCCTCGACCGTGATGCCGAGCAGACCCAGCCCGCCGAGCTTGCGCCACAGGTCGGCCGGAAACTGGTTCGTGCGGTCGATCTCGTCCGCGCGTGGCGCGATCTCGCGCGCGGCGAAGTCGCGCACCGACGCGCGCAGCATGTCGATGGTCTCGCCGTGGCCGAAGCCGAGGAAGGGGTACTCGGTCACGCCGCGGACTCGACGGTGTCCGGCGTGTCGGCGAGCATCATCAGCGTCTGCAGCATGGTCGCCACCAGGGTCTCGCCCGCGAACACGTCCGCGCGCGCGACGGTCAGCGTGCGCCCGGACTTGACGACGTCGCCGCGCGCCTTCAGCAGCCCGCGCTTTGCCGGGGCGAGGATGTTGATCTTGTATTCGACGGTGACGAGCGAACTGGACGCCGGCATCAGGCTGTAGGCCGCGTATCCGCAGGCCGAATCCGCGATCATGCCGACGATGCCGCCATGGACGAAGCCCTTCTGCTGCGTCAGCTCGTCGCGAAACGGCAGCTCGATCTCGCAATGGCCCGGTTCTATGCTCGAAATGGTGGCGCCGATCAGGCGCATCGCCTTCTGCCGGTTGAAGCTTTCCAGCACGCGGATGGCAAAGCGGGGGTCGGCGGGGGCGTTCATGGCGCGGAAAAGGCTACTTGACGTTTACGTCAACGTCAACGCGGTTTTTGTTTCTGCAGCTGCTTGCGGATGCGCGCCTCGAAGGCGGCGATCTCCGAGAGCTGCGCCTCGATGTCGGCGCGCTGGCCTTCGAGCGCGGCCTTGTGGTGTTCGAGCACGGCGAGGAAGCGCTGCAGTTGCGGGCGCTCGTCGCGGCCGGGCTCGTACATGTCGATCAGTTCGCGCACTTCGGACAGCGTGAGGCCGAGGCGCTTGCCGCGCAGCGTGAGCTTCAGCCGCGTGCGGTCGCGCGCGGAATAGACGCGCCGCTGGCCCTCGCGCTTCGGCGACAGCAGGCCCTGGTCCTCGTAGAAGCGGATCGCGCGCGGCGTGATGTCGAACTCGCGCGACAGGTCGCCGATCGTGTATTCGGAATGCTCCTTCTCGGGGGCGGGGAGTTCGGCGATCATGCGATGCAGCGATAATGCGGGAACCCCATGGATTCTAGCCCAGCCACCGTGTCACCTCCCCCAGCGATCGAATACCCCACCCGGGAAGTGCCCGGGGGAGGCCGCAGCGTGCAGGTTGCGCCCGGCGTCTGGTGGCTGCGCATGGACCTGCCGTTCGCGCTCGATCACATCAACCTCTGGCTGCTGGAGGACGAGGCCGACGGCAAGGCTGCGTGGACGATCGTCGATTCGGGCCTCGCCAACGCGGCAACGCAGGCCAACTGGGAGCAGGTGATCGCATCGCGCATCGCCGGCCGCCCGGTGCGGCGCGTGATCGTCACGCACTACCATCCGGACCACGCCGGCAATGCCGGCTGGCTGTGCCGGCGTTTCGGCGCCGAACTGTGGATGACGCAGGCCGAGTACCTGACCGCGCACGCGGTGCGCGACCTCGCCGCCGGCTACAACGTGGACGCGACGCTCGCGCTCTTCCGGGCGAACGGCGTAGCCGGCGAACGCTACGCCGCCATGTCCACGCGTGGAAACCAGTACGCATCGCAGGTCACGGAACTGCCGCGCACCTACCGCCGCATGATGGACGGCGAGCGCATCGCCACCGGCGCGCGCAGCTGGCGCGTCATCCTCGGCTACGGTCACGCGCCCGAGCATGCGTCGCTCTACTGCGAGCAGACCGGCACGCTGATCTCGGGCGACATGCTGCTGCCGCGGATCTCCACCAACGTCAGCGTATGGTCGATCGAGCCGCGCGGCAATCCGCTCAGGCAGTTCCTCGATTCGATCGCGCGCTACCGCGAACTGCCCGCCGACACGCTGGTGCTGCCCTCGCACGGGCTGCCGTTCCGCGGCGCGCACGTGCGCGTCGCGCAGCTCGAGGCGCACCACGCGGAGCGGCTCGCCGAGCTCGAGGCGGCCTGTGCGGCGGGTTCGCGCTCGGCATCCGAACTGCTCGAAGTGCTGTTCACGCGCAAGCTCGACGTGCACCAGATGTTCTTTGCCATGGGCGAGACCGTGGCGCACCTGCATTACCTGCACGAGGCTGGCCGTGTGGCGCGCTGCGTGGGCGCCGACGGCGTCGCGCGATTCGAGGCCGTCACGGCGCGGGTGACGGCGTGAGCGCCCCACGCGAGGACGGCGATACCGCGAAGATGCTGCAGCAGGTTGCCGCGCGCTCGGCGAAGGTGCTGGGCGAGTTCGCCGCCAGGAACGCGGCTTCGCAGGCCGCTTCGGCGGTGGCGGACGAACTGGGCATCGCCAAGGCCTACATGGATCTCTACACGCGCATGCTGGCGAACCCCTATCTGCTCGCCAGCGCGTCGATGAACATGATGTTCGACTACGCGCACCTGTGGCAGAACGCCTGGCTGCAGGCGATGGGCCAGCAGACGAAGCCGGTGGCAGAGCCCGCCAGGGGCGATTCCCGCTTCAAGGATGCCGAGTGGTCGGAGAACTTCCTCTTCGACTACCTGAAGCAGTCCTACCTGATCGCCTCGCGCCACATCCAGCACGCGGTCGCGAGCGTCGCGGGCATGCCCGAGGAATCGCAGAAGAAGGTCGCCTTCTTCACGCGCCAGTACGTCGATGCGCTCGCGCCGTCCAATTTCGCCCATACCAACCCGCAGGTGATGCGCGAGACGCTCGCCACCGGCGGGCAGAACCTGATCAGGGGGCTGAACAACCTGCTCGCCGACATCGAGAAGGGCGAAGGTGAGCTGCGCATCAGCATGACGGACGAGAGCGCGTTCCAGCTTGGCCGGAACGTCGCCACCACGCCCGGCAAGGTGGTGTTCCAGACCGACCTGATGCAGCTGATCCAGTTCGAGCCGACCACGCCGCAGGTGTGGCGGCGGCCGCTGGTGATCGTCCCGCCATGGATCAACAAGTACTACATCCTCGACCTGCGCGAGAAGAACAGCTTCATCCGCTGGGCGCTGGACCAGGGCCACACGGTGTTCGTGCTGTCCTGGGTGAATCCGGATGCGAAGCTGGCGAAGAAGGGCTTCGACGACTACATGCTCGAAGGCCCGCTCGCCGCGCTGGACGCGGTCGAGAAGGCGACCGGCGAGCGGAAGGTGAACTTCATCGGCTACTGCCTGGGCGGCACGCTGCTCGGGGCGACGCTCGCGTACCTCGCGGCCAGGGGAGAGGACCGCGTCGGCTGCGCGACATTCTTCGTCAGCCTGCTCGATTTCTCCGCGCCAGGAGAACTCGGCGTGTTCATCGACGAGCAGCAGGTGGCGAACCTGGAGAAGAAGATGAACCGGCGCGGCTACCTCGAGGGTTCCGAGATGGCCGCGACCTTCAACCTGCTGCGCGCGAACGACCTCGTGTGGTCCTTCGTCATCAACAACTACCTCATGGGCAAGGATCCGTTCCCGTTCGACCTCCTGTACTGGAACTCGGACTCCACACGCATGCCCGCGCGCATGCACAGCTACTACCTGCGCAACATGTACATGAAGAACCTGCTGGGTGTGCCCGGCGCGCTGGAGCTCGGCGGGGAGAAGATTGACCTGTCCAGGGTCACGGTGCCCGCCTACTTCATCTCCACCGCCGAGGACCACATCGCGCCGTGGAAGACGACGTACAAGGGCTCGCGGTATCTGGGCGGCCCGGTGCGCTTCGTGCTCGGCGGCTCGGGGCATATCGCCGGCATCGTCAATCCGCCTTCAGCGGGCAAGTACCAGTACTGGACCAACGAGGCCGGCGGCGAAACGGCCGAGCAGTGGTTCGAGTCCGCGACCGCGCATCCCGGCTCCTGGTGGGAGGACTGGCAGGCGTGGATCGCGACGCAGAACGGTGACGACAAGGTCGCGGCACGCAAGCCTGGCGATGGCGGGGTCGAGGTGCGCGAGGACGCGCCGGGCAGTTACGCCACGCTCAGGCTGGGTGCGAAGAGAATGTGAAGAATCTTCGGCCGAATGTGACGTAGTTCCTGCACCGCAGCATCCGCGGGCCGCGTTCCCCCGTATCTGATGGCGTCAACACACCATCACAGGGAGAAGCATCATGCGGTTGAAGGATTTTGCCGGCTACGAATTGTCCGGGGCCACACCTGACAGCGTGGAGACGCTGGAACGGGCCTGCCACGAACTGCGCTGTCTGATCGACGATCCGGTGGCCACGGTGGACGCGGCCATCGCCGAAGCACCCGGGCTGGTCATGGGCCATGCGCTGCGGGCGTACCTGCACCTGCTCGGCACCGAGCCCGCGGGCATCGCCGTGGCGCGCGCGAGCCTGCAGGCCGCGCTGGAACTGCCCGCCACCGATCGCGAATGCCGGCACCTGCGGGCGATCGCGCACCTGGTGGAGGGCAGGTGGCGTGCGGCCGGGCGCGAGCTCGAAGACCTGTCCATCGTCTACCCGCGCGACGCGCTCGCGCTGCAGGCCGGCCACCAGATCGACTTCTTCACCGGCGACTCGCGCATGCTGCGCGACCGCATCGCGCGCGCGATGCCGGCGTGGACCGGCGGCCTGCCGGGCTATCACGCGGTGCTCGGCATGCGCGCGTTCGGCCTGGAGGAGATGGGTGAGTACGCACGCGCGGAGTCGCTCGGGCGGCGCGCGGTGGAGCTGGAACCCCGCGACGGCTGGGCGCAGCACGCGGTGGCGCACGTCCTGGAGATGCAGCAGCGCCGTCAAGACGGCATCGCGTGGATGCGCGGCAACCAGGCCGGGTGGGCGCCCGGGAGCTTCCTGGCGGTGCACAACTTCTGGCACCTGGCGCTGTTTCACCTCGGGCTGGACGAGGTCGACGAAGCGCTCGCGCTCTTCGACGGGCCGGTGTACGGCAAGGCGTCCGGCGTGGTGCTGGACATGATCGACGCTTCCGCCCTGCTGTGGCGCCTGCACCTGCGCGGCGTCGAGCTCGGCTCGCGCTGGGCGGCGCTCGCGGACAACTGGGCGCCAATCGCCGATGCCGGCAACTACGCCTTCAACGACATGCACGCCATGATCGCCTTCGTCGGCGCGGGGCGCGTCGCGCAGGCCGACGCCGTGCTGGCGGCGCAGCGCGCAGCGCTCGAGGCGCCGGGAGACAACGCGGCGTTCACGCGCGAAGTCGGCCATGCGGCGACGCGTGCGATCAAGGCGTTCGGCGAAGGCGACTATGCGCAGTGCACGCACCTGCTGCGCACGGTGCGGAACAACGCCCACCGCTTCGGCGGCAGCCACGCGCAGCGCGACCTGATCGACCTCACGCTGATCGAGGCGGCGGCACGCGCGGGGCAGCATCGGCTCGCCGAAGCGCTGCGCGTCGAGCGCGCGGACGCGCGGCGCCCGGTCGTGCAGGCGCCCGCGCTTCAGATCGCGATGTCGCGCGACTTGCGCGGCGCGCGCGCGGCGATGCGGTCGTAGAGCCAGCCCGGCAGCACGCGCAACGCGCCGCCAGCGACGCCCATCTGCCACGGGATGACGGCGAGGCGGCGCCTCGCCGCGATGGCCCTGGCGAAGCGCCGCGCCGCCTCGTCCGCGGGGAGCAGGAACGGCATCGGGTAGCGGTTCGCCCGGGTCATCGGCGTATCGATGTAGCCTGGGCAGATCGTCACCACCGCGACGCCGGTGCCGTGCAGCTCGGTGCGCAGGCTCTCCAGCCAGCTGGTCGCGGCAGCCTTCGAGGCGCTGTACGCGCCCGACCCGGGCAGGCCGCGGAATCCTGCCACGCTGGAGATGCCGCACAAGGTGCCGCGGCCTGCCGCACGCATCGCCGGCGCGAACGCCGCCAGCGTGGCCGCCATGCCGGTGACGTTCACCGCCAGCACGCGCTGCAGTTTGGCGATGTCGGCGGGGTCTGCGGCGTGCGTACCGACGGAGACCCCGGCGTTGGCGATGACCAGGTCCGCGGCACCGAAGTGCGCCGCGGCCGCCGTGACTGCGCGCGAGTCGGTGACATCGATGGCGTAGGTGCGACAACTGCCCGGCAGCGAAGCCGCGAGCGCGTCCAGCAGGTCTGCGCGGCGCGCCGCCAGGCCGAGAACGTTTCCGACCGACGCGTAATGGCGCGCAAGCGCCGCGCCGATACCGGTGGAGGCGCCAGTGATGAAGATTCTCAAGCAGGCTCCCGGGGGCGGGGCCCCTGCGCCACGACTTACTTGCGCTCTGCGGCGGCGCGCTGGACCAGGTACTCGACGACTTCCATCATCTCCTTGACGCCGTTGGCCATGCGCGCCGAGGTGACGTACTTGCCATCGATGACGAGGCTCGGCACGCCGCGCACCTTGTAGGCGTCGAGCATCTTCTGCGCCGCAGCCACCTTGGCGCTGGTTTCCCCGGAGTTCAGCACCTCGGCGAACTTCGCCGCATCGACCCCGTTCTGCTCCAGCCACTCCAGCAGGTTCTTCACCTCGTTCAGGCGCTTGCCGTCGAAATGATGGTTGTCGTACACCGGCCAGTGCAGCCGCCCGAGCAGGCCCGTGGCCTCGAGCGCGTAGTAAGTCTTCGCGAACGGCTCCCAGCCTTCGCTGGACACTGCCGGCACGCGTCGCAGCGTGACGGCCGGGCCGGTCTTCATCAGCCAGCGCGAGATGTGCGGCTGCGCCTCGTAGCAGATCGGGCAGCCGTAGTAGAAGAACTCGATGACTTCTATGCGGCTGCCGGTGGCCACCGGACGCGGCGGCTCGAGCAACTGGTATTCGCGGCCCAGCACCGGTACTTTCTGCGCCAGGGCGCCAGAGGAGACCAGCACGAGCAGAACTGCGGCAAGCAGTCGAGCGAGCATGGGGTGCAGTCTAGCGCGTTGCCGCCGCGACGCGAAGCCCCGCTACTGCCTGGCGGCGGGGGCCTTGCGCGCGATGCCGATCAGGTGGTCGGCGATGGCGAACATGCCCTTGCCGGATTTCCCCTGGTCGGCGGTGATGGTGTAGGTGCCCTGTACCGCGAGCTGCGGCGTGCCCTCGATGCGGTACGCCGCGGTCAACTGCATCGCGCGGCGCACCTTGCTCTGCACGCCGAAGGATCTGAACACTTCCTCGAACTTCTTCTGGTCGACGCCCTGTTTCTGCAGCCAGTCGTTGAACGCCTTCTGGTTCGTCGTCTGCAGCCTGGACTTGTGGATGGCGTCGAACAGCGGTCCATGCGTCTTGTCGGTGAGGTCCATCGCCTCGAAGGCGTAGAAAATGCGCGCGTCATGCGCCCAGCGCTCGTTGAATATCGCCGGCACGCGGCGGAACACGACGTCGGCGGGCAGGTTCTTCAGCCATGCGTCCACCACGGGCTCGAGGTTGTAGCAGTGGATGCAGCCATACCAGAAGAACTCCAGCACCTCGACCTTGCCCGGCGACTCGGTCGGCAGCGTCGGGTTCAGCACGCCGTAGTCGCGCCCGGCGGCGGGCTGCGCGAGTGCCGGGGCGCGCATGCCCAGGGCCGCGAGTGCGGCGGCGGCGAGGAGGTTCCTGCGGGTCGGATTCATGATGTCTGGGCCATGGTCAGTTTGCTTTCGCAGCGTCGGTCTTCTCGGCGCTCTTGACTCTGACAAGGCTGGCATCGATTCCGTTCTGTGCCAGGGCCTGGCGCACGCGATTTATGTCGTCCAGCTTGCGGTACGGGCCGAGCCGCACGCGGTACCAGGTGCCCTTGTCGGGCAGCACCGACGGCTCGACGCTGGAATCGAGCCCGAGGATCGCCAGCTTGGCCTTCTGGTTGTCGGCATCCGCCGGGTTCTGGAACGACCCGGCCTGCAGGTAATAGACCTCGCCGCTCACCGCCGCGGGCTTGGACTTTGCCTCCTTCAGCCGGTCCTTGAGCTCCTTCTCGGACACCGGCTCCTCGCCGCCGGGCAGGATCTTGTAGAAGTCGAAGCGCGGCTTGGCGGGCGCGGGCTGCGCGGTAGAAGGCGTTGCAGGCGCGCCGGTCGTCGGCAGCCCGGCCACCACCGGCGGCTTGTCAGCGGGCGTCCCGGTCTTGCCCGCCGGCTTGGCGCCCGTGATGAACGGAATCGGCGTCTTGTTGACGTAGAAGGCAACGCCGATCGCCACGCCCAGACCGATCACCAGGCCGATGAATACCCCGAGCAGGAATCCGCCGCCGGATTTTCGGCGCGGCGCGGCTTGCGGGCGTGCTGCCTTGGCCATGTCGTTGCGGCTACATCCTTTCCGGCGCAGATACCCCGAGGAGCGCGAGTCCGTTCGCGAGCACCTGGCGTACCGCCGCCGAAAGCTTGAGGCGGGCGTTCTTCAGGGCTTCATCATCGACGAGAATGCGCTCGGCATTATAGTAGCTGTGGTACTCGGCGGCGAGTTCACGCAGGTAGTTGGCGAGCGCATGCGGCGCGCGTTCGTTCGCCGCGGCCTGCAGGGCGTCGGGATACTCCGACAGCCGCTGCATCAGCGCGAGTTCCCTCGGGTGCGCGAGCGCATCTAGCGGGGCGGAGGCAAGCGCGTCCGCATCCCCACCCCATTGCGCGAACACGCTGCAGACCCGCGCGTGCGCGTACTGCACGTAGTACACCGGGTTCTCGTCGCTTTTCGCCAGCGCCAGGTCGACGTCGAAGACGAAATCCGAATCCGCGCGGCGCGAGGCGAGGAAGTACCTTACCGCGTCGCGCCCGGCCCACTCGATGAGGTCGCGCAGGGTGACGTACGAGCCCGCGCGCTTGGAGATCTTCACTTCTTCGCCGCCACGCATCACGCGTACCATGCTGTGCAGCAGGTAGTCCGGGTAACCCTGCGGGATTCCTGCGTTCAGCGCCTGCAGGCCTGCACGCACCCGGGTCACCGTGCTGTGGTGGTCGGTGCCCTGCACGTTGATCACCCTGGTGTAGCCGCGCTGCCACTTGGTGAGGTGGTAGGCGACGTCGGGCACGAAGTAGGTATAGCTGCCGTCGGACTTGCGCACGACGCGGTCCTTGTCGTCGCCATAGTCCGTGGTGCGCAGCCACAGCGCGCCGTCCTTCTCGTAGGTTCTGCCGCTGGCGACAAGCGCGCGTACGGCCGCGTCGACCTTGCCGTCGGCGTACAGGCTCGATTCGAGGAAGTAGACGTCGAACCTGACGCCGAACTTCTGCAGATCGGCATCCTGCTCGGCGCGCAGGAATCCGACCGCGAACCTGCGTACCGCTTCCATGTCGCCGGCGTCGCCGCCCTGCGCCACGAAGGCATCGGCGACGTCCTGCACGTAATCGCCGTTGTAGGCCCCCTCGGGCCACGCCGCATCGCCCGGCCTCGCACCGCGTGCGCGCGCCTGCACGGAGGCGGCGAGGTTCTGGATCTGCACACCGGCGTCGTTGTAGTAGTACTCGCGCGTGACCTCGTGGCCCTGGGTTTCCAGGATTGCGGCGAGCGCGTCGCCGAGCGCGGCCTGGCGGCCATGTCCGACGTGCAGCGGCCCGGTAGGGTTCGCGGAGACGAATTCGACCTGCACCTTCTCGCCAGAGCGCGCGCGGACGCGGCCGTAGGCCGGGCCTTCGCGCAGCGCGTCCTCGACCGCGGCATGCTTGGCGCGCGCCGACAACCGGATATTGATGAAGCCGGCGCCGGCGATCTCCATGCCCGCGACGTGCGCATCCGCGCCGGCGGCGGCGACGAGGCTCTCGGCGATCTGCCGCGGATTGCGCTTCAGGCGCCGCGCCAGCTGCATCGCCAGCGTGCAGGCGAAGTCGCCGTGCGCAGGGTCGCGCGGGCGCTCGAGGACGATGTCGGCATCGGCCGCTTCCGGCAACGCCCGGGCAAGCGCCGCGCGCAGCAGCGCGGTGAGGTGGTTTCTGGCGTCGAAGCTCATGAAGGGGCGCGAATTATACCGGCCGGGGTCACTCCGACCCGATCGGGTCCACGTCCAGGTGCCAGCGGATCGTGCGCGTCGAGGTGTCGAACAGCCGCGCCGACCAGTCGCGCAGGAAGTCCTGCAGCGCGACACGCGATGCCGACTGCACCAGCAGCTGCGCTCGCTCGTAGCCGGCGCGGCGCGTGATCACGTGCGGTACCGGGTCGTACACCTGGACGCCTTCCGGCACCGGGACCAGGCTGCGCGCCTCGCGCAGGAAGCGCAGCGTGTCCTCCAGCCGCGGCGCCTCGGCGCGCAAGGCGGCTTCGAAGACGAAGGGCGGGAACCCGGCAGCCCGGCGCTCGTCCAGTTGTGCCGCTGCGAACGCGGCGAAGTCGTGACGCATCAGCGCGGCATAGAGCGGGTGTTGCGGGAAGCGCGTCTGCACCAGCACCTCGCCTGCCTGCTCGCGGCGTCCGGCGCGACCGGCGACCTGCATCAGCGTGGAAAACAGCCGCTCGGCCGCGCGGTAGTCGGTCGACAGCAGCGCCCCATCCGCGTTCAGCACGCCGACCAGCGTCAGCTTGGGGAAGTCGTGACCCTTGGCGAGCAGTTGCGTGCCGACCAGGATGTCGCCGCGGCCTTCGCGCGCGTCCTGCAGCGCGCGCGAAAGATCCACGCGCCTGCGCGCGGTGTCCCGGTCTATGCGTGCAATGGCCGCGCCGGGAAACAGCCCGGCCAGCGTCTCCTCGACGCGCTGCGTGCCGCGGCCGATGGCGCGGAGGTCGACATTGCCGCAGGCGGGGCACTCGCGCGGGATCGCGCTTTCGGCGCCGCAATGGTGGCAGCGCAGGCGGCGGTCACGCGCATGCAGCACCATCCTCGCGCTGCAGCGCGTGCAGCCCGCGGCCCAGCCGCAGGCTTCGCACGCCAGCACCGGCGCGTAGCCGCGGCGGTTGATGAAGACCAGGCTCTGCTCGCCGCGCGCGATTCGCGCGCCGATTGCCTCGATGAGCACGCGCGCCAGCCCGTGCTCGCTCGCGACGCTGCGCAGGTCGACGGTACGCACCGCCGGCAGCTGCGCGCCGGGGGCGGCCCGCTGCGGCATGGACAGCAGTTCGTAGCGGCCCTGGCGCGCGTTGTGC
Organism: uncultured Enterobacteriaceae bacterium; assembly: GCA_964612335.1. GTDB lineage: Bacteria > Pseudomonadota > Gammaproteobacteria > Burkholderiales > SG8-39 > CAZTDU01. The sequence continues at coordinate 111,026 of CAZTDU010000005.1, read as the reverse complement.
CAGGTTTCCAGCGAGGGCGTGGCGGTGCCGAGCACCACCGGGCAGCGCGCGAGCCTGGCCTTGATCACCGCGGCGTCGCGCCCGGAGTAGCGCAGGCCCTCCTGCTGCTTGAACGAGGCGTCGTGCTCCTCGTCTACGACGACGAGCTGCAGCCCGGGCATCGGCGCGAGCACGGCCAGCCGCGTGCCGAGCACGATGTCCGCGTCGCCGCGCGCCGCGGCCAGCCAGCCCGCGGTGCGGGCCACGTCCTCGAGCGCGCTGTGCAGCATGGCGATGCGCGCGTGAGGGAAGGAAGCGCGAAATCGCCCCTCGAGCTGCGGCGTCAGGCTGATCTCGGGCACCATGACCAGCGCCTGGCCGCCGCCGCGCAGCACCTGCGCGATCGCGTGCAGGTAGACCTCGGTCTTGCCGCTGCCGGTCACGCCATGCAGCAGCACGGCGCGAAAGCTGCCGGCGAAGGCAGCGATACGGTGCACCGCCGCGAGCTGCTCGCTGGTCAGCGCGTGCCCGGCAACGAAAGTAGCGCGCAGCGCCGCGTCCGCCGGTGCGGGCGGCAGCAGCGCCTTCTTCGGCAGCGCCTTCAGGCTGCGCAGGCGCGGCGGCAGCGCCGAAATCACGGTTTCGCCGTAAGGTCGCTGGTAGTAGCCGGACAGGAAGCGCGCGAGTTCCAGCCACTCGGCCGGTAGCGCGGGCGCATCGGCCAGCACGCGCGCAATCGATTTCAGGCGCGCCGGCGCGATGTCGCTCCGATCGGAGAGTTCGACGACGACGCCGACACGCTCGCGCTTGCCGAAGGGCACCGCCACGCGGGCGCCAATGCCCGCGCTGCAGCCATCGGGCGCGAGATAGTCGAACAGCGTCGCCAGGGGAACATCCAGTGCGACGCGCAGGACGCTTGGGGCTGACAAGCAGTTACGTCACGGCGTTAAGCCAGCGCTTTGATTGGGGCACGTAACTGCGCTTGGCCAAAGGCATTTTTCTTACCCACAAGGGCTGTGGACAAGTTTGTGGGTAAGCGCGTCGCCTGGCGGTCACAATCAATTCCGACTCTGGAGCGGGCTCCGGGGGATTTTGGCAGGCGGCTACTTATCTCAATTGAATCAGGGTGTTGTGCGCGGTCTTCGACACAGCCCACGGAGCTGCCCGCAGAGGCCGCCGGGGGGTGGCTTTGTGCATAAGTCAAGAGACTTCGATCACTTTTTTCGACTGTAAGTACGCACTTCGTCTACCAGCGCCGCCACTGATTCCACCGGGGTGAATTGCGAGATGCCGTGGCCGAGATTGAAAACGTGACCCGGGGCATTGCCGTAGGCATCGAGCACCCGACGCGCTTCGACGCGCACCGTGTCGGCGGGCGCGAACAGCACCGCCGGGTCGAGGTTGCCCTGCAGCGCGACGCGCTCGCCGACGCGCTGCCGCGCCAGCGCCAGGTCCGTGCTCCAGTCGATGCCGAGCGCATCACAGCCGCTGTCGGCCATCGCCTCCAGCCAGCCGCCGCCCCCCTTGGTGAACAGTATCGAGGGCACGCGCCGGCCCTCGCGCACCTTGGTCAGGCCGGCGATGATCTTGCGCGAGTAGGCGAGCGAAAACGCTTCGTAGCCTGCGGCAGGCAGGTTCCCGCCCCAGGTATCGAAGATCATCACTGCCTGCGCGCCTGCGTCGATCTGCGCATTCAGGTAGTTCATCACCGCGAGCGTGTTCACTTCCAGGATGCGGTGCAGCAGTTCCGGCCGGCTGTACAGCATGGTCTTCAGCGTGCGGAAATCGCTGCTGCCTGCGCCCTCGACCATGTAGCAGGCGAGCGTGTACGGACTGCCCGAGAAGCCGATCAGCGGCACGCGGCCGTCGAGCGCGCGCCTGATTTCGCGCACCGCATCCGTGACGTAGCGCAGCTCGGCGCCAGGGTCGGGCGCCGCGAGCGCGCGGATCGCCGTTTCGTCGCGCAGAGGACGCTCGAACCTGGGCCCTTCGCCGTCGGCGAAGTACAGGCCCAGGCCCATGGCGTCGGGAATCGTCAGGATGTCGGAGAACAGGATCGCCGCGTCCAGCGGAAATCGCTCCAGCGGCTGCAGCGTCACCTCGGTGGCGAGCGCGGGGTTCTTGGCGAGCGCAAGAAAGCTGCCGGCGCGCTTGCGCGTGGCGTTGTACTCCGGCATGTAGCGCCCCGCCTGGCGCATCAGCCAGATCGGCGTGTAGTCGGTCGGCTCGCGCGCGAGTGCCCGCAGCAGCGTGTCGTTTCTGAGCGTGCTCACCGCGCGAGCAGCTTCGATGTGATGAAGTTCCACTCTGGCGCGCTTACCGGCGTGATCGACAGCCGGTTGCCAGGCCGCAGCACCCACATGCCTGACAAGGCCTTGTGCGCGCGCAGTTCCGCCAGCGGGACGATGCGGGTTTTCCTGAGCGCGCGCACTTCGACGACGAACCAGCGCGGCGCGTCCTTCTTCGCCTTCGGATCGTAGTACTCGCTCCTGGCGTCGAACTGGGTCGGGTCCGGATACGACGCGGAGGCCACTTCGGCGAGCCCTGCGATGCCGGGCTCGTCGCAGCTCGAGTGGTAGAACAGCACGCCGTCGCCGGGCTTCATGTCGTCGCGCATGAAGTTGCGTGCCTGGTAGTTGCGCACGCCGGACCAGGCGGTCCTGCGCCCCGGCGCCGCCAGCACGTCGTCTATCGAGCACTCGGCGGGCTCGGATTTCATCAGCCAGAATTTCATCTAGTGGTGTTCCCCGCTCGTGGCGGTGGGCTCGGCTCCCGAACCCTGTGCTATGCAGGGCGGTTACCTACCGGTCACATCAGGTTCGTCCGGCATGCCCGAAGGCGGGGACGATCACAACAGCGACGCGTGGATCGGCAACCTGAGGAAGCTATCGGTTCGGAAAATATGAGCCCGGTCGCGCACAGCAGGGAACATGGACCGAGTATACCCGCCGTGCACGCATGCACAAGCCTGCAACCAGTTCAGAAGAGCTTTTCCTGCTGCGCCAGCGCCGCGTCAAGTTGCGACTCGATCGATGCGATCCTGCGTCGCGCCTGGCCGACGTCGAGGTTGCCGCCGACCCGGGTGGACAGAAGCTCGTGCGCGATATTGAGCGCCGCCATCACCGCGATGCGCTCGGTTCCCGCGGTCTTGCCGATCTTCCTGATTTCGCCCATCTTCGCGTCCAGGTACGCAACCGCCTGCATCAGCGCTTCCTGCTCGCCGGGCTCGCAGGCGATGCGGTATGACCGGCCGAGTATGTTGACTTCGATGGTCCTGGCGGTATCGGCCATGCGGCTCATCGGGCCCTTGGCGGGTGTCAGTCCGGCAGCCGTGAGATCAGGTTCTCGAGCTTCGTCCTCGCGCCCTCGATCTTGTCGCTCAGGCGCTTCGCGTCGTTCTGTGCCGCCGCGAGCTGCTGGCGCAATTCGATGTTCTCGGCGCGCAGGCGGTCGCAGACCTGGACGAACTGCGTGACCTTGGCCTCGAGGGAGCTGAACTCGGCTTCCACGCGCCAACTATGTTGGAATTCCACCATTGCGTCAAGAAATAGCGGCTGCTTGTGAAAGTGTTTCCTGAGTTGGCGCAACGGCCCCCGGCCGGGCCGGGCGCCCCGGGGGGAAGTGCTATCTTCGCCGCATGCTCAAGGACGCCGTACCGCTGGCCTCGCTCGCGCGGGCGCTGGTCGTCAAGCTGCGCCACCACGGGGACGCGCTGCTGGCCGGGCCCGTGCTGTCATGCCTGAAGGCGCATGTGCCGGGGATCGAAGTCGATGCGCTGGTGTACGAGGACACGGCGCCGATGCTCGAGGGCCATCCGGCGCTGGCACAGCTGCATGCGGTGGGCCGCGGCTGGCGCGGCGAGGGCCTGGCAGCGCGCCTGGGCGCGGAACGGCGCCTGTATGCGCGACTGCGCGAGCGTCGTTACGACCTGCTGGTTCACCTGAGCGAGCAGCCGCGCGGCGCCTGGCTGGCGCGGCGCCTGGGCGCGCGCTACAGCGTCGCGCCGCGCATGCCGGGGCGGGGCGCGTTCTGGGAGCGGAGCTTTACCCACCTCTATCCGCTGCTCAACAACGGCCGCCGCCACCAGGTCGAACTCAACCTGGATGCGCTGCGCCGCATCGGCATCCAGCCCGGAATGGAGGAGCGCCGCGTCGCCTTCGTGCCGGGCGCCGATGCCGAGTCGCGCGTCGACGCGCTGCTGCGCGAGCACGGCCTGGAGGCACGCGGCTTCGTTCACCTGCATCCCGCCTCGCGCTGGCGCTTCAAGTGCTGGCCCGCGGAAAAGAACGCGGAACTGATCAACCGGCTCGGCATCGGGGAACACCGCGCGGTGCTGACCGCCGCCCCGGACGCCGACGAGCTCGCCTTCGTCGACGAGATCCTCGCGCGCACGCAGGCGCCGGTGGTGAACCTGGCCGGCAGGCTGTCGGTGAAGGAACTCGGCGCGCTGGCGGCGCGCGCGCGGGTCTTCGTCGGCGTCGATTCGATGCCGATGCACCTGGCCTCGGCGATGGGCACGCCGGTGGTGGCCGTGTTCGGGCCCAGCGGCGACATCGAATGGGGCCCGTGGGGTGGCAGTTTCAGGGTGGTAAGCAGTTCCCACGCCTGCCGGCCCTGCGGCCTGGACGGCTGCGGCGGCGGCAAGGTAAGCGAATGCCTGACGCTGCTGCCGGTGAACGCGGTGCACGAGGCGGTGCGCGAACTGCTTGCCGCTGCATGAGCCCGCCGGGCCGTCCCAAGGGCGAATCCCGAGCGCGCAGCGCGAGGGTAGTCCCATGAGCGCAGTGCGAAGCATCAGGCTCGCTGTGGTCCGCCAGCGCTACACGCCGCACGGCGGCGCCGAGCGCTTCGTCGAGCGCGCGCTGCGCTCGCTCGCCGCGCGAGGCACGCAGGTGGCGATCATCGCGCGCAGCTGGGAATCCGGTGGTGCCGCGCCGGTGACGCTGGTGGATCCGTTCTACATCGGGCGACTGTGGCGTGATGCCGGATTTGCGCGCGCGGCGCGCGCCGCGTGGCAGGCGGGCGGTTTCGACCTGGTGCAGTCGCACGAGCGCATCCCGGGTTGCGAGATCTACCGCGCTGGCGACGGCGTGCACCGCCAGTGGCTCGCCAATCGCCGCGCCTACGCCGCGCCGCTGGAGCGCATCGGCCTCGCACTGAGCGCCTACCACCGCTACGTCTGCGCCGCCGAGCGCGCGATGTTCGAGCACCCCCGGCTGCGCGCCGTGATCTGCAACTCGCGCATGGTGCGCGACGAGATCCTGCGCCACTTCCGCATCTCGGCCGACAAGCTGCACGTGATCTACAACGGCGTCGATACCGACTACTACCACCCGCGCGAGCGCGCCGCGCAACGCGAGCGCGAGCGCACTCGCCTGGGGATCCCGGGCGGCGAGCCCCTGCTCGCCTTCGTCGGCTCCGGCTTCGCGCGCAAGGGCCTGCACACGCTGCTGGCGGCGATGGCGAGCGCGCCATCGTCGCTGCGGCTGGTGGTGGTCGGCAGGGATCGCGAGCTGCCGCGCTTCGTGGCGCAGGCGCGCGGCGCCGGCCTCGCCGAGCGCGTGGCGTTCGTCGGCGGGGTCGAGGACGTGCGGCCCTACTACGCGGCGGCCGACGCGCTGGTGCTGCCGACGCACTACGACCCTTTCCCCAACGTCGTTCCCGAGGCGCTGGCGATGGGAATTCCGGCGATCGTCAGCGACCAGTGCGGCGCCGCCGAGATCGTAGAGCATGGGGTCTCCGGCTATGTATGCCGTGCGGGCGACGCGGGCATGCTCGCGCGGCTGCTCGGCGAGATCGCGGGCCGCGCCGACCGCAACGACCTCGAGCGCGCCGCGCGCCTCGCGGTGGAGCCGCTTTCGCTCGAGGTCATGGCCTCGCGCCTGCTCGAGCTCTATGCCGCGCTGTCGGCCTGAGGCTCCCGGCGACCCGACCGCTACAATCCGGGCCATGACTTCCACGTTCGCATCGAGGCTCGCGGCCGGGTGCCTGCTGGCGGCCTTCGCAGCGGGCGCGCTGGCGCAGAGCGCCGCGGAGGTGGCCGAGATGGGCCGCAAGGCAGCCGAAGGGTTCGCCGACGCGCGAGCGAGCCTCGAGCGACTGGCCGAGGAGGGCAACGCCGATGCCGAGCACTACATGGGACACCTGTTCGCGTCGGGCCGCGGCGTGCCCAAGGACGATGCGCGCGCGCGCGACTGGTTCCGCCGCGCCGCGGACAAGGGCCACCTGCCCTCGATCCACAACCTGGGAGTGATCCACGAGCGTGCCGAGGGAGAGTTGCGCGATCCCGCCGAAGCCGCGCGCTGGTTCGCGAGGGCCGCCGAGCAGGGCTATGCGCGCTCGCAATCCTCGCTCGCCAACCTGCACCTCACGGGCAGGGGCGTCGAGCGGGACGACGCGCGCGCCGTCGAGCTGCTGCGGCAGGCGGTCGCGCAGCAGGATCCGCACGGCCTGTACCTGCTCGGCATGCTGCACGTGGATGGTCGCGGCGTGGACAAGGATCCGGCCGAGGGTGCCCGGCTGCTGCTCGAGGCGGCGCAGGCGAAGGTGGTAGAGGCGCAGTACCGGCTCGCCCTGCTGCACGGCACCGGCACGGGCGTCGAGCACAGCGACGCCGAGGCGCTGAAGTGGCTGAATGTCGCGGCGGAGCGCGGCTATGCGCCGGCCCAGTACCTGCTGGCGGCGATCCACTCCCAGGGTCGCTACGGCGTCGCGCGCAACGACGAGAAGGCGGTTTTCTGGCTGCGCCGCGCGGCCGGCCAGGGGCACGCGGATGCGCAATATGCGCTGGGCATCGCGTACTACGAAGGGCGCGGCGTGCAACGCGACGTGCCGCAGGCGCGCAGCTGGATCGCCGAGGCGGCGAAGCAGGGGCACGCCGAGGCCCTGCAGGCGCTGCGGGCCGGAACCAAGCTGCGTTGATGCCGCTCGCCGGCACGGGCGCGCCTTCCGCCCAGGCATCGGGTGCCCAGTACCTGCGCCTGCTGTCCTACGTGCGGCCGCACGCGAAGGTGTTCGCGCTGGCGATCGCCGGCATGGTGCTGGCGGCGGCCACCGAGCCGCTGTTCCCCGCGCTGCTGAAGCCGCTGCTGGACGGCGGCTTCGCCGCGGGCGAGACGCCGCTGTTCCCGCCGCTCGTGTTCGCGGCGGCGCTGGTCGCGATCTTCATCGTGCGGGGCGCGCTCACCTTTGCGTCGGCGTATTTCCTCGCCTGGGTGTCCAACCGACTGGTGCTGGACCTGCGCGCGGCAATGTTCGCGCGCCTGGTGCGCATGCCGGCGAAGTTCTTCGACGACCATACGTCCGGCGCGCTGCTGTCGAAGATCGCCTACGACGTGAGCGGGGTCACCGCCGCCGCGACCACGGTGCTCACGGTGGTGGTGAAGGACTCGATCGCCGTGATCGGCCTGCTTGGCTGGCTGATGTACCTGAACTGGAAGCTCACGCTGATCGCCCTCGCGGTGGGCCCGCCAGTGGCCTTCTTCGTCCGGCTGCTGTCGCGGCGCCTGCGCCACATGGCGCGCGAGACTCAGCGCGCGATGGGCGACCTCGCCCACGTGCTCGAGGAGACCATCGAGTGCCACAAGGTGGTGAAGATCTTCGGCGGGCAGGACTACGAGTCGCGGCGCTTCGAGCGCGCCAACCAGGCGCTGCGCGGCTTCAACATGCGCCAGACCGTGCCCGCGGCGCTGGCGACGCCGGTGACGCACACGCTCGCCGCGGTGGCGATCGCGATCATCGTCTACATCGCCATGCAGGACGCCATCGGGCAGCGCGCCACGGTGGGCGAGTTCGCCTCGTTCCTCACCGCGATGCTGCTGCTGCTGGCGCCGTTGAAGCGGTTGACGGAGGTAAACGCGCCGTTGCAGCGCGGCCTCGCAGCGGCCGACAGCGTGTTCGGCATGATCGACCAGCCGGTGGAAGAAGACCGCGGCACCATCCTGCTGCCGCGCGCGCGCGGCGAAGTCGTCTACCAGGACGTGCACTTCACCTACCCGACGCGCAGCGAACCCGCGCTGGCCGGCGTCTCGCTGGCGGTGCGTCCGGGAGAGACCGTGGCGCTGGTCGGCGGCTCGGGTGGCGGCAAGACCACGCTGGTGAACCTGTTGCCGCGCTTTTATGCGCCTGACGCAGGCCGCATCCTGGTCGACGGCCACGACATCCAGGCCTTGTCGCTCGAGAGCCTGCGCGCGAACCTCGCGCTGGTGAGCCAGGAAGTGGTGCTGTTCAACGACAGCATCCGCGCCAACATCGCCTACGGGCGGCTGGGCGGCGCAAGCGAAGCGGACGTGATCGCGGCGGCGCAGGCGGCGCACGCGATGGACTTTATCCGCGAGAGCCCGCAGGGCCTGGAGACGATGATCGGCGAGAACGGCCTGCGCCTGTCGGGCGGGCAGCGCCAGCGGCTCGCGATCGCGCGCGCGCTGCTGAAGGACGCGCCGATCCTGATCCTCGACGAGGCGACCTCGGCGCTGGATTCCGAATCCGAGCGCCTGGTGCAGGCCGCGCTGGAAGCGCTGATGCGCGGCCGCACCACCATCGTCATCGCGCACCGCCTGTCGACGATCGAGCGTGCCGACCGCATCCTGGTGCTGGAACGCGGACGCATCGTCGAGGAAGGCAATCACGCCGCGCTGCTCGCGCGCGACGGCGTCTACGCGAAGCTGCACCGCATGCAGTTCGACACGGCAAGCTGATGCAAGGGGGGCACGGGGGGCGCGGGAAGGCTCCATTTGCTGAACCAGGAAGGGGCCCGCGCCCCCTGTTCCGATCGTGAAGATAGTGCATACCGAGTCCTCGCTCGGCTGGGGCGGGCAGGAGATCCGCATCCTTTCCGAGTCGCGGGGGCTGATCGCGCGCGGGCATGAGATCACGCTGCTGTGTCCCGCCGAGGCGCGCATCCATGACGAGGCGCGCAAGCGCGGCGTCCCGGTTGCGGCGCTGCCGATCGGCAGGAAGGGCCTGCGGGGACTGCGTGCCCTGATCGGCTGGTTCCGCGCCAACCGCTGCGATGTCGTCAATACGCACAGTTCCACCGATTCCTGGCTGGTGGCGCTGGCCGTGCTCGCCCTGGGGCGGCCGTTCCCGATCGTGCGCACGCGCCACATCTCGGCGCCGGTGCCGGAAAATCGCATGAGCGCCTGGCTTTACGCGCGCGCCGCGCACCGCATCGTCACCACCGGCGAGAGCATCCGCGCGCAGTTGATCGAGCGCACCGGCTGCGCGCCCGGGCGCATCGAATCGATCCCGACCGGAATCGACGAGACGCGCTTCAGGCCGGGCGAGCGCGATGCCGCGCGCCGTGCCCTTGGCTTGCCGATGGAGCTCACGCTGGTCGGCATCGTCGCCACGCTGCGCAGCTGGAAGGGGCATCGCTACCTCATCGACGCGATTGCCGGGCTGCCGGCGACGGTCGGCCTGGTGATCGTCGGCGACGGCCCGCAGCGCGAGGCTTTGCAGGCGCAATCGGGCGCGCTGCGGGGCCGCATCTGGATGCCGGGCAACCAGGACGACGTGCTGCCCTGGCTGCAGGCACTCGACATCTTCGCGCTTCCTTCGTACGCCAACGAGGGCGTGCCGCAGGCGCTGGTGCAGGCGATGATGGCCGGGCTCGCCTGCGTGACCACTGCGGCGGGCAGCATCGGCGAACTGGCGCGGCACGAGGACACCGCGCTGGTGGTGCCGGTGCAGGACGCCGATGCGCTGCGCGCGGGCATCGCGCGACTCGCGGCCGATCCCGGCCTGCGCGCGCGGCTGGGCGCGGCCGCGCGCGCGCATTGCGTCGAGCGCTATTCCTATCGCTCGATGCTGGAGCGCATGGAAGCGGTGTACCGGAATGCCGCCGGCCGCGCGTAGCCGTCTCGCCGCGCGGCTGCGCATCCTGCCGCGCGCGCTCGCGCGCCGGCGCGTGCGGCCGGGCGCGTCGCCGCAGCGCATCCTCGTCGCGCACCACCTGCTGCCGGGCGACGTGCTGATGCTGACGCCGCTGCTCGCCAAGCTGCGCGCGCGGCATCCCGCGGCGGACATCGCGATGGCGGTGCGGCCGGCGCTCCTGCCGCTGTATGCGGGCAGGCCGTACGGCGTGCGCGCGATTGCCTTCGATCCACGCGACGCGGCCACGCTGGATGCGCTGTTCGCGGGCAAAGGCTACGACCTCGCCTACGTGCCGGGAGACAACCGCTACAGCTGGCTCGCCGCGGCTGCCGGGGCGCGCTGGGTGGTCGCGTTCGCCGGAGATCGCCCGGCGTACAAGAGCTGGCCGGTGGATGAACTTCGCAGCTACCGTGCCGAGCCTGCCGCCTGGGGCGACATGGTGTGCGACCTCGTGGACGGCGCAGCGCCGCCGGCGCATCGGCCGCAGGACTGGCCGTCGCCGCCTTGCGCGCCCTTCGAGCTGCCGGCCGCGCGTTACGCCGTGCTGCACGTGGAAGCGAGCACGCCGCTGAAGCACTGGGAGGACGCGAAGTGGCTGGCGCTGGCGGACGCGCTGTCCGGCGCCGGACTCGACGTCGTCTGGAGCGCGGGCCCGCAGGGCGCGGATTACCTGCGCCGCATCGACGCGCAAGGCCGCTACGCCGCGATCGGCCACCGCCTCGACCTCGCGCAACTGTGGCACCTGGTCGAGGGGGCGGCGCTGCTCGTGTGCCCCGATACCAGCGTCATGCACATCGGCAGGATCACCGGCACGCCGACGCTCGCGCTGTTCGGGCCGAGCGCCGCCGAACTGTTCGGCCCGGGGGAGTTCCTGCGCGACATGCCGTATCGCGCGGTCACGGTGGCGGATTTTCCCTGCCGCGACCAGCGCTTGCTGTTCAAGCGCGAGATCGCCTGGATCCGCCGCTGCCAGCGCACGCTCGCCGAGTGCGCCGCACCGCGCTGCATGCACGCCATCGGCGTCGAGGCCGTGGCGCAGGCGGCGCTGCAGCTGGCGCGCGGCTAGTCATGCGCGTGCTGCTCAACTTCCGCGGCGGCTTCGCCGGCCTGCGCGAGGGCTTCGAGGCGCTCGGCCACGAGGTGATCGAGGGCTCATGGCAGCCCGAAGGCACAGCGTTGTGCGTCGCGGACTTCGTCGACTGCGCGCGGCGGCTGCGGGACACCATCGCGCATGCGCGCGCGCTGCGACGTGCGTCGGTGCCGTTCCTGGCGCTTGGCCGCGACGCGCCCTGGCATCGCGGCGTGCATCGCGCGCGGCTGGCGCTGCTCGCGGCGCTCGCGCCCTTCGACGGCTACGCGGCGCACTCGATGCAGGGTGCCGAGCGGTTCGCGCGACGCACGCTGTACTGCCCGAACGCGGCGCGCGAGAGCATGTTCCACGCCGCGCCGCAGGATCTGGAAGCGATGCGCGATCCATCGTCCTATCGCTGGGACGTGTCCTTCCTCGGCAATCTCGACGTGGCGCGCTATCCGGAGCACGGCGCGCGCGCGTCGTTCCTGCGCGCGCTCGAGGACAAGCTGCGCCCTCTCGGCGTGCGGACGCTCATCCGCGATTCAAGCGGAGTTCCAGCGACGGAACAGCGCGACATCATCCGCGCCAGCCACATCAACCTGTCCGCCGCCGTCGCCTGCGATGCCGGGCCCGAGCGCAGCTGGGGATTGCCCGAGCGCTGCTACGGCGTGCCCGCGTGCGGCGGATTCCTGCTGTCGGACGAGCGGCGGCACGCCGGCGAGGATTTCGCGGACGATGAATGGGCCGCCTACGCAGGGCTGGACGATTGCATCGCGCGCATCCGCGGCTTCCTCGCCGCTCCCGCGGTGGCGCGGGGCATCGCCGAGCGCGCGCATGCGCGCGTGATGCGCGAGCACCTCTACCGTCACCGCGCAGCGCGGCTGCTAGACTTTGCGCGCGATGTTCAGCGCGCTTAAGTCACAGCGTTTCCCGGTCGAACTCGGCCTGCTGATCGCGCTCGCGGTGTTCCTGCCGCTGCTCGAGGCGCCGAAGAACCTCGCCTGGCTCGCCTATGCCGCGACGTGGCTCGTCAATCGCGCGCGCACGCGCGACTTCGGCGGCAGCTGGGATGCGTGGGACATGCTGATCGCGCTGTGGATCGCCTCCGCGTTCCTGTCGGCGGCGTTTGCCGGCCTGCCGCGCGCCGAGTGGGGCGGCGCGATGGACCTGGTGCGCTATGCGAGCATCCTGTGGCTGGTGAAGCGCGGCGGCTACCCGGTGTCCGCGCTGCGCTGGGTGCTGGGCGCGCTGGTGCTGTCGGTGGTCGTCGGGCTCGGCGTCGGCCACTACCGGCTGCTTACCGGCCTGGCGAAGAGCGGCTTCCTGCAGATCCATTCGGTCGGCCACGTAAACCACACCGCGATCTACATCGCCATCATGCTCGGCGTCTGCTTTGCGTGGCTGTTCGCGCGCTGGCAGTCATGGCCTCCCGGCCGCCGCGCCAGTGCGCTCGCGATCTGCGTGCTGGTGCTGGTGTCGCTGATCGTCACGCAGAGCCGCGGCGCGGTTGGCGTGGGATTGCTGCTCGTGCCATTGCTGGCGGCTGCGTGGTGGCCGCGCTGGCGCGTGCCGCTGGTCGCGAGCGTGTGCGCGATCGGCACTGCCGTGGTACTGGCAGTCGCATTCGACGCCGAGGTGGTGCGCAAGCAGCAGGACCGCGAGTCGGAAGCCAACGTGCTGGCGTTCCGCGACGGCATGTGGCGCTCGGCGCTGGCCGCGTGGGAGCGCTACCCGTGGTTCGGCGTCGGCATGGACAACTACATCGAGATCACGCACGAGCGGATCAAGTCCTGGCGCGAGGCCGCCGGCAAGCCCTACGACGCCGCCGACTACGTGCGCTTCCCGCACGGCCATAGCCTGTACTTCAACACGCTCGCCGAGCGCGGCACGGTGGGCATGGCGGCGCTCGCCGTGGTGCTGCTTGCCTGGATCGCGGCGCTGCTGCGCTGGCGTCCTCGCCCAGGCGATTCCGACCACGCGACCCTGCTGTGGGGCGCCGCCGCGAGCGCCTGGTTCGTCACCGTCGGCGCGGGCATTGCCAACACCACGCTGCACCACGAGCACGGCATCCTCGCCGCGCTGCTCCTCGGCTTATGGCTGGGACGGCCCCGCGCTTCCTGATCATCCGGCGCGACAACATCGGCGACCTGGCCTGCACCACGCCGTTGCTCGACGGCCTGCGGGCGAGTCATCCCGACGCCTGGATCGGCGTGCTGGCAAATACGTATAACGCCGAGGTGCTGGCGCGCAATCCGGCGCCGGACGCGGTGTACGTCTACGAAAAACTGAAGCACCGGCAGAGCCACCTGCTGCGTTTCGTCCATGACCGGCTGCGGCTGCTTGCCGAGTTGCGCGGCCGGCGGCTGGATTGCGTGCTGGTGCCGGCGCCTTCGCCGCAGACGCTGCGTTTTGCCCGCAGCCTGCGGCCGGCGCGGATCCTCGCGTCCGACCCGGCTGACCTGCGGCACGAAGTGGCGCGCACCTATGCGCTCGGCGCCGAGCTCGGCGTCACCGGTACGCCGGGTGCGCTGCGCGTCTTTCCGGATCCGGCATGCGTGCAGGCGCTGCGCGCCCGTCTGCCTGCCGGCACCCGGGTGGCGGTGCACATCAGCGCGCGCCGGCCGGCGCAACGCTGGCCGCTGGCGCAGTACGCGGCGCTGGTGCGCCGGCTCGCGGCGCACGCGCGCGTCACGCTGCTGTGGTCGCCCGGCTCGCGCGACGATGCGCGGCATCCCGGCGACGACGAGGATGCACAGGCGCTTTCGCACGAGCCGGGCGTCGATGCGGTGCCGACGCCGGATCTGACGACGCTGGTCGCGGCGCTGTCGCTCGCCGACAGCGTCATCTGCCCGGACGGAGGCGCGATGCACCTCGCCGCTGCGCTGGGCAAACCGGTGGTGGCGCTGTTCGGCGATTCGCCCGCGGCGCGCTGGCACCCGTGGGGCGTGCCGCACCGCGTGCTGCAGCCGGCATCGGGCACGCTTGCCGATCTGGACCTCGACGCCGTCGCCATGGCGCATGCAGAGCTGATCGCCAGCCGCACCTGAACTGCGTGACGAAGTGCGTGACGTGGTTCACAGGGGCGCGCGAGGCTTGCCCGCTATAATCAAATACTTATGAGCGGTAAATCGATCGACGTCGTGCTGGTGAATCCGGGCAACCTGCGTGCGGTCTACCAGGACCTGGGACGCAGCTTCTCGGCGATCGAACCGCCTTCGCTCACCGGCCTGTTTGCCACCTACCTGCGGCGCAAGGGCCTGTCGGTGCAGGTCGTCGATGCGCCGGCGCTGAACCTCGACCCTGCGCAGGCCGCGCGCGTGATCCACGACAACTTCGCGCCGGTGCTCACGGTGGTCGTCGTCTACGGCTTCCAGCCATCGGCGTCGACGCAGAACATGCCGGCGGCAGGCGAGACCTGCCGTGCGTTGAAAGAGCTGGATCCCACCTTCCGGATCATGATGACCGGCACGCACCCGGCGGCGCTGCCCGAGCGCACGCTGCGCGAGGAGGCGGTCGACTTCGTCTGCGACCGCGAGGGCCCCGACACCATCCTCGCCACCGTGCAGGCGCTGAAGGCGAAGTCCGCGAACCTGCGCGGCATTCCCAGCCTGTGGTACCGGGTTGGCGGCGTCGTCATGTCGAATCCCGCGGCCGAACTCATGGACGACCTCGACGGCGAGATGCCCGGCGTGGCATGGGACCTGCTGCCGATGGATAAGTACCGCGCGCACAACTGGCATTGCTTCGAGCACATTCACGCGCGCCAGCCCTACGCCTCGCTGCACACCAGCCTCGGCTGCCCGTACAAGTGCACGTTCTGCTGCATCAACGCGCCCTTCGGCAAGCCCTCGTACCGACTCTGGTCGCCCGACGCGGTGATCGAGGACATCGGCGTGCTGGTCGAGACCTACGGCGTGAAGAACATCAAGTTCGTCGACGAGATGTTCGTGCTGAACCGCAACCACGTGTTCGGCATCTGCGACCGCATCATCGAGCGCGGCTACGACCTGAACATCTGGGCCTACGCCCGCGTCGACACGGTGAAGGACGAGTTCCTCGACCGGTTGCGCCGCGCCGGGGTGCGCTGGCTGGCGCTGGGTATCGAGTCCGGCTCCAAGCACGTGCGCGACGGCGTCGAGAAGGGGCGCTTCGGCGCGGTGGAGATCATGAAGGTGGTGCGCAAGATCCAGGAAGCGGGCATCAACGTGATCGGCAACTACATCTTCGGCCTGCCCGACGATACGCACGAGACCATGCAGGAGACGCTCGACCTGGCGCTGGAGGCGAATTGCGAATTCGCCAACTTCTACTGCGCGATGGCCTACCCGGGCTCGAAGCTGTACGACCTGGCGTTGAAGAATGGCTGGACGCTGCCCGAATCGTGGATCGGCTACTCGCAGCACAGCTATGAAACGCACCCGCTGAGGACGGATGCGCTCAGCAGCGCCGAGGTGCTGCGCTTTCGCGACGAGGCGTTCCAGCAGTATTTCTCCAGCCCCTCGTACCTTGGCCTGGTGCAGCGCAAGTTTGGCGACGAGGTGGTCGCGCACGTGCGCGAGATGTCGGCGGTGGGCCTGAGGCGCAGGCTGCTCGAGGCGCCGGCGCCCACGCCCGCATGATCATCACGCGCACGCCGTTCCGGGTGTCGTTCTTCGGCGGCGGCACCGACTACCCCGCCTGGTACCGCGAGCACGGCGGCGCGGTGCTTGCCACGACCATCGACAAGTACTGCTACATCAGCTGCCGCTACCTGCCGCAGTTCTTCGAGCACCGGCACCGCATCGTCTACTCGCGCATCGAGAACGTGCGCGAGGTAACGGAGATCCAGCACCCGTCGGTGCGTGCCGTGCTGGGCTGGAAGGGCGCCGAACGCGGGCTGGAGATCCATCACGACGGCGACCTGCCGGCGCGCTCGGGCCTGGGGTCGAGCTCCGCCTTCACCGTGGGTTTGCTGCACGCGCTCTCGGCGCTCGAAGGCCGCTACGTCACCAAGCGGGAACTCGCTGCGCAGGCGATACACGTGGAGCAGGAACTGATCCGCGAGGTGGTGGGCTCGCAGGACCAGGTTTCCGCCGCGTATGGCGGTTTCAACCGCATCGAGTTCCGCGCCGACGACAGCTTCCAGGTCGATCCGGTGGTGCTGCCGAAGGAGCGGCTGGCCGAACTGCAGTCCAGCCTGATGCTCTGCTTCACCGGGCTGTCGCGCAATGCGCCGGAGATCGCGCGCTCCAAGATCGACAACATGGCGGCTCGCGGGAGCGAACTGCGCGCGATGCGCTCTATGGTGGACGAGGCGATCGGCATCCTGCGCGACCCCGCCAGGCCGCTCGAGGCATTCGGCCGCCTGCTCGACGAGAGCTGGCAGCAGAAGCGCCGGCTTTCGGACAAGGTGTCCACGCCGGCGATCGACGAGCTCTACGCGCGGGCACGCAGTCGCGGCGCGACGGGTGGGAAGATCCTCGGCGCTGGCGGCGGAGGGTTCCTGCTGCTGTTCGCCGCGCCCGGCGCGCAGGCCGCGATACGCGAGGAACTGTCCGGCCTGGTGCACGTGCCAATGCAGTTCGAGGCCGAGGGCAGCAAGGTCGTGCTGTACCAGCCGAGCGGGCTATGACGATCCGCTACGACTATGCCGGCGGCGGCTTCGATGTCTGGGCACCGCGCCTCGCCGGCTACGACGCCGCGTTCCTGGTGGAACTCTACCGCCGCATGCTGCGCATCCGCGAGATAGAGCTCGAGATCGAGCGCCGCTACCGGCAGGACCATATGAAGACGCCGATCCACCTGGTGATCGGTCAGGAGGCGACCGCGGTGGGTTGCTGCGCGGCGATGCGCGTGACCGACCTCGCCTATTCCAGCCACCGCACTCACGGCGTGTACCTCGCCAAGGGCGGCGACCTGAAGGCGATGCTGTCCGAGATGCACTGCCGCATCGACGGCTGCGCCGGCTCGCGCGGCGGCTCCATGCACCTCATCGATTTCAGCGTCGGCATGGCAGGCACTTCCGCGATCGTCGCCGGTTCCGTGCCGATCGCCACCGGCGCCGCGCTGGCGGCGCAGATGCAGGGCGCGGATCGCGTCATCGCAGTGTTCTTCGGCGAGGCGGCGACCGAAGAGGGCGTGGTATCCGAATGCCTGAACTTCGCCGCGCTGAAGCAGCTGCCGATCCTCTTCTTCTGCGAGAACAACTTCTACTCGGTGCAGTCGCCGCTCTCGGAGCGCCAGCCGGCGCGCGACATCGCACAATGGGCCGCGGCCCATGCCCTTCCCGCGGTGCGCGTCGACGGCATGAACGTGCTCGACGTGCACCAGGCGGCTGCCGCGGCGATCGAGCGCGCGCGCGCGGGCGGCGGCCCGGGGTTCATCGAAGCGCGCGTCTATCGGTACCGGGCGCATGGCGGCAACGGCGACGACAGCGCCACCGGCTACCGCAGCGTTGCCGAGCGCGAGTCCTGGGAGAAGCGCTGCCCGGTCGAGGGCTTTTACGGACTGTTGAAGGGCGCAGGGATGCTCGATGACGCTGGCCGCGACGCGATGCACCAGGCGATCATTGCCGAGACGCTGGCGGCGTTCGAGCACGCGCTGGCCGCGCCGCACCCGGTCGAAGCCGATCTCACCACCCACGTGTACGCGGAATAGGGCATAGGCATGGCCTGGGACGAAAGCCTCGTCAATTCGCTGGTCTACGATGCGCCCGACCCGAAGGAAGGTCGCGTGCTGCCGTACGCGAAGGCGGTGAATGAAGCGCTGGAGCTTGCGCTTACGCACGACAAGCGCGTGTTCGTGTACGGCCAGGGCGTCGACGATCCGAGCGCGATGTTCGGCTGCACGCGCGGGCTGAAGGAGAAGTTCGGCAACGCGCGCGTGTTCGACACGCCGGTGGCCGAGGAGAGCATGACCGGCATCGGTGCCGGCGCGGCGATGAACGGCATGCGCCCGTTCTACATGCACAACCGGCCCGATTTCATCCTGCTCAGCATGAACCAGCTGGTGAACCATGCCTCGAAGTATCACTACATGGACAACGGCAGGACCACGGTGCCGATGGTGATCTGGGCCGCGATCGGCCGTGGCTGGGGCTCGGGCTCGCAGCATTCGCAGGCCATCCAGGGCCTGCTGCTCGGCGCGCCGGGCCTGAAGATCGTCATGCCAAGCACGCCGCACGACGCCAAGGGCCTGACGCTGGCGGCGATCGCCGACAACAACCCGGTGCTGCTGTTCGAGCACCGCTGGCTGATGAAGAAGGACGGCATCGTGCCCGAGGGACACTACACGGTGCCCATCGGCAAGGGCATCGTGCGGCGCCCGGGCAAGGACGTCACCGTGGTCGGCGCCTCCCACGCCATCGAGCTTGCCTCGCAGGCCGCGCAGGCGGTTGCGAAGGAAGGCATCGATTGCGAGGTCATCGACCTGCGCACCGTGAAGCCGCTGGACGAAGCGATCATCGAGGCCTCGCTCGCCAGGACCGGGCGGCTGATGGTGGTGGACACCGGCTGGATGATGGGCGGCGTGTGCGCCGAAATCGGCTGCCTTGCGGCGGAGAAGTGGTTTCGCCACCTGAAGGCGCCGGTGCGCCGCGTCGGCCTGCCGGACGTGCCTTCGCCCGCCGGCTTTGCGCTGGAGCAGTTCTATTACCCGGATGTCGCGCGCATGGCCGGCGTCATCCGAGAAATCGTGCGCTGACGATGTTCTACGAACTGGCGAGCAGTACCTGGGGGACCGAGGAGATCGAGGCGATGCAGCGCGTCATCGCCAGCGGCATGTTCACGATGGGCGAGAACGTGCGCGCCTTCGAAGCTGCGTTCGCCGAGAAGTTCGGGGTCAGGCACGCGCTGATGGTGGGCTCGGGGTCGGCGGCCAACCTGGTCGGCGTGGGCGCGCTCTGCTACGCGAAGGACAGGCCGCTCGAGCGCGGCGACGAGGTGATCGTCCCGGCAATCTCGTGGTCGACCACCTACTACCCGCTGCAGCAGTACGGCCTGCGCCTGCGTTTCGTCGACGTGGAGCTGGACACGCTGAATCTCGACGTCTCGAAGCTCGAG
The DNA here is from genome assembly GCA_964612335.1 of uncultured Enterobacteriaceae bacterium. Classification (GTDB taxonomy): domain Bacteria; phylum Pseudomonadota; class Gammaproteobacteria; order Burkholderiales; family SG8-39; genus CAZTDU01. Next base: position 92,063 of record CAZTDU010000005.1, on the reverse strand, counting down.
GAAGCGCTGACGCCGCGCACGCGCATGGTGATGGCGGTCAGCATCCTGGGCAACCCCTGCGCGCTCGACGTAATGCGCGGGTTCTGCGACAGGCACGGCCTGATCCTCTTCGAGGACAACTGCGAGTCCATGGGCGCGACGCTGAACGGCAGGCCCTGCGGCACCTTCGGTGACATCGGCACCTTCAGCACCTTCTTCTCGCACCACATCTCCACCATGGAGGGCGGCGTGCTGGTGACCGACGACACCGACCTCTACCACGTCGCGAAGAGCATGCGTGCGCACGGCTGGACGCGCGACCTGCCGGCGGACACGTCGATCTACGAGCGGCGCGACGACGATTTCTACGAGGCGTACCGCTTCATCCTGCCGGGCTACAACGCGCGGCCGCTGGAGCTCTCCGGCGCCATCGGCATCGAGCAGCTGAAAAAGCTCGATCGCCTGGTCGCGGTGCGGCGCAGGAACGCGGAACTGTTCGTCCGCCTGATGGCAGGGGACGAGCGCTACATCATCCAGCGCGAACACGGCTCGAGCTCCTGGTTCGCCTTCACGGTGATCCTGAACCCGAAGCTGCCGATCGACCGCGCGAAGGTCATGGCGGCGCTGAAGCGCGCCGACATCGGTTATCGCATCATCACCGGCGGAAACTTCCTGCGCCATGACGTCATCCGCTACTTCGACCATGACACGGTCGGCGGGATCGTGAACGCCAACATCGCGCACGACCGGGGCTTTTTCGTCGGCAACCACCCGCACGACCTCAGGCCGCAGATCGAACGCCTGCGCGAGGTGCTGGACGAAGCAGGCCGGTGAACGAGGCGATCGTGCTGGCGGGGGGCTTCGGCACGCGCCTGCGCCCGGTCGTAAGCGATGTTCCCAAGCCGATGGCGCCGGTGAACGGGCGGCCGTTCCTCGAGCTGCTGCTCGAGTACTGGATCGCGCAGGGCGTGCAGCGCTTCGTCCTGTCGGTCGGCTATCTGGCCGAAAAGGTCAGCGCGCACTTCGGCAACGCCTGGCACGGCGCGCACATTTCCTATGCCCGCGAAGCAGAACCCCTGGGCACCGGTGGCGGCCTGCTGCTCGCCGCGGCCCAGGCGCAGGCAGACGAGCTGCTGGTGCTGAACGGCGACACCTTCTTCGCCGTCGAACTTGCGGCACTGCTGGCCTTTCACCGCCAGCGCAGCGCGGACTGCACGCTGTCGCTGTTTCGCAGCGCGGACAGCGAGCGCTACATGGGCCTGCGCGTGGCGGCGGATGGTCGCATCCTCGAGCTGTCCGCGACCCGCGGCGGGCTGGCGAATGGCGGCGTGTACCTCTTCAGGGCGGCGGCGCTGCGCTTGCTGCCGTGGCAGCCGGGCGAGCGCGCCAGCCTCGAGGCGGATATGCTCTCGCACGGCCTCGCCAGCGACTGGCGCATATTCGGCCATGAATGCGCGGGTACCTTCATCGATATCGGCGTGCCGGAGGATTACCGGCGCGCAGCGCAGATTCTTGGAGCATGAGCATGGATTGGTCGGAAATCCTCAAGCACAACCTCGCCGCGTCCGTGAAGGCAAAGGAGCAGCTGCTGGCGGACAGCGCGCAGCTGGAGGCGTTCCGGCGCGCCACCGAGGCGGTGGTTGCCTGCTACCGCGCGGGCGGGCGTCTGTACATCGCCGGCAACGGCGGCTCCGCGGCCGATGCACAGCACCTCGCCACCGAGTTCGTCAGCAAGCTCGCGCGCGACCGCGCGCCGCTGCCCGCCGAGGCGCTGACCACCGACAGCTCGCTCATTACCGCGATCGGCAACGACTACGGCTACGAGCAGGTGTTCGCGCGCCAGATCGCCGCCAAGCTCGGCGCCAGGGACATGTTCCTCGCCATCACCACCTCGGGCGTGTCGCCGAGCATCCTGCGGGCGCTGGAGCAGTGCAGGAAGCAGGGCGTGGCGAGCGTGCTGTTCACCGGCCGCGACGGCGGGCCGGCCAGGGCACTGGCGGACCACTGCATCGTCGCGCCGGGGCCGGATACCAACCGCATCCAGGAAGTCCACATCGTGCTTGCGCACTCGCTGTGCGAGAGCGTGGAAAGGGCAATGTTCCCATCATGAGCTTGAGAATCCTCGTCACCGGCGGCGCCGGCTACCTCGGTTCCATCATGGTGCCCGACCTGCTCGCCGCAGGCCACCGGGTCACCGTGCTGGACAGCTTCATGTACCGGCAGGCGAGCCTCAGCCACGTCTGCCACTACCCCACGTTCGATGTCGTCAAGGGCGACATCCGCGTCGAAGCCAGCATCAAGCCGCTGCTGGCGAAGGCCGACGTCGTGATCCCGCTCGCGGCGCTGGTCGGCGCGCCGATCTGCAACCAGGACCCGGTGGGCGCGACGACGACCAACCACGACGCGATCCTGATGATGCTGAAGCACCTGTCGAAATCGCAACTCGTGCTGATGCCCACCACCAACAGCGCCTATGGCTCGGGCGACGAGAAGAACTTCTGCACCGAGGAATCGCCGCTGAAGCCGATCTCGCGCTATGCGATCGAGAAGGTGGAGATCGAGCGGCACCTGATGCAGCATCCCAACGCGGTCAGCTTCCGGCTGGCGACGGTGTTCGGCATGTCGCCGCGCATGCGCATAGACCTGCTGGTAAACGATTTCACTTATCGCGCGGTATACGACCGCTTCGTCGTGCTGTTCGAGAGTTCCTTCAAGCGCAACTACATCCACGTGCGCGACGTCTCGCGCGTGTTCCAGCACGGCATCGCCAACGCAGATCGCATGAAGGGGCAGATCTACAACGTCGGGCTGTCGGACGCCAACGTGTCGAAGAAGGAGCTGTGCGAGGCCATCAGGCGCCAACTGCCGGAGTTCGTCTTCATCGACGCGCCGGTGGGCAAGGACCCCGACCAGCGGAACTACATCGTGTCGAACGCCAAGATAGAGGCCACCGGCTGGAAGCCTGAATTCTCGCTCGATGCCGGAATCGCCGAGCTGGTGAAGGGCTACCGCATGCTGAAGAACACCCTGCATGGCAACGTCTGAGCCGTCGATCCGGCTGCTCGGGCGCCGCACGATAGGCGAGAACGCGCGCTTCAGCATCCATTTCGACGACATCGCCGACGAGCGCGGCCATCGCGTGCAGGACTTCCTCGCCGTGCTGCCGCGGGTGGAAGCCGCCGGCGGCGTCACCGGCATCGCGGCGCTGCCAGTACAGGGCGAGCGAGTCGGCCTGATGCGGATCTGGCGCCACCCTTACGGCGGCGCCGGCTGGGAGGCGGCGATGGGCTTCATGGACGCGGGCGAATCCGCGGCCGCCGCGGCGTTGCGCGAGTTGCAGGAGGAAACCGGGCTCGCGGCAGCACCCGACGGGGTGGTGGACCTGGGGCTACTGTCGCCCGCGCCGAGCATCATCCGCGCCCGCATCCGCCTGTACGCGGTACACGTGCAGGGGGAGGATTCCGGCGTGCCCGCGGACGAGGCAGGCCACGGGCGCTTCGCCTGGTTCTCGCGTGACGAGGCGCTCGGGCTTGCCGCGCGCGGCGAGATCGTCGAACCCTGCACGCTGGTGGCGCTGTACCGCTACCTGCTCGTCAGGTAGCGCAGGATGCTGCGCAGGTGCCAGGCGAGGTACCGCGGGTTGCGGTGGCTGGTCCGGCGCGCGTCGTGCACCACGCGCGCAGCCGGCGCCAGCCGGATGTCGTAGCCGCGCCGACGCAGCCGCCGGCACAGGTCGAAATCCTCGTAGTAGAGGAAATAGCGCTCGTCGAAGCCGCCGACGTCCTCGAACGCCCTGTGCGTCGCCAGCATGAACATGCCGGCAACGCAGTCCGGCGACGACGGTTCCGGACTGTCCGGGTAATCCAGCGCCGGCGCGAGGCCGAGCGCCTTGGCGGCGAGGCTGGAGAAGGTCGGCGCGCGTCGCGCATTGTTCTCCACCGTGCCCGAGGGCGAGACCACGCGCGGGGCCGCCAGGCCCGCCCGCGGCGAGCGCAGCTCGCGCAGCAGCGCCGGAAACGGGTCCGCCGGCAGGCGCAGGTCCGGGTTGAGCACGCAGAAGTAGTCCGCGTCGCGAGCCCGCCCGAACGCCTGGTTATGGTTGGCGCCGAAACCCTTCGGTGTCGTGTTGCGGATGATTTCGAGCGGCAGGCCGGCATCGCCCGGCGCATCCTCGGGCACGTTCAGCGTCAACACCACGCGCAGGTCGTCTCGCCCGAGCGCGGCGATGTCGGCAAGCAGCGCTTCGGCGAGCGCTGCCTGGCGATGGCTGACGATGGACAGCGCGATCACGCCGGCACCAGCTCGGACATGCGCGCGAGCAGCGCGCGCGCACGCACCACCATCGCGTCGTAGGAAAACTGCCGCAGGTGGTCGGCGGCCAGCACGCGCGGATCCGGCCGCGGCGCGCCGGCGAGGATGTCGTCCAGCGTGCGGCCGAAGTCGGCGCCGCCGTCCGCGCGCGGATCGCGGTAGAGGAACCCCGAGCGCCCTTGCAGCATGGTCTCGGTGAACGGCGGCGCATTTACCGCCAGCACCGGGGTGCCGCACATCTGCGCTTCCAGCACGTTCAAACCCAGCGCCTCCTTCTCCGGCAGTCCGGCAAGCAGGTAGTCCAGTTGCGGGTAGATGTCGTGCACGTTCTTCTGGTAGCCCCAGTAGCGTACGCGCGCGGCGAGCGGGGCGAGCGCGCGGCGGATGTCGCGCACCTGCGCATAGCCGCCATTGCCGAATATCTCCACGCGCACCTGCGGGCGTGACGCGAGCTGCCCCGCGATCGCGGCGAACAGCAGCGGAAACTGCTTCACCGTCGTAAGCAGGGAGACCACGCCGAGCGTCAGCCCCGGCAGCCGGGAGAAGCGCTGCCGTCGCCGCAAGGGTTCCAGCAGCGGCTCCAACGTGCCGAGCAGCACGTCGCGGAACTTGTTGCGGTCCCACTGGTAGGGCGAGCGCGCGACGATAGCCTCGCCATCGCCGCGCTGCGCCTCGGTAGTGCCGAAGACCGGCTCCGGGTAGAGGTTGACCACGCCCGCGTCGCGCAACAGGCCGATGCAGTAGCGCGACACCGTGAGCACCAGGTCGCAGCGCTTGAAGGTATCGGCGCTGCGGCCGGCGACGATGGGCAGGTGGGCAACCGCGACGTAGATGTGCGCCTCGTCGATGCGATCGATCGCATCTTCGGACAACGGGCCCTCGGTGACGATGAGCGCGCCTCGCTGCGGCAGCCGCGCGAAGAGATCCGCCTCGGTCGCAACACGCGACAGTTCGATGCGCTCGCGCGGCAGGTCGTCCCACAGGCGGTTGTCCGGATGGCAGTACAGCGTCACGCGCGCGCCCGCATCGGCGAACGCGCGCGTCATCGCATGCGTGAACACTTCGCCTCCACCGACGATGCGCTGCAGGTTGATGTGATGCACGTGAAGCATGGAGGCAGCCGATTATAATCGCCGCCACTTGAAAGTCCTCGTCATCAAGCGCGACAAGCTGGGCGACATGCTGCTCACCACGCCGCTGCTCGCGCACCTGAAGGCGAGCCTGCCGCAGGTGCAGCTGCACCTGCTCGCGAATGACTACAACGCCTGGGTTGTCGCCGGCAATCAGCACATCGACCGCCTGTGGGTGTATCGACGCGTGCGCCATGGCGGGCGCGTCAGCATCGCCGCGGCGCTCGACTGGCTGTTGCAGACGCGAAGGCTGCGGCGCGAGCGCTACGACTGGGTGATCGTCGCGAATGGCGACGAATCGCCACGCGCCATCCGGCGCGGCCTCGCATTGCGCGGCGCGCGCACGGTGGCGTATTGCGCCTATGCATCGCGCTATCGCGGGCTGAGCGACGCGCTGCCGCCGGATCGAGGCGCGCACGAGGTGGACCGGCTGCTCGCGCTGCTCGCGCCGCTGGGCGTCGCCATGCCGGCCACGCCCCTGCTGCCGCGCTATGTGCTGCCGCAGGCCTCGGCCGACTTCGCCACGCACTGGCTGGCGGAACGCGGCCTCACCGCGGGCCGCTACGTGGTGCTGGGCCTGGGCGCGCGGCGGCCGAAGAAGCAGCCCGATACCGCGCAGGTGCTGCGCTGGAGTGCGCACTTCAAGCAGCACCTGGGCCTGGATACCGTGTTCATGTGGACCCCGGGACGCTCGGACGATCCGCTGTATCCGGGTGACGACGCCACCGCACAGCCCGTGCTGGATGCGCGCGCGCCGCAGATCCATCCGCATCGCGGGCCGCTCGCCGAGGCGCTTGGTCTCGTGTGGAGCGCGCGCACCAGCATTTTTCCGGACAGCGGCCTGATGCACTTCGCGGCGGCGAGCCCCGGCGGCGTGCTGGGCCTCTTTGCCGAGAGCGACGTGTCGCCGAGTCCCGCGCAATGGGCGCCGCGCGGTGCGCGCGCTGAATGGCTTGATGCGCCGAAGAGCGTCACCGAGCTTGCCGACGAAGCCGTCTTCGAGCGCGTGGGGCGGCTGCTCGCGTAGCGTAAAATCGCCCGATGCTGCTGGTCACCGGAGGCGCGGGTTTCATCGGCTCGAACTTCGTCCTCTCGACGCTGGCCGGGTCGTCCGAGCCCATCGTCAATCTCGACAAGCTCACCTACGCCGGCAACCTGCGCAACCTCGATGCGCTCGAGGGCGATGCGCGCCACGTCTTTGTCCAGGGCGACATCTGCGACCGTGCATTGCTGAAGTCGCTTTTCTCCGCGCACAGGCCGCGCGCGGTGCTGCACTTCGCTGCCGAGAGCCATGTCGACCGCTCGATCGGTGCGCCCGGGGATTTCGTCCAGACCAATGTGGTCGGCACCTTCAGCCTGCTGGAGGAAGCGCGTGCGTACTGGAGCGGGCTGGGAATCGCGGATAAGGACGCGTTCCGCTTCCTGCATGTATCCACCGACGAGGTCTACGGCTCGCTTGGCCCGCTGGATGCGGCGTTCACCGAGAAAACCGCCTACCAGCCCAACAGCCCATACAGCGCGTCGAAGGCGGGCTCGGACCATCTGGTGCGCGCGTATCACCACACCTACGGATTGCCGGTGCTGACCACCAACTGCTCGAACAACTACGGGCCTTACCAGTTTCCGGAGAAGCTGATCCCGCTGTGCATCCACAATGCGCTCGCCGGCAAGCCGCTGCCGGTGTATGGCGACGGCAGGAACGTGCGCGACTGGCTGTATGTGCTCGACCACTGCGCGGCGATCCGGCGGGTGCTCGACAAGGGTGTGCCCGGCGAGGTCTACAACATCGGCGGCAACGCCGAGCGCGAGAACATCGACCTGGTACGCACGCTGTGCGCGCTGCTCGATGAACTCAAGCCGCGCGCCAGCGGCAGCTACGCCGAACTGATCAGGTTCGTCGCCGACCGGCCAGGACACGATCGCCGCTATGCGATCGATGCGGCGAAGCTGGCGCGCGAGCTCGACTGGCGCCCGGCCGAGAGCTTCGAATCCGGTCTGGCGAAGACGGTGCGCTGGTACCTCGACAACCAGGCCTGGACCGCCGACGTGGTACGCAAGGCGGCATGAAAGGCATCCTGCTCGCCGGCGGTTCGGGCACGCGGCTGTGGCCGGCGACGCAGGTCGTCTCCAAGCAGCTGATCCCGGTGTACGACAAGCCGATGATCTACTACCCGCTCACCACGCTGATGCTCGCGGGAGTTCGCGACATCCTGGTGATCTCCACGCCGCAGGACACGCCGCGCTTTCGCGAACTGCTGGGCGACGGCGCGCAGTGGGGCCTGCGCCTTTCATACGCGGTGCAGCCTTCGCCGGACGGACTGCCGCAGGCCTTCATCATCGGCCGCGAATTCATCGGCAATGACACGGTCGCGCTTATCCTCGGCGACAACATCTTCTACGGCCACGATTTCTCCAAGCTCCTGAAGCGCGCCACCGACAACCTGCGCGGCGGCCGCGTGCTCGCCTACCCGGTGAACGACCCGTCGCGGCACGGCATCGTCGAGCTGGATGCCGCGGGCCGTGTGCTGAGCCTGGAAGAGAAGCCCGCGCGGCCGCGCTCGAACCTGGCGGTGGTGGGCCTGTTTTTTTTCGATTCCCGCGTCGCCGACATCGCCGCGTCGCTCAAGCCCTCCGCGCGCGGCGAGCTGGAGATCATCGACGTGCAGCGCGCCTATCACGCGCTGGGCGAACTGGAAGTGCTGAACATGGGCCGGGGCCTCGCGTGGCTGGACACCGGCACGCACGAGTCGCTGCTGGAAGCCTCGCAGTTCATCCAGATCATCGAGCGCCGCCAGGGACTGAAGATCGCCTGCCCGGAGGAGATCGCGTACCGCCTGGGCTACATCGATGCGGCGCAGCTCGAGGCGCTCGCAAAGCCGCTCGCCAGGAGCGGTTACGGCGAGTACCTGCTGCGCATCCTTGCCGAGGGCGCACGCCGGTGAAGGCGATACGCACCGCGTTGCCGGACGTGCTGATCCTCGAGCCGAAAGTACATGGCGACGACCGGGGCTTCTTCTTCGAAAGCTACAACCGCCGCGCGTTCCACGAGGCCACCGGCGTGGACGTCGAGTTCGTGCAGGACAACCATTCACTGTCGGTGCGCAACGTGCTGCGCGGCCTGCACTACCAGGTGCGGCAACCGCAGGGCAAGCTGGTGCGCGTGATCGCGGGCGAGATCTGGGATGTCGCGGTCGACTTGCGGCGCAGCTCGGCGAGCTTCGGCAAATGGGTCGGCTTCACGCTGTCCGCCGCCGCCAAGCAGATGGCGTGGATTCCGCCAGGTTTCGCGCACGGCTTCGTCGTCGTGTCCTACGCCGCCGAGGTGCTGTACAAGGCGAGCGACTACTACGCGCCGGCGCACGAGCGCACGCTCCTGTGGAACGACCCGGCGCTGGCGATCGAATGGCCGCTCGCCGGCGAGCCGGTGATGACCGACAAGGACCGCAAGGGCGTGCCGCTGGCGGACGCCGAGACCTACGCGTGAGGATCCTGCTCACGGGCCGCAACGGCCAGGTGGGCTGGGAGCTGGAGCGCGCGCTGCCTGCGCTGGGCGAAGTGCTGGCCACCGACCGGACTAAGCTCGATCTCGCCGATCTGGACGCCGTGCGGCGCATCGTCCGCGAGGCGAAGCCCGGCATCATCGTCAACGCCGCGGCGTACACCGCGGTGGACAAGGCCGAGTCCGAACCCGAGCTCGCGATGCGCATCAACGGCGAAGCACCGGGCGTGCTGGCCGAGGAGGCGGCGCTCTCGGGTGCGCTGCTGGTGCACTATTCGACCGACTATGTGTTCGACGGCAAGAAGGCCGGCGCGTACTCGGAAGAGGATGCGACCAGTCCCTCGAGCGCGTACGGGCGCAGCAAGCTCGAGGGCGAACGGCGCATCGCCGCCAGCGGCGCCGCGCACCTGGTCCTGCGCACCAGCTGGGTATACGGGCCGCGCGGCAGGAACTTCTACCTGACGATCCGCCGCAAGGCAGAGGCCGGCGAGCGGCTGCGCGTGGTCGCCGACCAGCATGGCGTGCCGACGACCAGCGCCTTCCTTGCCCGCGAGACCGTAGCCCTGCTCGGGCGGGGCGCGCGCGGCCTCTTCAACCTGGTGCCTTCGGGCGCAACCACCTGGCACGGTTTCGCGTGCGCGATCGTCGCGGCGATCGGGGTGCAGGTGCCGGTGGACGCGGTTGCGACCACCGACTATCCGACGCCGGCGCGCCGGCCGGCCAATTCAGCCCTCGACAATGGAAAGGCGGCGCAGTGCCTCGGGCGCGCGCTGCCCGACTGGCGCGAACTGCTTGCGGAGTGCGTAGCGGCCTAGACCAGGCGGCGTAGCCTGGCGTGCGCGAACGCCGCCACGGTGAATGCATCAAGAATCTCGCCGTCCAGCAGATGCCGTTCGAACTGAGTCGGGGTCAGCTGCTCGATCGCGACGATGCCCTCGCCCAGCTGTGGCGTGCCGACCGAGGCAAGCTCGGCGTAGTACAGATGCGCGCCGTTGGCGTAGATGTTGGCCGAGCCGTGCAGGAACCCCAGTCGCACGAGCCGGGTTGCGCGCGCGCCAATTTCCTCGAGCAGCTCCTGGCGGGCGGTTTCTTCTTCCGTCTGCCCCGGTTCGATGCCGCCGCGCGGCGCCTCCAGCATCCAGCGGCGCACTGCATGGCGGAAATGCCGGATCAGCACGATGCGGCCCTCCAGCACTGGCAGCACGGCGACGCCATCGCCGACGCGATTGATCGAGCGCGCGTGCGTGCGGCGCGAGCCGTCAGGGAACTCGACCGCGTCGCGAAGCACATAGAACCAGGGGTCGCGCAGCACGATGCCGACCTGTGCCCCTGCCGGGTCCAGCCCCTGCGCGGCAAGCTTCGCGGCAACCTCGCGCTCGACCGACTCGATCGCCGCGCGCTCCAGCAGGATGCGCACGCCGCCCGCCGGCGTTGCGAACAATTCCGGCCGCTCGCGCGCGAACGCAAGGTAGGCGTCGATGCGGTCGCTATCTGGCAAGCGCGATGGCTCCCACGCCGCTCATCACGATGGCAGCGGCGGCAATGCGGATGCGGCTCGGCGTCTCTCGTAGCACCACGACACCGATGATGGCGGCAAACAGAATGCTGGTTTCCCGCAGCGCGGACACCGGGCCGACCGGCGCCTCGCCCAGCGCCCACATGAACACGCCGAACGAGGCGACGCCCAGGCCGCCGCTCACCAGCACCCGGCGCCACCCGCTGCGCCAGGCGAGCAGCACCGGGGTACCGCGCGTGGCCAGCGCATAGGTGACGAAGACCGCGCTGTCGGCGAGCACCAGCCATACCGTGAACGGAAACCAGCTTCCTGCAAGCCGCACGCCGTAGGCATCGACCACCGAGTAGGCCGCTACCGTGCCCCCGGTCAGCAGCGCGGCTAGCGCGGCGGCGGGCGACAGGCGCGCGTCGCGGCGCTCGAATGCCAGCAGCACGATGCCCGCAGAGATCAGCCCCAGCCCCGCGAGCGCGGTGGCGCCCGGTACTTCGCCGAGCAGCGCGAACGCGAGCGCTGCGGCGAAGATGGGCGTCAATCCACGCGCCAGCGGATAGGCCTGCCCGAGGTCGGCCAGCACGTACAGACGCGCCAGCGCGATCTTGTAACCCGCATGCAGCAGCACCGAGCCGGCGATCACAGCCCATGCCGCGGCCGGCAGGCCGCCCGCGAGCGGCAGCAACGCCAGCGCGCATGCGCCGCTGACCACGTTCATTCCGGCCAGCGCCGTGATGCGGTCGTCGCTCGATTTGACGAGCGCGTGCCAGGATGCGTGCAGCAGGGAAGCCGCAAGCATCGCGGCGACGACGAGCGGGTCCATGAGGGAAGCCGCGAAGCGTACTCTATAATCCGCGCTTTTCCGCACCGCAGAGACTCCATGCACACGCAGACGTACTTCAAGGAAGTGGTGAAGGTTGCCGAGTCGATCGACATCGCGGCGATCGAGAAACTGGCCGGCGAACTCGCCGCACTGCGCGAGCGCGGCGGGCGCCTGTTCCTGCTCGGCGTCGGTGGCAGTGCGGGCAATTGCACGCACGCGGTGAACGACTTCCGCAAGTTGTGCGGCATCGAGGCCTACGCACCCACCGACAACGTCTCTGAACTCACCGCGCGCACCAACGACGAGGGCTGGGACACGGTGTTCGCGGCCTGGTTGCGCACCAGCCGCGCGAACGACAAGGACGCGGTGTTCGTTTTCTCCGTGGGCGGCGGCAACCTGGAGAAGAATGTCAGCGCCAACATTGTCGCCGGGCTCAAGGTGGCGAAGGAACGCGGCACGAAGATCTACGGCGTGGTCGGGCGCGACGGCGGCTACACGAAGCAGATCGGCGACTGCGTCGTCGTGATTCCCACGGTGGACGCGTCGCGCGTGACCCCGCACACCGAGGCCTTCCAGGCAGTGGTGTGGCATTGCCTCGTTTCCCACCCGGCCCTGCAGCAAATCGCCACCAAGTGGTAGGCAGGCGCGCGGTCTTCCTCGACCGCGACGGGGTCATAAACCGGGCTGTTGTCCGCGACGGCAAGCCTTATCCACCGGATTCGGTGGAACAACTCGAGATCCTTCCCGGCGTCGCGGACGCGCTGCTGCGCCTGCGCGCCGCGGGCTTCCTGAACATCGTCGTCACCAACCAGCCGGACGTGGCCACCGGCAAGCAGCGTCGCGAGGTCGTCGAGGCGATGCACGATCGCCTCGGCACAGCACTCGCCATAGACGGCATCGAGGTCTGCTACCACGTCGATGCCGACGCCTGCGCGTGTCGGAAACCGAAGGCGGGAATGCTCCTCAAGGCGGCTGCGGATCACGGCATCGACCTGGCCCGCAGCAGCCTGGTCGGCGACCGCTGGCGCGACGTCGGCGCAGCCCACGCCGCCGGCTGCCACGCCTACTTCATCGACTGCGGCTACCGGGAAAAACAACCCGAAAAACCGTACGTTGCGGTAGAATCGCTACCCGCCGCCGCAGACCTCATATTGCGGCGCAACGCATAAATCCACACCTCCACAGGATCCACGATGAGCACCGTAGAAGCTCTCAAGGTCAAGCTGTTCGCCGATGGCGCCGACCTTGCCGGCATGAAGGAAATGGCAGCAAATCCGCGCATCAGCGGTTTCACGACCAACCCGACGCTGATGCGCAAGGCCGGCATCACCGACTACAAGGCCTTCGCGCTGGACGTGCTGAAGGCGATCCCGGATCGCCCGGTATCGTTCGAGGTCTTCGCCGACGATTTCGCCACCATGGAAGCGCAGGCGCTGGAGATCGCGTCCTGGGGCAGGCACGTCAACGTGAAGATCCCGGTGACGAATACCAAGGGCGAGTTCTGCGGACCGCTGGTCGAGCGGCTCTCGAAGCAGGGCGTGCAGCTCAACATCACCGCGGTGATGACGCTCGACCAAGTGAAGCGCATCACCGACCGGCTGCATGCCGACACGCCGGCGATTATCTCGGTGTTCGCCGGCCGCATCGCCGACACCGGGCGCGACCCGGTCCCGGTGATGGCGGAGTCGGTGCGGATCATGAAGGCGAAGCCCAGGGCCGAACTGATCTGGGCCAGCCCGCGCGAGCTGCTGAACATATTCCAGGCCGACGCCGTCGGCTGCCACATCATCACCGCCACCAACGACATCCTGAAGAAGCTGTCGCTGGTCGGCAAGGACCTCGACCAATATTCGCTCGAAACCGTCGAGATGTTCTACAAGGACGCGAGCGCCGCGGGCTTCAAGATCGCGACGCGCGCCGCCGCCTGAACCTGCAATCACACTTACGGACCCATCCATGAAATTCAAGCACGTGCTCGTCACCGGGGGCGCCGGCTATGTCGGCAGCCTGCTGGTTCCCCAGCTGCTCGACCTCGGTTACAAGGTCACCGCCTACGACATCATGTACTTCGGCGATGATTTCCTGCCGAAGCAGAACCCGAACCTCACCGTCATCAAGGGCGACATTCGCGACACCGGCAAGCTCTCCGCCGCGATGCAGGGGGTGGACGTCGTCATCAACCTCTCGTGCATCTCCAACGACGCCAGCTTCGAACTGGACGAGAACCTGTCCACGTCGATCAACCTCGATGCCTTCGAGCCGATGGTGATCGCGGCCAAGAAGGCCGGCGTGAAGCGCTTCGTCTATGCGTCCTCCAGCTCGGTGTACGGCGTGTCGGACGCGCCGGACGTCACCGAGGAGCACCCGCTGGTGCCGCTGACCCTGTACAACAAGTACAAGGGCATGTGCGAGCCGCTGCTGTTCAAGCACCAGTCGCCCGACTTCGTCTGCGTCGTCATCCGGCCGGCGACGCTGTGCGGCTACGCGCCGCGCCAGCGCCTCGACCTGTCGGTGAACATCCTCACCAACCACGCCATCAACAACGGCAAGATTACCGTGTTCGGTGGTTCGCAGAAGCGCCCGAACCTGCACATCCAGGACATGTGCGACGTGTACAAGCTGCTCCTCGAGATCGACGACGCAAAGATCGCCGGAAAGATCTTCAACGCAGGCTTCCAGAACCTGTCGATCATGGAGATCGCGCAGATCGCCAAGCGCATCGTGCAGGAGGAGTTCCCCGAGAAAGGGGACATCCCGATCGTGACTACGCCGACGGACGACATCCGCTCGTATCACGTCAATTCCGACAAGATCCAGCGCGAGCTCGGTTTCAAGCCGCGCTTCACCGTCGAAGACGCGGTGAGGGATCTCTGCAAGGCGTTCAAGGCGGGCAAGCTGCCGAATAGCATGCAGGACACGTTCTACTTCAACGTCCGGCGGTTGAAAGAGGTCAAAGCGGCATGACAGCACGGCCGGTCGCCGTCGTCACCGGCGGTGCCGGGTTCATCGGCAGCCACATGGTGGACCTGCTGGTCGAGCGCGGGTTTGCAGTGCGCGTGGCGGACAACCTGGTGGGCGGCAGGAAGGAGAATGTCGCCCACCACGCTTCCACGCCCGGGTTCGCGCTCGAGGAGCGCGACATCCGCAGCTATCAGCCCGGCGACCCGTTGTTCAAGGACGCGAAGTACGTGTTCCACTTCGCCGGCATCGGCGACATCGTTCCCTCCATCGAGAAGCCGATGGAGTACATGTCGGCGAACGTGCAGGGCACGGTGCACATGCTCGAATGCGCGAGGCACGCCGGCGTGGAGAAGTTCGTCTACGCCGCGTCGTCTTCCTGCTACGGCCTTGCCAGCGTGCCCACGCGCGAGGACCACCCGATCCAGCCGCAGTACCCGTACGCGCTGTCGAAGTACCAGGGCGAGCAGGCGGCATTCCACTGGCACCAGGTGTACAAGCTGCCGGTCAACTCGGTGCGCATCTTCAACGCCTACGGCACGCGCTCGCGCACCTCGGGCGCCTACGGCGCGGTGTTCGGCGTGTTCCTGCGCCAGAAGCTCGCCGGCAAGCCCTACACGGTGGTTGGCGACGGCACGCAGTCGCGCGACTTCCTCTACGTCACCGACGTGGCGAGCGCGTTCCTTGCCGCCGCGGTGACCGAGCGCGTCGGCCGCTTCTGGAACCTCGGCGCCGGCAACCCGCAGTCGGTAAACCGGCTGATCGAGCTGCTGGGGGGCGACAAGACGTACATCCCGAAGCGCCCCGGCGAGCCCGAGTGCACGTTTGCCGACATCACACGCATCACCACCGAGCTCGGCTGGAAGCCCAAGGTCAGTTTCGAGGACGGCGTGGCGAAGATCGTCGCCAACATCGACTACTGGAAGAACGCACCCCTCTGGGATCCGGACTCGATCGCCAAGGCGACGAAGACCTGGTTCGAATACCTTACCCCGCAGAGCCGCTGACCATGGATCCCGCGAGCAAGCATCTCTTCTCCCACAAGATCAAGTCGGCGGAGGATATCCGCGACGCAATCGGCCCCAGGCCGCGCAAGCGGCGGGTCATCATGTGCCACGGCACCTTCGACGTCGTCCATCCGGGGCACGTGCGGCACCTGCTCTACGCCAAAACCAAGGCAGACGTGCTGGTCGCGAGCCTGACCGCGGACCGGCACATCATGAAGGGCAACCTGCGTCCCTACGTTCCGGAAGACCTGCGCGCAGTCAACCTCGCGGCGCTCGAGATGGTCGACTACGTGGTCGTCGACCACGATCCCACGCCGCTGAAGAACCTCGCGCTGATCCAGCCTGACTACTTTGCCAAGGGCTACGAGTACACCGCGGGCGCGGTCCACCCCAAGACGCAGGAAGAGATCAGGGTCCTCGAATCCTACGGCGGTGAGATGATCTTCACGCCCGGGGACATTGTGTACTCGTCTTCCGCGCTGATCGAGCTTGCGCCGCCGGACATCGGCATAGACAAGCTGTTGATGCTGATGCAGGCCGAAGGAATCACATTCAAGGACTTGCGCGAATCGCTGGGCAAGATGCAGGGCCTGCGCGCCCACGTCGTCGGCGACACCATCGTCGACAGCTACACCTATACCTCGATGATCGGCGGCATGACCAAGACGCCGACCATCAGCGTGCGGTTCGACCACAAGACCGACTTTGTCGGAGGCGCGGGAATCGTCGCCAAGCACCTGAAGGCGGCGGGCGCGGAAGTGACGTTCTCCACCGTGCTCGGCAACGACGACTACAAGACGTTCGTGCTGGACGACCTGAGCACCTACGGCGTGCACTGCCTCCCGATCATCGACGAGACGCGACCGACGACCAACAAGAACGCGATCGTCGCGGAGGGTTACCGCCTGCTTAAGGTCGATACGCTCGACAACCGCTCGATCTCCGACAAGATCGTCGAGCAGATCCGCCGCCAGATCGGCGACACGAAGACGGATGCGGTGGTGTTCAGCGACTTCCGCCATGGCATGTTCAACCGCGGCACGATCCCGCAGTTGACTGCCGCCATCCCCGCGGGCGCCTTCCGGGTGGCAGACAGCCAGGTCGCGAGCCGCTGGGGGAACATCCTGGAGTTCCAGGGATTCGACCTCATTACGCCGAACGAGCGCGAGGCGCGCTTCGCGCTCGGCGACCAGGATTCGGTCGTTCGGCCGCTCGCGCTGGAACTGCACCAGAAGTCCGGATGCAAGACGCTGATCCTGAAGTGCGGCGACCGGGGGATCATCACCTATCGCGCGAACTCGTCGGACCTGCGGGCATTCTTCAACATCGAGAGCTTCGTCGAGCGCGTGGTCGACGCCGTAGGCGCGGGCGACGCGCTGCTGGCCTACGCCACGCTCGCGCTCGTGGCAACCAGGAACGAGGTGATCGCTTCGATACTCGGCAACATCGCCGCCGGTGTCGAGTGCGAGCACGACGGCAACGTTCCCGTGACGCCCGACATGGTGCTGAAGAAGATCGACACCGTGGAAAAGCTGGCCAGCTACGGCTAGCCCGCGAGGACGGCGAATGAAGATCGTGGTGGTCGGGCTCGGCGTTCAGGGCCACAAGCGGCGGCACCATGCGGGACAGGATTTCGTTGCCGCCGTCGACCCCGTGCACGCGGACGCCCGTTACCGCGATGTTAGCGACGTGCCGCTCGGGGACTATGACGCGGCGCTGGTGTGCACACCCGACGAGCCAAAGGTCGAGCTTCTGCGCTACCTGCTCGGCAACGGCAAGCACGTGCTGCTGGAGAAGCCGCTCTGGGCGGCGGACGACGCGCAGATCGTGGAGCTGGAAGCGCTCGCGCAACGGCATTCGGCGGTCTGCTACACGGCGTACAACCACCGTTTCGAGCCGCACTACGTGCGCATGCGCGACCTGATTGCCTCGGGCAGGCTGGGCCAGGTCTACCGCTGCCGGATGTTCTACGGCAACGGAACCGCCAGGCTGGTGCGGAACTCCGAGTGGCGCGACCAGGGGGCCGGCGTGCTCCCGGACCTGGGATCGCACCTGCTGGACACCGTGTCGTTCTGGTTCGGCCGGCCCGCGGACGATTTCCACGTGGTGTCCGCGAGCCGCTTCGAGAACCGGGCACCCGACCACGTCGTCATCGCGTCCGAAGGTTCGCGGCCGAAGATCGAGCTCGAGATGACGCTGCTGATGTGGCGCAACCACTTTACCTGCGACGTGCTGGCCGAGCGCGGCACTGCGCACATCGAATCCCTGTGCAAGTGGGGGCCGTCGAAGTTCACCGTTCGCATGCGCGTGCTGCCCTCCGGACGGCCGCCGGAGGAATCGGTGACCCTGGTGCAGGACGATCCGACCTGGTCGCTCGAGTACGCGCATTTCAAGCAGCTCTGTACCGAGCGGCGCGCAACCGACCTTGCGACGGACCTGTGGCTCAACCGGACGCTGCGCACGCTGGGCGAGCAGGCGCTGGTGGCATGACGAACCCGGTGATCGGATTCGCGGGCATGACCCACCTGGGCCTGGTGTCCGGCGTCTGCGCAGCCGAGAAGGGCTTTCGCACCGTCTGCTTCGACCCGGATGGCGCCCGGATCGATGCATTGCGCAGGGCCGAACTCCCAGTCTCCGAGCCGCAACTGGACGAGCTTGTCGCGCGAAACGCGGCGCGCCTTTCCTTCGCCGCGAG
Source organism: uncultured Enterobacteriaceae bacterium (assembly GCA_964612335.1). Lineage (GTDB taxonomy): Bacteria > Pseudomonadota > Gammaproteobacteria > Burkholderiales > SG8-39 > CAZTDU01. The sequence goes on along the minus strand of CAZTDU010000005.1, from coordinate 74,154 downwards.
CGCGGCAGAACTGTCGGCCTGCGACGTCGTCTATGTGGCGCCGGACGTCCCGACCGACGACGCGGGGCGCAGCGACCTCGGTCCGATCGGCGACCTGCTTGAGCTGGTTCTGGGCGCGACGCGACACGACGCGGTCATCGTGGTCCTGTCGCAGGTTCCCCCGGGATTCACGCGCAGCCGGCAGCGCGCGGGCCGCACGATCATCTACCAGGTCGAGACGCTCGTCTTCGGCCGCGCGGTGGAAAGGGCGCTGCAGCCCGAGCGCTACATCGTCGGCTGCGCCGACCCCGCGGCGCCGTTGCCGCCGTCGTATGCCGCCTTCCTCGCCGCGCACGGCTGCCCGGTGCTGCCGATGCGCTTCGAGAGCGCCGAGCTTGCCAAGATCTCGATCAACATGTGCCTGGTCGCGTCCGTCAGCACGGCCAACACGCTGGCCGAGCTGTGCGAGAAGATCGGCGCCGACTGGGCCGAGATCGTCCCGGCCCTCAAGCTCGACCGGCGCATCGGCCAGTACGCGTACCTGGCCCCTGGCCTCGGCATCGCGGGGGGCAACCTCGAGCGCGACCTCGCCACCGTCATCCGGTTCGCCGATGCACAGGGAACCGACGCCGGCGTCGTCAAGGCGTGGGTTGCCAACAGCGCCCATCGCAAGGGCTGGGCGGCGCGCACGCTGCGCGAGGCCGTGCTGCGAGACAACCCCGGTGCCGTCGTCGCGGTCTGGGGGCTGGCGTACAAGGAAAACACGCACTCGGTGAAGAATTCGCCGTCCGTCGCGACCATCGCCGCGCTGCCGGACGTCGCGCTGCGCGTGCACGATCCGGTGGTCCCGGCCTCCGCGGTCCGGCACGCGCACCTCACCGCGCTGCCCGAGGCGCTCGATGCGGCGCGCGGCGCGGATGCGCTGATGATCCTCACGCCGTGGCCGCAGTATCGCCGGATCCCGCCGCAGGAGATTGCCAACGTCATGAAAGGGCGCACCGTGCTCGATCCGTATTCCGTGCTCGACCTCAAGCTGGCCGCAGCCGCGGGCCTGGACATGCATACGCTGGGGCGCGCCACGGTGCGCGGCGCATGCTGAAGCACCTGACCCCCGCGCCCGTTGCACCGCGCCGCGTGGTGATCATGGGCGCCGGCAGCTTCGTCGGCGGTGCGATCCGGCGGCGGCTGGCGCGCGACGGCGTGGATGTGCTGGCGCTGGGGCGCCGGGACGTGGATCTCCTCTCGCCGGATGCGTCCGGCCGCCTCGCCGCGCTGCTGCGCGACGGCGATGCCTTCGTCGCGGTGTCCGCGATCGCGCCGTGCAAGGACAGCGCGATGCTGGTGCAGAACATGGTCATCGCGCGGGCGATGGTCCAGGCGGCCGCTTCCGCCTCCCTTTCGCACGTCGTCAACATCAGCTCCGATGCGGTGTACGCCGACAGCGCCGCGCCGCTGACCGAGGCATCCTGCGCGGCGCCCGGCAGCCTGCATGGCGTGATGCATCTGGCGCGCGAAGTGATGTTCCGCGCCGAAGTGAAGGCGCCGATCGCGATGCTGCGGCCCAGCCTGCTGTACGGCGCGCAGGATCCCCACAACGGCTACGGGCCCAACCGCTTCCGTCGCCTCGCGGAGAAGGGCGAGGACATCGTGCTCTTTGGCGAAGGCGAGGAACAGCGCGACCATGTCTACATCGACGACGTCGCCGAGCTCGCCGCCCGGGTGCTGATGCGCCGCAGCGAGGGCGAGCTGAACGTCGCGACCGGCGAGGTCCACTCGTTCCGCAGCATCGCCGAGAAGGTCGTGAAACTGTCGGGCAAGGTGGTGGCCATCAAGGGCAGCCCGCGCACCGGACCCATGCCCCACAACGGGCTGCGGCCATTCGACGTATCGGGATGCCGTTCCGCGTTTCCCGATTTCCGCTACACCAGCCTCGATCAGGGGCTGCAACTCGCCCGACAAGCATGAGGGACTGCGAAACATGAAGACTGCATTGATCATCGGCGGCGGGTTCGCCGGCTGCGCCAGCGCGCATCAGCTTTCGCTGATGGGCGGCTGGGACGTGACCCTGGTCGAGGCTGCGCCGTTCCTCGGCGCCGGCGTCAAGACCCGCTACCTGGGCGGGCACCCTTACACCTTCGGGCCGCGGCACTTCCTTACGCCGAAGGAACACATCTTCCACTACCTCAACACCTACTGCCCGATGCGGCGCTGCGCCGAGCACCAGTTCCTCACCTACGTGGAGAGCGACGGCACCTTCTACGGATACCCGATCCACCGCGACGACCTGCCGAAGATGCCCGAGGCGCGCCAGATCCAGGAGGAGCTGAATGCCCTCAGCGTGGGCGCGCTCGCCGGGATGTCGCCGGAGGCGGTCGCCGCCCTGAAGCCGGGCGAGCTGATGCGCCTGAACAAGGCTTCCCAGGCAAAGGATTTCGAGGAGTACTGGATCTACTCGATCGGCAAAACGCTGTACCAGAAGTTCGTCAACGAGTACTCGAAGAAGATGTGGCTCATCGACGACAACAGGAAGATCGACGATTTCACGTGGTCGCCCAAGGGCGTCACCATCAAGGAGGGGCCGCGCGCGGCCTGGGACACCGCCATCAGCGCCTACCCGATCGCCCACAACGGCTACGACGACTACTTCAAGATCGCCACGGCGGGCATCAAGGTGCACCTCGGCACCCGGATCGAGAAGTACGACATCCCGAAGAAGACGGTGGTCATCGCCGGCGAGAAGAAGCGCTTCGACATCATCGTCAACACCATCTCGCCCGACTACCTTTTCGAGTCGTGCTACGGCGAACTGCCCTACGTGGGCCGCGACCTGATCCCGGTCGTGCTCCCGGTGGAGTTTGCGCTGCCGCCGGACGTGTACTTCATCTACTACGCCGGGGCCGAGAAGTACACGCGCATCGTCGAGTACAAGAAGTTCACCCTGCACAAGGCGCCGACGACGCTCATCACCATCGAGATCCCGTCGTCGAAGAGCAAGTACTACCCGATGCCTTTCGAGTCGGAGAAGGCGAAGGCCAAGCGCTACTTCGACCTGATGCCGGACGGCGTCTTCTCCATCGGGCGGGCGGGAAGCTACCTTTACAACGTCGACATCGACGACACCATCGACCACGCCATGGGCGTGGCGGAGAAGCTCAGGTCCTGAGGCGGCACCGGGTACGGCATTACAATCCCAACCGACGCGCAAGCGGAAAGCAGAGAGGAACCAGGCATGGCAAACGCAAAGAAACCCTCGCCGATCGCCGGCATCGAAGGCATGCAGGGCGAGCCCTGGGTGGTGCTCCCGGACGCGCGCGCGCTCGCGGCGTGGGGACGCGAGGACGAGATCTCCTACAACCAGGCGAACCGCCAGACCGAGAAGGCGCTCTTCTTCCGCCGTACCTACGATTTTCTCACCGACAACCGCGTCGTCGGCGACTACTACGAGTTCGGCTGCCATCGCTGCAGGACGTTCCGCATGTCGCTCACCGAGGCGCGCCGCCACAACCTTTCGAGCATGAAGTTCCTCGCCTTCGACAGCTTCGAGGGCCTGCCCGAGCCGACCTCCGACACCAGCGTCGAGATCTGGAAGCGCGGTGCGCTGACCACCGCAGAGGACGAGTTCATGCGCATGGTGCGCGAGCAGGGGCACTACGTGGACAACGTGCGCACGGTCAAGGGTTTCTACTCCGAGAGCCTCACCGCGGGCCTGCAGAAGGAGCTCGTCGAGTCCGGGCGCAAGGCGATGCTGGTGAACATCGACTGCGACCTCTACGAATCCGCGGTGCCGGTGTTCAGGTTCCTCGAGCCGCTGCTGCAGGAAGGCACCGTCATCTACGTCGACGACCTGTTCGCGGGCTACAAGGGCTCGCCCAGCAAGGGGGTGGCCCGCGCGTTCCTGGAATACCAGAAGACCACGCGCTGGAAGTTCCTCCGGCACCTGGACATCGGCTGGTGGGGCCGCTCCTACATCGTGTACCTGGACAAGAACGCGCCGGACGGCGTGCTCTGATCCCGTGGGCGGCGCGATCCACGCCCCGTCAGCACCCCAGGACGCCGCCGCGGAGCGGCGCCGCCGGGCGCTGCGCGCGCTGCCCGCGCCCGAGCCTGCCGCCGGCGCCGCCGCCTATGCGCGCGAGCGCGAGCTCGCGCTGGCCTCCGACCCGCGCAAGCGCGAGAACTACGAGCGCTACCTCGCGTCGCGCCGCCGGTCGGCAACGGTCGACTACCTGCCGATCAAGCTGGACATCGAGAACGTCAGCCGCTGCAACTTCCGCTGCACCATGTGCGTGGTGCCCGGCTGGAACAAGGGCCAGCGCGCGGAAGACATGCCGCTGGAAGCGTTCCGGCAGCTGATCGACGACCAGTACGGCCTCCTCGAGATCAAGCTGCAGGGCATCGGCGAGCCGCTGCTGCAGCGCGAGGATTTCTTCGCCATGATCCGCTACGCCCGCGCCCGGCACATCTGGGTGCGGACCACCACCAACGCGTCCCTGCTGCACCTGAAGGACAACTACCGCCACCTGATCGACAGCGGCGTCAACGAGCTGCAGATATCGATCGACGGCGCCACCGCCGAGGTGTTCGAGGCCATCCGCGTCGGTTCGGTGTTCCGCCGCGTCACCGAGAACTGCCGCACGATCAATGCCTACTGCCGGTCGCTCGGCATCGAGCGCACCAAGATGTGGACCGTGGTGCAGCGCTCGAACCGCCACCAGCTCGAGGCGCTGGTCGACCTGGCGGCCGACCTCGGCTTCACCAACCAGGTGTTCTCCCTCGAGCTGAGCGACTGGGGGCTGGAGGACATGCGCGAGCGCAACGACGCCGCGACTGCCGAAGGCGCGCTGGGCGCCGAGGAACTGATGCCGCTGATCGAGCGGGGCGCGCGCCTCGGCGTTCGGGTGAGCTTCTGGAACGCGACCGAGCGCTACCAGCTCGGCGACCGCGACAGGCTCTGCGCGTGGCCGTTCGAGCGCGCCTACGTATCCTCCGACAGCCGCATCGTCCCCTGCTGCTACATCGGCAACCCGGACGTCTACCAGGTCGACGGCGGCCTGGGCGACACGCGCACGTTCACCGACGTCTGGCACGGCAGCGAATACGCGGCGTTCCGCGAGGCGCACCTGCAGGGCAGGCTGCCCAGGATCTGCGAAGGCTGTTACCAGAAATCGATCGTCTGAATTCACCCCGGAAAGAACCATGACCACCACGCCCGTGCGCTTCTGCGACAAGCTCCTTCCCGACCAGAAGGAGCACACTTACCACTACAAGGACGGCGGCGACTACGTCTCCGGCCTGTACGACACCATCTGCCGCTCGAGCGGCATCCTCAGCCCCGACCAGGAGTTCAAGCTCGAGAAGACCGACAAGTTCACGGTCGAGGAGATGGCCTCGAACCCGGTCAGCCTGCGATTCCTGCAGTTCCTGATCCAGGTCTCCGGCGTGAAGCGCGTGCTCGAGATCGGCGCGTTCATCGGCGTTTCGGCCATGTACTTCGCCAGGGCCCTGCCCGAGGGCGGCGAAGTCGTCACCATCGAGAAGTTCGACCACTTCGCGGCCATCGCGCGCCGCAACTTCGCCGCGAACGGCCTGGACAAGCGCATCACGCTGCACGAGGGCGACGCGTTCGAGATCATCGAGAAGCTGCCGAAGGACCGCAAGTTCGACATGATCTTCATCGACGGCAACAAGGAGCGCTACAAGGACTACTTCGTCATGACCGAGCCGCTGCTGTCGCCGCGCGGCATCTCGCTGGTGGACGACTGCTTCTTCCACGGCGACGTCGTGAACGCGAAGCCGACCAACGAGAAAGGCGCCGGCACCAGGGCCTTCCTCGACTACGCCGCGACGCGCAACGACTACCAGCGCATCGCGCTGCCGCTGGCGAACGGCATCATGATGATGACAAGGGCGTGAGCATCCGCGCCTGCGCGTCCCGGCCGCGGGCACGTCCGGCTCGGCGATGAAGCGCGCGCTGCAGAACATCGCACTGGCGGCGGCGACTGTCGCCAGCATGTGCCTGGTGCTCGAAGTCGGACTCCGCGTCGCCAACGGAGTTCCGGTTTTCAGCGGCACGAACTTCCTGTCCCAGGCGCTCGACCTGGTGCGCACCAACAGCGGGGCGCTCGACTTCGATCCGCAGCTCGGCTGGCGCCTGAAGGAGGGTTCGGGCACTCCTGGCTCGGGCTTGACGACCGGACCGCACGGCATACGGACGAATGGCCCCCCGCTCGCGGCATTGCCTGCGGGCGCGATCCTGGCGGTCGGCGATTCGTTCACGGCCGGCTCCGGCGTGCGGGATGCAGAGACCTGGCCCGCCCAGCTCGAGCGCCTGGCAGGGCGCCCGGTGCTGAATGCCGCCGCCGGCGCGTGGGGCGTAGACCAGATGGTGCTGCGTGCCGAAGCTCTGGCGCCGGTCGTCAAGCCATCGGCGCTGATCGTCGGCATCCTGGCGCAGGACAGCTTCCGCAACAGCTACGACGTCTATGGCGGAGGCGCGAAGCCGTGGTTTGCGCTGGAAGGCGGGCGCGCGGTGCTGCGCGGCGTCCCGGTCCAGAGGCTCGAAGGTTCGTCCCGCAGCCTTGGCCTGGCGCGCAGGCTGCTCGGCCATTCGTACCTGGTGCACTGGACAATGACGCGCCCGCCGCTGATTTCCTACTGGATCGACCACGGCGGGCAGTACCACCGCGTGATGTCGGACAAGGACGGCGTGCGCGTGTCCTGCGCGCTGATGGAGCGCCTGAAGGACTTCCGGTCCAGGCATGGGGCCGAGGTCGTGGTCGTCATGCTGTGGGGCGCGCAGGAGTCGACCGTTCCGGAACCCCACTGGTACGGCGCAGAAGTGGTCGAGTGCGCTCGCAGGGCGGGCCATGCCACGCTGGATCTTCACGGCGCGCTGCACGCGATCCATCGCGACGACCCGCGTCGATTCGAGCGCTTGTGGCTGGACGAGGGCGGGGTGCTGGGCCATCCCAGTGCGGAAGGCCACGCATTGACGGCCGAACTGCTCCGCCCGCTAATCCAGCGTGCCTCGGGTGCTCGTGGCGGGCAGGGTGACAAAGGCTAGGTTGGTCGCCGCGGCAGCGGCAATCAGCGCGATCGGGCTCGCGCTGGCGATCGAACTGCTGGCCAACGCGATCTACCTGTACCGGCACGGGACGCTGTTCTACGTCGCTGGTCGCGTGGCGCCTGCGCCCGACCAGCCCTACACCGCCGCCGAGGCAGTGTTCCACCCCTACTACGCGTTCATCCATCGCGTCGGCCGCAGCGGCGGCTGGTGGACGACCAACAACCTCGGTTTCCAGGTCCTGACCAGTGCCGTCGAGGCCGACCCAGGCTGCTGCGACGTTCCGCTGGCGAAGAAGAACGGCGAGCTGATCGTCGGCGTGTTCGGCGGCTCGGTCGCCGGCGGGTTCTCGCTGGCTACGCAGAAGTCGCCGGCGTTCGGCGAGCTCCTCGCGCGCATCCCGGGCTGGGAAGGCAGGCGGGTGCGCATCCTCAACTTCGGCATGCCGGGCTTCAAGCAGCCCCAGCAGTTGAATGCCCTCACGTACGCGCTGACGCTCGGCCAGCACTTCGACCTGGTGCTCAACATCGACGGCTTCAACGAGATCGTCACCAGCCATCGCAACTGGGCCTCCGGCGTCGAGCCGAGCTTTCCGTCTGACGAACTGTGGGGCGCCTGGGGCCGGCAGATAGAGCGCCTGGGTTCGCCGAACCATCCGCATGCCGGCACCCGCTACCTCGCCGCGTACTACGGCATCGCCGCGCGTGAGTGGCGTTCCAGGGCGGAATCGTGCCGCCTCGCATCCTGTTACGTGGCTGCCCGGCTGGTCGCCGACCTTTCCGGCAGCCGGGGCGAGAAGCTCGCAGCCGGCATTCGCGCCAGCGAGGACAAGCGATCGCTCTTTCCTGCCGCCGCGCGCTCGCCGATGCCGGCCGACGCGGCTGCGATCCACCGCAACACCGCGGCGCAGTGGGCCGCGGCGTCGCGGGCCATGGCAGCGCAGGCGCGAGATGCCGGCAGCCTGTACCTGCACGTGATCCAGCCCAACCAGTGGTGGAAGGCGGCAGCCGGCGAATACGAGCCGATCGCGCGCGATCACATCTACAAATGGGTGGTTCCACTCATTGAGTCCGGCTACCCGGAGCTCGTCGCGAGGGCGCCGGAGCTCGCGCGCGCGGGCGTCGCGGTTCTGGACGCAACCGCCATCTTTCGCGGCCGCGCCTCGCGCGACGTCTACGTCGACGACTGCTGCCACTACACCGACGCGGGCAACGCCATGCTCGGCGAGGCGATCGCCGCGCGCGTACGCGAGCTGGCCGGCTCGCGGGGGCGCTGAGCCTACTGAAGCTATAATCGCGGCTGTTTCTGAGTCCGCTACAGCCCCTGACGGAACCGACATGGCAGAAGTGAACCTGCTGCGGCGCTACCCGGCGTCGAAGCGCAGCATCCAGAAGCGCGCGAGCGCCAAGTCCGACGAGCACATCCGCATCTCGCGCCAGTACGGCCAGGAGTATTTCGACGGCGCGCGCGAATACGGCTACGGCGGCTATCGCTACGATGGCCGCTGGGTGGCGATCGCCGAGGACATGGTCGCGCACTGGGGCCTGAAGCCCGGCATGCGGGTGCTCGACGTCGGCTGTGCAAAGGGTTTCCTCGTCAAGGACTTCATGAAGGCCTGCCCGGGGCTCGAAGCGTTCGGGCTCGACATCTCCGAGTACGCGATGATGCATTGCGAACCCGAGGTCGTCGGCCGGTTGCACCTGGGCAACATGAAGAAGCTGCCCTTCCCCGACAAGAGCTTCGACGCGGTCGTGTGCATCAACACCGCGCACAACCTCGAGCGTGCCGAATGCGTCGGCGCGATCCGCGAGATCGAGCGCGTCGCGCGCGGCGGCAAGGCCTACATCCAGGTGGACAGCTACCGCACGCCCGAGGAGAAAGAGCTTTTCGAGGACTGGGTGCTCACGGCGTATACGCACGACTACCCCGACGGCTGGAAGAAAATATTCGCGGAAGCCGGCTACACCGGCGACTATTACTGGACGTTCATCACCGGATAAGCGAGGCGGGACTTGAAAGCAGGCAAGAAGATCGACGCGCGGGCGGCCCGGGAGCGCTGCAACCGGTTCCGCCGGCGGATCCTGGAGATCTCGCAGCAGGTGCAGGCGCTGCACATCGGCTCGGCGTACTCGTGCACCGAGATCGTCGACGCGGTGTATTTCGAACTGATGCGCCGCGGTGCCGACGGGGCCTCGCCGGATACCTTCCTGATGTCGAAGGGGCACGGCTGCATGATCCAGTACGTGATCCTCGAGGAGCTCGGCGTGCTCAGCCGCCACGACATGGACCGCTACTGCAAGAGCGACGGCCGCCTGGGCTGCCATCCGGACTACGGCAATCCCGGCATCGCCGCGTCCACCGGCGCACTCGGCCACGGCCTGTCGATGGCCGTCGGCATGGCCTACGCGGAGAAGACGCGCGGCACCGGCGGCATCGTCTACTGCGTGCTGTCCGACGGCGAAGTGCAGGAGGGCTCGACCTGGGAGGCGACGATGATGGCATCGTCGCTTGGCGTGTCCAACCTCGTTGCCTTCGTCGACAACAACGATTTCCAGAGTCTGGGCCGTACCAGCGTCACGCACCCGAGCTTCTACCCGGTGGTGGAGAAGTACACCGCCTTCGGCTGGGAGTCGGTGCAGGTGGACGGGCACGACAGCGCGGCCATCGTCGATGCGGTCGCGTCGCGCAAGGGCGATCGCCCGATGATGGTGGTGGCGAAGACCACCAAGGGCAGGGGGGTGAGCTACATGGAGAACGTGCCGATCTGGCACTACCGCTCGCCGAGCCCGGACGAGTACAGGCAGGCGCTGGACGAGCTCGGCAAGGCACTGGCATGAGGAATACGTTCTCCGAGACCCTGTACGAATGCGCGAAGGCCGATCCGCGCATCTACATCGTCGTCGCCGACATCTCGCCCGCGGGCTCGATGGCGAAGTTCCAGGCGGAGTATCCCGAGCGCTTCATCAACGTCGGCGTGGCCGAGCAGGTGATGATCGGCATGGCGGCGGGGCTGGCGCTCAAGGGCTGCCGTCCATTCGCGTACACGATCGCCACGTTCTCCCTCTACCGGCCGTTCGAGATGGTGCGGGACGACCTCGGCTACCAGAACCTTCCGGTCACCGTGGTCGGCATGGGCGCAGGCGTCATCTATTCCACGCTCGGCGGCACGCACCACACGATGGAAGACATCGCCATCGCCGGCGCGATCCCCAACATGCAGATCCTCGCGCCCTGCGACCCGCTCGAGACGATCGACGCCACGCGCCATTGCGCAACCCAGGACAAGGGGCCGGTCTACCTGAGGATCGGCAAGGCCGGGGAACCCCGGCTCACCGAGAACGCCGTCGAGCCCTTCGTGTTCGGCAAGCTGCGGTACCTCCGGCGTGGTTCGGACGTCTGCATCCTGTCCTATGGCGTGATCATGAAGATGGCGGCGCAGGTCGCCGACAGGCTGCAGGCGGCGGGCAAGTCGGTGTCGCTGGTCTCCTGCCACACCGTGAAGCCACTGGACCGCGCGGGAATCGAACAGGCCCTGCGCACGCACAAGCAGGTGATCGTCATAGAGGAACACGTGCCGCAGGGCGGCCTCGCGCCGCAGGCCAAGCAGATTGCATGGGACTCCCGCGCAACTTGTGACCTGAAGACGTTCACGCTGCAGGACGAGTTCATCCACAACTACGGCAGCCACGACGACCTGCTCGCGTCGCACGGACTGTCGGTCGAACGGATCCTGGCCGCCGCGTCCTGATGCGCGGCGCGCTGGCCACGCAGGCGCCGAGGCCGGCCCTGACCAGTCGACTGCGACAGGCGCTGGACTGGTATCGGCAGCGCGGCGCCGGCTGGCTGGTGCGGCGGATCCGGGACGAGCTGGTCGCGCCGCGCTCGAAGCTGCTGCGCGGCCTGCGCGGCAGCCTCGCGTCCGCACCCGCGGGTGCGGACGAACGTACCCTGTACTTCTTCTTCGACCTGCACCTGTGTCCGCTGGCCTACGACATCGCCACGTACATGGCCGGCGCGGAGCTCGAGCGCCGGCGGCTGGGGCTTGCCAGCGTGCACGTCGTGTTCGTGCCCGGACAGGTGGACGGCCTGCGCCTCGAGCTGCCCGCCTATGACGCCGCGGTCGACGCGGACGCGCGGCGCTCGCGCCTGCACAACCTCGTCGTGCCGGTGACCGGACTGCTTCCGGCCTGCTCCGGCTACACCCTCTGCGGCTCGCGCACCGAGGCAGAGGCGCTGTTCCGCGACCGCACGCGACACGTCTACCCCGGAGCCTGGCGCCCGGGCTTGCCGGTGGCCCCGGTCGCGCGTGCGGTGCGCGACGCCGCGCGCGCCGGCGAGCCGGTATTCCCGCTGCTGCAGGCGCCGGCCGCCGCGCTGGGCCAGGCAGACAGGTACCTGGCCGCGCATGCTGCCGGCCGCGAACCGGTGGTCATCACGCTGCGCGAATATGCGTACACGCCTGCGCGCAACAGCAACGTCGACGCGTGGGTCGCATTTGCCGACGGCCTCGATGCCCGGCGCTACGCCGCGATCTTCGTTCCGGATACGGAGAAGTCGCTCGACCCGCTGCCCGAAGGCCTTCGACGGCATCTCGTGCTCGATGCCGCCGCGTGGAACGTGCACCTGCGCATGGCGCTATACGAGCGCGCGTACCTGAACCTGGCGGTCGTGCACGGCCCGATGGAACTGTGCTGGTACAACGAGCACTGCCGCTACCTGCTCTTCTGCCCGGTGAACACCGCGGCGCTCACGACCGAGGAAGTGCTCGGCCGCGAGGGCTTCGAGGTAGGCGGGCAGCTGCCGTTCGCGCGGCCGTGGCAGCGCTGGGTTTGGGAGGCGGACGACCTGCTCGCGATCAGGCGCGAGTTCGCCGGCATGCACGACGTGCTGGAGGCGCCCCGATGAGCTTCGATGCGCGCCGGCAGGCCCGGCTCGCCGCGGCGGACCTCGTCGCCGGCCTGCGCAACTGGTGGCTCTGGTACGTGCTCGGGCTGTCCGAAGTCCGCCAGCGCTATCGCCGGTCCGTACTCGGGCCGTTCTGGGTCACGATCAGCATGGGCGTGCAGGCCGCCGTCACGGGATTCCTGCTTGCCTTCCTGTTCCGCATCGACGTCGGGCGCTACCTGCCTTTCATCTGCATCAGCCTGGTGACGTGGACCTTCATCTCCACCAGCGTCAACGAGGGCGCGAACTGCTTCATCCAGCAGGGCCCGACGATCCTGCAGATCAAGCGGCCGTACTGGACGTACATGATGCTGCTCCTCTGGCGCAACGCGCTGATCTACCTGCATACCGTCGTCATCTTCTTCATCGCCGCGTTCGCGTTCGGCATGGTGCCGAGCGCGACCTACCTGCTGATCCCGGCCGGGCTCGCGCTGCTCGTCGCCAACGTGGCCTGGATGGCGCTCGCCGCAGGGGTGGTGTCGGCGCGCTTCCGCGACATCCCGCTGCTGGTGCAGAACGCGTTCAACGTGCTGATGTGGCTGACGCCGGTGTTCTACCACCCCAGCCAGCTCGGCGACGGCACCGCGCGCAGGATCATCGAGCTGAATCCGCTCGCCTACGTCATGGAGGTTGCGCGCGCCCCCTTCATGAACGAAGTGCCATCCGCCCAGGCGTGGGCGATCGCGTCCGCGCTCGCGGTGGCGGGCTGGGCGATGGCGTTCGCGCTCTTTGCCCGCGCCAGGGCCAGAATCGCCTACTGGCTGTAGCGCGAAACGATGACGACGCGCGTGCACCTGAAGGACGTGACAGTGGATTTCCCCATCTACGGCGTCAACGCGCGCTCGCTGCGCCACCGTCTGGTGCTGAACAAGGTCTCGGGGCTGGTGGGGCGCAGGAACGCCGCCAACGTCGGCGGCACGTTCCACGAGGACGCCGGCAGCGTCGTCGTGGTCCGCGCGCTCGACAGGATCGGCTTCTCGCTGCAGGACGGCGACCGCATCGGCCTGGTCGGGCACAACGGCGCGGGGAAGACCACTCTGCTCAGGGTCATCGCGGGGATCTACGAGCCGACCGAGGGCGAGATCGCCACGGCGGGCCGGATCATGCCGCTGTTCAACATCATGGAAGGCATGGCGCCGGATGCGACCGGTTACGAGCTGGTTCGCCTGCGCGGCGCGCTGCTCGGGCTGGACGAGCGCGAGATCGCCGAGCACATGGACGAGATCGAGGCGTTCTGCGAGCTCGGCGACTACATCCGCATGCCGGTGCGAACCTACAGCACCGGCATGCTGGTGCGGCTGATGTTCGCCATCACGACCGCGCTGAGTTCCGAGATCCTGGTGATGGACGAGTTCATCGGCGCGGGCGACGCCGCGTTCTTCGACCGCGCGCAGGAGCGCCTGAAGCGCTTCATCGAGCGCGCGAGCGTCCTGGTGCTCGCCACGCACAGCCCCGGCTTGGTGCGCCAGTGGTGCAACAAGGCGTTGCTGCTCGAGCACGGCCGCATGGCGGAGTTCGGCGACGTGGACGCGGTGCTCCACGCCTACGAGCGGAGGACCCATGCAGGCTGACGCGTTGCCCGTGGCGGCCTTCGACCTCGCGCCGGCGCGCCCGCTGAAGCCGGGTGACGCGGCGGTGGCGATACTGCACACCGGGGATGGGCGCTACCTGATGCAGCAGCGCGATGCCATCCCGACGATCTTCTACCCGGACCACTGGGGCTTTTTCGGCGGCGCGCTCGAACCCGGCGAAAGCGCCATCGATGCCCTGCGCCGCGAACTGCGCGAGGAACTGGCGCTCGAGCTCGGCGCGGCCGCCGCGGTGCGCTTCGGCCATGTCAGCTTCGGCGTAGACCCGGTCGGCATCGGCTCGGTGTGCCGGGAGTACTTCGAGGTGCGCATCGAGCCGGCAAGCGTGGGCGCGATGCGCCTGGGCGAGGGCGCCGGCCTGCGCCTGGTCGATGGCCACGACGCGCTGCACCGGATGCGCCTGGTGCCGTACGATGCGTTCGCGCTGTGGCTGCACTACTATCAACGCATGCTGTTGCCGGCATGATCGACGCGAGAGGAGCAGGGAGATGGCGGTAGTCGAGAGTTTCTTCACCCCGGAGGAAGCGGCGCTCAGCCGCGACTTCATGCGCGACGGCTACGTCATACGCGACGTGGACGACCGCGCAGCGCTCGACGAGCTTCGCGCCGCCCTGGTCGGCCTCGCCTGCCGCCACCTGCAGTGCGCCGAGCCCGCCGACCACGGCGCGTTCCTTGACACGATCCACGAACGCGTGACGCCCGAGAAGTTGAACGAGTTGCGCCTGTTCGTGTTCCGCTCGATGAACGATTTCCCCTGGCTGCGGCCGACGTACCACGCTCTCGGCCGCAGCCTGCTCGCCGCGCTGGTCGGCAACGAGCTCGCGATGCAGAACCGGGTCAACCTGTCGATCCAGATGTCCAACGACAACAGCTCGCTGCTCGACATCCATTCCGACGTCTACGGCGGCGAGACGCCGTTCCAGGTCGTGCAGTGGCTGCCGCTGGTGGACGTGTCCGGCAGGAAGTCGATGTTCATCCTTCCCCAGGCGAAGACGAAGGAGGTGGCGAAGGACCTGAAGAAGCTCGGCGACATGCGCGCGCTTTATGCGCACGTCGAGCGCGACCTCGTCTGGCTCGACATCCCCTACGGCAAGGTGCTGATCTTCGATTCGAGCTGCCTGCACGGTAACGTCGTCAACGACACGCCGACCACGCGCTGGTCGCTCAACTGCCGGTTCACGGGCCTCTTTACGCCCTACACCAGCTACGAGAAGAAGCTCGGCTCGTTCTACCTGCCGATCACCACGCGCGCGGCCAGCCGCGTCGGCATGCGCTACGAGCAGCCCGGGGGGTTCGAGGAGTGAGCGCGGCGGCAACGCCGGTGCGCCACGGCTATCGCGGCTACGTCACGTCGCGCGAGTTCGGCGGCGCGCGCATCCCGGTGCCGGTGCAGTCGCTGGTGCTGCGCGACTACTGCGTGCGCAAGGGCTACGTGTACAAGCTGCACCTGAACGAGAACATGTTCCCGCACTCCTACCTCGTGCTGGAGGGGATCGTGCGCGACCTGTCGGAGTTCGAGGGCGTGCTGATGTGCAGCATGTACATGCTGCCGCAGCGCGCGTCGCGGCGCGCGGCGATCTACGAGGCGATCTTCGGGCAAGGTGCCACGCTGCACCTGGTGCTCGAGGACATCGTGCTGCGAAGCATGGCGGACACCGCCGCCGTGGAGGACGTGCTGTCGGCGGCGGTCCGCCTGCCGCTGTGCCCGGAGCGCATCCCGGAGGACCTGGTCGGTCCGGACTGGTAGCGCGAGGCGCGACGAGCCGTGCACGCGCTGATCACCGGCGTCGGAGGCTTCATCGGGCGACACCTCGCGGCCGCTTTCCTCGGCGCCGGTTGGCGCGTTACCGGCGTGCTGCGCGCGGCGGCGCCCGCGGCCCTGCCGCCCGGCGTGGACGTGGTGCGCACCGACCTGCGCGAGCCGCGCGGCCTGCCGCAAGCGTACGACGTGCTGGCGCACTGCGCGGCGGAGATCCCGGCGCGCTGCCCCGACCCGGACGCGCTGTATGCGGGGAACGTTGCGGCGACCGCCAGCCTGCTCCAGCAGGCCGCCGCGGCCGGCGCAACGCGCGTGCTGTACATGTCTTCCATGGCGGTCTATGGGCCGATCGACGCCCCTGTCGTCGACGAGCGCTCGCCGCTGAACGCCACGGACGCCTATGGTCGCTCGAAGGCCGAAGGCGAGCGGCAGGTGGCCGCGTGGGCGGCGCAGCGCCCCGTCGGCGCGATCTCGCTGCGGCTGCCGGGCATCGTCGGCGCCGGCAGCCACGACAACTTCCTCAGCGACGCGCTCGCCGCGATCCTAGCCGGGCAAAGCGTCGTGGCGCGCAATCCCCATGCATTGTTCAACAACGTCGTGCATGTCGAGGACCTCGCGTCCTTCGCCGTGCACCTCGCGGGGCGCATGCCGGCCGGCCACGCCGCGCTGACGCTGGGTGCCGACGATCCGCTGCCGGTCGCGGACGTGCTGGCGCGGCTCGCCGCCGCCGCCGCCAGGCCGCTGCGGGTCGAATGGCGCGAGTCGGGCGGCCGGTCGTTCCTGATCGACTTCGCGCGCGCGCGCGCGCTCGGCTTTCGCCCGGCCAGCGTGGCCGACAGCGTGGCCCGATTCGGTGCCGGGGCGCCGCGGCCATGAGCGCGCGACCGGCGAAGGGCTGGCGGCTGCCGCGCATCGCGGCGCTGTGCTTCGCGGCACTCGCGTTCGCCCTTGCCGCGTTCGCCGCCGCCGCGCCGATCCTCGGCCTGGGCACCGGCGAGAACTTCCCGAGCCACGCGCTGTTCGGCCTCGCGCGCCGCGCGTTCTTCTTCGCGGCGCTGGCGGCCGCGCTCTGCGGCCTCGCGCTCGCCGCGCTGTTCTGGGCGCTCGACGCGGCGCCCGGGCGCGTGGCGGCGGTGCTGGCGAACCTCGCCCTGGTACTGGGTTCCGTGCTGCTGAGCCTTGGCGCGCTGGAGGCGGGGCTGCGGCTCGCACACGGCATACCGGTGTTCTCCTGGCAGAACTTCCTCGCGGAGCGCAACGCGCTGCTGACCACGCAGACGCTGAACGCCTACGATCCGTTGCTCGGCTGGGTGCTGCGCGAAGGCCAGCGGCTAAGCCCGGACAGCGCGGAAGGCTCGTTCACGACCGGGCGGCGCGGCGTGCGGCTCAGTGCGCCGGACGGCCGGCAGCCCGCGCCGGGCGGGATCCTGGCGGTCGGCGACAGCTTTACCGCCGGCTCGGAAGTCGGCGACCGTCACGCCTGGCCGGCACACCTCGAGCGGCTGCTGGGCGAGCAGGTGATCAACGCCGCCACCGGTGGCTGGGGTGCCGACCAGATCGTGCTGCGCGCGGAGCAGCTGCTGGATGAGTTCGCGCCCAAGCTGGTGATCGTCTCGTTCCTCGACGACGACATCGGGCGCGCGGGCTTCCGCGTCTACGGCGGCGCGAACAAGCCCTACTTCACGGTGGCGGACGGCGCGCTCGTCCACCATCACAACCCGGTGCCGCTGTACCGCGGCACCGTCGCGGAGACGCCCGCGTACCTGCTCGCGCCGAGCTACTCGTACCTGTTCCAGTGGGCGACCGACAGGCTCGGCGTGTCCGACTGGTGGCGGCGCGCGAGCGTCGCCTACGTGCGCGTCGACAACGACCCGGTCGAAGTCTCCTGCCTGCTGCTCCGGCGGCTCAAGCGCTTGGCCGATGCGCGCGGCGCGCGCATGCTCTTCCTGATGCAGTATCCCGGCCACCCGTCGCATGACCGGATCGAGCGCCACTCGCACGCGGTGCGCGTGCTGGGGTGCGCGCGCGAGGCGGGCATCCGCGCGGTGGACCTGTGGGTCGACCTGGTCGCCGCGCGCCGCCGCGGCTTCGACGAATACACGGGCCTCTGGGTGTCGTTCGACGGCACCAGTTTCGGACACATGTCCGGGGCCGGGAACCTGCTGGTGGCTGAGCGGCTTGCCCGCGAGCTGCGGCAGGGGCGCTGAGGCGCGCGATGCGCATCCTCGTCACAGGGGCGAGCGGGTTCAGCGGGCGCCATCTCGCGCATGCGCTCGCGCGCGCGGGGCACGCGGTCACCGCGGTCATCGGCCCGGCAGGCGCGTCGCGCCTTGCCGAAGGCGCGCCCTTCGGCTGCATCTCGCTTGACCTCGCCGCCGGCATCGAGCTGCCGGGCGCCCTGGACGCGGTGGTGCACGCCGCCGCGCGCTCTGCCTGGCCGGGCGTCGGGGTCGACGACATGGTGCGCGACAACGTGCTCGCGACGCGCAACCTGCTCGCGGCCGCCAGGCGCGTCGGCGCGCGCAGCTTCGTACTCTTCTCCAGCCTGTCGGTGCATGGGAGGATCGACGTCCCGGTGGTGGACGAACGCACGCCCATCGTCGACCCGGACGCGTACGGCGTCAGCAAGCGCCTGTGCGAGCTGATGCTGGAGGAGGAGGCGACACGCGGCCTGCGCGCGCTCGCGCTGCGGCTGCCGGGCGTGCTTGGGCCCGGCTCGGTGCGCAACTGGCTGACCACCTCGCTTGCCGCGGCGCGCGAGGGCCGGGACATCACCGTGGCCGACCCGGATGCCCCGTTCAACAACGCGGTGCACGTGGACGACCTCGCGTGCTTCATCGATCGCGTGCTCGTAGCCGGGTGGGATGGATTCGACGCCTTCCCGCTCGGTGCCGCCGGCCAGCTCCCCGCCGGCGAGGTCGCGCAGATGCTCGCGCAGGCGGGCGGGCGGGGTTCGCGGGTGCTGCGGGGCGGGCCCGCGCGGCGCGGCTACGTGATCTCCAGCGCGCGAGCCAGCGAGCGCCATGGCTACGCGCCGATGGAGATCGGCGCCATGGTGCGCAAGTTCGTCGCCGAGAACGCCTGAAGCACGCTCAGTGAGGACGCTGTGCGGCCGGACGCCGATCCAGGCGCGCCAGCATCGCATCGACGTTCCCGTAGTCCAGGTCCACCTCGTAGACGATGGCATGCGCGCTGACGCGCGCGGCGTACGAGCGCACCGTTCCGCTCGCCACCGACATGCGGGGATCGGGAACCGCGGGGGAGACCAGCTGAACGTGCTGCACGCGGCGCGAGGCAGCGTCGGCCGGCCAGAGGCGGAACGTTTCCCCGCGCCGGAGCCGCAGGTGGCCGGGCAGGACGTGCATCAGGCAGAACTCGACCAAGGCACCGGGCGAGCCGGCTTTCTCCAATGCGCCCAGCATCGCGGTCAGGTCGCGCGGCGCGGGGATCAGCACGGTGACGAGCTCGCCGAGTTCCATGATCCGCCGGCGCAGCCCGGGCAGGCACATCGCCAGCGCGATGCAGCGTCGCGCATCCGCGTTGCCTGCCGCGTTGGCGAACTCGAAGACCGCGAACTGCGACTGGAGCACGGAGTGCGCTATACAGGCGTAGCGATTGCGCCGACCCGTCGACGGCAGCCGCTCGGTCGCGACGACTTCCGATCCGCGCAACGTCACTCGCGCCTGTGTGTGCGCATAGCGCGTCATGCCGCGATCCAGAAACGTATGGCACCAGCTGCCGAGGCTGGGGAAGCGCGACGCCGACATCGATTCGGCGGGCCATCGGTAGTACTGCTCGATGAACTTCAGGGTGAACTCGCAGCCGAGTCCGAGCAGGCCCAGGTGCGCGGCATCCTGGCGCTCGTCCGCGGCGCTGAACGATTGCGTGATGCTGCCCAAGGTGCTGCGCAGCGCAAGCGGGTGCGAGATCTGCTCGATGATCCCCACGCTTCCCGGGCCGACGTCCAGGACGTACTCCGGATGTGTCAGGAAGAAGTCGGGGCGGCGAACCGCCGCGGCGTGCTTGGGGTTGATGTACCTGACGAAGATCTCCGACAGGTCGCGGACGGACAGCTCGAGCAGCCGGATCGCCGGATCGCCCGGTGCGCGGACGGTCGATCGTTCCAGTTGCCCCACGACCAGCTCGCGGCAGACCTGCGGAACGGCGTAGTAGACGACCTTGCTGGTCTCGAGCGCCGTCGCGACCCGACGCAGGCAATCGTTCGCGTACAGGCAATCCGGGATCAGCAGGATGAAGTCCTCGTAGTCATCCTTGAACTCCGCCACGCCGTGTTGCCAGTAGGCCCAGTGGTTGCGCGCACCCGCGACGAACGACTCGATGCCGACGCAGCGCACGGCCGCGAGGCGCTTCACCTCCTGGAATCCCGGGTCTTCTTCCATCGTCGCGAGGTCGGCGGCGGTCGTGTAGAGCAGCAGGCCGACGTCGTGGTGCTCGGCGAGCCATGGCAGGTTCTGCCTGGCGAGAATGGTTGGAATCACGTACCGGCAGAAGAAGCCGGTGAACTCGTCGCCCCAGACCGAGCAGATCAGGCCGATCGTTCTCCGGCGAACGCTGGTGTCCCGTGCGGGTACCGACATGCGAGCGTCACGTTTGACAAGGTCAAGGCGGTTGTTGGACCATGGACTCTAGCACGCGCCGATGCAGAGGATCGGCGCATCCCCCCTGGTTCCACGAACGGAGATCGCGTTGCAGGCTGCGGCACGACCCTACCGGCGCATATGGTCGCGCATGCGAAATGCCAGCGCGCGATCGGTTGCGTCGCGGCTTCTTCGTTCGCTGGGTTTTCGTCGCGATAACCCCCTTGCCGCGCGGGCCTCGGCGCTGTTCGCCAGCGCAAGCCGGCTGGCAGCGGAGCATCGGCACGAAGAAGCGCTGCGCGAGCTCTCGGAATACCTCGGGCTCGTGCCGGGAGACCTGCAGGCGCTACTTACGAAGCTGCAGATCGAAGCGCACCTGCAGCTCCACGACGACGCGCTCGATACCGGCCTGCTCGTCCTGGAGCTGGATCCTTCGTGCAGCCAGGTCCGGCCGAGCCTGAACGAGCTCCTGTTGAACCCAGCGCTATATCACCGGCACGATGATGCATTGCGGCGGCTCGACCCGCGTCGCAGCGATGCGACGCGGGCAGCCGCGAAGCGCGCAGCTGCCGCCGAGCTGATGCCGGTGTTCGTCCGCCGCGTGGAAGAGATGATCGCAGCGGGTTCTCTCGCGGCGGCCGCCGAGCGTCTGCAGCGCTGCGAGGCGCTGGTCCCGGAATCCACCGCGGTCCGGATCGGCCTGATCCACCTGCGGATCGCGGAGCGGCGGCACGCCGACGCGCTCGACATTTGCCTTGGCGCCCTCGACGAAGAACCGGCGAGCGATGCGCTGGTCGCCAGTCTCGCAACGATCCTGCAACGGCTGCGCGGCGCGCATCGGCTGAACGACGCGGGCGATGCGCTGGCGCGCCACCTCGTGGCCAGTGGCGAAAGCGTGCCGGGCGTCGCCTGCCTCGTTCACTGGGTCGACGCGCTGGTGCGCACCGGGGGCGCAATGGCGGCGGTGGCGGCCGCCGAAGGCGCGCTGGGTTCCCTCCCGGATTCCCACCGGCTCCGCGAGCACGTCCGTCGCCTGCTCGCGGATCAGGAGCATCGGTCCGCCGACATCGCCGGCGCGCGAAGCCTGCTCGTCGCGCCGAGCGGCGCCGCGCAGGACGCCTATGACCGGCTGGTAGCCATCAACGTCGTCGCGACTATCGACAGGATCGTCCGGCGCTTCTACCGCGAACTCGGCTGCGATGCAGGCTCGGCGCCCTTGGTGGAGTTCCTGGCTGGCGCGCGGGAATCCCTCGGCTCGCCGGACCTGGACGAAGCCGCAGGATCGGCCTGGCCCCTGCTGCGCTTCGAGGCTGGGTGGTACCTGTACCTGGCAGGCGAACGCGACAGGAGCATCGCACTGCTGAGGACGGTTGCCGACGACCCGGCGCTGCCCGCGGCGGCGGCGGACGACCGGTTCGCGAAGGAAGCGCTGGTCCGCTCCGGCGAGATCGTCGGCCGCCGCGACGAACGCGCGGGAAACCCGGAGCAGGCGCTGTCCATGTACGGCAGGACGATGCAGGTCGAGGAGAACGCCGTGGTCGCCCGGCGGATGGCCCTGCTGCGCTGGCGCAAGGGGGACATCCGCGGAGCGATGGAGGCCGCCGATGCCGCGGTCATGAGCAAGGCCAACCTGTTCCCTCGCATCCCGGAGGGGCCTTACGTAACCGCACTCCGACGCGGCCTCGCCGCGTCGGGGCGCGGCATGTCCGGCGCCCCGAAACTGGAAGCGACTGCGGGATGATCGAGATCCAGGACTATCGGCTGAGCGAGAGGATCGCCCGCTCGGCGATCCCCAGCTGGTGGATCGCCGAGTCGCACCAGGTCGACGTCTTCGCACGGATCGGCTTCCCGGTCCGCATCGAATCGATCCACGAGGTGGGCCAGCTGATCGACACCATGCAGGAGAACCGTTACGCGCGCTTCCTCGAGGAAGCAGGAGGCCTGTCGGAAGACGATCTCGAGCTGCTCGTGCGCGCCCTCGTGCAGTCGGTGCTCTTCCAGCGCGCCCGGCTGCCGCGACGGCAGCCCCTCGTGCCGGTTTCCACGATGGCCTCCGCGCTGATGCTCTACAGGAAGATCGCCGCAGTGAAGCCGACGATCGGTTCCATCCTCGAGGTCGGTGCCGGTTGCGGATACCTGCCGTTCTTCCTGGCGCCGAACCCGCTGCTCGTGGAGTACAGCCAGGTGGAGGCCTGCGAGAGCTTCTACGTCCTGCAGAGCATGATCGATTCCTACCTGTTCGGCCACCGCTTCCGGGACCTCGTGCTCGACGAGTCGCCGCGGGACCAGGCGCTCCATGTGCGCAAGGACGTGGAGCCCCCTTTGCTGGTCGAGGAGGCGGACCTCCCGAGTCCGAAATGCCTGCACTTCCCGTGGTGGAAGCTGAAGGCCCTGCTCGACAGGAAGTTCGACGTGGTGACGTCGAACGCCAACCTGTCCGAGTTCTCGCGGCCCGCGTTGCACGACTACCTGACGATCTTCGGGCAGACGATGAAGGACGACGCGGTGTTCGTCGTCCAGTGCACCGGGTTTCCCGGCCATTCGAACCTCGAACAGATATTCGATGCACTGCACGAGTTCCGGCTGGCCCCGGTGCTGTGCGCGCTGGCGCACGAGAACGTGACGCCGGAGGGCCTGGCCGGCCAGACCGATGCGTTCCGTGCGATGGGGTTCGACCGCAGGCAGTTCGCCCTCAACACCATCCTGCTCGTGAAGGAGACGCACCCGCTGTTCTTCGGCGCCTGGGATCGCCGCAACTACCGCCATGGCTTCGCCGTCGAGTTCAAGCCGCTGGAGTCCCTGTACCGGTCCGGGGACCCGAGGCGGCGACCTACGCGCGAGGAGCTGTTCGCGCTCGTCAGGAACCGGCTGGGCGAGGCTGCCTAGCCCGCGGCCCCTGGCGCTCAGTCGAGCTCGAAGGCGTTCTTGTAGTCGAGCTTCAGCGCGGGGTCCTGGTCTTCCTTGCGCAGGAAGCAGTTCTCCACCACCAGCACCTCGATCTCCGAGCCCATGAAACAGCGGAACGCGTCTTCGGGCGTGCAGACGATAGGCTCGCCGCGGACGTTGAAGCTGGTGTTCACGATCACCGGGCACCCGGTGCGCGCCTTGAAGCGGCCGATCAGCGCGTGGTAGCGCGGGTTGGTGTCCGCGTGCACCGTCTGCACGCGGGCGGAATAGTCCACGTGCGTGACCGCCGGGATGTCGGAGCGCGGCACGTTCAGCTTGTCGATGCCGAACAGCGCCTTCTCGGCGTCGGTCATCTCGCGTCGGCGGCGCTTCACCACGTCCGCCACCAGCAGCATGTAGGGGCTGTCGCCGTCCAGCTCGAACCAGTCGGCCACGTCCTCGCGCAGCACGGACGGCGCGAACGGGCGGAAGCTCTCCCGGTACTTGACCTTCAGGTTCAGCAGCTTCTGCATCGTCGGCGAGCGCGGATCGCCAAGGATCGAGCGCCCGCCTAGCGCGCGCGGGCCGAACTCCATGCGTCCCTGGAACCAGCCCACCGCCTTCTCGGCGGCGAGCGCGTCCGCGGTCGCGTCCAGCACCGCGTCGTCGCCCAGTTCCTCGAACTTCGCCCCGGCCGCGCGCAGCCGCTGCGCCACGTCGGCCTGCGCAAAGCGCGGGCCAAGGTAGCTGCCGCCCATGGCATCGCCGCCCGAAGGCAGCGCGCGCGGCTGCTTCAGGTGCAGGTAGTTCAGCGCGAGCGCGGCGCCCAGCGCGCCGCCCGCGTCGCCGGACGCCGGCTGGATCCAGATGCCGTCGAAGCCGCCGTCGCGCAGCACCTTGCCGTTGGCGACGCAGTTCAGCGCCACGCCGCCCGCGAGGCACAGGTGCTTCAGCCCGGTCTCGGCGCGCAGCGAGCGCGTCAGCCTGAGCACTGCCTCTTCGGTGACCGCCTGGATCGACGCCGCGATGTCCATGTGGAACTGCGTCAGCAGCTCCTCGGCCTTGCGCGCCGGCTGGCCGAACAGCGCGTCGAACTTCGCGTTCGTCATGCGCAGCCCGGTGCAGTAGTCGAAGTACTGCTGGTCGAGGCGGAACGTGCCGTCGGGCTTGAGGTCGATGAGCGTGCCGAGGATGCGATCGACGTACTTCGGTTCGCCGTAGGGCGCGAGGCCCATCAGCTTGTACTCGCCCGAATTCACCTTGAAGCCGGTGTAGTAGGTGAACGCCGAGTACAGCAAGCCGAGCGAATGCGGGAAGTGCAGCTCGCGTATCACCTCCAGCGTGTTGCCGCGGCCGATGGCCGCCGAGGTGGTCGCCCACTCGCCCACGCCGTCCATGGTGAGCACCAGCGCTTCCTCGTACGGCGAGGCGAAGAACGCGCTGGCCGCATGGCTCAGGTGGTGCTCCGAGAAACGCAGCCGTTCCTCGACCTTGAACGCCGGGTCGTAGCGGCGCAATTCGGTTGCCAGCAGGTCCTTCTGGAACAGCTTCTCGCGCAGCCACACCGGGATGGCCATGCGAAACGAGCGGAATCCCTTCGGCGCGAACGCGAGGTAGGTCTCCAGCAGCCGCTCGAACTTGAGGAAAGGCTTGTCGTAGAACACCACCTGGTCCACGTCCGCGAGCGATACGCGGGCTTCGGCGAGGCAGTAGCGGATGGCGTTGTCGGGGAAGCCCGAGTCGTGCTTCTTGCGCGTGAAGCGCTCCTCCTGCGCAGCGGCGACGATGTGCCCGTCGGCGACCAGCGCCGCGGCGCTGTCGTGGTAGTAGGCTGATAGCCCGAGGATGCGCAAGCGGGCAGCCCTCAGAAGATCGTGTAGATGAACGGCGCCACCGCCGAGCCCTTGCTCAGGACGACGAGGCCGCCGAACACCACCATCATGACGATGATGGGCACCAGCCAGTATTTCTTGCGGGCCCGCATGAAGGCCCAGACTTCGCGCAGAAACGACATGTAGGTTCGACTCAGAACTGGTTGTTGAAGGATTCCGGCGGCGGGCCGGGGGGCTTGCGCTCCACCCAGTAGCTCTTCGCGCCCGGATCGAAGCGCAGCCCGAGCGGCCGCTTGCCGATCAGGCGCATCCACAGGCCGATCGGCAGGAACACGGTGTAGAACATCAGCCCGAGCACGACCGGCGTGACGATGTGGTGCAGCAGCATGCCGAACTTGAACCACAGCAGGTTCAGCGGCCGCAGAACCTTCGGCGCGGCGATCGCCAGCAGCGCGAACGCCACCGCCGCCCAGGCCCAGTACCAGAACGCCTCGCGGCCGCGCCACAGCAGCCAGATGCCGACGAGCGCGCACACCGCGGCGAACACGAAGCCGAAGCCGCGCTCGGAGCCGGCCTTGGTGTCGTCCGTGCGCGCCAGGTTCTCGTGGGATTCGCTCATGGTGTTCCGCGGCCCGGCCGGATCAGGCCGCGGTGCCGCCACGGCGCGGCAAGCGCTGCTCGGCCAGCTCGATCGCCTCGATCAGGGTGGCGGCCCGGTGCTCGATAGGCTCGGCGAACAGTGCCAGCGCCGCGCGGCGCAGCCCGCTGCGCACGCCGTGCCTCGCCGCGCGCGCAAGCGGGCGCAGGAAGCCCGGCAGCCGGGCGCGGCGCGCCTCGTCCTCGCCCTTGCCCTTGCCCTTGCCGTGCCGCAGGCGGTACAGCGAGCGCAGCAGCGGCAGGTGGACCAGCTCGCGCACCACTCGGTAGCTGGCGTTGCGCCTGACCGCGTACAGCTCGCCGGCGATCGCCCGCGCGCCGGCCAGGCTCGCGTCGCGCGGCACGACGTAGAACGTGCCCGCGTAGTAGAAGATCTCGACCGCGTCGTTCGGCTGCGCCACCAGCACCGGGTCCCGGGAATCGATCCTGCCGTCGAAGGCGATGCGCCGGCGCGTCGCCAGCGCGGATTCCAGCGCGGCGGAAGCGTCCTCAAGCCGGTCCTGCGCGCGCAGCAGCAGCCCGAGCTCGCGCTGCGCCGCGCCGAAGGCGTCGTTGAGCACCAGCGCCTTGCGCAGCAGCGCCTCAGCCTCGGTTGCCCTGCCGTCGCGCAGCAGCGCGCGGGCGAGCAGCAGGCAGGCGTGCGCATGCGTGTTGAGCAACCATTCCGGCAGCGCAGTCTCCAGGTCTGCGGTCGGTGCGCCGCGCTGGTCCAGCCTCAGCGCGACCTGCAGCATGGTCTCGATGGCGAGCCGGCCCGCGCCCTCGCGCCGCGCCAGGTCGGCCGCAATCGCGAGCCGCGGCTCGGGCCGCGCCAGCGGCCCGTCCCCGACGTCCAGCGAGCGGCAGTCCTCGCGCCGCCACCCCATGGCGCGCAGGAAGCCGCGCATCACCTCGCGCGAGGTATCTGCAAGCTCCAGTGCGTTGTCCATGCGGGCTTCTGCTCGGGTATCGGGTGGGCGGGGATGCAGCGCACTGCGTTCCCCCGAAGGCGCGATGTTATCATCGCCGCACACTCTCAGAGGGATGGCGCCGCGGCCCGGCCGCTCTGGCAAGGTTGATGGCAAACAAGAACCGGCTTCTCGTCGCCACCGCGGTGTGGGGCGACTGGCACATTTCGCGGCTGCTCGAGCTGAACCTCCCGACGCTGCTGGCGCGCGGGAACTTCCCCGCCCTGGCGCGTACCTGCGAGCTCGAGTACGTCATCTACACCAGTGCGGCCGACCTGCCGCGCCTGCGCGCGGCGCCCCAGGTGCAGGCGCTGCAGTCGCTCGCAAAGCTGGAGTTCCAGACCATCTCGGCGCGGGCGCTGCAGGCGCCGATCGAGGCGCACCACGAGTACTGGGCCGATGCCAACGAGCGCGCCAAGCGCGCCGGCAGCTACATCCTGCTGATGCCGCCGGACGTCGCCTGGTCGGACGGTTCGTTCGCGCACGTCGGCCGCCTGCTTGAGGCGGGCAAGAGCGCGATCTTCATGACCTACCTGCGCGCCGAGAGCGAGAGCTTCTCGGCCGCGCTCGGCGCGCGGCGCAGCGGGGACGGCCTTGCCTTGTCCCTCACCGGGCAGGAGCTGGTCGGCATCGCGCTGCGCACGCTGCACCCGCTGATGGCCGCGTACCTGCGCGACAGCGAGCACTTTCCCATCCATCCCGAGATGATGCTGTGGGCGGTGCCGGGCGAGGGCCTGCTGTGCCGCATGCTGGCGCGCGAGATGTTCGTCTACGACCCGGCGCGCGTGAAGCTGAACGAATCGAACCTGCTCGATTCCCCGATGGATCCGGCGGAGATGCACGTCATCGAGGATTCGGACGACCTGTTCGGCGTCAGCCTCGCGCCGGGGGACAAGGAGTTCGCGTGGTACCGCTGGCCGCGCTCGGCTGACCCCGACGAGGTAGCCGACTGGTGGCACGGCTACGACAGCTGGGCGAACGATTTCATCACGGCCGCCAAGCTGCGCTGGCACGAGCGCCCCGTCACCGAGCGCGCATGGCGGGCCAGGGAGGCGGGGTCCGACCTGTTCCTGCACCGCGCCGCGGTGCTGCGCGAGGCGCGCTACCTGTGGCGCACCGCGCGCTCGCAATCCTGCGGCGTGTCCGCGCGCCTGATCGCCACCGCGGCAGCGAGCGGCGTGATGTCGCGCGCGGCGGCCGGCCGCGGCGGCGGCGTGGTGTTCCTGCCGGTGAATCGCGCCTACTGGGACATCCCGACCGGCGAGATCGAGCGCATGCACGGCCCCAACGGCGCGGTGTCGCTGGGCCGCTTCCTGCGCGCGCACCTGGTGCCGAACGAGGGCACAGGGCGGCCGCGCAAGCTGGAGGAGCTGCTGGGCCTGCGCACCAGCGCCGAGCTGCGCATGGCGGACGGGTCCAGGGTCGTGTTGCGTGCCGGCGGCAGCCTGACGGTCAACGACCTGCGGGTGGCCGGCGGCCCGTTCCAGAGCGGCAAGCAACTGGTCTACCTGCTCGACGGCCTGCTGGCGGCACCGGCGAGCCGCGCGGCGCCCGCAGCGACCGCTTCCGCGCCGACGCCGCGCGCCGCCCCTGCTGCGCTCGTGCCCCCGGCGGAGGAAGCCGACGCGCGCGACCTGACGCCCGCGCGCTACGACGCGCTCGAGCGCCGGGGCGTCGAGGAGCTGCCGATCCCGGTGCTGATGGCGTTCCAGCCGGTGACCTTCGAGCGGCACTCGTACCCGACGCGCATCGACACCATGCGCGCCGTGCTGCGTTACGCCGACCACAACTCCGAGGCCGAGGTGCCCGGCCTGTTCGAGCCGGGCGCGACCTTCGCGCCGGTGGGCTACGTCAACCGCTTCACCGCCGATGAGCGCGCGCTGCTGGCCACGCTGCGACAACGCGTCGCCTCGGCGCTGCTGGCGGATTTCGGCCGCGCGATCAAGCCGGTGACCAACCTGCTGGTGCAGATCGGGCCGTTCCGCGTCATGTCGCAGATCGCGAAGGCTTACCGGCGCACGCCGCTGTCGCTGTTCGAGGTGGGGCCGGGCGCCGCCTACATCGGCGCGATGATGGCGGTGGCGGGCCATCGTTACATGGCCTACGACATCACGCAGTCGCTGTACCTGTGGCAGCACTACCTGTTGCAGGCGGTTGCCGGCGGCGACTTCGCCGAAACTGCCGCGCAGTCGGAGTTCGCGCCGTCGCGCGACGCGCGCATCGTGCACCTGCCGTGGTGGCAGTACGTGCGCTTTCTGCAGCGCTGCCCGGTGCGCGCCGACGTGGTGTACTCGAATTCCAACCTCGGCGAGATGAGCCCGCTCGCGCTGAAGCACGTGCTGCACATCTCGCGCAGGATGCTGGAAGGTTCCCCGGTGGGCGTGTTCGCGTATTTCAGCACCGGCATGACCGCGCAGAATTCCCCGGAGCAGATCGCCGCGGCTTTCGCGCAGGCGGGGTTCGTGCAGGCGATGCAGGAGCCCTTCATCGCCTACGTGCCCGAGGGGCGCGATCCGGCGCCGATCCGCGACGCGTTCGCCGCCGGCATCCCGTTCTACGACCCGTCCGGGCGCGGCGGCGACTTCGACGCCAACGCGGTGATGGCGCTGAAGCGCAGCGAGGCGCCGCTGGACGTGGACCTCGCCGCATGGAACTACGGCTGGAAGCCGCCGTACACGGACTGAGGCCGGGCGCGCGCGGTGCTCTTCCACGTCATCACCAACGTCTGGGGCGAGGAGCACACCGGCCTGTTCCTCGACATGACCTTGCCTAACCTGCTGTCGGCCGGCAACCTGCCCGCGCTCGCCGCCGCGCACCAGGTGAGCTACCGCGTCCACACCACACGGCGCGACCGCGCGCGCGTCGAGGCGAGTGCGCACTGGCAGCGGCTGGCCCGGCTGGTGCAGACCGAGTTCGTTTCCCCGCTGGGCGAGCGCACGCCGGACGTTTCGTACCACGTGCACTGGTTCCACAAGACCGCGGCCGAGGCGCTGCGCGCGGGCGCGGTAGCGGTGTTCGTGCCGCCGGACACGCTGTGGTCGGACGGCACGTTCCGGCGCTGCGGCGAAGTCATGGCTGAGGGCCGCAGCAAGGCGATCGCCGTGCCCTTCCTGCAGGTGGCGAAGGAAACATGCCTGCCGGAGGCGCAGGCGCGCTTTCGCGTGGCCGGGGACGACAGCATCCGCATCCCGGCCGAGGGACTGGCCGAGCTCGGGCGCCGCCACCTGCACCCGCTGACCGCGCTGGCCATGCCCGGCAGCCCGCACGGGCGCCCGGCGCTGGAAGGCTACTGGCCGGCGGGGCCTGAGGGCTTCGTGTCGCGCTTCGCGGTGCGCGAGCTGTTCGCGTTCGACCCGCGCCGCTGCCCGATCACCTTCCTGTGGTATGCCGGCGGCGCCGAGGACCGCGAAGGCATTCACTTCTCCAGCGGGCCAGAAGACATGGGCATGCTGAGCGTGGACGCGCTGCCCAAGTACTTCGGCAACATCATCGTCGACCACGAAGTAGCGCCCGCAGACCTCGCGCGCTCGACGCTGCACCCGTGGAACGACACCACGCAGACGCGTACCTTCGCGCGCCGGCGCGTGACCTGGCGCTGCGGCACCGCACGCGGCCGCGCGTGGCGGCGCGCGCGGGTGGCTTCCGACCGCGCCATGCGCGAAGTCGAGGTGCGCCGCATCGCGCAGCGGCTGTGGGCCGCGCTGCGCGAGCTCGGCTGCGCGCGCGCAGCCGGCATCCTCGCGCTGGCGCTGGAGGCGACGCCGCTCGCCTCGCGATGGCGTGAGGACGTGCCGCTCACCGTGTTCGCGCCGGCGGACGCCGCGTTCGACGAAGCGGCGCGGGCGCGCGTCGCGCGCCTGCTGGCGCCTGGCGCCGAAGCCGCGCTGTCGGCGTTCCTGCGCGCGCACGTCGCGCGAGGCGGCGTGGACGCGCTGCCGGGCAGGCGGCGGATGCTGGACGGAAGGGAAGCGCCGGTCGGCGCCGCGGCCACCGGCGCGGCGCGGGACGTCGACGGCGTCGCGGTGCGCGTGATCGACAGGCTACTCGCTTGAAGCGCAACTGGTTCACGGCAGCCGTGGTATCCATCAGCGTGAGCCTGCTGATGGCAGTGATCGTCGTGCTGTTGCTGAACGCGGCGGCCGGCAGGTGGCTGCGCGCCAATCCGGATTTGCTCATGACACCGCAGGACCGCATCAACGAGAACACGCGCGCGGTGCGCGAGGCGATGATCAGCCCGGCGAACGCCGTGCTGTGGTACGACCTGCAATCGGCCGACGAGGTGAAGCCGATGTGGGACGAGTTCTACAAAGCCGGCGCGCGCTTCGAGAGCTACGTCCACTTTCGTTCCCACGCGCTGGACGGGCGCTACTACGGCGTCGCCGAGGAAGGCTACCGCAAGGTGCGCGACAACGGGCCCTGGCCGCTGTCGGGCGAGCACTACAACGTGTTCTTCTTTGGCGGCTCGACTTCGTTCGGCGTCGGCCCGTACTGGGCGACGGTGGCGTCCTACCTGCAGCAGGAGATGAACCGCCGCGGGCTCGCAGCGAAGCCGGCGCGGGTGTACAACTTCGGCCGCTCGGGCTACCAGTCGACGCAGGAACTGATCCTGTTCCAGCGGCTGCTCTCCGCCGGCCATCGCCCGGACATGGCGGTGTTCCTCGACGGCCTGAACGACTTTTGCTATCACGACGGCCAGCCGTCCAGCTGGCAGGCGCTCGCCACCTACTTCAATGAAAGCAATACCAGGTATCAGCGC
This sequence comes from uncultured Enterobacteriaceae bacterium, assembly GCA_964612335.1. Lineage (GTDB taxonomy): Bacteria > Pseudomonadota > Gammaproteobacteria > Burkholderiales > SG8-39 > CAZTDU01. Next base: position 43,144 of record CAZTDU010000005.1, on the reverse strand, counting down.
GAGGTGGCGGGTCACGGCGCCGTGACCAGGTGGGAGAACCTGACCGAGTTCGTGCGTACCATGCCGCTGATGCGCCTGACCAACGCGGCGCTGGACCGCGCCTTTGGCGAAGCGGTGCCGCAGTACGTCGCCGCGCCGGTGGCGGCGACGCCGGACGTGCCGGAACCGGAATCGACGCGGCGCGCGGTGATCCAGCGCTACGTGAACAATATGCGCCAGGCGAAGGCGATCGCGCGGGACTACGGCATCGTGCCGGTGTTCGTGTGGCAGCCGATCCCGACCTACAAGTACGACCTGCGCCACCACGTGTTCAACCCGGACCGGCTGCACTGCCACGTCAACTCCAAGCTCGGCTACCCGATGATGCGCGAATCCGGCGCCGCCGCGCCGCTGGGCGACGCCTTCGTGTGGGCGGCGGACATGCAGCAGGACCTCGCCGAACCCCTGTACGTGGATGCCTTCCACTACACCGCGCCCATGTCGCGCCGCATCGCCGTGCTGATCGCGGACGCGGTGCAGGAGCGCGGGCTGGTCGCGCGGGCGCCGTGAGCGGCGTGCCGGACGCGCCCGTCGATCCGCTGCTGGCGGCGCTGGGCTACCCGGCGCCGGACGCGACGCAGCCGGCGCTCGTCGAGCTGCACGCCGGAGCGGCGTTCCACCGCCTGGCGCTGCTGCTGGATACGGTCGAGGCCTATGCGCGCAACGCGGATCTGCCGGCGGGCGAGCCGGCATACCTGGAAGGCTTGCGCGCTCTGTCAGCCGGCGAGCCGCCGCGTGCGGTCGCCGAGCGGCACTACCGCGACGCGCTGCGCGCGGACGAGCGCCTGGCCGAAGCCTGGTTCGGCCTGGCGCGGCTGCGCCAGTCTGCCGGCGCGGTAGATGAGGCGATCGACGCCTTCCGGCGGGCGCTGGCGCTTCCCGCGCACCCGCGCGCGCAGCCGCACGCGCAGCTCGCGGCGAACGCGCACTGGCATTGCGCGACGCTGCTCGAGGACCTGGGGCGCGGCGACGAGGCGCTCGCGCACTACCGCGAGGCGGTGTCGCGCTGCGACAGCTTCGGCGTGCACCACGTGCGCTACGCGCGCTTCCTGCGCGCGCGCGGCATGGTCGAGGAATCGATCCCGCACTTCGAGCGCATGATGGGCTACAGCCATCGCTACTTCTCCGAGTTCGTGCTGCCGCCGCTGCACGCCGCGCCGGCGGCCGCGCCGGCGCCGGAGGCGCTGGACACCATCCACGAGACCGCCGACGGTGCGGGCGTGGTGTTCTGGAACAACCTGTACTGGAAGCTGCCCGCGCACATGCTGCCGGCGACCGCGGCGCAGCTCGCGGCAACGCAGGGGGGAGCGCCGGCGGCGGGCTGGTTCAAGGGACTGCTCGGCCGCCTCGGGCTCGGTTCCGGCCGGGCGCCCTTGCGCGGCGCGGCGTCGATCGTCGAGATGGAACCCGGGGCGCCGCCGGGCTGAGCCGACATGCCGCCGCGCGAAGTGCCGGTTTCGGTCGTCATCCCCTGCTACCGCTGCGCGGACACCATCGGGCGCGCGCTCGAGTCGGTTCTCGCGCAGACCGCGCGCCCTCGCGAGGTGATCCTGGTGGACGACGCGAGCGGAGACGGCACGCTCGCCGTGCTGCGGGCCTTCGCTGCCCGCCATACGGAGACCCCGGCATTGCGGGTGCTCCCGCTGCCGGAGAACCTCGGCGCCGCGAGCGCGCGCAACGCCGGCTGGGAGGCGGCGAGCGGCGAGTACGTCGCCTTCCTCGACGCGGACGATTCCTGGCACCCGCGGAAGCTGGAACTGCAGGCGGCATGGATGTCCGCACACCCGCAGGCTTGCGTGAGCGGCCATCTGCATGTCGTCACCCCTGGCTCTATCGCCGCCGCCCCGGTGCAGGACGCGCCGCCGGTGCGCATGTTCGTGTTCCGCGACTTCCTGTGGCGTAACCGCTTCGTCACTAGCGCGGCGATGCTGCGCCGCGACTGCGCGTGGCGATTCCCGGAAGGCCAGCGCCACATGGAGGATCACCGGCTGTGGCTGGACATCACGCGCGGCGGCACGCGCGCCGCGCGCCTCGAAGCGGCGCTCGCCGCGCACCACAAGGCGGACTTCGGCGCCGGCGGGCTGAGCGCGCAGCTGTGGGCGATGGAGCGGGCCGAGCTGGCCAACTACGCTTGGCTGCATCGCGAGGGAGCGATCGGCCGGCCGCTGCTCGCTATACTCCATGCGTGGTCATGCGTGAAGTTCGTTCGACGGCTGCTGGTGGTGGGTTTGTCGGCGCATCGGTGATTTCGGCAACGTTGACCGGCGCCGCAAGGGGAATTCCTTGGGATTGATTGCAAAGCTTGCAGGTCGGCTGGGGCGTGCGTTCGGCGGTAGCGCGGCACAGGCCGTCGCGCCTGCGCCGGCAACGCCGGAAGCCCGCCTGACTGCGGCACAGGGAACGCAAGAGGCGCTCCGTGACCGCTACACGCGCAGAGCAGGCTTCATCATCGCTGACCTGGTGTCCGACGCCGTGGACCCGCGAGAGCGCTTCATCATCCTGGACGGTGGGGCGCGTGAAGCGCTTGCCGATCCGCGATGGCAGTCGCTGGAACCGCGACGCGTGCGCCTGTACGGGTTCGAGCCCGACGAAAAGGAGGTCGCGGAACTCAATCGCATCGCCGCCGAGCGAGGCCTGGACTACCGCTACTTCGCGGCGGGCCTGTGGAGCAAGCCGGGCAACCTGACGTTCTACGAGAACAAGAGTCCGGGGGGCGGTGCGTTCTACGAGCAGAACACCGGCCTGACCGACAGGTGGAAGTTCGCCAACAGCGAGCAGAAGTTCCTGTCTATGGACATCTTCTACCCGACCGCCCGCGCGACGTGGAAGGTCACCAGCCTGGAGGCCTGGGCCGCCGAGAACGGCATCGACGACCTTGATTTCATGAAGCTGAACGTCCAGGGCTCCGAACTGGAGATCCTGAAGGGTTCTGGGCCGCTTCTCGACGCCACCATCGGATTGATGGTCGAGGTGTCGTTCGTGGAGTCGTACAAGGATCGTCCGTTCTTCGCCGACATCGATGCGTTCCTGCGGCAGCATCGCTTTTCGTTCTTCGACCTCATCGGCCATCACTACATGGGGCGGGCGCGCTCGCCGATCACCGCGCGCCATGCGCCGGGCCTGTACCCGCTGTGGGGGCAGCTGATCGAAGGGCACGGAATCTATTTCAAGGATCCGATCGAGCTTGAAGCCCGCGGTATGCCAACGGAACAGTTTTCCGTCGCGAAGCTGCTGAAGCTTGCCGCCTTCGCGGAGATGTTCGGGCAGAACGAGTACGCATTCGAACTCCTCGAGTGGCTCGTTGCTCGCCAGCGGCGAATGGGCGATCCCATCGGGGAAGCGCTCGTTCAGTCCGTGCTCGCAGAGGCGGAGTCGCGGTATCGTGCCTTCCTCGGCGGGTGGGCGCCCCTCGGTCCGCATGCCCCTGCCAGGGCCGGCGCTGGCGGGTGAGGTATCGGGCGGTACTCGCGAACGCGCTGCTGGCGCTGGTCGTCAGCACGGCTTGCCTTGCGGGCCTCGAATGGCTCCTGCGCCAGTACGTGTTCGACCCGAGCGCGGCCTACATCCGGACTCCGGGGTGGGGCATCGCCGTGAGGACCAACGGACTGCTGCCCCACGTTTCGGGTGACCATGTCCTGACGGTCAATCGCCTGGGTATTCGCCGTGCCATGCCACCGTTGGGCGCGGCACCGAGAATCGCCGTACTTGGAGGCAGCACCGCCGAGGACTGGGTGCTGTCGGAGGATGAAACCTGGGCGCAGCAGCTGGCGGCCAGGCTGCGCGATTGCGCGCCCAGCGTGTGGGTGGGCAACCTGGGTAAGGGTGGCGTCAACGCGCGCCACCACCTGCTGCAACTGCCGGAAATCGAGCAATACATGCCCCGGTTCGACATGTTCATCGTGCTGCTGGGGTTGAACGACTTCCTGTTCGACTTTCGCATCCATCACCCTTTCGACATTCCCGACGACTGGTGGAAGAAGCAGGCATTCATGTCCCTGCCGGGCGACGAGGGCCGGTCTGCCCTGCTGGCGATCGGAAGGCGCCTGTATGGAAGGTACTTCCCGGACGGCACCAAAGCCGCGGCAGCCTCGGACTTTGGCCTCTACCAGAAGCACCTGCGGGATGCCTACGCCAGAGTCCGCCCGGATCGATGGGTCGCCGAGTTGCCGGAGATGGGGCCGCACCTCGACAGGTATCGACGAACGATCCTGGCATTGAAGGCCTATGCCGACGCGTACGGCGCGCCGATGGTGTTCGTCACGCAGCCGTACGTCTGGTCGAACCGGATGTCGGACGAGGCGCGCGCGCAGATCTACGCCGGGTTCATCGGCCATGAGCTGGACTCGCCCGAGACTCGGTGGTACACGACGGCTGCGCTCGAACAAGGCCTATCGAGCTACAACGCCGCGCTTCTTTCGGTCTGCGAGGCAAACGGGCTCACGTGCGTAGACGCCGCGGCTGCCTTGCCGCGCGAGGCAACGTACTTCTACGACGACTTTCATTTCTCCGAGAAAGGGGCCGCAACCGTCGGCGCGGTTATTGCAAGGCACGTCCGCAAAGAGCTTGCGGCGTGTAGGTCACGGTAGTCTGCCTATCGCAGCTAGGTATTGCGAAGCACGATGATCGGCTGGATATGCCCCGGCCCTTCCAGGTGCACGTCCTGGAGACCGAACGTCGCCAACTGCTCCCATTCGCTGCACAGCACCGGCAGCCGCAGGCGGCCATAGATCCTGGCGTTGTTGAACAGAACCTTGTCCTTTCCGACCGGTACGGAAAGGAACAGGAGCCCGCCTGGCTTGACGACTGACTTCATCCTTTTCATTGCCTTGAGATCGCCATCCGGGTCGAGCGGATCGCCGTACATCCCCAGTCCATCGTGCTCGAAGGAGGAAATCGACCACGCGACGTCGAACTTCGGCCGGGCCTGCTCCCACTCGGACGTGGTCATGGTGCTGATGCGGTCGGTCAGCGTGATGATGCGGTTGTAGTCGATCGTCGTCGACCGCGCGCCGTGGTGCAGGCAGTTGGCTTCGTACCAGGGGGTCAGCGAGCCCATGTTGACGACGTGCAGACCCTTGACCGGGAATCGCTCGAGCGCCTCCCACAGCCATACGTCCGTCATTCCGTAGACAAAGTACTTGCGTGCGGCGATCCTCTGCAGGTACTTGTCGATCTCGTAGTCCGTATAGACGAGCGGCCAGTTGTCGGGATACGTCGAATTCCCGTAGATATACTCGATCGGCACCCGGCCCCCCATGGTGAATCCGTCGAGCATCTCCGGTGGAAACTCTTTGGGCGGTACCGGGCAGCGATTCGGCGGGCCGAATGCATGCCTGCACAAAGAGTGGTGCCTCCAGAAGAGCCTGGAAGCCTCGACGGCTGTCGCGCCGACGGCGGCGCGCAACGACGCCACCCGCTCGGCCTGCGCCAATGCGCGCCTGCGCAGTTCGTCCCGGACGCCGAGCATCGCCTTGTATCGCACCCTGAGTGCGGCGGCGCGTTCGTGTAGCACGGCCGTTCGCGCCAAGCCACCCAGGTACGGGTCGAACTCGGGGCCTCGGGATACCGACTCGGCTTGGACAATGGTCATCGCGTCTCCTGCGTGGTCAAGCGCTGGTCGATAGCTTTCTCGAGGACGAACGCCGGACGAACCGTGCCGGCGTCTTCGAGCAGCGACTCGGAATATCCGATCCGGCCACGGACATGCCAGCCTGACAGCAGTAACGGCAGGCGGTGCCGACCGTAGATCCGCGCCACGTTGAAGACCAGCCGATCGACCCCTACGGGAACTGCAAGCACGAGCGTCCCGTCGTCCGCCAGCAGGCGGCGCAGCATTGCCATGGCCGCAAGGTCGCCGTCCGGATTCAGTGCTTCGCCCAGCAGGCCGAGGCCGTGCTCGTCAACGAATCCTGGCGCGATAAGCAGGTCATACTGTCCGGAGCGATCAGCGACCTCGTCGTACGTGAACGTTTTCACGGCCGTGGTTCGGTTGTCGATCGGCCGCAGGCGGATGGCGTCGACCTGCCGGCTCTGCGACAGGGCCCAGGCCTCGAAATGAAACCCGCTGCTGCCGACCACGCCAACGCGCTTGCCGCGGGCATCCAGCCCGGACAGCGCTTCGTGAATACACTGGCCCGTGGCGCCGAAGGGGCTGTGGTACGCGCGTAGTTCTAGGTTCGTAAGGGCGACTTTCCCCTCGGCGGAGGCGCCCGGCAACAAGCGCGCACTCATCTCCAGATCCTGGTCGTCCAGGATGTCGCGGAACTCCGGCTCGTGCGCGCCGTTCAGTACGCATTCGGTGAGCGCCATCTTCCCGGACATGGTGAACGCGTCGAGCATTCCTGCGGGTATCGAAGCTGGAGACTCGCGATAGCGCTGCCGCACGCCGTGCAGCTTCGCGAACAGGCTCATGTTGCGTACATGAAAGGAACCGTGGCTGTACTGCCATACGGTATCGTGGCTGTCGAGCAGGCCGAGCATGTGATTCTGCGCAGACCCTTGCCGCGCCCACGCAACCGACTCGCGTTCCAGGGATTCCAGCGAGCGTTCGAGGGTACCGATTTCCGTGGCCAGCGCCGATTCCTCCGCCTCGAATCGGTCGGCAAGGCGCGCGAGCCGGTTGCTGCCGCTGTCCTGAATGGTCGTCGCGGAGGCGTGCGAATCCAGCTCCCAGGCGCGGGCGCCGACAGCTTCCCAGTTCTCCGGATTGCTGGGCTCGACCTGGCACAGCACGCGAAGGATCTCGTCGCGGCGCGGTGAGTCGCCCGCGAGCAGCACCAGCATGCTTCGCAGCGCCACGGTATTGCGTGGGTCGATGCGGAGCGCAGCCTCGATGGAGGCAAGCGCGTCGGTGTGATTTCCCGTATGCGCCGCGATCTGCCCCTTGGTCAGAAAGAGCGCGATGTCGGGTTCAGGCGTGCGCCCGATGGCGTCGTCCAGGACCTTGATCGCGGCCGTATACTCTTGCCGCGCGGCAAGAGCGTTCGCGAGGTGGAGCGCCGCTTCGGGATCGCCCCCCGAACGTGCCCGACGCTGCCGTGACGACTCCTGCTCCAGCGTGTTGTTGATCGGGTCGCCGTGGTCGATTCCATCGACATGCGTCCTCCCCGTGGCGCCGGTCTGGCGCTGACCGTGGGCCAGTGCATTCAGCTTCCGCGCGGCGAACCCGGCGGCACGACGCGCAAAACGTTGAAGGCGAGCTTTCATTCTGTACCCCCTTCGCATATCGTACCGTCATTGGCGTGGCGCGTCTTGGTTCTCCGATCCGCATGCTGGGCTGGGCGCTTGCTCCAGGCAAGGCTTGCTCGCTCCTCTTTGGCCGGTGCGATAGCCCGCAAATCAGCCGGCGACGAGGGTCGCGCGCCGCGCGGAAAATCCGGTACAGTCCGACTGGACCATGCCCCTAGATGTGGAAGCGTCGTCGCTGCGTAGCGCACGGCCGGCGATCAAGGCCCTGCGGACCGACCAATGCATGCTCCTGCGCGGCGCGATCCCGGCGGACCAGCTCGCCGCTTACGGCAATCGGGCGCGCGCAGTCTTTGAGGAGCATGCGCGATTCAGGGATCAGGGAGAGGTCCCGGCCGGCGTCCCGTTCAGTGCCGTACAGCAGATGGCAAACATATCCATGCTGGAAGAGAAGGAGGACGACCTGGCGTTTCCGCTGGTCGAAGCCATTCGCCGATCCGCGATCTGGGACATTGTTACCGGCTACCTTCGATCGACCCGTGTGTATTGCCTGATCCCGATCAGCAGCGTCAGGAAGGTGACTAGGGAACGCGTGGACATCGCCATCCCATTCCATCAGGACGGTTTCGGCTTGCCGGAAGGTCCGGAATTCGACATGGTGAGTGTATGGCTGCTCCTGGATCCTGAGGAGTGTGGCGCCAGCGCGCCCAACGTGGAGTTCGTCGCCGGATTCGTCGACCGAACGCTGCAACTCGAGCCCAACCCTGTGAGCGAGCTTTTCAAGCATGCCCAAGCGGAGAATCTGGGCATCGACAAGCTCCTGCAATCCGGGAGTACGCTCTGGGCTCCGCGCGTTTTCCGGGGAGACGCGCTGATCTTTACCCGATTCAATCTGCACCGCACGTTCGTGCGGGACTCGCATACCAAGCCACGCTATTCGATAGAGATCCGTTTCCTGGCGAACAACCCGGCCACCACCGAGCTGTGCACGGCCCGCAAGAGCCCGCTGATTTCCATCGAGGCATGCAGGGCCGCTGGGCCGACGAAGATCGATTGGGTCGGCGACGGCACTCGGTATGGTCTCCTACCCTGGAAGCGCAGCAACAGACTCTGGGACCGGATCAGGGCAGCCCTGCCTCGGTCGCATTGAGCGTGCGCTGACCGCGTGCGCGCGGGCACCGCGAAGCTGTACTGCCACTTGCGTTGCCCGAGTGTCGTGTCCGTCGTGTATGGTGCGCGCGTGCCGCATTTCGCCTACCTCGCGCTGATCGTCTACGCGCTCCTCGGCGTCGGCGTGTGCTGCGACGACTTTCCAGAGATCGTGCAGCGCACCTCGGTGCCGCCGGTGGAGACCTGGACCGCGACGCCGGTGCTGATCGCCACGCACGGCCTTGCGTACGCGTGGATCGGCTACCAGAAATTCTGGCTCTACGACCTGCTGAAGATCGGCTGGGTGGCGCTCGCCTACGCGATGGCGTACCGCTTCGGTACGCTGTGGTTCACGCCGGCGCGGGCGGCGCTGTTCTCGGCGCTGTTCCTGCTCTACCCGGCGCACGAAAGCACGGTGTTCTGGTACTCGAACCAGTACCTGATGCTCACCTCGTCGTTCTTCCTTTTCGCGTACTGGCTCGCCGCGCGCGGGCGGCTCGCGGCCGCGGTGGCGATGGGCACGCTCGCCGCGTTCGTGTCCTACGGCTCGCCGCCCTGGGGCTTCGGGCTGGCGCTGGTGTTCCTCGTGCAGCGCAAGTTCCGCGAAGCCGCCGCGCTCGCGCTGCCGCAGCTCGCCTACGTGGCCTACTACGTGGTGCTGACCGTGCTGCACGGCATCGGCAGCAAGCGCCTGCCAGGCAGCCTCGATGTCATTGCGCTGGCGAAGCAGTTCGCGCTGCAGGTGGCGGGCGGCGTCGATTCCGTGCTCGGCCCGTCGTTCGCTCTCAAGCTGTGGTGGTCCGTGGGGAGCGTCACGCTGGTGTCGGCGATCGTCGCCGCGGCGATCTGGCTGCTGGCGATGCGGGTGCGCCCCGACCCGGTCGCGGTGCGCCTGCCGCGCGCGCTGTGGCTGGGCGCGGCGGCGGTGGCGCTGGGCGGCTTCGGCATGTTCGCGCTGACCGGCGGCTACCCGCAGTCGCCGTTCGGGCTGGGCAACCGCGTGACCATCTACGCGAGCTTCCCGGTCGCGCTCGCCATCGCGGCGCTGCCCCTGCCGCGCGCCGCCTACGCCGCGGCGACCGCGCTGCTGGTGCTCGCCACCGTCGGCGCGGCGGACCACTGGCGCGCCTGGCGCGGCGTGCAGGACCGCACCATGGACGCGATCCGCGCGCACCCGGGGCTGGGCCGCGGCAACGCCATCGAGGGCACGCTGTTCGTCGTCGGCCGGGACTACAGCCGGCTCGGCCGGCTCGCGCACGTCGCGCTGTTCACCGAGACCTGGATGGCGGACGCGGTGTTCAGGCTCGCGCTGGGAGAGCACAAGGACTACGCCGTGGTGCCGCTGTCGGCGCGCTTTCGCGACACGCCCGGGGGCCTGCTCGACACCAAGCACGGCCACGTGTACCGGGTCGGCGAGCGCGCGAGCGTGTACTTCGTCGAGGAGGACGCGCTGAGGGTGGTCGCGCGCGACGAGCTGGCGGCGATCGCGGCGCGCGCGCGCCCGCCGCCGCGGCACTGGATCCAGCTCGTCGACGCGCCCTGGATCGGCGCGCTGGTGCTGCGCTGGATGCCCCAGCTCGCGTATCTGTTCGCAGGGAACGAAGGTAAGATCGGGCCATGAAGCTGCTGCTGGCGATGGGCGCGATCGTGGCGTGCACGGTGTGCGCGAACGTGCTGCTGAAGCTGGGCGCCGCGGTGCCCGATTCGCACAAGCTCTTTTTCCGCCTGCTCGGATGGATGAGCGTCGCCGGGCTGTGCTTCTACGCCGTCGCGGGGCTGACGTACGCGTGGGTGCTGAAGTGGATCCCGCTGCACCTCGCGCAGGCGATCGTCGCCGCGCAGTTCATCGGCGTGATCCTCGCGTCCTGGCTGATCCTGTCCGAGCAGATCAACCCGATGCAGTGGCTCGGCATCGCGCTCATCGCCGTGGGCATCCTCGTCACCGGCTGGAACTACCGGCCGGCATGAGCGCGCCGGTCACGTTGGCGCGGCGGCAGCGGCCGATCGACGCGCATCGGCGCGCGATGGAGCGCGCGGCGCTGCCCGGAAAGCGCGTCGCGCGCAGGCACGCGGACGCCGCGCGCCTGCCGGCGGTGGCGCTGGTGCGCGCGCCGATCGTGTCGACGCTGAAGGCCTTCAACAACGAGGCGACCCCGGGGCTCGCCTACGCCTACCTGTCGGCCTACGTCGAGCGCCACGGCTACCGCTGCACCGTGGTGGATGCGATCGCCGAGGCGCTGAACCGCGTCTGGCCGATTGCCAGCCGGCCGGGCTACCAGTGCCAGGGGCTGACCTTCGACGAGATCCTCGCGCGCATCCCCGCGGACGCCGAGGTGATCGGGTTCTCGGCGATGTTCTCCGGCGAGTGGCCGGTGGTGCGCGACCTGGTGCGCGCGGTGCGCGCGCGCTTCCCGCACGCGCTCTTCGTCGCCGGCGGCGAGCACGTCACCGGGCTTACCGAGTTCACGCTGCGCGACTGCCCGGAGATCGACCTGTGCGCGCGCGGCGAGGGCGAGCACACCTTCCTCGAGGTCCTCGAGACCTTCCGCGAGGGCGGCGACTTCTCGCGCGTCAATGGCGTGGCCTACCTGGACGACGCCGGCGCGTACGTCGAGGTCGGCGGCCTGCCGCGCCTGCGCGACGTCGACGCGATCCCCTGGCCGCGCTGGCCGGAGGGCTACCTGGAGGCCTTCTGGCAGGCGGGCAAGTCCTACGGCGTGCAGAGCGCGCGCGACATGCCGATCATGGCCTCGCGCGGTTGCCCGTACCAGTGCACGTTCTGCTCGAGCCCGCAGATGTGGACCACGCGCTACGTGCTGCGCGGCGTGGACGACCTGCTCGCCGAGATCAAGGCGTACCAGGCGCGCTACGACATCACCTCGCTGCAGTTCTATGACTTGACCGCGATCACCAAGAAGGCGTGGACGGTGGAGTTCTGCAAGCGGCTGCTCGCCGAGGGAATTCGCCTGAACTGGTCGCTGCCCTCGGGCACGCGCAGCGAGGCGCTGGACGCCGAGGTGCTCGGCCTGCTGAAGGCCACCGGCTGCAACTACCTGGTCTACGCGCCCGAGAGCGGGTCGCCCGAGACGCTGCAGAAGATCCGCAAGCGCATCGACCTGGACCGGCTCACCGAGTCGGTGATCGAGGCCAAGCGCCAGGGCATCGTCGTGCGCACCAACCTGATCATCGGCTTTCCCGACGAGACCCGCCGCAACGTGTTCGAGACCATCCGCTACGGCCTGTACCTGGCCTGGAAGGGCGCCGACGAGGTGTCGATCAACATCTTCTCGCCGTACCCGGGCACCGAGATCTTCGCCCGGCTGTACGACGCCGGCAAGGTGAAGCTCGACGACGCGTACTTCCTGTCGCTCACGTCGCTGAACAGCGACTACACCTCGCTCAACCCGCTGACCTGCAACGACGCCATGGGGCCGCGCGAGCTGGCGCTGTACCGCATCGGCTTCATGCTCGCGAACTACGCGGTCGGCTACCTGGTGCACCCGTCGCGCATCCTGCGCACGCTGCGCAACGTGTTCTTTTCCTCGTCCTCGGCGACGACGGTGCTCGAGCACCGGCTGAAGGACCTGTTCAAGCGCAAGCGCGCGGCGCTGGGCGGCTAGCGGCGTGCTGTCGATCGTCGTCCCGGTGTACAACGAGCGCGACAGCCTGCGGCCGCTGCACGGGCGGCTCGCGCGCGTGCTGGCGTCGCTGGGCAGGCCGCACGAGACGATCTTCGTCAACGACGGCAGCCAGGACGGCAGCGACGAGGAGCTCGCGCAGATCGCCGCCGCCGACCCCTGCGTCAGGGTGATCAACTTCCGGCGCAACTTCGGCCAGACCGCGGCGCTGATGGCCGGCTTCGACTTCGCCGCGGGCGACGTGATCGTGCCGATGGACGGCGACCTGCAGAACGAGCCGGAGGACATCCCGGGGCTGCTGGCGAAGCTCGACGAGGGCTTCGACGTGGTCTCGGGCTGGCGCAGGGACCGCCGCGACGGCGCTCAGCGCAACTTCGCCAGCCGCATCGCCAACCGGCTGGTCTCGTGGATCTCCGGCGTGCACCTGCACGACTACGGCTGCACGCTGAAGGCCTACCGGCGCGACGCGCTGAAGGGCGTGCGGCTGTACGGCGAGATGCACCGCTTCATCCCGGTGTATGCGCACTGGCAGGGCGCGCGCGTCACCGAACTGCCGGTGAACCACAGCCCGCGCCGCTTCGGCGCGTCCAAGTACGGCTTCGAGCGCGTGCTGAAAGTGGTGCTCGACCTGATCGTGATCAAGTTCCTCGCCGGCTACGCCAACAAGCCGATCTACGTGTTCGGCGGCTTCGGCATCGCCGCGATCGGCGCGTCGTTCGCGGCCGGCGCGTACGCGCTCTACCTGAAGCTGGCCAGCGGCGTGGCGCTGATCCAGACGCCGCTGCCGCTGCTGGCCGCGGTGACCTTCCTCGCCGGCGCCACCAGCATCCTGATGGGCCTGCTCGCCGAGCTGATCATGCGCACCTGGTACGAGGCGCAGGGCAAGCCGGTCTACGTCGTCGGCAGCACGCACAACCTGGACCGCGCCGCCTGATGTGCGGGCTGGCGGGGTTCGCCGGCGCGGGCGACGAGCGCGACCTGCGACGCATGAGCGAAGCGGTGGCGCATCGCGGCCCGGACGGCGCGGGCGAGCACGTCGATCGCGAGGCGCGCGTGTTCCTCGCGCACCGCAGGCTGGCGGTGATCGATCCTGTCGACGGCGCGCAGCCGATGTGGGACGCGACGGGGGAGACCGGCGTGGTCTTCAACGGCGAGATCTACAACCATGCCGAGCTGCGCCGCGCGCTCGAAGGCCGCGGCCACCGCTTCCGCACCGACCACTCGGACACCGAGGTGCTGGTGCACGGCTACCGCGAATGGGGCGAGGCGCTGCCGGAGCGGCTGAACGGCATGTTCGCCTTCGTCGTCTACGACCGGGCGCGCAGGCGCCTGTTCGCCGCGCGCGACCGCTTCGGCAAGAAGCCGTTCTACTACCGCGCCGACGCGCGCGGCTTCGCCTTCGCGTCCGAGCTGTCGGCGCTGTCCCCGGGCGCGGAGATCGACGCGCGCGCGCTGCAGAAGTTCTACGCCTGGGGCTTCGTGCCGGCGCCGTGGTCGCTGTACCGCGGCATCGCCAAGCTGCCCGGCGGGCACCTGCTGCGCTACGAGCTGGGCAGCGGCGAGCTTCGCACGCGCGCCTACTGGCGCTTCGAGATCGACGCGCAGGAGACCTCGCGCAGCGAGGACGATCTGTGCGAGGAGCTGCGCGGGCTGCTCGCGCGGGCGGTCGAGCGGCGCCTGGTCGCCGACGTGCCGCTGGGCGTGTTCCTGTCCGGCGGCATCGATTCGAGCGCGGTGCTGGCCTGCGCGGCGCGCGCCGCGGGCGCCGGGCGGGTGAAGACCTTTGCCATCGGCTTCGACGAGCCGAGCTTCGACGAGACGCGCCATGCGCGCGCGGCCGCCGCGGCCTGCGGCGCGGAGCATCGCGAGCGGGTGCTCGACATGGCCGCCGCGCGCAGGCTGCTGCCGGCGCTGCTCGGCAGGCTGGACGAGCCCACCGGCGACGCGTCTATCTTGCCGACCCACATGCTGTCGGCGTTCGCGCGCGAGTCGGTGACCGTGGCGCTGGGCGGCGATGGCGGCGACGAGCTGTTCGCCGGCTACGACCCGTTCCGCGCGCTGGGGCCCGCCGGCCTGTACGCGCGCTGGGTGCCCGGGCCGCTGCACCGCGCCGCGCGCGCGGCAAGCGCGAGGCTGCCGGTCTCACACGGCTACATGAGCCTTGGCTTTCGCCTCGGCCGCGCGCTGCGCGGCGTGGAGCGATCCCCGGCGCTGTGGAACCCGCTGTGGCTTGCGCCGGCGGCGCCGGAGGAGATCGCGCAGCTGTTCGAGCAGCCGCTGCCGGCGGAGGAGCTCTACGCCGAGGCGATCGACGCATGGGAAGGCGCCGCGTCGGTGGATCCGGTGGACCGCACGCTGGAGTACTACACGCGCTTCTACCTGCAGGACGGCGTGCTGGCGAAGGTCGACCGCGCGTCGATGCTGGTGGCGCTGGAAGTGCGCGCGCCGTTCCTGGACAACGACCTCGCCGAGTTCGCGCGGCGCCTGCCGCACCGCTATAAGTTGCGCGGCGGCAGCACCAAGTACCTGTTGAAGCGCGCGCTGAAGGGGATGGTCCCGGACGCCATCCTCGGGCGCCGCAAGCAGGGCTTTGGCGTGCCGATAGGCGCGTGGCTCAGGGACTGGCCGCGCGAGGACGAGGCGCTGGATCTTCCCGGCCTGCGAGCCGGCGCGCTGGCGCGCTTCTGGCGCGAGCACCGCGCAGGCCGCGCCGACCACCGCCAGCTCCTGTGGTGCAGCCTCGCGCTGCGCCACCGCGCGCGATGAGCATCGCGCCGGAGTACCTGCGGCTGCTGGCCTGCCCGCGCACCGGCGAGCCGCTCGCGGAGCGCGATGGCGCGCTGGTCGCAGCATCGGGCGGCAATCGCTATCGCGTTTCCGCCGCCGGCATCCCGCTGTTCGCCGAGGATTTCCTCGGCGAGGACGCGCGGCGCCAGCAGGCGCACTACGATCGCGTCGCGCGTGCCTACATCGAGAACCTGGGCTATCCGCACACCCAGGAGTACGCGAGGTACCTCGACGACGAACTGCTCGCGGAGATCGGCCCGGCGCCGCTGGGGATCGCCGCGGAGATCTGCTGCGGGCGCGGCGAGGCACTGCGCCTGCTGCGCACGCAGGTCCGCTGCGCCATCGGCGTGGACGTCTCGGAGCGCATGCTCGAGGCGGCGCGCGCCGACCTGCCCGAATACCTGTTCGTGCAGGGCGACGCCACCCGCCTGCCGATCGCCAGCGCCAGCCTGGACAGCGTGCTGATGTTCGGCGGCATCCACCATGTGAACGACCGCGCCAGGCTGTTCGCCGAGGTGGCGCGTGTGCTCAAGCCGGGGGGGCGCTTCTGGTTTCGCGAGCCGCTGGACGACTTCTGGCTCTGGCGCCTGCTGCGCGGCGCGATCTACCGGCTGTCGCCGGCGCTGGACCACGAAACCGAGCGGCCGCTGCGCGAGCGCGAGACGCTGCCGCCGCTCGCGCGCGCCGGCCTGCGGCTGCGCACCTGGAAGTCGCGCGGCTTCGTCGGCTTCTGCCTGTTCATGAACAGCGACGTGCTGGTGTTCAACCGCCTGTTCCGCTTCGTGCCCGGCATCCGCGCCATCACGCGCCTCGCCGCGCGCGCGGACCACGTCGCGGTGCACCTGCCGGGCCTGCGCCACGCCGGCCTGCAGGTCATCGGCGTCGCGGAAAAGCCGGCTGCCTAGCGGCGGTTGTAGCGGTCCTCGAACCTCTCGATGTCGTCCTCCCCCAGGTACGACCCGGACTGCACCTCGACGAGGTAAAGCGGCTTCCTGCCCGGGTTCGCGAGGCGGTGCTTCACGCCCAGCGGGATGAACGTGGACTGGTTCTCCTTCAGCGTGAGTTGCTGAGTGCCACGCGTGACCCGCGCGGTGCCCGACACCACGACCCAGTGCTCGGCGCGCTTCCTGTGCCGCTGCAGCGACAGCGACTGCCCCGGCTTCACCATCAGGCGCTTGACCTGGAAGCGCGCGCCGGCGTCGACCGATTCGTAGTAGCCCCAAGGCCGGTACACGCGCGTGTGCGACTCGTGTTCGCTGCGCCTGCCGCGCCGCAGCCGCTCGACCACGTCCTTCACTTCCTCGGCGCGCGCGCGCTTCGCCACCAGCACCGCGTCGCTGGTCTCGACGACGACCAGGTCCTCGGCGCCCAGCACCGACACGTGCCGGCTGTCGGCGCGCACGTAGCAGCCGCGCGCGTCGTGCAGCGCGACGTCGCCGCGCGCGGCATTGCCGGCGGCATCGCGTTCGCTCACCTCCCACAGCGCCGACCAGGAGCCGACGTCGCTCCAGCGCATGTCGGCGCGCACCACCGCGCCGTGCGCGGTGTGTTCCATCACCGCGTAGTCGATGGAATCGGCGGGGCAGGCCTTGAAGGATTTTTCGTCGAGGCGCAGGAAATCGAGGTCCCGCGTCGCCAGCTGCAGCGACTGCTTCGCCGCGCTGGCGATGGCGGGGCGCTGGCGCGCGATCTCCTCCAGGTAGCGCGCGGCGGTGAAGGCGAACATGCCGCTGTTCCACAGGAAGCCGCCGCGTGCGATGAAGGCCTTCGTCGTGCGCAACGCAGGCTTTTCCACGAAGCGCCGGATGCGGTACGCGCCCGCGCGCCGCGGGATCGCCTTGCCGGCCTCGATGTAGCCGTAGCCGGTGGCGGGGCCGCCGGGCGCGATGCCGAAGGTGGCGAGGAACCCTTCGGCCGCCAGGGCGCGCGCCGTGCGCACCGCGCGCCGGAATGCCGGCAGGTCGCCGATGCGGTGGTCGGACGGCAGCACCAGCAGCACCGCGTCGGGGTCGTCCTGCGCCACCAGCGCGGCCACGGCGGCGATGGCAGGCGCGGTGTTGCGGCCCACCGGTTCCAGCAGCAGCGCGCGCGGCTTCATGCCGATGGCCTGCATCTGCTCGGCGGCGAGGAAGCGGTGCTCGTGGTTTGCCACCACCACCGGCGCGCCGGCGCCGGCGAGGCCGCGCAGCCTGAGCGCGGTGTCCTGCAGCAGCGACTTCCCGGTCACCAGCGGCAGGAACTGCTTGGGCAAGAGCTTGCGCGACATCGGCCACAGCCGCGTGCCGGCGCCGCCGCAGAGGATGACAGGGACGATCCGCGGCATCACTGGCAGCTAGCGCTTTCGTTCGCCGTACACCGCCGGATTCAGCTTCGGGTCGTTGTACATCTTGAACTGGCGATAGACCTTGAAGTAGCCCGTGCCCTGCGCGGCTTCGGCAAGCAGGCGGTCGAAGCAGCCGGCGAGGTCGCCGCGCTGCTCGATGAGGCGGGAAAGCTTCGCCTCGCAGGCGGCGACGTGCTCGGCGTCGACGTCGGTGCGCCGCGTCTGGATGCGCATGTGGTGGATTTTCAGCGCGAGGATCGACAGTCGATCGCACATGGAACCCGCGGTCTCGCTGTTCAGCCGCGCGCCTTCCTTCGGGGGGCCGAGCGCGGCGAGCAGGTGCTCGTCGATGCGCTCGATGGCGTCGTTGCGCTGCTGGTTGTAGCGGTCGATGGCGCGCTTGTTGGCGGCGATCTCGGCGTCGGCCACGTTGCGCCGGCGCGCGAGGTCTTCCTCGTCCCACAGCGCGCAGTTGTTGCGGTGGTTGTCCTCGATCGCCTGCCACAGGCCCTGCGCATGCTCGCGCTCGGCGGATGTTGCCCACCCGGCGATGGCGAGCCGGCTGTCGTGGAAGGCGAGGATGTCCCTCGATGCGATGTCAGGCATGGCGCTAGTATCGCCCGGATGCCGCGCGGCTCATCGCTTGCCGTTCGCGCGCCGCAGCTCGATCAGCTTGGCGTACTTCAGGTAGCTGTTCATGCAGCCTATCGTGATGTGGACCAGCCCGGCGGTGCCGTCGAGGAAGCCGAGCCGGAAAACATAGAACTTGAGGAAGCGCGCAAGCGGCGACAGCAGCAGCCTCGCCGTGCCTGCATCGCGGCCGGCGTCGTGCAGCTGCTGTGCGGCAAGCGTGGTGTAGCGGTTCTGCTTGTCCAGGTACGCTTCCAGGTCGTCGGCCGACTCGTGCAGCAGGTCGCCGGCGAGCACGCCCGGCGTGGCGGCGTACAGCACCTTCTCGTGCACCGTGTCCTCGCTCCACTGCGCGCTGCGCCGGTCGAAGAGGCGCGGGCTCCAGTCAGGATAGCCCTCGCCGTGCTTGAGCCAGCGGCCGAGGAAGCGGTTGCGCCGGGGCATGCGGTACACCGTGGACGTGGGACTCGCGAGCGCGGCGGCGATGCTCGCGGCGAGCTCGGGCGAGACACGCTCGTCGGCGTCCACGCACAGCACCCAGTCGTGGCGCGCGCTGGCGACGGCAAAGCGTTTCTGCGGCCCGTAGCCCAGCCATTCCTTGTCGATGACGCGGGCGCCGTGGCGTGCGGCGATGTCGCGGGTCGCGTCGGTGCTGCCCGAGTCGACGACGAGGATCTCGTCGACGAAGCCGAGGCTGGCGAGGCAGGGCTCGAGTTGCGCGGCAGCGTTGCGCGTGATCAGGACCGCGGAAAGCGGCGCCCGGGACGGGGCGTTCAAGGGCATTCCCTTACAATCGGATCCAGGCATTTTATCCCGCGCATGCGCATCCTCTTCGTAAAGACTTCCTCCCTCGGCGACGTGATCCACCACTGTCCCGCGGTGAGCGACGCCGCGCGCGAGGTGCCCGGCGCCGAGATCGACTGGGTGGTGGAGGACGTGTTCGCGCCGATCGTGGCCATGCATCGCGCGGTCGGTCGCGTGATCCCGGTGGCGGTCAGGCGCTGGCGCCGCGCACCGTGGAAGCCGTCGGTGCGCGAGGAGTTCCGCGCGTTCCGCGCGCTGCTGGCGGAGAAGCCCTACGATTGCATCGTCGATACCCAGGGCCTGCTGAAGAGCGCGCTCATTTCGCGGCTGGCGCGCGGCGAGCGCCACGGCTACGACAAGGGCAGCGCGCGCGAGCCCTTCGTTGCGCGGCTGTACGCGTCGCGGCACCCGGTGCCGCGCAGGCTGCACGCGGTCGAGCGCAACCGCCTGCTGACCGCGGCCGCGCTGGGCTACAAGGTGGAGACGCCCTGCGACTACGGCCTGCGCGCGCCCGAAACCCCACCGCCGGACGTCGACATGGCCGCACCGTACTGCGTGCTGCTTACGATGAGCAGCCGGGCCGCGAAGTTGTGGCCGGAGCAGGACTGGATCGCGCTGGGCGGCAGGCTGGCGGCACAGGGCGTGCGCAGCGTGCTGCCCTGGGGCAGCGACGCCGAGCGCGTGCGCTGCGCGCGCATCGGCGCGGCGATCGCGGGAGGCCGCGCCAGCGTGCCGCCGCGCATGGAGATCGAGCAGCTCGCCACGCTGATGGCGCAGGCGCGTGCGGTCGTGGGCGTGGATACCGGGCTGTCGCACCTGGCGGTGGCGCTCGGCGTGCCGGTGCTCGGCATTTACTGCGCCACCGACCCCGGGCTGACCGGGCTGTACGGGTCGTCCAGGGCAAGGAACCTGGGCGGCATCCGCGCGTCGCCGACCTGGCAGGAGGCGTGGGCCGCGCTGGACGCGATCGCCTGATGGCGCGATGGCTCTACAGCCTGCTGCTCGCGCTCGCGTTGCCGCTGGTGCTGGCGCGGCTGTGGTGGCGCGGCGCGCGCGAGCCGGGCTACCGGCGCGCGATCGCCGAGCGCTTCGGCCGCTACGCCGCGCGGCCCGAACGCCCGGTGCTGTGGGTGCACGCGGTATCGGTGGGCGAGGTACGCGCCGCGGCGCCGCTGGTGCGCGCGCTCATCGCCGCGCGCCCAGATCACCAGTTGCTCGTCACCTGCATGACCGCGGCCGGGCGCGACACTATCGCCCAGGTGTACGGCGATGCGGTGCTGGGCGGCTTCCTGCCCTACGACCTGCCCTGCGGCATGCGCCGCCTGCTGCGGCATTTCCGGCCGCGGCTGGCGATCCTGATGGAAACCGAGCTGTGGCCAAACCTCATCGCCGCCTGCGCCGAATCGGGCGTGCCGGTGATGCTCGCCAATGCGCGCATGTCGGAGAAATCCGCGCGCGGCTATGCGCGCTGGCCGCGGCTTTTCCGCCCCGCCTTCGCCGCGCTCGCCGCGGCGTGCGCGCAGAGCGAAGAGGATGCGGCGCGCCTGCGCGCGCTGGGCGCAGCAGCGACGGTGACCGGCAATATCAAGTTCGACGTCGAGCCGGAGCCCGCGAAGCTCGCCGCGGGGCAGGCCCTGCGGCGCGAGCTCGCGCGGCCGGTGCTGCTGCTGGCGAGCACGCGCGAAGGCGAGGAGGCGATGCTGCTGGATGCGCTTGCCGATCTCGACCCGGATACGCTGCCGGTACTGGTGCCGCGGCATCCGCAGCGCTTCGACGAGGTGGAGGCGCTGGCGCGCGCGCGCGGCTGGTCGGTGGTGCGCAGGAGCGGCGGCGCCGTGCCCGGCGAGGGGCGCGGACTGCTGCTCGGCGACACGATGGGCGAGATGGCGTTCTACTACGGCCTTGCCGACGTCGCCGTGATCGGCGGCTCCTTTGGCGGCACCGGTGGCCAGAACCTGATCGAGGCCTGCGCCTGCGGCGCGCCGGTGGTCATCGGCCCCAGCGTGTTCAATTTCAGCGAGGCGACCAGGCTTGCCGTCGCTGCCGGCGCGGCGCTGCAGCTACCGGATGCGCCGCAGGCGTTGGCCAGCGCACGCCGGATCCTTGCCGACGCGACGACGCGCGAGCGCATGTCGGCGGCGGGCCGGGCCTTGTGCGCCGCGCACCGCGGCGCCGCGGCGCGCCACGTCGAGGTGGCGCTGCGACTGCTGGAACGGGCTACTGCGCCAGTGCGGCGTTGACTTCGCGCAGGTCGTCTTCGCGCAGGCTGCCGGCGGCGGCCTTCAGGCGCAGGTGGTTGGTGATGGTGTTGTAGCGCGCGATCGCCAGGTCCCGGCGCGTCGAAAACAGCTGCTGCTGCGCGTTCAGCACGTCGATGTTGATGCGCACGCCGACTTCGTAGCCCAGCCGGTTGGATTCCAGCGCGCTCTGCGAGGACACCAGCGCCTGGTTCAGCGCGCCCACCTGCGCGATGCCGTTGATCACCGCGAGGTAGGCCTGGCGCGAACCGAGCACGCTGGCGCGGCGCGCGTTCTCCAGGTCCTGTCGCGACTTTTCGTACAGCGCCGCCGCCTCGCGCTCGCGCGAGGAGAGCGCGCCGCCCTGGTAAAGCGGCACGCCGAGCTGCACGCCGATGGTGCCCGAGCTGACGTTGGTGCCGGAAGCCGCGATCGACGAACCGGTCTGCGAGGTGTAGCCGTAGCTGGCGATGAAATCGACCGTGGGCAGGTGCGCGGCGGTGCTGCGCTTCGCTTCGAGCTGCGCGATCTCGGTCCCGGCCTCCTGGATCTGCACCGGATAGCTCTGTTTCTCGGCGAGGTCGGCCCAGTTCTGCATGCCGGCCGGATTGGGCGGCGCGAGTTTCACGTCGGCGCGCAGGGGCTTCAGCGCGGTGTACTCCTTGCCGGTCAGCTGCTGCAGCGCGCGGCGCTTGGTCTCGAGGTCGTTCTGCGCGGCGATCTCCTGCGCCACGACCAGGTCAAAGCGCGCCTGCGCCTCGTGCGTGTCGGTGATGGTGGCGGTGCCGACCTCGAAGTTGCGCTTGGCCTGCGCGAGTTGCTCCGAAATGGCGGCCTTCTGCGCGCCGACCAGCGTCAGCGTGTCCTGCGAGGCGAGGATGTCGAAGTACGCCTGCGCGACGCGCAGGATCAGGTCCTGCCCGGCCTGCCCGAACACCGCTTCGGCCTGCTTGACCAGGTACTCGGCCTGCGTTGCCTGCAGCCGGTTCTGCGGGCGGTAGATCGGCTGTGTGAACGCGATGGTGTAGCCGTAGGCGCTGAAGTCGCGGTTGAACGCCGCCGGCGGCGGTGAGTTGCGCGGCTCGGAATCGATGGTCGTGCCGGTGGCGCTGCCCGACAAGTTCACGTTCGGCAGCAGCAGCGCCTGCCCCTGGGGCAACTTCTCCCTGCCTGCGTTCAGCGCGTGCCTGGCGGCGGCATACTGGGCGTCGTACTTCAGCGCATCCTGGTAGACCTGCATCAGGTCCTGTGCGCCGGCGATGCCGGCGAAAGCAATGAACGCTGCCGGCAGGGCGATGCGAAGGAGCGATCTGGCCATGATGAGTCCGTCCGGGTTCGTTCAGTAGGTGGGCATGGCGCGATCGACGCTGCGCGCCCACGCATCGACGCCGCCGACGAGGTTGTACACGTTGGTGAAGCCCTGCCTTTCGAGGAACATCGCCACCTGCATGCTGCGCGTGCCATGGTGGCAGATGACCACGGTCTCGGCGTTCGGGTCCAGCTCGGCGAGGCGCGCGGGAATCTCCCGCATCGGCACCAGCAGCGAATTGCCGATGCGGCAGGTCTGGAACTCCCAGGGTTCGCGCACGTCGAGCAGTACCGGCAGGGTTTGGCCGTGATCGGCGAGCCGCGCGGCAAGCTCTGCCGGCGTGGTGTTCTTCATCGGAACTCGAAGCGCTCGGGCTGCTCGGCGTTGTCCAGGGGCTTCAACAGCGTCTCGAACAGCGTCGTCTGCGCCGCCATGCCCGGCGCGGTGCACACCGCGAGCGTCGCGTGCATCACCGGGGCGTCGCCGATTGCCGCGAAGAGGCGGCCGCCCGGCGCGAGCTGCTCGAGGAAGGCGCGCGGCAGCACCGGCGTGGAGCCGGTGAGCACGATGACGTTGTACGGCGCCCACCTGCCGCAGCCGCGCGCGCCGTCCGCAGTTTCCAGCGTGACGTTGTCGGCGCCGTGGCGTGCCAGGTTGGCGCGGCCGAATTCGGCAAGCGCGGGCTTGATCTCCAGCGAATACACGTGCGCCGCGCGCCGCGCGAGCAGCGCGGTGAGGTAGCCGCTGCCGGTGCCGATCTCGAGCACGCGATCGTGCTTGGTCACTGCCAGCGCCTGCAGCGCGCGCGCCTCGATCTTCGGCGCCCACATGGCTTCACCGTGCCCGAGCGGGATCTCGACGTCGGCGAACGCGAGCTGCTTCGCCTTGCCGGGCACGAACGACTCGCGCGGGATCGCGTAGAGCAGGTCCAGCACGTCCTGGTCGAGCACGTCCCAGGGGCGGATCTGCTGTTCCACCATGTTGGCGCGTGCCTGTTCGAAGTTCATGGCTGGTCGGGCGCGGAAGGGCGGTCATTATACAGCGCGGCCTCGCCGCGCCGCGAGCGGTGCTCGGGCATCAGCGCCTGGTACAGCAGCGGCATCGCGAACAGCGTCAGCACGGTGGAGAAGCCGATGCCCCAGACGATCGACGAGGCGACCGGGCCCCAGATCAGCGAATGCCCGCCGAGGCCGACCGCCAGCGAAAACAGGCCCGCAATCGTCGTCGTGCTGGTGATGATGATCGGCACGACGCGCCGGCGCGCGGCGTACACCGCGGCGTGCAGCACGCTCATCCTCTGCCGGCGCCGCGCGTTGGCGGCGTCGATCAGCACGATCGCCGCGTTCACCGCGATGCCGGTCAGCGCGATGACGCCGTACAGCGTGTAGAGCGACAGCGGGTTGCCCGAGACGAGCAGGCCGAACACCACGCCTGTGAACGCGAGCGGCACCGTGACCAGGATCATCGCCGGTTGCCAGTAGCTGCGGAACTGCGCCGCGAGGATCAGGTAGATGAGGCCCACGCCGAGCAGGAACAGCACCTTCATCGCGTCCAGGCTTTCCTGGATGTCGTCGAGCTCGCCCGAGAAGTCCAGCGTCGTCGACGGGTAGCGTGCCTGCACCTTTGCCCATGCCTCGCGGATGATGCGGTTGGCGGCGAGCGTATCGGTGGTGCCGCGCTCGATGTCGGCCTCCACCGTGATCGCGCGCCGCAGGTTGTAGTGCTTGATGACGCCCTTGCCCACGCCGGTCTCGGCGCGCAGCAGCGCGCCGAGCGTGGTCGTGCCGGCGTCGCCCGAGAGCGCGACCGGGTCGTCGAGCAGCCGCGCCGCGTCGACCGCGCCGCCGCGCGCCGCGCGCACGCGCACTTCGACCTTCTCGCCCTGGTCGCGCATCTGCGTCACCACTTCGCCGTCCACGTGCAGGCGCGCGAGCCGCGCCGCGAGCGCGGGCGAGATCCCGCTGGCGCGGATCGCCTCGGCATCCAGCGCGAGGCGCAGTTCGGGGCGCCCCTCGATGTCGTCGTCGGTGACGTCCTTTGCCCCGGGGATGCCGCGCACGATCCCGAGCATCGCGTCGGCCGCCGCGCGCAGCTCGACCGGGTCGTCGTTGCGCACCCGCACGCGCACCGGCTTGGCCACCGGCGGGCCGCCCGAGAGCACGGTGAAGCTGAGCTTGCCGGGCCCGGGCAGCGCGAGGACGTCGGCCCGCAGCGCGTCGACGATCTCCTGCACCGTGCGCCCGCCGTCCGCTTCCGGCTCGAGCGACACCACCAGCTGCCCGTAGGCGTCCCCGTACAGCGGCTCCGCGTCGGTGAACTTCACGCCCGCGACCGACGTGAGCGCGCGCGCCTCGCCGTCGCGCAGCCGGGCGCGCACCGCGCGCTCGACCTGCTCGACGCTCGAGAGCGTCGATTCGATGGGGGCGCTCGCGGGCATGTCGACGTTGACGTAGAACAGGCGCATCGGGTCGACGGCGAAGAACTCGAGCCGAACCATGCCGCCGGCGACCGCGCCGCCGGCGGCCGCGACCGCCACCAGGATCAGCGCGGCGAAGCGCCGCGGCCGCCGCATCACGTACACCAGCGCGCGCGCGTAGCGCAGGCGCAGCAGGTGCGTGAAGCGGTGGCGCATGCGCTGCACGCGCGAGGGCCGCGCCAGGTTCAGCTTCAGCGCGGTCAGGTGCGTGGGCAGCATCCAGTACGCTTCGACGAGGCTGATCGCGAGCGTCAGCGCGACGACGAACGGGATCACGAACATGAACTTGCCGACGATGCCCGGCAGCAGCATCAGCGGCAGGAACGCGGCGATGGTCGTCAGCACCGCCGCGGTGACCGGCGCCGCGGTCTCGCGCAGCGCGTCGAGCGAGGCCGCGAGCACCTGCTGGCCGCGCTGCACGCGGTAGTAGATCGCCTCGACCACGACCACGGCGTCGTCGACAAGCATGCCGAGCACGATCACCACGCCTAGCAGCACCGAGATGTTGAGCGTGAACCCGGCCGCGTACAGCACCGCGAATCCGCCGGCGAGCGAGAACGGGATGCCGAGCGCGACCAGCACCGACACGCGCGTGCCGAGGAACAGCCAGCACACGGCGAGCACCAGCGCGAGGCCGAGCAGCGCGTTGGATTCCATGATGCCGATCGCCTGCCGCGTCGGCACGGTCTGGTCGTCGGTCAGCGCGATGCGCAGCCCGAGCGGCGCGAGCAGCGCCTGCTTCGCCTCGGCGTACGCGCGGATCTCCTGCACCAGGTCGAGGGTGTTCGTATACGCCTTCTTGGTCACCGACAGCAGCACCGCCGGGCGGCCGTCGGAGGAGGCGAGGTGGCGCGGCGTGCCGCGCGCGCGCTCGACCGCCGCGACGTCGCCGAGCGGGATGCGCTCGCGCGTCCCGGGCACCGCCAGCGTGAGTCCCGCGAGGTACTCCGGGTCGGCCGACTGGCCGATCACGCGCACCAGCCAGGCTTCACCGGCGACCCGCGACTTGCCGGCGAAGGTGTCGCGGAACCACCCGCGGACCGCGTCGGACAGGTCGGCCGCGTGGATGCCGCGCGCGGCGATGCGGCGCGGGTCGAACTCGACGCGCAGCTCGGGGTCGTGCAGGCCGAGCGCGAACACCTGGTCGACCCCGGCGAGGCGCTCCAGGTCGAGGCGCACCTCGCGCGACACGCGCCGCAGCGTCTCGTCGTCGGCCTGGCCGGCCACCAGCACCTGCGCGGTGGGAAACCCGTTGGACGTGGTGATCTCCATCACGCGCGGGTCCTCGCGCACTTCCTCGGGCAGCTCGGCCTGCGCCTTGTTCTGAATCTCGCGGCGCAGGTCGTTGACGCGCTTGTCGAACACGCGCTCGGAGACATCGCGAAAGCGCACCAGGATCGACGACACGTTCTCGCGGCTGGACGAGGTGACGAAGCGGATGTCGGCGACGTTCTTGATCGCGTCCTCGAGCGGCTGCGTGACGCGCTTCTCGACGTCCTCGGCGGACGCGCCGGGCAGCGTGGTGACCACGTTGACCCAGTTGAAGTTGATCTCCGGGTCCTGCTCGCGCGGCATCAGCGCGTAGGACACCGCGCCCATCGCCAGCACCACCGCAAAGAGGATGTTCGCGAGCGGGTGGTTGCGCAGCAGCAGCTCGACGAATTTCATTGCAGCCGCTGCCCGTCCTCCAGCGCGAGCTGCCCCTGCACGACGATGCGCGCATCCGGCGCGAGCGCGACCCGCGCCGGGCGGCCCTCCTGCGCGTCGGGCAGCGCGTGGAAGCGCGCCACGCCGCCCACGTCGAGGAAGACGCCGAGCGCGCCGCCGCGGCGCACGACGAGCGCCGGGGGAACGTGCGGCGCGGGGTCGCGCCAGGCGACGCGGCCGGCGGCGCCCGGGGGCGCTGCGTCCGAGGTGAAGCGCAGGCGCGCCTCCACGCTGCGGGTCTGCGGGTCGATCGCCGGCGATACGCGCACCAGCGCGAGCGGGCGATCGTCGCCCGCCCCGGAAAAGCGCACCGTGGATGCCTGCTGCAGGCCCGGCGCGTCCTTCGCCTGCACCTGCGCGGAGACCTCGATGCGCTCGAGGTCCACGAGCACCGCGAGCGGCGTGCCCGGCGCGGCGAGCTCGCCCGCGCGGCCGAGCCGCTCGCGCACGATCGCGGCGAAGGGAGCGCGCACCATGCACTTCCCGACGCTGCGCGCCGCGGTATCGCGCTGCGCCTCGGCCTGGGCGGCGTCGGCGCGCAGCACCTGCGCTTCGGTGGCGCGCGCGGCGAGCGCTTCCTCGGAGAAAAAGCCCTGCGCGCGCAGCTCGCGCGCGCGCGCGAGCTGCTGCTCGGCGAGCGCGAGGCGTGAACGCGCCGCGTCGAACGCGGCCGCGGCGCGCCGCTGCGCGAGCTCGTGGTCCCGGCAGTCGATGCGTGCGAGCACCGCGCCGCGCCCGATGCGCTGTCCGACCTCGGCGCTCACCGATTCGATGCGGCCCGCGATCTCGGCGGCGATGCGCGACTCGTTGAGCGACACGACCTGCGCGGAGGCGTCGCGTTCGGGGTACTGGGCCACGGCGGCGAGCGGCTGCACGAGCGCGGCCCGCGGCTGCTGTGCGAGCGCCGGCGCCGCGAGGAGCGCTGCAAGGGCAATGAGGGGAAGGTTGCGCATCGATGCGGACTGCGGCGTTCGAATCCGCAGGGGCCGAATGTTATCAGCAGCGGTCCGCGGCCTTGTCCAACGCGCCGGATTGGCGTAGCGTATCCGCCTCACGCAGGGGTCCTGCTCCATGTCGGAGCGGGTGAGATAAACCCTTTGAACCTGATGCGGGTAATCCCGCCGAAGGAAGCGATATGAACGCCAATCCGAAATTCCTCGCCGCTACCGCGCACGTCGATGACGCCGCGGTGCAACCGCTGCCCAACTCGCGCAAGGTCTACGTCGAAGGCTCGCGCCCGGACATCCGCGTGCCGATGCGCGAGATCACGCAGGCCGACACGCCGAGCATGTTCGGCGGCGAACCCAATCCGCCGGTGTACGTGTACGACTGCTCGGGCCCCTACACCGACCCGGCGGTGAAGATAGACATCCGCTCGGGCCTCGCGCCGCTGCGGCAGCGCTGGATCGAGGAGCGCGGCGACACCGAGCTGC
The DNA here is from genome assembly GCA_964612335.1 of uncultured Enterobacteriaceae bacterium. GTDB lineage: Bacteria > Pseudomonadota > Gammaproteobacteria > Burkholderiales > SG8-39 > CAZTDU01. The sequence continues at coordinate 15,427 of CAZTDU010000005.1, read as the reverse complement.
TTGCCGGCCCGTCCTCGCGCTATGGCGTCGAGCGCATGAACGATCCGAAGCTCGCCGAGTTGCGCTTCAACCTCGGGCGCGCGCCGCGGCGCGCCAGGGCGGGCGCGAACGTCACGCAGATGCACTACGCGAAGCGCGGCATCGTCACGCCCGAGATGGAGTTCATCGCCATCCGCGAGAACCTGCGCCGCGAGCACTACATCGAAAGCCTCAAGGCGGGCGGCAAGACCGGCGAGAAGATGCTCGAGCTGATGCTGAAGCAGCATCCGGGGCAGAGCTTCGGCGCGGCGATCCCGCCGACGATCACGCCGGAATTCGTGCGCGCGGAGGTCGCGCGGGGCAGGGCGATCATCCCAGCGAACATCAACCACCCGGAATCCGAGCCGATGATCATCGGCAGGAACTTCCTCGTCAAGGTAAACGCCAACATCGGCAATTCTGCGGTGTCCTCCGGCATCGGCGAGGAGGTCGAGAAGATGACCTGGTCGATTCGCTGGGGCGGCGACACGGTGATGGATCTTTCCACCGGCAAGCACATCCACGAGACGCGCGAGTGGATCATCCGCAATTCGCCGGTCCCGATCGGCACGGTGCCGATCTACCAGGCGCTGGAGAAGGTGGATGGCAAGGCCGAGGAGCTCACCTGGGAGATCTACCGCGACACGCTGATAGAGCAGGCCGAGCAGGGCGTGGACTACTTCACCATCCACGCCGGCGTGCTCTTGCGCTACGTGCCGCTGACCGCAAAGCGCATGACCGGCATCGTGTCGCGCGGCGGCTCGATCATGGCGAAGTGGTGCCTCGCGCACCACAAGGAGAGCTTCCTCTACACGCATTTCGAGGACATCTGCGAGATCATGAAGGCCTACGACGTCTCCTTCAGCCTCGGCGACGGCCTGCGCCCGGGATCGGGCTACGACGCCAACGACGAGGCGCAACTGTCCGAGCTGCGCACCTTGGGCGAGCTCGCGCAGGTGGCGTGGAAGCACGATGTGCAGGTGATGATCGAGGGCCCGGGGCACGTTCCCATGCAGCTCATCAAGGAGAACATGGACATCCAGCTCGAGGCCTGCCACGAGGCGCCGTTCTACACGCTCGGCCCGCTGACCACCGACATCGCGCCCGGGTACGACCACATCACCTCGGCCATCGGCGCGGCGCAGATCGGCTGGTACGGCACGGCGATGCTGTGCTACGTCACGCCGAAGGAGCACCTCGGCCTGCCGAACAAGAAGGACGTGAAGGACGGCATCATGGCCTACAAGATCGCCGCGCACGCGGCCGACCTTGCCAAGGGCCACCCCGGCGCGCAGATCCGCGACAACGCGGTGTCGAAGGCGCGGTTCGAGTTCCGCTGGGCCGACCAGTTCAACCTCGGACTCGATCCGGACACCGCCAAGGACTTCCACGACGAAACGCTGCCGAAAGACAGCATGAAGGTGGCGCACTTCTGCTCGATGTGCGGGCCGCACTTCTGCTCGATGAAGATCACGCAGGACGTGCGCGACTACGTCGAGAAGGGGATGCAGGAGAAGTCGGTCGAGTTCGTGAAGAAAGGCGCCGCGATATACCAGAAGACGTGAGCGGCGGGGCGCTGCTCCTTGCGGCGCTCAAGGTCGCGCTCGGCGTATCGATAGGGCTGCCGCTGTTCCTGTTCTTCCTGCAGGACAGGCTGATCTTCCACCCTCAGCCGCTGGAGCCCGGCCGGCGCGAGATGCTGGCGCGCCGCGCGCCGCTCATCGAGGAGGTACGGCTCACCGCCGAGGATGGCACGCCACTGCATGGCTGGCTGGCGAAGCCCGCGAGCGATCGTCGCTTTCCGATGGTGATCTACTTCGGCGGCAATGCCGAAGAGTCGTCCTGGATCCTCGACGATCCGGAGCGGCCGCAGGATCAGGCATGGCTGGTGGTGAGCTATCGCGGCTATGGCCTGTCGGGTGGTGTTCCAGGCGAGAAGGCGCTGGTGGCCGATGCGCTGCGCCTGCATGACTGGGCGGCGGCGCGCGCCGACGTCGATGCGCAGCGCATCGTCGCCTACGGCCGCAGCCTGGGCAGCGGCGTCGCGGTGCAGCTTGCCGCCGCGCGCAAGCTCGCGGGTGTGATATTGGTAACGCCGTATGACAGCCTCGTTGCGGTGGCGAAGCGCCACTACCCCTACCTGCCGGTGGCACTGATGCTGCGCCACCCGTTCGATTCGATGGCGCACGCGCCCCGGCTGGAAACCCCGCTGCTTGCCATCGCGGCTGCGCTCGACGACATCATCCCGCCGCAGCACGCGAGGCGGCTCGTAGAGGCGTGGAAGGGGCCGAAGCAGTATGCGGAGCTTCCCGGCGTCGGCCATAACGACATCGGCGGACACGCGGATTTCTGGCGCCTGAAGCGCGAGTTCCTCGCCTCGCGCTGATGGACGCCAGCCTGCTGCACGCGTTCCTGCTCGGCATCGTCGAGGGCCTCACCGAGTTCCTGCCCATTTCGAGCACCGGCCACCTGATCCTGGCCGGCGACCTGCTCGGCTTCAACGACGAGCGCGGCAAGGTATTCCATGTCGTCATTCAGACCGGGGCGATGCTCGCGATCGTGTGGGAGTACCGCGCGCGCTTCTTCAGCCTCGGCCTCGCGCCGCGCTTCTACAGCCTGCTCGCCGTGGCCTTCATGCCCGCGGCCGTGCTCGGGCTCGCCTTCGCATCGCTGATCAAGGCTTATCTCTTCAGTCCGGTGCCGGTGGCGATCGCGTTCATCGCCGGCGGCATCATCATCCTGTGGGTGGAGCGCAGGCCGCGCACGCCGCGGGTGCAAAGCGTGGACGACATGACCTGGCTGGATGCGCTCAAGGTCGGATTCGCGCAGGCCTTCGCCATCATCCCGGGCACGTCCCGCTCCGGCGCCACCATCATCGGCGGCATGCTGTTCGGGCTGTCGCGCCGTGCCGCCACCGAGTTCTCGTTCTTCCTCGCCGTGCCGACGCTGATGGCGGCCGGCGCCTACGACCTGTGGAAGAACCGCGACCTGCTTGCCGCGTCGGACCTCGGCATGTTCGCCGTGGGCGGCGTCACTGCCTTCTTGTCGGCGTTCGCCTGCGTGCGCTGGTTCGTGCGCTTCGTCGCCACGCACGATTTCAGCGTCTTTGCCTGGTACCGCATCGTCTTCGGCATCGTCGTGCTCGTCACGGCGTACACCGGCCTGGTCGACTGGACTACTGGCTAGCGCTGATTCTGGCCGCCGCACCGCTGCGGTGCACCCCAGGCGCCAGTGCACCATTCCGGTGCTGGCAAGTTCTATAGAATGGTGCATCCCACGGGCCGCCGAGGGCGTGGAAAGTGGCACGGAACCTGCTCAGCCACGCTTGCCAGTCACACACTACCCAATCAGGAGATTTGAAGATGGCGATGACCGCCGATGACGTCTTGAAGCTGATCAAGGACAAGGAAGTCAAGTTCGTCGATATCCGTTTTACCGACACGCGCGGCAAGGAGCAGCACGTGCAGGTGCCGGCGAGGCAGTTCAACAAGGACAAGTTCGAGTCGGGCCACGCCTTCGACGGCTCGTCGATCGCCGGCTGGAAGGGCATTCAGGCCTCCGACATGCTGCTCTACCCGGACCCGGCCAGCGCGCGCCTCGATCCGTTCAGCGACGAGACCATGCTGGTCATCACCTGCGACGTGGTGGAACCCGGCGACGGCAAGCCCTACGACCGCTGCCCGCGCGGCGTCGCCAAGCGCGCCGAGGCCTACCTGAAGCAGACCGGGATCGGCGACGTCGCCTACTTCGGTCCGGAGCCCGAGTTCTTCATCTTCGATGGCGTGACCTGGAATGTCGACATGTCCGGCTGCTTCGTCAAGATCAAGTCCGAAGAGGCGCCGTGGTCCACCGGCATCGACTACGAGGCCGGCAACATGGGCCATCGTTCGCCGGTGAAGGGGGGCTACTTCCCGGTCGCGCCGTTCGACTCGCTGATGGACATCCGCAACGCCATGGCGCTCGCGCTCGAGGAGCAGGGCGTCGAAGTCGAAGTGCATCACCACGAGGTCGCGGCTGCGGGCCAGTGCGAGATCGGCACCAAGTTCGCGCCGCTGGTGCAGCGCGCGGACTGGCTGCAGATCCTCAAGTACACGGTGTGGAACGTCGCCGCTTCCTACGGCAAGACCGCGACCTTCATGCCCAAGCCGGTGGTCGGCGACAACGGCTCCGGCATGCACGTGCACCAGTCGGTGTGGAAGGGCGGCACGAACCTCTTCGCGGGCAACGGCTACGCCGGCCTGTCCGAGTTCGCGCTGTACTACATCGGCGGCATCATCAAGCACGCCAAGGCGCTGAATGCCATCACCAACCCGGGCACCAACTCGTACAAGCGGCTGGTGCCGGGCTTCGAAGCGCCGATCAACCTGGCGTATTCGGCGCGCAACCGCTCGGCGTCCTGCCGCATCCCGTACGTGTCGAACCCGAAGGCGCGCCGCGTCGAAGTCCGCTTCCCGGACCCGACCGCGAACCCGTACCTCGCTTTCGCCGCGCTGCTGATGGCGGGGCTGGACGGCGTGCAGAACAAGATCCACCCGGGCGATCCGGTGGACAAGAACCTGTACGACCTGCCGCCGGAAGAAGCGAAGAAGGTGCCGACCGTGTGCCACTCGCTGGACCAGGCGCTTGCCGAGCTGGACAAGGACCGTGCGTTCCTCACCAAGGGTGGCGTGTTCTCGGACGATTTCATCGATGCCTACATCGCGCTGAAGGAAGAGGAAGTGACGCGTTTTCGCATGACCACCCATCCGGTGGAGTTCGACATGTACTACTCGGCCTGAACCTGGGCCGGCCTGTGTGGTCTGTGAAAGGGACGGGGAGACCCGTCCCTTTTTGCGTGGTTTGCCAAAAATTGATATGTGGCATAGAGTTACCGGCCATATTTCGAGCGCCTTCTTATGATGCTCAGGTTGCTGACCGCCGGAGTTCTGATCTGCGCCGCGCCGCTCGCGGGGCCGGCGTTCGCGCAGACCGAAGTGCAGACGATGTGGAACTGCAAGGATCGGGACGGCCGGCCGCTGCTGACGAATCAGAAGGAAGACACGGTCGGCAAGGACTGCCGCATCGTGCAGCAGCAGCGCGTCACGGTGGTGCCCGCGCCGCAGGTCCCGGCTGCCGCACCTGCCAAGTCCGCCGGCCAGACCGCCAGGGCGCAGCCCTCGCCCGCCGGGTTCCCGAAGGAAACCGTCAACGACCGCACGAAGGGCCGCGAGAAGCAGCGCCAGATGCTGGAGAGCGAACTGGTGCAGGAAGAGCAATTGCTTGCCGCGGCGAAGCGCGAACTCGCCGCGCAGGAAGCGACACGCAGCGGCGACGAGCGCAACTATGCCAAGGTGCTGGAGCGCCTGCAGCGCTACCGCGACAACGTCGAAGTGCACGAGAAGAACATCGAAGCGCTGAAGCGCGAACTGGCAAGCCTGAGCCGGTAGCGCAAGGCTGAAGGGGGGGTACGCCAATGGCAAACCTCCTTCCCGGACTCGAATACCTGGCCACCGCAGTAGTCGCGCTGGACGAAGACCTCGCCATCGCCTACGCCAACCCGGCGGCCGAGAGCCTGCTGGATGCCAGCGCGAAGAGCCTGCTGGGGCAGGCTTTCCTGCTGTTGTTCGCCGCCGATCCGGAACTGGAGCGCACGCTGATGCGCGCACGCACCACGCACTGGGACTACGCCGCGCAAAGCGTCACCTACAGCCGTGCCGGCCGCGAGCCGCTGCCGCTCGCCTGCGTGATCACGCGGATCGACCAGCCGGGCCTGAGCCTGCTGGCCGAGCTGCGTCCGGCCGCCGAGCAACTGCGCCACCTGCGCGAGGAGCGCCTGCTGGAAGAGCAGCAGGCGAACCGGGACCTGCTGCGCAACCTTGCTCACGAGGTGAAGAACCCGCTGGGCGGTCTGCGGGGTTCGGCGCAACTGCTCGAGCGCGAGCTCGAGCGCGCAGAGCTGCGCGAGTACACGCAGGTCATCATCAAGGAGGCCGATCGCCTGCAGGCGCTGGTCGACCGCCTGCTGACCCCGAATCGCGCGCCGCAGGTCGCGCTGCTGAACTTCCACGAAGTGCTGGAGCGCGTGCGCAGCCTGGTGCTGGCGGAGTTTCCGCGCGCGGTCGAGATCCGCTGCGACTACGACCCCAGTGCGCCGGAACTGGCTGGCGACAAGGAGTTGCTGATCCAGGCGGTACTGAACATCGTGCGCAATGCGGCGCAGGCGCTGACCCAGCCCGGCCGTCCCGAGGGCGGCTGCATCACCTTGCGCACCCGCGTCGCGCGTCAGGTGACCCTGATGCGGCAGCGCTGGAAGCTGGCACTAGAATTGCAAGTGGTCGATGACGGGCCCGGCGTGCCCGAAGAGATCCGCGACCGCCTGTTCAGTCCGCTGGTCTCCGGGCGCCCGGGTGGAAGCGGCTTGGGGCTCTCGCTCGCGCAAACCTACGTTACTTGGCATCAGGGCGTGGTCGAGTACGACAGCAAACCGGGCCGCACCGTATTCAGGATGGTGTTGCCGCTCGCATGAAATCTGTATGGATCGTGGACGACGACCGCTCGATACGCTGGGTGTTCGAAAAGGCGCTCGGCAGGGAAGGCATTGCCTGTAACGCGTTCGCCTCCGCCGACGAGGCGCTGAATGCGCTCGAGGACGGACCGCCGCAGGTGCTGGTGTCGGACATCCGCATGCCAGGGCCGTCCGGACTGCAGTTGCTGCGCGCGGTGAAGAGCCGGCATCCCTCGGTGCCGGTGATCGTCATGACCGCATACTCGGACCTGGAGTCAGCCGTTTCTGCGTTCCAGGGCGGCGCCTACGAGTACCTGCCCAAGCCCTTCGACGTCGACCAGGCGGTGGACCTGATACGCCGCGCCATGGACGAGGGCGAGCGTGCAGCGCCCGCCGAGGCCCCCGACGAGGCGCCCGAAACGCTCGGTCAGGCACCGGCGATGCAGGAGGTCTTCCGCGCCATCGGCAGGCTGTCGCAATCCAATGCAACGGTGCTGCTGACCGGCGAGTCCGGCACAGGCAAGGAACTGGTGGCGCGTGCACTGCACCGGCATAGTGCACGCGCGACGAAGCCCTTCGTCGCCATCAACACGGCAGCGATGCCCAAGGACCTGCTGGAATCGGAACTCTTTGGCCACGAACGCGGCGCCTTCACCGGCGCGCAGCAGCAGCGCCGCGGCTGCTTCGAGCAGGCGGAGGGTGGGACGCTGTTCCTCGACGAGATCGGCGACATGCCCGCCGAACTGCAGACGCGCCTGCTGCGCGTGCTGCAGGATGGCACTTTCTATCGCGTCGGCGGGCACCAGCAGATCATGACGCACGTGCGCGTGATCGCTGCCACGCACCAGGACCTCGAAGCACGCGTGCGCGAGGGCGCGTTCCGCGAGGATCTGTACCACCGCCTGAACGTGATCCGTATCCGCCTGCCGGCGCTGCGCGACCGGCGCGAGGACATTCCGCTGCTGGCGAAGCACTTCCTCGCACGCAGCGCGCGCCAGCTTGGCGTCGAGCCCAAGCGCCTGGCGGACCCGGTTCTTGAGCACCTTTCCCGCTGCGACTTCCCCGGCAACGTGCGCCAGCTCGAGAATCTGTGCCACTGGCTTACGGTGATGGCGCCGGGACAGGTGGTGGACCTCGGCGACCTGCCGGCGGAATTCAACCAGTCGCGACAGCACGCCGCGCCCGGCGACTGGGTGACGGCGCTGGAGCAGGAAGCCGAGCGCAGGCTCGCGCAGGGCGAGGTCGGACTGCTGGACGTGCTGACCCGGCAGATGGAGCGTGCGCTGATCCTCAAGGCCCTGGCGCGTACCGGCGGCAAGCGCATCGAGGCCGCCGGCCTGCTGGGCATGGGTCGCAACACCATCACACGCAAGATCCAGGAGCTGGGTATAGACGGCGACGCGGTCTAGGGCCGAGTTTCGTATAGTAGAATTCCCTGATTTTGCGCCGCAATAAAAAGAGGGGATTCGGATGACGACCGCCACGCCGGCCGGTGTGCAGATCACCGGCAAGATGACGCCAGAATTCGCGCAGATCCTGAGCGCGGACGCGCTGGCCTTCGTCGCCATGCTGCACCGCAAATTCGAACCGCGGCGCCAGGAACTGCTCGCACGCCGGGCGGTGCGGCAGAAGGAATTCGACGCCGGCGCGCTGCCGGACTTCCTGCCGGAAACCCGGTCGGTGCGCGATTCCGACTGGCGGGTCGCGCCCCAGCCGAAGGACATGCTCGACCGGCGCGTGGAGATCACCGGCCCCACCGACCGCAAGATGGTGATCAACGCCCTGAACTGCGGCGCCTCCACATTCATGGCGGATTTCGAAGACGCCAACTGCCCGACCTGGCACAACATGATCGACGGGCAACTGAACATCCGCGACGCGGTGCGCCGTACCATCAGCTTCGAGCAGAACGGAAAATCGTATCGGCTGAACGATCGTACCGCGGTGCTGATCCCGCGCCCGCGCGGCTGGCATCTCGACGAGAAGCACGTGACGGTGGACGGCAAGCCGGTCGCGGGTGGCATCTTCGATTTCGCGCTGCTGTTCTTCCATAACGCGAAGGAGTTGCTTGCGCGCGGCTCCGGCCCCTACTACTACCTGCCGAAGATGGAATCGCACCTCGAGGCGCGGCTGTGGAACGACATCTTCGTCGCCGCGCAGAAGGAACTCGGCGTGCCGCAGGGCTCGATCAAGGCCACATGCCTGATCGAGACCGTGCTCGCTGCCTTCGAGATGGACGAATTCCTCTGGGAACTGCGCGAGCACTCCGCCGGCCTCAACATTGGCCGCTGGGACTACATCTTCTCCTGCATCAAGAAGTTCCGCTCGAACAAGGATTTCTGCCTCGCCGACCGCGCGCAGGTGACGATGACCGCGCCGTTCATGCGCGCGTATGCGCTGTCGCTGGTGAAGACATGCCACAGGCGCGGCGCGCCGGCGATGGGCGGCATGGCAGCGCAGATCCCGATCAAGAACGACCCGGCGGCGAACGAAGCGGCGCTCGAGAAAGTGCGGCTGGACAAGCTGCGCGAAGTCACCGACGGCTGCGACGGCACCTGGGTGGCCCACCCCGGGCTGGTGCCGGTGGCGAAGGCGGTGTTCGACGAGCACATGCCGGAGCCGAACCAGTACGCGCGCCAGCGGCCCGACGTGAATTTCGGCGCGAAGGACCTGCTCGACTTCAGGCCTTCGGCGCCGATCACCGAGGCGGGCCTGCGCAACAACATCTCGGTGGGCATCCAGTACCTGGGCGCCTGGCTCGCGGGCAACGGCTGCGTGCCGGTGTTCAACCTGATGGAGGACGCCGCCACCGCGGAAATCTCGCGCTCGCAGATCTGGCAGTGGATCCGCAGCGACAAGGGCAGGCTGGATGACGGCCGCAAGATCACCACCGAGCTGTTCCGCCAGCTGCTTGCCGAGGAACTGCCGAAGGTCAGGACCTACCTTGGCGACGCGGCCTGGACCGAGGGCAAGTACGAAGACGGCGCCAGGCTGTTCGACGCCATTACCACCGGCGATTACGTCGAGTTCCTCACGCTGCCCGCGTACGAGCGGATCGACTAGGCGGTCCGGCGCTTCCGGCGGCCTCCAGTATGATGCGCCTTCGTTCAACGAGGCGCGGGAGCAGGCGATGATCGATCTTTACACATGGGGCACGGGCAACGGGCTGCGCGCGTCGGTCGCGCTTGCGGAGTCCGGGCTCGAGTACCGCGTCCACAAGGTCGACATCACCAAGGGCGAGCACAAGTCTCCCGAGTACGCGAAGATCAACCCGGCGGGCGTGATCCCGGCGATCGTCGACAGCGACGGCGCCGGCGGCAAGCCGGTCGCGCTGGCGCAATCGGGCGCGATACTGCTCTACGTGGCCGAGAAATGCGGCAAGTTCATCCCCACGGATCCGATGCGGCGTGCGGTCTGCTACCAGTGGTTCATGCAGGCATGCAGCGACGTCGCCGGCGGCAGCGGCACGCTGTTCCAGGCCGAGAACGCCGCGCCCGACAAGTCGATCGCAAACATCGAGTTCTTCCGCAAGCGGCTCCTGAAGTCGTTCGTCCACGTCGATCGCCACATGGTCGGGCGCGACTACATCGCGAGCGAGGTGTCGATCGCCGACTTCGCGCTCTATCCGCCGTACGCGCAGCGCAGGGCGCTGCTGCCGGAGCTGACGAACCTGGCGCGCTGGGCCGACCGCATGGCGGCGCGCCCGGGCGTGCAAAAGGGCATGAAGCTCTAGCGGGGATTCCTAGCGCAGCTCGCAGACCGCGGGCGCGTGGTCCGAAGGGCGCTCGAGCTTGCGTGGCGCCTTGTCTACGGTGGACGACACGCAGCGCGCGGCGAGCGGCGCGGACAGCAGCACGTGGTCGATGCGCAGCCCCGCGTTGCGCCTGAATCCCATCATGCGGTAGTCCCACCACGAGTAGACCTTCTCCGGCTGCTCGAAAAGCCGGAAGCTGTCCGCGAGGCCGAGCGCGAGCAGGGCGCGCCACGCGGCGCGCTCCGGCTCCGACACGTGCACTTGGCCTTCCCAGGCCTTCGGGTCGTGCACGTCGCGGTCCTCTGGCGCGACGTTGAAGTCGCCCAGCACCGCAAGCCCGGGGTGCCGCGCGAGCTCGGCTGCCAGGTACCCGCGCAGCGCCTCGAACCAGCGCAGCTTGTAGCCGTACTTGTCCGAGCCGACCGCCTGGCCGTTCGGGCAGTACACGCAGACCACGCGCACGCCGGATACGGTGGCCGCGATGACGCGCTGCTGCTCGTCGGCGAATCCCGGGATGCCGGTCGACACCTCGCCGAGGGCTTCGCGCGCGAGGATGGCGACGCCGTTGTAGGTCTTCTGCCCCGCGTGGGCGGCGCGGTAGCCTGCGGCCTCGATCTCGGCGCGCGGGAATTTCGCGTCCTCGAGCTTCAGCTCCTGCAGGCACATCACGTCCGGCTTGGCCGCGGCGAGCCAGTCCACAAGCTGCGGCAGGCGGACCTTCAGCGAATTGACGTTCCAGGACGCCAGTTTCACGGCGTGCACGTCGCAGGCTTCACTGCGCGGATGCTGCGGCGCTTACTGCGACTTCGCGGCTGGCTTCGGGGCCGGCTTGGACGCGCCCGGCGCGTAGGGGCCGCGCGGCCGGGGCGGCGCCTCGGCCTGCGGCGCGGGTTCCGGTGCGGCTGCGGGCTTCTGCCCGGCGGGCCTGTAATCGGGGCCGGCGGTTTCGAGCTCCTCGAGCTTGAAGCCGGGTGCCGCCTGGTTCCGCGGCGGCAGCAGTCCCTCCTTCGGATAGCCACCGGCATCCAGCGCAGCGTTGTAGGTGGCGAGGCTCACGTCCTTCTCCACCCGGCTACCGACCGTCAGCACCGGCACGTGGTTGTTGCCCGATAGCGCCTTGAGCTGCTCCAGCGACTGCGCGGTCGAGACCACCACTTCGTTGAATGGCACGCCGCGCTTGTTGAGCACGTCGCGCGCGAACTTGCAGGTGTCCTCGCACGACGGGTGCGTATACAGCGTGACCGGGGACTCCTGCTGCGCCTTCGCGAGGTCGAACGGCACCACCGGCGTACCAGCGGGCGGGGGTGCGCCCTTCTTCCTTACGTCCTTCGCCGAGGGCGGCGGCGGCGTGTCGGTGTAATGGACGCGGCCCTGCTGGTCGGTCCAGCGATACTGCTGCGCGAGCGCGGTCCCGGCTGCGACCGCGATGCCGACGGCGATGGCCAAGGCGCTCTTGTTCACGCGGAAATCATACCACTGTGCCGCAGCAGGGCATCCACGCTGGGATCGCGGCCGCGGAACGCGCGGAATGACTCGGCCGCCGGGCGGCTGCCGCCCACGGCCAGCACTTCGTCGCGGAATCGCGCGCCGGTGCCGGCGTCGAGGATGCCCCCGCGGCCGCGCTGCTCCTCGAACGCGCCATAGGCATCGGCCGACAGCACCTCGGCCCATTTGTAGCTGTAGTAACCGGCCGCATAGCCGCCGCCGAAGATGTGCGAGAAGCTGTTCGGAAAGCGGTTGTACGGCGGCGGCACCATCACCGCCACCTTCTCGCGTACCTCGGCCAGCAACTCCAGCACCCGCTTGCCGGCCGCGGGGTCGAAATCGTGGTGCAGCCGCATGTCGAAGATCGAGAACTCGATCTGGCGCAGCATGGCGAGTCCGGCCTGGAAGTTCTTCGCCGCGAGCATCCTGTCGAACAGCGCCTTCGGCATGCGCGCGCCCGTGTCCACGTGCCGCGTCATGGGCTCGAGCACCTCCCATTCCCAGCAGAAGTTCTCCATGAACTGGCTGGGCAGCTCCACCGCGTCCCACTCGACGCCGGCGAGCCCGGAAACGCCGAGCTCGTCCTGGCGCGTCAGCAGGCTGTGCAGGCCGTGGCCCGTTTCGTGGAACAGCGTCATCACTTCGTCGTGGTCGAACACTGCGGGCTTGCCGGCTACTGGCCGCGAGAAGTTGCAGTTCAGGTACACCAGCGGCGTCTGCACCGATCCGCCCTTGCGCCGGCGCGACACCGCCTCGTCCATCCATGCACCGCCGCGCTTGGTGTCGCGCGCATAGAGATCCAGGTAGAAGCGTCCGGTGAGCTCGCCCGAGGACGCGCGCACCTCGAAGAACCGCACGTCCTCGTGCCACACCGGCGCGTCGGCGGGCGCGATGCGCACCGCGTACAGCTTCTCGATCAGGCCGAACAGGCCCCCGAGCACCGCGTCCTCGGGCAGGTATTGCTTCACCTCGTTGTTCGAGAACGCATAGCGCTTCTCGCGCAGCCGTTCGGAGGCGAAGGGCACGTCCCAGGCTTCCAGCTTCTCAAGCCCCAGGTCGGACCTGGCGAACGCCACGAGCTCGGCATGGTCGCGTTCGGCGAACGGGCGCGCGCGCCGCGCAAGATCCTCGAGGAACGCCAGCACCTGCGCCGGCGAATCCGCCATCTTCGGCACCAGCGAGCGCTCGGCGAAATTGGCGTAGCCGAGCATCGCCGCTTCCTCCCGGCGCAACTCGAGGATGCGCGCGATCAGCGCGGTGTTGTCCCACTCCGCGCGGCCGAACTCGGAGGCACGCGTCGCGCTTGCGCGGTACATCTCCTCGCGCAGCGCGCGGTCTTCGGCGTACTGCATCACCGGAAAGTACGAGGGCGCGTGCAGCGTGAACTTCCAGCCCGCGGCGCCATCCTTTCCGGCCGCCTCGCGCGCTGCGGCGAGCGCGTCCGCCGGCAGCCCTTTCACGCGCGCCGGATCCTCGATCCGCACCGAGAATGCGTTCGTCGCGTCCAGCACGTTCTCGGAGAACTTCGCCGCCAGCGCAGCGAGCTCTTCGTGAATCCTGGCGTAGCGCGGCTTCTGCGCCGCCGGCAGGTCGGCGCCGCCGAGGTGGAAGTCCCGCAGCGCGTTCTCGATGACGCGCCGCCGTGCCGCCGAAAGCCCGGCGAACGCAGGGCCATCGCGCAGCGCGCGATACTTGCGGAACAGGTGTTCGTTCTGGCCGAGCTCGGTCCAGAACTGCGTCACCCTGGGCAGGTTCTCGTTGTACGCGGCGCGCAGCGGGGGCGCGTCCATCACGGCGTGCAGGTGCGAAACCTGGTTCCAGGCGCGGCCCAGGCGCTCGCTGGCGTCCTCGAGCGGCACGACGAACGCGTCCCAGGTATCGGGTGTGTCGGGACGCGTCACCTGTGCCACCACCTCGCGCGCCTCGGCGAGCAGCCGGTCAACTGCAGGCGTCACGTGTTCCGCGCGCAGCTCGCCGAAGCGCGGCAGGTCGGTGAAATCGAGCAGCGGGTTCGCTTCCTGCAACATGTCCTGCATCATCCTTTCGTGCTCAGTTCGGCGGCGCGCACCGTGTTCGCCACCAGCATCGCGACCGTCATCGGGCCGACGCCGCCAGGTACCGGCGTGATCCAGCCTGCGACCTGCCGCACCGATGCGAAATCGACGTCGCCGGTGAGCTTGCCGTCGGGCATGCGGTGGATACCCACGTCAATGACGCAGGCTCCCGGTTTCACCATGTCCGCAGTGATCATGCGCGGCCGGCCTACCGCGGCGACGAGTACGTCGGCCCGCCGCACATGCGCGGCAAGGTCGACGGTCCGAGAATGACATATGGTGACGGTGGCGTGCTTTTCCAAGAGCAGCAGCGCCATCGGCTTGCCGACGATGTTCGAGCGCCCGACCACGACGGCGTCGCGGCCTTGCAGCGCGATGCCCTCGGCTTCGAGCATGCGCAGGATTCCCGCCGGCGTGCAGGGCACGAAGCGGTGGCTGCCGAGCGCCAGCGCGCCCACGTTCTCCGGGTGGAATCCGTCGATGTCCTTCCCCGGGGCGATGCGCCGCAGTACGCGTTCGGCGTCAATGCCGGAGGGCAACGGCAGTTGCACGATGATGCCGTGCACCGCGGGATCGGCGTTCAGGCGGTCGATCAGTGCGCAGAGTTCGGCTTCGCTGGTGGTGCCGGGCAGTTCATGCAGCGTGGAATCCACGCCGGCGTCGCTGCAGGCGCGCGCCTTGTTGCGCGTGTACACGCGCGAGGCCGGATCGTCGCCGACCAGCACCACCGCCGCGCCAGGCCGCACCGCGAGCCCGGCGGCTGTTTCGCGCAGCGAGGCGAGCAGTGCCGCAGCGTGGGTCTTTCCGTCGATGATCTTTGCCGTCATACGAGTGCTGCATAATACGCAATCCCTGCACTGCACTCCCAGGCCAAAAGCTGGAGGAAGCCATGTCCGCCGTACCGCAAGAGCCCGCCGCGAACGATTCCAACGATTCCGATGCGCTGGAAACCCAGGAATGGCTCGATGCCCTCGAGGCGGTGCTCGAGCGCGAAGGGCCGGAGCGCGCGCATTACCTGCTGGAAAAGCTGATCGAGAAGGCGCGTACCTCCGGCGCCTTCATTCCGTTCTCGCCGCACACGCCGTACGTCAACACGATCCCTCCGCACATGGAGGAGCGCTCTCCCGGCGACTCCGCGCTGGAGGAGCGCATACGCTCGTACTGCCGCTGGAACGCGATGGTGATGGTGGCGCGCGCGAACAAGTCCGACGACGAGCTCGGCGGCCACATCGCGAGCTTCGCGTCGGTGGGCACGCTGTTCGGCGTCGGCCAGAACCATTTCTGGCACGCGCCATCGGGAGACCCGGCCAAGGGCGGGCATGGCGGCGACCTGATCTA
The DNA here is from genome assembly GCA_964612335.1 of uncultured Enterobacteriaceae bacterium. GTDB lineage: Bacteria > Pseudomonadota > Gammaproteobacteria > Burkholderiales > SG8-39 > CAZTDU01. The sequence goes on along the minus strand of CAZTDU010000005.1, from coordinate 294 downwards.
TTTCCAGGGACATTCGTCGCCGGGGATCTACGCTCGTGGCCTGCTCGAAGGCCGCATTTCGCAGGAGCGGCTGCTCAACTTCCGCCGCGAGGTCGACGGCGAGGGCATTTCCTCGTACCCGCACCCCTGGCTGATGCCCGACTACTGGCAGTTTCCCACCGTGTCGATGGGCCTGGGGCCGATCCAGGCGATCTACATGGCGAGGTACCTGAAGTACCTCGAGGCGCGCGGGCACGCGCACACCGCGAACCGCAAGGTCTGGGTGTTCTGCGGCGACGGCGAGATGGACGAGCC
>CAZTDU010000004.1:0-241725 GCA_964612335.1 uncultured Enterobacteriaceae bacterium | reverse complement strand
TCAAGGTCATCAAGCTCGACCGCAAGCGCAACAACGTGGTCGTGTCGCGCCGCGCGCTGCTCGAGGAGACCGTGGGCGCCGAGCGCGAGGCGCTGCTGTCTACGCTTGCCGAGGGCGCGGTGGTCAAGGGCATCGTCAAGAACATCACCGACTACGGCGCGTTTGTCGACCTGGGCGGCATCGATGGCCTGCTGCACATCACCGACCTGGCCTGGCGCCGCGTCAAGCATCCCTCCGAGGTGCTGAACGTGGGCGACGAGGTAACCGCCAAGGTACTCAAGTTCGACACCGAGAAGAACCGCGTGTCGCTCGGCCTGAAGCAGCTGGGCGAGGACCCGTGGGTCGGCATCGCGCGTCGCTATCCGCAGGGCACGCGCCTGTTCGGCAAGGTCACCAACCTCACCGACTACGGCGCGTTCGTCGAGGTCGAGGCGGGAATCGAAGGCCTGGTGCACGTCTCCGAAATGGACTGGACGAACAAGAACGTCCATCCGTCCAAGGTCGCGCAGGTGGGCGACGAGGTCGAGGTGATGATCCTCGAGATCGACGAGGACCGCCGCAGGATCTCCCTCGGCATGAAGCAGTGCATGCCGAACCCGTGGGAGGATTTCGCGCGCGAGTTCAAGAAGGGCGACCGCGTCAACGGCCAGATCAAGTCGATCACCGACTTTGGCGTCTTCGTCGGCCTGTCCGGCGGCATCGACGGCCTCGTGCATCTGTCGGACCTGTCCTGGTCCGAGGCGGGCGAGGAGGCGGTCAAGCGCTTCAAGAAGGGTGACGAGGTCGAGGCCGTGGTGCTGGCCATCGATGTCGAGCGCGAGCGGATCTCGCTCGGCATCAAGCAGATGGAAGGCGACCCGTTTACCAACTTCATCGCCGGCCACGAGAAGAACAGCGTCATCGAGGGAACCGTGAAGTCGGTCGACGCGAAGGGCGCGGTGATCCAGATCTCGGCCGATACCGATGGCTACCTCAGGGCGTCCGAGTACTCGCGCGACCGGATCGAGGACCTGCGTACCGTGCTGAAAGAGGGCGACAAGGTGCAGGCGATGATCATCAACGTCGACCGCAAGAACCGCTCGATCAACCTGTCGGTGAAGGCGAAGGACATGGCCGAGGAAACCGACGCGATGAAGCAGTTGCGTTCCGAGAACGCGGCGGCGAGCGCCGGCGCCACCAACCTCGGTGCGCTGCTGCGCGCCAAGCTCGACAACCGCGACGGCAAGCAGTAGACGGGACTGACGCCTGGCCCAGGGCACGGGAGACGGTATCGCCATGACCAAATCGGAGCTCATCGCGCGTCTGGCGCAGCGCTATCCGCAGCTGGTGGCGAAGGACGCGGAGTTCGCGGTGAAGATGGTCCTGGACGCCATGTCCCACGCTCTGCTGGCCGGAAACCGCATCGAGATTCGCGGTTTCGGCAGCTTCGGCCTGAACTACCGCCCGCCGCGCGTGGGGCGCAACCCGAAGTCGGGCGAGAAGGTCCAGGTGCCGGAGAAGTTCGTGCCCCACTTCAAGGCGGGCAAGGAATTGCGCGAGCGCGTCGACCTGGCGCTGGAGCAGGCTGCGGCCGCCGCCGAGCAGGCGCGCTAGCTCCCTCCAGCGCATCCCGTCCATGCGCTTACTTTCCTGGGCGGCCCGTGTCGCCGTGTTCATCCTGCTGCTGGCGTTCGCGGTAAGGAATACCGATCCGGTCACGCTGCGCTTCTACTACGACCTCGCGTGGCAGGCCCCGCTGGTGGCACTGCTGCTTGCGTTCTTCGTTGCCGGGGCGCTGGTGGGACTGGCGGCAATGCTGGGCACCGTGCTGCGGCAGCGGCGCGAGATCCAGCAGCTGCGCCGCGAACTCGAGCGGGCGCCTGCGCCGGAGGTGCACCTGCCGCAGACCCCGCCGCGTCCGGACGGCTGAGCGGGCGCAGCGCGATGGAATTCGAGATCTGGTGGCTGGGCGCGCTTCCCGTCTTTTTCGTGCTGGGCTGGCTTGCCGCGCGCATCGACATCAAGCACCTGGTGTCCGAGTCGCGCGCGCTGCCGCGCTCGTACTTCAAGGGCCTGAACTTCCTCCTGAACGAGCAGCCGGACAAGGCGATCGAGGCCTTCATCGAGGTGGTGAAGGTCGACCCGGAGACGATCGAGCTGCATTTCGCGCTCGGCAGCCTGTTTCGCCGCCGCGGCGAGTACGACCGCGCGATCCGCATGCACCAGAACCTGCTCGAGCGTGCCGACCTCGGTGCCGACCAGAAACTCGCCGCGATGCACGAGCTGGGGCAGGACTACCTGAAGGCCGGCATCCTCGACCGCGCGGAGGAGGTATTCCTCAGGCTAGCCGACGGTCCCCACGCCGAGGAAGCGCGCAAGTCGCTGCTGGAGATCTACCAGGCCGAGAAGGACTGGGCCAAGGCGATCGAGATGGCCGGCCGGCTTTCGGCGGGCCCGGCCGGCGACGCGCGGGCGCGTGACATATCGCAGTATCACTGCGAGCTCGCGCTGGTGGAGGCTTCGCATTCGCGCGCCGACGCGGCGCGCCGCCACCTTGCCCTGGCGCTGGAGTCCAACCGCAAGTCGGTGCGCGCCAACCTGCAACTGGGCGACCTTGAGCGCGCCGCGGGCAATCCTGCGCAGGCGATAGAAGCCTGGCGCAGGATCGAGGCACAGAACCCGGCTTATGTCGCGCTGGTCGCGAAGCGGCTGCTGGAGGCGCATCGCGAGCTGGGCAAGCTGGAGGAGGGCCTCGCGCTGCTCGCAGGCTACCTGGAGCGCTATCCGTCGCTCGACCTGCTCGACACGGTGTTCCAGTCGACGCTGGAAACCAAGGGTGCGGAAGCCGCGTACAAGCTGGTGCGCGACGAACTGCGCCGCAACCCGACGCTGCTCGGCCTCGACCGCCTGCTCGAGGCGCAGATCGAGGGTGCGACCTCGCCCGAACGGCGTCGCGACCTCGAGCTGGTGCGCAACCTCGTGCACGGACACACGCGCAGGCTGGCGCGCTATCGCTGCGAGAATTGCGGCTTCAAGGCACGCCAGTTCCACTGGCAGTGTCCGGCCTGCGGCGGCTGGGAAACCTACCCGCCGCGACGCAGCGAGGAGTTCGACCTCACGCCATGAGCATCGCGCGATGAAAGTCACGGTCATCGGCACCGGCTATGTGGGGCTGGTCACCGGCGCGTGCCTCGCCGATGCCGGCAATCACGTGTTCTGCCTCGACCTGGACGCAGAGAAGATCGCCACGCTCAATGCCGGCGGCATCCCGATCTTCGAGCCGGGCCTGGAGCCGCTGGTGCGGCGCAACCGGGAGTCGGGCCGCATGGTGTTCTCCACCGATGTCGCCGCCTCTGTCGCGCACGGCGAGCTGCAGCTGATCGCGGTGGGCACGCCGCAGGACGAGGACGGCTCGGCCGACATGCGCCACGTGGTATCCGCCGCGCGCGCGATCGGCCGGCACATGGACGGCTACCGGCTGGTCGCCACCAAGTCGACCGTGCCGGTAGGAACCGCGGACCGCGTGCGCGAGGCCATTGCCGGGGAACTCGCCGCGCGCGGTGCGCATCACGAGTTCAGCATCGCGTCGAACCCGGAGTTCCTTGCCGAGGGCGCGGCGGTCGAGGACTTCATGCGCCCGGACCGCATCGTCGTCGGCGCCGACGACCCGCGCGCGATAGACCTGCTGCGCCGGCTCTACGCGCCGTTCCAGCGCAACCACGACCGGCTGATGGTGATGGGCGTGCGCTCGGCCGAGCTCACCAAGTACGCCGCGAACGCCATGCTCGCCACGCGCATCTCTTTCATGAACGAGCTCGCGAACCTCGCCGAGGTAGTGGGCGCGGACATCGAGCAGGTGCGCCGCGGCATTGGCGCCGACCCGCGCATCGGCTACCACTTCCTCTATCCCGGCGCTGGCTATGGCGGCTCGTGCTTTCCCAAGGACGTGAAGGCCCTGATACACACCGCGTCCCAGGCAGGCAGCCGGCTGCGCGTGCTGGAGGCGGTAGAGCAGGCGAACGACGCGCAGAAGCACGTGCTGGGCGCGAAGATCCGGCGCCGCTTCGGCGACAGCCTCGCAGGCCTGCGCTTCGCGCTGTGGGGGCTCGCCTTCAAGCCGAACACCGACGACATGCGCGAGGCCTCCAGCCGGGTGCTGATCGCCGACCTGCTCGCCGCAGGCGCGTCGGTGTGCGCCTACGACCCTGTGGCGCGCGCCGAAGCGACGCGGCTCTATGCGGGTGAGCCGCGCGTCGGCTTCGCCGACACGGCGCTCGGCGCGCTCGCGGGCTGCGATGCGCTGGCGATCGTCACCGAGTGGCAGGAGTTCCGCTCGCCGGATTTCGCCGCCATTCGCGCCGCACTGAGGACACCTGCGATCTTCGATGGCCGCAACCTCTACGAGCCCGCGGTCGTGCATGCGCACGGGCTGGAGTATTTCGCCGTGGGGCGGGCATGAAGCCGCGCGTGCTGGTGGTGGGCGACGTCATGCTCGACCGTTACTGGTTCGGCGAGGTGTCGCGCATCTCGCCCGAGGCGCCGGTGCCGGTGGTGGTGGTGCAGCCTGACCGAGCCGAGGACCGCCTGGGCGGGGCGGCGAACGTCGCGCGCAACTGCGCGGCGCTCGGCGCGAGGACGCACCTGCTCTCGGTGGTGGGCGCGGACGGCGCTGGCAGGAAGCTTGCGCAACTGGCGCGCAAGGCGGGCATCCGCGCCAGCCTGCACAGCGACCCGGCCACGCCGACCACGGTGAAGCTGCGCGTCATGGGGCGCCAGCAGCAGCTGCTGCGCATCGACCTGGAGACGCCGCCATCCAAGGAGGTGCTGGCAAGCAAGCTTGCCGGCTTCGGCACCGCGCTCAGGCAATGCGACGTGCTGGTGCTTTCCGACTATGGCAAGGGCGGGCTTGCCCACATCGCGAAGATGATCGGCGAGGCGAGGAAGGCCGGCAAGCCGGTGCTGGTGGATCCGAAAGGCGACGACTACTCGCGCTACCGCGGCGCCACGATGATCACGCCCAACACCGCCGAGTTGCGCCAGGTCGTCGGCGAGTGGCGCGACGAGCGGGACCTGGCGCGGCGGGTGCAGAGGCTGCGCAAGCGGCTGCAACTGCAGGCCGTGCTGCTCACGCGCAGCGAACAGGGCATGTCGCTCTACACCGGCGCAGGTGCGATGCACGTGCCTGCGCAGGCGCGCGAAGTGTACGATGTCAGCGGCGCGGGCGACACCGTGATCGGCGCGCTTGCGGTGATGCTTGCGGCGCGCGCGGATCTGCATGAGGCCGTGCATGTCGCCAACCGCGCGGCGGGCATCGTGGTCGGCAAGCTCGGCACCGCCGTGGCCACGCGCGAGGAACTCTTCGGCAAATGAGCGGAGCGTAGATGCATCATTACGTCGTCACCGGCGCTGCCGGTTTCATCGGCTCGCGCCTGATCCAGGGCCTGAACCGCGAGGGCATCACCGAGATCATCGCGGTCGACAACCTCGAGCGCGCCGACAAGTTCCCGAACCTCGCTGCCTGCGAGATCGCGGACTACCTCGACAAGCGCGAGTTCCTTGCCAGGCTGGAAGCGCACCAGTTCGAGGACGGCATCGAGGCGGTGTTCCACCAGGGCGCGTGCTCCGACACCATGGAGGCGAATGGCCGCTACATGATGGAGAACAACTACGCCTATTCGCGGCGCCTGCTCGACTGGTGCCAGGACGAGGAGGTGCCGCTGCTGTACGCCTCGTCGGCCGCGGTGTACGGCGCGGGCAGGGCGGGGTTCCGCGAGGAGCGCGCCTGCGAGGCGCCGCTGAACATCTATGGCTACTCCAAGTTCCTGTTCGATGCGCACGTGCGCCGCAGGCTGGACGGGCGCAGCGCGCAGATCGCGGGTTTCCGCTACTTCAACGTCTACGGACCCAACGAGGCGCACAAGGGTCGCATGGCCTCCGTGGCGTTCCACGGCTGCAACCAGTTCCGCGCCGAGGGCAAGGTGAAGCTGTTCGAAGGCACCGACGGCTACGCCGACGGCGGCCAGCAGCGCGACTTCGTTCACGTCGACGACGTCGTCAACGTGAACCTGCATTTCCTCGAGCACCGCGAGGTCTCCGGGATCTACAACTGCGGCACCGGGCGCGCGCAGAGCTTCAACGAGGTCGCGGTCGCGGTGGCCAACGGCGTGCGTGCGTCGCGCGGCGAGCCGGCGCTGCCGCTGGAGGAACTCGTCGTGCAGGGCATGATCGAGTACATCCCCTTCCCGCAGCAGCTCGAGGGCAAGTACCAGAGCCATACCGAGGCGGACCTGACGCGGCTGCGCGAGGCGGGGTATTCAGGCGAGTTCCGCGACGTCGCCGCCGGCGTCGCTTCCTACGTGCAGCACCTGCTCGGCTGACGATGGCCTGGAAGACGATCGAGGATTTCATCGGCAACACGCCGCTGGTGCGCCTGTGCCGCGTGCCGGGGGAGACGGCGGAGCGGAACGGCAGCGTCGTCCTCGCCAAGCTGGAAGGAAACAACCCCGGCGGGTCGGTCAAGGATCGTCCGGCGATGTCGATGATCCGCCGCGCCGAGGAACGCGGGCGGATCAAGCCGGGCGACGTGCTGATCGAACCCACGTCTGGCAACACCGGCATCGGCCTGGCGATGGCGGCCGCGCTGCGCGGCTACCGCATGGTGCTGGTGATGCCGGAGAACCAGACCGCCGAGCGCAAGCAGACCATGCGCGCCTACGGTGCCGAACTCGTGCTGACGCCGGCAAAGGGCGGCATGGAGGGCGCGCGCGACCTGGCCGAGCGGATGGTGGCCGAGGGCAGGGGCGTGCTGCTCGACCAGTTCGCCAACCCGGACAACCCGCGCGCGCACGTCGAGACCACCGGCCCGGAGATCTGGCGCGACACCGAAGGCCGCATCACGCACTTCGTCTCCAGCATGGGTACTACCGGCACGATCATGGGCTGCTCGCGCTACCTGAAGGAGAGAAATCCGCAGGTGCAGGTGGTCGGCTGCCAGCCCGAGGAAGGCTCGCAGATCCCCGGCATACGCAAGTGGCCGGAGGCCTACCTGCCGAAGATCTACGACAAGTCTCGCGTGGACCGGCTGGAGTACGTCAGCCAGGCGGACGCCGAGTCGATGTCGCGCCGTCTCGCCGCCGAGGAAGGCATCTTCGCCGGCATATCCTCGGGCGGCGCCGCATGCGTGGCGCTGCGCATCGCCGCCGGGGCGAAGGACGCGGTCATCGTGTTCATCGTCTGCGACCGCGGCGACCGCTACCTCTCGAGCGGCGTGTTCCCGCAATAGGCGCGACTTGCAGCCTGTCCTCGCCTTCGATATCGAGACGATCCCCGATTGCGCCGGCATTCGCCGGCTGTACGGGATGCCGGACTCGCTGCCCGATGCCGAGGTCGCCGAGGTCGCGTTCCAGAAGCGCCGCGCGCAGACCGGCGGCGATTTCCTCGCCCCGCACCTGCATCGCGTCGCGGTGATCTCCTGCGTGCTTCGAACGGCCGAGGGCATACAGGTGTTTTCGCTTGGCGCACCCGAGGCGCAGGCCATCCAGCGCTTCTACGACGGCGTCGAGAAGTACGTGCCGCAACTGGTGTCGTGGAACGGAGGCGGCTTCGACCTGCCGGTGCTGAACTACCGCGCGCTGGTGAACGGCGTATCGGCGCCCAAGTTCTGGGACCAGGGCGAAGACGACCGCGACTTCAAGTGGAACAGCTATCTCGGCCGCTACCACAGCCGGCACCTCGACCTGATGGACGTGCTCGCCATGTACCAGCCGCGCAACAACGCGCCGCTGGATGCAGTGGCGCGCATCGCCGGCTTCCCCGGCAAGATCGGCGTCGGCGGCGCCGATGTATGGAACGCCCACCTGGCGGGCAGGATCGACGAGATCCGCGACTACTGCGAGGCCGATTGCGCGAACACGTACCTGCTGTACCTGCGCTTCCAGCTCCTGCGCGGCGTGTTCAACGACAAGACTTACCGCCACGAGTGCGGCATGCTGCGCGCGTGGATGGAGAAGCAGCAGTCCCCGCACTGGCGGGAGTTCCTGTCGCTCTGGAACGAAGCGGTTGCTTGAGCTGAAGATCGAGTCGCTCGACGCCGCCGGGCAGGGCGTCGCGCGCAACGGCGGCAAGGTGGTATTCGTCGAGGGCGCGCTGGCAGGCGAGACGGTGCTGGCGTCGCGCGTGCACCAGGGTGCGCGCTTCGACACCGCGCGCGCGGCCGCGATCCTCGAGGCATCCCCCGGGCGACGCGTGCCCGCGTGCCCGCATTTCGGCGTCTGCGGCGGCTGCCTGACGCAGCACGCGGACGCGCGCACGCAGATGGCGGCCAAGCAGCGCGGGCTGGAGGAGAACTTCGCGCGCATCGGCAAGGTCGTGCCGCAGACGATGCTGCCGATCATCTACGGGCCCGAGTGGGGCTACCGCCATCGCGCACGGATCTCGGCGCGCTACGTGCCGAAAAAGGGCGGCGCGCTGGTCGGGTTCCGCGAGCGCCGCTCGAGCTACGTCGCCGACATGAACGAATGCCGCGTGCTGCCGGCGGCGGTGTCGGCGATGATCCCGAAGCTGCGCGCGCTGGTCGGCGCGCTGGACGCCCGCGAGCGCATGCCGCAGATCGAGCTGTCGGTGGGCGAGGCGGTCACGGTACTGGTGTTCCGCAACCTCGAGCCGTTCTCAGCTGCCGACGAGGCGCGGCTGAAGGCATTTGCCGACGCGGCCGGCGTGCAGGCCTGGCTGCAGCCCAAGGGGCCTGACACCGCGTACCCCCTGCATCCGCTGGACGCGCCCGCGCTCGACTACGCGCTGCCCGAATTCGGCGTGCGCATCGCCTTCAGGCCCACCGACTTCACGCAGGTGAACCACGCGGTGAACCAGGCGCTGGTGTCGCGCGCGGTGCGCCTGCTCGACCCACGGCCGGGCGAGCGGATAGCGGACCTGTTCTGCGGGCTGGGCAATTTCTCGCTGCCGATCGCCACCCGCGGCGCCAGCGTCAGCGGGTACGAGGGAAGCGAAGGACTGATCGCACGGGCGCGCGAGAACGCACGCGCCAACGGCCTGCAGGTGGACTTCAGCGTCGCCGACCTGTTCCTGCACGGCTTCGAGCGCCAGGGGCCGTTCGACAAGCTGCTGATCGACCCGCCGCGCGAGGGCGCCATGGAACTGGTGAAGACGCTGCCGCAGGACTGGCCGCGCCGCATCGTGTACGTGTCCTGCGACCCGGCGACGCTTGCGCGCGACGCCGGCACGCTGGTGCACGTGAAGGGCTTCACGCTGGCGGCCGCCGGCGTGGTCAACATGTTCCCCCACACCGCGCACGTCGAGAGCATTGCGCTGTTCGAAAGATGAGCGAGCGCCAGGAAAGCAAAGGGGCGCCCGCAGGCGCCCCTTCATGACGGTAAAGCTACCGCCTACTCGCGGTCGCCGCCGAAGATGCCCAGCAGCTGCAGCAGGCTGGAAAAGAGGTTGTAGATGGAGACGAACAGCGTCAGCGTCACGCTGATGTAGTTGGTCTCGCCGCCGCGCACCACCGAGTTGATCTGCCACATGATCATCAGCGAGCTGAAGATCACGAACGCGCTGACGAGCACCAGGTGCAGCATCGGGCTGGCGAAGAACACGTTGGCGACCACCGCGAGCATGATGACGATCGCGCCCACCATGAGGAAACTGCCCATGGACGACAGGTCGCGCTTCGTCGTCGTGGCGATGCCCGCCATGGCGAAGAACACCGCTGCGGTGCCGCCTGCGGCCATCATCACCAGCTGGATGCCGTTGGAGAAGCCCAGCACGCGCTGCAGCAAGGGACCCAGCAGCAGGCCCATGAACAGCGTGAAGCCGAGCAGCAGGCCGACGCCCAGGCCGCTGTTGCGGTTCTTCTCGATGGCGATGATCCAGCCGTAGAAGATGCCGAGGATGGCGAAGAACGACAGCATCGGGCTGGCGCGCATGAACGACAGGTCCAGGTTGGTGCCGATGCCGGCGCCGATCACGGTCGGAATCAGGGCCACGGCGAGCAGCAGGTAGCTGTTGCGCAGTACCTTGCTCGCGCCCGGGGCGCGGAACGCGTCCTCCCGCGGCAGCGGCGAGGCGGGCGGCAACTCGCGCCCGTAGGCATTGCGGTCGGTGTGGATCGGCTTCAGTTCCGGTGTCATCTGCTTCATTCCTCCTTGTGGTGTACCTCTATCCTGGCTAAGACTAGCAAACGCGCCTGAAGTTTCAAGCATCTCGCGGACGGCGAATACCCTGCCTGCGCAGAGGGCTAAAATGCGGCACCGGCGGCGTTTTTCAATGGAAGGGTGGCAGAGCGGTCGAATGCACCGGTCTTGAAAACCGGAGGCCCGCAAGGGCCCGTGGGTTCGAATCCCACCCCTTCCGCCAACTTTCGCGGCTTAATCCGCTAGAATCGCGCCCTTTTCCCCGCATCCATGGCACTCATCGTCCAGAAGTACGGCGGCACTTCGGTCGGCTCGACAGAGCGGATCCGCAATGTCGCGCGCCGCGTCGCCAAGTGGAAGGCGGCCGGGCACGATGTCGTCGTGGTGCCCTCGGCGATGTCGGGGGAGACGAACCGCCTGATTGCGCTGGCAAAGGAGCTGCAGCCGCAGCCGGATGCGCGCGAACTGGACGTCGTTGCCGCCACCGGCGAGCAGGTAAGCGTCGGGCTGCTCGCCATGGCGCTGATGGAACTGGGCGTGAAGGCGAAGAGCTACACCGGCTGGCAGGTCAAGGTCCTGACCGACTCGGCGTACACGCGGGCGCGCATTGCGTCCATCGACGACGCCAACCTGCGCGCGGACCTGAACGCGGGCGCGGTCCCGGTGGTGGCGGGCTTCCAGGGCGTGGACGCGGCCGGCAACCTGACGACGCTGGGCAGGGGCGGCTCGGACACCTCGGCCGTGGCGCTGGCCGCCGCGCTGAAGGCAGACGAATGCCAGATCTACACCGACGTGGACGGCGTCTATACCACCGACCCGCGCATCGTGCCCGAGGCGCGGCGGCTGCACACCGTGACCTTCGAGGAAATGCTGGAAATGGCGAGTCTCGGCTCCAAGGTGCTGCAGATCCGGTCGGTGGAATTCGCCGGCAAGTACAAGGTGCCCACGCGCGTGCTTTCCAGCCTCACCGACCCCATGCTGCCGGTCGACGAAGAGGCGCAGGCCGGCACGCTCATCACTTTCGAGGAAGACCCGCACATGGCGATGGAACAGGCAATCATCTCGGGGGTCGCCGCGCAGCGCGACGAGGCCAAGGTCACCGTGCACGGCGTGCCGGACAAGCCCGGCATCGCCTACGCCATCCTCGGCCCGATCGCGGACGCGCACATCAACGTCGACGTCATCGTGCAGAACGTCGCGCACGACGGCACCACCGACCTGTCGTTCACGGTGTCGCGCGGCGACCTGGCGAAAACGCTGAAGATCCTCAAGGAGCAGGTGCAGCCGCACATCAAGTGCAAGGACGTCACCGGCGACGAGCGGATGGCGAAGGTGTCGGTGGTGGGCATGGGCATGCGCTCGCACGCCGGCATCGCCGCGCAGATGTTCCGCACGCTGGCCGAGGAGGGCATCAACATCCAGATGATTTCCACCTCGGAGATCAAGATCTCGGTGGTGGTGGACGAGAAGTACGCCGAGCTCGCGGTGCGCGTGCTGCACAACGCCTTCGAGCTCGACAAGGAGTAAACTTCGCGTTCGACAGCGAGTCGCAGTACGGAGTGATGCCCGAGAGGCCAACGCCGCAGGCGTTCCAACACTGCGGGGCGTAGCGCCCCCGCAGGCCCGAGGGCTGAGCGCAGTGCGAGCGTAGCGAGTACGGAGTGATGCCCGAGAGGCCGAAGGGGGCGCCCTGCTAAGGCGTTATACGGACAAAATCCGTATCGAGGGTTCGAATCCCTCTCACTCCGCCAGGATCGCCTGCATGTTCAGGGACGGCCCACTCACCCGCAGACCGCCCGAGAAGTTCCGCTATGGCACGGGGAAGTCCGCGGTCGGACCGGTACTCGTCGCCTGCGGTGCCAGGGGCATCGTCACGATCATGGTCCGCGAGCGGCCGGCCCAGCTCATCGGTGACATACAGACCCGGTTTCCCCGGGCGGAACTCGTCCGGGACGAGAAGGGCTGCGCGTCCGTGGTCGCGAAGGTCGTCAGGCACATCGCCGCGCCGTTCGCGCGCTTCACGCTTCCCCTGGACATCCGCGGCACCGAACTGCAGCAGCGCGTCTGGAACGAAGTACGCCGGATCCCATTCGGCCAGACCTCGACCTACGCCGCGATCGCTGCGGCGATCGGCGCGCCGAAGGCAATCCGCGCGGTGGCGAACGCCTGCTCGCGCAACCAGTTCGCGTTCGCCATTCCCTGCCATCGCGTGCTGCACAAGGGCGGCGCCGCCGCGGCGGGGCGCCGCGATGGCCGCCAGTACCGCTGGGTCGCCTACGAAGCCAGCTTGAGCGCCAGGCGGCAGGGCCGCGCACTCTAGGGGCTCGGTCGCCGATCCCTGCTATATTTTCCGCGGACGCAGCGGAGGTGGGCATGAGCGCCAGCATGCAGCCGGTCAAGGAATCCGGGTTCGAGTTCAAGCGCCTGTCGCCCGCGCTGGGCGCCGAGATCATCGGCCTCGATGCCTCGCGGCCTTTCGACGCGGGCACGCTCGCGGCGGTGCGGGCTGCGTTCCAGCAGCACCACATGCTGTGCTTCCGCGACCAGCGGCTGGATGACGACGCGCTGGTGGCGTTCTCGAAGCAGTTCGGCCCGCTGGAGAAGTTTCCCGAGAAGGACAAGACCAAGGGGACGCCCGAGGTTTATCACGTCGCCAATGTGTCTGCAGACGGCGAGCACCTGTCGCCGGAGGACCAGCGCGTGATCTTCCAGCGCAACAACGCGCGCTGGCATACCGACAGTTCGTATCGCTACGTGCCGTCGCTGGCGTCGATCCTCTACGGCATCGAGGTGCTGCCGCCGGAAGCCGAGGGCGGCGAGACCGGGTTCGCCAACATGCTGGCCGCGTACGCGGCGCTGGACGACGCCATGAAGGCGAAGCTGGAGCCCCTGCACCAGGTGCATTCCTACGGCGAGATCCGCCGGCTCGAGCCGCAGATGCCGCCGATGTCGCGCGAGGAGCGCGACGCGCTGCCGCCGGTGACGCATCCGCTCGTCCGCGTGCACCCGGAGCGGAACTTCCAGCGCTCGCTGTATTTCACGTCGAACACCAGCCTGGAGATCGGCGGCGGCACGCTGGAGGAGGGCCGTGCGCTGCATCGCTGGCTGCTGGACTGGGTCGCGCGGCCGCAGTTCTGCTACTTCCACCGCTGGCGCGCGAACGACCTGGTGATCTGGGACAACCGCGTGCTGCTGCACCGTGCAATCGAGTACGACTACGCAAGGTATCGCCGCGTATTGCGTCGCACGACCATCGCCGGCAGCGGCCCGGTCATGGGGCCGTTCTGGCCGCAGGCGCGGGCGTCGGCCGGCCACTGAAAGGCCAGCGGGGCCGCCCGGGCGATCAGGCGTCGCCGTCTTTGACCGCTTCCTTGCCGGCGTCCAGCCGGTACCTGAAATCGCAGTGAGAGGCACCCTTCATGATCGTCTGTGTGCGGCTGAACTGGATCTTTTCGTTGTAGCCGACGCAGAACTCTCCATCCCTGTTGCAGGACAACAGGTCGCCGATGCTCCCGAGGCCCATTTCGCGGTACATCTCCGCATAGCGGCACCGGGTGACGTTGAAGTCGAGGCGCTGCGCGGAGCTCTCGATCACGTCGATCTCGAGCGCGCCGTCCTTCATCCACAGCGGCAGGATATCCATGAAGTCGAGCAGGTCCGGCTCGCCTTCGACCCGCGCGGCGAATTCCCGGCCCTGGGCCACCGCCGCCTGCCGGACGGTTTCCTCGAGGATGGACCGGGCCTCATCCTCTCCCAGCCGCGCGCACATGGTGTCGAACACGTGCTTGAGGATCCGCGCCTCGATCCTGCGCATTTCCAGGATTCCCGTCATGTTCGCCTCGACTAGGACGCCTTGCGCGCGATATCGACATCGCGCGTCCATTCGCTGACCGCCTTGCGGTCGACCTTGTTCGTGCCGGCGAGCGGAAGCGTCTTCACGAAGATGACGCGCCGGGGACACTCGACCGCACGCCCGTTCTCGCGGTAGAAACGCTGGATCTCGGCCTCGGTCGCGGATTCGTCGCCGGTGACGAACGCCACCGGCGCGGCGCCCCTCACGGGGTCGTCCACCGGCACCACGCAAGCCTGGCGGATGGCCGGGTGCCGCTCCAGCAGGCGCTCGACGTCCACCGGATGCACGTTCTCGCCGTTGCACACGAACATGTCGTCTTCCCTGCCGACAAAGAAGTAAAAGCCGTTCTCGTCCCGCCTGAACAAGTCCCCGGTGTGGTACCAGCCGTCCACCAGGCGCTTCGCCGTCACGTCGGGCAGGTTGCGGTAGCCGTTCATGTTCGCGGGTGAACGCACCTCGAGCACGCCGAAGTTCTCGTCCGGACCGCCGACGAGGCGCGTCTCCACCCCCGGCGCGGTGCATCCGAGCGAGAGCTGCGGCGTCGGTATGCCCGCTGGATGGGGCGCGAACGCCGATGGCCCGTGCTCGGTGGTGCCGTAGGAATTCGTGTACACGGCGGTGGGGAAGTGCCGCTTGAGCAGGGCGATGAGGTTGTCCGTGAGCGGCGAGGAGCCGAGGGTGATCCGCTCGACCGACGACAGGTCCACCTGGTCGAGCACGTCCGGTCGCTCCGCCATCAGCGCATACATCGTCGGAATGCCGGTGAGCCAGCCGATCCTGAATTCCGGGATGGCGCGGATCACCTGCTCGGCGTCGAAGGTGGGGAAGAGCACCACCGTCGAGTTCATCAGCAGCGCGAGCTTGCAGAGCGAGAGCCCGTTCATGTGGTAGAGCGGTGCGGCGATGCTCATCACCTGGCGCGTCACGAAGGGGCGCAGCGGCTCGAATACCGACAGCGAGAAGAGCTGGCTCTCGTGCGACAGTTCGACGCCCTTCGGCGCGCCGGTCGAACCCGAGGTGTAGAGGACCATCGCCACGTCGCGCGGGCGGTTCGCGAACGGCTTGAACCTGCGCTCGGGCCGGGCACCGGGGATGCGGTCGGCCATGTCGCGGCCGATGGTCAGGACCGGCACGGCGCCCGCCTCCAGCGGGACCACGCCGTCGGTGATGATCAGCCTGCAGTCCGAGTCGCGCAGGCAATGGGCGATCATCGCCGCCGGCTGGCGGTAGCTGATCGGGACCGCGACCAGTCCTGCGCGCATGATGCCGAGATACGCGACGAGGAAAGGTACCGAGTTCCTCGCGATGATGGCCACGCTCTGGCCGGGCGCGAACCCCGCCGACTGCAGGGCCGCCGCGAAGTCGGCGCTCAGGGCATCGATCTCGCCGTGCGTGTAGCGCGTCCGCGCGCCGCCCTGGCCGACCTCGATGAACGCCGTCTTCGACAGGTCGGCGGACGCGTCGATGAGGTCGCCGAGGTTTGTCGCCTTGCCGTTGTGCACGTTTGTCGAGATTCCTTGTGCCGAAAGGGCGTGTCGCCCTGTTACAGGGTGAGGATCGCCTTGCCGAAGACCTTGCGGTCGATCATCTCCTGGAAGGAGACCGCCAGTTCCTCGATGGGGCGCACCGACGACTTGACCGGCAGCATCCTGCCCGTCGCCACCAGCTCGAGCAGGCTGACGAGGTCCTCGTTCGTCCAGGCATTGGAGCCCATCACATTGAGCTCGAACGACCAGATGTAGCGGATGTCCGTTTGCGGATTGAAGCCGTTGGTGGCGCCGCAGGTGAGCAGCTTGCCGTCGCGCTTGACGCATCGCAGCGACTTGGCCCAGTCCTCGCCACCGACGAAATTCACCACCAGGTCGGCGCCGCCGCTTTCGCCCCAGACCCTGGGCTTGCCCCACAGGCCCTTGACCGCCTCGAGATAGTCGGTCTCGCTGACGTTGATGACATGGTCGGCGCCGATCGACTTGAGCATGGCCGCCTTCGATGCGGAGCTGGTGCACGCGGCAACCTCAGCGCCGTGGAGCCTGGCCAGCTGGACGCAACACACGCCGACCCCGCCGGTGGCGCCGAGCACCAGTACCTTGTCGCCCTTTTTCACCTGGCCGCGCGTGACCATCATGCGGTGCGCCGTGCCGTATGCAATGGGCAAGGCGGCAGCATCCTCGAAGCTCACCGCGTCGGGCAGCCTGATGACGTTCGCCATCGACAGGCACAGGTAATCGCAGGCGCCGCCCCGCACGGTCTCGCCCAGCACGCCGCCGGGGAGCAGGGGATTGGCCATCACGCGCATGCCCTTCGCCAGGCCGGTGGCGTCGCCGCCGGGCCCGAAACCGACGATCTCCCCCGCGACATCGCCGCCCGGGATCATCGGCAGCGGCGTCTTGATGCCCGGAATCCGTGCAAGGATCATGGGGTCGAAGCCGTTGAGCGCGACGGCTCGCACGCGGATCATCACCTCTCCATTGGCGGGAACCGGGTCGGGCAGTTCGGCCAGGTGCAGGTTGGCCACCGGACCGTGCTCTTCGAAGATCATCGCTCTCATCGTTTCGCTCTGGGCTCCTGTGCCGTCAGCGTGCTTGCCACGCAGGACGCGCAAGCATACAAGATCGAAGGCCGCCAGCGAGGCTGCGGCCGCGGCCTGATCAGTACAGCGCCGAGGAGAGCTTCCTGCGGTATTCCGACACCAGCTCCGGCTGGTCGGCGGCGAGGCTGAACAGTGCCACCATCTGCTTTCGCGCTTCGCCGTCCTGCCAGTCCTTGGCGCGGCGTACGATCTCGAGCAGCTCGTCCATCGCCTCGCGGTAACGGTGCGCGCCGGCGTGCAGCGCGGCGAGCGCGCAGCGTGCCTGATGGTCTGCCGGGTTGGCGGCGAGTGTGTTGCGCAATTCCTGCTCGCTCGGGCCGCTTTTTCCCGCGCGGGCATACGCGATCGCCTGCTTCAGTGCCGCGACGCTGGCGTCCAGCGCCATGTCGGGCTGGACCTTGGCCAGCTCGGCTTCGGCGTCGTCCAGCCTTCCGGCCTTGAAGAGGGCCTCTGCATTCGCCAGCGCGATCTCGGAGGCGCTGGGCAGCAGCTTGTCGAAGAACGCGCGTACCTGGCCTTCAGGCTGCGCGCCCATGAACTGCGCCACCGGCTTGCCGCCCTTGAAGGCAATCACATTCGGAATCGATCGCACCGCGAAGGCCTGCGACAATTCCTGGTTCTCGTCCGAGTTCACCTTCACCAGCTTCACGCGGCCCGCATAGTCGGCCGCCACCTTCTCCAGGATCGGCGTCAGCGCGCGGCAGGGTCCGCACCACGGCGCCCAGAAATCGACGACGACCGGCAGGGTCTTCGAGTCTTCCAGCACCTCGGTTTCGAAACTCGCGGTAGTGATGTCCATCGCAGCAATATGGGGGCGGAGGCCGGGGAATACAAGCCTGAACCGCAGCCGGGAGTGGATATAAACACAGTACCGGCCTACACTCGCGCCCATGGGAGCGATCGAGGCGTTCGACAGGCTGAATCCGCGCCAGCGGCAGGCGGCGCAGGCGGGCAGCGGACCACTGCTGATCATCGCCGGGGCGGGCACCGGCAAGACGAACACCCTGGCGCACCGGGTCGCGCACCTCCTGCTGCAGGGCATGGCGCCCGAGCGCCTGCTGCTGCTGACCTTTTCCCGGCGCGCGGCGCTGGAGATGACGCGGCGGGCGCAGCGCATCGCCGGCGCGGCGCTGAACGCGGCGCGCCTGCCGTGGAGCGGCACCTTCCATGCGGTGGCGAATCGCCTGATCAGGCGGCATGCCGCGCGCGTCGGCCTCGGCGAAAGCTTCAGCGTGCTCGATCGCGGCGACGCGGCGGACCTTCTCGACCTCGCGCGGCATGAGCTGGGAATGTCGAAGTCGGAGAAGCGCTTTCCGCGCAAGGACACATGCCTCGCCATCTACTCGCATTGCGTGAACACGCAGGGGTCGCTCGGGCAGACGCTGCAGGCGGCGTACCCGTGGTGCGCGGAATGGGAAGCAGAACTGAAGGCGCTGTTCGCCGCGTACGTCGACGCAAAGCTCGCCAACCAGGCGCTGGACTACGACGACCTGCTGCTGTACTGGCACACGATGATGGGCGACGCGGCGCTTGCGCGTGAGATCGGCGCGGCCTGGGACCACGTGCTGGTCGACGAGTACCAGGACACCAACGTGCTGCAGGCGCAGATCCTCGCGCGGCTGCGGCCCGATGGCAGCGGGCTTACCGTGGTCGGCGACGATGCGCAGTCGATCTATGCCTTTCGCGCCGCCGCGGTGCAGAACATCCTCGATTTCGAGGTGCAGTACGGCGCCGACGTGGTGACGCTGGAGGAGAACTACCGCGCCACGCAGCCGCTGCTGGACGCCGCCAACGCGCTGATGCGCGAGGCCACGCGACAGTACCGCAAGGAACTGCGCAGCCGCCGGCGCGAAGGCACCCGGCCGCGCTACGTCAGCGTCGCGGACGATGCGGCGCAGGCGCAGTACGTGGTCACGCGCGTGCTGGAAACGAGAGAGCAGGGCGTGGCGCTGCGCCGCCAGGCGGTGCTGTTCCGCAGCTCGCACCACGCCGACGCGCTGGAGCTGGAACTGGTGCGCCGGAACATCCCCTACGTGAAGTATGGCGGCCTGAAATTCCTCGAGGCGGCGCACGTGAAGGACATGCTGGCGCTGCTGCGCTGGGCCGACAACCCGAAGCACCGCGTCGCTGCGTTTCGCGCGCTGCAACTGTTGCAGGGCGTCGGGCCGAGGATCGCGGAGCGCGTGTATACCGGCTTCGAGGCGGCCGGCCACGCGTGGGCGGCGCTGGACAGTCCTTCGGCTCAGTTCAACGATCTGATGCGCTTCCTCGGCGACCCGGCCACGCCCTGGCCTGGCCAGGTCGAGCGCGTGCGCGCCTGGTACGAGCCGGTGCTGGAGCAGCGCTACGATGCCGCGGCGGTGCGCGCGGCGGACCTGGTGCAGCTGCAGCGGGCAGCCGAGTCGCATGGCGAGCGCGAAAGCTTCCTCAGCGAGCTGGCGCTGGACCCGCCAAGCGCCACCAGCGACCTCGCCGGCGAACCGTACCTGGACGAGGACTACCTGGTGCTCTCGACGGTGCATTCGGCCAAGGGGCAGGAGTGGGACAGCGTGTACGTGCTGAACGTCGCGGATGGCAACTTCCCGAACGAATTCTCTGCCGGCAAGCCGGAGCAGGTCGAGGAGGAGCGGCGCCTGCTGTACGTGGCGCTGACGCGGGCGAAGGCCGGGCTGGAGCTGATCGCGCCGATGAAGTACTACGTGACGCAGCAGTCGCGCAGCGGGGATCGGCACGTGTACGGCGCCAGAAGCCGCTTCCTGACGCCGGCGGTATTGGCGTGCTTCGACGAAGTGGCCTGGTCGGACGGCCGCGACGCGCCGGATGCCGCGTCACCGGGTACCAGCGTGGATATGGCGTCGAAGTTGCGCGGGATGTGGGCATAGCACGATGCGCGATGTAGTGAGCCCCATCCTGTCGATCTCGCACCTCACCAAGACCTACGCCTCGGGACTGCGGGCGCTGGATGACGTCAGCCTCGACATTGCAGGCGGCGAAATCTTCGCGCTGCTGGGGCCCAATGGCGCCGGCAAGACCACGCTGATCAGCATCGTCTGCGGCATCGTCACGCCGACTTCGGGCACGGTGCTTGCCGGCGGGCACGACGTGATCCGCGACTACCGGGCGGCGCGTTCCTTGATCGGCCTGGTGCCGCAGGAGCTGCACACCGACATGTTCGAGACGGTGTGGGGGACGGTGAACTTCAGCCGCGGCCTGTTCGGACGATCGCCGGACCCGGCGCACCTGGAAAAAGTGCTGCGCGAGTTGTCTCTGTGGGACAAGCGCGACGAGCGCATCATGACGCTGTCCGGCGGCATGAAGCGCCGCGTGCTGATCGCCAAGGCGCTTTCGCACGAGCCGAGGATCCTGTTCCTCGACGAGCCCACGGCGGGCGTGGACGTGGAACTGCGCCGCGACATGTGGGCGCTGGTGCGGCGACTGCGCGAGGGCGGCGTCACGGTGATCCTCACCACGCACTACATCGAGGAGGCCGAGGAGATGGCCGACCGCATCGGCGTGATCAGCCGGGGCGAGCTGATCGTGGTCGAGGAAAAGGCCGCGCTGATGGCGAAGCTCGGCAAGAAGCATCTCACGCTGCACCTCGCCGCGCCGATGGCCGCGGTGCCGGAGGCGCTCGCCGGCTGGAGCCTGGCGCTGAACGCGGCCGGCACCGAGCTCGAGTACACCTTCGAAGCGGGCGAGGAGCGCGCCGGCATCGCGTCGCTGCTGCGGCGCATGGACGAGCTCGGCATCGGCTACCGTGACCTGAACACGCACCAGAGCTCGCTCGAGGACATTTTCGTCAGCCTGGTGAGCGAGGCCGCATGAACACGCACGCGGTGCTGGCGATCTTCGGCTTCGAGATGGCGCGCGCGCGGCGCACGTTGTGGCAGAGCCTGGTGGCGCCGGTGCTGACAACGTCGCTTTACTTCATCGTGTTCGGCGCCGCGATCGGCTCGCGCATGGCCGAGGTCGACGGCGTCAGCTACGGTGCGTTCATCGTACCGGGGTTGATCATGCTGTCGGTGCTCACCGCGAGCCTGACCAACGCCGCGTTCGGCATCTACCTGCCGCGCTTCACCGGCACCATCTACGAGATCCTGTCGGCGCCGGTGTCGCCGCTAGAAATGGTGCTGGGCTACGTCGGCGCGGCGGCGCTGAAGTCGGTGATCCTCGGGCTGGTGATCCTCGCCACCGCTTATCTCTTCGTTCCAGTGAGCATCCTGCATCCGTGGTGGATGCTCGCTTTCCTTGCGCTGACGGCGGTGAGCTTCTGCCTGTTCGGTTTCATTCTCGGCATCTGGGCCGAAGGCTTCGAGCAGCTGAACTTCATCCCGATGCTGGTGGTGACACCGCTGACGTTCCTCGGCGGCGCGTTCTATTCGATCGACATGCTGCCGCCGGCCTGGCGGACATTCAGCCTGTTCAATCCGGTGGTCTACCTGATCAGCGGCTTTCGCTGGACTTTCTACGGTACGGCCGACGTCCACGTCGGCGTGAGTCTGGCGGCGACGCTCGGTTTCCTCGTTGCCTGCCTCGCGGCAGTGACGTGGATTTTCAGGACCGGGTACCGGCTGAAATCCTGAGCGTTCAGCGCGCCGGCATGAACGCCGCGCGCACCGCGCCGCCGGCGTCGAAGACCCGCAGCACGCCGCTCGCGACCTGGTGCGCCTCGGTCGCCTCGAGCGCGCCCAGCAGCAGGTTTTCCTGCGCCGACGCGGCATCGTCCGTGCATGCCATGCGCGTCGAGGTGAGCGGCCCGATGCGCAGCGCGGTGGTGCCGGCGACGAAGGTGGCGCGCAGCCGGTTGCAGCCGGTATGGCCTTCGAGGTCGCCGTTGTCGCGGAAACGGAGCCATGCCGCCGAGCTGCGCGTCTCGATGCCGCCGACCTGCGCGAGGCGCCATTCGATGCCGGTCAGCTTGCCATCGCCCGGGGCGATGCCGCCTCCGGTGCCGCCTGGCGCGGCGGCCAGCGTAGTCCTGCCGGCGGCCGCGGCCGGCGGTGCGCTGCCCGGGCGCAGGAAGCGTGCAGCGACCCAGCCCTCGCGGCCCTCGTAGCGGACGCGGCACCAGCGCTCGCGCGCCATGGCCTCGCGGATTTCGCGCGACAGGTGCTCCCAGGAGACTTCGCTCGCGCCGCGGCAGCCCTTGTTCTCCAGCCCGTTGGCGCCCGCGGGAATCTCGCCTACCCGGCGACCGCTCGTGGCGGGCTCGGCACGCAGCACCAGCGAACGCGTGACTTCTGCGGTGAGCGCGAAGTAACGCGGCTCGGCCGCCTGCGTCGCGGCGGCCGAAAGTGCCAGCAGCAGCCAGGCGCAGCCTGCGATCCCCCCTCGGAGCATCGCGCGAGGTTACGTGATTTCGCCCGCCGTGTGTTGGCGCGCCCGGATCGCGCGGTCGGCGCGCAGCAGCGCGGCGAATTCCGCCGCCGGCACCGGACGGCTGAAGAGGAACCCCTGGCACTCGTCGCAGCCGAGGGACACCAGGTACTCGAGCTGTTCCGCGGTCTCGACGCCCTCGGCGACGATGCCGAGCTCGAGCTTTTTCGCCAGCGCCGCGATCGCCTGGACGATGGTGGCATCGTCGGCATCGAGGTGGATGTCGCGCACGAAGGAACGGTCGATCTTCAGCTTGCCGACCGGAAAGCGCTTCAGGTACGACAGCGACGAGTAGCCGGTGCCGAAGTCGTCGATCGACAGGCTGACGCCCAGCTCGTCGATCCGGTGCATGGTGTGCAGCGCTGCATCCGGGTTGCGCATGATCATGCTCTCGGTGATCTCGAGTTCGAGCGATCCTGCCGGGCAGCCGGTGCGCTGCAGCAGGTCGCCGACGGTCTGCGCCAGGTCCTGCTCGGCGAACTGGCGGCCGGAAAGGTTCACCGCCACCCGCAATCCACCGAGGCCGGCGCGCTGCCACGCCGCAACCTGCAAGCAGACCGCGTTCAGCACCCATGCGCCGACAAGGACGATGAGACCGGATTCCTCGGCCACGGAGATGAAGCGGCCGGGCGGAATCAGGCCGCGTTCCGGATGCTGCCAGCGCACCAGCGCTTCGGCGCTGGTGATGCGGCGGGTGCGGGCGTCGACAATGGGCTGATAGTGCAGCACCAGCTCGTCGCGCTCGATCGCGCGCCGCAAGCCGGCCTCGATCTCCAGGCGCTCGAGCACGCGGGCGTTCATTTCCTGCGTGAAGAAGGCGTGGCGGTTGCCGCCTTCGGCCTTGGCGCGGTACATGGCGACGTCGGCGTTGCGCAGCAGCGTGTCGGCGTCGCGGCCGTCGTGCGGGAAGCCGCTGATGCCGATGCTCGCGCTGCCCACGAACTCGCGCCCGCCCACGGCCAGCGGCGCGGCGATCGCGGCGAGTATCTTCTCGGCCACCGGCACCGCGTCCACGATGCGCGCAAGGTCCGATAGCACGACGACGAATTCGTCACCGCCAAGGCGCGCCACCGTGTCGCCGTCGCGCACGCAGCCCAGCAGCCGCGAGGAGATCTCCTGCAGCATTTCGTCGCCGACCTTGTGTCCGAGGCTGTCGTTGACCGTCTTGAAGCGATCGAGGTCGAGCAACAGCACCGCTGCCATGCGCCCGGTGCGCCCCGCATGCACCAGGCTCTGGTGCAGGCGGTCGGCCAGCAGGTTGCGGTTGGCGAGCCCGGTAAGCGCGTCATGGCTGGCCTGGCTGATGAGCCGTTCGTTGTAACGCTGGATCTCCTCGCGCTGCGCCTGCAGCGACGTGGCGGTGCGGTCCAGGGCCGCCATCACCTCGCCGAGTTCGCCGCGCGGATAGGGCGCGCCGATGCGCGCGCCGAGGTCGCCTGCGTCGATGCGCGCTACCGCCTGCACCAGGCGCGCGGCCTGGCGCCGCACCGAATACTCGGCCAGCGCGATCGCGGCGGCGACGATCGTCACGGACAGCGCGGCGAGCAGCAGCAGCGCTTCGAGGAACTGTCGGTCGGCGGCCTGGCTGAGTTCCGCCGTGGGAATGTCGAGCGTGAGCCGCAGTCCGGTATCCCGCGTGCGCGGCAGCGCCGCGGTCGACCAGATTCGCGCGCCGTTCGCGGCGTCGAAGGTATCGCCATGGCGCAGCCCTGGCGTCAGCACGCGCTGGTTGACCTCGGCGTCCGGGTACGGCTTTCCGAGTTCATCCCTGCCGGCCGACGGCTTGCGCACCAGGATCCGGCCTTTCGCGTCCCATATGCGGAAGACCGTGCCGGCATGAGGCAGCGCGGTGTTCCCCGCCTGCGCGAACTGGTCGAGGTTGAGCGACGCCAGCAGCACGTACTGCGGCTGGCCTTCGCCGTCCCGCACCGCGTACGCAATCTGAAGCACCGCGATGCCGGTGAGGCGTCCGAACACCGGCTCGACCACGTGCTTGTCCGTGGCCAGCGCGCGCTTGAAATAGCCGCGGTCCGACAGCTGCAGCACGCGACCGCTGCGCAGCGAATCGCACTGCAGCTCGCCGTCCGGGCGGATGGTGAGGATGCCGGTGTACTGCGGATGCTCCCTCAGCACGTCGGCGAGGAAGGACGAGCACTGGTCCTTGCTGCCGCTGGCAAGCACAGGCACGCGGCCAAGCCCGTAGAGCAGCTGCGCCGTGCCGGCGATGCGGTACTCCAGGTCCTCGGCCAGGCCCTGAGCGATCGAGGAGAGCTGCTCGCGCGCCTGTGCGACGCCCAGGTCGCGCTGCTGGAACAGCAGCCAGGTCATGGCGAGCACCGGCATCAGCGTGGCGGCAAGTACGAGCAGCAGGATGCGGGCGCGCAGGCTCATGGCTGCAGCATAGGCTATTCCTGGCGTGCGTCAGCCATGCGTATCAGATTGAAATAGCCGGAAAAATTCAGCGGTTTGGTGCGAAAACGCACCGAATCGGGGCCGCGCGGCTTATGCCGCTGTCCAGCGCGTCGCGCCCCGCCCGCGGCGAGCGCGTCAGGGCAGCGCGCCGGGGAGCTTGAAGCGCTGGCGCGTGGTGCAGTAGCCGTTGGCGTAGAGGCGCCCGATCGGCTGGTACGCGCCGTCGTTGACGCGGTAGGTCTGCGGGTCGATGAGGCCCTCGCGCGCGTGCAGGTGCAGGATCTCGCCGAACAGGATCTCGCGCGCGCGCGGCAGCTCGATGCGCTTCCACAGCCGGCACTCGAACGCCGCCGGCGCTTCGGCGATGCGCGGGTGCTTCACGACCAGCGACTCCACCGGGGTGAAGCCCGCCCGCTCGAACTCGCTCTCGTCCTCGGCGAACTCGCCGCTCGCGATGTGCATGCCGTTCGCGGTCGCCTCGTCCACGAGGTTCACGACGAACTCCCCGCTGCGCAGGATGTTGCGCGCGGTGTCCTTGATGCCGCCGTCGTCCCGCGTGCCGATGTTGACGACCACCAGCGGCGGATCCTGCGACATGACGTTGAAGAACGAGAACGGCGCGCAGTTCGCCACGCCGTTCTCGCTGCGCGTGGAGATGAACGCGATCGGCCGCGGGATCACCAGCGCGGCGAGCATCTTGTAGCGGGTCTTCGGTTCGAGTGCGAGGAAGTCGATGTCCATGGGGTCCCGGTTCGCCTGCGCGGCCTCGCGGGCGCCGCGAATCGGCGCCTGCGGGCAGGGCAGGCCGGCATTATCTGGAGCGCAACCCGCGCGATCAACTCGCCGAGCGAATCTGCGGTAAAATCCGCGTCCCCGCGCGCCCGTAGCTCAGTTGGATAGAGTACCTGGCTACGAACCAGGGGGTCGGGCGTTCGAATCGCTCCGGGCGCGCCAGTTTTGCCAAGGCCTCAGGGAAACCTGGGGCTTTTTCATTTGGGAGGGTATCGCATGGGGCAATACAGCTACAGCGAACGCGACGGGCATCTGTTCATCGTCACGATCAACCGGCCCGAGGTCTACAACGCCTGCCACCCGATGGCGAACGAGGAACTCGCGGCGGAATTCGACCGCTTCGCCGCTGACCCCGAGCTGTGGGTGGCGATCATCACCGGCGCGGGGGACAAGGCGTTCTGCACCGGCAACGACCTCAAGTACCACGCCGAGATGCGCGCGCGCACCGGCGAGCGCCCGCAGCATCCGCCGCGGGGGTTCGGCGGCCTTACCGGGCGCTTCGACCTCGACAAGCCTGTCATCGCCGCGGTCAATGGCGTGGCGATGGGGGGCGGATTCGAGATCGCGCTCGCCTGCGACCTCATCATCGCGTCCGAGCGCGCGGTATTCGCGCTGCCCGAACCGCGCGTGGGGCTGGCGGCCGGTGCCGGCGGACTGCAGCGGCTGGCGCGCATGGTTCCGATCAAGCAGGCGATGGGGATGATGCTGACCGGCCGGCGGGTAAGCGCAGAGGAGGGCCTGCGACTCGGTTTCGTCACCGCGATGGCGGCGCACGAGCAGCTGATGGCCGAGGCCCGGCGCTGGGCGCAGATGATCCTCGAGTGCTCGCCGATGAGCGTGCGCGCGACCAAGCAGGCCGTCATGCGCTCGCTGGACGTGCCGGTGCTCGAAGCGGCGATGCGCAACTCGGACTATCCCGCCTATGTCGCGATGGCGCGGGGCGAGGACGCCATCGAGGGGCCGAAGGCGTTCGCGGAGAAGCGCAAGCCCGTCTGGAAGGGGCGCTAGGAAAGCGTCCGGCGCGCAGGCGTATGATGGTGCGGCGAACCTTCGTCACTCCGTAGAGGAGGCGTCACCATGACCAGGAACATCGGCAACATCGACCGCGCAATCCGCGTCGTCGTCGGCCTCGGCCTGCTCAGCCTGATTTTCATCCTCGAGGGCAACGCGCGCTGGTGGGGCCTGATCGGGCTAGGACCGATCACCACCGCCGCGATCGGCTACTGCCCGCCCTACGCGTGGATGGGATTCAGCACCTGCGCGAAGAAGGACGCAGCGCCGCAATCGTAACGGCCTGATCGCGCGGTGCCGGCATGTACGACGGCGCGGCGATTGCCACGCTGGTCCTGTTCGCGGCGCTGTACGGCCTGTACGCGCTGCTGGCGCGGCTCGGGCAGCGCGGCGAGCGTGCCGCGACCCACGCGCTGCTGAGCGAGCACCTCGCCGCGTGGCGCTTCGACTCGCAGGACTGGCGCGACTGGTGCGAGCGCGAGCGCCTGGAGACCTGGAATCGCGTGCTGCGACCGGCGCTGCGCCACGCGGTCCCGGCCACGGTGGTGGCGGGCGGCCTGGCATGGTTCGCGGAATCACGGGCCGTGCTCTCCCCCGGGCTCGGCACGCTTCTGATCGGCGCCATCGCGCTGCTTGCCGCCAACAACGTGCTTGGACCGCCGCTGCGCGGCTACCTGCGGCTCAGCAGGCGACGCTGGCTCGACTACGAGCTGTACATCGGGGCTTCCGGCGCGCTGGAGGTATGGCGCGAGAGCGGCGCGGTTCGCGCCATGGAGGAGCACGCGTTCACGGCATCCGGGGGCCGGATAGAGCGCGTCGAGGCGAACGGGGTGGCTCCTGCCGAGATCGTCTTTTCCATCGTGCAGCCGCTGGCGTTCGGCTTCCTGCACACCGAGGCGAAGTTCCCGGTGCCCGCGGGCAGGCTGGCAGAGGCGCGCGCGCTGGCGAGAAGGCTCACGCCCGAAACCGTGGAGCCGACCTGATGCGCGGCCGTGCGCCTACATCAGCTTCGCCGCCGCCGGTGCCTGCAGCGGGACTTCCATCATGTCCTCGCCGAAGATGATGTTGCCGCGATAGATCGCGGCCATCTCGCGCACCACGCGCTCGCGCACCCCCGCCTGGTCGATCTGCTCGGTGACGTGCGTCAGCACTAGGTTCTTCACGCCCGCGTCCTCGGCCAGCCGCGCGAGCTCCAGGTGGCCCATGCACGACTCGGCAAACTCTGCGCACAGCTCGGTGCCGGAGATGTAGTGGCACATGTGCGCCAGCACGTCGCAGTCCTTCGCCAGACGGTGCATCGAAGCGCACGGGCCGCTGTCGCCGGAGTAGACGAACGAGCCCTGGGGCGTGTCGAGCCGGAAGCCGTAGGACACGAGCTGCGGGCCGAAGTGCGCGACGCCCACCGTCTTCACGGTCCAGCCCTTTCCCTGCGTGACGTCGTTCGGCCGCAGCTCGGTTACCTCGGGGCGGGGCTTGGCGCGATCGCCCGCGCCGCCACGCGCGTGGTAGATCGACACGCTGCACATGTGCTCGGTGCGCGCAACCAGGTCGGGCCAGAACGCGCCGCCTTCCTCGAACAATGCGCCGCTCACCCTGGCGATGGGCGGCGGGCCGTAGACCTTGAGTTCCGGAATTCTCCCCGCACCCTGGTCCCAGCGCGTCAGCACCAGGCGCGGGTAGTCGCCCATGTGGTCGTAGTGCAGGTGGCTGCAGAAGAAGTGGGTGACGCGGGTCGCGGGAATGCCGATTTCGAGCAGGCGGTGGTGCGCACCGAAGCCATGGTCGAACACGATCACGTCGTCGCCTGTCTCCACGACGTAACCCGAACACATGCGTTTCAGCGAGGGTGTCGGTGTGCCGGTGCCGAGCAGTCTGATTCTCACGTTGCCTCCAAGCTATGATTGGCCGACTATGACGCAGGTCGAGCCCGGATTCAACGACACGCAGCGAACGCGCGCCGGGAGCGGGCGATGATGAAGGAGCGGAGGCTGCTGGTCGAGCGCCTGTGCATGGCGCTCGAGTATCGCGAGCGAGGCGTGTCCAACCGGCCGCACCGCATGATGCGCTACGCGTGGCTGATGGCACGCGCGGCGGGGGCCGGGGCCGGCGACTGCGAGCTGCTGTCGCTCGGCGCGCCGATGCACGACATCGGCATGGTCGGCGTGCCCTCCGCGATCCTGTCCAAGTCGGGGCCGCTCGCGGCGCACGAGTGGGACGAGGTGCGGCGCCATCCCGAGCTGGGCGCCGAGCTGATCGGCGTGCACGACGATCCGCTGCTCAAGGTGGCGCGCGTCATGGCGCTCACGCACCACGAGCGCTGGGACGGCGAGGGCTACCCGGCGAAGCTTGCGGGCGAGGCGATCCCGCTGGCGGGGCGCCTGATGGCGGTGATCGATGCGTTCGAGGCGATGACCGTGACCCAGCGACACAGCCCGCCGGTGCCCGGCCCGGAAGCGGCGCGGCGCATCGTCGCCGAATCCGGCCGCCAGTTCGATCCGGCGATGGTCGAAGTCTTCCGCACCGCGTTGCCGAAGATGGCCGGGATCGTGCGCGCCTTTCCCGACCGCATGGAAGGCCTGCACGACCTGGACTTCAGCGCCTCGGGCGCCGCCCGGCGCGCCGACAGGAAGCGCTAGCGTGGCTCAGGCTTTCGGCCTGGTCCAGCTTTCCGACCACGCCAGGCAGCAGCTCGACGCTGCCTTGCCGAAGCGTTCCTGCGCGAACACCTTGCCGCCGGCGATGCGGTCGTTCACCGACAGTTGCGCGCTCTTCGCAGGGAGGAAAGTGCTGTAGACGCCGAGCGGCCGGTTGCCGGCGCCCGGCGGCATGGTGAGGATGAACGGCGTCATCAGGTCCCAGTAGCTCATGACGATCACGTCCTCGCCCGAGATGATGCGCTCCTCGACGGTGCTGAGCGCGTTGCCGCCGCGCTCGAACTCCGCGTCGATGAGCGGCAGCGATTCGTCGGCGAAAGGTGGATGCAGCAGCGACTCGATACTGCGCTGCAGGAAGCGCGCGACGCCGGGATTGTCGGTGTATGCCTTCGGGCCCTTGCCGGCGAGCGGGCTCTCGATGAACAGCACGTGGCCCTGGCCAGCGGGGCACCACAGCACCCGCCAGTGGCTGACGCGGTCGGAGATCGTCTTGCCGCCGTCATTGGAAAGCCGGATGAACGAGTTCTCGCCGGTCATGACGACCTCGTTCGGGTCAACCATCTGCGCTTCAGCCATGTCGCTTCCTCCGGTGAAAGATCCGGCCATGGTACTGCACGCGGTGCTCAGCCGATCACGTTGCGCTCCACCAGCGGACGGCCTTCGATCAGGCGCGCGAAGCCGAGGGGGTGAGATCAGCGCACAGCCGGAATGACCGCGACGCCTTCGATCTCGACGCGCAGCGCGGCCGACAGATTCATGGTGATGCCGACCGAGGAGCTTGCCGGCGGGACGGGTACGTCCTTGAATACGCGGTTCCGGACTTCGTTGTAGCGTTCGTATTCACCGCGGATGTCGGCAAGGAAGGCGGTGATCTTGACGAGGTCTGCGAGGCTGCCCCCATGCTCGGCGAGCAAGCGGCCCATATGGCGGAAGATGATCTCGGTCTGTGCTTCGATGTCGAACGGCGCGTCGTCCAGCGCTGCGATGCCAGACACGAACACCAGTGTGGCGGTGCCCAAAGGAATCGCCCTGGCGTTCGAGTACCGGCCGATCGGCTGCGGAACCTTGTCGACGCCGTCGCTCACGTCGACCTCGCTTCCCGCAGGAGCTTCCAGATGCGCATCGGCGTGAGCGGGTGCTCGGTGATCTGCACGCCCAGCGGACGCAGGGCGTCCTCTACCGCATTTGCGATTGCGGCAGGTACGGGCACCGTGCCAGCTTCGCCAGCGCCCTTCAGGCCGAGGGGATTGAGCGCGGAGGGCGTTTCCTGGTGCGCGATCCGTGCGTCTGGAATGTGGTGCGCCCCGGGCATGGCGTAGTCCATGAAGCTGCCGGTGAGCAGCTGGCCCTCGCTGTCGTAGGCATGCTCCTCGAGCAGTGCGTTGCCCAGGCCGCATGCAAGTCCGCCCCAGATCTGGCCTTCGACGATCATCGGGTTGATCACCCGTCCGCAGTCGTGCGCGATCGCGTACCGGAGGATCTTGACCGTGGCGGTTTCGAGGTCTACGTCGACGGCGGCTACATGCGTGCCATTTGAATAGGTGATCTTGGGCGCCTTGAAGTATCGGGTTGCCTCGAGCCCTGGTGCCTGCTCACTCGGGCCGTCCCCGCGCATCGACCTCTTCGCCACTTCGGCGAAGTCGATCCCCAAGTCCGGTGCGCCAGCGACGGACACTCGACCCTCCTCGATCACGAGGTCGACAGGTGCCACCTCAAGCATCTCGCCCGCGATCTCCAGAATCCGTTTCTTCACAGCCAGCGAGGCATCGCTTACCGCGTTCCCCGCCAGTACGCCGACGCGGCTTGCGAAGGTTCCGATGCCGTGCGCAATGAGTGCCGTGTCGCCGCCGAGCACCGTGATTCCATCCAGTCTGGCACCGAGCTGGTCTGCGCATATTTGCGCCAGCACGGTTTCGTGCCCCTGGCCCTGACTCGGAGCGCCGGTGACCACCGTCACGCGGCCATCCGGTTCGACCCGCACGCTACTGCCCTCCCAGGGTCCGCGGCCAGTCAACTCCACGTAGTTGGCGATGCCGATGCCGAAGCAGCGGCCGGCCGCACGGGCTCGCACCTGTTCCTCGCGCAGCTTCGTGTACTCGGCGGCGTCCAGCGCCTGCTGCATGCTGCCGATGAAGTCGCCGCTATCGTATTCAACCTTGCCTCCGAGCAGGTTCGTGAGCCCGGTGTCGTAGGGAAAGGCGTCGCCTTCGATCATGTTCACTCGTCGGACCTGCGCAGGGTCCATGCCCAGATGCGCCGCAATGCGGTCCATCATGCGTTCGATCACGAATACGCCTTGAGGCTGTCCGGCACCCCGGTACGCGCTGACAGTGGCGGTGTTCGTGTAGACGGCGATGATCTCCGAGCGGACCTTGGGGATGCGGTATGGCCCGATGATTGCACCTTGCGTGCAATGCGGTACAGCAGCCCCTCGGGGGCAATACGCGCCCATGTCGTGATAGAAGGTGTTCTTCAGTCCCTTTAGCAGGCCACGTTCGTCGAACCCGATCTCGACATCGTGAATCTGCGTGCGTTCCTGGGTCGCGGTCAGCATGTGTTCGCTGCGCGTTTCCTTCCACTTCACTGGCCGGCCAAGGCGTAGCGCGAGCCATGGCACGATGAGTTCTTCCGGATAGACATTCAGCTTGGTGCCGAAGCCGCCACCGGTATCGGGTGCGATTACGCGTACCAGATGGCGTGGCAAGTCCAGCAACTGCGCGACGACGTTGCGCAGGCTGTGCGGTTCCTGCGTCGATGACCAGATCATCAGTTCGCGCCTGTCGGCATCGAAGCTCGCCACCACACCGCGCGGCTCGAGTGGCATGCCGCCACCGCGCGTCGGCTTGAACCGTTCCTTCAGCCGATGTGGCGCATCGCGAATCGCAACCTCGACGTCCTGGTCCCCCTCCACCATGCGCATCGAGATGTTGTTCGGCGCATGCGGGTGGATTTGCGGGGTGCCGGGTAGTACCGCAGCTTCCAGGTCGAGGACCGGGGCGAGGGGTTCGTACTCAACGCTGATCAAGTCCAGCGCATCAATCGCCTCGGGCGCGCTCTCGGCAACCACGGCAGCGATTGCCTCCCCGGCAAAGCGCACGCGTCCGGCGGCCAGCGCGCACCAGGTTGCCGAAACGAGGCCTCGGTGCGGCAGCAACTGGGGAAAGGGCTGCCCCGCGTTACCGAGGTCTCCGTGCAATACCACGTCGATCACACCCTTTGCCGTGCTTGCTGACGTCACGTCCACGGCCTTGAGTTCTGCGCTCGCGTGCGTACTGCGCAGAAACGCGACGTGAACCATGTGTGGCAGCGAAATGTCGTCGAGGAACCGGGCTTCGCCCTTCAGAAGCCGGTCATCGTTGCGGCGGGGCACCGGAGCGCCGAACCATTTGGTAGGCATGATCAGTCTCCCGTCGCTTCGTCGAACTGCACGTAGACCCTCTCGCGCTCGACCTTGACCGGATACACGGCGATCGGGGAGGTCACTGGCAGTCCCTGCGGCGCGCCGGTCGGGATGTGGAAGCGCCCCTGATGCATTGGACACTCGATGAATTCGCCATCGACGGAACCTTCGGATAGGAGGGCGAACTGGTGACTGCAGACGTTGGTGGTGGCGAAGAATCGTGCCCCTAGCCTGTACAGGGCAATGTGTCGTGCGCCGATTTCGATGCCAAGACACCCGCCGGCGGGAACGTCTGCGGTTGCGGCGACATCAATCCAGGTGAGGTGCTTTGCATTGCTCCGTCGATCCGTCATAGTTGCTTTACAAAGATTTTGGCTTCGTGTATACATATTAGCAGAATTGAGCCCACGTTGACCCTGCAGGTTGGTATTTCTGGTTAGTGTGGATACATATTTGCAAGCTACTCCCCCTTGGAGGATCCTCTGATGAACGCCCGCACTCCCATGCCCAGCCAAGCCGGCGAGGATGTTGCCGAGACTCGCAAGCCGCTCAACGAGGCAAGTCATATCCCGGGGTACTTCTACACATCGGATGAGTTCTACGCGCTGGAGAAGGAGCGGATTTTCCTGCGCGACTGGCTGCCGGTTGCGCGCGTCGAAGAGCTGAAGTCGCCGGGCGATTACATGACTCTGCGCATCGTCGACGAGCCGTTGATCGTGGCACGCGACATGGACGGCACTCTGCACGCGTTCATGAACCGTTGCGCGCACCGAGGTGTGGCCGTGGCGAGCGAGTCTGGCAATTCTAAAGAGTTTACCTGTCCCTACCATGGCTGGCTTTACGACCTGCAGGGCAGACTAGTGGGTGCGCCGAGCATGGAGCAAGCAGTGGGCTTCGACAAGAAGAACTGCAGGCTGAAGCCGCTGGGGCTCGGCGTCTGGGCGGGTTGGATCTTCATCACCTTCGACCCCGAGCCAGTGCCATTCGCCGAGTGGATCGCGCCCTACGACGCTGAACTCGGCTTCCTCAAGCAAGAGCACTGCCTGCTCGCGGACAAACTCGTCCTCGAGGTCGACTGCAACTGGAAGTTTCCGGTTGAGAATCTGATGGACAACTATCACAGCCGCGTACTGCATGTGAAGACCATCGGACCGACGATGGGCGTGGAGCGATTTACCGGAACCCGGCACGGCCGTGCCGCATTCAATGCCTACTACGATGCGCGCCCGATGGTTGCGGACAGCAAGTCGCGCTTTGGCATCATGCCCTGGCTCGAGGGCAAGACCGAGCGCTTTGCCTGCTCTGCGCACATTGCGCCGAACATGCATCTTTTCGCGCGATGTGACAACGTTCATCCATTCGTCATGTGGCCGATCGGCGTCAATCGCACGCGCATCGTCTGCTACATGTTGTGGCCCAAGGAATGGCATGCGTTGCCGGACTTTCGCGAACGGGTCGAACCCTACAACGCTTTCACCCGCCAGCTCATGGAGGAGGATTCCTCCGTCATGGAGTCGTTGCACGATGCTGCATCGTCGAAGCTGTATGAACCGGGGCGGATGTCGCGTCTTGAACTGGGCGTGTACAACCTCGTCAACTACAACCTAGACCGCGTACTCGGCACCGGCGGCCCCAAGCTCTACTGAGCGGTGCTTGGGGGGCGGCGGTGAACGTCCTCATCGTCGGCGGAGGACTTGCGGGCGTACGCTGCGCTGAGGCGCTGCGCCAGGCAGGGTGGCGTGGAACGATTACGCTGGTGGGCGAAGAGGCGCATCTGCCGTATGAGCGACCGCCACTGTCCAAGGGCGTCTTGTTGGGCACGCAGGCGGCGCAATCAGTGACCGTTCTTGAACGCGTGGTGCTGGACAGGATGTCCATTCGACTGCGTCTGGGTGTGCGCGCGGTAGAGATCGATCGACGCGGTCATGCCCTCGTGCTTGCGGACGGGGATCGCCTGCCTTACGACCAGTTGGTACTGGCGACCGGAATCCGCCCGCGCAGGCTGGAGCACTACGACGTGCCGGGAAGGCTCCTGTATCTGCGGACGCTGGATGATGCACTGACGCTGAAGACTGCGCTGCGACCCGCGTGCAGGGTGCTGGTCGTCGGGGCCGGTTACCTCGGCCTGGAGTGTGCTGCGAGCGCACGGCAGATGGGCTGTGAGGCCTTCGTGGTGGAGCGCGCACCTTCGGCGCTATACAGGGCCATCGCGACACAGGTTGGTGATTACATCGTCGAACTCCATCGCAAACACGGCGTCCACATCGAAGCCGGATGTCAGGTCACTGGCATCCGCCTGAGGGAATCAGGGGCAGGCCATGTGATGCACGTGACTTTGTCCAACGGACTGGAACGCGAAGCCGACTTCGTGATCGCCGCCGCGGGCTCGATACCGAACAGCGAACTGGCGGAGGCGGCGGGGTTGGAGGTGCGTGACGGTGTGGTCGTGGATGAGTTCGGCAGGACCTCGGACCCGGACATTTACGCGATCGGCGATGTAGCGCGGCACTACAATCCGATCCTCGGTCGAGAGATCCGCCTTGAATCCTGGCAGAATGCTCAGCGCCATGCCGTTGCCGTGGCACGCGTGATAGCGGGCGGTTCCGAGTCATATGCCGAAGTGCCGTGGTTCTGGAGCGACCAGTACGACATGAACCTGCAGATCATTGGCCATCCGGTGCGCTGGGACAGAATCGTCCTGCGAGGAGAACGGCGTGCGGGGCGATTTACTGCGCTGTACCTCGACGAAGGCAGGGTCGTCGCGGCCAACATGGTCAACAATGGCCGAGATACACGTGCTGCTCGGGAGCTCGTCTCACGAGGAGTGCACGTCGATGCTGCATCTGCGGGAAACCTTGGCATCCCGCTGCAGGGCCTGCTCGAACGCGGCCATGCAACGCAGCCGACGCCCTAGCCGAGAAGGTCCCTGATCGCTTTCTCGACGAAGGCGATATCCTTCGGGTCGGAACGCGGGCCGCCGGCGCGGTGGCCCCACACCGACTCGATCACGCGGAGTTCCGCGTTCGGCATGTGGGCAATCGCCGCTTCGCTGTCCTCCGGGGGGAAGTAGAGATCGGTGCGGCTTGGCATCACGATGGCGCGACACGCGATTGCGCGCAACGCGCTTGGCCAGTCGCCGCGATAGCGGTCGTTGTCCGATATGTCAGCGTTCTGCCAGGTTTGCAACATGGACAACAGGTCATTGGCGTCCATGTGTGCGAAGTTGCCGTCCCACTTCCGCCTCAGATACTCGCCGAGGTCCCCTATGCCCTCCGCGAGGTGCAGACCCTGGCGGTAGAAGGCCTGTGACATTGCCCAGCTGGCATAGATTCGTCCCACGGCGCGCATGCCGGCTCGGGGCTGCGTCGCATACTCGCCGTCGCGCCATTCGCAGTCGGCAGTGAGCGCCGCCCTCACGCTCTCCAGAAATGCCTGGTTGTGCGGCGTGGTCTTCGCGGATCCGCAGAGCGCGAAGACGCAGCGCACGCATTCGGGGAAGTAGCTTGCCCACTGAAATGCAGCCTGCGCGCCCATCGAGCGGCCGAAGACGAGCGCAAGCTCCTTGACGCCGAAGCGCTCGGCTAGCAGCAGCTGTTGCAGGCGGACATTGTCCAGGACGGTGATCTGCGGAAAGCGCATCCGGTCTTGCGGCGCCGGCGTATTGCTGGGCGAGGACGACAAGCCGTTTCCCAGCAGGTTCGGCATGACAATGAAATGCCGCCCTGGATCGAGCGCCTTGCCGGCACCGACCAGCCAGGCATTGTTGCGATGCGTGGAGGTGAACCAGGTGGGAAAGAGTACGGCATTGTCCTTTGCGGGCGAAAGCTTGCCGTGCGATACATAGGCGATCCTTGCAGGATCCAGTACGCCGCCCTTCTGGAGCAGAAATTTCCGGACTTCGAAGACCTCGTAGTCCTGCGCAGTGCTGGTCATTCCTGGTTGCCGCCACTTGTGCGGAAAGGTACGACGGTGTCGAAGCCCACCTTCTGGTGCTTGAATTGCTCGCGCACCAGTTCCTGTGAAAAGTATATGTGCTCGCGCATGCGCGCCTCGGCGCGACCGGCCTGGCGCCTGACAATGGCGTCGACGACTTCGTGGTGATCGCGGTGCGCGCGCCTCGCCAGATCGAAGTTGTGCTTGTCCAGTCGATACCAGTGCACGTGCCGGGCGCTTGAAAGCGGGATGCGCTGAGTCTGTTCGACAAAAGACGCCAGCATCGCGTTTCGGGATGCAGTCACGAGGTGGGTATGAAACGCGTTGTTCATCTCCAGCCAGGGATCGTGTTCCACCTCGGTAAACATGCCGCGCTCGAGCATCTGGTCACCGAGGTCGAGGCAATCCCGCAGCCGCCGGATCTCGTTCTCCGCGAGGCCGCGCTCTGCGAGCAGGCGGCATGCCATGCCCTCGAGCGTCGCTCGCACTTCGTAGGCTTCCAGGATGTCGTCGACCGAGAACTTGCGGATCTTGTAACCGCGCTTCGGGCCGGGTTCCAGCAAGCCCTCTTTGGCCAGCATCGCCAGAGATTCTCGTATCGGCGTACGCGAAACCCCCATCTTTTCAGCCAGGGGCACTTCCTGCAGGTGGAATCCGGTGGGGAACTCGCCTGCCAGAACCATGTTGCGGAGTTTCACAACCAGCGATTCCGACCGCGTGGCCGGAGCGTCGGCGGGGGTTGGCTTGGTCATCGGAGGTCCTCTTTCCACGCTGCTTGATTGACACTATGCGCGATTATATGTATACGTATTCTATCATCGCAATCAACAAGCCGGTACTTTCTGGCTGTTATTTGATGGGTGTGCATACAAATGACTAATCCAGCCAGATCAGAGCAGGCGATCTTCCAGCGCCAGCACTTCGGGCAACGCATGGGTTTTGGACGGCACCCCGGTCTGCTGATCGTGGACTTTACCGTCGGGTTCAACGACGCGGATGCCTTCGGTGGGGGCAATATATCTCAGGCGATCGCGGCGACGGTGCCACTACTGGAGCGGGCTCGGAGCCTTGGGCTGCCGGTCGCGCACACGCGAATTGTCTATGCGGACGATGGCAGTGACGCAGGCGTGCACTGCCTGAAGGTACCTAAGCTCCTGACGCTCACCGAATCCAGCGCGGGGAGCCAGTTCGTCCCGCAGTTGCAGCCGCGCAGGGGCGAAATCGTCATTCGCAAGCGGCTGCCATCCGCGTTTTTTGGCACCGACCTTGCGGGCATGCTGCTGGCCAAGGGAGTGGATACGCTGCTGATCGCGGGATGCACGACGAGCGGTTGTGTGCGCGCGAGCACTCTCGATGCAATGTGCCATGGATTCCGTCCCATGGTGCTTTCCGATTGCGTCGGAGACAGGGCGGAGGGACCACACACAGCAAGTCTCTTCGATCTGAACCAGAAGTATGCAGATGTGATGACCCGGGCGGAAGCGCTTGCCCAGATCGACAAGCTGCGTTCCGCGGGTTGAAAGGGCAACGAATCATGGCAGTAAGCGACGATTTTCGCATCGAGTGCTGGAAGGAAGTGCTTAAGCTCTGCCGGCTCAGGCCAGGCGAGAGTGTCATCGTGCTCACTGGCGAGAGCAGCCATCCGCAGAACATCGATGCAGCGATGCGTAGCGCGGTATCGATGGGAGCGAGCGTATTCCGGATGGACCTGCCGCCGATCCCGCCACGCGGCCCGGTTGGTGGTGACCGAACGACTTTCCTCGGTGTGACTCCGCTGACTGGCAATCGCGTCGCCACGGAGGCCTTGAAGAACGTCGACCTGGTGCTGGATCTGCTCGGGTTGCTGCATTCCCCGGAGCAGCTCGAGATCCTCTCAAGCGGGACGCGGATCATGATGGTCGTGGAGCCGCCCGACGTGCTGTTGAAGATGATCCCTGCGGAGCACGACAAGCGAAGGGTGATGGCGGCCGATGCCCGCCTGCGCGCAGCGAAGCAGATGCACGTTACCTCTCGGGCTGGTACTGACCTGACAGTCGCGGTGGGAGCGTTCCCGACGCTGCCGGAGTATGGCTATGCGGACGAGCCTGGGCACTGGGACCACTGGCCCAGTGGATTCATCTCAACCTGGCCCAACGAGGGCACGGCAGCCGGACGGGTGGTAGTAGACGTGGGTGACATGCTCTTTCCGTTCAAGATGTATGCCACTTCGCGCATCGTTCTCGAGATCCGCGACGGATTCATCCGCAGCATCGAGGGTGGGCTGGAAGCGAAATACCTCCGCGACCATATCGATTCCTATGGTGACCCG
Source organism: uncultured Enterobacteriaceae bacterium (assembly GCA_964612335.1). Classification (GTDB taxonomy): domain Bacteria; phylum Pseudomonadota; class Gammaproteobacteria; order Burkholderiales; family SG8-39; genus CAZTDU01. The sequence goes on along the minus strand of CAZTDU010000004.1, from coordinate 203,269 downwards.
GGCGCGTACGCAGTGTCGCACGTCGGCTGGGGGCTGCAGCCCAAGGCGAAATGGACCGGGTTGGGCATGCGCGACAAGGCGCAGTCGCTTGGCATGGACGCTCGCGCCTTCTACGGCAACTTTCTGTTTTCAACCGGGCCGAATGCCGAAGCAGGCGGTTCCAACAATTCACCCTGCCATGTCGACATTCCGATGGGTGGTTGCTCGGTCAGCCTCGATGGTGAACCGATGACGATTGATGGACAGGTTGTTGCCGCGGACCAGCGCGTTGCAGCCTGAGCTCATGCAGCAAGGTATCCAGGTATCGAACTCTTACGAAAGGGAGTACTGAAATGATCAAGAGGCTACTTGCAGGTGCGGCAATCGCGACAGTCGCTTTCGCGGCGAACGCGCAAATCAAGGTCGGCGTCATCCTGTCTACCACGGGGCCGGCGGCGTCTCTCGGCATCCCCGAGAAGAACACGGTGACGCTTTATCCGACGAACGTCGCTGGTCAGAAGCTGGAGTTCATCGTGCTGGATGATGCCACCGACACCACGACCGCTCGTCGGCACATCGAGAAGCTCACGTCGGAAGACAAGGTGGACGTCATCATCGGTCCGTCGACGTCACCGGCGTCCCTTGCGGTGATCGAAGTTGCAGCTACGTCGCGGACGCCGTTGATCTCCCTTGCAGCATCGGGTCGTATCGTGCTGCCGATGGACGAGCAGAAGCGCTGGGTATACAAGATGCCGTACAACGACTCGATCACTGCTGAATCCGCGCTCGCGCACATGGTCAAGACTGGCGTCAAGACGCTGGGCTTCATCGGTTACGCCGAGGCCTACGGTGAAAGCTGGCTGCAGGAGACGGTGAAGGCTGCCCAGAAGTTCGGCGTAAAGATGGTCGCGACCGAGCGGTACAACCCGAAAGACACCAGCGTCACCGCGCAAGTGCTGAAGGTCATGTCGGCGAAGCCGCAGGCGATCCTGATCGTGGGTGCTGGCACGCCTGCCGCGCTGCCGCATACGACGCTGATTGAACGGGGCTACAAAGGCAAGATCTACCAGACCCCGGGCGTGATCAACAATGACTTCCTGCGGGTTGGCGGCAAGGCGCTGGAGGGCGCGATCGTTCCCTCTGGTCCGGTGGTGGTCGTGAACGAGATTCCCGACAGCAACCCTGCCAAGAAGCCCGGCATGGACTACAAGCAGAAGTACGAGGCTGCGTTTGGCGCAGGCACGACGACGACTTTCGGTGCGAATGCGTGGGATGCGATGCTCGTGCTGCAGCGCGCTATCCCGGATGCGCTGAAGAAGGCCAAGCCGGGCACGGTCGAGTTCCGCGCGGCGCTGCGCGATGCAATCGAGGGTGTGAAGAAGCTGCCCGCGACGCACGGCATGATCAACATGACGCCCGAAAATCACAACGGCTTCGGCCCGGATGCGCCGGTGATGCTGACGATCTCCGGAGGCAAGTGGACCGCCCTGAAGTAACTCGCGGTCGCGTCGCGCTGGAAGGGTAGGGGATGGACGGGGCAATTGCGCTCATCCTCGCCCAGGACGGCGTGGTCAATGGCGCGATCTATGCGCTGGTGGCACTGGGGCTGGTGCTTGTCTATGCGGTTACGCGCGTCATCTTCGTGCCGCAGGGGGAGTTCGTAGCCATCGGCGCGCTAACGCTCGCCAGCCTCCAGGCGGGGAGCGTGCCGGGTACGGCGAGGCTGCTGCTCGTGGTTGGCGCGTGCGTTGCCGCAGTGGAACTGTGGAGTGCGCTGCAGCGCCGGTCTGTCCGGCTCGCCGTGCGTACGCTTGGCTGGAATGTGGCGATGCCGGCGGCGATAGTGGGCGCCACGTTCTGGCTCGCGCCGCTGAAGCCGAACCTTGCGGTGCAGATGCTGCTGACGGTAGGCCTTGTCGTTCCCCTCGGTCCCATGGTGTACCGGCTGGCGTTCCAGCCCATCGCAAACGCCTCGGTGCTCGTGCTGCTGATCGTATCGGTCGCCGTGCACTTCGTCCTGGTCGGCCTTGGCCTGGTGTTCTTCGGCGCCGAGGGCTCGCGTACGACGCCGATCATCGACGCACAGTTCGTGCTTGGGCCGATGACCGTCCCGGCGCAGAGCCTCTGGGTGGTCGGTGCGAGTATCGCGATGATCATCGCGCTGTATCTTTTCTTCGAGAGAACCCTGCTCGGCAAGGCGCTGCGCGCGACTGCGGTGAACCGAGTGGGTGCGAGGCTGGTCGGCATCAGCACGACGTTCGCGGGCAAGCTGTGCTTCGGGCTGGCGGTACTGATGGGCGTCGTTTCCGGAATCCTCGTCTCTGCGAGTACGACGATGTACTACGACACGGGATTTCTTGTCGGGCTCAAGGCGTTTGTGGGCGCGATCATCGGCGGGCTCGTGAGCTACCCGATCGCCGCCTCGGGGGCACTGCTCGTTGGGCTGCTGGAATCGTTCTCTTCCTTCTGGGCAAGTGCGTTCAAGGAGGTGATCGTCTTCACGTTGATCATCCCCGTGCTGCTGTGGCGGTCTCTCACCAGCCGCGTCATCGAAGAGGAGGAGTGAGGTGAGTTCCTCTCGCGCGCTTGCCGCGGGCGCGGTACTGATCGCGCTGGCGCCGGCCTTTCTTCCGGAGTTCTACGTCACGCTGTTGAACTACATCGGGCTGTTCAGCATCGTTGCGCTCGGTCTGGTACTGCTCACAGGTGTCGGTGGCCTGACGTCCTTCGGGCAGGCGGCGTTTGTCGGCCTCGGCGCCTATGTAACCGCAGTGCTGACGACGGCATACGGCGTATCGCCATGGCTTACGCTGCTTGCGGGTCTCGCGTTCACAGGTGTGGTTGCGCTGGCGGTGGGCTTTCTTACGTTGCGGCTGAGTGGTCATTACCTTCCTCTGAGCACCATCGCCTGGGGCCTGAGTCTGTACTTCCTGTTCGGCAATCTGGAGTTCCTCGGCGGGCATACCGGCCTCAGCAACCTGCCGCCGGTGGAAATTGGTGGCCAGGCGCTCGACACGGGCAGGAGTTTTTACTATCTGATCTGGGGGGCCACTCTCCTCGCCCTTCTGGGCGTGCAGAACCTGCTCGACTCGCGTTCAGGCCGGGCGATTCGTGCACTCAAGCGCGGCAGCGTGATGGCCGAGGCGTTCGGCGTCGACACCGCGCGCGTGAAGATCATGATCTTCGTCTACGCGGCGCTACTCGCGGCACTGTCTGGCTGGCTCTATGCGCACCTGCTGCGCTTCGTGAATCCGACGCCGTTCGGAGTGAATATCGGCATCGAGTATCTGTTCATGGCGGTGATTGGCGGTTCCAGCCATGTGTGGGGTGCGGTTGCCGGCGCCACCATCCTCACTTTCCTTAAGCAGTGGCTGCAGGACTGGCTGCCGGCACTGGTGGGACGGGAAGGCAACTTCGAGATGATCGTGTTCGGGATTCTCATGGTCCTGCTGCTGCATCGCGCGCGTGAAGGCGTGATGCCTTTGCTGGCGCGACTGTTTCCGGCAGGGCGCGCGCCCGCGGCGCCCGCTTCAGCACAGGAACTGCCTAACCGCTCCCGTCCGGATGCTGGCGAGACCCTGCTCGATGTGCGCGGGGCACAGAAGCGCTTCGACGGACTGGTCGCGGTTGATGCCCTCTCGTTCACGATGCAGAGTGGCGAGATAGTGGGGCTTATCGGTCCCAATGGAGCCGGCAAGAGCACGATGTTCAATCTCATTACCGGGGTACTGCCGGCAACGGGAGGCGAGATTCGCTTTCGCGGCGAGCGTATCGATGGGCTACCCGCACGGCGAATCGTCCGTCACGGCATTGCGCGGACCTTCCAGCATGTGAACCTCATTCCCGAGATGACCGCGCTGGACAATGTGGCCCTCGGCGCGCACCTGCGGGGTCGGCGCGGACTGGTTTCCGCATCGCTCAATCTTGATCGATTCGAGGAAGCACGACTGCGCTTCGAGGCAGCGCGACAACTTGAGCGCGTCGGGCTCGGGGCTCACCTGTTCGATCAGGCGGGCAGCCTGCCGCTCGGTCAGCAGCGCGTCCTCGAGATCGCACGCGCACTCTGCGCCGATCCGGTTCTGCTGCTGATGGACGAACCGGGGGCAGGCCTGCGCTACAAGGAGAAGGAGGCGCTGGCCGATCTGATCCGCAAGCTCCGCGGAGAGGGAATCAGCGTGCTGCTGGTCGAGCACGACATGGATCTCGTGATGAACCTCGTCGACCGGGTCGTGGTGATGGATTTCGGGCAGAAACTCGCCGAAGGCGATCCGGCATCGATTCAGGCCAACCCGCAGGTTCTCGAGGCCTATCTGGGCGGCGTGGCATGAGTGCGCCGCTGCTGGAAGTGCGCGAACTGAGCGTCGCCTACGGCAAGGTCGAGGCGCTGCATCGCGCGTCGCTTCTGGTGCGTGAAGGCCAGATCGTGACGGTTATCGGTCCGAACGGCGCCGGAAAGAGCACGCTGCTCAATTGCCTCGCTGGCCTGCTAGATGGCAGCGGCGAGATTCTCCTGCGCGGGAAATCGCTGCGAGAGTTTACCGCAGAGGCGAGGGTCGCCGAGGGTCTGGTCCTGGTGCCGGAGAAGCGCGAACTGTTTGGCGCCATGACCGTCGAGGACAATCTCATTCTTGGCGCGTTCGCAAGTCTGCGGCGTGGACGGAAGGACATGGACGCGAAACTGCGCCAGGTGTTCCGCAGATTTCCCCGTCTTCAGGAGCGCAGGAAGCAGTACGCGGCAACGCTTTCCGGTGGTGAGCGTCAGATGCTGGCCCTGGGCCGGGCCCTGATGGGCAGCCCTACGGTCCTGATGCTAGACGAGCCCAGCCTCGGTCTTGCCCCCATCGTAGTGCGCGAGACGTTTCGAATCATCGCCGATCTGCGCGCCACGGGGGTATCCATCCTGCTCGTCGAGCAGAATGCCCGCGCCGCTCTGCAGGTCGCTGACTACGGGTACGTACTCGAAACGGGAGAGCAGGTCCTGGATGGTCCGAGCGATTCCCTGGCCGCCAATCCCCGCATCATCGATACCTATCTCGGTCTGAGCAAGAAGCGCGCGGCGAGTTAGCGGCAGTTTGAAATCAGTACCATCGGCCGGCGAGCCTGCCGCGGTCAGTCCGCGGCATATGCTCGGGCGCTCGGTCGGGCCAGCCTGCCCTGCCGTTCCAAGCTGTACGCGACCTCAGCCGATCACGTTGCGCTCCACCAGCGGACGGCCTTCGATCAGGCGCGCGAAGCCGAGGGGAGCGAGATCCAGCGTGTCGTAGCGGCCGTGCAGGATCTGTTCGGCGACGCCGCGCGCGGCGGCTGGGGCCTGCTGCATGCCGTGGCCGGAGAAGCCGTTTGCGAACCACAGGTTCGGCACGTCCGGGTGCGCGCCGATGATGGCGTTGGCATCGAACAGGTTCATGTCGTAGTAGCCGGCCCACGCGCGTTCCACGCGCAGTGCCTCGAATGCGGGCACGCGGTGCGCCATGCGTGACCACAGCGCTTCGTCGAACTCGGCCAGGTTCGGCTCCAGCGGCAGGTCGTCGGCGTCCGGGTCGGGTTCGGTTCCGGCGATGAAGTGCCGGCCTTCAGGGCGGAACCAGAAGCCGCTGGGGTCGATGAGCAGCGGGCAATCCGGCAGCGCCTGCGGGCAGGACAGCACGAACACCGTGCGCCGCCGCGCATGCACCGGCAGCGCGATGCCGGCGCGCGCGGCAAGTACGCGCGCCCAGGCGCCGGCGGCGTTCACCGCGTGCGCGCAGGCGATGCGCGTGCCGTCGGCGAGCAGCACCGCATGCACGCGGCCGTCCGCGCCGCGCTCGAAGGCCTGCGCGTCGCCTTCGACCAGGATCGCGCCCTGCGCGCGGGCGCGCCGCAGCACCTCGGCATGCAGCGCCGGTCCGTCGAACCAGCCTTCGCCCGACAGCCCGAGCGAGCCGAGCTCGATGTCGGCGACGTTCAGCCACGGAAAGCGCGCCGCCAGTTCGCGCGGCGACAGTAGCGCGATGTCCGCGTCGTGGGCGCGCTGCAGCGCGTTCAGCTCGCGCAGCGGTGCCGCCGCGCCGAGGTAGAGGTAGCCGCGTTCCTCCACCGCGAAGCCGAACTCGCGGATGAACGCGAGCCCGTGCTGCGACAGGCGGATGTTCACCGGGCTGGAGAACTGCTGCCGGATCGAACTCGCGGACAACGCGGACGAGGCGCGCGAGAAGCTGCGGTCGCGCTCGACGAGCACCACCGACAGCTCGGGATCCATGCGCGTCAGCCAGTACGCGATCGAGGCGCCGACGATGCCGGCGCCGACGATGGCGACGTCAGCGGCTTTCGGCGATCGCGGCGTCATACACCAGGCGCGCCGCGACCGCGTCCTCCACGGCCTGGCCGAGCGACTTGAAGATCACCGTCGCGCCAGGGGCAGGGCGCGGCCACGTGCCGGCGAGGATCTCGCCGATCTCGGCGTGCACCTTCGCGCCGGAGAGGATGACGTCGCCGGCCTCCTGCTCGGCGGCGTCGCGGCCATCGGCGACGACGATGTTGCGCATTGCCTCGTCGTCCAGTTCGCGCCAGTTCGGGCGTGGCGCGCCTACCGCGGCGACGAATGCGCCAGGCTTCAGCCAGGCGCCGCGCAGCACCGGCTCGGTGGCATTGGTCACGGTGCAGACGATGTCGGCGCCGCGCACCGCTTCTTCGGCACTCGCGCAGGCGAGGCCGCCGATCTCGCCGGCGCAGCGCGCGACGTTCGCCGGGTCGCGGCTCCAGACGCGGACTTCCTGCAGCGGCCGCACCGCGCGCAGCGCCTGTGCATGCGTGCGGGCGAGGGCGCCGCTGCCCAGCATCGCCACGACCTTGGCGCCGGGGGGCGTCAGCGCATCGGCCGCGACCGCCGAAGCGGCGGCGGTGCGCAGCGCGGTGATCCAGGTGCCGTCCATCACCGCCAGCGGCGCGCCGGTCGCCGGGTCCATCAGCACGATGGTGGCGAGCAGCGTCGGCAGGCCGCGCGCCGCGTTTCCCGGCATCAGCGTGATGAGCTTGGTCGCCAGCGCGTTGCCCGCAAGCGCCGGCTTGAGGAACAGGAATCCCTGCTCCGCGGGGATTTCCATCAGCGAGCGCAGCGGCTGCACCACGCGGCCGGCGGAGAGGTCCACCAGCGCCTGTCGCACCGCCGGCAGCAGCGCATCCAGGCGCAGCAGGCGGCGCACCGCCGCATCGTCCAGGTACAGCGTCACGAACTGCAGGAAAGCGCCGAGCAGCCGGCCTTGTGACGCGCCCACTCCGGGCGCCGCGCGGCAAGCTCGTGCTGCGCGGGCTGCTCGTCGTACGGCCGCGCGAGCACCCGCAGCAGGCGCTCGAGCACCGACGCGTCACCCTGTTCCAGCGCGTCTATCGCCTGCTGCGCGAGGTAGTTGCGGAACACGTACTTCGGGTTGGCGCCGCTCATGCGCGCGGCGCGCACGTCGGCCGGCACGCCCTCCGCCTTGACGCGCGCGGCGTAGCGCGCCAGCCAGGCGTTCCAGCGCTCGCGCGGCGCATCGTCGGCGTAGAAGGCGTCCTGCAGTGGCGCGACGTCCGGTGCATCCGGGTCCACGGCGGCGAGGCTGCGAAAGAAGATGGTGAAGTCGGTTTCCGCCGACTGCATCAGCTCGAACATGTCGCTCGCGAGCGCGTCGTCGCCGGGCTGGTCGAGCGCCGAGAGGCCGAGCTTGCGCGCCAGCGCCTGCGTCCACGCGCCGTTGAAGGTCTCCGCGTAGAGCGCAAGCCCCTCCTCGAGCTGAGACTGTTCGGGCACCAGCGGCAGCAGCGCTTCGGCCAGGCGCGTCAGGTTCCATTGCGCGATGTGCGGCTGGTTGCCGTAGCAGTAGCGGCGGCCCTCGGCATCGGTGGTGTTCGGCGTCCACGACAGGTCGTAGCCTTCGAGCCAGCCGTAGGGGCCGTAGTCGATGGTGACACCGAGGATCGACAGGTTGTCGGTATTCATGACGCCATGCACGAAACCGAGGCGCATCCAGTCCACCATCAGCAGCGCGGTGCGGCGGCAGATCTCGCGGAACCAGTCGGCGTAGGATCCGACGCCCGGGTAGTGCTCGCGCATCACGTAGTCGGCAAGCCTCGCGAGCAACTCGTCCTCCTTCTGCGCGGCGAGGATCTGGAAGTTGCCGAAGCGCACGAACGTCGGCGCGACGCGGCACACCACCGCACCCTGCTCGGGGCGCGCATTGCCGTCGTAGAACATGTCGCGGATCACCGACTCGCCGGTGGCGGCGAGGCTGAGTGCGCGCGTGGTCGGCACGCCGAGGTGGTGCATCGCTTCGCTGCAGACGAATTCGCGCAGCGACGAGCGCAGCACCGCGCGGCCGTCGGCGGTGCGCGAGTACGGCGTGCGCCCGGCGCCCTTCAGCTGCAGCTCGTGCCGCGCGCCGTCCGGCGCCAGCATCTCGGCGAGCGTGATCGCGCGGCCGTCGCCGAGCTGCCCGGCCCAGTGCCCGAACTGGTGTCCGCCGTAGCGCGCGGCGTAGGGATCCATGCCGGGAAGCACGCGGTTGCCGGCCAGCACCTCGGCCTCGGCGCCATCGGCCTGCGCAGGGCGCGCGACGCCGAGCAGCTCGCCGGCGTGCTCGGACCATGCCAGCAGGCGCGGTGCGCGCACCGGCGTTGGCATGACGCGCGTGTAGCAGGCATTGCGCACCTGCCGCGGCACGTTGTGCGGCACCGGGTCTGCCGGCAGCTCGCGCACGAAGCTGTTGTCGAATGCGAGGTCGCACAGTCCGATTGGCGAGGCGCTGCGTGCGGGCAATGGGGCGTTCACGGTGTCTCCGGGTGGAGACCGATTATAGGTCTGCGCATCGGTGCGCCGCGCGGCTCATGCGCGCGTTCGCCGCAGGAATTCCAGCAACAGCCGCGTGGTCTCTTGCGGCTGTTCCTGCTGCACCCAGTGCCCGGCGCCAGCGACGAAGTGCGCGCCGGTGAAGCGCGTGCAGGCTTTCGATTGCATGCTCTCGAGGTCGCCGGGCTTCTGGTAGCTGCCCCAGTCGCTTGCGCCGGAGATGAACGCGCAGGGGACGTCGATGCTGTGCCCAGCCCAGGCCTGCAACTCGGCGTGGAACGCACCGCTCGTCCTGCAGCGATACCACTGCAGCCCTCCCTGCAGCCCGGTACGCGTGAACTCGCCCGCGTAGACGCGCAGTTCGTCCTCGGTGAGCCAGCGGCATGCGGCCACTTCAGCCGCCGAGGGCATGTGTGGCGCGACGGTCTGGGCCATGTCTGCACCGAGGTCCATGATGTAGTACTCGGGCATCTTCGCCGCTTCGGTCGCGGTCCAGGCCGCCAGCGGGTGCGGGCGGTTGCGCTTCCAGTCCGCGCTCTTCACGTGGTAGTAGGCGCGCAGGAAGTCGTGCAGGCCCTGCGGGCAGTGCAGCATGTCGGCCTCCGCCTCGCGCGTCGAGTAGTACCACTGGTAGTGCTTGCGCGGCCGCGGCAGCGCGGCAAGCGCGGCGTGGATCGGGTCTGGCGCCGCCGGTCCCGCGGGCGGGCCGCCGAAGGGCGAACTCATCAGCACAACCGAATGAAACACGTCCGGCCGCGTCAGCGCGCACCACGCCGCTACCGGCGAGCCGAAGTCGTGGCCGATGACCGCATCCACGCTGTCGCGGCCGAGTGCGCCGAGCAGTGCAACATGGTCCGCGACGATGTTGAGCACGCGGAACGAGGCGAGGTCGCCGTCGTAGGCGCCGTCCCAGCCGGTGGTGCGGCCGTAGCCGCGCTGGTCTGGCGCGACGACGTGGTAGCCCGCCTCGGCGAGCGGCAGCATCACCTTGCGCCAGCTGTAGGCGAGTTCCGGGAACCCGTGCAGCAGCAGCAGGCAGGGGCGCCCGGGCGTCTCGTAGCCCGCCTCCAGCAGGTGCACGCGCAGGCCGTTTACCCCGTCGACGAAGCGGGAACGCACGCCGGCGGGCAGCGGGTAGGGGGGCATCGCGGCCATCCTAGCGCAATGACCGGCGGTACGGCCCGCGGCGGAAACTTGCGGTACGATTCCCCCCATGCATCCTGCCCTTATCGGTTTCCTTGCCGGCCTCGCCGTTGCCGCGTTCTTCATCATCTCCGAATACATGATGCTGAACGCCTCTGCGAACGAGCGCGCCAAGGCGCTGAAACGCAAGAAGGAATTCGATCAGACTGCGCGCAAGCGCATGCGCGAGATGTGGGCCTTCGCGGTGTTCCTGCCGCCTGCATTCGCCATCGGCGGCTGGATGATCCTGCCGTTGTTCGGCTTCTGAGCCTAGGGACACTCTGACTTAGTCCCGCGCGCTGCTTCAGTAGCCGCGCGAGCGGTCCACCAGTTCGGCGAGCGCTTCGCCCGCGAGGTAGCGGCGCGCGTTCTGCACGAACAGCCCGGCCACTTCGTCGTCACGTCCTTCGGCCAGGCCGCCGATATGCGGCAGCACGGTGATTCCCGGCGTGGTCCAGAACGGGTGCGCGGCAGGCAGCGGCTCGGTGCGGTAGACATCCAGCACCGCGCCGGCGATGGTGCCGGCGCGCACTGCGGCGACGAGATCGTCGTCGACGATCAGCGCGCCGCGGCCGAAGTTGAGCAGGTACGCGCCGCGGCGCATCGCCGCGAGCCGCCTGGCGTCGATGATGTTTCCGGTCTGCGCGGTGAGCGGCAGCAGCAGCACGACGAAATCCGATTCGCCGAGAACCTCGTCCACGGCCTGCGGCGGATAGATCCTGTCCACGTGCGGCACCGGCTGCTGCGAGCGGCGGGTGCCGATCACGCGCAGTTCCAGCGCGGCTGCCTTGCGCGCGAGCTCGGTGCCGATCGCGCCCAGGCCGAGGATGCCGAGCGTCTTCCCCGCCAGCGGTTCGGAGACGCGACGCACCCAGCGCTGCTCGCGCTGGTCCAGCGCCGCCTGCGCGTACGGCTTGGTGACGTGGAACAGCGCGCCGAGGATGTTCTCCGGCATCTGCACGCGGTGCGTGCCGCGCGCGCAGGTGAGCGCGATGTCGGCGCGCAGGTCCGGCCGCGACAGCCAGTTGTCGATGCCGACGGTCGACGCCTGGATCCAGCGCAACTGCGGCATCTGCGCCAGCACGCCGGGTGGAAGCTGCGTCGCAAGCAGGATCTCGGTGCGCGCAAGCTGCGCCGCATCGGGCGCCTCGCCGGGCGGCAGTTCATCGACGGCGAGTTGCCCGCCAAGCCCGGCGCGCTCGAGCGCCTGACGGTAGCGGCCTGCGTCGTTCAGCGACAGCAGCACGTGTTTCATCGCACCGATCCTCGTGAATGGCGGGAAATAGTACCCTGTGCGACTCAGGCATCGACCAGGGGTTCGCAGGGTGGGCTGGCGCGCGCGCGTAACGGATCCGATGTTCTTCGCGGTGATCGCGCTGGGCATCACGCAGATCACCGCCTGGGGCACCAGCTACTACTGCCTGGGCGTGCTCGCGGCGCCGATCGGCGCCGACACCGGCTGGAGCCTCGGCTTCATCTACGCCGGCTTCACGGTGGCGCTATTGGTAATGGGCGTGGTGTCCGCGGCGGTCGGGCGCGCCATAGACCAGTACGGCGCCCGCGTGGTGATGTCGCTTGGCACGCTGGCGGTTTCGGCGGGACTGCTGGCGTTGTCGCTGGTGCGCTCCGAAGCGGCCTACCTGGGCGTGTGGGCCTTCATCGGCCTGGGCATGCGGCTTTGCCTGTACGACGCCGCGTTCGCCGCGCTGGTCCAGGTCGTGCCGTCGCGCGGCAGGCTGGCAATCTCGTACCTGACGCTGTTCGGTGCGTTCGCGTCGTCGATTTTCTGGGTGCTGGGCCACTTCCTGAATGAAGCGGTGGGGTGGCGCCAGACGCTGGTGCTGTTCGCTGCCATCAACCTCGCCGTATGCCTGCCGCTGAACTGGTTCGGGCTGGCGCGGCGCGAAGCCCCAGGGCGGGCGGGGGCGCCGCAGGCGGCGCAGGCTGTTGGCGACGCGCCGCCGCTCGAAGGCCGCATGCGCACGCTGGCAATCGCGCTCTTTGCGCTGATCATGTCGCTGAATGGATTCGTGTTCGGCGTCATCACGGTGCAGCTGGTGCCGCTGCTGGAGTCGGCAGGCCTGGCCGCCGCCGCCGCGGTATGGGTCGCGTCGATGAAGGGGTTCGCGCAGTTCGGCGGGCGGCTGGTGGAGATCTTCTTCGGCAGCCACCTGCGCGCGATCACCGTGGCGCGCATCGCCGTCGGCGCGCTGCCTGCGTCGCTCGTGCTGCTGCTGTCGGGCGGCGGTGTCGCCACCGTTGTCGCCTTCACGCTGCTGATGGGCGCCTCGCAGGGCGTGATCACCATCGTGCGCGGCGCGGTGCCGCTCGCGCTGTTCGGCACCGAGGGCTATGGCGCGGTGCTGGGCGTCATCGCGACCCCGCTGCTTATCGTCAGCGCGGCCTCGCCCACCGTGTTCGCGTTGATCGTGGACGGCTGGGGCTGGCGCGCGGGTCAGGCGGTGCTGCTCGCCGCTGCAGCGGCGTCGTGGATCGCGATGGAACTGATGTCGCGCTGGTACGAGCGCAATCGCGGCGGCGCGGCGCGGGCCTGATCAGTCGGCGTAGCCGGGCAGCTCGCGGTCCAGCACGCGCATCATGGCGTCGAAGTACAGCTGCTCGCGCTCGGCGCGCGTGTGGCGGTCGTCGGCCGGCGGCGCCTGCACCTGCGCAACGACCGCTTCCGACATCACTTCCAGCGGCTGGCCCGCGCCCATCGCCAGTACCTGCGTGCGGCAGGCGCGCTCGAGCGTGTACAGCCGGCGGTACGCCTGCGCCACCGTGTCCCCGACCACCAGCACGCCGTGGTTCTTCATGAACATCACGCACTTGTCGCCCATCAGGCGCGCCAGGCGCTCGCCTTCCTCCAGCGTGTCGGCGGTGCCGGCGTAGTGGTCGTCGTAGGCGATGTGGCCATGGAAGAAGGCCGCGGTCTGGGTTGCCGGCAGCAGGCGGTTGTTCTGCAGCATGTTGAGCGCCAGCGCCCACGTCTGGTGGGTGTGCAGCACGACCCGCGCGCCGCAGATGCGGTGGATCGGCGCGTGGATGCATTGCGCGGACAGCTCGACCACGCCCTCGCCTTCGAGCGTGGCGCCGGTCTCGTCGAACACGATCATGTCGCTCGCCCGCGCCTCCGACCAGTGCAGGCCGAAGGGCAGGATCAGGTATCGGTCGTCGTGACCGGGCACCGTCACGGTGAAATGGTTGTCGATGCCTTCCTCGAGCTCGTCCAGCACGGCCAGCCGGTGGGCGGCGGCGAGGTGGACTTTCGCCTGCCATACTTGATCCACCGCGCGGGCGGATGAGATCGGATGAACGGACATCGCGGGCCTCGGCACCAGGTTGTTGGGGGTCGACGCGCAGTATAGCGAGTCCGCCCGCCGCGCCGGGGTGCTTGTTGGTTAGAATCCGCGGCAGCCGCGGGGAGGCGGCGCAGGGAAATGACGCTGGTATCTCAGGAACGGGCGATCCTGTTCGCGGACGTGAGCGGCAGCACGCGCCTGTACGAACTGCTGGGCGACAAGCTCGCCAAGCAGGCGGTCGAATCCTGCCTCGGCGTGCTCGCCGAGGTGGTCGGCAGGCACCGCGGCAAGGTGGTGAAGACCATCGGCGACGAGATCATGGCGGTGTTCCCGCGCCCCGAGTCCGCCTCGGCCGCCGCGCACGAGATGCAGAACCGCATCGCCGCGATGGCGCCGGTCTCGGGCCAGGCGATGCGCATACGCGTGGGTTTCCATTTCGGCCCGGTGCTCGAGGACAGGGCCGACTTCTTCGGCGACGGCGTGAACGTCGCCGCGCGGCTCGCCGCGCTGGCGAAGGCCGGGCAGGTGCTGACCTCCGGCGTCACCGTCGAGGCGATGCCTGCGTGGCAGCGCCGCAACCTGCGCGCGCTGTCGGAATTCACCGTCAAGGGCAGGCAGGAGTCGCTGGAGCTGTTCGAACTGATGTGGGAGGACGGCGACGACGCCACGCACGTCGTCGGTCCGCGCGGCGTGTCGCGACCGGTGGCGCTGCTGACGCTCGAGTTCAAGGACCGCCTGATCGCGTTTCCCGCTGCCGCCAGCCTGATGGCGATAGGCCGCGACCAGGGGGGCGATGTCGTGCTCACCGGCAGGAACGCGTCGCGGAGGCACGCGCGCATCGAGCGCCGCCGGGACCAGTACTTCCTGGTCGACGAAAGCACCAACGGAACCTATGTGACCTTCGACGGCGATGCGGAGCTGCTGCTCAAGCGCGAGCAGGTACTGCTGCGCGGCAGGGGGATGGTCAGCTTCGGCGCGGCGGCGGCCGACCCGGACGCCGAGACGCTCCGCTTTTCGCTCGGGTAGGCTACACTCGCAACTGATATCGAACCTTGGAGGAGGGGAAATGAAATCCGTATTCAAGCTATCGCTCGCCGGCGCAGTCGCTGCTGCGTTCTCGGCGCAGCCGGCGCTCGCGCAGACCACGCTGACGATGTCTTCCTGGGTGTCTCCCAAGCACCACCTCACGCACACGGTGCTGGCGGGCTGGGCGGCGCAGGCCGAGAAGGCCACCGCGGGGCGCGTGAAGTTCTCGATGCTGCCCAAGCACCCGTCCGCGCCCCCGGGCACCTTCGACGCGGTCAAGGACGGTCTCGTGGACCTGTCGTACGTCACCGCCAGCTACACGCCGGCGCGCCACGTCATGCCGCTGATGCCCGAGCTTCCCGGCATGGGCGACAGCTCGGTGGTGAACTCGGTCGCGTACTCGCGCATCTACTGGAAGCACTTCCACAAGCTCGGCGAATACAACGGCGTCAAGCTGCTCGGCGTGTTCACGCACGGCCCCGGGCAGATGTTCACCAAGAAGGCGATCAAGGGCATCGACGACATCAAGGGCCTGAAGATCCGCACCGGCGGCGGGGTCGCGGAGAAGGTCGCCAACGCGCTTGGCGCCTCGGCCTTCGTGAAGCCTGCGCCCGAGTCCTACGAACTGCTGAAGTCGGGCGTCGCCGACGGCGTGTTCTTCCCGCTCGAGTCGGTGATTTCGTTCAAGCTGGACAGCGTGATCTCGCAGGCAACGCTGTTTCCGGGCGGCATGTACAGCTCGGCGTTCGGCTTCTTCATGAACCAGGCCAAGTGGGACAAGCTCTCCAAGTCCGACCAGGCGGCGCTCGACAAGCTCGGCTACGAGCACCTCGCGCGCTTCGCCGGCGAGTCCTGGGACAAGGCGGACAAGCTGGGCCTGGAGGGCTTGAAGAAGGCCGGCGTGCCGGTGGTCAATGCGCCGCCGGCGCTGGTCGACGAGGTGCGCAAGCGCTCCGCGCCGATCATCGACGACTGGATCAAGCAGGCCGGCGCCAAGGGCGTGGACGGCAAGGCGGTGCTTGCGGAGTTCCGTGCGGAACTGAAGAAGGTCGCAGCGGGTAAGTGAGTCCGCCGCACGGGGCCGGAGACGAGGCGCCGGCCCCGCCCGCCTGGGAGCGGCGGGCCGACGCCGTGCTGGGGGTCGCCGCCTCGGTGATCCTCTTCTGCATGATGATGCTGACGTTCGTCGACGTCGTCATGCGCTACGTCTTCAACCGGCCGCTGCGCGGCGGGTTCGAGGTCACCGAGCTGATGCTGCTCGTGCTGATCTTCGCCGGCCTGCCGCTGGTGTCGCGCGCCGACGAGCACGTCACGATGGACCTGATCGACCGCATGCTGTGGTCCAGGGGCCGTGCGTTCCTCCAGCGGCTGGTGCACCTCGTCTGCGCGCTGGCGTTCTTCGGCCTCACCTGGCTGATCTGGCTGAAGGCCGGCAGCGTGGCGGGCTACGGTGACACCACCGACGTGATGCGCATCGCGGTCGCGCCCTTCGTCTACTTCATGGCGGCGATGATCGGCCTGTCGGGCCTGATCCACCTGTACAAGCTGTTTGCCCGGGCGCCCGGATGATCGAGGGCCTGTGCGGCCTCGCGGCCATGCTGCTGCTCGCTTTCGTGCGCGTGCCGATCGCGCTGTCGATGGCGATCGTCGGCATCGTCGGCTACGCCTACATGCGCGACTGGAACTGGAACATCGCCTTCGCGGTGGTGCAGACCAACGTCTACGAGACCGGGCGGAACTACACGCTTTCGGTGGTGCCGCTGTTCATCCTGATGGGCAATTTCGTCGCGCGTGCAGGAATCGCGCACGAGCTGTTCCGCGCCGCGCACACCTTCATCGGCCACCTGCGCGGCGGCCTCGCCATGGCCACCATCGTCGCCTGCGCCGGCTTCGGCTCGATCTGCGGGTCATCGATCGCCACCGCCGCGACGATGGCGAAGGTCGCATACCCGTCGATGAAGCGCTTCGACTATTCGGATCGCCTGGCCGCCGGCGCCATCGCGGCGGGCGGCACGCTCGGCATCATGATCCCGCCGTCCACGCTGATGGTGATCTACGGCGTGTTCACCGAGACCAACATCGGCAAGATGTTCGCCGCCGGGCTGCTGCCCGGCATCCTCGGCGCGGCGCTGCTGTGCGGGGCGGTGCAGTGGACCTGCTGGCGCGATCCGAAGGCGGGGCCGCGCGGCGAGCGCGCGAGCTGGCGCGAGCGCATGATCGCGGTGCGCGGCATCTGGCCGGTTGCGGCGCTCTTTACGTTCGTCATCGGTGGCATCTACGGCGGCTTGTTCACCGCCACCGAAGGCGCCGGCATGGGCGCGTTCGGCGCGATGGTGTTCGCGCTGTGGCGCCGGGCACTCACGTGGAGGTCGCTGTACGAATCGCTGGTCGAGAGCGGTCGCACGACGGCGATGCTGTTCATGATCCTGATCGGCGCGCTGATCTTCGCCGACTTCGTCAACATCACCACCATGCCGGCGGACCTGAAGCAGTTCGTCACGCGCTTCGAGCTGCATCCGGTGCTGGTGGTGTCCGCGATCATGGTGATCTACATCCTGCTCGGGACCGCGATGGAGGAGCTGTCGATGGTGCTGCTGACGCTGCCGGTGTTCTTCCCGCTGGTCGTCGGCATGGGGCTCGACCCGATCTGGTTCGGCGTGCTCGTCGTCACCATCGTCGAGATCGGGCTCATCAGCCCGCCGGTGGGGATGAATCTCTTCGTGCTGTCGACGCTGCTGCCGCAGGTGCAGACGACCACGGTGTTCCGCGGTGTGCTGCCGTTCATGGCGGCGGACGTGGTGCGGCTCGCGATCCTGATCATGTTCCCGGCGATCGCGCTGTGGCTGCCCGGGCTGGTACGCTAGCCGCCATGCGCAGGAAGACCATCCGCATCCTGCCCTCGCGGGTCACCATCGAGGGCATGGACCGCGCGCCGCACCGTGCTTTCTTCCGCGCGCTGGGCAACACCGATGCCGACCTCGGCAAGCCCTTCGTCGGCATTGCCTCGACCGACAGCCGCGTCACGCCTTGCAACGCATTGCTGGGCGAGTTCGCGCGCGAGGCCTGCGACGCGGTGCGCGAGTCGGGCGGCGTGCCCTTCGACTTCGCTGCCGCGGCGGTCGCCGATTCGATGTCGATGAACCATGGCGGCATGCGTTTCTCGCTCGTGTCGCGCGAGCTCGTCGCCGACAGCGTCGAGGCGGTGGCGCGCGGCCACGCCTACGACGCGCTCGTCACCTTCGCCGGCTGCGACAAGACGCTGCCGGGCATGATGATGGCGATGGTGCGCCTGAACCTGCCGTCGATCTTCGTCTATGGCGGCGCGGCGCTGCCCGGGCGCTGGCACGGCAGGGATGTCACCGTGCTGGATGCCTACGAGGCGGTTGGCGCGGTGATGGCGGGGGACATGACGCCGAAGGATCTGGACGAACTCGAGCACGTCTGCCTTCCCACGCTCGGCGCCTGCCCCGGCCAGTTCAGCGCCAATACCATGGCGATGGTGTCGGAGACCATGGGCCTCGCGCTGCCCGGGTCGGCGACGATGCCCGCGGTGGCGAAGGAGCGCGGCGCGATCGCGCGCGAGGCGGGACGCGTGGTGATGGAGCGCGTGAAGGCGGGAGGACCGTTGCCGCGCGACCTGGTGACGCGAAAGAGCCTGGAGAACGCCTGTGCGGCGGTCGCCGCGACAGGCGGTTCGACCAACGCGGGGCTGCACATCCCGGCGATCGCGCACGAGGCCGGCATCCGCTTCTCGCTGGACGACCTCGCGCGCGTGTCGCGGCGCACGCCGCTGATCGCCGACATGAAGCCGGGCGGGCGCTTCCTGTCGAAGGACCTGCATGCGGTCGGCGGCGTGTACGCGGTGCTGAAGGAGCTGCTGCGCCGTGGCGTGCTGCATGGGGATGCGTTGACGATATACGGCACCACGCTGGAATCCGAGCTGCGCGGCCATCCCGGCGCGGACGGCGAAGTGGTGAGGAGGACGCCGATCCTAGAATCGGGCGGCATCGTCGTGCTGAAGGGCAACCTGTGCCCCGACGGCGCGCTGATCAAGGTCGCCGGGCTGAAGTCGCAGCGCTTCGAGGGCGCGGCGCGCGTATTCGAGTGCGAGGAAGACTGCGCCGACGTGGTGCGCAGGCGCGCCTACGCGGCGGGCGACGTGCTGGTGATCCGCAACGAAGGCCCGCGCGGCGGCCCCGGCATGCGCGAGATGCTGGGGGTCACCGCGCTGATCTATGGCCAGGGCATGGGCGAGAAGGTGGCCCTCTTCACCGATGGCCGATTCTCCGGCGCGACGCGCGGCATGATGGTCGGCTATGTCTCGCCCGAGGCTGCGGTGGGCGGTCCGCTCGCCTTGGTGAAGAACGGCGACCGCATCACCATCGATGGCGCGAAGGGCATGGCGACGCTGCACGTCGCGAAAGTGGAACTCGAGCGCCGCAGGAAGCGCTGGAAGCCGCGCACGAACCCGGCCGGGCGCTCGGGCGCGCTGGAAAAGTACGCGCAGCTCGTCGGCTCGGCCTTTACCGGCGCGGTCACGCACAGCGGCGGCGGGCGCGGGAGGCGCAAGTGAAGCTGGGCTACATCGGGGTCGGCCTGATGGGCAGGCCGATGGTGCGGCGCCTGCTCGCGGCCGGCTACGAGGTCGCAGTCTGGAACCGCAGCCGCGAAAAGCTCGCGCCGGTAGTGGAAAAGGGCGCGCAGGCCGTCGAATCCGCGGCCGCGGTGGCGCGCGCCGCGGACGTCGTCATGATGTGCGTCACCGACCAGAATGCCGCCGAGATCGTGGTCTTCGGCAGGGACGGCATCGCCGCAGGCGGCAGCGCGGGCAAGCTGGTGGTGGATTTCTCCAGCATCGCGCCGGACTCCTGCCGCGACATCGCCGCGCGCCTGGAAGCAGCCTGCGGCATGCGCTGGATCGACGCGCCGGTGTCGGGCGGCGTGCCGGGAGCGGAACAGGGCACGCTCGCCATCATGGCCGGCGGCAGCGAGGCGGACATTGAACGCGTGCGGCCGGTGATCGCGCACGTCGCCGCGCGCTTCACGCGCATGGGCGACGTCGGCGCCGGGCAAACGACCAAGCTCTGCAACCAGATCATCTCCGGCTGCAGCTTTCCGGTGATCGCCGAGGCGGTGCGTCTGGCCGAGGCCGCGGGCATAGACGCGTCGCGGCTGTTCGCAGCGCTTGCAGGCGGCTTCGCCGACTCCAAGCCCTTCCAGGTGTTCGGGCCGCGCATGGCCTCGCGCACCTTCGAGCCCTCGCTGGGCGATTCGTCCGTGCTGCTGAAGGACCTGGACAATGCCGCAGCGGTGGCGAAGAAGTTCGGCGTGCCGCTGCCGATGGCACGCGCGGCGTCGGAACAGTATCGCCAGCTTCTCGCGCGCGGCGGCGATCCGGAACCCACGCAGCTCATCAAGCTGCTGAGCGGCGAGCGCTGAGCCCGCTCGCGTCAGACAGCACAAACCGCAATCGATTCAAGTCAGTCCGCCACGGACCTGTTGCGCCGCGCGAACAACTTGCAGCATCCTGCAGCGCGATTGAAACGACGCGTTCGATGTCGCAGTGCAACTCGAAGAAAAAACTTTTCGCTGAACGTGAAAAAATCCATGCGCGAAGCGTTGTGTTCGAATTTTCTTTTCGCTACGATTCGCACTCGCCCGCGCAACGCGTGCGAAGTTTTCGGGGAGAACAATGTCGACAGTCGTCACGAAAGCGGACCTTGTAGACAAGGCCGCGAAAGCGGGCAGGTTGAGCCGCAGTGCCGCGGGGGAGGCCGTAAACGCGGTGTTCGACGCGATAGTGACTGAAGTCTCGAAGGGAAAGCGCGTGACCGTGGTGGGCTTCGGCACGTTCCTGCCGCGAAAGCGAAAAGCGCGAACCGGGCGCAGCCCGGTCAACGGCAAGGAGATCAAGATCCATGCCAAGACGGTGCCGGCGTTCGCCGCCGGCCAGGGCTTCAAGAACGCCGTCGACCGCCGCTAGCCGCGCCGCCCGGACTGGCTCACAGGGGCTGCGAAGTTCGCTTCGCAGCCCCTTGTTTTTGCGGGCATTGCAAAGCCGGGTCGGCAAGGGCAGAATCAGCGCGCATCATGCAGAGCCCCCTCATCCTTTCGCTCGACAGCCACGGCATTCCGCACCGCTGGATCAGCTGGCAGCAGGCCTGCTTCTACTACGCGAAGAACCTCGTCGCGTGGACGCTGGGCGAGCGCACCTTCACGTTCCGCGGCGGCATCTCGCGGCTGACCGGCGAGCAATCGAGCATCACCGCGCACTCCATCATCGCCATCAAGGGCAAGGCGCTGGCCGCGCGGGGCTTCAACCAGGTGCCGCCGCTGAACAACCGGGAATTGTTCCGCCGCGACCGGCAGTTGTGCGCGTACTGCGGCAACGAGTTCTCGTTCCTGCGCCTGACGCGCGACCACATCGTGCCCCTGTCGCGCGGCGGCCGCGACACCTGGATGAACGTCGTCACCGCCTGCCGCCACTGCAACGGCCACAAGCGCAACCGCCTGCCGGAAGAGTCCGGCATGGAGCTGCTGTACGCGCCCTACGTGCCGAACAAGGCCGAGTACCTGATCCTCACCAATCGCCGCATCTACGCCGACCAGATGGAGTTCCTGCGGCAGCACGTGGCTTCGCATTCCAGGCTGGTGCTGGCCCCCGCGGCCTGAGTGCCCGATTTCTGGCGCAATAGCGGCTTTCACCTGCTGCAGCGCGACGCGGCCGGCAGGCTCGCGGTGACCGACGACTTCCTGCGCGCCTACTACCTGCGTCCCGAGGTGAAGCCGGTGGAGGAATCCTGCGCCGCGGAGCTGGCGCTGCATGCCGGGCTGATGGACGATCCGCGCCGTCCGGTGGCCTCGCGCGAGCTCGATGCGCTCGCCGACGCAGACGCCCGCGACAACTACCGCATCCTGCTGCGCTTTCGCGACCGCCTGCTTGCCGCCGGCACGCTGGAGGCCTGCTACGCAGGGCTGTTCGCCGCCGACGTCGACGTGCCGCCGATCTTCATCGACCAGCTGGTACATGCGATCCTGCGCAACATGCTGGATGGCTGCGAGGACCCGCTGCGGCTGCGCGCGGCGGAGCTGTTGTTCCGCGAGCAGAAGGCCACCATCAAGGACGGGCACGTGCTCGCCGCCGACCTCGAGGTGGTCGAGATGCATGCCTCGGGGAACCGCTACGGCAACATCGGCCGCCTCATCGTGGAAGCGCAGGGCGCGCTCGGCAACGTCGACCTGGACGTCCTCGACCGTGCCAACGCGCACCTTTACTGGGAGCGCGAGTCGCGGCACGACACCGTGATCAGCCTCACCTACGGGCGCGAGGCGCTGGACGCACTGTGCCGGGTCATCGAAGCGTGGGTCGGACATTTCAGCGGCGCCAGCGTTTCGGTGCAGCCGCTGCGCCAGATCGAGGAGAAGCACTGGGCCTGGCACATCGGGCTGGACGCCGAGTCGACCGCGATCCTCAACGACCTGTGGAACGGCATCGAGGTCGAGCCGGGACGCATGCGCCGGATCCTCGCGCTGTTTCGCATGGATTTCGCGCATGCCGCCGAGATGCGCGCCGACGTCGCGGGGCGCCCGGTGTACCTTGCGCTGTCGGCGAACGCGGACGACGTCGTCGTCATGAAGCCGCAGAACCTGCTGGTCAACCTGCCGCTGGCGCAGTCCTCGTGAAGCCGCCCTACTGGGACCGGGCAAAGCGCCGCATCGCGCAGGCCGACCCGGTGATGGCGGCGATCATGAAGCGCCATCCGCGCGTGTACATGGAGTCGCGCGGCGACCCGTTCCTCACGCTCGCGCGCTCGATCGTCGGGCAGCAGATCTCGGTGAAGGCCGCGCAGTCGGTGTGGGGCAGGGTGGTGGGCCTGCTTGGCGAGGTGACGCCGGCGAGCGCCTGCGCAGCGAGCGCCACGGCGCTGCGCGCCTGCGGCCTGTCGGACCGCAAGGTCGAATACGTCCGCGACCTCGCCGCGCACTTCGAGGGCGGGCGGCTGCGGCCCGAACGCTGGCCGCAGATGGATGACGAAGCGGTGATCGCGGAACTGATCGACGTGCGCGGCATCGGCCGCTGGACCGCGGAGATGTTCCTGATGTTCAACCTGCTGCGCCCGGACGTGCTGCCGGTGGACGACATCGGCGTGCAGCGCGGCGTGAGCCTCGCTTACTACAGGGGCAGGAAAGTGTCGCTGCGCACGCTGCGCCGCGTCGCCGAGCCCTGGCGTCCGTACCGCTCGGTGGCGACGTGGTACCTGTGGCGCTCGCTCGATCCCGTCCCGGTAGAATACTGATCTCGATGAAGACGACGTTTCTGGAGTTCGAGCAGCCGATCGCGGAGCTGGAATCGCGCATCGAGGAGCTGCGCTTCGCGCAGGAGGACACCGCTGCCGACATCTCGGACGAGATCCAGCGGCTGGCGAAGAAGAGCCTCGCGCTCACCAAGGACATCTACGCCAAGCTCACGCCGTGGCAGGTGGCGCAGGTGGCGCGCCATCCGCAGCGCCCGTACACCCTCGATTACGTCGGGCTGCTGTTCACCGGATTCGAGGAACTGCACGGCGACCGTACTTTCGCGGATGACCAGTCGATCGTCGGCGGGCTGGCGCGCTTCAACGGCGAGCCCTGCATGGTGATCGGCCACCAGAAGGGGCGCGACACCAAGGAAAAGATCATCCGCAACTTCGGCATGCCCAAGCCCGAGGGCTATCGCAAGGCGCTGCGGCTGATGAAGCTCGCGGAGAAGTTCGGCCTGCCGGTATTCACCTTCGTCGACACGCCCGGCGCCTACCCCGGCATCGACGCCGAGGAGCGCGGCCAGTCGGAAGCCATCGGCCGCAACCTCTACGAAATGGCCCAGTTGCGGGTACCGATCATCGTCACCGTGATCGGCGAAGGCGGTTCGGGCGGCGCGCTCGCCATCGCCGTGGGCGATGCGGTGCTGATGATGCAGTACGCCACCTATTCCGTGATCTCGCCCGAGGGCTGCGCGTCCATCCTGTGGCGCAGCGCGGACATGGCGCCCGAGGCGGCCGAGGCGCTGGCGATCACCGCGACGCGCCTGAAGACGCTGGGACTCATCGACAAGATCATCCCCGAGCCGGTCGGCGGCGCGCATCGCGACCCGGCGGCGACTGCGCAGAACCTGAAGAAGGCGCTCGCCGAGGCGCTGCGCCAGCTGCAGGCGAAGAAGCCCAGGGAGCTGGTCGAGGATCGCCTGGAGCGGCTGATGGGCCATGGCAAGTACAAGGAAGCTGCGGAACGCTGATCCCGCGTCCGCGGCGCTGCGTGTGCTCGTCGCGCTCGACCCTGCGCCGGGCGCGCGCATCGCGGTCGGGCTCTCCGGCGGTGTCGATTCGGTGGTGCTGCTGCACCTGATGCGCGAGCTTGCGCCCCAGTTCTCGCTGCGGCTCTCCGCGATCCACGTCAACCACGGCATCAGCCGCCATGCGCTGCAATGGGAGCGCTACTGCGCCGTGCTGTGCCGCGGCTGGAAGCTGCCGCTGGTGGTGCGCCGCGTGAAAGTAACGAGGCGCGGCGAAGGCCTGGAGGCCGCGGCGCGTGCGGCGCGCCGCGCCGCGTACGCCGCGTTGCCGGTGGACGCCGTGGCGCTCGCGCATCACCTGGACGACCAGGCCGAGACGCTGCTGCTCGCGCTGCTGCGCGGCACCGGCCTGCGCGGCGCCGGCGCGATGCCCGAGCTGGGCAGGCTCGGCGACAAGCGACTGCTGCGCCCGCTGCTCGGCGTGCCGCGCGAGGAGATCCTCGCCTATGCAGGACGGCACGGCCTGGCGTGGGTCGAGGACGACTCGAACGCGGACACCGCGTACGCGCGCAACTTCCTGCGCGCGGAAGTCGCGCCGCTGCTGTCCGCGCGCTTTCCGCGCTGGCGCGAGAACCTGGCGCGCGCAGCGCGGCATTTCGCGGCCAGGGATGTCGGGCGCGAGGAGCTTCTGAGAAGCTTTCTCGGAGGACAGGGGCTTCGCGCACCCAGCGAGGTGCGCCTTGCGGACATGCTGAGGCAGCTGACCACGGCGCGCGCCGGGGCACGTATTGCGATCGAGCACGACGGCGCTGTGTTGCGAGTTGCGCGAGGGCGCGTGGTGGTGGTGCCAAAGCGCGCGAGCGCGCCATTCGCACCCATGCCCTGGCGCGGTGAGCGCCGCATGGTGTTCGATTCGCCGAGTGGCGAGCTTCGCTTTCGTCTTGGTGCGGGTGGCATCGACCCCGCACTCCTCAACGAGGCCGGTCTGGTGGTGGATCTGCGCCGTCGCGGCGCGCGGCTGCGCCTGCGCGCGGACGGGCCGAGCCGTACTCTGAAGAACCTGTTCCAGGAAGCTGGCGTGCCGCAGTGGGAGCGCGACCGGCTGCCGATGTTGTGGTCCGGCGACGCTTTGGTGTGGGTGCCGGGACTTGGGGTGGACGCAGCATTCACCGCCGCGGACGGCCGCCGTGGCTGGGTTCCTGATTGGCGCCCAACCTAGGGACTGGATCTGGGCGCGCACTCAGCGGGCATCGCCCTCGATCAGTCTCTGCACGATCGGGCCGACACGCGCGACGATCTCTTCGCGCGTCATCGCCGACACCGGCGGCAGCTTCAGGATGTAGCGGCAAAGCGCAAGCCCGAGGAACTGCGTCGAGACGAGCGCCGCGCGCGTGAGCGCGGTGGCTTGGTCGCCGGCGACCGGGAGAATTGCGGGTGCGACCTGCTTGGCGAAGACCTCGCGCACGCGCGCTGCGGCGGCTTCGTTCGTCACCGCAGAGCGCAGCAATGCTAGGAAGTTGTCGCTTGACTCCCAGACTGTGACGAAGTTTGCCGCCATCGCGGCACCGAGCGTGCCGCGTGGCAGGCTGGCGAAGTCGGGCAGGTGCAGGTCGAAGTGCGCGGCTTCGGCGAACAGGCGTTCCTTGCTACCGAAATAGCGCATCACCATCGCGGGGTCGATGGCCGCCTGGTTTGCGATCGACCGGATGGTCGCGCGCTCGTAGCCATCTGCGGCGAAGCGCTCGCGGGCGGCTGCGAGGATCGACGCCTTGGTGAGGTCGGAGCGACGCGCCTTGGCTCGGGTTTCTTCCATGCCAACAATTATAGGCCAACGAGTGTTGACTTTTCCGGTTCTGTTCTGCTAAATTGCCAACACATGTTGGCCATCGAACGTTGACTATCATAGGAAATGTATGAATATCAATTTGTTACATAACAATGAGCGCGTCGATGTCGTGATCGTTGGCGCCGGGCCGAGCGGGCTGACGCTGGCGACGACGCTGCTTCAGGTCGGCGTTTCATGTTGCCTGCTCGATCGGCTGGAGCAAGGGCAGAACACGTCGCGCGCCGCGGTGATCCATGCCCATACGCTGGAGGTGCTGGACGCAATCGGCGCCTCGGAGCGCCTCGTCGCGCACGGCATGCGGCTTACGCGCTTCACGCTCCGCGACCGCGACCGGGCGCTGGTGCGACTGGATTTTTCCAGTCTTCCTGCACGGTACCCGCACTTGCTGATGCTGCCGCAGAACGAGACGGAGCGGGTACTCGCCGAGCGACTCGCGGCGGTCGGTGGGCGTGTCGAGCGCGGCTGGAACGTGAGGTCTGTCGAAGAGTCGGCGGATGGCGTGCGGGTGATCGCCGATTGCGGCGCGGTGTCGCGGACCCTTCGCTCTCGATACGTGGTCGGGGCCGACGGCATGCATAGCGTCGTGCGGGCGGCCGCCGGGATCGGCTTCTCCGGTGCGACCTACGAGGACGCGTTCGTACTTGCCGACGTGGATCTGGCCTGGCCGCACGGCCGCGACGACGTGAAGCTGTTCTTTTCGCCGAGTGGCTTGGTCGTTGTGGCGCCGCTCCCGGGAGGAGCCTTCCGCATCGTGGCGACCATGGACGAGGCCCCCGAACTGCCCTCGGTCGCCGACGTGCAGGCACTGCTGGATGTGCGCGGGCCGACGATCGGCCGTGCCATCGTCGACCGCGTGCACTGGGGTTCTCGCTTCCGCGTGCACCATCGCGTCGCCGACGCCTACCGTCGCGGTCGGCTACTTCTGGTTGGCGATGCGGCGCATGTGCACAGCCCGGCAGGGGGGCAAGGGATGAACGCCGGGCTGGTGGATGCCTGGGTGCTGGGTCGCATCCTTGCCGAAGTCGCTGCGGGCAGGCGCGAGGCAGGGTTCCTCGACATGTACCAGTCGCTGCGCCGCCCGGCTGCCGAGTCGGTACTGTCGCTGGCAGGTCGCCTCACCGGCATGGCGGTGCTCAAGGGTGCACCGCAGCGCGCCCTGCGCAACCTCGCGCTGTCGGTGTTGGGCGCGTTGCCACCGTTCCGCCGCCGGCTTGCGCTCGCACTCTCAGGAATCGCGCGGCGCGATGCCGCTACGATCCCCGGGATCGGCCTGGCCGTCGGCATGGATGACGTGGCACGCCGTGCGCCCGGTGCGACGCCGCGCGAACATGGGATCGGGAGGCTGGCGTGAAGCGGCGGACGTTCCTGGTCGGCGGCGCAGTGCTCGCGACAGGTATGGCCGGCATGTCGGCAAGCTTCGCCCGTTCCGCCGGACTGCGGACTTACGCTGATGCCATGGAAAAGCTGCGCGCACCTGCGCACGCGCAGGGCGACGTTCGGGAGCTAGTGCGATTCGCTACTCTCGCGGCCAACGGGCACAACGCGCAGCCATGGCGCTTTCGCATCGGCGATCGTGCGATCCACATCCTGCCGGACCTGTCCCGGCGGACTCCGGCGGTGGATCCCGATGATCACCACCTCTACGTGAGCCTTGGTTGCGCGGCAGAGAATCTCGCGCTCGCTGCGGCGGCCAGCGGCCGCATCGGTGAGCCGCGATTCGAATCCGGAGGCGACGGCACGATCGTGTTCGATCACGCGCGCGGCAAACCGCGACCGTCCGCACTCGCCGACGCGATTCCGCGCCGCCAGACCACGCGCGCGGCCTACGATGGTCGCCCCGCAACGGCGGCTGAACTCGCTACGCTCGAGCGCGCTGCGGCGATGCCGGGCGTAGACATGGTGTTGCTCACCGATCGTCCGCGCATGGGCATGCTGCGCGACCTCGTCGTCACGGGCAACGACCGCCAGATGGCGGATCGCGCTTTCATGGCCGAGCTGCGGGGCTGGATGCGCTTCGATCCGCGTGTGGCACTCGAGTACGGCGATGGTCTGTTCAGCGCTGCCAGCGGAAACCCCGTGCTGCCGAGCTGGCTCGGGTTCCCACTCTTTGACCTGGCTTTCACCGCGCGGTCGGAGAACGACAAGTATGCGCTGCACATTGCTTCGTCGGCGGGCGCCGCGGTTTTCTTCGGATCACGAGACGATCCAGCGCACTGGGTGACCGTCGGGCGCGCATGCCAGCGCTTCGCGCTGCAAGCGACTGCGCTGGGCCTGAAGGTGGCCTTCGTGAACCAGCCGGTAGAGGTGCCGGGACTGCGCGCCGAACTGGCCGCGCTCGCCGGTCTGGCGGGCCGACGGCCAGACCTTGTGATCCGATTTGGCCGCGGGCCGGAGCTTCCGATGTCGCCGCGCAGACCGGTCGACGCGGTGATCGAGGCATGAACGCAGCAGCGGCCACGCGTTTCGGTGCCGACACCGCCACGTGGGCGGCGTTCTTCGTCCTCTGGATGGTTCTCGATCGCGTGGCCGCCGCGCTCGGCAGCACGCGTGGCGAGTACGGCTTGCTGGTGTTCGCCGTCGTTCTTGCTGCCGCGGCTGCCGCCGAACGCTTGCTGTCAGGCGGCCCATGGCGTAGCAGCGTCGTTGCGCTGGGCGTTCGCGCACCGGAGCGGCGTTCGCTCCGATGGACGATGGCGGCGGCCGTGACGATGCTGGCGTTCGTGCAGATCATCGGCGTCGCAACGGGATCTCCGTTCGATCTTCGCGCGGACGCGGCGTTGCTCGCCGTTGGCATTCTTGCGCAGGGTGGTCTCGCCGAGGAGCTCGTCTTCCGCGGATTGCTGTACCGGCGGCTGCGCGAGTACAACCCGGCCGCGCAGGCGACGCGGCTCGCGGCGATGGCGTTCGTGGCCGCCCACCTGCCGCTGTTCTGCACGCTATCCTGGGCGGTCGCACTTGCTTCGCTTGCGCTCGCGGCCGCGATGGCGGTGCCGCTCGCGCGCCTGTTCGATGAGGCTGGGGGCTCGATCTGGCCACCAGCCATCCTGCACGCAACGGCGCAGGGGGCGCTCAAGCTGGTGGACGGGGCCGATCCGCGCCTGCCGGCGCTCGCAATCGCCTGGATGGCGCTCTGCGCAGTAGTGCCCTGGTTCCTGGTTCGGCAACTCGCACAACGTCGGCAATGAGCCTCGGGTCCGCTTTCGGGGCGGACTAGCGTCGCTTCTTCAGCGCCGCATCCCGCGCGGCGGCGGACTCCGGGCTCTCGGCGGACAGCAGCAACTGGTCGTGCGCCATGTAGCCCGCCGCCTGCGCACCCAGGTTGGCGTAGACGTTCGCGGTTTCCTTGCTCATGCGCACCGCGTGGCGCGGCTTGTCCAGCACCGACGCGGCGACTTCGCGCGCGCGCGCGAGCGCCTGGCCCGGTTCGGCAACGTAGTCGACCAGGCCCATCGCGAGTGCTTCCTCGGCGCCGATGCGCTCGCACAGGATGGTCAGGCGCTTGGCCTTCGCCGGCCCGACCAGGTTGACCAGTCGCGGGATGGTGCCCCAGGTAAGCGGGATGCCGAGGCCGATCTCGGGCAGCGCGACGAAGGCGTCGCGCGCGATCACGCGCCAGTCGAGCGCGGCGGCGAGCGCGAGCCCGCCGCCGATCGCGTAGCCCTCGATCGCGCCGAGGGTGACCTGCGGCAGCTCCTCCCAGGCGCGACCGAGGCGCAGGCCGAGCGCCGCGACCTCCCTGCGCTCGATGAGCGGCGCTTCGGCATGCGCCCAGCGCTCCGGGTCCTTCAGGTCCGCGCCCGCGGAGAAGTGTCCGCCCGCGCCGCTGACGATGACGACGTCGATGTCATTGCGAGCCGCGAGCATGGCTGCGCACGCGATCATGTCGCGCAGCAGCGCGGTGGACATCGCATTGCGGCTCTGCGGACGGTTCAGCGTCACCAGCGCGATGCGCCCGTCGAATTCGGTCTTCAGGGTCGGATACACGGTGCAAGTCCTTGTTTTTGCTGGAAACACAGTTCACGCATGATACAATTTGAAGTTACCTTAATAACGTTGCGGATGGAGTAGCAAGCATGCCGTTGGAACAAACGCTGTCGATCATCAAGCCCGATGCAGTGAAGAAGAATGTCATCGGCCAAATCTACGCCCGTTTCGAGGCCGCAGGGCTGAGGATTGCCGCCGCGCGCATGGCGCACCTGTCGCGCGCGGAAGCCGAGGGCTTCTACGCCGTGCATCGCGAGCGGCCGTTCTTCAAGGACCTGGTCGACTTCATGATCTCGGGCCCGGTCGTGATCCAGGTGCTCGAAGGCGACAACGCGATCGCGAAGAACCGCGAGTTGATGGGCGCGACCGACCCGAAGAAGGCGGCGAAGGGCACGATCCGCGCGGATTTCGCCGACAGCATCGACGCCAACGCAGTGCACGGCTCTGACGCGCCGGAGACCGCGAAGGTCGAGATCGCGTATTTCTTCCCGGCCTGCGAGGTCTTCTCGCGCTAGCGGGCACATGGCCGTCAACCTCCTCGACCTCGATCCGGCCGCGCTCGAGCGGCATTTCGCCGCGATGGGCGAGAAGCCGTTTCGCGCGCGGCAGGTGCTGCGCTGGATCCACCAGCGTGGCGCCGCCGATTTCGACGCGATGACCGACATCGCGCGCGATGTCCGTGCGCGGCTGGCGGCCGAAGCCTGCATCGCCGCGCCCGAGGTGGTGGGCGACCAGACCGCGTCGGACGGCACGCGCAAGTGGCTGCTGAAGGTGGACGGCGCGAACGCGGTCGACGCGGTGTTCATCCCCGAAACCTCGCGCGGCACGCTGTGCGTGTCCAGTCAGGCGGGCTGCACGCTCGATTGCGCGTTCTGCCTCACCGGCAAGCAGGGCTTCAACCGCAACCTGCGCACTGGCGAGATCATCGGCCAGCTGTGGCTCGCCAACCGCATGCTCGCCGCGGGCAAGCGCGGCGCGCCCCCCCGCGCCATCACCAACGTGGTGATGATGGGGATGGGCGAGCCGATGCTGAACCTCGACAACGTCATACCTGCGCTCAGGCTGATGCTGGACGACAATGCCTACGGGCTGTCGCGCCGCCGCGTCACGGTGTCGACCTCCGGCGTGGTGCCAGGGATGGATCGCCTGCGCGACGAATGCCCGGTGGCGCTGGCGGTATCGCTGCACGCGTCCAACGACACGCTGCGCGACGAACTCGTGCCGGTGAACCGCAAGCACCCGATACGCGAGCTCATCGCGGCGTGCAACCGCTACCTGGAGAAGGCGCCGCGCGATTTCATCACCTTCGAGTATGTGATGCTCGAGGGCGTGAACGACGCCGACGCGCACGCGCGCGAGCTGGTGGCGATCGCCGCCGACGTGCGCTGCAAGTTCAACCTGATTCCGTTCAATCCGTTTCCGCAGGCGCGGTTCCGCCGCTCCGGCGCCGAGCGCATCCGCGCGTTCGCGCGCATCCTGCAGGGCGCGGGGCTGACGGTGACCACGCGCAAGACGCGCGGTGACGCCATCGACGCCGCCTGCGGACAGCTCGCCGGCGACGTTGCGGACCGCACCCGCCGCAGCGGCAGGACCATCCAACTCACGGAGCTAAACGCATGAAACGACTGCTATGCCTCGCGGCGGCTCTGCTCGCGGCCTGCGCCGAACAGCCCGCCACCAGCGTGCCCACCGCCGAAACCGGCACCATCGTCGGCGAGGTGGGGGATCCGCGCAACCGCGCCAGGGTGCGCACCGAGCTCGCCGCGGCCTACTACGGACGCGGCAACATGGCGGTCGCGCTCGAGGAGCTGCGCAACGCCGTTGCGGCGGACCCGAACTACGCGCAGGCCCACAGCATGTTCGGCCTCGTCTACATGGAGCTGAAGGAGAACTCGCTTGCCGAGCAGAGCTTCCGGCGCGCGCTCCAGCTCTCGCCGAACGACTCCGACATCAACCACAACTACGGCTGGTTCCTCTGCCAGACCGGCCGCGAGGACGACGCGATCAAGTTCTTCGTGCAGGCGATCCGCAACCCCCTGTATCCCACGCCATGGCGCTCCTACGCCATCGCGGGGCAGTGCATGCAGCAGGTGGGCAAGCTGAAGGAGGCCGAGGCCTACTACGAGCAGGCGCAGAAGATCGAGCCGGACGAGCCGATCTCGCTGCTCAGGCTGGGCGACATCCGCCTGCGCGAGGGCAAGCTCGACGAGGCGCGCCGCATGGTGACGCGCTTCCAGAAGATCTACGCGCCGAATCCCGAATCGTTGTGGCTCGCGGTCAGGGTGGAGCGCAAGCTCGGCGAGCGCCTCGCCGAGGCGAGCTTCGCCAACCAGCTGCGCCGCCGCTTCCCGACGTCGCGCGAGTACCAGTTGCTGCAACGCGGAGAGTATGACTGAGCAGCACGACCCGCAGGCTGTCGAGGAATCGCCGCGCGAGGAAAGCGTCGGCGAGGCGCTCGCGCGCGCGCGCCAGTCGCTTGGCCTGTCCATCGAGGATTGCGCGCAGCAGCTGAAGCTC
This sequence comes from uncultured Enterobacteriaceae bacterium, assembly GCA_964612335.1. Lineage (GTDB taxonomy): Bacteria > Pseudomonadota > Gammaproteobacteria > Burkholderiales > SG8-39 > CAZTDU01. The sequence goes on along the minus strand of CAZTDU010000004.1, from coordinate 171,362 downwards.
GCGCCCCGCAAGATCGAGGCGATGGAGCAGGACAGGTTCGACGAACTGCCTGCCGGCACCTTCGCGCGCGGCATGCTGCGGTCCTACGCGAAGCTGCTGGGCGTCGATGCCGAGGCGCTGATCGCGCGCGGCGGCGAGCAGATGAAGGGCCGCGACACCACCTCCAGCGCGGTGTCATTGCGGCCGCCGATCCCGTTCTCCGAGCCGGGGAAGCGCGGCAACGTGCTGTACGTCGGGCTGTCCGTCGCCGCGCTCGCGCTGGTGGCGTGGGTAGCCTGGGGCTGGCAGCAGGAGCGCAGCGCGGCGAAGTTGAGCTTCGTTCCCGCGTCGGCGCTGCCCGCGCCGCCGCAGCAGGGCGCGGTAGTCGCCACGACGGCGTCAGGCTTCACGCCGGTGCGGCAGAAGGCGCAGGAGGAAAAGCCCGCAGGTGTCGCGAGCGAGCCCGCGGCGGCCACGACCGAGCCCGCGGCAACCGAGGCGCAGCAGCACGCCGCCGCGTCGGCGGCGGCCACGGATTCGCCGGCTGCGGCAACGAGCTCCGCCGAGGCGACCTCCGCCGCGGGCATGCGGCGCATCGAGCTGCGCTTCGAGCGTGAATCCTGGGTGGAGATCCGCGGCAGCAACGGCCGCACGCTGCTGGTGTCGCAGATGCATGCGGGAGGCACCGAGCGCGTGGTCGAGGGTGAACCGCCGTTCGCGCTGGTGATCGGCAATGCACGCCACGTGCGCCTGGCCTACGAAGGCAAGCGGGTGGACCTTGCGCCCCACATCAAGGTGGAAGTCGCCCGCCTGAGCCTGCCATGAGCGTGGCCTTGCGGCGAGTCTCCAGGCAGGTGATGGTCGGTGGCGTCGCCGTCGGCGGCGGCGCGCCCATCGTCGTGCAGTCCATGACCAACACGGATACCGAGGATGCCGAGGCCACGGCGCGCCAGGTGCACGCGCTGTGGACCGCGGGCTCGGAAATGGTGCGCATCACCGTGAACACGCCCGAGGCCGCGGCGCAGGTGGCGCCGATCCGCGACCGCCTCGCCGCCATGGGCTGCGAGGTGCCGCTGGTGGGCGACTTCCATTTCAACGGCCACAAGCTGCTCGCGCAGTACCCGGACTGCGCCGAGGCGCTCGCCAAGTACCGCATCAATCCGGGCAATGTCGGCCGCGGCGCGAAGCGCGACGAGCAGTTCGCCACCATGATCGAGGCGGCGATGAAGTACGCCAAGCCGGTGCGCATCGGCGTCAACTGGGGCAGCCTCGACCAGGCGTTGCTGGCGCGGCTGATGGACGAGAACGCCAGGCTCGCGCAGCCGCTCGAGGCCGGCGAGGTGATGCGCGAGGCGGTGATCCGCTCGGCTGTCGATTCTGCGCGCCAGGCGGTGGAATGGGGCCTGCCCGCCGAGCGCATCGTGCTGTCGTGCAAGATGAGCCAGGTGCAGGACCTGATCGCGGTGTACCGCGAACTCGCGCGGCGCTGCGACTACGCGCTGCACCTCGGCCTCACCGAGGCCGGCATGGGCACCAAGGGCGTGGTCGCCTCGGCGGCCGCGATGGGCGTGCTGCTGCAGGAGGGCATCGGCGACACCATCCGCGTGTCGCTGACGCCGGAGCCGGGCGGCGATCGCGCGCGCGAGGTGGTGGTGGCGCAGGAGCTGCTGCAGACCATGGGCCTGCGTGCCTTCACGCCGATGGTGAGCGCGTGCCCGGGTTGCGGCCGCACCACCAGCACGCTGTTCCAGGAACTCGCGAACCGCATCCAGGCCTACCTGCGCGAGCAGATGCCGGCATGGCGCGCGGCCTACCCGGGCGTCGAGGACATGCGCGTCGCGGTGATGGGCTGCGTGGTCAACGGCCCCGGCGAATCCAAGCACGCCGACATCGGCATCAGCCTGCCGGGCACCAACGAGCTGCCGGTGGCGCCGGTGTACGTGGATGGCGAGAAGACCGTGACGCTGAAGGGCGATCGCATCGCCGAGGAGTTCCAGGCCATCGTCGAGCGCTACGTTGCCTCGAGGTACGGGAGCGGGGGGACGGAGCACCCCCGCGCTCCCCGTCCCCTGGCGAAGTCGATTCCGATCAAGGCGGGCTGAGGCGATGACGCAGGCACTGCAGGCCGTGCGCGGCATGAACGACGTGCTGCCCGACGAGGCGGAACTGTGGCTGTGGTTCGAGGCGCGGGTGCAGGCCTGGTTCGCGCGCTACGGCTACCGCAACATCCGCACGCCGCTGCTCGAGCACACCGGGCTCTTTCGCCGCGCGATCGGCGAAGTCACCGACATCGTCGAGAAGGAGATGTACACCTTCGTCGACGAGCTGAACGGCGAACAGTTGACGCTGCGTCCCGAGGCCACCGCATCCACCGTGCGCGCGGCGATCGAGCACAGCCTGGTGTACGACGGCCCGAAGCGGCTCTGGTACGCGGGGCCCATGTACCGCCACGAGCGCCCGCAGAAGGGCCGCTACCGGCAGTTCCACCAGTTCGGCGCCGAGGCGCTGGGCTTCACCGGCCCGGACGTCGACGCCGAGCTGATCCTCATGTGCGCCGACCTGTGGCGTGAGCTCGGCCTCGAGGGCATCCGGCTGGAACTGAACTCGATCGGAGAACCCGCCGAGCGCGCGCGCTACCGCGCGGACCTGGTCGCGCACCTGGAAAAGCACCTCGACAGCCTGGACGGCGATGCAAAGCGCAGGCTGCACACCAACCCCTTGCGCGTGCTCGATTCGAAGAATCCGCAGGTGCAGGCAGTGGTGGCCACGGCGCCCAGCCTGATGGACTACCTCGGCGAGGCGTCGCTCGCGCATTTCGACGGCCTGAAGCGGCTGCTGGGCGCCGCAGGCATCGAATACACGCTGAACCCGCGCCTGGTGCGCGGGCTGGACTACTACAACCTCACCGTGTTCGAGTGGATTTCCGATCGCCTCGGCGCGCAGGGCACGGTCTGCGGCGGCGGTCGCTACGACGGCCTGTTCGCGCAGCTTGGCGGCAAGGCCACGCCGGGCGTGGGCTTCGCCGCCGGCGTCGAGCGCCTGATCGCGCTCGTGCGCGAGGGCGGCCGCGCGGGCGCGCTGCCGGTGCCGGATGCCTACGTACTGTGGCAGGGCGAGGGCACCGACGCCGCAGCTCTGCTGCTCGCGCAGGCCCTGCGTGGCCAGGGCTACGCAGTCGTGCAGCACGCGGGCGGCGGCAGTTTCAAGTCGCAGATGAAGAAGGCCGATGCGAGCGGCGCGCGCCATGCGCTGATCCTCGGCGAGGACGAACTGAAGTCGGGCGAGGTGACGGTGAAGGCCTTGCGCAGCGGCGGGGCGCAGACGCGCGTGCCCCGCGGCGCGTTCGACCAGCCCGGAACCTCGCGCGACATCCTGAAGGCAGGCTGAAACCGGGAAGGCTGATGGCATACGATCTGGAAGAGCAGGAAAAAATCGCCACGCTGAAGGCGTGGTGGAAGGACAACGGCAACATGGTGCTGATGGTCATCGCGGCGATCGCGATCGCCGTCGCGGGCTGGCGCGGCTGGGCCTGGCACCAGCACAACCAGTCGCTCGCTGCCGGCGGCATCTACGCGCAATTGAGCAAGGGCATCGCCGCGAACGATGCCAAGGCGGTGCGCGACGCCTCGGGCGCGCTGATCGAGAACCATCCCCGCTCGCTGTATGCCTCGATGGGCGCGCTTGCATCGGCGAAGTTCCTCTTCGACCGCGAGGACCTGAAGGCGGCGAAGCTGCAACTGGAATGGGTGGCGCAGAAATCGCCTTCGGCCGAGCTGCGCGACATCGCGCGCCTGCGGCTCGCCGGCGTGCTGCTGGACGAGAAGGCCCACGACGAGGCGCTGAAGGTGCTCGAGGCGAAGCACGCCGCGTCCTTCGAGGCGCAGTACGCGCTGCTGCGCGGCGACATCCTGGTGGCGAAGAACCAGGCGGAAGAGGCGAAGGCCGCGTACAAGCTGGCGCTGGAGAAGTCCGAAAAGCACGGCGGCGACTTCCGCGCCGGCATACAGATGCGCCTCGATGCGCTCGGCGGCTAGCGCAGTGCGCCGCATCGCGATCGCGGCGTTCGCCTGCGTGGCGCTGGCGGGCTGCGCCGACATGGCGCGCAACCTGAACCCGGTCAACTGGTTCTCCAGCGCGCCCACCGGACCCAAGCCCGCCGAGCTGCCGGTGCTTGCCGGGTCGCAGGCTGCAGCGCGTACGCTGTGGCAGGCAAGCCTCGGTGCCGCCGGCCCGTTCGTGTTCAGGCCGGTGGTCACGGGCGACAGCGTGTACGCGGCGTCTCGCGACGGTACTGTCGTACGGCTGGCGGCCTCCAACGGCGCGCCGCGCTGGCGGGTCTCGGCCGGCAGCATGCTGTCGGGCGGCGTAGGCAGCGATGGCAAGTTCGTCGTCGTCGGCACCGACAAGGGCGAGGTGATGGCGCTGGACGCAGGCAGCGGCACGCTGCGCTGGCGCGCGCGCGTATCGAGCGAAGTGCTGGCGGCGCCGGAAGTCGCGGAAGGCCTCGCGCTGGTGCGCAGCGCCGACAGCCGCATCTTCGCGTTCGGCCTCGAGGACGGCAAGCGGCGCTGGGTGTACCAGCGCGCCGCGGCAGCGCTGGTGGTGCGCTCGCCGGCCGGCATGATCGTGCGCCAGGGCAATGTCTACGCCGGTTTCGCCGGCGGCAAGCTTGTGGCGGTCAGCCTCGCCAACGGCGCGGCGCGCTGGGAAGCCACGGTCGCGCTGCCCAAGGGCGCCACCGAGCTCGAGCGCGTCACCGACATCGCCGGCGACCCGGCGGCGATCGGCCGCGAAGTCTGCGCCGCCGCCTACCAGGGCAGGGTCGCCTGCTACGACCTCGCGAACGGCAACCAGCTCTGGGCGCGCGACATGTCCACGTTCACCGGCGTCAGCGCCGATGCGCGCCAGGCCTATGTCAGCGACGATCGCGGCACGCTGCATGCGTTCGACCGCACCAACGGCCGCACGCTGTGGAAGCAGGAGCGCCTCGCGCACCGCAGGCTGTCGCTGCCGATCGCGGTCGGCAACGAAGTCGCGGTGGGCGATTTCCAGGGCTACGTGCATTTCGTCTCGCGCGCCTCCGGCGAGGTCGTCTCGCGCGCCGCCACCGACGGCAGCGCCATCCTCGCCGCGCCGCAGCGCGTCCCGGGCGGCCTGCTGGTGCAGACGCAGAACGGCGGCCTGTACGCGATCGCCGCGGCGCCGTGAGCGGCGCGTCGCGTTGCGCGCTGCGATGCGCGCCTTGAAACCCGCGCCGTGAAACCTGTCGTTGCGCTGGTGGGCAGGCCGAACGTCGGCAAGTCCACGCTGTTCAACCGGCTCACCCGCAGCCGCACCGCCATCGTCGTCGACGTGCCAGGCGTCACACGCGACCGCCACTACGGCGACGGCCGCATCGGCCCCTGCGGCTCGATCGTCATCGATACCGGCGGCATGGAGCCGGGCGCGAAGGAGGGCATCACCGCGCACATGGCGCGCCAGGCCGACGAGGCGATCGCCGAAGCCGACGAAGTCATCTTCCTCACCGACGCGAGGAACGGCCTCGCGCCGGATGACCGGCGCATCGCCGAGCGGCTGCGCAAGCTGAAGAAGCGCATCTGGCTGGCGGTGAACAAGTCCGAGGGAAAGTCCGCGGCCGCCGCGGTGGCGGAGTTCCACGAACTCGGCCTGGGCGAGCCGCTGCCGATCTCGGCGGCGCATGGCGAGGGCGTGGAAGCGCTGATGGACCGCGTGCTTGCCGGCTACAAGGGCGACGACGCGCCCGCGGCGGACGACAAGCACCCACGTGTCAGCATCGTCGGCCGGCCGAACGTCGGCAAGTCCACGCTGGTGAATGCGCTGGTGGGCGAGGAGCGGGTCATCGTGTTCGACCTGCCCGGCACCACGCGCGACCCGATCGAGGTGCCGTTCCAGCGCGGCGGCAGGCGCTATACGCTGATCGACACCGCGGGCCTGCGCAAGCGCGGCAAGTCCGGCGCCGACGTCGAACGCTTCTCCATCGTGCGCACGCTGCAGGCCATCGACCAGTGCAACGTCGCGGTGCTGGTGCTGGACGCCACCGAAGGCATCTCCGACCAGGACGCGCATGTCGGCGGCTACATCCTCGAGCGCGGCCGCGCCGTGGTGGTGGTGGTCAACAAGTGGGACGCCGCCGGCAAGGAGGCGCGCGACCGCATCAAGGCCGAGCTGCGCCACAAGGTCGGCTACCTCGGCTTTGCCGAGGCGCTCTACATCTCGGCGGCCAGGGGCAAGGGCCTCGGGGACGTCATGCGCGCGGTGGACAAGGCCTACGCCGCGGCGTTCGCCAAGCTCTCCACGCCCAGGCTCACGCGCGCGCTGATCGCCGCGGTGGAAAAGCAGGCGCCGCCGAAGAAGGGCTATGCGAGGCCGAAGCTCCGCTACGCGCACCAGGGCGGCATGAACCCGCCGGTGGTGGTGATCCACGGCAATTCGCTGGACAGCGTGCCGGAGACCTACAAGCGCTACCTGGAATCGAGCTTTCGCAGCGCCTTCGGGCTGGTGGGCACGCCGATGCGCATCGAGTTCCGCACCGGCCGCAACCCCTACGCCACGGATGCGCGCAAGCGCTAGCGCGCGACAAAAAGGTACCATCGCCGCATGAAGGAATTCGGCGCATCACTCAGCAGCGTCGCCAGCACGCTGATCGAACGCCTGGGCACGCACCTGCCCAGCCTCATCGGCGCGCTGCTGCTGCTGGTCGCCGGCTGGCTGCTGGCGCGGCTGCTGCGCGTCGCCGCGGTGCGCGGCATGCAGCTCGCCGACACGCTGATCGCCAACCTCGCCGGTCCGGCGCGGCTGCGCGTCGGGCGCTCGGCGCATGTGCTGGGCACCATCGTGTACTGGGTGGTGCTGCTGTTCTTCGTCACCGCGGCCACGCACCTGCTCGGCCTGCAGACCTTCACCGACTGGCTGTCGCGGCTGCTCGATTACCTGCCCACGCTGGCCGCGGGCCTCTTGATCGTGGTCGCCGGCTACGTGCTGGCGAGCTTCGTCGCCGACCTGGTCAACGCCACCGCGACGCGGCTGCAGCCGGCGCAGCGCAGCGCGCTGGCGCGCCTCGCGCAGGTGGGCACGCTGGTGGCGGCGATCCTGGTCGGCGCCGACCAGATCGGCATCAAGGTGACCTGGATCGCCATCCTCGCCGCGCTGGTGGTGGCGTCGGTGCTGGGCGGCGTCACGGTCGCCATGAGCCTGGGCGCGCGCGGCTACGTCGCCAACCTGATCGGCGCGCACTGCCTGCGCCAGGCCTTCGACGTCGGCCAGCGCGTGCGCGTCGCCGGTTTCGAGGGCCGCATCGTCGACGTCACCGTCACCTCGCTGGTGCTGGAGACCGCCGAGGGCCGCGTCGCCATACCCGGCAGCGTCGCCAACGAGCAGCCGATCACACTGCTGAATGGTGGCAACGGCGGCCATGGTGGCAACGGTGGCTGACGCCGGCACGCTGAGCCTGGCGTTCATGCGCACCCACCCGGTAGAGGCCGCGCGGGTGCTCGAAGGGCAGGATCCGGGCGAGGCGGCAGCGCTGCTCGCGCAGGCCCCGGCCCGCGTCGCGGCGCCGGTGTTCGCCGCGATGCGCCCGGATGCCGCGGCGCGCAGCCTCGCCGCACTGGACGACGAGCGCGCGCTGGCGCTGCTGGCGGACCTGGGCACGCAGCCGCTGGTGGCGGTGCTGCGCCACGTGGCGGAACCGCACCGCGCGCGGCTGCTGGAAGGCCTGCCCACGGTCGTGGCGATGTCCTCGCAACTGATGCTGGGCTACATGGAGGACAGCGTCGGCGCCTGGACCGAACTCGACGTGCTGGCGCTGCCGGGCACGACGCGCGCCGCCGACGCCATCGAGCGGCTGCGCCACGTCGATGCGCCGGTGCAGCGCGTGTTCGTCACCGATACCGAGCGCAGGCTCGAGGGCTGGGTGGCGCTGAGCACGCTGTTGCGCGCGCCGCCGGCGGCCAGCCTCGCCTCGACCATGGCGAAGCCGCGCGAGGTGATGTCGGCGCAGACGCCGCTTGCTGGTGCGCTGGCGCATCCGGGCTGGTCGCACACCTCGGTGATGCCGGTGCTGGATGCCGCCGACCGCCTGCTCGGCGCGATCTCGCGCGACGCGCTGGAGCGCGCGCTGCGGCCGGCGCCGGCGCCGAAGGCCGACACGCTGGCCGGCGTGCTGGCGCGGCTGTACTGGGACGCGTTCTCCGGCGGCATCGAGGCGCTGCTGCCGCTGCTGCCCGCGCTGCGGCCGGTGGCGTGGAAGGGAGGGGAGGCGCGTGAGCGCTGAAGTTGCATCCGGGGTGCTGCCGGCGATCGCGGCGCTGAACCAGCGCTACATGCTGGACTTCCCCGGCGAGGCGGCGCGCACGCTGGAATCGATGCCGGTCGAGGACGCCGCGGCGCTGCTGCAGGCGCAGGCGCCGCGCGTGGCGGTGCGCGCCTGGGAGGCGCTGGCGCCGGACGTGGCGCGCGACCTGCTGGACCACCTGCCCGAAGCGCTGGCCGCGCACCTGCTCGCCGAGGCCGAGCCGGCCTCGAGCGTCGCGGTGCTGTCGCAGCTCGAACCCGCGGAACGCGACGCGCGGCTGGCGAAGCTGGACCGCGAAGTGGCGCAGGAGCTGCGCCAGCTCGCCGACTACCCCGAGAGTTCCGCCGGCCGCCTGATGGACACCCGCGTCAGTCCCTTGCGCGCCGGCATGACGGTCGCCGAGGCGATAGAGCGGCTGCGCGCGCTGCGCCGCCGCGGCATCCGCGAACTGTTCGTGGTGGACGACGCCGGCCGCCTCGCCGGGCGCGTCGAGATGCAGGACCTCGCGCTCGCGGACGCCGCGCAGTCGCTCGCCGAGATCCAGCGCGGCGTGGTGGCGGCTGTGAGCGACCTCGACCCGCGCGAGGAGGTGGTCGAGGTGCTGCAGCGCGAGCCGATCAGCGCGCTGCCGGTGGTGGACCACGCAGGGCGCTTCGTCGGCGTGATCCGCCAGGCCGAGCTGATGGCGGCGGTGGAAGAGGAAAGCAGCATCGACATCCAGACCATGGTGGGCGCCAGCCCGGACGAGCGCGCGCTGTCCGGGCCGTGGTTCGCGGTGAAGAAGCGCCTGCCGTGGCTGCAGATCAACCTGCTCACCGCATTCCTTGCCGCGGCGGTGGTGGGCCTGTTCGAGGGCACGATCGCCAAGTTCACCGCGCTGGCGGTGCTGCTGCCGGTGGTGGCCGGGCAGTCGGGCAATTCCGGCGCGCAGGCGCTCGCGGTGACGATGCGCGGCCTCGCGCTGCACGAGATCAGCCTGCGGCACTGGCCGGCGGTGGTGGGCAAGGAAGCAACCACCGGGCTGGTGAACGGCCTCGCGGTGGCGGTCACCACCGCGCTGGGCGTCTACGTGTGGAGCGGGTCGATGGGCCTGGTGTACGTGATCGCGATCGCGATGGTGATCTCGATGGTCGCCGCCGGCCTCGCCGGCGCGCTGGTGCCGATCCTGCTGCGCCGCTTCGGCCAGGACCCGGCCACCGCGTCATCCATCATCCTCACCACCGTCACCGACGTGGTCGGGTTCTTTTCCTTCCTCGGCATCGCGACGCTGTTCGCGGGGATGCTGGAGGCGGCGCCGGGGTAAGGGGCCGGGCCCGGGCTTACGCTTGTCCGAGTGCTCAGCCGATCTGACGACGCAGGCGGGCGAATACCTCGTCACCGGGAGTCAGCGTCACCTCGCCGCGGTCGATCTCGCCCATGCGGCGCTCGATCTCGACGCGCCAGGCTTCCTCGACACCGGCATCTGCAGGACCGTCCAGCGACTCGATCAGCGAGAGGGCCAGTTTGGCGCGCTCGCTGTCGGATAGCTGGGCGGCCTTCGTGATCAGTTCGGCAAGGGTGTCGGACATTTGAATCCTCGGCGGTCAAATGACGAATTGATTATACGGCTGTCGGTCCGCCCGATGCGCGTGCCTCGCGGTCGGTGAGGGCGTAGCCGAGGCGGTAGCTTGCCGCCAGCACGTCGCTGGCGCCGTGCGCTTCCAATTGCGCGGCGGACAGCGCACCTGCCGCTAGTGCGGTAAGCGCCTCCTCGTCGTAGCCGGTGGCAAGCACCGCCCAGTCGAAGCCCGCGTCCGCGCCGCGGATGCGCTGCTCGTTCGTCATCGGCGCGGCGGCCGCGGCCTCGAACAGGTGCGCGCCGCCAACGCCGCGCAGCGATGCGAGCGGCGGCAGCGCCTGGTCGCGCAGCCAGCGGCGCAGCAACTCTTCCTTTCCCGCGGCGGGCCTGAAGCGCACGAGCAGCGCCGCGCCGCCGATGCCGGCGCCGAAGCTCGCAGTCACGCTGCACAGGCCGCGGTTCATGCCGCGGTAGCCGGGCATCATCTTCTGCGTCCACGCGCTCGGCGCGTTCAGGCGCGCGAGATAGGCTTCCGATGTAAGCGTCGCCAGCGATTCGACCTCGTACATGACGAAGTAGCGCGGCCCGCCGCCCAGCGCCGTCCAGCGCGAGCCGCGCAGGAAGCCGGGAATGGAGAGCCGCTCCGGCAGGTGCTCGTGCGTGTGCCAGTCGTCGTGCTCGGCGAGCATGTCCGGGGCGACGTCGAAGGATAGGAGCAATGCGGCTTGGGAGGGGAGGGGCATGAGTCAGCTATGGAGATCCGTGCGGCCGCGGCAGTTACGCCGACTTGCGCAGCACTTCGGCCATGCGCGTTTGCCAGCCGGGTCCGGTCGCCTTCCAGCGCGCCAGTGTTTCCGGTGGCAGCCGGAGGCTGATCGCCACTTTGGCATCCGGAGACTTAGGACGGCCACGCGGTTTGAGCATGGCAGCCGCGGCTTTGGCACCAAATATCTTCGGCAGCACCTCTTTGGCCGGACGGGCCTCCGCAATCATCGCCGCCGTCCACTCCGGATTGTCCCGACGGGTCCTCTTAGCCTTGGATGGCTTTTTCATATCGCTTTACCTCGCGCTTGTTGGCTTTACGCAGACTGATCACTCGGGGCTTGCCATCGCGTGGGGTGAATACAACGCTATGCAGCCGATCATCAATGAAGCCAAGCACGCAGAACCGCGGTTCCGCGTACGTTGGGAGTCACTTTTCAGTCTTCTCCTCGAAAGAGTTCACCCAGTCGGCGTACTGTGAGGTTGGCGGTATAAGACCTGAACTCAATGGGCCAGAAAAATCGGCCTCACTGACATGTGGAACTTGCTTTGAGGGCTTCTTAGTAAGTGCTGCCCTGACCTTGACGCCATGCGTCATTAGGTCACTGCAGAGTTGATAGCTAAAGAATGCGAGATCATCGACATAGCTGTATATGCCCTCCACAAGATCCGGAAACTCTTGATTTATGTGTCCGCCCTGAAGTGGAAGGCCGAAATAGTACTGTGCCTGCTTATTCTCAGGGATCTCTCCGGTTTCGAACCGATGAATAAGTTGATCACGCTTGGCTATCGCGTTACATAAGCCAATAAGAGACTGCTCGACTACTGCAACAAGGGCCAATGGACGGCCAACCGCGGAAATCTCCTGAAACGCGATGTGCTTCAAGGTGTCGATCGGTACGATTGGCGCCGGGTAGGTGCGCATATCCATCTGCACGTGGAACTCGACACCCGGTGCAATCTGTCCGGCATCTCTTTGTGCCTTAAATGCCTCCAACGCGGCCTTCGACTTCAGGAACGCTTCACGCATTGGTTGAACGTGCTGCTTCTTTAGTGCGAGTGCTGCATTGCAGATCGTATGTGCAACCATAATCCCGGCATTCGTGTAGCGCAGTTGCCTAAGTCTCTCCTCTCGCTTCCGCGAACGTTCTGCAATCCGTTGTGCGCCGAGGGCGCCGCCGATTGCGCCAGTGAACCCGCCGACGAACGCAATCGCAATATGCGAGTTTACGAATTGCCAAGCAGTGCTTGCCACTGAATACAAGGAGGAGGTGAGTGAGTCTAAGTACATTGGGGGGATATGGTTCTGTAAGGCCCGACCGAGTGAGCTAAGTAGTGCGGCAAGAGCAGGTCACCGCGTCCCCGCAAGGCGCTGGTGAATATCCTTTGCTTCGCGGGCACGGCGCCACCCAGCTGCCTCCCCGGTTGAGCGAAGGGTTAGATCGCATTACTTCAGCGCCTGAAGCTCCACGTCACGAATGCGCTGCTGAACAATGGCTTTGAGCTCCGGATCTCCTTGCACGCGGGCTTCGATCGTTCGAAGGTGCATTGCAGCACGCTCGAAGTCCTTCAACTTCAGCGCCCCTTCCGACAACTGTTGTAGTTCGCTGATTGTCAGACGCTGCTTCTCCATGGCGGGACTCTCCGCAGCACCGGAAAGAATGCCTCCGAACATGAGCACAAAGATGAACGCAAGAAAACCGATGCCGCTGGCGCCGAGGAACTCTACACGTTTCTGAGGGGTGCTCGTAGTTGCGGCGATAACAAGAAGAAGAACGATGACGGCACCAAATACGGCGATTAGGACCGCGAACCCGCCAAGCTGAAACGAAACCCTGATTGCAGCGGGTTCGATAGCTCGGACGACGCTGCCGACGAATATGCCCAGTACAAAGAAGAAGAGAGCTTGGCGGACCTTCGCGAAGCGCGGGAATATGTCGAACATCTGCAAGGCAAACCCCAAGAGCGAGGCGATTCCGGTAACGAGCGTGAATGGGTCAAGCGGTGCCATGCGATCTACGCTCGCGCTCAGGGAGCCGCAGCAGCAAGCGCAGCGCTGCTGTTGCGGCTCCCCTGCAGCGCGATGTTGGGCATCTTGCTACCCACCCTTTCTCAATGCTGCGGGGAGGAGCGCGTCAATCTCGGTGTCAGAGAACGTAAGCTCCTCAGCGACTTTGAGTGCGGCCTGCGCAGCCGCGTACGCCTTGGGCATAGTTCGCGGGGCAGCCTGGTACACAGCTTGCAGTGCCGTTTGAAGCTGATCGCGTCGTGCGCGAGCATCCTCGAGAGCTAGAACACCTGTCGCTAGATCGGTGAGCAGCGAAAGGTATGACTCGCGAAACCCCCACAACTCACCGGCGGCATTCGTGTGCTTTTGCGCCAACTCGCCAAGGTCGTACTCTTTCGTATAGGTGTTGAGTGCGAGGAGGGCTGCTGAGGCAATCGCCGCGATTACGGTGGATGCAGGCCTGTCGCCGAAGAGGGTAACTATCAGACCGCCGGTCGTTACCGCCGAGAGTCCGATTTGCCACAACTTCAGGCGCCGGAGGCGACCGAAGTATATGTCCGCACATTTCTCATGGACCTTATGGGAGTAGCAAGCACGCCCGTAACACTCTCGAAGTTGGGCTTCCAGAATGTCCTTCGCCTCATGTGCTTTAGCGGGGTCAGTTGTCTGAGTATCTGGTCCCATAGATCTCTCTCCAGCATTGCCGGGCTGACCAAACTTGTTCGTTGGATTGATATCTAATGGCGTCAATCGCGATGTTGCGGCATCGCGTAGCCTTGTACTGGAAGTTACCTTTGGACCAGATGTAGCGACCACTTCCAACAGCATGCCAGTATTCCCGCTCCGGCTCGGCAGCGAGGAAGTCAAAGAAGTCGCGACTCATCCAATCGTAGTACAGAAACGACTTGTCTCGGTACGACCAAGTCTCGATGAATCTATAAGCTAAGGTGTCAATCAGGAGACCGCCCATAGGTGCGGTCCATTCAATCTTCCAAGCTCTCATCATACGGCAGAGCCATTTCAGGTTGCCGTTGGTCTCTGAATCCATCGCAGCAACGGCATTTATCTCGGGCTTTGGATCAGTGATGCGCCAGCGACCGCCATTGTTGGAATCTGGGTATGTATAGCTATTATCCTTATTGAGGAAAGCCGGGAGAATCTCAAAGGTTATGCCATCGGTGAAGGAGATAACAACTACCTGGCCATCACCGCCAATCGCCGAGGTGTTGTAGGTCTTGCGAAGAGAGTCGCGAACGGCCTGCAACATCGCCGACTGGCCGTTGTTCTGATACGCGTCGTACGTCTCGTAGTACTCATAGGGCAACCGGAATATCATGTCCAGATCGCTGAAGCCTCGGATGGCAGTGCCTCTGCCATATGAGCCGACGTAGAAGCTGTGCTGGGTCTTAGAGTCCAAATTCCAGAAGTCGACGTTCAGCCGTCGAGTGATGAGCTCATATCGGTCAGCGATCGTTCCTCGATCGTTGATCGTTAGCTCACCACAGAAGTTCCGAAAGTCCTCTCCGACTCCCACTCATGCCTCACCAAGATGCACACTGTGAAATGCTCAGCAAGATTGCTGGATATCATGGATTGAGGTATCCGATTGCGCCAGCTTTCCCTCGCGCATTCAGTGCCTTAACGCACCTGTTCGGCACGGTACTGGCGGCATGGCAGGCAGAAATGCCTGCACGGCGTTGATTCGGCTTGGCTTCTCTCGCGGCCGGGCAGCGAGCGGGCGGGTTGGCGGCCCCTCATCCCCGGCCCTTCTCCCCGCTGGCGGGGAGAAGGGGGAAAGGAGGGGAAAGGGGGGCGGGGTACGGAGGGGTGGGTAAGGCGGTGGGGCTAGAGCTTCGCGGGGTCTACGACGCCGGCCAGGGCCATGAGGCTTTCGAAGAAGTAGTAGTCGCCGACGATGAACTCGCAGTCGGTGCCGGCGTCATGGGGGCGGGCGTCGGCACGCTTGTTGAAGCAGGCGTTGATGAGCATGCCGGGGGCGCGCTTGTCGCTGGCGTTTACCGGGGTCAGGTGGCGGGCGACGAGGGCGGCGGCGGTTTCCTCGGCGAAGGCGCGGTAGGCCTTGGCCTTCGCGGCGGGGGCGACGGTGGCCAGGCGCAGCAGCGCGGCGGTGGCGATGGCGCTGGCGGCGGTGTCGCGCTCGGTGTTCGGGATCGCCGGGTCGTTGAAGTCCCAGTACGACACGCGGTCGGCGGGCACGTGCGCCATCCACCAGTCGGCGCCGCGCTGCGCCGATTCCAGCCACAGCGACTGGCTAGTGTCGTGCAGGTAGCTCATCGTCGAATACAGCATCCCCCAGGCCTGCGCGCGGCCCCAGGTGCTGGTATCGCTGATGCCCTTGTGCGTGTACTGCCGCTGCACCGCGCCGGTCTTCGGGTCGAGCGACGTCGACTGGATGAACGAATCGTCTGCACGCAGGTGCAGCTTGACGATGCGGTCGGCGTGGTGGAAGGCGACGTCGCGCATCGCGGCGTCGTTCGCCTCGCGCGCCGCCCAGTAGAGGAAAGGCGCGGTCTGCATGCTGTCGATGCTGGTCTCGGCGCTGCCGATGTGCGCGCCTTCCTCGGCCTCGCTGCCCAGCGGGATCAGGCCGAGCACCGGGTCGTACATCTTCACCAGGCTGCGCGCGCATTCCAGCGCCATGTCCCGCAGGCCCGGGCGGTCGCCCAGCATGACGCCCAGTGCGGCGCCGTAGTACAGCGGAAACGACTTGAACACCGTGTTCAGCGCGAGCCGCGGGCGCATGCGCTCGGCCATCGCCAGCGCGCGCGCCTCCATCGCCGCGTCCGGCTTCGCCTTCAGCGCCAGCCAGTGCATGCCGATGTAGTAGCCGCCGGTCCAGTCGCCATCCACGGTGGTGGTCCAGTCGCCGGTCGTGGTGTCGGCCCAGTGCGGCAGGCGGTCGCCGCAGCGGCGCGCGGTGTCCTCGATCCTCAGCAGCACGCGCGCGATGGCGTCGTTCCAGGGGGCAGCGGCCATGGTGTCCTCCTTCTGTGGTATTGGTTCCAGGGCAGCATACCCAACATGCGGCGGGGGCTGAAGACCGCGCTGCGAACCGGAAGGAGGACGCGATGATCAAGGGCCTGCACCACAATGCCTACCGCTGCCGCGATTCGGAGCAGACGCGGCGCTTCTACGAGGACTTCCTCGGCCTGCCGCTGGCGAAGACGCTGGAGATCGCCGAAACCAAGAGCGGCCGCAAGACCGAGACCCTGCACACCTTCTACCGGCTCGGCGACGGCTCGTACCTGGCCTTCTTCGAGGCGCCGGACATGCCGTTCGAATTCAAGCCGCAGCACGATTTCGACCTGCACATCGCGCTGGAGGTGGACGCGCAGACGCTCGCGGCGATGCTGGCCAAGGGCAAGGTGGCGGGCATCGACACCCGCGGCGTGTCCGACCACGGCTTCATCCATTCGATCTACTTCCGCGACCCCAACGGCTACGTCATCGAGCTGACCGCCAAAACGGACGGCCACGACCAGGCCATGGACCCGGCACGCAACGGCGCGCGGGACAGGCTCGACAAATGGACCGCCGGCAAGCCCGCGGCTGCGGCCTGAGCGGGCGAGCGCGCCGTCGCAGCGCGTAGATCATGCTCACGCGCAGCATCCCGGCTAGCGGCGAAGCGCTCCCGGTCATCGGCCTCGGCACCTGGCAGGCCTTCGACGTCGGCGCGGGCGGCGGCGCGCGCGCGCCGTTGAAGGAAGTGCTGCAGGCGCTGCACGAGGCCGGCGGCCGCGTGCTGGACTCCTCGCCCATGTACGGTGCCAGCGAATCCGTGGTGGGCGAGCTGTGCGCGGAACTCGGTATCTGCGAACCGCTGTTCCTCGCCACCAAGGTATGGACCCGCGGCCGGGAAGAGGGCATTCGGCAGATGCAGCGCTCGATCGAGCGCATGCGCGGCGGCCGCATGGACCTGATGCAGGTGCACAACCTGCTCGACGTCGAGGCGCACACCGCGACGCTGCTCGAGTGGAAGCGGCAGCAGCGCGTGCGCTACGTCGGCATCACGCACTACACCGCGTCGGCGCACCGCGAGGTGGAGCGCTGGCTGAAGACGAAGCACTACGATTTCGTGCAGATCAACTACTCGCTTGCCGAACGCGAGGCCGAGGACAGGCTGTTGCCCCTCGCGCAGGACCTTGGCGTCGCGGTGATCATCAACCGGCCGTTCGCCACCGGCGACATGTTCCGGCGCACGCGCGGCAGGGCGCTGCCGGCGTGGGCGGCGCAGCTCGGCATCGCGAGCTGGGCGCAGTACTTCCTCAAGTGGATCGTGTCGCATCCGGCGGTGAGCTGCGCCATTCCCGCCACCGCCGATCCCGCGCACATGCGCGACAACCTCGGCGCGGGACGCGGCGCGATGCCCGATGCGTCGCTGCGGCAGCAGATGTCGCAGTACTACGCCAGCCTGTAGCGCGGCCCGGCTAGCGGAACTCGGCGAAGGCGTCGGCGCAGGCGGTGGTGTCGCCGCGGGCGGCGTGGCAGCGCAGGAGGCGAAACGCGGGTCTGGCAACGGCGTGCGGGATGCGGTCGGCATACCAGACCCAGAGCTGGCGCGCGTGTTCGGGCTGGCCGCCGGCCAGGTAGCCGCTCATGCCCGCCATCAGCAGGTACTCCAGCGCGTCGTTGCTCAGGTCCGCCTGCGTCGCCAGCAGCAGCGAGCCCAGCTCCGCCATCTGCTTCGGGTCGCGCGCGCCCACCGCGCTATACATGCGCAGCCAGCGCCGCTGGAATTCGTGCAGCGTGCCAACGCAGGGCGAATGCAGCATCAGGTCCCACACCCGCGTCGTGTCCTCGGGCGGCAGGTAGGGGTTCATCTCGCGCGCCATGCGCAGCACGCTGTGCAGCCAGACGTCGCGGTCGCGCGCGTCCCGGCAGTTGACCAGCCGGAGCTTCACCAGCTCGATGTCCTTCTGCAGTTGCGCCGGGATGCCGACCGGCTCGGGCGGCGTGCGCTCGAGGAAGAAGTCGCGGATGTACGCCGCGACGCGCGACCTTTCGACGCGCTCGAAGTGCTGGGCACCCTCGTACAGCGGGTTCACCGGCCTGCGCGCCGCGCCCGGCTCCAGCATGTCCAGCATCGGCACGCCCAGGTTGAGCATGCCCACCACGTCGGCGGCGCTCTTCTCGGTGAAGCGGTGGCGCGCGGCGTTCAGGTCCAGCACCGGGTAGTAGTCCGAGTTCGCAGCGATGCCGTAGCTTGCGAACAGCGGCTCGAGCGTCGCGCGCCTGCCGATGTAGCGCGCGTCGAGGTCGCCTGGCGACAGCACGCCGATGCGCCACAGCTCCTTCGCCACGCCGGGCTGCTCGAACACGCGTGCATCGATGCGCGGCAGCGGCGTCTGCGAGGCGACGATCAGCAGGTCGTGGTCGCTCGGCGCGTACACCGCGTAGTGCTGGAACTCGCCTCCCAGTGCCTGCATCACCGAGGCGAGCAGCGAGGCGTCGATCTCGTAGAGCTGGAACCACTGCACCAGCATGCCGCCGGGGTTCAGGTGCGCGCGGATGCGGCGGTAGAACTCGGTGGTGAAGAGGCTCGCCACGCCGCTCACCCAGGGGTTGGAGGGCTCCGAGATGATGACGTCGTAGCGGCGGTTGTGCGTGGAGAAGAACGTCTTCGCGTCGTCGATGTGGATGGTGCCGCGCGGGTCGGCGAAGGCGCCGCTGTTGCGCGGCATGAAGCCGCGCGCCGCCTCGGCCATCGCGGCCTCGATTTCCACCGTCTCGACGCGGCCGATCAGCAGGCTCTGCAGCAGCGTGTGCATGGTCAGCCCGGTGCCGATGCCGATCACCGCGGCCGACTGCGCCTCGGGCTTCAGCGCCAGCGGCACCGCGCCGGTGAGCACCATCGTCACCTCGTCGGAGCCCGGCGCGCCGTCCTTGTCCATGTTCACCGAGCCGTCGGACTTGCCGTTGGTGCGCAGGCTGGTGGCGCCGGGGTATTCGACCAGGTGCACGGTGGCGGTCTTGCCGTCCTTCTTGTACAGCACCTTGGCGTCGCGGGAACTGGCAAGCTCGCCGTGGCGGAACACGCCGGCGGTCATCTTGTTCGCGTCCAGCTCGAAGCCGATCGCCACCGACAGGAACGCCGCCGCGCACAGGCCGGCGGCGAACTCCAGCACGCGCCGCGAGCGGCCGTAGAGGTACAGCAGCAGCAGCCCGAGCGCCGCGTCGAGCAGGCTCGCCGCCACCATCGCGCCCTTCAGGCCCAGCATCGGCAGGCCGACGTGCACCGCCGCCAGCACGCCCGCGATGGCGCCGAGCGTGTTCCAGGCGTAGACCCTGCCGATCGCCGATTCGCCGGCGCCGCGGCGCAGCAGCGCGCCGGTGATCAGCGGCAGCGTCATGCCGGCGCAGATGGTGGTGGGCAGCATCACCAGCGCCGCCACCAGCTGGCCGGTGAGGTTGTATAGCGCGTAGCCGGCCTCGGTCCGCGCCAGGCCGCGCATCAGGAACTCCATCAGCTCGAAGGTGCGGTCGTACACCACCAGCGTGGATAGCGCGAGCAGCCCCATCGCCACCTGCACCCAGCCCAGCAGCCGCTCGGGTTGCGCGTGCGTGTCGACCAGCTTCCTCACCGCCAGCCCGCCCAGCGCGAGGCCGAGGATGAACGTGGACAGCATCAGCTCGAACGAATGCGTGGACGCGCCCAGCACCAGCGACAGCATGCGGATCCACGCGATCTCGTAGACGAAGGACGCGAGGCCGGTGAGGAAGGCGACCGCGATCAGCAGCCGCGCCGCGCCGGGCTCGGCGTCGTCGCGCGGTGCGAGCGCCGGGTTGCGCACCGGGCGCGCAATCAGCCAGACAACCAGCGCCAGCGCGAGGTTGATGACGCCTGCGCTTTGCAGCGTGCCGGGCAGGCCGACCGCGCCGATCAGCACGAAGCCGCTGCCCAGCACGCCGACCGCGGCGCCTAAGCTGTTGGTGAAGTACAGCATCGAGATCGATTCGCCGGAACTGCCGGGCTGCGCGCGCACCAGGCCGGCGCTCATCAGCGGGAAGGTCATGCCGAGCAGCACCGACTGCGGCAGGATCAGCAGGCAGGAAACCAGCAGCTTCGCCGCCAGCGCGGCCGACGCGCCGCCCAGCGCGGGCAGCAGGCTGGCGTAGGACCAGTCGGTCACCGCCTCGAAGACGCCGTGGAAGGTGAGGGCAAAGAGGCCGATCGCCGCCTCGGCGGCGGCGTAGCCGAGCAAGGGGTTGGCGATGCGTGCCGAGCGGCGGCCGGCGTACGCGCTGCCCGCCGCCATGCCGCCCATGAACACGATCAGCACCAGCGATTGCGCGTAGGCGGCGTGGCCGAGGAACAGCTTGAGGTAGTGCGTCCAGATGGACTGGTAGATCAGGCCCGCGAATCCCGACGCGGTAAAGAGGACGTAGAACGCGACGCGGGATGGTTGCAGCTGCGGCATGGCCGCCGGTTTATAGCACGCCGGTCGCCGCCGGAGCGCTCAGGCGCCGGCGCGGATCAGGTCGGAGGCGCGCTCGGCGATCATGGTCACCGGCGCGTTGGTGTTGCCCGACACCAGCGTCGGCATGATCGAGCAGTCCACCACGCGCAGCCGCTCGACGCCGTGCACGCGCAGTTCGTCGTCCACCACCGCGAGCGGATCCGCGCCCATTTTGCAGGTGCCTGACGGGTGGAAAATGGTCGCGCCCTGCGCGCGGCAGAAGCCGAGCAGGTCCTCGTCGCTCACCGCGCCGCGCCCCGGGCGGTATTCGTCGGCCACGTAGGCCTGCATCGCCGAGGTGCCGGCGAGCCTGCGCGCGAACTTCACGCCCGCCACGGCGCAGCGGCGATCGAGTTCCTCGGTGAGGTAGTTCGGCTGCATCGCCGGCGCGTCCCGCGCGTCGGTCGACTTGATGCGTACATGGCCGCGCGACGCCGGGCGCAACTGGCAGACGCTGAAGGTGAAGCCGGAGAAGGGGTGCGGCGTCGCGCCGGCAAGGTCGGCCGACAGCGTGGCGAAATGGAACTGGATGTCCGGCGTGGCCGATTCCGGCAGCACGCGCGTGAACAGGCCGCCCTGGTTGATGCCGATGGCGAGCGGCCCCTGGCGGAACAGCAGCCACCGCAGGCCGATCGCCGCCTTGCGCCACCAGGTGGCGAGGTCGTCGTTGGTGGTGATCGGCTTGGTGCACTTGTACACCAGGCGCATCTGCAGGTGGTCCTGCAGGTTCTCGCCCACCCCGGGCAGCTCGTGCAGCACCGGGATGCCGAAGCGCTGCAGCAGCGCGCCCGGGCCGATGCCCGAGAGCTGCAGCAGCTGCGGGCTCTGCAGCGCGCCCGCGGCGAGGATCACCTCGCGCCGCGCGCGCGCGCTCGCCAGCGCGCCGCCCTGGTGGTATTCGACGCCGCTCGCGCGGCGGCCCTCGAACAGCACGCGCTGCGCGTGCGCGTCCGTCTCGATCCTGAGGTTGGCGCGGCCGCGCGCCGGGCGCAGGTAGGCCACCGCGTTCGAGGCGCGCATGCCGTTCTTCGTGAACAGCTGGTAGTAGCCGACGCCTTCCTGGTTGCCGGCGTTGAAATCGTCGGTGCGCGGCACGCCGAGCTCGCCGGCGCCGGCGATGATCGCCTCGATCAGCTCGTGCCTGCCCGGAATATCGCTGCAGGCGATCGGGCCGTCGCCGCCGTGGTATTCGGACGCGCCGCGCGAATTGGCTTCCTGGCGCTTGAAGTAGGGCAGCACGTCGTTCCAGCCCCAGCCGCGGTTGCCGAGCGCCGCCCAGTGGTCGTAGTCCTCGGGCTGGCCGCGCACGAATATGAGTCCGTTGATCGACGAGGAGCCGCCGAGGCAGCGCCCGCGCGGCCAGTAGATGCGGCGGTTGTCCATCGCGGGCTCGGGCTCGGTCTCGAACTTCCAGTTCAGCACCGGGTGGAACATGGTCTTGCCGTAGCCGATGGGGACGTGGATCCACGGCGAGGTGTCCTTCGGACCGGCTTCGAGCAGCAGCACGCTGTGCCTGCCATCCTCCGACAGCCGGGCCGCGAGCGTGCAGCCCGCGGTGCCCGCGCCGACGACGATGTAGTCGAACTCCATGCGCGTCACGCGCCCTGCGGCCGCAGCACGATCTTGGCCGCGGCGACGCGTCCGTGGTGCAGGTCGTCGAAGGCGCGCGCGCCTTCAGAGAGCGGCCGCTCTTCTACCCAGTCGAGCGCGCCGAACGCGCCTTCGTGCAGCGCGGCGGCGGCGGCGCGCAGGTCGGCGGTGGCGTAGGTGTAGGTACCGATCAGCGTGATCTCGGCGAGCGTGAGCTTTCGCATGTCGATCTCGCTCGCCCAGTCGGCAAGGCCGACGTGCACCACCACGCCGCCCGGCTTCACCGCGGCGAGCGCGGCATTGCGGGTGGGCGCTGCGCCGACCGCGTCGATGACCAGGTCGACGCTGTTCGGCGCCGGGCCGCCGGGCGCGCTCGGGTCGTACACCGCGGCGCCCGAGGCTTTCGCCACCGCGGCGCGGCGCAACGCATTGGTTTCGGCCACCTGCACGTGGCGCACGCCGTAGCCGGCGAGCAGCAATGCGGTCAGCATGCCGATGGCGCCGCCGCCCAGCACCAGCACGCGGCATTCGGGCAGCGGCCGCACCAGCGCGTTCATGGCGACGTTGACGGCGTGCACCGCGGTGGCGGCCGGCTCCGTGAGGGCGGCCGCGCGCGTGTCCATGTCCTGCGGGATGTCGATCACCGCCCTGGCGGCGGTGCTGACCCGCTCGGCGAAGCCGCCAGCGCGCGTCATGCCGATCATGGTGCGGTTGGCGCACAGGTTGTCTCTGCCCTGCACGCAGTACTCGCAATAGCCGCAGGTGATCAGCGGATTGACGGTGACGCGCTTGCCCACGCCAGGGCCCTGCACGATGCGGCCGCACAGCTCGTGGCCGAGGATCAGTGGCGGTTTGCGGCGCGGATCGTGGCCGTGGTAGGCGTGCATGTCCGAGCCGCAGATGCCGACAGCATCGACCTCGATCAGCACGTCGCCGTCGCCGAACTGCGGCTCGGGCTCGTCGCGGTAGCTCACTTCATTGGGTGCGGTGTATACGAGTGCTTTCATCCGGCTGAGAACCCCCCGTCAACGAACAGCGTCTGGCCGGTGACGTAGTCGGACGCGCGGCTGGCGAGGAAGATCGCCGTGCCGCGCAGGTCGTCGAGTTCGCCGTTCCTGCCGATGAATGTCTTGTCTGCCATCGCCTGCCAGCGTGCCGCATCGTTCACCACCGGCGCGGTGAGCGGCGTGGCGAAGAAACCCGGGCCGATGGCGTTGGCGGTGACGCCGTGGCGCGACCAGGCCTCGGCCTGCGCGCGCGTCAGTTGCATGACGCCCCCCTTGGAGGCGCCGTAGGGGCCGCTGTTGCCGAAGGCGCGCACCGACTGCAGCGAGGCGATGTTGATGATGCGGCCCCAGCCCTTCGCGATCATTGCCGGCGCGAGCTTTTGCGCAAGGAAGAAGGGCGCTTCCAGGTTCAGCCGCAGGCTTGCGTCCCAGTCGGCTTCGGTGATCTCGAGCATGGGTTTGCGGATGTTCACGCCAGCGGCAGAAACCAGGATGTCAGGCGCGCCGAAGAACCGGGGCGCCTCCGCGGCGCAGGCGGCGAGCGCCTTGCGGTCGGCGAGGTCGCAGGTGATCGAGGCAGCGCGCGCGCCGATCGCGTCGCGCGCGGCGGTGAGTTCCTGCTCGCGGCGCGCCACCAGGACCACGCTGGCGCCGGCATCGGCGAGTGCGCGCGCGATGGCGTTGCCGATGCCGGAGTTGCCACCGGTGACCAGCGCCACCCGACCGGTGAGGTCGAACAGTGCCTGCGGGCTCATGCTTCGACCGGTGTGCCCTTGTCGAAGCGGTCGGCGGGGAAGTACTTGGCGAGGCGGTCGTCCGCGGTGCGCGCGTGCGCCTCCATGCCTTCGAGCCGGGAGATGCGCGCGGTGACCTGCGCGATCTCGCGGTTCGCTTCGCGCGACATGCGCTGCCAGGTCACCGTCTTGATGAACTTGTGCACCGACAGGCCGCCCGAGTACCTGGCGGCGCCCTTGGTGGGCAGGATGTGGTTCGGCCCCGAGGTCTTGTCGCCGAAGGCCACGGTGGTTTCCTCGCCGAGGAACAGCGAGCCGTAGCAGGTCAGGTTGGCGAGCCACCAGTCGAGATCCCTGCAGTGCACTTCGAGGTGCTCGGGCGCGTAGGCGTCGGAGGCGGAAACCAGCTCCTCGCGCGTGTCGCACAGCACCACTTCGCCGTAGTCGCGCCAGGCGGCGCCGGCGGCGTCGCGCGCGGTCGGCGGCAGCCGCTCGATCAACTGCGGCACCAGGCGCATGACTTCGTCGGCGAGCTTGCGCGAGCTGGTCATCAGCCAGGCGGGGGATTCGTGGCCGTGCTCGGCCTGGCCGACGAGATCCGAGGCGACGATCGCCGCGTCGGCCGAATCGTCTGCAATGATCGCCACTTCCGAGGGGCCGGCAAAGACGTCTATGCCGACCTTGCCGAACAGCATGCGCTTGGCCTCGGCGACGAACTTGTTGCCCGGGCCGACGATGATGTCCGCGGGCTTGCCGGTGAACAGGCCGTAGGCGAGCGTCGCGATGGCCTGCACGCCGCCGAGCGTCATCACCACGTCGGCGCCGGCGACTTTCATCGCGTAGAGCACGTCAGGGTGTACGCCTTCGCCGCGGAAGGGCGTCGAGCAGGCGATCACCGTGGGCACGCCCGCGGCCTTGGCGGTGGCGATGCCCATGTAGGCCGAGGCGATGTGCGCATAGCGACCGGTTGGCACGTAGCAGCCGGCGACGTTGACAGGCACCAGGCGTTGTCCGGCAACGAGGCCCGGGCGCAGCTCGACCTGGAACTCGCGCATCGACTCGCGCTGCGCCAGCGCGAAGCGGCGCACCTGGTCGGTGGCGAACTCGATGTCGCGCTTGACCCCGGCGGGGATGTCGCGCGTGCGCCGCGCCATCTCCTCGGGCGTGACGATGATGTCGCCGGTCCACTTGTCGAGCTTCGCCGCGTAGTCGCGCACCGCGGCCTCACCGCGGCGGCCGATCTCGTCCAGCATCTCCTCGACGACCTTGCGCGCGTTGCCGGTCTCGGTCTCGGGCGTCTTGCCCGCTCGCTTCAGGTGGGTAGTCGCCATGTCGTTCGCTCACTTTCCATAGATGAGTTCGGGCAGCCACAGCACGATCTGCGGGAACGCGATGATCAGCATCAGGCCCAGCAACTGCAGGCCCATGAACTGGATCATGCCCTTGTAGATGTCGCCGAGCTGCCATTCGGGCACCACGCCCTTGAGGAAGTAGGCCGACATCGCCACCGGCGGTGACAGCCACGCGGTCTGCAGGTTGACCGCGACGAGGATGCCGAACCAGGCCATGTCGAAGCCGAGCTTCTGCACCAGCGGCAGCAGGAAGGGCACGACGATGAGCACGATCGGCACCCATTCCAGCGGCCAGCCGAGCAGGAAAATCATCCCCATGATGATGGCGAGGATGACGTAGCGGTTCAGCTCCAGCGACAGCAGCGCCTCGGTCAGCATGGTGGGCGTGCCGAGGCGCGCGAACACGGCGCCGAAGAAGTTGGACGCGGCGACCAGGAACAGGATCAGCACCGAGATCTCGAGCGTCTTCACCAGCGAACTCTTGAGGTTCTCCCAGGTGAGACGGCGGTACGCGATGGTGAGCGCAAGCGCGCCAACCGCGCCGCAGGCAGCGCCTTCGGTGGGCGTGGCCAGGCCGAACACGATGCTGCCCAGCGCCGACAGCACCAGCGCGGCGGGCGGCACCAGCCCCTTGAAGAACTGCGCCCAGACTTCCGCCATGTCCTTCGGGTGCTCTTCCGGCGGCAGCGCAGGCCCGAGCGCGGGGTTGATCAGGCAACGCAGCATGGCGTAGCCGGTGAAGAGCAGCGCCAGCATGATGCCGGGGATGATGGCGGCGGCGAAGAGCGTCGTCACCGGCACCTCGAGCACCGGCCCCATCACCACCAGCATGATCGAGGGCGGGATCAGGATGCCCAGCGTGCCGCCGGCCGAGATCAGCCCCGAGGAGAGCTTCACGTCGTAGCCCGAGCGGATCATCGACTTGCCGGCCATGATGCCGAGGATCGTCACCGAGGCGCCGACGATGCCGGTGGCGGCGGCGAAGATGGTGGCGACGAACATCACCGCCAGGTACAGCGAGCCGCGCACGCGCGCGAGCATCTTCTGCACGGCGTCGAACAATCGCTCCATCAGGTTCGCCTGCTCCATCATGATGCCCATGAACACGAACAGGGGCACCGCCGCGAGCGTCTGCTCCATCATCGAGGAGTAGAACTGCAGCGTCATCAGGTAGAACACCAGCTGGCCGAAGCCGAAGTAGCCGAACACCAGGCCGAGGAAGATCAGCGTGAACGAGATCGGGAAGCCGACGAAGATGCCGAACAGCATCGCGACGACCATCACCAGGCCGAGGATTTCCGGGCTCATTCCGGCCACCTGCCGCGCGTCGCCGCGTAGATGCTCTTCAGCAGCTCGGACACGCCCTGGATGATCAGGAACAGGATGCCGAACGGCAGGCAGCTCTTGATCGGTCCGAGCAGCGGCATCCACGCGGTATCCATGCCGCGCTCGCCGCGGTCGACCGCGGTCCAGGCCCACTGCGCCGCCACCCACAGGAAGATGATCATCGCCGGGAAGTAGCAGAACACGTACAGCGCGGTGTCGACCCGACCCTGCGTGCGCTCCGACCACTTGCGGTACAGGAAGTCGGAGCGGATGTGCACGCCCTTGGAGAGCGCGTAGCCGGCGCCGATGACGAACATGGCGCCGTAGATCATGCGGCTGATGTCGTAGGCCCAGCTGGTCGGCGCGGTGAACGCGTAGCGCACGAACACCTCGTAGACCATCGCGAACATCAGCGGCAGCGTCAGCCAGGCCGCCAGGCGGCCGATCCAGCCGTTGAAGGCGTCGATGCCGAGGATGATGCGCGCCATCCAGCGCGGCATGTCCTCGGGCATGCGGCGCACGTCTGCGCGCCGTCCGGCGATCAGCTCGTCGGCGACAGGGTTGGTGTCAGACATTCCCGGGGCTCCCTGGCGATGTCAAAAAAGAAGCGGGCACCGGGCCCGCTTCGCTTGAGCCCTGCAGCGGGCTACTTCTTCCGGCGCTTCTTGATCTCGTCGGCGTAGGCGCCGGTGAGGCCGGCGTTCGACTTCTGCGCATCGGCCCAGAACGGGATCGCCACGTCGGCGAACGCCCTCTGGCTGTCCCACACCTTCTTGAAGAACGCGTTCTGCTTTGCGTTCGCCTCGAAGTTCTTCATCGCCGCGGCGGAGTACTCCTTGAAGTACTCGGCGGGCGTCTCGTGCAGGATCACGCCGTGCTTCTCGACCAGTTCCTTCAGCGCCTTGCCGTTCTCGTGGATGCGGTAGGCGACGGTCTTGGTCAGCGACGCATTGGCCGCCACCTCGATCGCCTTCTGCTGGTGCGGAGTGAGTTTCTTCCAGACGTCACCGTTGATGTACATGTCGGCGTTCACGACCACCTGGTGCAGGCCCTGCTGGTAGTAGTGCTTCAGCACCTTCTGGAAGCCGAAGGTCATGTCCGGCTTCGGGCAGCACCACTCGGCCGCGTCGATGGTGCCTTTCTCCAGCGCCGGCAGGATGTCGCCGCCGCCCATCGCTACCGAGGCCACGCCGATGTCCTTGTAGATCTGGCCCGGGATGCCCGGCGGGGTGCGGAACCGCAGTTTGCGGAAGTCGGCCATGGAGTTGATCGGCGTCTTGAACCAGCCGAGCGCCTCGGGTCCGACCGGCTGCAGGATGAAGCCCTTGACGTTGACCTTCATCTCTTTCCAAAGCTCGTCGTACAGCGCCTTGCCGCCGCCGTAGAGGAACCACGACAGCCACGCCGTGTTGTCCAGGCCGACGCCTGAACCCGCCGCGGGGGAGCCGAACAGCGTCGCCGCGGGATGCTTGCCGGACCAGTAGTGGGTCCAGGCGAAACCGCCTTCGATCAGGCCCCTGTCGACCGCGTCCAGCGTCTCGTTGACGCCGACGATCGCGCCGGCGGGCAGGACTTCCATCGTTACCGTGTTGTTGGTGAGGTCGGCGACGTCCTTGGCGAATTCCTTCAGCATCGTCACCTCGTCCGCCGAGGTCGGGATCACCGACTGGATGCGGATCTTGGTGGCCTTTCCTTGCGCGAGCGCAAGCGAAGGGGCGACCGCGATCGCCACCGCGAGCGTGGCGAGACGGGCAAATGTCGGGCGTGCGTGCATCATCGAAACCTCCTCCTCTGACGGGTAAATATGAAAGCGCTTGCAGCAAGGCTAGGCGCTGCCATTCCCATAGTCAAGCCGCAGTGCAACATGGCAGACCACTACAACCGCTTTCACGATGCAAACCCGGTGTAAAGTCAGCGCATGGAACGCAGTCGCAGTCCCCGTCTCGCAGAGGTGGCGCGCGCTGCCGGCGTGTCGCTTGCCACCGCCAGCCGGGCGCTGGCCGAACCGGCGCTGGTGCGCGAGGAAACCCGCGCGCGCGTGCAGGAGGCGGCGAGCATGCTGGGTTACGTGCCGCACGGCGCGGCGAGGGCACTGGCGACGCGGCGCTCGCGCACCATCGGCGCGGTGTTCCCGCCAGTCGACAACCCGATCTTCGCCGGCGCGACGCATGCGCTGGCGCGCGAGTTGTCGTCTGCCGGCTACACGCTGCTGCTGGCGAGCCACGACTACGATCCGGGCGACGAGCTGGCTGCGACGCGCGCGCTGATCGAGCGCGGCGTGGACGGGCTGGTGCTGGTCGGCATGGACCACGACGAAGCGCTGCTGCCACTGCTGTCGCGCTCGGGGATGCCGTTCGAGATCACCTGGTCACTGGATCCGGGCGGCCAGCACCATTGCGTCGGGTTGTCGCACCGGCTGGCGTCGATACGCGTCACGCAGCACCTGCTCGACCTCGGTCATCGCGAGTTCGCCGTGATTGCCGGTGAGACCGCGCGCAATGACCGCGCGCGGGACCGGCTGGCCGGCGTGCGTGAGGCGCTGGCCTCGCGCGGCCTAGAGCTGGCGCCGGCACGCGTGATCGAGGCGCCGTTCGCGGTCGCCGCGGGCCGTGCCGCGATGGCGCGGCTGCTGGCCGAGGCGCCGGGCTTCACCGCGCTGGTCGGCGGCAACGATCCGCTGGCAATCGGCGCGCTGCTCGAATGCAAGGCCCGCGGCGTGGAGGTGCCTGGACGCATCTCCATCGCGGGCTTCGACGATGTCGACCTCGCCGCGGAGATCGCACCCGGGCTGACCACGGTGCGCGTGCCTTCGGCCGATATCGGCAGGCTCGCCGGCCAGCGCCTGCTGGCGCGGCTCGCCGGCAAGCGCGTGCGGCGCGTGGAGGAGCTGCCGGCGCCGCTGGTGGTGCGCGGTACGACCGGCCCGGCGCCCGCCTGAGCCGTGGCGGTGGGTAGCGCGACGCGGCTGGGCGGGTTCTATTTCGCCTATTTCTGCTACATCGGCGCTTTCGGCGCCTACTTCTCGCTGTGGCTGGCCGACCGCGGCCATACGGCGGCGGAGATTTCCATGGTGCTGGCGCTGCCGCAGTTCCTGCGTATCGTCGCACCCGCCCTGTGGGGCTGGCTGGCCGACGCCAGCGGCGCGCGCCGCGGCATCGTCATCGGCTCGGCGGCGCTGTGCACCGCGGGGATCGCGCTGCTGCAGCACGTACACAGCCTCGCCGGCGTGCTGCTCGTCGTCGGCCTGATGGGCGTTTTTTCCTCGGGCATCCTGCCGCTGGTGGAGGCGACCGCGCTCGCGGTGCTGACTGGCAGGCCTGGCGGCTACGGCCCGGTGCGGCTGTGGGGCTCGATCGGTTTCATGGCAAGCGTGCTTGCGGTTGGCGCGATGCTCGACGCCGCGCCGGTTGCGCTGCTCGTGCCAGTGTTCGCGCTGCTGATGGCGGCTACGTTTGGCGCTGCGCTCTACATGCCGGCGGTTGCGCAGGCGGCGAAGTCCACGGCGGCTGCCGGCGAGCGCCTGTGGCCGCTGCTGAAACAGCCGGGCGTGGCGGCATTCTTTGCCGCGTGCTTCTTCATGACCGTGGCGCACGGCGCGCTGTATGCGTTCTACTCGCTATACCTGGTGCAGCACGGTTACTCCAAGACCCTGGTCGGCCTGATGTGGACGATCGGTGTCGCTGCCGAGATCGTCGTCTTTCTGGTGCTGCCGTGGCTGTTCCGCCGTTTTTCGTATCGCGCGGTGCTGCTGGCCAGCTTCATCGCCGCTGCGCTGCGCTTCGTCGCCATCGGCTGGGGCGTGGAGTCGATCGGCGTGCTGGTGGCGGCGCAGCTGCTGCACGCACTCACCTTTGGCACCTACCACGCGGCCTCGGTGGCGATGGTGCACCGGATGTTCGCCGGCCGGCTCGAAGTGCGCGGGCAGGCGCTGTACGCGAGCCTGTCATACGGGCTGGGCGGCACGGTCGGCATGCTGCTGGCGGGCTGGCTCTGGCAAACTTGGGGGCCCGAGGCGGCGTTCACGGCAAGCAGCCTTGCAGGCCTTGCCGGCGCCTGCCTGATCGCCAGCATGCCCGAGGATCGGAAGACATGAGCAGACTTGCCAGACTCGCCGCGTTGGCCTTGCTCGCCGCCCTGGCGGCGGGCTGCCAGACCGTGCAGACCACGCAGGCCGGCGCGGTCGGCGTCGACCGCCAGCAGTCGATGCTGCTGTCGGCGGAATCGGTGAATCAGAGCGCCGCCAAGGCCTACCTGCAGGCCACCGGCGCGGCGGCGCAGAAGGGCTTGCTGAACAGCAATGCCGCGCAACTCGAGCGGGTGCGCGCGATTGCGCGCCGGCTGATCCCGCAGACCGCGGCGTTCCGGCCCGACGCGCCCGGCTGGAAATGGGAAGTCAACGTGATCGGCTCGAAGGAAGTGAACGCGTGGTGCATGCCGGGCGGCAAGATCGCGGTCTACGCCGGCCTCATTGAACGACTGCAGGCGACGGACGACGAGATCGCCGCGGTCATGGGGCACGAGATCGCGCACGCGCTGCGCGAGCACGGCCGCGAGCGCGCGTCGATGGCAGCGGGGCAGGGCATCGCGGTGGGCGTGCTCGCGGCGGTGACCGGTGCGCCGGCAGGCGCAGCGGACCTCACGCAGCTGATCCTCGACTACACGTTCAACCTGCCGAATTCGCGCACGCACGAGATCGAGGCCGATCGCATCGGCGTCGAGCTTGCGGCGCGCGGCGGCTACGACCCGCGTGCGGCGATCAGCCTGTGGCAGAAAATGCAGTCGCTGGGCGGCGGCAACGGGCCGGAGTTCCTCTCCACGCACCCGTCGCACGACACGCGCATCGCCGATCTGCAGGTCTATGCCGCGCGCGTGATGCCGCTCTACGAGGCCGCGAGAAAGGTGCGTCCGTAAGGTAAAATCGCACTCTTTTTCGCGCAAACGAGCGGTTGAGGACGATGAGCGGCAAGACGCTATACGACAAGTTGTGGGACAGCCATGTGGTGAACGTCGAGGACGACGGCACCGCGCTGCTCTACATCGACCGGCATCTGGTGCACGAGGTGACCAGCCCGCAGGCCTACGAAGGTCTCAGGCTCGCCGGCCGCAAGCCCTGGCGCATCGATTCGGTCGTCGCCACCGCGGACCACAACACGCCCACGACCGGCTGGGAGCGCGGCATCGACGGCATCGTCGACCCGATCGCGCGCATCCAGGTCGAGACGCTGGACGCGAACATGCGCGAGTTCGGTGCCAAGGTGTACTTCCCGTTCCTCGACCGGCGCCAGGGCATCGTGCACGTGATCGGGCCGGAGAACGGCGCCACGCTGCCCGGCATGACGGTGGTGTGCGGCGACTCGCACACCAGCACGCACGGCGCGTTCGGCTGCCTCGCGCACGGCATCGGCACGTCCGAGGTCGAGCACGTGCTCGCCACGCAGTGCCTGGTGACCAAGAAGATGAAGAACATGCGGGTCACGGTCGAAGGGCCGCTCGCGCGCGGCGTGACCGCGAAAGACGTGGTGCTGGCGGTGATCGGCCGGATCGGCACCGCGGGCGGCACCGGATGCGCGATCGAGTTCGCCGGCAGCACGATACGCGCGCTGTCGATGGAAGGCCGCATGACGATCTGCAACATGGCGATCGAGGCGGGCGCGCGCGCCGGCATGGTCGCCGTTGACGACACCACCATTGCCTACCTGAAGGGCCGGCCTTTTTCGCCGGTGGGCCCGGACTGGGATGCCGCGTGCGCGTACTGGCGCACGCTGCGCAGCGACGCGGACGCGAAGTTCGACCGCGAGGTCGTGCTGGACGCGCGCGAAATCCGGCCGCAGGTGACCTGGGGAACCTCGCCCGAAATGGTGCTCAGCATCGAGGACGAGTTGCCCGATCCGGAGCGCGAGAAGGATGCCACCAGGCGCGACGGCATGGAGCGCGCGCTGGCGTACATGGGCCTGAAGCCGCGCATGAAGATCACCGACATCAAGCTGGACAAGGTGTTCATCGGCTCGTGCACGAACTCGCGCATCGAGGACCTGCGCGATGCCGCCGCGGTGGCGAAGGGACGCCGCGTGGCGCCGAACGTCCGCGTCGCGATGGTGGTGCCAGGGTCCGGCCCGGTGAAGGCGCAGGCCGAGCGCGAGGGGCTGGATCGCGTGTTCCGCGATGCCGGCTTCGAATGGCGCGAGCCGGGCTGCTCGATGTGCCTGGCGATGAATGCCGACCGCCTCGAGCCGGGCGAGCGCTGCGCATCGACGTCGAACCGCAATTTCGAGGGTCGCCAGGGCGACGGCGGCCGCACGCACCTGGTGAGCCCCGCAATGGCGGCGGCGGCCGCGGTGGCCGGTCATTTCGTCGACGTGCGCAACCTGCGCAACGCGGGCTGAGGAAAGCATGGAAAAGTTCACGCTCTTGAACGGCATCGTGGCGCCGCTGGACCGGGCCAACGTCGACACCGACCAGATCATCCCGAAGCAGTTCCTGAAGTCGATCCACCGAACCGGATTCGGACCGAACCTGTTCGACGCCTGGCGCTACATGGACCACGGCGAGCCGGGCATGGACCACGCGAAGCGCCCGCTGAACCCTAACTTCGTGCTGAACCAGGAGCGCTACCGCGGCGCGAGCATCCTGCTTGCGCGCAAGAACTTCGGCTGCGGTTCGTCGCGCGAGCATGCGCCGTGGGCGCTGATGGACTACGGCTTTCGTTGCGTCATCGCGCCGTCCTACGCCGACATCTTCTTCAACAACTGCTACAAGAACGGGCTGCTGCCGGTGATTCTCCGGGATGACGAGATCGACGCGCTGTTCCACGACTGCACGCTGTTCCCCGGCTTTCGCCTGGTCGTCGACCTCGAGCGGCAGACGGTGGCGACGCCGGACGGGGCGAAGTCGTACCGCTTCGAAGTGGAAGAGTTCCGCAAGCACTGCCTGCTGAACGGTCTGGATGACATCGGGCTATCGTTGCGGCATGCGGACAAGATCCGCGCGTTCGAGGCGAGGCGCCGCGAGCAGCATCCCTGGCTGTTCCGCTGAGTGCCATGAAGAACATCGCGGTGTTGCCGGGAGACGGCATCGGCGGGGAAATCGTCGCCCAGGCGCTGAAAGTGCTGCGCAAGCTGAAGCTGCCGCTGGAACTGGCCGAGGCGCCGGTCGGCGGCGCGGGCTACGACGCGGCGGGTGACCCGCTGCCGGCAGCGACGCTGGCGCTCGCCAGGCAGGCGGATGCGATCCTGTTTGGCGCGGTCGGCGGCTGGCAGTACGACAAGCTGGCGCGCGACAAGCGCCCGGAGCAGGCGATCCTCGGCCTGCGCAAGGAACTGGGCCTGTTCGCGAACTTCCGTCCGGCGCGTGTGCACGCGGAACTGGCATCTGCCTCGACGCTGCGCGCGGACGTGGTGTCGGGGCTGGACATCCTCATCATCCGTGAGCTTACCGGCGATATCTACTTCGGCGAGCCGCGCGGCATTTCCACGCTTCCCGGGGGCGAGCGCGAAGGCGTGAATACCATGCGCTACCGCGAAAGCGAGATCCGCCGCATCGTGCACGTGGGCTTCCAGGCGGCGCGCAAGCGCGGCAGGCGCCTGTGCTCGGTGGACAAGGCGAACGTGCTGGAAACCACGGAACTGTGGAAGCAGGTCGCCACCGAGGTGGCGGCGGAGTACCCCGACGTCGAGCTCTCGCACATGTACGTGGACAATTGCGCCATGCAGCTGGTGCGCAACCCGCGCCAGTTCGACGTCATCGTCACCGGCAACATGTTCGGCGACATCCTGTCGGACGAGGCCTCGATGCTTACGGGCTCGATCGGCATGCTGCCCTCGGCGTCGCTGGACGAGCGCGGCAAGGGACTGTACGAGCCGATCCACGGCTCGGCGCCGGACATCGCCGGGAAGGACATTGCCAACCCGCTTGCAACGATCCTGTCCGCAGCGATGATGCTGCGCTACTCGCTGGACGATGCGGGGGCCGCAGACCGCATCGAGGCGGCGGTGTCGAAAGTGCTGCGCGACGGCCTGCGCACCGCGGATATCCATACCGACGGCGCGCGCAGGGTAGGGACGCAGGAAATGGGCGACGCAGTCGTCGCGGCAATCTGAACCCGGATGGAAACGTGATGCTGAGCGTGGGAATCATAGGCTGGCGCGGCATGGTGGGCTCGGTGCTGGTGCAGCGCATGCGCGAGGAGCGCGATTTTTCCGTTGTCGAGCCGGTGTTCTTCTCCACCACGAAGGCGGGCGGGATGGGGCCTGCGATCGGCCGGGACGTCGCGCCGGTGCAGGATGCGAACGACGTCGCGGCGCTGGCAAAGCTGCCGGTACTGATCTCCTGCCAGGGCGGTGACTACACCAACGACATCTACCCGAAGCTGCGCGCGGCGGGATGGAAGGGCTACTGGATAGATGCGGCGAGCGCGTTGCGCATGAAGGACGATTCCGTGATCGTGCTCGATCCGGTGAACATGCCGGTGATCGAGGAGGCGCACGCGCGCGGAACGCGGGATTTCATCGGCGGCAACTGCACGGTCAGCCTGATGCTGATGGGTCTCGCCGGATTGTTCCGCAACGATCTGGTCGAGTGGATGACCTGCATGACTTACCAGGCCGCCTCGGGCGCGGGCGCCGCGAACATGCGCGAGCTGGTCGAGCAGATGGCGCGCGTGGGCGAGGGCGCGAAAGCGTTGCTTGAAGATCCGGCTTCGGGGGCGCTGGACATCGACCGCCAGGTGACGCAGACGCTGCGCAGCGCGGACATGCCGCGCCAGAACTTCGGTCATCCGCTGGCCGCGAGCCTGCTGCCCTGGATCGACAAGGACTTCGGCGACGGGCAGAGCAGGGAGGAGTGGAAGGCTGGCGCGGAGACCAACAAGATCCTCGGCCACCCCGCAGGCACCATACCCGTGGATGGCATCTGCGTGCGTATCGGCGCGATGCGCTGCCACAGCCAGGCACTGACGATCAAGTTGAAGAAGGATGTTCCGATCGGCGAGATCGAGGGCATGGTTGCCGAGGGCAACGAATGGGTGCGCGTGGTGCCGAACCGCCGCGAGGAGTCGCTCGCGGAACTGACGCCGGCAGCGGTGACCGGCAAGCTCACGGTCCCGGTAGGTCGCCTGCGCAAGATGCCGATGGGTGGGGAATACCTTGCCGCCTTTACGGTTGGCGACCAGTTGCTGTGGGGGGCGGCCGAACCGTTGCGCCGGACCCTGCGGTTCCTCGTCGATGCCGGGCTGAAACAATGAGCCTTGAGACAAGAATGTCCTTGCGATCTGAAGCACAAAGCGCAAGAATTCAAGAAAGGCTCTCAGCTTGCAGGCCTAACGCCATGATGTTATGGTAGTCAGTCCCAGAAAAATGACTCAGGGTGGTGTTCGTGGGTAAATCCGTTTCCGGAATGCGGCTTGCCGCGGCAATCCTGCTTCTGACGCCGCTGCTCGTACACGCGGCCGGCTTGGGCAGGCTCACTGTCCAGTCGCTGCTGGGTCAGCCGCTGAGCGCCCAGATCGAACTCGTCAACCTGCAGCCCGGCGAAGAAGACAC
Source organism: uncultured Enterobacteriaceae bacterium (assembly GCA_964612335.1). Taxonomy (GTDB): domain Bacteria; phylum Pseudomonadota; class Gammaproteobacteria; order Burkholderiales; family SG8-39; genus CAZTDU01. The sequence goes on along the minus strand of CAZTDU010000004.1, from coordinate 135,718 downwards.
CATCGCCGCTCGCATCGCGCCCGCGGACGCGTTCAACCAGGCAGGCATCGAGATCAACCCGGTGCTGATGGACGTGCGCTTCACCGTGGAGCGCAAGTCCGGCAGGCCAACCGCGCTGCGCATGGTGACTTCGCAGCCCGTGAACGAGCCGTTCCTTGAGGTGCTGGTGGAGGTGCAGTCCGCGACTGGCAAGCTGGTGCGCGAGTATTCCTTCCTGCTCGACCCGCCTGAATACCGGGCGCCCAAGCCGGTTGCCGCCGCGCCGGCAGCACCTGTGGCATCCGCGCCAGCACCTGCCGCGCCGGCGCCGAGGATCGAGTCCAAGCCCATCACGCCCGCCGCGGCGCCGACGCCGGCAGCGCCGGCTGCTGCCGGCACGCATGAAGTCCAGAAGGGCGACACGCTGGCCAAGATCGCCATCCGGAACGCACAGCCCGGCGTCAGCCTCAACCAGATGCTGATCGCGCTGTTCCGTGCGAACCAGGACGCGTTCATCAACGACAACATCAACCTGCTGCGCGCCGGGCGGATCCTGACGATTCCCGCAGCCGATGCCGCGGCCGGCATAGACGAGGCCGAGGCGAATCGCATCGTTCGCTCGCAGGCGCGTGAGTTCGCAGACTACCGCAGCAAGCTCGGTGCGGAGGTGGCGCGTGCTCCGGCAACGACTACCATCCCCGGGTCGCAGACGGCAGCCGGCAAGATCGCTGCCAAGCCGCAAGCAGCGCCGCCAGCCGAGCAGAAGGACCAGCTGAAGCTTTCCAAGGCGGACCCGAAGAAGCCCTCGGCCGCGGCGAGCAAGGCTGCCAGGGGCGACGACGCGGTCGCCAGGGAGCGTGCGCTGAAGGAAGCGCAGTCGCGCGTCGAGGAACTCGAGAAGAACGTTGGCGACCTGCAGAAGCTGCTCGAACTGAAGAACCAGCAGCTGGCGCAACTGGAGAAGCAGGCTGGGGCCGCCAAGCCTGCACCTGCTACACCCGCACCCGCCAAGCCTGCGCCTGCCAAGCCCGAGCCGGCCAAGCCCGAGCCGGCCAAGCCCGAGCCGGCCAAGCCCGCGGCGCCAGAAGCACCGAAGCCCGTACCCACACCCAAGCCCGAGGCAGCAAAGGTGGAGCCGGCGAAGCCAGCTGCCGCCACGCCCGAACCGGCGAAGCCGGTAGCGGAAGCGCCGAAGCCGGAAGCGCCAAAGCCGGAAGCGAAGGCCGCACCGAAGCCAAAGCCCAAGCCGAAGCCTGCGCCGCCCCCGCCACCGCCGCCCCCGAGCATCGTCGACCAGTTCCTCGAGAACCCGCTTGCGCTCGCAGGCCTCGGCGGTGTGCTTGCGCTGCTCGTCGGCTACGGTGTCTTTGCGTGGCGCCGCAAGAAGGCCGCGCAAAGCAAGTTCCAGGACAGCGTCCTCGGCGGCGCGTCCGCAGGTTCAGCGTCGGTGCTGAATGCCGGCGCGGCCGCAGAGGCGGGCGCGGCCGGCGTGTCGCCGGACGTGTCGGTAAGCGACGCGAGCGTCGGCCAGGCGGAGCCCGAGGAAGTCGATCCGATCGCCGAAGCCGACGTCTACATGGCCTATGGCCGTGACGCGCAGGCCGAAGAGATCCTGAAGGAGGCGCTTGCCAAGGATCCGGGCCGGGTGGTGGTGCTGGGCAAGCTGCTCGAGATCTACGCCAACCGCCAGGACAAGAAGTTGTTCGAGGCGTCAGCGCTGAAGCTCAAGCAGGTGACGAACGGCGAGGGTGCGGATTGGGACAAGGCCGCAGCACTTGGGCGCTCGATCGACCCCGGCAACGGGCTCTATGGCGATGGCGGCGGTGAAGCGCCGGCCGCGCCGGCTGCCGCGCCCGCCGCTGCGCCGACGCTGGATTTCGACATCGGTGGCGGCGCCGAAGCCGCACCGCAGAGCGACATTTCGCTAGACCTTGGCGGTGGCGGCGATGCGCCCGCAGACACGTCGTCCATCGATTTCGACCTTGGCGGCGATACCCAGTCGGTACCCGCGCAGCCGTCGGTGGATACGACGCAGGCACAGGCGGATTCCGGCGGCCTCGACTTTGATCTCGGCGGCGACACCACGCCTGCGGCAGCCGTGCCGGCAGCGGAACCGGAAGCACAGGCATCGGCCGGTGGCATGGACTTCGACCTCAACCTTGATCTCGGTGGCGGCACCGCCGAGGCAGCACCCGCAGCTGCAGGTGTCGACCTGTCCGGCATCAACCTAGACCTCGGCGGCACAGAGGGTAGTGCCGGTGCGGAGGCGGGCAGCGAGAAGTGGCAGGAAGTCGCGACCAAGCTCGATCTTGCGAAGGCCTACGAGGAGATGGGCGACAAGGACGGCGCGCGCGACCTGCTGAATGAAGTCATGAAGGACGGCGACGCGGCGCAGCAGGCGCAGGCTCAGCAGATGCTTGCTGCGCTGGGCTAGCCGCCTCGCACATAACCGGCAAAGCCGCGGCGCGCAAGCGACCGCGGCTTTTCATTTCATGAGACTCGCTCTTGGCATCGAATACGACGGCAGCCGTTTCCTCGGCTGGCAGACGCAGCCTGGGGGCGAAACCGTGCAGGACGCGGTGGAATCGGCGCTTGGCGCGATTGCCGACGCCGAGGTGCGCGCCACATGCGCCGGCCGCACCGACCGCGGCGTACACGCCTGCGAGCAGGTAATCCACTTCGACACCAGCGCCGAGCGCAGGGACTCCGCCTGGGTGCGTGGCGCAAATGCGCTGCTGCCTGACTCGGTGGCGGTACTGTGGTCGTGCGCGGTCGCGGACGATTTCCACGCCCGCTATTCCGCGCTGTCGCGCACATACCGCTACGTACTGCTGAACCGGCCGGTCAGGCCGGCGCTGGCCTCGCGGCGTGTGGGATGGTTTCACCAGCCCCTGGACATCGCCGCGATGCGTGATGGCGCCGCATACCTGCTGGGCGAGCAGGATTTCACCTCCTTCAGGTCGGCGGAGTGCCAGGCCAAGAGCCCGGTGCGCACGGTCGAATCAATCGCGATCGAGTCTCATGGAGACCGCGTGGATTTCCGCATCCGCGCCAATGCCTTCCTGCAGCACATGGTGCGCAATATCGTCGGTACCCTGGTCTACGTTGGCGCGAGCCGAAAGCGACCGGAGTGGGTGGGTGAGGTGCTGCGGGCGAGAGACCGCGCGCAGGCCGCCCCGACCTTTGCCGCCGAGGGCTTGTACCTCGAGGCGATTCGCTACGCCGAGCACTGGGGCCTCCCCGCCGGCATGCGCCGGGCGCCGGAACTCGTGGGGCAGGCATGAGCATGCGCGTGCGCGTAAAGGTCTGCGGCCTTACGCGCGTCGAGGACGTCTTCGCCGCGGCGCAGGCCGGCGCGGACGCGGTCGGCATGGTGTTCTATCCACCCAGCCCCCGGTTCATCGGCATTGCGCAGGCGCGCCGCCTGCGCGAGGCGGTGCCGCCGTTCGTCAGCACCGTGGCGCTGTTCGTGAATGCGCCGGCGGCCGAGGTGATGCGCGTGCTGGACGCCGTGCGGCCCGACCTGCTGCAGTTTCACGGCGAGGAAACACCCCAGTACTGCCGCAGCTTCGGCGTGCCCTACATCAAGGCGTGCAGGGTCAGGCCGGGGGTCGATTTGCTAGAATACCTGCGTGCATTTCCGGATGCGGCGGGCTGGATGGCGGATGCGTATGTGGACGCCTATGGTGGGACCGGGACGACATTCGACTGGTCGCTAGTTCCCGCCGGACTGGACAGGCCGCTGATCCTCTCCGGCGGACTGACGAAGGACAACGTTGCAGAGGCGATCAGCCGGGTGCGGCCGTGGGCCGTCGATGTTTCCAGCGGGGTGGAGATTGCGAAGGGCGTGAAAGATTCCGCCCGCATCTCCGCCTTCATTTCCGAGGTACAGCATGCAGATGTATGACCTGCCAGACGCGCGAGGACATTTCGGCCCCTATGGCGGCTCGTTCGTGTCCGAAACCCTTTCCCACGCGCTGGACGAACTGCGCGAGGCGTATGCGCGCTGCCGGAAGGATCCGGAGTTCCTCGCCGAGTTTCACTATGAGCTGAAGCATTACGTCGGGCGCCCGAGCCCCGTCTACCACGCGCGACGCTGGTCTGACCTGCTCGGCGGCGCGCAGATCTTCCTCAAGCGCGAGGACCTTAACCACACCGGTGCGCACAAGATCAACAACACCATCGGCCAGGCGCTGGTGGCGCGCCTGATGGGCAAGCGGCGGGTCATCGCCGAGACCGGCGCCGGCATGCACGGCGTCGCGTCCGCGACCGTTGCGGCACGCTACGGCATGCAGTGCGTGGTCTACATGGGCTCGGAAGACGTGAAGCGCCAGGCGGCAAACGTCTACCGGATGAAGCTGCTGGGCGCGGAGGTGGTGCCTGTGGAATCGGGCTCCAAGACGCTCAAGGATGCTCTGAACGAGGCAATGCGCGACTGGGTGACCAACGTGGAGAGCACCTTCTACATCATCGGCACGGTGGCGGGACCGCACCCGTACCCGATGATGGTGCGGGATTTCCAGGCGGTCATCGGCGAGGAATGCAAGACGCAGATGCCGGAACTCACGGGGCGACAGCCTGATGCGGTGATTGCCTGCGTAGGCGGCGGCTCCAACGCCATGGGTATGTTCTATCCCTACATTGACGTCGAGGGCACGCGCCTTATTGGCGTGGAGGCGGCGGGGGAGGGACTTGCGACCGGCCGCCATGCGGCGTCGCTCAGCGCCGGCAGGCCCGGCGTGCTGCATGGCAACCGCACCTACCTGTTGCAGGACGCGAACGGCCAGATCACCGAGACCCATTCGATCTCCGCCGGGCTCGACTATCCCGGGGTCGGCCCGGAGCATGCGTGGCTGAAAGACATCGGTCGTGCCGAATACGTTTCCATCACCGACGACGAGGCCTTGAAGGCATTCCACGACTGTGCACGCCTGGAGGGCATCCTCGCGGCGCTGGAATCCAGCCATGCGCTTGCCTACGCGGCAAAGCTCGCGCCGACGCTGCCCAAGGACCGCCTGCTGCTCGTGAACCTGTCCGGGCGCGGCGACAAGGACATGCATACCATCATGGCCCGCTCGGGGATCTCGCCCTGATGACTGCGAGGGCGCGTATCCGCGAGCGCTTCGATGCGCTGAAGGCTGCCGGCCGTTGCGCGCTGATCCCGTACGTCACCGCAGGTGACCCCGATCCGGCGCTCACCGTGCCGTTGATGCATGCACTCGTCGAGGCGGGCGCAGACGTCATCGAGCTTGGCGTGCCGTTCTCGGACCCGATGGCCGATGGCCCGGTGATCCAGCGTGCCGGCGAGCGTGCGCTGGCAAAGGGAGTGGGGCTGCGCGACGTGATAGGCATGGCGCAGACATTCAGGGAGCGCGACCGGGACACGCCGGTCGTACTCATGGGCTACGCGAACCCGCTGGAAGCGATGGGTGTCGAGGCGTTCGTCGCCAAAGCCGCCGCGGCGGGCATCGACGGCGTCATCGTCGTCGACTATCCGCCCGAGGAATGCGAGGAATTCGCCGCGCTCGCCCGGAGCCGGGGTATCGACCCGGTGTTCCTGCTCGCGCCAACGTCGACCGAGCAACGCATCAGGGACGTGGTGCGGGTGGGCAGCGGCTACCTGTACTACGTGTCGCTGAAGGGCGTTACCGGGGCGGCGAGCATAGACACGGCGGAGGTGGCGGCGCGCATCGCGAAGATCCGAACCTACACGCAACTGCCGATCGGCGTCGGGTTCGGCATTCGCGACCCGGAATCGGCACGCAAGGTGGCGCAGGCGGCGGATGCGGTCGTCATCGGCAGCCGCATCATCGAGATCATGGAAGCCGCGGGCGCCGAACGTGCGGTCGCCGAGGCTGGCGGATTCCTGCGCTCCATCAGGCAGGCGATCGACCGGCGCTGACGCGATGAGCTGGCTGCAGAAACTCCTGCCACCGAAGATCCAGCGCTCGACCGGGCCGCGCAAGACCGTGCCCGAGGGCCTGTGGACGAAATGCCCGTCCTGCGAGGCGGTGCTCTACAGCACCGACCTGGACAAGAACGTTCACGTCTGCCCGAAGTGCGGCCACCACCAGCGGGTGGGCGCGCGTGTGCGCCTCGACAGCCTGCTGGACGCGGACGGTCGCTTCGAGATCGGCGCCGAAGTGCAGCCAGTGGACAGCCTGAAGTTCAAGGATTCGCGCAAGTACCCGGATCGGCTGAGCGAGGCGCAGGGGCAGACCGGCGAGACCGACGCGCTGATCGTGCTGCAGGGTTCGATCAAGTCGATTGGCGTGGTATGCGCGGTGTTCGAGTTCGACTTCATGGGCGGCTCCATGGGTTCGGTCGTCGGCGAACGCTTCGTGCGCGGCGTGCGCGTCGCGATAGAACACAAGCTGCCGTTCATCTGCTTTTCCGCTTCCGGTGGCGCTCGCATGCAGGAGGGCCTGCTGTCGCTGGCGCAGATGGCGAAAACCACTGCCGCGCTGAGCGAACTGGCGGACAGGAAGCTGCCGTTCATCTCCGTGCTTACCGACCCGACCATGGGTGGCGTATCCGCCAGTTTTGCGATGATCGGCGACCTCGTCATCGCCGAGCCGCGCGCGCTGATCGGCTTCGCGGGACCGCGGGTCATCGAGCAGACCGTGCGGCAGAAGCTCCCGGCCGGGTTCCAGCGCGCGGAGTTTCTGCTGGAGAAGGGCGCGGTGGACCTGATCATCGACCGGCGCCAGATGCGCGACAGGCTGGCCGCACTTCTCGCGCTGCTGCTGGGAATGCCCGCAGACAATCAGGCGTCGTGAGCAGAACGCTGGCGGGCTGGCTTGCCCGCATCGAACAGCTGCACCCCGAACCCATCGCGCTCGGGCTGGAACGCGTCGCGCGGGTCTGGCAGCGCATGCGCACTTCGATCGATGCGCCGGTGTTCACGGTCAGCGGCACCAACGGAAAGGGCTCGACCTGCGCCATGCTCGAGGCGATCCTGCACTCGGCGGGCCACCGTACCGGGTTGTATGCGTCGCCGCATCTGCTTCGCTACAACGAACGCGTGAGGATCTGCGGCAGCGAGGCCACGGATGACGCGCTCGTCGCCGGCTTTGAGGCGGTGGAGGCGGCGCGCAACGGCATTCCCCTGACGTATTTCGAGTTCGGCACGCTGGGTGCGCTGTGGCTGTTCGCGCGCGAACGGCTGGATGCGCTGGTGCTCGAAGTCGGGCTGGGCGGCCGGCTCGATGCGGTGAACATCATCGACCCGGACTGCGCCATCGTCACCAGCATCGGCATCGATCACGTCGGCTACCTCGGCGCTACGCGCGAGGCCATCGGCGCGGAGAAGGCAGGCATCTTCCGGCGCGACAGGCCGGCCGTGGTGGCGGACAGGGATCCTCCGCGCTCCGTGCTGGAGACGGCGCGGCGGCAGGGTGCGCTGCTGTACCTGATCGGGCGCGATTTCGATTGCCATTCCGAGCCGCAACAGTGGCGGTACCGCGGACTGGATGGCGGCAGCACGGTGCTCGCGCATCCCGCGCTCAGGGGCGGCGCGCAACTGCGCAACGCTTGTGCTGCCCTTGCAGCGCTGGAGGCGCTCAGATCGCGCATCCCCGTGGCGATGCAGGACATCCGGCACGGCCTGGCGCATGTCAGCCTGCCCGGGCGCTTCCAGGTGCTGCCTGGCAGGCCGCAGGTGATCCTGGACGTGGCGCACAACCCGGCTGCGGCGCAGGTGCTGGCCGATAACCTGGCGGCAAGCGGCTACGCGCCCGAGACGGTGGCGGTAATCGGCATGCTTGGCGACAAGGATGCTGCTGGCGTGGTGGCTGCGCTCAGTCGGCGCGTCACGCGCTGGCACGTGGCTGCGCTGGCGGGTCCGCGCGGCAGCAGCGGCCAGGCTGTCATGGATGCGATCGCGGCGAGCGGCTCGGCAGCGCCGGCAACGCTGCATGCTTCAGCCGCCGATGCTTTCCACGCTGCACGCAAGGGATGCGGTGAGAGTGATAAAATTATCGTTTGCGGCTCCTTTCTTACCGTTGCTGAAGTGATGGCCACGCTCGAGAGTGGGCGCCGCCAATCCGCAAATGGCTGAATCCCAGGACGTAGAAGCCCTCAAGCGTCGCGGTCGCAGGCGGCTGGTTGGCGCGATCGCGCTGGTACTCGTCGCCGTGATCGTGCTGCCGATGATCTTCGATAGCGAGCCACGCAGACCGCCCCCGGTGAGCGTGCGCATTCCGAGCGAGGACGACCCTGCGTTCAAGCCCAAGGTGGTGCCCAAGGCCCCTCCATCGGTGGCCGACGCGCCGCCTGCACCGGCGGCCGACGCCAAGGCGGCGGCGCCGTCGAGGCCGGAACTGAAGCCGGACGCGAAGGCCGAAGCGAAGCCGCAGCCCGTGCCCGAGGCGAAGCCTGCGCCCAAGCCGAAGGCAGCCGCTGCCGCAACGCCGGCAGACCTCGAACGCCGGCGTGCGGAAGCGGCGCTCGCGGGGTCGCAGCTGTTCGTCGTCCCGGTAGCGGCGCTGGCGACGACGGAGAAGGTCAAGGACCTGACCGACAAGCTGGCGGCGGCCGGCCTGCCGCATTTCACCGAACCGATCGCCACCGCCAAGGGTACGGTCACTCGCGTGCGTGCGGGCCCGTTCCAGACCCGCGACGCGGCCGAGCAGGCGCTGGCGAAGCTGAAGGGCATGGGCTTGAAGCCGGGAAGCGTTACCACACGCTAGGGCGATGACCTGGCTCGACTACGCCGTCCTCGGCGTGCTCGGAGTGTCCACGGCCTGGGGCATCTGGCGTGGCCTGGTGCGCGAGATCGTGTCGCTGCTCGGCTGGCTGGTGGCATTCCTTGCGGCGAGCTTGTTCGCGGGGCCGCTCGCCGGGCACCTCTCCGGTTCCATCGCCTCGCCCGAACTGCGCATGGTCGCCGCCTTCGTCGGCATCTTCATCGGAACCCTGGTCGTCACCACGCTGCTCGGCATCGTGCTGTCGCAGCTCATGAAGGTGATCGGACTGGACGGGCTGGACCGCACGCTGGGGGGGATGTTCGGTGTCGCGCGCGCGCTGCTGGTCGTGGTGGCGATCGCGCTGCTTGCCGGGCTGACAAGCGCCCCCAGGCAGGCCTGGTGGCGTGACTCGCTCAGCGGGGAAGCCCTCGTTGCGGCGGCGCTGGCGCTGAAACCGTGGCTTCCGGCAACGTTCGGCGAGCGCCTGCGGTATCATTGACCCTTAAGGATCTCGGGAGTTGCCTGCCATGTGCGGGATACTCGGAATCGTCGCAAGATCACCCGTCAACCAGCTGCTGTACGACGGGCTGCTGCTCCTGCAGCACCGCGGCCAGGATGCCGCCGGCATCGTTACCGCCGAGCGCAAGATGTTCCACATGCAGAAGAGCCACGGCATGGTGCGAGATGTCTTTCGCACGCGCAACATGCGTTCCCTCCCGGGCGAGATAGGCATTGCGCACTGCCGCTACCCGACCGCGGGCTCGGCGTTCAACACTGCCGAGGCGCAACCCTTCTACGTCAACTCGCCGTTCGGAATCGTGCTCGGCCACAACGGCAACCTGACGAATGCCGACGTGCTGAAGGAGGAGATGTTCAGGCAGGACCTGCGGCACATCAACACCAATTCCGATTCCGAAGTCCTGCTGAACGTGCTTGCGCACGAGCTGGAAAAGGCATCGGTGCGGCTGCGGCTGGACGCGCAGACGATCTTCGCCGCGGTCGCCAACGTCCACAGGCGCGTGCGTGGCGCCTACAGCGTGATCGCGATGATTTCCGGCCACGGCGTGCTGGCGTTCCGCGACCCGTATGGCATACGTCCTGCGGTCATCGGCTACAACGAAACCGCGCGCGGTCCCGAATACATGGTGGCCTCGGAGTCGGTTGCGGTAGAGGCGCTGGGGTTCAAGGTGCTCCGCGACGTTGCCCCGGGCGAGGCGGTGTTCATCGACGAGGAAGGGCGCTTCTACAGCCAGCAGTGCGTCGAGGGCGCAACGCTGAATCCCTGCATTTTCGAGTTCGTGTACCTGGCGAGGCCGGATTCGATCATCGACGGCGCGTCAGTCTACGAAACGCGCCTGCGCATGGGCGAGAAGCTGACCGAGAAGATCCGCAGGCAGTACGCCCACCTGAAGATCGACGTCGTCATCCCGATCCCGGACTCGAGCCGGCCGGCCGCGATGCAGCTGGCCCAGGGGCTGGGTGTCGCCTACCGGGAGGGCTTCGTCAAGAACCGCTACATCGGGCGCACGTTCATCATGCCCGGGCAGTCGGTGCGCCGCAGGTCGGTGCGGCAGAAGCTGAACGCCATCGGCATGGAGTTCAGCGACAAGAACGTGCTGCTGGTGGACGATTCGATCGTGCGCGGAACCACGAGCCGGGAGATCGTGCAGATGGCGCGCGAGTCCGGCGCGCGGCAGGTCTATTTCGCCTCCGCAGCGCCGCCGGTGAGGTACCCGAACGTCTATGGCATAGACATGCCGACCCGCTCGGAGCTCATCGGCGCACATCGCAGCGAGGAGGACGTCGGCCGCGAGATCGGTGCCGACGCGCTTATCTACCAGGACCTGGACGCCCTCAGGGACGCCGTGCGGCAGGTCAACCCGCGCCTGAGCAACTTCGAGACTTCCTGCTTCGACGGCAAGTACATCACCGGGGACATCACCAGCGACTACCTGAGCGTCATAGAGGCGCGCCGTGATGCCCATCGTGATTCCGACGACGAGGCCGAGAACGCGCAGCTGGACCTGAATCTGGTGACTGCCGCCTAGTTCTGCTACACTTTCGCCTCGCGCCGATTTGATACAGCTTGCGGGCGCGTTACAAATTCCGCTAAAGCGTGCCGATCCGGTCCGCTTGGCCGGATTTTTTGTTTCTCCCGCAGGCAAAGGAATGGACATGGACGACACCTTTGACCTTGCAACCCTGGCCGTGCGGGCCGGCCAGACGCGCACCCAGTTCAACGAGAACTCCGAAGCGCTGTTCCTGACATCGAGCTTCGTGTTCGACAGCGCAGCCCAGGCCGCTGCGCGCTTCACCGGGCCGGATACGGGCGGGTTCATCTATTCCCGCTTCACCAACCCGACGGTGTCGATGTTCCAGGACCGGCTCGCGGCGCTCGAAGGCGCGGAAATGTGCGTCGCCACCGCGTCCGGGATGTCGGCGATCCTCGCCACCGCGCTGTCGCTGCTCAAGAGCGGCGATCACGTGGTGTGCTCGAACGCGGTATTCGGCTCCACGGTCACGCTCTTTGCCGGCATCCTCGGCCGCTTTGGCGTCGAGACTACGTTCGTGCCTGGGACCGACGCGCAGGCCTGGGCGCGGGCGGCGAAGCCGGCGACGCGCATGTTCTTTCTCGAAACGCCGTCCAATCCGCAGACCGAGGTGGCCGATATCGCCGCCATCGCTGCAGTTGCGAAGCGCGCGGGCGCGCTTCTCGTCGTCGACAACTGCTTCTGCACCCCGGCCTTGCAGCGGCCTCTGGATCTGGGCGCGGACCTGATCATCCATTCGGCGACCAAGTACCTGGACGGGCAGGGCCGCGTGCTCGGCGGCGCGGTACTCGGCGCCAAGTCCTTGCTGGACAATGTGTTTGCCTTCATGCGTACCGCCGGCCCCAGCCTGTCGGCGTTCAATGCCTGGATACTGCTGAAGGGCCTCGAAACCCTCGAACTGCGCATGCTCGCGCAGTCGGCGCGTGCGCTGGAGCTTGCGCGCTGGCTGGAGAGCCATCCCGCGGTCGCGCGCGTGCACTACCCGTGGCTGGAGTCGCACCCGCAGCATGCGCTGGCCAGGCGCCAGCAGCGCGCCGGCGGTGCAGTGGTCTCGTTCGACCTGAAGGGCGGCAAGGATGCAGCGTGGCGACTCATCGATGCGACCAGGCTGGTATCGATCACCGCGAATCTCGGCGACACGAAGACCACGATTACGCACCCTGCCACGACCACCCATGGCCGCATCTCGGCAGAAGCGCGGGCAGCAGCCGGCATCGGCGACGGCCTGGTGCGGGTGGCGGTCGGGCTGGAGGCCGTTGCCGACCTCAAAGCCGACCTTGCGAGGGGGTTGGGCTAGAAGCGCTGCAGTCGCAGGCCTTGAGCGTCTGCGACCAGGCAGCCGCCGCCTTCGTACCAGTCGGGCAGCACCCAGCGCTCGCAGGTGCTGCCGTCCACCCGATGCTCGTGGCGTGCGGGCCGATGGGTGTGGCCGTGAATCATCCGGCGAACCCCGTGCCTGCGAAAGGCGTCATCCACCGCTGCTGCGGTAACGTCCATCACCGTCGGCGGTTTGCTCTTCACCGCCTGCGAGCTCTTTTCTCGCAGCGCCCGCATGGTCTTGCGCCGCGCCGGCAGCGGCTGTGAGAGGAAATCCTGCTGCCACGCCGCTGAGCGCGCCGTGCGGCGCCAGGCCTGATAGTCCACGTCGTCGGTGCAGAGCGTGTCACCGTGCAGCAGCACCACAGGTTCGCCGCCGACGCTGGCGACTGCAGGGTCCTCGAGCAGCGCCGCTCCGGCCGCGGCGCAGAACGCGTCGCCGATGAGGAAGTCGCGGTTGCCGCGCATCACGCGTATCGAAACGCCGCTTGCGGCAACGGCGCGCATTCCCGCCGCCACCTGGGTGCCCGGGCAGTCCGATCCTGGTGCGTCGAGGTCGTCGTCGCCGAGCCAGTAGTCGAAGAGGTCGCCGAGCACGTACAGGGCGGAAGCGCCGCTGGCCTCCTGATGCAGGAAGTCCAGGAACAGGCGCGTCTGTGCCGGGCGCGCCTCGGAAAGGTGCAGGTCGGAGACGAAGAGCGTGCGCGGCACGCTGCGCGGCGTGGATTGCGCTACTTGGCGCCGACTACCGTGGCGGACTCGATGATCACGGGTTCGCGCGGCACGTCGGTGCGGAAGGGGCCGCCGGCGCCGGTCGGCGTCTTGGCGATCTTCATCACCACGTCGAGCCCGGACACCACCTTGCCGAACACCGCGTAGCCCCAGCCGTCCTGCGCCTGGGCGGCGTTCAGGAAGTCGTTGTTCTTCAGGTTGATGAAGAACTGGGCCGACGCCGAGTGCGGCGCGCTGGTGCGTGCCATCGCGACGGTGCCCAGGTCGTTTGCGAGCCCGTTCCGGGCTTCGTTCTCGATCGGCGTACGGGTCGGCTTCTGCTTGTAACTCCGGTCGAATCCGCCGCCCTGGATCATGAAGTTGTCGATGACGCGGTGGAAGATGACACCGTCATAGTGGCCGTCCTTGACGTACTGCAGGAAATTCTCGACGGACTTCGGCGCTTTCGCAGGGTTGAGCTCGATGCGGATGGTGCCGACGTTCGTCTTCAGATCCACCTGGGGATCGGCGGCGGCTGCCGCGCCCGATGCCGCGGCGGACAGGATGAAGAGATTCGTCCATAGCTTGCCGAAATTCATGTGCTGCCCTCGTAGAGAATTCTCCAGCGCGCGCCATCGCGTATCCAGTACTGGCGCTTGCGCATGGTGTTGGAAAGATTGCTCGAACGGTAATCCTGGTCGAACGAGACGACGACGAAATTCTCGTGCGGATAGCGGAACATGGCAATGCCGCCCAAGCCTACCTTAATCCAGGACTTCGCGGCGTTGACCTTGCGCTTGTGCGCGGACCACGTCGCGAGATCCTGGTCGTCCGATCGGAACCCCGGCGCGTAATGCGCAAGGTAGCGGGCGGTATCGCGCGCTTCCCAGTCCGTGCGCCAGGATTCGATCGCCTCGGCGAGAGACCTGCGCTCGGCTTCGAGTACGTCGACTTCCATCCATTCGACGTTGTCGCTGATGATGACCGGCGTTACGCCGACCTGCAGGTAGGGCGCCAGCGACAGCAGGTCCGGGTTGGACAGCACGATGCAGCCATCGCTCGCGCGAGGCGGCCTGCTGTAGGTATCGGAGGGCGTGCCGTGCAGCCAGATGCCATAGCCGTTTCGCCCCATCCGCCTGTCCCAGGCGTTCGGATAGTTGATCGGAAACGCGCCCGCGCCGTACAGGTCGGCCAGCTTCTGGCGTGGCAGGTTGCCGGTGACGTGGTACACGCCGACGGGCGTCTTCTGGTCGCCTTCGCGTGCCTTGGCGATGCCCTGCTTGCCGAGCGAGACGTAGAAGTTGGCTACATGCCGCGGACGGCCCGCCACGTTCTCGAACACGAACAGGCGAGAACGCCCGGAATCGACCACCAGCGCGTACTTCTGCGCTTCGTGCAATTGCAGCACGTAGCGCGGTACCCGCTTGTCGGTGGGGCGCTCGCGCTGTGCCTTGAGGCGCACCAGGGCCTCGGCGCGCAGGTCCTCGACCTTCTCGCGTGGCACGGTCTTGCCGGCGTTGCCAAACGATTGCAGTGGCCTCGCGCGCGCGAGCAGCAGGTCGCCGCGAATCAGGTGCGCAAGGCGGAAGTTCGGGTGCGCCGCGAGCAGTTCGTCGACGCGCTTGAGCGCGATGTCCGGCCTGTGGGCCTCGATGGCCTGCAGCACGTGCGCCAGGCCCGGTTCAGGCCCGCTTGCAGCCAGCGCGGTAGCGCAGGCGCCCAGCACGCCAGCGACGGTCGACAGTGACCGGCGCAGGATACTGCAGCGCGTCACTTCACCGATTCCTGCTGGATCAGCCAGCGGCCGCCGATCCGGACCATGTCGAGGGTCTTCGTTGCGTTGCTGCGCACGATGTCGGATCGGTAAACCTGCCGGAAGGTAACCGACGCCTTGTCGCCGCTTACCGTTACCTTGGGCGACTCCACGCTGACGCTTATCGACTTGGGCGCGATGATGCGCTGGCGGCGCCCGTCGGCCCACGCCTCGCGCGGCTCGCCACGCGGCGTCTTGAAGTCCGCGGCATAGGAGGCGAGGTAGGCGTCCACGTCCTTCGCTGCCCACGCGGCGGCCCAGGCATTGACCGCTTTGAGAATTTCGCCGCCGGCATCGGGCGCCGGTTTCGCTGCCGCGGGTTTCTCGGCCGCGGGCTTCCCGGGTGAGGGCTTCTCGGCCGCAGGTTTGACCGTTGCGGACTTCGTCGCCGCAGCCGGCTTCTCGGTCTGCTGCACCGGTGCCGCCGCGACGATCGCAGCGGGCTTTGCGGGTTCCGGCTTTGCCGGCTCCCTGGCGGCGACAGCAACCGGCTTGCTGGCGGGCGGCGGGGCGCCGACAAGGTCGCGCACCAGGGACAGCTTGTTCTGCGCCGCCGAGTTCGAGGCGTCCAGCTGCAGCGCCTTGCCGTACGCCTGGCTGGCCAGCTTGGCGTACACATCCCCGAGGTTCTCGTATGCGGTGGCGTAGCTGGGGTGGGTGCGGATCGACTGCTCCAGGGCCGCGCGCGCCTTGTCGTACTGGCCCTGCGCCGCATAGATCACGGCAAGGTTGTTGTACGGCTCCGGCAGCTCCGGAAAGTCCTCCGTGAGCTTCTGGAACATTGCAATCGCTTCCGTGGTGTTTCCCTGCTCCGTGAAGATCAGGCCCTTCAGAAAGCGCGCCTTGGCGTCTCGCGGTTTGGTGGCAAGGATCCGGTTCACTCGCTCCAGCGCCTGCGCATGCTGGCCGGCGCGCAGCAGGTTGCTTGCTTCCTGGATCTCGTCGGCTGATGCGATGCCGCAGGTAGAGGCCGCAAGTACGAAGGCAAGTACGCAAAGCGTACGGCGCGGAGCGGCTGATGCGAGCATTGTGTGATACTTTTCAAGGCCCTACGGAAGGTTTCTGGATTCTAGACTAAGCACGCCCCGACTACAACCGGCGTGCAGCGGCGCCATGCTGAAGATCTACAACTCCCTGTCGAGGCAACAGCAGCGTTTCGAGCCGCTGCGCGCGGGCGAAGTGCGCATGTATGTCTGCGGCATGACCGTCTACGACTACTGCCATCTCGGCCATGCACGGGTGATGGTGGCGTTCGATGTCGTGCGGCGCTGGCTGCGAGCCAGCGGCTACCGGGTCACCTATGTGCGCAACATTACCGACATAGACGACAAGATCATCCGCCGCGCGACGGAGAACGGCGAGAGCATCGCGGCGCTTACCGCGCGCTACATCGCCTACATGGACGAGGATGCGGCGGCGCTGGGCGTGGAGAAACCCGACCACGAGCCGAGGGCCACGGACTACGTGCCGCAGATGCTCGACATGATCGGGCGCCTGGAGCGGAACGGCCTTGCCTACCGTGCGGCGGACGGCGACGTCAACTTCGCGGTGCGCAAGTTCCCCGGCTACGGCCGGCTGTCGGGCAAGTCGCTGGACGAACTGCGGGCCGGCGAACGCGTCGAGCCCGGCGCGGCGAAGGCCGATCCGCTCGACTTCGTACTGTGGAAGCACTCACGGCCAGGCGAGCCACTGTGGGAATCGCCCTGGGGCGGCGGGCGCCCCGGCTGGCACATCGAATGCTCGGCGATGAGCTGCGCGCTGCTGGGCGAGCACTTCGACATCCACGGCGGCGGGCAGGACCTGCAGTTCCCTCACCACGAGAACGAGATTGCGCAGAGCGAAGGCGCCACCGGCAAGCCGTTCGTGAACTACTGGATGCACAACGGTTTCGTGCGCGTGGATGAAGAGAAGATGTCCAAGTCGCTGGGCAACTTCTTCACCATACGCGAGATCCTCAGGACCTACGACGCCGAGGTGGTGCGTTTCTTCATCCTCAGGGCGCACTACCGCAGCCCGCTGAACTATTCGGACGCGCACCTGGATGATGCCAGGGCGGCGCTTGCCCGGCTGTACACCGCGTTGAGGGCGCAGGAGGGCACTGCTGCGGTGCCGGACTGGAGCGAGGCGCACGCGCAGCGCTTTCGCGAGGCGATGGACGACGACTTCGGTACGCCTCAGGCAGTGGCGGTCCTGTTCGACCTTGCCAACGAGGCGAATCGGGGCGACCGGGTGGCCGCCGTACAGCTGCGCGCCCTGGGCGGCGTGCTCGGCATCCTGCAGCGCGACCCGCGCGAGTTCCTGCAGGCAGGGCCGCAGGCGGGCCTGCCGCAAGCCCGCATCGAGGAGCTCATCGCGGCGAGAAACGCGGCGCGCAAGGGCCGCGACTTCGCCGCGGCCGACCGGCTGCGCAAGGAGCTGCTGGAGGCCGGGATCGTGCTCGAGGACGGACCCGGCGGCACGACGTGGCGCCGCGCCTGAGGCGCGCGCGCCTCAGGCGTCGAAGAATTCCCTGACCTTGTCGAACCAGGACTTCGTCCGCGGATTGTGGCGGCCGGCATCCTCCTGGTTGATTGCCTCGAACTCGCGCAGCAGTTCCTTCTGCCGTTCCGTGAGGTGCACGGGCGTCTCGACCACCACGTGGCAGATGAGGTCGCCGGGCGCATGGCTGCGCACGCCCTTGATGCCCTTGCCGCGCAGCCTGAACGCCTTGCCGGACTGGGTCTCGGCCGGCACCTTCAGCCGCGCCGAGCCGTCGAGCGTCGGAATCTCGATCTCGCCGCCCAGCGCGGCGACCGTGAAGGACACCGGCATCTCGCAGTGCAGGTCGTCGTTGTCGCGCTGGAATACGCCGTGCGGCTTGACGTGCACCTGCACGTAGAGGTCGCCCGGCGGGCCGCCGTTCACGCCGGGCTCGCCCTCGCCGCTGAGCCTGACGCGGTCGCCCTCGTCGACGCCCGCGGGGATCTTCACCGACAGGGTCTTCTGGTGCTTGACGCGTCCCGCGCCGCCGCAATTCGCGCAAGGGTTCGGAATGATCTTGCCGCTGCCGTGGCAGCGCGGGCAGGTCTGCGCGATGGAGAAGGGACCCTGGGAAACGCGCACCTGGCCCGCGCCGCGGCAGGTGGGGCAGGTCTGCGGCTGCGTGCCTGCTCTGGCGCCGCTGCCATTGCAGGTCTCGCATTGGGACATCGTCGGGATGCGGATCCGCGTCTCGAAGCCGCGCGCCGCCTGCTCCAGCGTGATCTCGAGGTTGTAGCGCAGGTCTGCGCCGCGGAATACCGTGGAGCGGCCCTGGCGCGCGCCGCCGGCGAAGATATCGCCGAAGATGTCGCTGAAGATGTCGCCGAAGCCGCCCATGCCGGCCCCGGGGCCGCCCGCGCCGGCGCTGGGATCGACGCCGGCGTGCCCGTACTGGTCGTACGCCGCACGCTTCTGCGGGTCGGAGAGAATCTCGTAGGCTTCCTTTGCCTCCTTGAAGTTTTCCTCCGCCTTGACGTTGTCCGGATTGCGGTCCGGGTGCCATTTCATGGCGAGCTTGCGATAGGACTTCTTGATCTCCTCGTCGGAGGCGTCCCGGTTCACACCCAGCACTTCGTAGTAGTCGCGCTTCGCCATGATTCCCCAGATAGCCGAGCGGGCGGGACGCTCGCGCGCCCGCCCGCCGGGTTCGTTGCCCTCCGCCGGTTCAGCCGGCCTTCTTGTCCTTCACCTCGGTGAACTCGGCGTCCACCACGTCACCATCATCCTTCTTCGCTGATTCGGCCTTCGGCCCGGCGTCGCCGGTCGCCTGGTTCGCGGCCCCCTGGCTGTCGGCGTAGATCTTCTCGCCAAGCTTCTGCGCGGCCTGACCAAGTGCCTGCGCCTTCGCCTCGATCACCGCCTTGTCGTCCGATTTGAGCACGCCCTCGGCGTCCTTGATCGCCGCCTCGATGCGCTCCTTCTCGGCCTGGTCGATCTTGTCGCCATGCTCGGTGAGGGACTTGCGGATCGTGTGCACCAGCGCTTCGAGCTGGTTGCGCGCGTTGACGAGTTCGAGCGCCTTGCGGTCCTCGTCGGCATGGAGTTCCGCATCCTTCACCATGCGCTGGATCTCTTCCTCGGCGAGCCCGGAGTTGGCCTGGATCTTGATCTTGGCCTCCTTGCCCGTTGCCTTGTCCTTCGCCGACACGTGCAGGATTCCGTTTGCGTCGATGTCGAAGGTCACCTCGATCTGCGGCATGCCGCGCGGCGCCGGGGGCAGGTCGGTGAGGTTGAACTGGCCGAGCGACTTGTTGCCGCTTGCCACCTCGCGCTCGCCCTGCAGCACGTGGATCGTCACCGCAGTCTGGTTGTCGTCCGCGGTCGAGAACACCTGGTTGGCCTTGGTCGGGATCGTGGTGTTCTTGTTGATCAGCTTCGTGAACACGCCGCCCAGCGTCTCGATGCCGAGTGACAGCGGAGTGACGTCCAGAAGCAGTACGTCCTTGACGTCGCCCTTGAGCACGCCGGCCTGGATGGCCGCACCCACGGCGACCGCCTCGTCCGGGTTCACGTCCTTCCTCGGCTCGCGGCCGAAGAACTCGCGTACCTTCTCCTGAACCTTGGGCATGCGCGTCATGCCACCGACCAGGATCACGTCCTGGATGTCGGAAACCTTGACGCCGGCGTCCTTGATGGCGACACGGCAGGGCTCGATCGTCTTGCTGACGAGGTCGTCGACCAGTGATTCGAACTTGGCGCGCGTGATCTTCATCGTCAGGTGCGCCGGGGCGCCGTTTGCCATCGCGATGTACGGCTCGTTGATCTCGGTCTGCTGGCTGGACGAAAGCTCGATCTTCGCCCGCTCGGCCGAAGTCTTGATCCGCTGCAACGCGATCGGGTCCTTGGAAAGGTCGATGCCGCTCTGCTTCTTGAATTCCTCGACCACGTAGTCGATCAGGCGCTGGTCGAAATCCTCGCCGCCGAGGAAGGTGTCGCCGTTGGTGGACAGCACCTCGAACTGCTTCTCACCCTCGACGTCGGCGATCTCGATGATCGAGATGTCGAAGGTGCCGCCGCCAAGGTCGAACACCGCGATCTTGCTGTCGCCCTTGCCGTGCTTGTCCATGCCGTAGGCGAGCGCAGCCGCGGTGGGCTCGTTGATGATGCGCTTGACCTCAAGGCCCGCGATGCGGCCGGCGTCCTTGGTCGCCTGGCGCTGCGAGTCGTTGAAGTACGCCGGCACCGTGATGACGGCCTCGGCGACTTCCTCGCCCAGGTAATCCTCGGCGGTCTTCTTCATCTTGCGCAGGACTTCCGCGGATACCTGCGGCGGCGCGATCTTCTTGCCGCGCACCTCGACCCAGGCGTCCCCGTTGTCGGCCTTGACGATGCGGTAGGGCATCAGCTCGAGGTCCTTCTGCACTTCCTTTTCCTCGAAGCGCCGGCCGATCAGGCGCTTCACCGCGTAGAGGGTGTTCTTCGCGTTGGTCACCGCCTGGCGCTTCGCGGGGGCACCGACGTGAATCGTGCCGTCGTCGGCATACGCGACGATGGAAGGAGTGGTGCGTGCGCCCTCGGAGTTCTCGATCACCTTGGGCGTGCCGCCCTCCATGATCGCGACGCAGGAGTTGGTGGTACCCAGGTCGATGCCGATGATCTTTGCCATGTCAGTTTCCTTGGTTCGATGCTGATCCTGCATCGGATATGGGGTTTGTTTCGCTCTTTTCAATCGCTTTCGCCACGGTGACCAGCGCTGGCCGTACCACCCTGTCGTGCAGCAGGTAGCCCTTCTGCATCACCGAAAGCACGGTATTGGGCTCGGCGTCGGATTCCACGGCCGCCATCGCCTGGTGCAGGTTCGGGTCGAAGCGGTGCTCGCCGGACGGGTTGATCTCGGACACCTTGACCTTCGCCAGCGCCGTCTGCAACTGCTTCAGCGTCAGCTCCACGCCGCTGCGCAGCGACGCCTCGTCGGCATGCACGACCAGCGCGGCCTCGAGGCTGTCGGCCACCGGCAGCAGGTCGGCGACGAGCTTCTCGACGGCGTACTTGCTCGCCGCCGCGACTTCCGCGTGCGCGCGCTTGCGCGCGTTCTCGGCGTCGGCGAGCGCCCGCAGGTGGGCATCGCGCTGTTCCTCCATCCGCGCCTGCGCCTCGGCGAGCAGTTCCTCCAGCGACCTGGCGGGCTTCCCGGCCGCAGTCTGGGCGGCGTCTTCCGCCCGGGTCTGATTGGTTTCGTCGGTCATAAGCCTCTTCGATATTGGGGCGTCCGCGCAGCTTTCAAGGCCCGCGGCGGCACTACTTTGAGGCGGGGGCCTTCAGGCGGTCAGTCGGCACGCCCTTCGACGATGCTGAGGACGGCGCGGATCCACTCGTCGGATTCGTTCAGGCACGGAATCAGCCTGAACATCCGGCCGCCGGCACCGAGGAAGGCCTCGCGGGCACCGATGCCGAGCTCTTCGAGGGTCTCGAGGCAGTCGGAGACGAAGCCCGGGCAGAACACGTCGACCTCGCGCACGCCGCCGCGGGCAAGCTTCACCAGCGTCGGCTCGGTGTAGGGCTGCAGCCACTGCGCGCGGCCGAACCGCGACTGGAAGGTGACGAGGTAGCGATCGGCGTCGAGGTCCAGCCTGGCAGCGAGCAGGCGGGCGGTCTCGAGGCACTGCTTCTGGTAGGGGTCGCCCGCGTCGACCACCTTCTGCGGCAGGCCGTGAAAGCTCATCACCAGCTTCTCGCCGCGCTCGTGATACTCCCAGTAGCGACGAACCACCGCGGCCAGGGCGCCGATGTACGCCGGGTGGTCGTGAAAGTCCTCGATCATGCGGACGCCGGGGCCGAGCACGTCGCGCACGCTTTCGGTGGTGCTCTCGGAGTACTGTGGGTACAGCGGCAGTACCACGATGCGCGTGCAGCCTGCCGCGCGCAGCGCGGCGATGGCCTCCGCGATCCGCGGCCTGCCGTATCGCATGGCGTACTCGACCCTGGCGCCACCCGGGCCGAGCAGGCCGCGCAGCAGCTTTGCCTGGCGCACGGTATGCACCTTCAGCGGCGAGCCTTCGTCGGTCCACACGGCCCGGTACTTTTCGGCCGATTGCGCCGGGCGCGTCCGCAGGATGAAGCCGTACAGGATCGGCAGCCAGATGATGCGCGGGATCTTGACCACCCGGCGGTCGCCGAGGAATTCCGCCAGGTACTCCCGCACCGCTGCCGCGGTCGGCGCCTCGGGCGTGCCCAGGTTGACGAGCAGGATGCCCGTTTCCGCCGCTGCCCCCACTACTGGGACAACGCGCTGGAGAGCAGCTTCGAGGTGATGTCCACGATCGGGATGACGCGGTCGTACGCCATGCGCGTGGGGCCGATCACGCCTAGCGTCCCGACCACCTCGCCGTTGACGCGGTACGGAGCCGCCACCACGCTGATCTCGTCCGGCGTGTTCACGCCGGACTCGCCGCCGATGAAGATCTGCACGCCTTCCGCGCGCAGCGAGAGATCCAGGATCTGCAGCAGCGATGTCTTTCGCTCCAGCAGTTCGAACAGCTGGCGCAGCCGCGCCATGTCCTGCGACAGGTCCTGCACCGAAAGCAGGTTGCGCTCGCCGGAGATGACGTACGGCTCACGGATCTCGCTGACCGCCTGGCTGCCCGCCTCGAGCGCGACCGACATCAGCGACACCATGTCGCGCCGGATGTCGTGCAGTTCCTCGTGCAGCCGCTGGCGCACGGTCTCGAAGCTCTGGCCGGCGTAGTTCTGGTTGATCATGTTGGCAGCCTCGAGCAGCTCGGCCTGCGTGTAGTCGCGCTCGGTGAGCAGGATGCGATTCTGCACGTCACCCTCGGGCGTGACGACGATCAGCAGCAGCTTCTTCTCCGACAGCTTGAGGAACTCGATGTGCCGGAACGACACCGAGCGCCGCCGGGGCGTCATGACCACGCCGGCGAAGCGGGTGACCTGCGACAGCAGCTGCGATGCCGCCTGGATCGTGCGCTGCGGATTGTCAGGCGGCAGGTGGTCCTCGAGCTGGTGGATCTCGCCCGAGCCGAGCGGCTTCACCACCAGCAGCGTGTCGATGAAAACGCGGTATCCCTGCGGCGTAGGCACGCGCCCGGCCGAGGTGTGCGGGCTGGCGATGAGGCCCATCTCCTCAAGGTCGGACATGACGTTGCGGATGGACGCCGGCGACAGGTCGAGGCCGGAGTACTTCGACAGCGTGCGTGAGCCGATCGGCTGGCCTTCGGCGATGTAGCGCTCGATCAGCGTTTTCAGCAGTGTCTGTGCGCGCTTGTCGAGCATGCGATTCATTGTACACTCGAGCAATGGCGCCAGCGTTTCGTCGTATCGCCTTGATCGGCAAGCAGAATAGTCCCGAGATCGGCCAGTCTGTCGCGGCGCTGCAGGAAGTCATCCTGGCGCATGGCGCCGAGCTCATGGTGGAGCAGGAAACTGCGCCGGCGCTGCGCGGCAAGGCCGCCGTGCGCAGCTTCGAGGAGATCGGCAGGACCGCCGACCTGGCGATCGTTGTCGGCGGCGATGGCACCATGCTGTCCGCGGCGCGCAACCTGGTGCGCCACAAGGTGCCGCTTGCCGGGGTCAACCTGGGCCGTGTCGGCTTCATGACCGACATTGCGCTCTCCGACATGGCGAGCTCCGTCGGCGCGATCCTCGGCGGAAAGTACGGCATAGAGGACCGCTCGCTGATCGAGGCCGAGATCCGGCGCGGCGACCGCGTGATCCTGCAGACGCTGGCGCTGAACGAGGCGGTGGTAGGCAAGGGTTCTCAGGGGCGCCTGATCGAGTTCCAGCTGCACATCGACGGCGAGTACGTATACACGCTGCGGGCGGACGGCGTGATCGTCGCCACATCGACCGGGTCCACCGCGTACGCGCTGTCGGCGCAGGGGCCGATCCTGCACCCGAGCGTGCCGGCGTTCGCGCTGGTGCCGCTGAATCCGCACACGCTGTCTGCCCGTCCGGTCAGCGTGAGCGACCACTGCAGCATCGAGATCGTGCTGCTGCGAGCGGTCGATGCGCGCGCGCATTTCGACGGCTTTGCGCTCGCCGACATGGCGCAAGGCGACCGCATGCTGCTCAGGCGCTCGAAGGACGCGATCCGCTTCGTGCACCCGCCGGGGTACAGCTACTTCTCGATGCTGCGGGAGAAGCTGCGCTGGAGCGAGGCGGTCGAGAGGGCCGCCTTCCTGGAGTAGCCGTGCTGCGCGTGCTCGCCATCCGCGACTACGTGATCGTCGAGCGCGCGGAGATCGAGGCCGGTGCGGGGTTCACCGTGCTGACGGGGGAGACCGGCGCGGGCAAGTCGATCCTCGTGGATGCGCTCGAGCTGCTGGTGGGGGGCCGTGCAGACGCCGGCATCGTGCGCGATGGCGCGGAGCGCGCCGAGCTGTCCGCCGAGTTCGACATCGCCGCGCAGGGACCGCTGCAGGACTATCTTGCCGAGCATGGCCTGGAAGGCGATCCGGGCGTGCTGATCCTCAGGCGCACCGTCGATCGCAGCGGGCGTTCGCGCTGCTTCATCAACGGCAGGGCGGCGACGCTCGCGCAGGTGCGCGAGGCCGGCGAGCGGCTGCTCGACATACACGGCCAGCATGCGCACCAGAGCCTGCTGCGCGGCGCCGCACAGCGCGAGCTGCTCGATGCGCACGCCGGCATCGGCGCCGAGGTCGAGCGCTGCGCGACGGAGTTCCGCGCCTGGAAGCGCCTGGAGGCGCTGGAAGCCGAGGCGCTTGCTCGCGTCGAGCAGCGCGAAGCGGAGAGGCGCGAGCTCGCCGCGACGGTGGCCGAACTGAAGCGGCTTTCCCCCGCGGAGGGCGAATGGGATGCGGTGTGCGCCGAGCAGCAACGGCTGGCGCACGGCTCCAGCCTGGTCGCGGGCGCGCAATCCGCGCTCGAGGCGCTGGCCGAGGCCGATGGCGCCTGCATCGCGCAACTGGGTGCGGTGGCGAACCGGCTGCGCGCGCTGTCCGCGCACGACGCCGCGCTGGTCCCGATCGTGGAGTTGCTCGAGTCGGCTGGCGCGCAGGCGAGCGAGTCAGCGCGCGAACTGCGTGGCTATGCGTCCAGGCTGGACCTCGATCCCGCCGCGCTGCGCGCGACCGAGTCGCGCATCGAGGCGATGCATGCCGCGGCGCGACGCTACCGCGTCAAGCCGGGAGAACTGGCGGAGTTCGCCGCGCGTGCCGGCGCGCGGCTTGCGGAGCTTGAACTTGCCGGTGATGCCGAGGCGCTGTCCCGGGAGGTCGTCGCGGCGAGGCACCGCTACGACGCGCTTGCGCGCGGGGTAAGCGGCAGGCGCCGGGCCGCCGCTCTGGCGCTGTCCAGGGCGGTGACTGCGTCGATGCAGACGCTCGCCATGGCAGGCGGGCGCTTTTCAGTCGAGCTGCCGGAACTGGAGTCGCCTTCCATGCATGGCCTCGAAGGCGTCGAGTTCCAGGTGGCATCGCACGAGAGCCTGCCGCTGCGGCCGCTGGCGAAGGTGGCCTCAGGCGGCGAGGTGTCGCGCATCAGCCTCGCGATTCACCTGGTGGCGGCAAAGTCCTCACCCGTGCCCACGCTGCTGTTCGACGAGATCGACAGCGGAATCGGCGGTGCGGTAGCCGAGATCGTCGGCAAGTCGCTGGCGAAGCTCGGCCGCGACAGGCAGGTGATGTGCGTCACGCATCTGCCCCAGGTCGCAGCACAGGGCACCGAGCAATGGTCGGTGGCGAAGGAAGGCGGGCGGGGCAGGCCGCGCACCGTGGTGCGGCGGCTGGACCGTGCCGAACGCATCGAGGAGCTGGCGCGGATGCTGGGCGGAACGTCGATCACGGCGACGACGCGCCGCCATGCCGCGGAAATGCTGGAAGGAAAGTAGCCGGAGCCTCCGGCCCGCCAGGCCTCAGGCCGGCCTGCGGGGCCGGTGCTCGCAGTCGGCGCGCTCGCAGTCGGCATAGAGCGCGAGTGAATGTCCGTTCAGGGAAAAACCGCGCTGCCTGCAGATCTCGCTCTGTCGCTTCTCGATCTCGGCGTCGTAGAACTCCTCGACCCGCCCGCACTGCATGCACACGAGGTGGTCATGGTGGCCGCCCTGGGCCAGCTCGAACACCGCCTTGCCGGTCTCGAAATGCTGCCGCGACAGCAGGCCGGCGTGCTCGAACTGGGTCAATACGCGATAGACCGTGGCAAGCCCGACGTCGATGCCCTCGGCAAGCAGCGTGCGGTACACGTCCTCGGCGGAGAGGTGACGCACCTTGCTCGATTCGAACAGCTCGAGAATCTTGCGCCGCGGCAGCGTGGACTTGAGGCCGCTTTCCTTGAGGCTCTGGGAGGAGTTCATCTTTGAATGCGGAGGAGATCCAGACTCTTGGGCGGTTATCATTATACCCATGTGCAGATTGCGACTTGCCGTGATGGTCGCGCTCGCCGCTTCGGCGGCGGCGTGTGGCACCGTGCCGACGCTGCCGGGCGTTTCC
The DNA here is from genome assembly GCA_964612335.1 of uncultured Enterobacteriaceae bacterium. Lineage (GTDB taxonomy): Bacteria > Pseudomonadota > Gammaproteobacteria > Burkholderiales > SG8-39 > CAZTDU01. The sequence goes on along the minus strand of CAZTDU010000004.1, from coordinate 109,737 downwards.
CCCTACCGCATGGAAATCCAGCAGGGCAACTACATCACCCAGGAGATGGTGTCGCAGCTGAAGCCCGGCATGACCCGCGAGCAGGTGCGATTCGTCCTCGGCACGCCGCTGGTGGCCGACATCTTCCATGCCGACCGCTGGGACTACCCGTACTTTCGCGACGTTCCCGGCAAGCCGCGCGAGCACCGCAGGTTCTCGGTGTTCTTCGAGGAGGGCAAGCTGGCGCGCGTAAGCGGCGACATCGTGCCGGCGAGCCCTGCTGCCGAGCCGCCCGCGGCCAGGCCGGCTGCCGCTGCAGAGCCCGCACCACCCGTGGCGAGCCCTGCGCCGGATGCCGTGGCCCCTGCCGGGCAGAACTGGAAGGCGGCAAGCGACGACCCGGACTACGGCAAGTCGTCCGAGCCCGCCGAGCCGGAGAAGAAGCCGGCAGCCGATGCCCCTGCGGAGCGCGGCTTCTTCGGCCGCATGATCGACCGCATCAGGGGGAATGAATGAAGGTCGCCATAGCCGGTGCAGGTGGCCGCATGGGCCGCACGCTCATCGATTGCGCGCTTGCCGACCAGTCGCTGGAGCTTGCCGCGGCGCTCGATGCGCCCGGCAGCGCGGTGCTGGGACAAGGCGCCGGTCCGGTGAAGGTGGTGTCGGATCTCGGCGCACTGGCCGCGGCCGACGTGCTGGTCGATTTCACGCGGCCCGAGGGCACGCTCGCGCACCTGGAAGCGTGCGCGCGCGGCGCCATCGCCTGCGTCATCGGCACGACCGGGTTCACACCGGCCCAGATGGACCTGATTCGCGCGGCGGCGCAGCGCATCCCGGTGGCCATGTCGCCGAACTTCGCCGTCGGCGTCAACGTGCTGTTCAAGCTCGCGGGCGATGCGGCGAAGGCGCTCGGCGAGGACTTCGACGTCGAGATCATCGAGGCGCATCACCGCCACAAGGTCGACGCGCCATCGGGGACGGCGCTGATGCTGGGGCGCATCGTCGCCACTGCGCTCGGCCGCGACCTCGACAAGGCCGCGGTGCACGGCCGTGAAGGCGACACCGGCGAGCGCGACCGCAAGGCGATCGGCTTTCATGCCATTCGCGGCGGCGACATCGTCGGCGAGCACACGGTGCTGTTTGCGGGCGAAGGCGAGCGCGTCGAGCTGACCATCCGCTCGCAGAGCCGCATGACCTATGCGCTCGGCGCGTTGCGGGCGGCGAAGTGGCTGCGGGGCAGGCCTGCGGGACTCTACGACATGTTCGACGTGCTCGGGATGCGGTAGCCGTACCGGGCCCTTGCGCGTATAATCCGTACCTCAATGAAGCGGGAGGGGCTAGAGGCCTTTCCCGCTTTTCGCATCGACATCCGGAGTCCAGAGTGGCCAGCCTCGAACCTGCCGTACTCGTCCTCGCCGACGGGACGGTATTCCGGGGCCGGTCGATCGGCGCGCGCGGATACAGCGCGGGCGAGGTGGTGTTCAACACCGCGATCACCGGCTACCAGGAAATCCTTACCGATCCGTCGTACTGCCGCCAGATCGTCACGCTGACGCATCCGCATGTCGGCAACACCGGCGTCAACGTGGAAGACGAGGAATCCGTCCGTATCCACTCGGCCGGCCTGGTTGTCCGGGACCTGCCGGCCGCACCGTCGAGCTGGCGGTCGCAGCGCAGCCTCGGCGCGTATCTCGAGGCGCACGGAGTCGTCGGCATCGCGGATGTCGACACGCGCAGGCTGACGCGCATCCTGCGCGAGAAGGGCGCGCAGAACGCCTGCATCGCGGCCGGCGACGTGGACGAGGCGAGGGCGCTGGCGCAGGCGCGCGGGTTTCCCGGCCTCGGCGGCATGGACCTGGCGAAGGTCGTCACCACGGCGCAAACCTATGAATGGCACGAGGGCGTGTGGACACTGGGCGGCGGCCACGCCGAGGGCGGCGAGCCGCGCTTCCACGTCGTCGCGTACGACTATGGCATCAAGAAGAACATCCTGCGCCTGCTCGTCGACCGCGGCGCTCGCGTGACGGTGCTGCCTGCGCAGGCCACGGCAGCCGACGCGCTGGCGCTGAAGCCGGACGGCGTCTTCCTGTCGAACGGCCCCGGCGATCCGGAGCCCTGCGACTATGCCATTCGCGCGATTCGCGACATCCTCGATGCGACGCGCGTGCCGGTGTTCGGCATCTGTCTCGGCCACCAGCTGATGGCGCTGGCCTCCGGGGCGAAGACGATGAAGATGAAGTTCGGCCACCATGGCGCGAATCATCCGGTAAAGGACCTCGACACCGGCGTCGTCGCGATCACCAGCCAGAACCACGGCTTCGCGGTCGATCCTGCGACGCTGCCGGGGAACCTGCGCACCACGCATGTGTCGCTCTTCGATGGCTCGCTGCAGGGACTCGCGCGCACCGACCGACCGGCGTTCTGCTTCCAGGGGCATCCCGAGGCCAGCCCCGGCCCGCACGACATCTCGTATCTCTTCGACCGCTTCGCCGCGATGATGCAGGAGGCGAAGCTTGCCTAGGCGCACCGACATCCAGTCGATCCTGGTGATCGGTGCAGGCCCGATCGTCATCGGCCAGGCGTGCGAATTCGACTATTCCGGTGCGCAGGCCTGCAAGGCGCTGCGCGCGGAAGGGTATCGCGTCATCCTGGTCAATTCCAACCCGGCGACGATCATGACCGACCCGGACACGGCGGACGCGATCTACATCGAGCCGATCACCTGGCAGATGGTCGCCAGCATCATCGAGAGGGAGAGGCCGCAGGCGCTGCTTCCCACCATGGGCGGGCAGACCGCGCTCAACTGCGCGCTCGACCTCGCGCGCGAGGGCGTGCTGGAGAAGTACGGCGTCGAAATGATCGGCGCGAAGCGCGAGGCGATAGACAAGGCGGAGGACCGCGAGAAGTTCAAGCGCGCGATGGAGTCGATCGGGCTTGCCTGCCCGCGCGCGAGAATGGCGCACTCGATCGAGGAGGCGCTGCAGGTGCAGGGCGCGATCGGCTTCCCGGTCGTCATCCGGCCCTCGTTCACCATGGGCGGCTCGGGCGGTGGCATTGCCTACAACCGGGAAGAGTTCGTCGCCATCTGCGAGCGCGGGCTGGAAGCCTCGCCGACCAAGGAACTGCTGATCGAGGAGTCGGTGATCGGCTGGAAGGAGTTCGAGATGGAGGTAGTCCGCGATTCCGCGGACAACTGCATCATCGTCTGCTCGATCGAGAACCTCGACGCCATGGGGGTGCATACCGGCGATTCGATTACCGTGGCCCCCGCGCAGACGCTGACCGACAAGGAATACCAGCTGATGCGCGATGCGTCGATCGCGGTACTGCGCGAGATCGGCGTCGACACCGGCGGCTCGAACGTGCAGTTCGCGGTCAACCCGGACGATGGCCGCATGCTGGTGATCGAGATGAATCCCCGCGTCAGCCGCTCCTCAGCGCTCGCTTCCAAGGCCACTGGCTTCCCGATCGCCAAGGTCGCCGCGAAGCTGGCCGTCGGCTATACGCTGGACGAGCTCAGGAACGACATCACGGGTGGCGCCACACCTGCTTCGTTCGAGCCGTCGATCGACTACGTGGTGACGAAGGTGCCGCGCTTCGCGTTCGAGAAGTTCCCGCAGGCGAACGACAGGCTGACCACGCAGATGAAGTCGGTCGGCGAGGTGATGGCAATCGGGCGCACCTTCCAGGAGTCCTTCCAGAAGGCGCTGCGCGGCCTGGAGACGGGCGTCGACGGCCTCAACCAGCACACCAGGGATCGCGAGACGATAGAGAAGGAACTCGGCGAACCCGGGCCGGAGCGGATCTGGTACGTCGGCGACGCGTTCGAGAACGGATTCACGCTCGAGGAAGTGCACCGCCTCACGCACATCGATCCGTGGTTCCTCGCGCAGATCAGGGAGATCGTCGATCTCGAGATGGAGCTGGACGACAGGAAGCTGGACGAGATCGACGCGGCAAAGCTGCGCCTGCTGAAGCGCAAGGGCTTCTCCGACCGACGCCTGGCGTACCTCTTCAACACCGACGAGCAGGGGGTGCGCGCGCGGCGCCATGCGGATGGCATCCGGCCGGTGTACAAGCGCGTCGATACCTGCGCCGCCGAATTCGCCACCTCGACCGCGTACATGTACTCGACCTACGAGGAGGAGTGCGAAGCCGCCCCGTCGGCGAGGAAGAAGGTCATGGTATTGGGCGGGGGGCCGAATCGCATCGGGCAGGGGATCGAGTTCGACTATTGCTGCGTGCATGCCGCGCTCGCGTTGCGCGAGGACGGCTTCGAAACCATCATGGTCAACTGCAATCCCGAGACCGTGTCGACCGACTACGACACGTCCGACCGCCTGTACTTCGAGCCGCTGACGCTCGAGGACGTGCTCGAGATCGCCGAGCTTGAGAAGCCCTGGGGGGTGATCGTGCAGTACGGCGGCCAGACGCCGCTCAAGCTCGCGCGCGACCTCGCGGCGGCGGGCGTGCCGATCATCGGCACCACGGCCGATGCGATAGACGTGGCCGAGGACCGCGAGCGCTTCCAGAAGCTTCTCAACCGACTGAAGCTGCGCCAGCCGCCGAACCGCACGGCACGCTCGGCGAAGGATGCGCTCAGGCTCGCCGAGGAGATCGGCTACCCTGTGGTGGTGCGACCGAGCTACGTGCTCGGCGGCCGCGCCATGGAGATCGTGCACCAGCAGAGCGAGCTCGAGCGCTACATGAAGGAGGCGGTGCGCGTCTCGAACGATTCGCCGGTACTGCTCGACCGCTACCTGTCGGACGCGATCGAGATCGACGTAGACTGCATCTCGGACGGCAAGCACGTGATGGTCGGCGGCATCATGGAGCACATCGAGCAGGCGGGCGTGCACTCGGGCGACTCGGCGTGCTGCCTGCCGCCGCATTCGATCGCAAGCCACCTCGAGCGCGAGATCCGGCGCCAGAGCGCGGTGCTCGCCCGGGGGCTGAAGGTGGTCGGCCTGATGAACGTGCAGTTCGCCATACAGCGGGACACCGTGTTCGTGCTGGAGGTAAACCCGCGCGCGTCGCGCACCGTTCCCTTCGTGTCCAAGGCCACCGGCGTGCCGCTTGCCAAGGTTGCTGCGCGCTGCATGGCCGGGCGATCGATCGCGGCGCAAGGGGTGCGCGAGGTGATTCCGCCGTACTTTTCGGTCAAGGAGGCCGTGTTCCCGTTCGCCAAGTTCCCCGGCGTGGACACCATCCTCGGCCCGGAGATGAAGTCCACGGGCGAGGTCATGGGCGTCGGCGAGACCTTTGGCGAGGCGTTCGTGAAGTCGCAGCTCGCTGCCGGCGTCAGGCTGCCATCCGGCGGGCGCGCCTTCGTCAGCGTGCGTGACGGCGACAAGCTGGCCGCGGTATCGATTGCGCGCGACCTCAGCGACCTGGGATTCTCCCTGCTGGCGACCCGGGGCACCGGCGGAGTGCTCGCGGCACACGGCATCCCGGTGAGCATCGTCAACAAGGTGGCCGAGGGCAGGCCGCACGTCGTCGACATGATCAAGAACGGCGAGATAAGCTTCATCGTCAACACCGTGGAGGACAGCCGGACGGCGATCTCGGATTCGCGTGCGATCCGCATCAGCGCGCTCGCCGCGCGCGTGACATACTTCACCACCGTTTCGGGCGCGCGCGCAGCGTGCGCGGGCATGCGCCACCTGGCCCGGCTGGAGCCCTACCGGCTCCAGGACCTGCATGCCAAGCTCGATTTCGCCAATGCCTGATCGCCGTAGGATGGGAGACACATGGCCAAGACCCCGATGACCGCCGTTGGTGCGGAACTGCTGCGCGCCGAACTCCATCGCCTGAAGTCCGTCGAGCGACCCAGCGTGGTCCAGGCGATCGCCGAGGCGCGTTCGCACGGCGACCTGTCGGAGAACGCCGAGTACGATGCCGCGCGCGACCGGCAGGGCTTCATCGAGGGCCGCATATCGGAGCTCGAGGCGAAGCTCGCAAACGCGCAGGTGATCGATCCCAAGCTGGTCGACGCCGAAGGGCGCTGCGTGTTCGGCGCCACGGTCGAACTGCAGGCGGAAGGCGCCGCCTCGGTGACCTACCAGATCGTCGGCGACGACGAGGCAGACATCAAGGCCAACAAGATCTCCATCAGTTCGCCTATCGCGCGCGCCTTGATCGGGAAGTACGCGGGCGACGAGGTGGACGTGCAGACGCCCGGGGGCGTGAAGCGCTACGAGATTCTCGACGTTCGCTACGTCTAGCGGCCGGCGGGGTTTCGGCGGGCTTTTCCCGGAAGAGCACGAGGATCTTGCCGATGTGCTGCACCGGCATCGCGCCACAGCGCTCGCACAGTTCGGCAAGCGCCGCTTCGCGCCCGTCCCGATCCATGTCGGCGGCGCGGACCTTGATCAGTTCGTGCGCGGCCAGCGCTCGCTCCACTTCGGCGCATACCGGGTCGGTCAATCCCTTGCCGCCGAGGAGCACCAGCGGTTTCAGGGCATGTGCGCGCGCCTTGAGCGCGCGGCGCTGCGTCGGGGACAATGTCGTCATGCCGGAAGTCTACTAGGCGCGATGCCGCGCTCGAAATCCAGCGCGCAATGGCTGCGTCGCCATGTCGACGACCCCTTCGTGAAAAAGGCGAAGGCGCAGGGACTGCGTTCGCGTGCCGCCTTCAAGCTGCAGGAGATCGATGCACGCGACCGGCTGTTCAGGCCGGGTGCCAGGGTGGTCGATCTGGGTGCTGCGCCCGGCAGCTGGTCGCAGTACGCCGCGCGCAGGGTGGGGCCGGCAGGCAGCGTCGTCGCGGTCGACCTGCTGGAACTCGAGCCGATTCCCGGCGTGACGATCCTGCGCGGGGATTTCCTCGACGCCGCAGTCGTCGCCCGGCTGCGGGCCGCGATGCCTGGCGAACGAGCCGACGTCGTGCTCTGCGACCTGTCGCCCAACCTGTCAGGCATCACCAGCGCCGACCAGGCGCGCGCCGCCGCGCTGACCGAGCAGGCGATCGCGTTCTGCCGCGACGTGCTGGCGCCCGAAGGCTCGTTCGTGGTGAAGGTGTTCCAGGGCGCGGAGTTCCGCGGCCTGCTGGACGAGTTGAAGCGCACGTTTGTCTCGGTGCAGACGCGCAAGCCCGCCGCGTCGCGCGAGTCATCGCGCGAGACCTACCTGGTGTGCAGGGGCTTGCGGGGGGGCTGATGGACGCGCGCGCACTTGCCCGTTCGGCGCGACTGTTCACACGCGCTCTGCGTTCGCGCTTTGCGGGCGGCGACCTGACGCGGCTTGCCCGGCTGCACAAGACCGACAAGGCGCGTCACGGCTACACCACGCACTACGAGCGCTTTTTCCGGCCGATCCGGCACCGGCGACTGCGCATCCTCGAGATCGGCATCGGCGGCTACCAGGATCCGCTTGCCGGCGGCGAGTCGCTGCGCACCTGGAAGCACTACTTCCCGCGCAGCCAGATCTGCGGCATCGACCTGCACGAGAAGCGCCTGCCGCAGGAAAGCCGCATCCGCGTCTACCAGGGCAGCCAGGTGGACGAGGCGTTCCTGCGCCGCGTGGTCGCTGACATGGGCGGCGTGGACATCGTCATCGACGATGGCAGCCACCGCAACGACCACGTCATCGCAAGCTTCGGCATCCTGTTTCCCCTGCTTGCCGACGGCGGCATCTACGCGGTCGAGGACACGCAGACTTCCTACTGGCCCTTCATGGGCGGGAACAGCGAAGACCTGGCCAGCCCGCGCACCATGATGGGCTACTTCAAGGCGCTGGCGGACGGCCTGAACCATGCCGAATACCTGCGCCCGGGATACGCCCCGAGCTACCTCGACCGGCATGTGACGGGAATCCATTTCTTCCACAATCTGGTATTCGTCGAAAAGGGCGACAACGGCGCCGGCAGCAACATGGTGCGCGACGGCCGGCTGAGGGAGGGCTCGGCGCAAGGCCTGGTAGCGCAGGGCGGTTGAACTTCCGGCCGGCGGCACCATCTATGTCCATGCAGCGGCCAGCGTTCTTTCTGCCCCTGCGGGTTCAGCGTAAACTTTCACCTTCGAGCGGCGCCGGTGCGCCAGGAGCAAGTCCTTGAACAACATGCTTAAGAACATGGTCATCTGGCTGGTGATCGGCCTTGTGCTGATGACCGTGTTCAACCAGTTCAACACCCGCCAGGTCGCCACGGCGCCGATGGAGTATTCCCAGTTCCTCGACGAGGTGAAGGCCGGGCGCATCGCGAAAGTCACGATCGAGGGCCGCCAGTTGAAGGCGACCACGACCGAGGGCAAGCGCGTCACCAGCTATTCGCCGGGTGACATCTGGCTCGTCTCCGACCTGCTCAAGTACGGCGTCAAGGTCGAGGCCAAGCCCGAGGAGGAGCCGTCGCTGCTGATGAACATCTTCGTGTCCTGGTTCCCGATGCTGCTGCTGATTGGCGTGTGGATCTTCTTCATGCGCCAGATGCAGGGCGGCGGGCGGGGAGGGGCGTTCTCCTTCGGCAAGTCGCGCGCCAGGATGCTGGACGAATCCACCAATACCGTGACCTTCGCGGATGTCGCCGGCTGCGACGAGGCGAAGGAAGACGTGTCCGAGCTGGTCGACTTCCTGCGCGATCCGACCAAGTTCCAGAAGCTCGGCGGGCGCATTCCGCGCGGCGTGCTGATGGTCGGCTCGCCGGGCACCGGCAAGACGCTGCTCGCGCGAGCCATCGCCGGCGAGGCCAAGGTGCCGTTCTTCTCGATCTCGGGCTCCGACTTCGTCGAGATGTTCGTCGGTGTCGGCGCCGCGCGCGTGCGCGACATGTTCGAACAGGCGAAGAAGCATTCCCCCTGCATCGTGTTCATCGACGAGATCGACGCGGTGGGCCGCCAGCGCGGCGCGGGCCTGGGCGGCGGCAACGACGAGCGCGAGCAGACGCTTAACCAGCTGCTGGTGGAGATGGACGGCTTCGAGGCGTCGGTGGGCGTGATTGTCATCGCCGCCACCAACCGGCCGGACGTGCTCGATCCGGCGCTGCTGCGCCCGGGGCGCTTCGACCGCCAGGTCGTGGTGCCGCTACCGGACATCCGCGGTCGCGAGGAGATCCTCAAGGTACACATGCGCAAGGTGCCGGCGTCGCCGGACGTGAAGCCGGACATCATCGCGCGCGGTACGCCGGGTTTCTCCGGCGCGGACCTTGCGAACCTGGTGAACGAGGCGGCGCTCTTCGCCGCACGCGGCCAGAAGCGGCTGGTGGACATGGACGACTTCGAGCGCGCGAAGGACAAGATCATCATGGGCGCCGAGCGCCGCTCGATGATCATGCCCGAGGAAGAGCGCAGGAACACCGCATACCACGAGTCCGGCCACGCGGTGGTCGCCAAGCTGCTGCCCAAGACCGACCCGGTGCACAAGGTGACGATCATCCCGCGCGGCCGCGCGCTGGGCGTGACGATGCAGCTTCCGGAGCAGGACCGCTACAGCCAGGACCGTGAACGGCTGCTGAATACGATCACGGTGCTATTCGGCGGGCGCATTGCCGAGGAACTGTTCATGGGCCAGATGACCACCGGCGCGGCAAACGACTTCGAGCGCGCTACCGAGATCGCGCGCCGCATGGTCACGCAGTGGGGCATGTCGGACGCGCTCGGGCCGATGGTCTACGGCGAGAACGAGGGCGAAGTGTTCCTCGGCCGGTCCATCACCACGCACAAGAACGTGTCCGAATCGACGATGAAGAAGGTGGACGAAGAGATCCGCCGCGTCATCGACGAGCAGTACAAGCTCGCCCGCAAGCTGCTGGAAGAGAACCGCGACAAGGTCGAGGCGATGACGGCCGCGCTGCTCGAGTGGGAAACGCTCGACGCCGAGCAGTTGAACGACATCATGGCCGGCAAGCCGCCGCGGCCGCCGAAGCCCAAGGCCACGGGCGGTACGCCACCTGCGGCGGGCGATGCGCCGCCGGTAGCACCGGCGCCAGCCCCCAGCACCTGATGCTCCGCTGCGGCAGGTTCCTCCTGCCGCTGGACCGGCCGCTCGTCATGGGCGTGATCAACGTCACGCCCGACTCCTTTTCCGACGGCGGCGCCTTCCTCGCGCCCGATGCAGCGATCGCGCATGCGCGAAAGCTTGCTGCCGAAGGCGCCGACCTGCTCGACATCGGCGGTGAGTCGACGCGACCCGGTTCCGCGCCCATTTCCGAGGCAGAGGAGATGGCGCGCGTGCTGCCCGTGCTCGAAGCGCTGCGCGAGCTGCCGATTCCCTTGAGCGTCGACACGCGCAGGCCGGGCGTCATGCGTGCCGCCATCGCTGCAGGCGCATCGATGATCAACGACATCGAGGCGCTCGGCGCGGAAGGCGCCATCGAGGCGCTCGCCGGTGCCGATTGCGGCGTCTGCCTGATGCACAAGAAGGGCGATCCGGCAACGATGCAGTTGCAGCCAACCTATGACGATGTGGTCGCCGAGGTGCGCGAGTTTCTTGCCGGGCGCGCCGCCGTGGCCGAGCGAGGTGGCGTCTCGCGCGAGCGCATCGTCCTGGACCCGGGCTTCGGCTTCGGCAAGAACGACGGGCACAACTTCACGCTGCTGAAGCGATTGGGCGCCATCGCCGAACTGGGCTATCCGCTGCTGGCAGGCTGGTCGCGCAAGTCGACGCTTGGCCGGCTGACCGGGCGTGATCCGGGTGGGCGGCTGGCGGCCAGCCTTGCCGCCGCGTTGCTGGCGGCCGCGGGAGGGGCGAGAATATTGCGCGTGCACGACGTGCGCGAAACACGCGACACGCTGCTGGTCTGGGAGGCCTGGAACAACGCATGAGCAGGAGATACTTCGGTACCGATGGCGTGCGCGGTGTGGTGGGGCAGATGCCGATCACCGCTGAATTCATGCTGCGGCTGGGATACGCCTCGGGGCGCGCGCTCGCCGCCGCGGTCGGCGTGCAGCGGCCCGCGGTGCTGATCGGCAAGGACACGCGCATCTCGGGCTACATGATCGAGGCCGCGCTGGAGGCAGGCTTCTCCGCTGCGGGGGTCGACGTCCACCTGTGCGGTCCATTGCCCACGCCCGGCGTCGCGTATCTCACGCGCGCACTGAGGTTGAGCGCTGGCGTCGTGATCAGCGCCTCGCACAACGCCTACTCGGACAATGGCATCAAGTTCTTCTCCGGCGACGGCTTTAAGCTTCCCGATGCGGTCGAGGCGCAGATCGAGCGCGGACTCGAGGAACCCATGGGCTGCAACCAGGCCGCCGACCTCGGCCGCGCCAGGCGGGTAGACGATGCCGCCGGGCGCTACATCGAGTTCTGCAAGGCTACCGTGCCTGGCAACTTCGACCTGCGCGGTGTCAGGATCGTCGTGGATTGCGCGCACGGCGCGGCCTACGGCGTGGCGCGCGAGGTGTTTCACGAACTGGGCGCCGACGTCACGGCGATCGGCGCGTCGCCCGACGGTTTCAACATAAACGACGGCTGTGGCGCCACTGCGCCGCAACGCCTGGTGCAGGAAGTACGGCAGCGCAAGGCAGATCTGGGGATCGCGCTGGATGGCGACGGCGACAGGCTGGTGATGGTCGACGCCGCAGGGCGCCTGTACGACGGCGACCAGCTGCTGTACGTGATCGCCCGGCACCGGCTTGCGCAGGGCAAGGTGGCCGGCGTGGTCGGCACGCTGATGAGCAACCTTGGCCTCGAGCTGGCGTTCGGCCGGCTGGGCGTGCCGTTTGCGCGCGCCAGGGTCGGCGACCGATACGTACTCGAAACCCTGCGCGACAAGGGCTGGCTGCTTGGCGGCGAGAACTCGGGCCACGTCATCTGCCTTGACCGGCACACCACCGGCGACGGCATTGTCTCCGCGCTGCAGGTCGTGGTTGCGCTGCGCACTTCCGGCCAGTCTCTCACGCAAGCGACGGCGGGGCTGGACATGTTTCCCCAGGTGCTGCTGAACGTGCCGGTGCCGCGCGGCTTTGACGCCGGTGCGCATGCGGCGATCGCCGCTGCGCGGCAGGACGCCGAGCGCGAGCTCGAAGGCCGCGGGCGGATCCTGTTGCGTCCGTCCGGCACCGAGCCGGTGCTGCGGGTGATGGTGGAAGGCGAACCACGCGAGGCGATCGAGGCGGCAGCGCATCGCATTGCGCACGCTGTTGAGCACGCGGCTGCGTCGGTGCGATAGGCGGGCCGCTGGGCGGCTTGATTTGCGCACCGCAACACGTCGCTGAATGCGGTAAAATTCAGCGCTTTAGCCGATCCTGGATCAAACCTCCCCGATGCGCGCCCGCCTGGTCGCTGGTAACTGGAAGATGAACGGAAGCCTGGCCGCCAACCAGGCGCTGCTGAACGCGGTGATCGCCGGTGCGCGCCACATGTCCGGCGCGTCCTGTGCGGTGTGCGTGCCGTTCCCGTACCTGGCGCAGGCCTCGGCGCTGCTCGCCGGCTCGCCAGTCGCGCTTGGCGCGCAGAACGTCAGCGAGCACGCTTCGGGCGCCTACACCGGAGAAACGTCTGCCGCGATGCTGGCCGAGCTCGGCTGCCGCTATGTGCTGGTCGGGCATTCCGAGCGGCGCCAGATCTTCGGTGAAACCGATGCGCAGGTGGCGGCGAAGTTCGTCGCCGCCCAGGCGGCAGGACTGATTCCCATCCTGTGCCTCGGAGAGACGCTCGCCGAGCGTGAAGCGGGACAGACCGAAGCCGTGGTAGCGAGGCAGCTGGATGCCGTGACCGCGAAGGCCGGCGTGAAGGCGCTGGGGCGGTCGGTGCTGGCCTACGAGCCGGTGTGGGCGATAGGCACCGGCAGGACGGCGACGCCGGCGCAGGCGCAGGAAGTGCATGCGTTCCTGCGCGGGCGCGTCGCATCCGCCGACCGGGAGGTGGCGGATGCGCTTGTCATCCAGTACGGCGGCAGCGTGAAGGCGTCGAACGCGGCGGCGTTGTTCGGGCTGCCTGACGTGGATGGTGGACTGATCGGCGGCGCGTCCCTGGTGGCAGAGGACTTCCTCGCCATCGTGCAGGCGGCTGCGGCAAAACCGGGAGTGAAGTGATGGTTTCGGAATTCTGGATCAACGTCACGATCGCGCTGCACGTCGTGATCGCGCTCTGCATCATCGGCCTCGTCCTGCTGCAGCAGGGCAAGGGCGCGGACATGGGCTCCGGCTTCGGCGGCGGCAGTTCCGGCAGCATCTTCGGCGCCACCGGTTCGGCGAACTTCCTGTCGCGCACGACCGCGGTGCTCGCGGCGGTGTTCTTCGCCACCAGCCTCGGCCTTGCGTACCTCGCGACGCAGAAGCCAAGGGCACCAGCCAGCGTCATCGACGCAGTGAAGCCCAAGCCGGCGCCCACGGTGCCCGATGCTCCTGCGGTGCAAACGCCCAAGAGCGAGCCGAAAGCGAAGGACGTGCCGAACTGATCCTCCGATTTGGGCGATAATCACGCCCTGAAAAAAGCGGGCCCACGTGGTGAAATTGGTAGACACGCCAGCTTGAGGGGCTGGTGGCCTAAACAGCCGTAGCAGTTCGAGTCTGCTCGTGGGCACCAGACAGGCGTAGAACCGGGGAAGGACGAATGCTCGCGGAGTACTTTCCGATCCTGTTGTTCCTGATCGTCGGCGTGGCGGTTGGCGTCGCGCCTGTCGCACTCGGATGGGCCGGCAACCTCGCGCTCGGCACGCATCGGCCGGATCCGCAGAAGAATTCCCCCTACGAGTGCGGCTTCGAGGCGTTCGAGGATGCGCGCATGAAGTTCGACGTGCGCTACTACCTGGTGGCGATCCTGTTCATCCTCTTCGACCTCGAGATCGCGTTCCTCTTCCCGTGGGCGGTCGCACTGGGCGACATCGGCCTGTTCGGGTTCCTGTCGATGATGCTGTTCCTCCTCGTCCTCGTCGTGGGCTTCGCCTACGAATGGATGAAGGGCGCACTGGACTGGGAGTAGAGCCATGGGCGTCGAAGGCCTGCCGCAACAGGGATTCGTCACCACCACGCTGGACGAGCTCGTCAACTGGACGCGCACCGGCTCGATGTGGCCGATGACGTTCGGCCTGGCGTGCTGCGCCGTCGAGATGATGCATGCCGGCGCCGCGCGCTACGACCTCGACCGCTTCGGCATCGTGTTCCGCCCGAGTCCGCGCCAGGCCGACGTCATGATCGTAGCCGGCACGCTGTGCAACAAGATGGCGCCGGCGCTGCGCAAGGTCTACGACCAGATGCCCGAGCCGCGCTGGGTGATCTCGATGGGTTCCTGCGCCAACGGCGGCGGCTACTACCATTACTCGTACTCGGTGGTGCGCGGCTGCGACCGCATCGTGCCGGTGGACGTGTACGTGCCCGGTTGCCCGCCCACGGCGGAAGCGCTGCTTTACGGCATCGTGCAGTTGCAGAACAAGATCAAGCGAACCAATACCATCGCCCGCTGATGCGCGCAACGACGATCGCCCGGTAGATGACTCCCAGACTTCAGCGCCTGCACGATGCGCTCAGGAACGTGCTGGGCGAGCGCATCGCCTCGCTGACCGAGCGCCTCGGCGAGATCACGCTGGAAGTGCCGGCCTCGCGCTATGCCGCGGTGGCCGGCGTGTTGCGCGACCACGCCGAACTGCGCTTCGAGCAGCTGACCGACCTTTGCGGCATCGACTACTCCACTTACGGCGACCGGCCCTGGGAACGCGAGCGCTACGCCGTCGTGCTGCACCTTCTGTCGGTGACGCACAACTGGCGCCTGCGCGTGCGCGTGTACTGCCCGGACGACGATTTTCCGATGCTCGCGTCGGTCTCGGAGACCTGGCCCGGCGCGAACTGGTTCGAGCGCGAGGCGTTCGACCTCTTCGGCATCGTGTTCGAGGGGCACCCTGACCTGCGCCGCATCCTTACCGACTATGGCTTCGTCGGCCATCCGTTCCGCAAGGACTTCCCGATCTCCGGGCACGTCGAGATGCGCTACGACCCGGAACAGCAGCGCGTGGTCTACCAGCCGGTGACGATAGAGCCGCGCGAGATCACGCCGCGCGTGGTGCGCGAGGAACGCTACGGCGAGGATCGCGCCTAGTGGCCGAGATCCGCAACTACACGGTCAACTTCGGCCCGCAGCACCCGGCGGCGCATGGCGTGCTGCGCCTGGTGCTCGAACTCGACGGCGAGGTCGTGGTGCGTGCCGATCCGCACATCGGTCTGCTGCATCGCGCCACCGAGAAGCTCGCCGAGACGCGCACGTACATCCAGTCGCTGCCCTACATGGACCGGCTCGACTACGTGTCGATGATGTGCAACGAGCATGCCTATTGCCTGGCGATCGAGAAGCTGACCGGCGTCGATGTGCCGGTGCGCGCGCAGTACATCCGCGTCATGTTCGACGAGATCACGCGCATCCTGAACCACCTTCTCGGCCTCGGGTCCCTCGGGCTCGACCTCGGCGCGATGACGGTGTTCCTGTACTGCTTCCGCGAGCGCGAGGATCTGTTCGACTGCTACGAGGCGGTGTCCGGGGCGCGCATGCACGCAGCCTACTACCGTCCGGGCGGGGTCTATCGCGACCTGCCGGATTCCATGCCGCAGTACCAGCCCTCGCGCTTTCGCAGCGAGCGTGACCTGAAGGAACTGAACCGCAACCGGCACGGCTCGTTGCTCGACTTCATCGAGGATTTCACCGAGCGCTTCCCGAAGTACGTCGACGATTACGAGACCCTGCTGACCGAGAACCGCATCTGGAAGCAGCGCACTGTCGGCATCGGCGTGGTGAGCCCTGAGCGCGCGCTGGCACTCGGCTTCACCGGCCCGATGCTGCGCGGCTCGGGGGTGGCGTGGGACCTGCGCAAGAAGCAGCCCTACGAGGTGTACGACCAGCTCGACTTCGACATCCCGGTCGGCAAGAACGGCGACACCTACGATCGCTACCTCGTGCGCGTCGAGGAGATGCGCCAGTCCAACCGCATCATCCGCCAGTGCATCGACTGGCTGCGCGCGAACCCCGGCCCGGTGATCACCGACAACGCCAAGGTTGCGCCGCCCTCGCGCGTCGGCATGAAGGCGAACATGGAGGAGCTGATCCACCACTTCAAGCTGTTTACCGAAGGCATGCATGTGCCGCCGGGCGAGGCCTACGCGGCGGTGGAGCACCCGAAAGGCGAGTTCGGCGTGTACCTGGTCTCCGACGGCGCGAACAAGCCCTACCGCGTGAAGCTGCGCCCGCCGGGTTTCGCGCACCTGTCGGCGATGGACGAAATGGCGCGGGGCCACATGATTGCCGACGCCGTCGCGATCATCAGCACCATGGACATCGTGTTCGGGGACGTGGACCGATGAGCGCCGCGGGCGAACTGAGCGTCGGCGCCCTCGCGAAGATCGACCGCGAGGTCGCCAAGTACCCTGCCGACCAGAAGCAGTCGGCGGTGATGGCGGCGCTGGTCATCGCGCAGGACGAGAAGGGCTGGCTTGCCACCGAAACGATGGACTTTGTCGCGCAGTACCTGGGCATGCCGCCGGTGGCGGTGTACGAGGTCGCCACCTTCTACAACATGTACAACCTGAAGCCGGTCGGCAGGTACAAGCTGACCGTGTGCACCTGCCTGCCGTGCGGGCTGCAAGGCTCGCTGGACGCCGCCGACTACCTGAAGGAGAAACTCGGCGTGGGCTTCAACGAAACCACGCCGGACGGCCGCTTCACGCTCAAGGAGGGCGAGTGCATGGGCGCCTGCGCGATGTCGCCGGTGATCCTGGTGAACAACAAGCGCATGTGCGACTACATGTCGAAGGACAAGATCGATGCGCTGCTCGCGGAGCTGAAGTGAGATGATTGATTACGGCCCCGACGCGATCCTGATGGCCGGCCTCGACGGCCGCAACTGGCACCTGTCCGACTACGAGAAGCGCGGCGGCTACGAGGCGCTGAGGAAGCTTGTCACAGGTAAGGTCGCGCCAGACGAGATAATCGCCACGCTGAAGAAGTCCGCGCTGCGCGGGCGCGGCGGCGCGGGCTTTCCGACCGGCCTGAAGTGGTCCTTCATGCCGCGCCAGTTTCCGGGCGCGAAATACATGGTCTGCAATTCGGACGAAGGCGAGCCGGGCACCTGCAAGGACCGCGACATCCTGCGCTACAACCCGCACGCGGTGATCGAGGGCATGATCATCGGCGGCTACGCCACCGGGTCCACCGCCGGCTACAACTACATACACGGCGAGATCTGGGCCGTGTACGAGCAGTTCGAAGAGGCGCTGGAGGAGGCAAGGAAAGCAGGCTACCTCGGCAGGAACATCCTCGGTTCCGATTTCTCGTTCGAGCTCTACGCCCATCCCGGCTACGGCGCCTACATCTGTGGCGAGGAGACCGCGCTGCTGGAATCGCTCGAGGGCAAGAAGGGCCAGCCGCGCTTCAAGCCGCCTTTTCCGGCGAGCTTCGGGCTGTACGGCAAGCCGACGACGATCAACAATACCGAGACCTACGCTGCGGTGCCATGGATCATCCGCAATGGCGGGGATGCCTTCCTTGCGCTCGGCAGGCCGAACAACGGCGGCACCAAGCTCTTTTCGGTGACCGGGCACGTGAACCGCCCCGGCAACTACGAGGTGAAGCTCGGCACGCCCTTCGCGACGCTGCTCGAGATGGCCGGCGGCGTGCGCGGCGGCAGGAAGCTGAAGGCCGTGATTCCCGGCGGCTCGTCGATGCCGGTGCTGACCGCCGAGGTCATGATGGCCACCGACATGGACTACGACTCGATTGCCAAGGCAGGGTCGATGCTCGGTTCCGGCGCGGTGATCGTCATGGATGAAACCACCTGCATGGTGCGCGCGCTGGAGCGGCTGTCGTACTTCTATTTCGAGGAGTCCTGCGGGCAATGCACGCCGTGCCGCGAAGGCACCGGCTGGCTGTACCGCGTGGTGCACCGCATAGAAACCGGCAAGGGCCGGCCCGAGGACCTCGCGCTGCTCGACAGCGTCGCCGACAACATCGCCGGTCGTACCATCTGCGCGCTTGGCGACGCTGCCGCGCTGCCGGTGAAGAGCTTCCTGAAGAACTTCCGCGCCGAGTTCGAGCATCACATCGAGCACAGGCACTGCCTGGTGAGTGGCTCCGATAGCGAGCCCCGCTGGGGACGAGCGGGCGCAAGCTCGAGCCCGGTGAGCAGGGCAGCTGCAGGAGCGCACGCATGAGCGGCCTGAAGCTCGAAGTCGACGGCCGCGAAGTCGAGGTGCCGCACGGCTCGACCGTGATGGACGCTGCGAACAAGCTCGGCATCTACGTGCCGCACTTCTGCTACCACCGCAAGCTCTCGATCGCCGCGAACTGCCGGATGTGCCTGGTGGAGGTCGAGAAGGCGCCCAAGCCGCTGCCGGCGTGCGCGACCCCGGTCACCGACGGCATGAAGGTGCGCACGCATTCGCCGGTGGCGAAGACGGCGCAGAACGGCGTCATGGAGTTCCTGCTCATCAACCATCCGCTCGATTGCCCGATCTGCGACCAGGGTGGCGAGTGCCAGCTGCAGGACCTGTCGGTGGGCTACGGCAAGGGAGGGTCGCGCTACGTGGAGGAAAAGCGCGTCGTCCTGCACAAGGACATCGGGCCGCTGGTCGCCGCCGAGGAGATGAGCCGTTGCATCCAGTGCACGCGCTGCGTGCGCTTCGGCCAGGAGATCGCCGGCGTCATGGAGCTGGGCATGATCGGCCGCGGCGAGCATGCCGAGATCGTCGCGTTCGTCGGCCGCTCGGTGGATTCAGAGCTGTCCGGCAACATGATCGACCTCTGCCCGGTGGGTGCGCTGACCTCGAAGCCGTTCCGCTATACCGCGCGCACGTGGGAGCTGTCGCGGCGCAGGTCAGTGTCGCCGCACGACGGCCTGGGCGCCAACCTGGTCGTGCAGGTGAAGCAGGACCGCGTGATGCGCGTGCTGCCGCTGGAGAACGAGGCGGTGAACGAGTGCTGGCTCTCGGACAAGGACCGCTACTCCTACGAGGCGCTGGGGTCGTCAGAACGCCTGACACGCCCGATGCTGAAGCGTGAGCACGAGTGGCATGAGGTGGACTGGCCGGAGGCGCTCGAGGCGGTTGCCGCCGGGCTGCGCGCGGCTGGCACCAGCACCGGCATCCTCGCGACGCCGCATTCGACGCTGGAAGAGCTCTACCTCGCCGGCCAGCTCGCGCGTGGGCTCGGCGCCAGCGCCGACTTTCGCCTGCGCCAGTCGGACTTCTCCGCGGACGGCAAGCTCGCCGGAATCCCGTGGCTGGGCATGCCGATCGCCGGGCTCGGCGAGTGCGACCGCGTGCTGGTGGTTGGCTCGTTCCTGCGCAAGGACCATCCGCTCCTCGCGCACCGGCTGCGCCAGGCGGCGAAGCGCCGCGCGCAGATCAACTTCCTCGGCTGCACCAGCGACGATCCGCTGATGCCGGTGGCGAACCGGCAGGTGGTGTCGCCCGCAGAGCTGCCGGCGGCGCTGGCGAAGGTCATGGACACGCCGATCGGTGCCAGCCTGAAGTCCGGCAAGAAGGTGGCGATACTGCTCGGCAACTTCGCGCAGCAGCATCCGCAGGCGGCCGCCCTGCATGCGATCGCGCAGCAGCTTGC
This sequence comes from uncultured Enterobacteriaceae bacterium, assembly GCA_964612335.1. Lineage (GTDB taxonomy): Bacteria > Pseudomonadota > Gammaproteobacteria > Burkholderiales > SG8-39 > CAZTDU01. Next base: position 90,285 of record CAZTDU010000004.1, on the reverse strand, counting down.
CGACGGCCTCGGCGCGATGTTCGGCTTCCTCGGTGAAGCAGCGAACTCGGTGGGGGGGTACGTTGCCGGCGCCGCACACGGCCTCGATGCGCGCGCGGTGCTCGAGCAGCCGCACAAGGCCTACGTGCTGCTGAACGCGGAACCCGAGCTCGACTGCGCCGATCCGCAGGCCGCGCTTGCGGCGGTGTGCGCGGCGGACTTCGTCGTGCAGCTATCGGCGTTCAGGACCGTCGCCTCGGCGTACGCAAGCGTGCTGCTGCCGATCGCGCCATTCACCGAAACCGCCGGCACCTTCATCAATACCGAGGGCCGCGTGCAGGCGTTCCATGCCTGCGTGAAGCCGCTCGGCGACGCGCGCCCGGGCTGGAAGGTGCTGCGCATGCTCGGGACGCTGCTCGGCCTCAAAGGCTTCGAGTTCGACACCATCGAGCAGGTGCGCGCGGCATGCATCGCAGGCCGCGATGTGGGCTCGCTGCTGTCCAACCGCACCTCGGTTGCTGCGGCAGCGGCGGCGCCGGCGGTGAAGGGCATCCAGCGAATTGCCGATGTGCCGATCCACTTTGCCGACGCGCTGGCGCGGCGTTCCGCGCCGCTGCAGAAGACGCGCGACGCGCAGCCGCCGAAGGCATGGCTGAACGCAGGCCTGATGAAGCAGCTCGGCGTCGCGGTGGGTGATCAACTGCTGGTGAAGCAGGGCGCAGGCGAAGCGACCCTTGCCTGCGCGCTCGATGACGGCCTGCCTGACGGCTGCGTGCGCATTGCCGCGGCGCATGCGTCCACGGCCGGTCTGGGTCCGATGTTCGGCACTGTCAGCCTGCAATCGCTGGGCGCGGAGAAGGCCGCCTGAGATGCTGAACTGGCTCACCGATCGCACCGCGAGCTGGTTCGGCCCGGTCTGGGGCCCGGCGGTCTATGACACCGTGACCAGTCTCGCCTTCATCGTCGCCATCGTGGTGCCGCTGATGCTGTCGGTCGCGTACCTGACGCTGTGGGAGCGCAAGGTCATCGGCTGGATGCAGATCCGCCTGGGACCGAACCGCGTCGGGCCGCTGGGCCTGCTGCAGCCGGTGGCCGACGGCATCAAGCTGTTCCTGAAGGAGATCATCGTCCCCAGCAACGCCAGCCCGGCGCTGTACGTGCTCGCGCCGATGATGGCGATCATCCCTGCGCTCGCCGCCTGGGCGGTGGTGCCGTTTGCGCCGGAGGTGGTGCTGGCAGACATCAACGCGGGGCTGCTTTACCTCGCCGCGCTGACCTCGATCGGCGTCTACGGCGTGATCATCGCGGGCTGGGCATCCAACTCGAAGTACGCCTTCCTTGCCGCGATGCGCGCCGCGGCGCAGATGGTGTCGTACGAGCTTGCGATGGGCTTCGCGCTGGTGGTGGTGCTGATGGTCTCGGGCAGCCTGAACCTGTCGGATATCGTCAACGGGCAGGGCCGGGGGATGTTCGCCGACATGGGACTGAACTTCCTGTCGTGGAACTGGCTGCCGCTGGCGCCGATCTGCCTCGTGTACTTCATCTCCGGGGTCGCCGAGACCAACCGTGCGCCCTTCGACGTGGTCGAGGGAGAGTCCGAGATCGTTGCCGGCCACATGGTCGAGTACTCCGGCATGGCCTTCGCGCTCTTTTTCCTCGCCGAGTACATGAACATGATCCTGATCAGCGCGCTCACCGCGCTGATGTTCTTCGGCGGATGGCAGGCGCCGATCTCCAGCCCGGTGCTCGACACCGTGCCGCCGATCCTGTGGCTGCTGGCGAAGATGTTCGTGATCGTGTCGATGTTCCTGTGGATCCGGGCGACGTTCCCGCGCTACCGCTACGACCAGATCATGCGCCTTGGCTGGAAGGTGTTCATCCCGCTGACCATCGTCTGGATCGTCGTCGTCGGCGCGTGGATGCAGACGCCGTGGAGCATCTGGTCGTGACGCGCGTCGTCGAGTTCTTCCGCTCGTTCCTGCTGCTGGAACTGTTCCGCGGCCTCAGGCTGACCGGCTGGCACATGCTGTTCGCGCGCAAGATCACGGTGCAGTTTCCCGAGGAGAAGACGCCCCAGGGCCCGCGCTTCCGCGGCCTGCACGCGCTGCGCCGCTACCCCAACGGCGAGGAACGCTGCATCGGCTGCAAGCTGTGCGAGGCCGTGTGCCCGGCGCTCGCGATCACCATCGAGACCGCCGAGCGGGAAGACGGCACGCGGCGCACGACGCGCTACGACATCGACCTCACCAAGTGCATCTTCTGCGGGTTCTGCGAGGAATCCTGTCCGGTGGATTCGATCGTCGAGACGCGCATCCTCGAGTATCACGGCGAGAAGCGCGGCGACCTGTACTACACCAAGCAGATGCTGCTGGCGGTCGGCGACCGCTACGAGGAGCAGATCGCGAAGGACCGCGCCGAGGACGCGGCGTACAGGTAGGGCGATGTTCGAGACCGCCGTCTTCTACTTCTTCGCCGCCGTGATGCTGTTCGCGGCGTTGCGCGTCATCACGGCGAGGAATCCGGTGCACAGCGCGCTTTACCTCGTGCTCGCGTTCTTCACCGCATCGGCGATCTGGCTGCTGCTGCGGGCCGAGTTCCTCGCCATCACGCTGGTGCTGGTCTACGTCGGCGCGGTGATGGTGCTGTTCCTGTTCGTCGTCATGATGCTCGACATCAACGTCGACCGCCTGCGCGAGGGGTTCTGGCAGTACCTGCCGCTGGGCGCGACGGTCGGCATCCTGATGGTGGTCGAGATGGCCATGGTGCTTGCCGGGCGCTACTTCGGCTTCACGTCGACGCCTCCCCGCGACCCCGGGCCCGGCTACAGCAACACCAGGGCGCTCGGCCGGCTGCTGTACACCGAGTACGTGTACGCGTTCGAGATCGCGGCGGTGGTGCTGCTGGTGGCGATCATCGCCGCGATCGCGATCACGCTGCGGGGCAGGAAGGACGCCAGGCGCCAGGATCCGTCGCGGCAGGTGCGCCAGCGGCGTACCGACAGCGTCGAGCTGGTGCGCATGCGGGCGGAGAAAGACGAATGACGCCGCTGTCGCTTTCGCACTTCCTCGTGCTTGCCGCGCTGCTGTTCGCGGTCAGCGTCGTCGGCATCTTCCTGAATCGCAAGAACGTCATCATCCTGCTGATGGCGATCGAGCTGATGCTGCTGTCGGTGAACATGAACTTCATCGCCTTCTCGTACTACCTGGGCGACATCGCCGGGCAGGTGTTCGTGTTCTTCATCCTCACGGTGGCGGCGGCCGAGTCGGCGATCGGCCTGGCCATCCTCGTGGTGCTGTTCAGGAACCTCAACACCATCAACGTCGACGACCTCGACAGCCTGAAGGGATGACGCGGTGAAGAGCCTGTACCTGCTGGTTCCGCTCGCCCCCCTCGCGGGCGCCATCGTCGCGGGGCTCTTCGGCCGCGCGATCGGGCGCGCCGGCGCGCACTGGGTGACGATCCTCGCGGTTCTGGTGTCGTTCGTCGCCTCCTGCGTCGTGTTCGCCGACGTGCTTGCCGGAAATACGTGGAACGGCAGCATCTACACCTGGGTCACCAGCGGCAGCACAAGGCTGGAAATCGGCTTCCTCATCGACCGGCTGTCCGCGCTGATGATGGTCGTCGTGACCTTCGTGTCGCTGATGGTGCACGTCTACACCATCGGCTACATGAAGGACGACCCTGGCTACCAGAGGTTCTTCGCCTACATATCGCTGTTCACCTTCTCGATGCTGATGCTGGTGATGGCGAACAACTTCCTGCAGCTCTTCTTCGGCTGGGAGGCGGTGGGGCTGGTGTCTTACCTGCTGATCGGCTTCTGGTACACCCGCCCGAGCGCGATCTTCGCCAACCTGAAGGCCTTTCTCGTCAATCGCGTCGGCGACTTCGGCTTCCTGCTGGGCATCGCGCTGGTGCTGGCGCACTTCGGAACGCTCGACTACGGCGCGGTTTTCGCGCAGGCACCTGCGATGGCCGCGACGACGATCGACGTGTTCCCTGGCGGCGCCTCGCTGCTGATCACGGTGATCTGCCTGTGCCTGTTCGTCGGTGCCATGGGCAAGAGCGCGCAGTTCCCGCTGCACGTCTGGCTGCCCGACTCCATGGAAGGCCCGACGCCGATCTCCGCGCTGATCCACGCCGCGACCATGGTGACGGCCGGCATATTCATGGTCGCGCGCATGTCGCCGCTGTTCGAGCTTTCGCAGACCGCGCTGTCGGTGGTGCTGCTCATCGGCGCGCTCACCGCGGCGTCGATGGCGCTGGTCGCGATCACCCAGTTCGACATCAAGCGCGTGGTGGCCTATTCGACCCTGTCGCAGCTCGGCTACATGACGGCGGCGCTCGGGGCCTCGGCCTACCCGGCAGGCATGTTCCACCTGGCCACGCACGCGTTCTTCAAGGCGGTGCTGTTCCTCGGCGCCGGTTCGGTGATCATCGCGATGCACCACGAGCAGGACATGCGGCGCATGGGCGGGCTGAAGAAGTGGATGCCCATCACCTACTGGACGATGCTGATCGGTGCCTTCGCGAACGCGGGGCTGCCGCCGTTCGCCGGCTTCTTCTCCAAGGACTCGATCATCGAGGCGGTGCACCTGTCGACGACGCCCGGCGCTACGCTGGCGTGGTGGCTGCTGCTCGCAGGAGTGTTCGCCGGCGGCGTGTACTCGTTCCGGCTCATCTTCATGACCTTCCACGGCACGCCTCGCATGGACAGGCACACGCTGGAGGGCCTGAGGGAGTCGCCCGCGGTGGTGACGGTGCCGCTGGTGCTGCTCGCGATCCCGTCGGTGGCAGCCGGATGGTTCATCGGCAGCGCGCTCTTCGGCGACTATTTCGGCGCCAGCATCGCGATACGCGAGGGCCACGGCGCGATGGCGAAGATGGCGCAGGGCTACACCGGCATCATGGGGTTCATTGGCCACGGCCTCGCGACGCCGCCATTCTGGCTGGCGCTTTCCGGCGCTGCGCTCGCCTGGTACCTGTACACGGTGCGCACCGACCTGCCGAGGCGCGTCGCGCAGCGCTTCGGCGTGCTCTATGCGATCGTCGAACGCAAGTACGGCTTCGACGAGCTGTACCAGATGCTGTTCGCGGGGGGCGCCCGGGTGCTCGGCAGGGGGCTGTGGCGCGGCGGCGACGTCGCGCTTATCGACGGACTCGTCGTGAACGGCTCGGCGCGCCTGGTGGGCTGGTTTGCCGGCATCGTGCGCCTGTTCCAGACCGGCCTGATCTACCAGTACGCCTTCACGATGATCATCGGCGTGTTCGCAGTCATGACGCTGTTCATCTTCGTCATCCCGATGCTGAAGGCGTCCTGAGCGATGGAACATCCGCCGCTCCTGTCGCTCGCGATCTGGTTGCCCGTGGCCGCCGGCCTGCTGGTGCTCGGCGCCGGCGACGACCGCTCGGCGCCGATGCAGCGGGCGATCGCGCTGGTCGGCGCGATTGCCGGGTTCCTGGTGACGATCCCGCTGTACCTGAACTTCGACACCCAGCTCGCCGGCATGCAGTTCACCGAGCGGCTGGCGTGGATCCGCCAGTACAACATCCACTACCACCTCGGCGTCGACGGCATCTCGGTGCTGTTCATCCTGCTCAACAGCTTCATTACCGTGCTGGTGGTGATCGCGGGCTGGGCGGTGATCCAGAAAAGGGTCGGGCAGTACCTCGCGGCGTTCCTGTTCCTGTCGGGGATCATGAACGGCGTCTTCTCGGCGCTGGACGGGGTGCTGTTCTACGTCTTCTTCGAGGCCACGCTGATCCCGATGTTCATCATCATCGGCGTCTGGGGCGGCCCCAACCGGGTCTACGCGGCGCTCAAGTTCTTCCTCTACACCCTGGCGGGCTCGCTGCTGATGCTGGTCGCGCTGCTGTACCTGTACAACAAGTCGGGCGGCAGCTTCGCCGTGCTCGACTGGCACGCGCTGCCCATCCCGCTGGCGGCGCAGATCTGGCTGTTCTTCGGCTTCCTGCTCGCCTTCGCGGTCAAGGTGCCGATGTGGCCGGTGCACACCTGGCTCCCCGACGCCCACGTCGAGGCGCCCACCGGCGGCTCGGTGGTGCTGGCGGCGATCATGCTGAAGCTCGGCGCCTACGGCTTCATCCGCTTCTCCCTGCCGATCCTGCCGGACGCCAGCCGCGAGCTTGCCTGGCTGATGATCGCGCTGTCGCTGGTGGCCGTCGTCTATATCGGCCTGGTAGCGCTGGTGCAGACCGACATGAAGAAGCTGATTGCCTACTCGTCGATCTCGCACATGGGATTCGTCACGCTGGGATTCTTCATCTTCAATTCCTGGGGCATCGAGGGCGCGCTGATCCAGATGATCTCGCACGGCTTCATCTCGGCAGCGATGTTCCTTTGCGTCGGCGTGATGTACGACCGCATGCATTCCAGGAACATCGCCGACTACGGCGGCGTGGTGAACACCATGCCCAGGTTCGCCGCGCTGATGATGCTCTTTGCGATGGCCAACTGCGGGCTTCCTGGCACCAGTGGTTTCGTCGGCGAGTTCATGGTGATCATGGGGGCGATGAAGGCCGGCTTCTGGGTGGCGTTCCTCGCCGCGACGACGCTGGTGTTCGGTGCGGCCTACACGCTGTGGATGTACAAGCGCGTGATCTTCGGCGCGGTCGCGAACGAGCACGTCGCCGCGCTGAAGGACCTTGATTCCCGCGAGCTGCTGGTGCTGGGGCTGCTCGCCGCGGCGGTGCTCTTCATGGGCATCTTTCCGCAGCCCTTCGCCGAGGTCATGCATTCCTCGGTCAACGAGCTGCTGCGCCACGTGGCGCTGCCGAAGACATGAAGCCCTTCGAGTCCCCGGATTTCTTCCCCGCGCTGCCGGAGATCTTCCTGCTCACCGGCGCTTGCGTGCTGCTGATCGCGGACCTGTTCGTGAAGTCCGAGCGCCGCGGCGTCACGCTGGCGCTGGCGCAGGCGATCGTCGCCGGCTGCGCGGCGCTGACCTTCTATGTCATGGTGGTCACCGGCGGCGCGCTGCTGTACACGTTCTCGGGGCTCTTCGTCGCCGACGTCATGTCGCATGTCCTGAAGCTGGTGGCCTACATATCCGTGTCGGCGGCACTCGTCTACTCGCGGCAGTACCTGCTCGACCGCGGACTGCTGCGCGGCGAGTACGTCGCGCTGCTGCTCTTCGCGCTGCTCGGCATTATGATCATGATGAGCGCCAACAGCTTCCTCAGCGTCTACCTTGGACTCGAGCTGCTGTCGCTATGCCTGTACTCGCTGGTCGCGCTGAACCGCGATTCGGCGGTTTCGACCGAGGCGGCAATGAAGTACTTCGTGCTGGGCGCGCTCGCCTCGGGGCTGCTCCTATACGGCATGTCGATGGTCTACGGCGCGACCGGCACGCTGGAACTCACCGAAGTGGCGAAGAAGGTCGGCACGCTGAAGGCCAGCACTTCGGAACATACGTTCCTGGTCTTCGGACTGGTGTTCGTGGTCTGCGGCGTCGCCTTCAAGCTGGGCGTCGTGCCGTTCCACATGTGGATCCCCGACGTATATCACGGCGCGCCGACTGCGGTGACGCTGGTGATCGGCACCGCGCCCAAGCTCGCTGCGTTCGCGATGGCGATCCGCCTGCTCGTCAACGGGCTGCTGGACCTCGCCATCGACTGGCAGCCCATGCTCGCCATCCTCGCGGTGCTGTCCATGGCGATCGGCAACATCGCCGCCATCGCGCAGACCAACCTGAAGCGCATGCTCGCGTACTCGACCATCGCGCACATGGGCTTCATGCTGCTGGGTCTGTTGTCGGGCGTCGTGGGTGGCAACTGGCTGAACGCGGGCGATGCCTATGCCGCGGCGATGTTCTACACCATCGTCTACGTGCTGATGTCGCTCGGCGCTTTCGGCATGCTTCTCTACCTGTCGCGCAAGGGCTTCGAGTGCGAGAACCTGGATGACCTCAAGGGCCTGAACCGGCGCAGCCCCTGGCACGCATTCCTGATGCTGGTGCTGATGTTCTCGCTTGCGGGCGTGCCGCCTACGGCGGGCTTCTACGCCAAGTTTGCCGTGCTGCAGGCCGCGGTGGCGGGCGGCTGGCTCTGGCTCGCCATCGTCGCCGTGGTGCTGTCGCTGATCGGCGCCTTCTACTACCTGCGCGTGGTGAAGCTGATGTACTTCGATGAACCCCGCGACGAGCCGAAGGACGCGATGCAGGCCTCGGGCCAGTCGGAGGCGAGCCTGCTGCTTGCCATCAACGGGTTGGCGATGCTCGCGCTGGGCATCTTCCCGCAGCCGCTGATGGGGCTGTGCTACGTCGCCATCCGGAGCCTGTGAGGCCGTGCAGAAGCTGACCGAGACCTTCGTCTCGGGCGAGGAGGTCTACAGCGGCAGGCTGCTGAAGGTCCAGCGCGATGTCGTCAGGCTGCCCGACGGCAGCATCGGCTCGCGCGAGTACATCCGACACCCCGGCGCGGTGATGGTGCTGCCGCAGTTCGAGGACGGCTCGGTGCTGCTGGAACGCCAGTACCGCTACCCGCATCGCAGGGAATTCATCGAGCTGCCCGCGGGCAAGCTGGAGCCTGGCGAGCCGCACGAGGAAACCGCCAGGCGCGAGTTGCGCGAGGAAACCGGCTACGTCGCGTCCGAATGGACGCGGCTGACGGTGATACACACTTCGATTGCGTACACCAACGAGGCGATAGAACTGTGGCTGGCGAAGGGCCTGCGGCACGAGGGCCAGAGCCTGGATGCGGGGGAATTCCTCGAAGTCATGCGCGTGCCGATGGCCGAGGCGCTGGCCATGGTGCGCGACGGCCGCATCACCGACGCCAAGTCGGTGGCCGGCCTGCTGTGGCTGAAGTTCTTCGAGTCCTGAGCACCGCAGGCGACCGCTATGGCTGCAGCAGCACCGGGCCCGTCGGCGTGCGCTGCCATGCGCGCCAGCCGCCGCCTGCGTCGCGGCAGGCGCCGTAGCGGAACGGCACGAAGTCGCGCCCCGGCGTCAGGAAGCGCAGGTCCTTGAACCACGCGCAGTCAGGGCCGGCGGTGATCTCCTCGAGGGCCGGCAGGTCGGCGAACCAGCGAAAGAACTGCAGCGACGGCGCGGACCAGGCCTCGCGCGCCAGCGTCTCGGCGTCGCGCGGGCCGTAGCGCGGCCGCTCGTGCCATTGCGCGCGCGCGAGCGGTTGGTACGCCGCATCCAGCCTCGCCGCGAAGCCTGCGTCCGGCGGGAGCACGCGCGCTTCCTCGCGCACCAGGTTGACGTGCGCGAAGCGATGCGTGGTTTCGTCGCTGACGAATACCGTCCAGTTGAAGGGCGACACCGGGCGCGGCTGCGCGGTGACGGTGGCACCGCCCAGGCCGTGGCGCGCCACCAGTTCGCGGCCGAAATCGAGCGCGCGTTCCTTCAGCACGGCCTGGAACGCGACATAGCCGCACAGGACGGACAGCGCGATGAGCGCGGGAGCGCGCGAGCGGTAGAGCACGGCAGAGGCGGCGAGGCCGGCGACGATGATGCCGCTGAACCACAGGTCGATGATGAAGGTCGTGCCGATCCCGGCCCGCCAGTTCGACAGCGGTGCGAACACCATGGTGCCGAAGCTGGTGATGAGGTCGCCGGCGATGTGCATCGCCAGCGCCAGCGCGCAGACGCCGTACAGCGCACGCCAGCCGCGCGGCTCGCGCAGCAGCAGGGCGAGCAGCCACGAAAGCACGAATGCCCACAACGGAATCATCAGCACCGAGTGCGTGATGCCGCGGTGATGTTCGAGGTACGCCACCGGGCCCAGCCAGCCGACGACGAAGTCCAGGTCCGGCGCGGCGCAGGCGAGGAATCCTGCGGCGACCCGCCGCGGAATCGAGCGCGGCGGTGCGTCGCGTGGAACGCTGGCCCGCGCCGACAGGGCGCCGGACAGCGCGTGGGTCAGGGTGTCCAAACGGACCGGCTCAGCCGCAGATCCCCGTATAGCCGCAGGCGGTGCACCAGTCGCAGCCGTCCTTGCGGATCATCGTCAGGTTGCCGCATTCCGGGCAGCGCGTGCCGGACATCACCGCGTTCGCGCCGGGCTTCGCGCCCCTGGCGGCAGGCGCGTCCAGGATGCCCATCTGCACCACCGGCAGCCCATCGCCGCCGAGGATGCCGAGCATCTCGTAGCGGTGCGCGATCAGGCGCGCCACGTAGGCGACGGTGGATGGGAACGTAGCCTGCTTCTTTGCGCCTGGCACGAACGCCATGAAGTCTCCCAGCGGCTCGGGAAAGTCGTAGAGCTTCCTGAGCTTCATGCCGATCCATGCCGGGTCCAGCACCCGCATGTCCAGCGACAGGATCTTGCACAGGCCGTCCAGCGCGCGCGGGTACTCGCCAGACAGCCACATCGAGTACGGCCGCGTCGTGCCGTCGGGCAGCGCGATCTCCTTCAGGCCGAGGACGAAATCGTCGCCGGTGCGCGGATTCAGCACGTCCACGGTCCATGACATGGTGCCGTCGGTGCCGGTCTTGGGCTCCTTCAGGCTGAACATCGCGTCCACCACCGGCGTCGCCGCGCCGGCGTCGATGCCGAGCTGCTCGACGCGGTACTTCACTACCTGCGCGAACGCAGACACGATCGAGGGCATGCGGCGCAGCTCGCCGTTCGGGGGGAAGGGCATGTCGAAGGGCTCGTCGCCGCCGGCCTTCGCCAGCGTTTCCAGCTTCATCGCCAGCCAGCCCGGGTCGTTCGCGCGCATGTCCATGGACAGCGTCTTGGCGAGCGCGCCGATGCCGCGCGGCTGCTCGCTGCCGTTGACCCAGACCTCGAAGGGGAAGCGCCTGCCGTTCTCGACGTGGCCGACGAACACCGCGAATGCCCCGTGCGGGTGTTCGATCATGTACGTCCAGGACGGGTTTCCTTCGGCGAGGTTCGGCCGACCCGGCCAGCGCAGCGAGGCCAGCACCGGGGCCGGCACCGACTTGATGCGCAGCCGCCGGTTGCGGTCGTCGTCGCGGAAATCCTGCGGCTTCTCGGCCGCCTTGTCCACCGACAGCACCGCGCCGAGCACCTTGTTCGGCCGGTAGGTCGCCAGCCCCTTGAGGCCGGATTTCCATGCCGCGAAGTACAGATCCTGGAAGTCCTCGTAGGGGTAGTCCTCGGGCACGTTCACCGTCTTCGAGATGCTGGTGTCGATGTACGGTGCGACCGCGGCGACCATCTGTTCGTGCGCCTGCGCCGACAGTTCGAGCGCGGTGACGAACCAGCCTGGCAGGTTCTTCATGTCGCCGCCTGTGGCCTTGTAGCGGCGCCACGCATGGTCCTCGACAGGAAACTCCTTCAGCGTGCCGTCTGCCATGCGCTTCTTGCGCGTGTAGACCCACGAGAACGGCGGTTCGATGCCGTTCGAGGCGTTGTCGGCAAAGGCAAGGCTGATGGTGCCGGTGGGCGCGATCGAAAGAAGATGGCTGTTGCGCAACCCGTGCTTGCGGATCGCGGCCTTGATGTCCTCGGGAAGGCGCGTGGCGAAGCTGGTGCCGGACAGGTACAGGTCGGCGTTGAACAGCGGAAACGCGCCGCGCTCGCGCGCGAGTTCCACCGAGGCGCGATAGGCCTCGTCGCGCATCGCTTCTGCAATGCGCGACGCCATCGCGCGCGCCTCCGCCGTGTCGTAGCGCAGGCGCAGCATGATCAGCGCGTCGCCCAGGCCCGTAAACCCGAGGCCGACGCGCCTTTTGGCCATTGCTTCCTTGTGCTGCTGCTCGAGCGGCCAGGCAGTCGCCTCGAGCACGTTGTCCAGCATGCGCACCGACACCGCAACCGTCTTCGCGAAGCGCGCGAAGTCGAACGCGGCCTGCGCGGTGAACGCATCGCGCACGTAGCGCGTGAGGTCGATCGAGCCTAGGCAGCAGCAGCCGTAGGGCGGCAGCGGCTGTTCCGCGCAGGGATTGGTCGCCTCGATCGTCTCGCAGTAGTTGAGGTTGTTGTCCTGGTTCATGCGGTCGAGGAACAGGATCCCGGGCTCGGCGTGGTCGTAGGTCGAGCGCATGATCTGGTCCCACAGCTCGCGCGCACGCACCTTGCGGTACACCCACAGCCCGTCCTCGCGCTGCCACGCGCCCGCCGCCACCTGGTCGGCGGTGGGCCGCGCCTTGTGGGCGAGTTCGACGTCGAGGTCCTGCTCGACCGCCTGCATGAACGCGTCGGTCACGCCCACCGAGATGTTGAAGTTGGACAGGTCGCCGTGGTCCTTGGCATGGATGAAGTCCTCGACGTCCGGGTGGTCGCAGCGCAGCACGCCCATCTGCGCGCCGCGGCGCGCGCCGGCCGATTCCACGGTCTCGCAGGAACGGTCGAACACGCGCATGTAGGACACCGGGCCGCTCGCGCGCGAGTGCGTGCCCTTCACCTCGGCGCCCCTGGGCCGGATCGACGAGAAGTCGTAGCCCACGCCGCCGCCGCGGCGCATGGTTTCCGCAGCCTCCAGCAGCGCGGTGTAGATGCCGGGCTTGCCGTCGACCACCTCGGATATCGAGTCACCCACCGGCTGCACGAAGCAGTTTATGAGCGTGGCCTGCATCTGCATGCCGGCCGCCGACAGGATGCGCCCGGCAGGAATGAAGCCTTCCTCCAGCGCGTGCATGAAGCGCTTCTCCCAGTGCGCGCGCTTCGCCTCGGCCTCGACTGCGGCCAGCGCGCGCGCCACGCGCTGGCGCACTTCGGCGAGCGTACCCTCGCGGCCCTTGGCGTACTTTTCCAGCAGTGCCTCGCGGCAGACTTCCTGTTCCGCCAGCGCGATGTCGTGTTTGGTGTCGTTCATGGAGCCTATCTTTTTTCGATTCCAGCCTTACGTCAAGTATGAGATGTATCCCCTTGAATACCATAGGGAATATATGGGCGATCCAGACCTACTAGATGTAGTGGGGCGGACGCCCCGACTGCTGGATGAATATACAGTTACCGCAGCAGCCCGGCAAGCGCAGCCGGCGCGGGCGGCCGGCTACCGGATGCGGTAGGCGCTCAGGCCCGCTGCGGCTGGCCGGCGGGGGCGCGCGCTTCCATTTCCTGGCGCGCCCGCTTCAGCATGTCGCCGACCTCGCCGTGGCCGAAGCGCAGCGCCAGTTCCACCGGCGTGTCGCCATCCTTGGTAGTCACCGTCGGGTCGGCGCCGTTCCTGAGCAGCGTGTCGACCATCTGCACGTTGCCCTTCATTGCCGCGTAGGCGAGCGGCGTATAGCCGTTGTCGTGCTTCAGGTTGGGGTCGAAATTCATCAGCAGCACCTTCTGCGCGTACACCACGTTGCCTTTCTCGATGGCGTAGAAGAGGGCGCGGATGCCCTCGGGGCTCTGTTCCTTCGGCTTCACCTCGAGCCCCGTCGGCATCATCTTCACCACGTAGTTGATCAGCGACACTCCGACCAGCGCGATCAGCGCGAGGATCAGCGGAATCTTCGAGATGTTGAACCGCTCTGCGATCTGCTCGGGCATGTTGGCGCCCACGATCAGCAGCACCACGGCGAGGAAGAAGAAGAACTTGAGGTAGAAGAACAGCCCGATCACCACACCGCAGGCAAGCACCGCCAGCAGGTAGTCGTGGTTGATGCCCAGGTCTTCGATAGACTCGGGCGGCAGGTTGGCGAGGACCGCCGTCATCGCGATCAGGCCGAACAGCAGCACCTCCTTGATGCGCAACCTTCCCAGGAGGTCGTCCTTCTCCACCGTCTTTTGCAGCGCCATGGCATCCCCTTATTAACCGCTGGGCGGATTTTGGGTTCAATGGGCGGGGCTGGCAAGTAGCAGCACGCGCGAACCGGCATAGAATCGCAGCATGAACAAGGCGTTCGTCAGGGAATCCGACGTGGACGAGGACGATGCGCCGGAAACGCCCGCCGAGACCTCCCCGACCGGAAGGAACTACGTCACGCCTGCCGGCTACGCGCGCATGAAGGCGGAGCTGAAGGGCCTGGTCGAGGTCGAGCGGCCGGAGGTGGTGCGGACGGTGGCCTGGGCGGCGTCCAACGGCGACCGGTCCGAGAATGGCGACTACCTGTACGGCAAGAAGCGCCTGCGCGAGATCGACCGCCGCGTGCGCTTCCTCATCAAGCGGCTGGAAAGCGCCGAAGTCGTGGATTCGGCCGGGCGCGATATCGACCAGGTGTTCTTCGGCGCCACCGTTCGCGTGCGCGCCGCCGGCGGCGCCGAGCGCGAGGTGACGATCGTCGGCATAGACGAGGTCGACACCGCGAAGGGCCGCGTGTCCTGGATCTCGCCGATCGCAAGAGCGCTGATCAAGGCACGCGAGGGCGACAGCGTCGTGCTGCGCACTCCCGCGGGCGAGGAGCAGATCGAGATACTCGAAGTGCGTTACGAAGCGATCACATGAGGAGGACGGTGACATGAGCATGATGAAGGAGTTCAAGGAATTCGCCATGAAGGGCAACGTCGTCGACCTCGCGGTCGGCGTGATCATCGGCGGCGCCTTCGGCAAGATCGTCGCCTCGCTGGTCGGGGACGTGGTGATGCCGCTGGTGGGCACGCTGCTGGGCGGGGTGGACTTCTCCGGCCTTGCGGTCAAGGTCGGCGAGGCCAGCATCAACTACGGCAAGTTCCTGCAGACGCTGATCGATTTCCTCATCATCGCCTGGGTGATCTTCATCGCCGTGAAGCTGATCAACCGGCTGAAGAAGGAGGAGGCTGCCGCGCCGGCCGCGCCCGAGCCGCCGCCTCGCCAGGAGGTGCTGCTCGAGGAGATCCGCGACCTGCTGAAGAAGCAGTGAAGATCCGCGCCTGCGCCGCCGGCGACGAGGAAGCCGTGGTGGCGTTGTGGGAGGCATGCGGCCTGACGCGGGCGTGGAACGACCCGCGACGCGACATCGCGCGCAAGCTTGCCGTGCAGCCGGAGCTGTTCCTCGTCGGCACGGTCGAGGGCGTGCTGATGGCGAGCGCGATGGCGGGCTTTGACGGGCACCGCGGCTGGGTCTGGTACGTCGCGGTGGCGCCGGCGCATCGCGGGCGCGGGCATGGCCGCGCGCTGATGCATGAGGCCGAGCGCCTGCTGCGCGAGCGCGGCTGCCCCAAGCTCAACCTGCAGGTGCGAAGCGACAATGCCGGTGCCGCCGCCTTCTACCGCAGGCTGGGATATGCCGAGGACGCGGTGATCGGCCTCGGCAAGCGCCTGATCGCTGATTCGCCCCCGCAATGATCGTCCTGCAGTGGAACGTGCAGTGGTGCCGGGGCATGGACGGCCGCGTCGACCCGGCGCGCATCGTCGCGGCGGCGCGCGCGATGGCAGACTTCGACGTGCTGTGCCTGCAGGAGGTCGCGGTGAACTTCCCGGCGCTGGAAGGCAGCGTCGGCGAGGACCAGCCGTTCGCGCTCGCCTCGCGGCTCGTCGGTCACGAACCGGTGTACGCCGCGGCGGTGGACGTTCCCGGCGGGCAGGAGACGCGGCGGCGTTTCGGCAACATGATCTTCTCGCGCTACCCGGTGCAGCAGGTGTTCCGGCACAGCCTGCCGTGGCCGGCGGACCACGCCGCGCCCAGCATGCCGCGCGTCGCGCTCGAGGTGGTGGTGGATACGCCGCTGGGCGGCGTGCGCATCCTCAGCACGCACCTCGAGTACTACTCGGCGCTGCAGCGCGCGGCGCAGGTGGAGCGCCTGCGCGAACTGCACGCCGAGGCCTGCGGCCACGCCGTCGCGGCGGCGCCGGAGCGCGGCGACGGCGGCCCGTTCGAGCCGCTGCCGCAGCCGCGCGCGGCGATCCTGTGCGGCGACTTCAACCTGCCGGAGGGGCACGCCGATCCGCTGCATGCGCGCATGCAGGCGCCGCTGGGCGAGGGCATACCGCGCTTCGTCGACGCCTGGCACGCGTGCAGGGGCGATGCGCCGTGTCCGCCGACCTTCCGCGTGCACGAACAGCCGCGCGAATGCGAGCCCTACGCCTGCGACTTCGTCTTCGTCACCGAGGACCTGGCGCCGCGACTGAAGCGCATCGACATCGATGGCGAGACGCAGGCCTCGGACCACCAGCCGGTGCTCGTCGAACTGGATGCCTGAGGCCGGGCTTCCCAGGCACCCCGAGGTAAGTGCGCTGTCGCGCGCCGTGGAAGTGGCGTCGCTCCTCGCAGCGCCGCTCGCGGCGCTGTGGGTGCTGCATCGCCTGTGGCCGGACATGGGCCCATGGACGCTGCCCGCCGCGCTGGCGGGCGTCGTGGCTGCCGATTTTGCCTCGGGACTGGTGCACTGGGCTGCGGACACCTGGGGCAGGCAGGACTGGCCGCTGGTGGGTGAAAGGCTGATACGCCCGTTCCGCGTGCACCATGCCAACCCGCGCGACCTCTGCGCGCGGCCGTTCGCAGACTGCAATGGAGACGTCGCCACGCTCACGCTGCCGATCCTCGCCTGGGCGGCGCTTGGCGACCTCGACGGTGCCCCGGCACAGCGCACCGCGGAGTTCGCGCTGGCGTTCTGCGTCGCCATCCTGCCGGTGAACCAGGTGCACAAGTGGGCGCACCTCGGACGCGCCGCGCCGCGAATCGTGCGGCTCGCCCAGCGCACCGGGCTGATCCTCGCGCCGCGCCGGCACGCCGCGCACCACCGCGCGCCGTTCGCCACCGACTACTGCATCGTCAACGGCTGGTGCAACCCGCTGCTTGCCCGTACCGGGTTCTTCCGCGCGCTCGAACGAGTGATCAGGCTCGCGACCGGCGCGGCGCCGCGCGCGGACGAGCAGGCCTGATCAGCGGAAGTCGCCGGCCTTCACCACGCTCAGCTGCGCCGGGTCGATATGGCGCTTCATCGCCTCGTGGATATCGCGCGGCGTAAGCGCGGCGATGCGCTTCTCGAACTCGATGTCCCAGGCGAAGGTGCGGTCGAGGAACAGGTACATGTCGAGCCGCCACGCGAGCGAGCGGTCCCGGCCGCGCGCGACGCGGCGCGATTCCAGGAAACCCTTCTTCGCCGTCTCGACTTCCTCGGCGCTGAATCCCTCGGCGAGCGCACGCGCGAGTTCCTCGCGCAGCGCGGCCTCGACGCGGCCCTTGTTCGATGGCGCGAATATCGACGCCAGGCTGAACAGCCCGGTTTCGTCCTGCGGGTTGGCGCTGAACGAGGAGTACGTGCTGTAGGACAGGCCTTCCTTTTCGCGCACGCGCTGGGGGATGCGGGCCGCCGAAGAGCCGCCGAGCAGGTAGTTGCCGAGGACGAGCGCCGGGAAGTCCGGGTGGTCGTCGCGCATGCGCACCGCGACGCCCGCTCGCAGCACCGCGTTCGCCTTGTCCGGCGTGCGCAATTCGCGCTCCAGCGCCGGCTGCTCGAAATGCCGCGCCCGGATGCGCTTGTAGGGCACGGGGTTCTGCCAGTCGCCGAACAGGTCCTCGACCAGGCGCGTCAGTTCCCCGGGGTCGAAGTCCCCGACCGCGGCGAAATCCGCGCCGGTGGCGCCGACGAGCTCGCGGTGGCAGCGCATGGCGTCCTCGCGCGTCACGCGCTTCAGCTCGTCGATCTGCTCCTCGAGCGAATGCGAGTACAGCCAGTGGCCGCGGGGGTAGGGGTTGAGGTGCCGCGACAGGTGCTCGCTCGCGATCGCACCCGGATCGCTGCGGCGGCTTTCGGCGCCACTGATCTGCGCGCGGCGCAGTTCCTCGAATTCGCTTTCGGGGAATGCCGGCTCGCGCAGCACTTCGGCGACCAGCCGCAGCGTGTCGGCAAGGGTTTCGCGGCGCGTCTCCAGCGTCGCGCCGTCAAGACTGACGCTCGCGTTTGCCTTCAGGCGGTCGAAGGCGTCGCGCAGTTCGCTGCGTGAACGCTTCTGCGTGCCGCGCATCAGCATGCTGCCGGCGAGGCTGCACGCGGTGCTGCGCCCGCGCTTGGACGCCTCGTCGCCCCAGTGCAGCGACATGTTGACGATCACGGTGGCGCCGCGCGTCTTCTTCGGCAGCAGCGCGACGCGGATGCCGTTGGCGAGCGTGCGCCGTACCAGGCGCGCCTCGATGTTCTGCGGCGTCGGGTCGAACACCTCGCCCGGCTGCGCGGCCGCACTGCCCTTGTACGCAGCGACTGCCGCGGCGACGTCGGGCGTGGCGGGGATCTCGGCGCGATCAGGCTGCTCGGTGGGCACGAAGGTGCCGAGCACGCGGTTGTCCGGCTTCAGGTATTGCGTCGCGACGCGCTGCACGTCGGCGGCGCTGACGGCAGCGAGGCGGTCGCGGTAGAGGAAGAACAGCCGCCAGTCGCCGATCGCGGCGTACTCGCCCAGGTTGCGCACCAGCGCCGGCGTGTCGGTGAGCGCCTTGTCGATCGCGTTCAGCAGGTGCGTCTTCGCGCGCTCGACCTCGTCGGCGCGGATCGGGTCGCTGGCGATGCCTTCGACCGTGGCAAGGAGTGCGTCGCGTGCCGCGTCGCTGGATGCGCCCTTGGGCAGGCTGGCGCCGAAGCTGGCGAATCCGGGGTCGTGCAGTGCCGCCTCCCAGGCCCAGGCGCTGCTCGCCAGCCCCTGCTGCACCAGCGCGCGATGCAACCGGCCCGAGGGCGCCAGGCCCAGCGTGCGCACCAGCACGTCGAGCGCCGGGTAGTCCGGGTGGCTGCCCGCGGGCAGCCGGTACAGCGCCGCCACTACCGGCGTGTCGCCGACGCGACGCAGCGTCACGCTGCGCTCGCCGTCCTGCACCGGCTCGACGGTGTACAGCGCCGGCATCGGCTGCGCAGGCCGCGGGATCGGCCCGAAGTGCTTTGCGACGAGTTCAAGTGCGCGCGCCTCGTCGAAGCTGCCGGAGACGATCAGCACCGCATTGTCGGGCCGGTACCAGGTGCGGTAGAAGCCCTGCAGGCGCTCGATCGGCACCGATTCGATGTCCGAGCGTGCGCCGATCACCGGGCGGCCGTAGTTGTGCCACGGAAACGCGGCCTGCAGCATGCGCTTCAGCAGCACGCCGGACGGGCTGTTCTCGCCGGACTCGTACTCGTTGCGCACCACGGTCATCTCACTGTCCAGGTCCTCGCGCGACACGAACGCGTTCACCATGCGGTCGGCTTCGAGCGCCAGCGCGAACTCCAGGTTCTCGTCCGACGCGGTGAGCGTCTCGAAGTAGTTGGTGCGATCGAAGCTCGTGGTGCCGTTGTAGCGCGCGCCGCGTGCGTTCAGCGCCGCCTTGACGTCGGCATGCCGCGGCGTGCCCTTGAACAGCAGGTGCTCGAGCAGGTGCGCCATGCCCTTCTCGCCGTAGCCTTCGTGCCGCGAGCCGACGAGGTAGGTAATGTGCACGCCCACGGTGCTGGCGCTGGGGTCGCGCACGCTGAGCACGCGCAGGCCGTTGGCGAGGCGGTACTCGGTGACGCCTTCGACGCTGGCGACCTTGCGTGGCTGCTCGAGCGCGCCCGCCGCAAGCGAGACGCAGGCGGCGAGCCCGAGGAGGGCGATGCGGAGAAAATGCAGGCGGGGGGATTTCACGCGGTTTAGAGCAGTTGCTGCCAGCGGAGTTCCCCGCCCAGCCAGCCGAACGCATGCAGCGCGACCATGCCTGCGAGGATGGTGGCATAGACCTGGTTCCAGCGCCATGCGACCGCGATGGCGACGATACCCGCCAGCAGCCTGGCATTGTCGGGCGACAGCCGCAGTTCGCCCTGCACCAGCGCCAGTTCCGGCGCCCAGATCGCGGTCAGCACCGCCGCCGGCACGAAGCGCAGCGAGCGCCGCAGCAACGCAGGGATCTCGACCGACGCCGGCAGCAGCAGGAACGAGGCACGCAGCGCGAAGGTGATCGCGCCCATGCCGGCGATCAGCAGCCACAGCGTGAGCGCATCCACGTTCACGCCTTCCTCGCTTCCACCAGCATGCCTGCGAAGATGCCGACCACGCCGGCGAGCGGCAGGCCGAGCCGGAACGGCAGGCCGTGCGCGGCGATCACGGTGAACCCGGCGGCCAGCGCCGCCGCCACCATGGCGCGGTCGCGCAGCAGCGGGATGCTCATCGCGACAAAGGCGAGCGGCGCGGCGAATTCCAGCTTCCACGCCGCCGGCAGCCCGGCGCCGACGACGATCCCGGCGACCACGCTCGCCTGCCACGCGGTCCAGATGGTGGCGCCGGCGCCCAGGTAGTAGGCGAGCAACGCACGGTCGGTGCGCGGTTCGGCCGCGCGCGTGACTGCCAGCGCGTAGACGTTGTCTGCAAGCAGGTAGCCGGCGAGCGCGCGCAGACGTAGCGGCAGCTTGGCATAGTGCGTGCGCAGCGACGCGCTGTACATGACGTGCCGCAGGTTGATGAAGAACACCGCCAGAAGCACCAGCGCGGCGGGCGTGCCGGCGGCGAGCAGCTGGCCGGCGGCCAGCATCGACGCGCCGGCGAACACCAGCACCGACATCGCCAGCGCGGCGAAGGCGCCCATGCCGTAGGAGACCAGCGTCACGCCGGTGACCACCCCGAAGGGCAGCACCCCCAGCAGCAGCGGCAGCGCGGCGCGATAGCCGGCGATGAATTCGTGGCGTTGTTTCGGCATCGCGAGGCCGGCATTCTACCGGCGCGCCCCTTGAAATCAGGCGCCGGCGCCGCCATCTTGCCAAGTCGTCCCATCAGAAAGGTGTGCCAGTGACGCAGGTAGCCGAGAAGCAGACCATGGGGTTCCAGGCCGAGGTGAAGCAGTTGCTCGGCCTGATGATCCATTCCCTGTACAGCAACAAGGAGATTTTCCTGCGCGAGCTGGTCTCCAACGCCTCGGACGCGGCGGACAAGCTGCGCTTCGAGGCGCTGGCCGACGCCGCGCTGTTCGAGTCCGACCCGGAGCTGAAGATCCGCGTCTCCTTCGACAAGGACAAGCGCACCATCACCGTAGCCGACAACGGCATCGGCATGTCGCGTGACGAGGTGATCGCGAACATCGGCACCATCGCACGCTCGGGCACGAAGGAGTTCCTCGCCAGCCTCACCGGCGAGCAGCAGAAGGACTCGAAGCTGATCGGCCAGTTCGGCGTCGGCTTCTATTCGTCGTTCATCGTCGCCGACCGCGTCACGCTGGTGACGCGGCGCGCCGGGCGCCCGGCTGCCGAGGGCGTGCGCTGGGAGTCCGACGGCGCGGGCGAGTTCAGCATCGAGCCGGTGGAGCGCGCCGAGCGCGGCACCGAGGTCACGCTGCACTTGCGCGAGGGCGAGGACGAGCTGTTCGGCCCGCACCGGCTGAAGACCATCGTGAAGAAATACTCCGACCACATCGGCCTGCCGATCTTCCTGCAGGGCGAGGATGCGGCGCTGAACCAGGGCGGCGCGCTGTGGGCGCGGCCGAGGAACGAGATCACCGAAGAGCAGTACAAGGAGTTCTACAAGCACGTCGGCCACGACTTCGAGGACCCGCTTGCCTGGGCGCACGCGAAGGTCGAGGGCAGGCACGAGTACACGCAGCTGCTGTACCTGCCGGCGCGCGCGCCCTTCGACCTGTGGGACCGGCAAAGCCGCCATGGCGTGCGCCTGTACGTGCGGCGCGTGTTCATCATGGAGGGCAGCGAGTCGCTGATGCCAGGTTACCTGCGCTTCGTGCGCGGCGTCATCGACGCCGAGGACCTGCCGCTGAACGTGTCGCGCGAGATCCTGCAGCAGAGTCGCGACGTCGAGGCGATCCGCGCCGGCTGCGTGAAGCGGGTGCTGGGCCTGCTCGACGACCTGGCCGAGAACCAGAAGGAGAAGTTCGCCACCTTCTGGCGCGAGTTCGGCCGCGCCTTCAAGGAGGGCGTGGGCGAGGACATGGCCAACCGCGAGCGTGTGGCGAAGCTGCTGCGCTTCGCGTCCACGCACGCGGACACCGCCGAGGAGTCGGTATCGCTCGCGGACTACGTGTCGCGCATGAAGCCGGGGCAGACGAAGATCTGGTACGTCACCGCCGAGTCCTTCGCCGCCGCGCGCTCAAGCCCGCACCTGGAGGTGTTCCGCAGGAAGGGCATCGAGGTGCTGCTGCTGTCGGACCGCGTCGACGAATGGCTGGTCGGCAACCTGCCGGAGTTCGACGGCAAGGCGCTCGCATCGGTGGCACGCGGCGGCCTCGACCTCGACGAGATCGCGGACGAGGCCGAGAAGAAGGCCGCGGCGGAGCAGCAGAAGGACTTCGCCGAACTGGGCGAGAAGATCAAGCAGGCGCTCGGTGAGCGAGTCAAGGAAGTGCGCGCCACGCAGCGGCTGACCGATTCGCCGGCCTGCCTGGTCGCCGACGAGCACGACATGGGCGCCAACCTCGTGCGCATCCTGCGCGCCGCCGGGCAGAAGGTGCCGGAATCGAAGCTGATCCTGGAAGTGAACCCCTCGCACGCGATCGTGCAGCGCATGAAGGCGGAAGAAAAGCACTTCGCCGAATGGGCGGCGCTGCTCTTCGATCAGGCGCTGCTCGCCGAGGGCGGCACGCTGGAGGACCCTGCGGGCTTCGTCAAGCGCATGAACGCGCTGCTGCTGGACCTGTCCGCCACGACGTAGCGGTCGTGCCTCCGGTTATCCTTCCCGCTCGAACGGGGAGGAGGGTGCATGGCGGACAAGTGGTTCGAGGGTGAAACCGCGCTGGTGACCGGCGCGGGCAACG
The DNA here is from genome assembly GCA_964612335.1 of uncultured Enterobacteriaceae bacterium. Classification (GTDB taxonomy): domain Bacteria; phylum Pseudomonadota; class Gammaproteobacteria; order Burkholderiales; family SG8-39; genus CAZTDU01. The sequence continues at coordinate 67,825 of CAZTDU010000004.1, read as the reverse complement.
GCATCGGCAGGGCCATGGCGATCGGGCTCGCGCGCCAGGGCGCGAAGCTGCTGCTCGCCGAGGCGGATGCCGCGCGCGGCGCCGAGGCGCTGGCGGCGGTCAAGGGCGCGGGCGGATCTGCCGAGCTGGTGCAGGTCGACCTCTCGGTGCGCGGCACGGCCGAGCGCCTTGCGGCCGAAGCAATCAGGCGCCTCGGCAAGGTCGACATGCTGGTGCACAGCGCCAGCCCGCCGCGGCACGAAAAGGACACGCTGATGCAAGTGGACGACGCCACCTGGGACGCCATGCACGAGGTGAACCTGCGCTCCGGCTTCGTGCTTGGGCGCAATCTCGCGCGCCACATGATTGAAGGGAAAGTGCCGGGGCGAATGGTGTACCTCACGTCGCTGCACTCGGGCACGCCGCGCAACCTGCCGCACTACGCCACCGCCAAGGCCGGCATGGTGATGCTGGTGAAGGAGATGGCAAAGGCGTTGGGGGCGCACGGCATCCGTGTCAACGCGCTGACGCCGGGCGCGGTGGCGGCCGGCGGCTTCAAGCCCTCGGCCGACCTTGCCGCGAAGATCCCGCTCGGCCGGCTCGCCGCGGCAGATGACATCGCCGCGATGGGCATGGTGCTGCTGAGCCAGCGCCACGCCGGCTACGTCACCGGCGCCGACATCGTCGTCGACGGCGGCATGTCGCTGCACAACTGGTTCGCGCCCGCCGTCGCGTGAGGCGCGCGGCAGCCGCGTGCAATAATCGACCGTCCCCTCACCGAGCGATGCCATGTCCGAACCCCTGGTAGTGGAAGTCTTCTCCGACTACGTCTGACCCTGGTGCTATCTCAGTACCGTGCGTATTGAGAAACTGAAGCGCGAACACGGCGTGAAGGTGAAGTGGGTGCATTTCCCGCTGCACCCGGATACGCCGCAGGCGGGCAAGAGCCTGGAGGCGCTGTTCGCCGGGCGCGGCTTCGACATCCCGAAGATGCAGGCCGCGATGCGCGCGCGCATGCAGGCCGAGGGCCTCGAGTACGGCGACCGCACCATGACCTACAACAGCCGCCTCGCGCAGGAGCTCGGCGCCTGGGCCGACACCCAGCCCGGCGGCGAGGCGATCCACGACGCGCTCTTTCGCGCCTATTTCGTCGACGGCCGCAACATCGGCGACCCGGCGGTGCTGCTGGAAGTCGCTTCCGCGGTCGGCCTGCCGGTGGACGAGGCGCGCAAGGTGCTGGAAGAGCGCACGTTCAAGGCCGCGGTCGACGCCGACTGGCAGAAGTCGCGCGAGTACGGCGTCACCGGCGTGCCCACCTTCGTCGCCGGCCGCCAGGGCGTGGTCGGCGCGCAGCCCTACGAAGCGCTGGTGCAGCTGGTACAACAGGCGAGGGGCTGATTCGTCGCAGGCTCACGCCCTGAGCCACCCCCAGCGCCACACTGCAGCCTCCTCGAACCGAAGGAGGCTGCACATGCTGTCGCTGGACATGCTGGTCGCCCTGTGGCCCGTGATCGCCATGGGCGTGCTGTGGGTGTACGACAAGCTGGCTCCCCTCTCCCGCGGGCGGGAGAGGGGCAGGGGGTGAGGGTGCCCCACATGACTGTCCGACGTTTCCAGAAAGGCGACTTCGCCTTCACCACCAACTCGCGCGCGCCCAGCGTCAACAACGGCCATCTCGTCATCGTGCGTGAAGTCTGCGGTCCGATGCCCGAGCGGGGACTGGATTTCGCCTACCGCATCGAGCGTGTGGACGGCGAGCCGTTCGCGCTGCTGTGCCAGCCCGGCAGCCCGATGCCGATGCGCGGAGGACCCTTCGCCTATGCTGGCCAGCAGCACCTGCGGCGGCTGGGCGAGGCGCCGCGCGCGAGGGCGCGTCGCGGCCGGGCGGGGCGCACGATGCAGGAGATGTGGCGATGACCCCGCGAGTGATCGCCTCGAAGTGTGCGTTTTGGTACCTGACGAGGCGAAGCTCGCTCGCGGCCGTGTGGCAGAATGGGTTGAAGGGGGTGTGAATGCCGGGTGCGGAGGATTCGGGAGGAAGCCAGTTTTTTGACAGACCGATCCTCAACAGCCCCTACGCCTGCCCCGGCAGGCACTGGGAACTGGATGCCTCCGGGCAACCGACCCAGCGCATCGCCGAGTCCCGCCGCCTGGCGGAGTTCATCACCCCGATCCCGAAACCGAAGAAGCGCAAGAGTTCGTCCGAGCAGTCGTCCCTCGCCTTCGACGAAGGCAGGGGGATCTCGAACAAGGACCAGCAGTACGCGCATACGGCGCTGATCAATTCAGTCCGGCAGCAGGTGGACAAGTGGCGTGCCCTGCCGAGCGCGAGCGACTGGAAGGTCACGCCCGAGACTGCGCGCCTGCTGCAGCACTGGCGACACCATCCGTTCAGTGGAATCCGCCCGTTCTTCTGCCAGGTCGAGGCCGTCGAGACGGCGATCTGGCTGACGGAAGTCGCGCCGCAGGCGGGCAAGGCCGGCGAGAGCGTACTTGAGTACCTCGCCAGTGCCAGCACCGAGGCGAACCCCGAACTGATGCGCCTGGCGCTCAAGCTTGCTACCGGCGCTGGCAAGACCACCGTGATGGCGATGCTGATCGCGTGGCAGACCGTCAACGCCGTGCGGCGCCCGCAAAGCCGGCGCTTCACGCGCGGCTTTCTCGTCGTCGCGCCGGGGCTGACGATCAAGGATCGCCTGCGCGTGCTACAGCCGAACGATCCGGACAGCTACTACGCCAGCCGCGAGCTCGTACCCGGCGATCTGCTGGAGGATGTCAACCGCGCCAAGATCGTGATCACGAACTTCCACGCCTTCAAGCTGCGCGAGCGCGTCGAACTGTCAAAGGGCGGGCGCGCGCTGCTGCAGGGGCGCGGCGAGGCACTGGACACGCTCGAAACCGAGGGGCAGATGATCCAGCGCGTGATGCCCGACCTGATGGGCCTAAAGAACATCATGGTCCTGAACGACGAGGCGCATCACTGCTACCGCGAGAAGGCCGGGTCCGACGAGGACGAGGACCTCAAGGGCGAGGATCGCAAGGAGGCCGAGCGCAACAACGAAGCCGCGCGGCTGTGGATCTCCGGCCTGGAGGCAGTCAATCGAAGTCTCGGCGTAGCGCGCGTGATCGACCTTTCGGCCACGCCGTTCTTCCTGCGCGGCTCGGGCTACGCCGAAGGCACGCTCTTCCCGTGGACGATGAGCGATTTCTCGCTGATGGACGCCATCGAGTGTGGCATCGTCAAGCTGCCGCGCGTGCCGGTGGCCGAGAATATCCCCGGAGACGAGATGCCGATGTTCCGCAATCTCTGGGAGAACATCCGCAAGGACATGCCGAAGAAGGGCCGCGGCAAGGGCGGGTCGCTCGATCCACTTTCCCTACCCACGCGGCTGCAGACCGCGCTGGAGGCGCTATACGGCCACTACGAGAAGACCTTTCGCTTATGGAAAGAGGCTGGCATCCGCGTGCCACCCTGCTTCATCGTGGTATGCAACAACACCGCCACGTCGAAGCTTGTCTACGACTTCATCTCCGGGTTCCACCGGCAGAACGAGGACGGCACCACCACCTTCCAGAATGGGCGCCTTGCTTTCTTTCGAAACTTCGATGACGACGGCCGCCCGCTGGCGCGGCCGAACACGCTGCTCATCGACAGCGAACAACTTGAATCGGGCGAGGCACTGGACGAGAACTTCCGCGCCATGGCCGCCGACGAGATCGAGCGCTTCAGACGAGAAGTCGTTACGCGCGGCGGCAGGCTGGCAGGCGAACTGCTGCAGGGCCGCGAGCTTGACGACGTCACCCTGCTGCGCGAGGTGATGAACACCGTCGGCAAGCGTGACCAGCTGGGGGCCGACATCCGCTGCGTGGTTTCGGTGTCGATGCTCACCGAGGGCTGGGACGCCAACACCGTGACGCACGTGCTCGGGGTGCGGGCCTTCGGCACGCAGCTTCTGTGCGAGCAGGTGATCGGTCGTGCGCTGCGCCGGCAGTCCTACGACCTGAACGAGCACGGGCTCTTCAACGTCGAGTACGCCGACGTGCTTGGCATCCCGTTCGACTTCAACGCCAAGCCGGTCGTCGCGCCGCCGCAACCGCCGCGCGAAACGGTGCCGGTGCGCGCGGTGCGTCCGGAGCGCGACGCGCTGGAGATCCGCTTCCCGCGCGTGGTCGGCTACCGCGTCGAATTGCCAGAGGAGCGCCTCGCGGCCGCCTTCAACGACGATTCAACCTTGGTGCTGACCCCCGATCTCGTCGGCCCGTCGATTACCCGCAACGCGGGCATCATCGGCGAGGCGGTGGACCTAGACCTCAGGCACCTGGGCGAGCTGCGCCCGGCCACGCTGCTTTACCACCTGACGCAGCGGCTGCTCTACACGAAGTGGCGCGACCCCGGCGAGGCGCCGAAGCTGCACCTTTTCGGGCAGCTGAAGCGCATCACCCGCGAATGGCTCGACGGCCACCTTGTATGCAAGGGTAGCACCTACCCGGCGCAGCTCATGTACCAGGAGCTGGCCGACATGGCGTGCAACCGCATCACGGCCGCGATCACGCGGCATTTCGAAGGCGAGAAGCCGATCAAGGCGCTGCTCGATCCTTACAACCCCACCGGGTCGACGAAGCACGTGAACTTCAACACATCGAAGTCCCTCCGCTGGGACACGGCCGAGGGCAAGCGCTGCCACGTCAACTGGGTGGTGCTCGACAGCGACTGGGAGGCCGAATTCTGCCGCGTGGCCGAGTCGCACCCGCGCGTGCGCGCCTATGTGAAGAACCACAACCTCGGGCTCGAGGTGCCGTACCGCTATGGCTCCGAGACGCGCCGCTACCTGCCCGATTTCATCGTGCGCGTCGAGGATGGGCACGGCGAGGAGGATCCCCTCAACCTGATCATCGAGATCAAGGGCTACCGCGGCGAGGACGCCAAGGACAAGAAGGCCGCCATGGACACCTGCTGGATCCCCGGCGTCAACCAGCTCGGCTCGCATGGCCGCTGGGCCTTCGCCGAGCTGACCGAGGTGTACCAGATAGAGGCCGACTTCAAGGCGAAGATCGAGAGCGAGTTCGGCAAGATGATCGAGTTCGCAGCTGGAACTCATCACAAGTCGTCATGAGCTCGCTTCCGAGGAAGACCGTGTCCGGTACGATGCTTAAGCCCGAGAATCTCGCACCGCTGATCGTCATGCTTCGCGGCGAGCGGGTAATGCTCAGCGAACATCTGGCAACGCTCTACGGTGTCTCGCCGAAGGTTTTGAACCAGGCTGTGAAGCGCAATATCGGCCGATTCCCGGGCGACTTCATGTTCCAGTTGAACCGTGCGGAGGCCGAGGCTTTGCAGCGTTCAAGGTCACAATCTGTGACCTTGAAGCGCGGCCAGAACATCAAGTACGCCCCCTACGCCTTCACCGAACAGGGCGTGGCCATGCTCTCCAGCGTGCTGCGTTCGCCCCGCGCGGTAGAGGTGAATATCGCCATCATGCGCACGTTCGTGCAGCTGCGCCGCCTGATGGACTCCAACCGCGACCTCGCGCGCAAGGTCGTGGCGATGGAGAAGAAGTACGACGAGCAGTTCGCCACCGTGTTCGCCGCGATCAGGCAACTCATTGCCGACGACCAGGCCGCCAAGGCCCGGCCGAGGCGCGGCATCGGCTTCACGTCCTGAAGGTTCCCATGGCCCGCAAACCCTCCACCCCGAAGACCGTCGCCGCCCTGCAGCACGAGGAGGCGAAGCGCCGCAACATCCCGACCGCCGAGTTCCAGTCGGTGCTGCAAAAGGAGCAGGAGAACCCCGTCCGCGTGGCCTACGAGCGCCGCAACCGCGACCTCGACCCGCAGCTCGTCTGGCGCGGCAAGGACGAGCAGGACTGGAGCGAGCTCATCGTGCATGCGCCGCCGCTCTACATCCAGGAGAAGGTGCATCCTAAGGCGCTGATCGACGACCTGCTGCGTGAGTCGAAGGAGCGCAAGCACGAGGCGGGCGAGCTGACGCCGGACCTCTTCGCGGACTTCAACGGCATCCCAAAGGGCGCGGACAAGACCGAGTTCTACCAGCACGACCAGAACTGGTCGAACCGCATGATCCTCGGCGACTCATTGCAGGTGATGGCGAGCCTTGCCGAGCGTGAAGGCCTGCGCGGCAAGGTGCAATGCATCTACTTCGATCCGCCCTACGGCATCAAGTTCAACAGCAACTTCCAGTGGTCCACCACCAGCCGCGACGTCAAGGACGGCAACGCCGGCCACATCACGCGCGAGCCGGAGCAGGTGAAAGCGTTTCGGGACACCTGGCGCGACGGCATCCACAGCTACCTCACCTACCTGCGCGACCGTCTCACCGTGGCGCGCGATCTGTTGAGCGATTCAGGATCGATCTTCGTGCAGATTGGCCAGGACAACTGTCATCTAATTCGGGCGCTGTTGGACGAAGTGTTTGGCGTCGACAACTTCGTGTCCCAGATCGTGTTTGCCAAGACGGCAAGCGCGACTTCCGAGTTTCTCGCCGGTACCTATGATGTCCTGATCTTCTTCGCGAAGTCGCGCGAACAACTGAAGTACCGTCAGCCGCTCACTCAAAAGCAAGTTGGTGGTGTTGGCGGGAGTGCATACAAGAGGCTCCGGCTTCCAGATCTTTCCGAGCGTGCTCTGTCTACGGAAGAACTGAATGGTCAAAGAAGTATTCCGGATGACGGTCGGGTATTTCGGATCGACAATCTGACGAGTCAGAGCGTTGGTCGAAATAAGGGCGAGGGCGCTGCGTCGTGGTTTCCAGTTTCGTTCGAAGGTCAAACGTTACGGCCCTCGGAGAAAGTTCGTTGGAAGACCAATGAGCAAGGCATGGAGCGACTGAAGGCCGCTTCACGGTTGAGTTCTACGGACAAAGGCCTTTACTACGTCAGGTACTTCGATGACTTTGCCGCATTTCCCGAGGACAACATCTGGGGTGACACAGGTATCGCTGGTTTCGCGTCGGAGAAGCGATACGTTGTCGAGACGTCAGAAAAAGTAGTGCAGCGTTGCATTCTCATGGTGTCGGATCCGGGCGATCTTGTGCTTGACCCTACCTGTGGCTCCGGGACCACGGCTACAGTGGCTGAGCAATGGGGCCGCCGCTGGATCACGATTGATACTTCGCGGGTTGCGCTTGCCCTCGCGCGGGCCCGGATCATGGGCGCGCGCTATCCGTTCTACCTGCTGGCCGATTCGCGCGACGGGCAGTTGAAGGAAGCCGAGGTCTCGCGCACGGCGCCGAGCATGCAGCCGGTGCACGGCAACATCCGCCACGGCTTCGTCTACGAGCGCGTGCCGCACATCACGTTGAAGTCGATCGCCAACAACGCCGAGATCGACGTCATCTGGGGCGAGTGGCAGAAGACGCTGGAGCCGCTGCGCGAGAAACTCAACGCCGCGCTGAAGAAGGCCTGGCAGGAATGGGAGGTGCCGCGCGATGCCGATGACAAGTGGTCCGCCGCGGCGAAGAAGCTGCATGCCGAGTGGTGGGAGGCGCGCATCGCACGGCAAAAGGAAATCGACGCCTCGATCGCCGCCAAGGCCGAGTACGAGTACCTCTACGACAAGCCCTACGAAGACCGCAGGAAGGTGCGCGTGGCCGGGCCGTTCACGGTCGAGAGCCTGTCGCCGCACCGCGTGCTCGGCGTCGACGAGAACGACGATCTGATCGACACCGCCGCCCAGCCGGGCGCCGACTACGCGGCGAAGCAGACCTTCCCGCAGATGATCCTCGAGAACCTCAAGACCTCGGGCGTCCAGCAGGCGCACAAGGAAGACCGCATCGCCTTCACCACGCTCGCGCCCTGGCCCGGCCGGCTCGTCTGCGCCGAGGGGCGCTACCTCGAAGGTGGGGAGGGCGGCACCGAGCGCCGCGCCGCGATCTTCATCGGGCCCGAGTTCGGCACCGTGACCCGGCCCGATCTGGTGGAGGCAGCGCGTGAGGCCGGGGACGCAGGCTTCGACGTGCTGATTGCCTGCGCCTTCAACTACGAGGCGCACACCACCGATTTCAACAAGCTCGGCCGTATCCCGGTGCTGAAGGCTCGCATGAATGCCGACCTGCACATGGCCGACGACCTGAAGAACACCGGCAAGGGCAACCTGTTCGTCATCTTCGGCGAACCGGACATCTCGATCCTGACCGAGAAGGACGGCCGCATCCGCGTCAAGGTGAACGGCGTGGACGTCTTCCACCCGAGCACGGGCGAAGTGCGCAGCGACGGCCCCGAAGGCATCGCCTGCTGGTTCATCGACACCGACTACAACGAAGAAAGCTTCTTCGTCCGCCATGCCTACTTCCTCGGCGCCAACGATCCCTACAGCGCGCTGAAGACGACGCTGAAGGCCGAGATCAACGCCGAGGCCTGGGCCACGCTGAACAGCGACACCTCACGCGCGTTCGACAAGCCGAAGTCGGGACGGATCGCGGTGAAGGTGATCAATCACCTCGGGGACGAGGTGATGAAGGTATTCAAGGTCTAAGGCATGGCATTCGCACCGCCGAGAGCCGGAGGGGCTGCATTGCAGCTGGCTGCGGCTTTCGACATCGGCGCGGGCCCCGCCGAGGCCTTTGCGTAGCCCACGCCGCATGGACAGGAAGTCCCCGCTGAAGGATGCATCGCTTCGCCAGCCCGGCCAATCGGTGGAGGAATACCTCCGTGAACAGCTGGACTCCCATGTCCTGCTGCCGGGAATCGCGGCGATCATGCTCCTTCTGCTTGCCGTCCTGGAGTGGTTGCGCCACTTCTCGATCGCGCCGCCCTCGCCATGGCTGTTCACCCTCGCGGCACTAGCGGCCGCAGGCTACGCGGTGTTCCGCTTCATTCAGAAGCTGCCCTTGCTGAAAGCGCTACAGCAAGGAAGGAACGGCGAGCGTGTCGTGGGGCAGTATCTGGAGCAGCTTCGCATCGGCGGATATCGTGTCTTCCACGATCTCCTTGGCGCGGGATTCAATGTCGACCATGTTCTGGTGGGCGAAGGGGGGATCTTCGCCATCGAGACCAAGACTTTCAGCAAGCCGCCGGGCCGGGACCCGAAGATCCCCTTCGACGGGGAAGTGCTGACGGTTGCCGGCTTCGAGCCGGATCGCGATCCGCTGATCCAAGCCAAGGCGCAGGCCGGTTGGCTGAGGGACCTGGTCAGGGAAAGCACCGGTCGCGCGTTTGCCGTGCGTCCTGTAATCCTGTTTCCGGGCTGGTATGTCGAGCAGCCCAAAGGCACGCCTCGGGAAGTCTGGGTGCTGAATCCGAAGGCGCTTCCGGCATTCCTGGAGAACGAGCCAGCACGGCTCTCGAAGGAGGATGTCAGCCTGATCTGCTTTCATCTATCGCGGTTCAATCGCGCAAGGAGAGGGCCTTAGCGAAACGGTGGATCGCTTGCGTTGACGCCGCGCGGCCCGGCGGGCAGGCTTGAACGTCGCTTTCTCCTGGGCATGCCATGTCCCGCTCCAGCACCACGCGCATCGGCTTCCTTGTCGCACCGGGCAATCCCACCACCGAGCCGGAGATGTACCGCATCGCGCCGCCGGGGGTGACGATGCACTTCACGCGCATGGTGGCGGGCAGCGGCGAGCCCGGCTCGCACGCCGGGCAGGACGCGCGCAACCGCAGCCACATCGCGCACCTGGACGAGAACCTGGAGCTCATCGCGGCGGTGAAGCCGGCGGTGGTGGCGATGGCGCACACCGCCACCAGCTACACCATGGGCAAGGAGGGCGAGGCGCAGATCGTCGAGCGGCTGTCGCGCAAGCACGGCTTTCCCTTCATCACCGCGTTCGGCGGCGTCATCGCGGCGCTGGCGCACCTGGGCGCGACGCGGGTGGTGCTGGGCGCGCCGTACAGCGCCGAAGGCACGCAGAAGAGCCGCGCGCACCTGGAGGCGCACGGCGTCGAGGTGCTCGGCACCGCGCACCTGGAGAACGTCGGCAACATCTACGACGAGACCAGCGATCGCGCACTGGCGCTGGCGCGGCGGGTCGACACGCCGGACGCGCAGGCGGTAGTGCTGTCGGGGCTGGGCATGCCCAGCATCGACATCCTGGAAGCCGCGGAAGCCGAGCTGGGCAAGCCGGTGATCTCGGGCGCGGCGGCGATGATGTGGCACGCGCTGGGCGTGGCCGGCGTGGCGACGCCGATCGCCGGCTGCGGCAGCCTGCTCGGCACGGTACGAAGGACTTGAACGACAATGCGGGTTCACGCAAGGAGGCAGACATGGCCAAGGCATACTGGGTAAGCACCTATCGCTTCATCAACGACCCCGACAAGCTTGCGGCGTACGCAAAGCTGGCCGGCCCTGCGCTGCTCGGCGCGGGCGCGCGCTTCGTGGTGCGCGGCAACCCGGTGAAGATCTACGAGGCCGGCATGAGCCTGCGCACCGTGGTGGTGGAGTTCGACAGCCTGGACAAGGCGATCGCCACGCACGACGGCGCCGAGTACGCCGAGGCGCTGCGCGCGCTGGGCGATGGCGCGGTGCGCGACCTGCGCGTCATCGAGGGCCTGCCCGAATCGCCGGGCGCGGCGCCGCCGGTGTCGGGCAAGCGCGGCTACATGGTCAATACCTACCGCTCGATCAAGAAGCCGGACGCGGTGGCAGCCTACGCGGCGCTCGCCGGGCCCGCGATGGCGGAGGCAAAGGCGCGCTTCCTCGTGCGCGGCATGCCGGCCAAGGTGTATGAATCCGGCGTCATGGAGCGCACCGCGGTGATCGAATTCGACAGCGTGCCGGAAGCGATCGCGGCCTACGACGGCCCGGCCTACGCCAAGGCGCTGGCGGCGCTCGGGCAGGATGCGGCGGTGCGCGACATGCGCATCGTCGAAGGCGCCGAATAGAGCCGCAACGCGGGCGGCGCCGCTGCGTGGGCTACAGCCAGCGCTGCAGCGGATAGCCGCCGGTAAACAGCCGCTGCAGCGACAGGCTGGCGATCTGCCGGCCCCACTTGAACTCCTTGTAGAGCACGAGGAAGTTCCAGATGTCGCGCAGCACCAGCGCGCGCTCGCGCCAGGAGAGTTGCATCAGCGCGGCGGGGAAGTCCGCCTCGTGCGGCTTCGCAAACGCGATCAGCAGCGGGTTCCACTGGTCGGTGGTGCGGCGGACCTCGGAGGCGATCATCCTGCGGTACATTTCCTGCACTGGCCGGTTGCGCAGCCGCGCTTGTACGATCGCCTCGCCGGCGATCGCGCCCGAGTGCAGCGCGCAGCTCATGCCCTCGCCGATCATGTTGAGGAAGCCAGTGGCCTGCCCGGTGATCAGCACGTTGTCCTTGCCGAACACGTAGCGGTTGATCAGCGAGGGGCCGAAGTTCTCGGCGCAGCCCTCGTCGGAGGTGTCCTCCTTCAGCACCACGCCATGCTTCTCCTCCAGGTAGCGCTGCACGCCCTGGTGCCGCTCGCGAAAGTTGTCGCCGCGCTTGAAGCCGCAGCCGACGATCTGCTGGCCGTCGCGCGCGTGGCTCCAGGTGTAGTGCCCGAGCTTCGGATGGAACCAGAAGTGGAAGTACTGTTCGTCCAGCGGGCACGCGATGATGTCGTGGAACTTCTGGCCGACGAAGAACCAGGGGATCTGCTTCGGATAGTCCGGGTACACCGCGCGCGTGACCAGCGAGCTGGGCCCGTCGGCGCCGATGACGTGGCGCGCCCGGTACAGCACGTCCTTGCCTTCCTGGCGCGCGGTGACGATGACATGGTCGCCCCTGTCGTCTAGCTTTGCGAACGAGGTGCGGTCGTGCACCTCGGCGCCGCTGCGCGTGATCGCCCAGTGGTCGGAGTACTTCCTGTGCAGGTGCGGCGTGGTGCCGCCGAAGAAGTCCATCTTCAGCGGGATCATGCAGGGGAAGTGGAAGGTGACGCCGCGGCACGATGTGGGCTCGTGCAGCGCCTCGCGGGGCAGCGGGCCGAAGTTCTCGATCAGGAAGCGGTAGCCGCGCGGCGACAGGATGCCGCTGCAGATCTTGTGCCGCGGCAGCGCCTGCCGCTCGAGGATCACGGTCTCGAGCCCCGCGTCCACGGTGCGCTTGGCCGCCGCCGCCGCGGCGAGGCTGGCGCCGACGATCAGCGTGTCCACGGTCCTCATGCGAGGTCCGCCAGGTGCACCACCGGCCGGTCGGTGGCGGCGGCGAAAACCGCGCAGTCCGCGGCATCCTCGACGACCACGCGTTCGAATCGCCGTCCCTCGACGATCCAGCGCGCCTGCGCCACCGGGTCGATGCCGGCGAGGCCAAGCGCGTGCTGTGCCGCGTTTGCCGTGGTGGGAACGGCGATGCGCTGCAGGTCGAGGCTGGTGGTGCAGCCGGTCGAGCGCTGAAGCCTGTCGTAGTGCCCGAGCAGGCGCGCGTGCTCGCCGTTGAAGGCGCGCGGCTCGATGACGTAGAGGTCGCTGCCGCGCAGCTTCAGGCGCACCGAGTCCAGCTCGGTAAGGGCCTCGCCCAGGCCTCTCACCTGCACGCCGGGCAGCCAGGCTCGCAGGCTGCGCAGCAGCAGGCCGTCGGCGACCACCAGCGTGCGCGCGCCGTGCAGCGCGGCGAGGAAGGCCGTGCGCCGGTCGGCGGGAAGCGCCGCGCCGGCTTCGAGCGCCAGCGATATGTCGGCGCCGTCGTCGCCGGACACGGCGCAGCCGAGCTGCCCGGCCGCGCGCGCGCGCCGCGCGCCTCGCAGTGCGCGCCCGGCAACCAGCAGCGCGCTTGACTGCGGGCTCGCCCGAGCGGGCGTATCCAGCCGCACTGCCGCCAGGGGCTGGCGGCGGCGCAGCTCGAGCATCAGTTCGACCAGCGGAATGCCTTCCGGGCAAGCTGGTTCGCAGGCGCCGCACATCGTGCAGGCCTCGACCGAGCGCGCAATCTCCGCCGCACCGGCGCCGTGCTGCATGGCCTTGGCGCGGCCATGCGGCGTGAGGCGGATGTCGCCGGTCTGCCGCCACACCGGGCAGGAGAGCAGGCACAGGCTGCAGCCGCTGCAGGCGCTGTGGTCCTTGGCTTGCGCCTTCATGCGCTCAGAATATGACATTGCGGTTGAGGATCATCGCCGGGTCGGCCTTGCGTTTCATTGCCAGGTGCCGGTCCACCACCGCGTCGCCGAAGACGCGGCGGATGTAGCCCTTCATCATGCCGCCGAAGCGGTAGTAGCTCGCGCCCATGTCGACGCCGATGTCGTAGATGGCGTTCTTGAACGATTGCAGGCGGTCGCGGCTGTGGATGTCGTCGCCGATGAGCGGCTCGAACTCGCAGCCGTAGGCGATGCCGCGCGCATCCGGCGGGATGCAGCTCATTTCGTAGTGCGGCCGGTGGTCCTCGCGCAGCCGGATGCCGACGCAGTACAGCGTGTAGTGGCGGAAGTAGCTGCGGCACACGGCGTTGCCGCGCTCCACGGCCTCGGCGAATTTCTCCGCCGAGGTGGCGAGGTCGGGGATCACCATCTGCCTGCCGCCCCAGAATTTCCACACCGCGCGCGAGAACACCACGCTGCGGTCGTGCATCCTGCCGTCGCGCATGTGCTCGGGCCGGCGGAACTCGGGAAACAGCTGCGACTTGCGACGGCGCAGGAACAGCGCTTCGCGCCAGCGCCACGGGTGCAGCGCGTACCAGCCGCAGCACCACAGCGTGAAGCCGAGCTCGCCCATGCCGCGCAGCCGCGGCGCGTGCGCCTTCTCGAATGTGGCGGCACGCGCGTCGGAATCGAAGGCAACGAGCAGGTTGATCGCCTTGTCCATCATGGTGAGGATGCCGGAATAGTCCGCGGCATCCTCGCGGTCGATCATCTGCAGGTCCTCGATGGCGGTGCGCAGGCTCGAATAGTAGTAGTAGCGCATGATGATCGGCGTGTACGGCCGGATCTTCAGCGTCGCCTCGGTGATGACGCCGAACTGGCCGTAGCCGAGGATCACGCGCTGGAAGAGTTCCGCGTTCTGCGCGTCCGAGCATTCGACGATGTCGCCGGTGGGCGTGACCACCTGCAGCGACACCGCCTGGTCGGCGCTGCATCCGAGGCGCGCCGAATTGACGTCTATGCCGCCCACGCCCAGCGTTCCGCCTACCGAGGAAGTGAGGTTCAGCGGCGCCGACAGGTAGTCCATGCCGTGCCGGCGCAGGTGCTCCGCGAGGCTGGCCCAGAAGATGCCCGCCTGCGTGCGCACCGTGAGGCCCTGCGTGTCCACCGCGAGCACGCGCTTCATCGCGCTCATGTCGAGCAGCACGCCGCCGTAGGCGACCGATTCGCCCTCGGTGGTGAGGCCGCCGCCACGCACCGTCACCGGCACGCCGTGCGCCTGTGCCGCGCGCAGCAGCGCCGATACCTCCGCCGTGCTGCGCGCGATGACTACCCCGTCGGGCATGCCGTAGGCGGTGCCGCCGGCGTCGGTGGCGAAGGTGCCGCGCGCGTGCTTCTCGTCGATGAGATCGATGCCTGCGTCGCCGAGCGCCGCGGCGAATGCAGCCCAGCCCGCGGGCGTCCTGCGCGAGGGATTGGTCTGCATGCGCTTGATATCGACCAGCGCGTCCGGCGCCACCGGGCAGGGCGGCAGCACGCCGTGTTCCAGGTCAGGGATCTGCACCTAGGCCTGCAGCCCCTTCTTCAGCAACGCGGCAACCACGTCGTTGAGGGGCTCGTTCCTCGCTTGCGCCAGGTCGTGCAGCTGCCTGACCAGCCCGCCCTCGAGCTTGACCGCAAAGGGCACCAGTCCGCGCGCGCGATCGATCTCGCGCTGCTCGCGCCGCGTGGCGGCGGCCGCATGCCCGCCGGCGAAGCGCTCGGGCGGCAGGGTGTTGCGCATTTCGCCGCGGATCTTCAGGGCGTTCAGCTTCTCGAGGTCGGTTTTCTTCATGTGCTCAGAACAGTTCGAAGTACTCGCGCTGCTCCCAGTAGGTGACTTCGAGCCTGAAGCGCGCGAGCTCGGCTTCCTTGATGCGGCAATAGTAATCGACGAAGCCGCTGCCCAGGCCCGCGCTCAGGCAGCCGTTCGCACTTAGCGCGGCTAGCGCATCCTCCAGGCACTGAGGCAGCAGCGGGGCATTCGCCTCGTAGGGCGTATCTGCGCCGGGACCCGGGTCCAGCCTGCGCGCGAGGCCGTCCATGCCGGCGATGACCTGCGAGGCAAAGTACAGGTACGGGTTGGCCGCCGGCTCGCCGGCGCGGTTCTCGATGCGCGTGCCCGGGTCGCCGGCGCCGCCCAGCACCCGCAGCATGACGCCGCGGTTGTCGCGGCCCCAGATCACTCGATCCGGCGCGAGCGAATACGGCCGGTAGCGCCGGTAGCCGTTGATGGTCGGCGTGGATAGCGCGGCGCAGCCGGCGGCGTGCGCGAGCAGGCCGGCAAGCCAGTGCATGCCGGTGGCCGACAGCGGCGCGCCGGCGGCGTCCGGCATGAAGGCATTGGCACCGTCGCTGTTGCGCGTCAGCGACTGGTGCAGGTGCCAGCCGCTGGACATCAGGTTCGGCAGCTTCGGCCGGCACATGAACGTGGCGTGATAGCCGTGGCGGCGGCAGATCTGCTTCACCGCGCTGCGAAACAGCACCATGGCATCTGCCGATTCGATGCCGGGCAGCGCGCCCAGCGTGATTTCCACCTGGCTGGGGCCGTATTCGACCTCGTACGAGCGCAGAGGCAGGCCGAGCTGCGCGAGGTCGCTTCGCAGCAGCGCCACTACCGGCTCGATCATGTCGTAGCGCTGCTCGGTGAGGTACTGGTAGCCGGGCGTGAGCAGGCTCACGTCCGGCGGCGTGCCGGGCTGGCCGGCGTCGGCCGGGGAGAGGTTCGCGTCCTGCAGCCGGAAAACGTGGAACTCGATCTCCAGCCCCGCGAGCAGGCCGTAGCCGGCGTCGTGCAGGCTCGCGAGCACCCGCCTGCACAGCGCGCGCGTGGCATAGGGAACCGGCCGGCCGTCGCCGAAGTACGCATCGCACAGCACCCAGCCATTGCCCGGCGCCCAGGGCAGCACGCGGAAGGTGGCGGGATCGGCGACGATGAGGAAGTCGGCCGCGCCCTGCATCTCGGGCAGGTCGAAGCCGCCACCCGCGGTGAACACCGGAAACACCGTCTTGTGCGAGGTGTCCTTGGCGAGCAGCGTGGTGGTGATCGACACGCCTTCGTCCAGCGCCTGGCGCAAGGCCGCCGCGGCCACGGTCTTGCCGCGCAGGATGCCGTGCTGGTCGGGGAACGAGAATCGCACGGCATCCAGGCCGCGCGCGTCGACTTCCTCCAGCAGCTCGCGCGCTGCCCGGCGCTGCGCGTCGCTCCACAGGCCATGCCTGTCGACGAAGCTCATTTCGCCCAGGCGGCGGCGCGGCGGCGCCTTGACACCGTGTCCTGCCAGTGCTGTTCCCAGCCGTCTGCGGGCGCGATGCCGTCCAGCGTCTCCGGGCCGGTGATGCCCGGCGCGCTGGCCGCGTCCAGCACCATCAGCGGCGTGTCGCCCGCGGCGTGCTGGTCGATCGCCTGGTTGAGGATGCGCCGGTACAGCACGATGGCCTTGTCGGTCGTGCCCAGGTGCTCTCGCGTGCGGTCCTGGATCGCGCCCTGCGATTCACACGCCCACTGGTCGTGCACGTTGATGTCATCGCCCATGCCGGTGTAGGTCCTTGCGCGCTGCTCGTTGACGTCGTAGCCCCAGTCGTTCGCCCGGTTGAGCCGCGGACGGTAATCGGGAAGCTGGTAGAGCTGCAGCCGCTGCGCGCGCATCCTCTCGCGATCCACCGGCGCGCCGAAACTGGTGAAGATCGCGTACCAGTAGCACGCGGTGTCATCCACCGGCACGTGCCATTGCGTGATCGTCATGTCGGCGCTCATCGGGATGACGAAGGCTTGCGGAAACACCAGATTGGTCACGCGCACATGCGTCTGCGCCTCGCCCAGGCTGCGCAGTGCCACCAGGCGCATGCCCCAGGGCGTGCGCTCGACGCGGATGTCCGGCCGCGCATGCTCGCGCAGCAGCCTGGTCATCGGCACGCGGGAATCGGCGGATGCGCCGCGGAACTGGCGGCCGTAGGCGGTGGCGGGGTCCTCGTCTTCGAAGAAGCGGTGGAGGAACGATGCGTGCGCCGGGTCGATGCCGACCTCGAGCGCCTGCAGCCAGTTGCACTCGATCAGGCCCTTGAAGGCGAAGGTATAGTCCGTCGGCGCGACGAAGCAGTCGAAGTGCGGGAACGCCGCAGGCTCGCCGCCGCCCAGCCACGCGAACAGGATGCCGTTCTTTTCCGCCACCGGGTACGCGACCTGGCGCACGTGCTCGCACAGGCGGCTTCCTGCGGGCTCGGCAGGAGTCTCGATGCAGCGCCCGTGCACGTCGAACAGCCAGCCGTGGAACAGGCACCTGAGCCCGCCGTCCTCCAGCCTGCCGTAGGCGAGGTCGGCCGCGCGGTGAGGGCAGCGCCGATCGAGCAGGCCGTGGCGGCCCTGTTCGTCCCTGAACAGGACAAGGTCCTCGCCGAGCAGCCGCACCGGCTTCGCCGGACGCTCGCTTGCGAGCTCCTCGACCAGCGCCACCGGCTGCCAGTAGTTGCGCAGCAGCGCGCCAGCGGGAGTGCCGGCGCCGACGCGTGTCATGCGATCGTTCTGACCGGCCGAAATCATCGGAATAGAATAGCCCAGCCACAGTCGGAGGAAAACCAAGCATGGACCAGCACGACCAGAAGACCCGCATCACGATCCTGACCGGAACGTATCGCATCAAGGGCTACATCGACCTCATTCCGGGCGCTCGCGTCACGGATTTCATGACCGAGGCGAAGGAGTTCATCGCGCTCACCGAGGCGGAGGTCTGGGAGCTGGTTCCGGGCGGACGCCAGGTGCTGTCCGCGCCGTTCATCAACGTCAGCCGCCCGCACATCCAGATCGTGCTGCCGGGGGTCTGAGCATCATCCCTCCGGTCGCGGCGACGCGCCGATGCTGAAGCTGGCCGGCGTCTCGAAGCGCTTCGGCAGCCGCGTGGTGCTCGGCGGCGTGTCGCTGGAGGTCGGTGCCGGGGAGTATGTCGCGGTGCTGGGTGAATCCGGCATCGGCAAATCGACGCTGCTCAACGTCATCGCCGGCCTCGAAGCGGTGGACGAAGGCAGCATCGCCTTCGACGGGCGCGAACTCACCGCGATGGACGATGATGCGCTGACGCTGCTGCGGCGCGAACGCTTCGGCTTCGTGTTCCAGGCTTTTCACGTGCTGCCGCACCTGGACCTCGCGCGCAATGTTGCGCTGCCGCTGGTGCTGCGCGGCGTGGACGAGGCCGCCACCGCGGCGCGCGCGCGCGAGGCCCTCGCCGCGATCGGGCTCGCGGGGCGCGAGGCGAGCATGCCGCGCGAGCTGTCGGGCGGTGAACTGCAGCGCGTCGCGATCGCGCGTGCACTGGTCGGGCGCCCTGCGCTGGTGCTTGCCGACGAGCCCACCGGCAACCTCGACCCGGATAACGCCGCGCAGGTGCTCGCACTGCTGCGCGCGCAGGTGAAGCAGGGGGGCGCCGCAGGCATCCTCGTCACGCACTCGGACGCCGCGGCGGCGACCTGCGACCGGCGCTACCGGCTCGGCGCGGACGGCCTCAGGCCGGCCTGAACAGCCTGCGCGCCGGGAACGGCAGCGCCTTGCCGCCCAGCGCTTCCTCGATCCTCAGGCCTTCGTTCCACTTCGCCATGCGCTCGGAGCGCGAAAAGCTGCCGACCTTCAACTGCGGCACGCCCCAGCCGACCGCGAGGTGCACGATGGATACGTCCTCGGATTCCCCCGAGCGCGCCGACACCACGGCGCCGTAGCCTGCGCTGCGCGCGGCATCCCAGCACGCGAGCGTCTCGGTTACGGTACCGACCTGGTTGGGCTTCAACAGCACCGCGTTGCACGCGCCGCGTGCGGCGCCGGCGCTCAGGCGCGCGGCGTCGGTGCAGAAGTAGTCGTCGCCGATCACCTGTACGCGCGAGCCGAAGGAACGGGTGAACGCCGCCATCGCGTCGTCGTCGGTTTCGGCGAACGGATCCTCGATGGAGACGATGGGGTAGCGGTCCAGCCAGCGGCCGAGCATGACGTGCAACTGGTCGGCGGACAGCGTGCGCTTTTCCAGGGCCAGGTGGTAGCGGCCGGCACGGTGCAGCTGCGTCGCGGCAATGTCCAGCGCGATCGCCGCGTCGGTGCCGGGATGCAAGCCCGCATCCTCGATCGCGCCGACCAGCTCCGCGAGGCCCTCCTCGTTGGACTTGAACGAGGGCCAGTAGCCGCCTTCGTCGGCGACGCCCTGCAGCGCACCGCGCTTCGCCAGGCGCGCGCCCGCGGCGTGGTAGACCTGCGCGGTCCATTCCAGCGCCTCGGCAAAGCTGCCCGCGCCGGGGCAGACCAGCAGGTAGTCCTGCACGTCGACGCGGCCGCGCGCGTGCGCGCCGCCGCCGAATATCTGGATCTGCGGCACCGGCAGGGCGACGTTCTTCGCGCCGGCAAGGTGCTTCCACAGCGGCACACGCGCCGAGGCCGCCGCGGCGTGCGCGCAGGCGAGCGACACGGCGACGACCGCGTTCGCGCCCAGGCGCGACTTGTCCGGCGTGCCATCCAGCGCGATCAGCCTGGCATCGACGCCGTCCTGTGCCGGGTCCATGCCGGCGAGCGCGGCACGGATCGCGGTGTTCACCGCATGCACCGCGTCGCGCACGTCTATGCACCTGGCTTCGCCGGCACCGGTGGAGGCGCCTGCCGGCGCAATGGCGCGTCCGACTGCGCCATCGTCGAGGCGAAGTTCCGCCTCCACGGTCGGCTTGCCGCGCGAGTCCCAGACGCGGCGGCCGAGCACTTCTACGATCTTCGCCATGTGTCCAGCACCTCTCGCAGGCTTGCGGGGGGAGCGCGCAGCAGCGTCCGTGCGGCGCCGCGCACGCGGTCCTTCGACGCCTCGTCGACCAGGTACTCCACGGGCGACTTGCCATCGACGCGCGCCAGCAGCAGTCCGGGCAGCAGCGTTGCGATGCGAGCCTCGAGTACCGCGCGCGGCTCCCAGTGCGCGCCCTCGAGGTAGGCTTCTGCGAGCGCGTCGAAGCAGGCGAGGAAGCCCTCGCGCGCCTGTGGCACCCACAGGCACTTCAGCAGCAGGTGGTTGAGGCAGAACGCCGGATCGAACGCCGGGTCGCCGAACCACGCGCATTCGGCGTCCAGGAACACCGGGCCGACGGCGCCGACCAGCAGGTTCTTCGGGCTGACGTCGCCGTGCACCAGCGTGCGGCGCGTCGCCGCGGTCCGCGCGGCGAGCGCGTGCAGCGGCGCGGCGAGATCCGGGTGCGCGCGCGCGGCGGCGAGCAGGTAGGGCTCGAGCCGGATGGCGTGGAAGCCGGCGTCGGTGGCGAAACGGGCGGCAACCGCCGGTTTGTCGGCGGTCGCGGCATGCACCTGCGCGAGCGCCGCGCCGACGCGCCGCGCGAACTCCGGCACCGCACGCCCGGCGCGCAGCTCCGCCTTCCACAGGGGCAGCGCATCCAGGCACTCCATGGCGAAGAATCCGCTGTCGCTCGCGGCGAGTACGCGCGGCGCGATGCCGGGAACGATGCGCCCGGCGGTCTCGAGCCAGCGTCGTTCGTAGGCATTGCGCTCCACCGGCGCTTCCCAGAGCTGCGCCACGCGCAGCCGCGGCAGCGCGCGCTTCACGCAGACCGCGCCGGAGCGCAGTTCCACCTTCCAGATGTCGGATGAGACGCCGCCTGCGAGCGCCGTCGCGGCGGGTGTTTCGTCAGCCGCCGCGAGCCCTGCGCCGCGCAGGAACGAAAGCACCGCATCCGGCAGGACCGCGTCCTGCCGCCGCGCGTCAGGGCGCGAGCCGCTCACGCGTCCAGCCGCTGCCGGCGCGCGTGTAGCGCAGGCGGTCATGCAAGCGGTCGGCGCGCCCCTGCCAGAACTCGATCGTTTCTGGTACGACGCGGTAGCCGCCCCAGTGCGGCGGGCGCGGCGGGGCATGGCCATAGCGTGCCTTCACCGCGGCGAGCGCCGTTTCCAGCGCGTGGCGGTCGGCCACCGGTTCGCTCTGCGCCGACGCGAGCGCCGAAAGGCGCGCGCCCAGCGGCCGCGTGTCGAAGTAGGCGTCCGATTCCGCCGCGGGCAGCGTGGCGACGCTGCCCTCTATCCGCACCTGTCGCTCGAGTTCGCTCCACAGGAAGACGAGGCAGGCGGAGGCTCGGGCGGCAAGCTCACGTCCCTTGCGACTCTCGTAGTTGGTGAAGAAGACGAACTCGCCGACCTCGACGCCCTTCAGCAGCACGATGCGCGCGTTCGGCCTGCCGTCCTCGCGCACCGTGGCGAGCGTCATGGCGTTGGGCAGCGGCACGTCGGCCGCGAGCGCGTCCCGGAACCAGCGGTCGAACTGGCGCAGGGGATCGGCGTCGGCGTCCGACTCGGCCAGGCCGGCGCGCATGTACTCCCGGCGGATGTCGGCGATGTTCATGGGCGGATTCTATATTCTCCTGATGGCGCAGCGCCTTACGTCGTGCACTTCAGCCGCGTCCGCAAATCCGCTCGAGCGCTGCCCGGGTGCCTGCGCGTCGAAGCGCGCATGCGCCGTTTCGCCCGAGCGAAAAACGCCTCGTTTCCCTCTAGAAATCGATTGACACGCTGATCCGGATTCGGCATCGTTCGCTCACCGCTGCCCTATGAGCGGAGCCACATCGGGATTCCGTAAGATTCCGGATCAATCAGCAACTCAGGGAAAATCAGAGGAGAGATACATATGGCGACGAAGAAGAAAGCCAAGAAGGCACCAGCGAAGAAGAAGTCCGCAGCCAAGCGCAAGCCGAACGCTGCGTTCATGAAGCCGATGAACCCGTCCGCGACGCTCGGGGCGGTGATCGGAAGCAATGCCATGCCGCGCACCGAGGTCACCAAGAAGATCTGGGCCTACATCAAGCGCCACGGCCTGCAGGACAAGAAGAACAAGCGCATGATCAACGCCGACGAGAAGCTCAAGCCCGTGTTCGGCGGCAAGGGTCAGGTATCGATGTTCGAGATGACCAAGCTCGTCTCGAAGCACCTCAAGTAGCCACCACCGTCCTTCCCGCCGGTGCCTCTGCCAGGGGCGCCGGCGGCTGCCACGCTAGGCGTGGTACTGCGCCACCCGCGCCACCTCGTTTTTCGAACCCAGCACCACCGGCACCCTCTGGTGCAGCTTCTGCGGCATCAGGTCCATGATCGGCGTGCGCCCGTCCGTCGCCATGCCCCCGGCCTGCTCGACGATGAAGGCCATCGGATTCCCCTCGTACATGAGGCGCAGCCGCCCATCCCGGTAGCGGTCGTCGCTCGGGTACATGAAGATGCCGCCGCGCGACAGCACGCGGTACACATCCGCCACCATCGAGGCCACCCAGCGCATGTTGAAGTCGCGCCCGCGCACGCCTTCCTTGCCGGCGAGGCATTCGTCGATGTAGCGCTTCACCGGGGCGTCCCAGCGGCGCATGTTGGACATGTTGATGGCGAACTCGGACGTGTCCTCGGGGATCCTGATGTCCGGATGCGTGAGCACGAAAGAGCTGAGGTAAGGGTCGAGCGTGAAGCAGTGCGTGCCTTCGCCTACCGTGATGACGAGGATCGTCGCCGGGCCGTAAAGCGCGAAGCCGGCAGCGACCTGGTTGCGGCCAGGCTGCATGAACGCGGCTTCGGTGGGATCGCAGAGGGATCCGTCCGACTGCTTGGGACAGCGCAGCACGGAGAAGATCGTGCCCACCGAGATGTTCAGGTCGATGTTCGACGAGCCGTCCAGCGGGTCGAACAGCAGCAGGTACTCGCCGCGCGGGAAGTGCGTCGGAATGGGCGAGGGGTCGTCCATTTCTTCCGAGGCCAGCGCGGCGAGGTTGCCGCCCCATTCGTTGGCTTCGAGCAGGATCTCGTTGGAGATGACGTCTAGCTTCTTCTGTTCCTCGTCCTGAACGTTGGTGGTGCCCGCAGCGCCGTGGGAGCCGGACAGCGGGCCCTTGTTGACGCGGAAGCCGATCGCCTTGCAGGCGCGCGCGATGGTCTCGATCAGCAGGCGCAGGTCGGCGTTTATCTTCCCTGCGCGCTGGCGCTCGATCAGGTAGCGCGTGAGACTGACCCTTCGCATGTGGACTCTCCCCTTCAGGCGGATCTGTGTGTTTTTCGAGCATACCAGCCGCCACCCAGCAGCACGAACGCGAGCGACCAGAACACCGGCATCATGCCCACCGCGGCGCCCACCGCGCCCATCAGCAACGGCAGGAAGGTGTGGCTGCCGTTCAGCAGCATGGTGCGCACGCCCACCACCTCGCCCTGGCGCCCGGGCGGAGAGGCGCCATACAGCAGCGACATGATCATCGGCTGCGCGGCGCCCAGGCCCAGGCCGAGGAAGAACGACAGCGCCATCAGCGTCGTGCCGCTGGAGGCGAGCGGAAACAGGAGGTAGGCCGAGCCCGACACCAGCATCGCGGCGGCGATCACGGTCCATTCCCGGTAGCGGCGCGAGAACATCGGGATGAACAGGCGCACCGTGAACGTCGCCGCGGCGAAGAATCCCATGATCACGCCGATCTCGGAGGCCGAGAGTCCCACGCGCGAGCCGTAAACCGGCATCAGGAACGAGTACAGGTCCCAGCCCATCGACAGCGTAAGGCTGGCGGCGAAGGCCGGGCGCAGCGTGCGGTTCTTCAGCAGGTCGACGACGCTGCGCGGGCCCGCCGGCGCATGCTCGCGCTTGACGCGCGGCACGCGCCGGCCCCACAGGTACACCGGCACCAGCGCCGCCGCCGGGAACAGGGCGAGGATCAGCATCGCGGTGCGGTGGCTGGTGGCGTCGATGGCGAAGCCGGCGATCATCGGCCCGGCGAACCCGCTTATCGAGAAGCTCAGCGCAAGCCAGCTGAAGTTCGTCGCGCGGCTCTCCGCGCCGCCCATTGCGCCGACCGCGGTGTTCAGCGCCATGTGGTAGACGAGGAAGCTGGTGCCGATCAGCGTCGCCGCGATGCACAGGCCGATCACCGCCGGCCAGGCGAACGGCACCAGCACGGCCAGTGCCATCAGGCCCGCGGCCCATGCTAGCGGCCGCAACGCGCCGACGCGGTCTATGGCGCGGCCGGCGGTGAGCGCGAGCAGCATGGGCACCAGCGCATACAGCGACATCAGCAGGCCGACGATGAACGGCGAGGCGCCGAGCTGGATCGCGTGCAGCGATACCGTCATGCGGCTGCCGACGAACGCGGTGTGGCCGAGGACCGTGATCAGTCCGATGAGGACGAGGTTCACGGCGCCGGGGCGCCTAGGGACACTCTGATTGATTCACGCGCGGCGAATGAATCAGAGTGTCCCTACGGCCAGATCGGCAGGGCGGTGAGTCCCGCGGTTTCGGCTTGGCCGCACATCAGGTTCGCGTTCTGCACCGCCTGGGCAGCGGCGCCCTTGCCCAGGTTGTCGATCGCGCCGATGGCGACGACCAGCCCGGTTTCGTTGTTCACGGTGTAGGAAAGGAAGGCGAGGTTGGTCGCCGTCGCCCAGCCGGTGTGCGCGCTGCGCCCTTTGGCGGGCGCGGTGACCTTGATGAAGGGTTCGTCCGCGTACATCGCCTGCGCCGCCTCGAGCAGCCGGGCGGACGTCACCGTGCCGCGTGGCCTGGCGTAGCAGGTGGAGAGGATGCCGCGCGTCATCGGCACCAGGTGCGGCGTGAAGGCGATGCTCGCCGGCCGGCCGGAAACCTGTGTCAGCGCCGCCTGCATCTCGGGTACGTGCGGGTGCTTCTCCAGCCCGTAGGCGAACAGGTCCTCGTTGGTTTCCGCGTAGCCGAAATCACTGGCGCCGCCGCGGCCGGTGCCGGTGACGCCGCTCTTGGCGTCGATGACGATGCCGTCCATCTCGATCAGGCCAGCCTTGGCGAGCGGCGCGAGCGCAAGCAGCGACGCCGCCGGGTAGCAGCCCGGGTTGGCCAGCCGCGCGCAGCCACGGATGCGCTCGCGCTGGCCGGGAAGCTCGGTGAGCCCGTATACCCAGCCATCGACGAAGCGATGGTCGCCGCCGACGTCGACCACGCGTACTTTCGGGTCGATCCTCGCCAGCGGCTCGCGCGACTTGCCGGTGGGCAGGGACGCGAACAGCAGGTCCAGGCCCGAGGCCTTTTCGGGCGCGAAGGCCTGGATGACGATGTCGCCGGCGGGCTGGCCGGCGAGCGCCGGGAAGCGTTCCTTCAGCGACTGTCCGGCGGTGCTGTCGCCGAACGCGGCGGCGAGCCGGAACGCGGGGTGGCTGGCGCAGAGCCGCAGGAGCTCCGCGCCGCCGTATCCGCTGATGCCTGCGATCCCGACATTCATGATGCCGGGATCATAGCAAGGAGATCAGACCTGGCCCGCGGCCCTGCGCTGCAGCGCTGCGATCCTCTCCTCGACCGGCGGGTGGGTGGAGAACAGCGCCATGATCCCGGCCTTGCCGCTGATGCCGGAAGCCGCCATGGCCTTGGGCAGTTCGCCCGGCTCGAGGCCGCCCAGCCGCGCCAGCGCAGACATCATCGGCCGCGGGTTGCCCATCAGGTCGGCGGCGCCGGCGTCGGCGCGGAATTCGCGCTGCCGCGAGAACCAGGCGACGATGACCGAGGCGAGCAGTCCGAACACGATCTGCGCGACGATCACGGTGATGTAGAAGCCGGGCCCGACGCCGCGCTCGGTCTTGAACACCGCCTTGTCGACGAAGTAGCCGACAACGCGCGCTGCGAACATGACGAAGGTGTTGACCACGCCCTGGATCAGGGTCAGCGTCACCATGTCGCCGTTGGCGACGTGCGCGACCTCGTGGCCGAGCACGGCCTCGACTTCCTCGCGGCTCATGGATTCAAGCAGGCCGGTCGACACGGCGACCAGCGAGCTGTTGCGGAAGGCGCCGGTGGCGAACGCGTTCGGCGCGCCCTCGTAGACGGCGACCTCGGGCATGCCGATCTGGGCGCGCTCGGCGAGCTTCTTCACCGTGCTGACGAGCCAGTACTCGGTGCTGCCTTCCGAGCCGTCGATGACGCGCGCACCGGTGGACCACTTGGCGATCGGCTTGGACATCAGCAGCGAAATGAATGCGCCGCCGAAGCCGAACACGCCGCACATCACCAGCAGCATCTGGTAGTTGATGCCTTCAGCCGTCAGCCAGGCGTCCAGGCCGAGGATGCTGATGACGATGGACAGCACCACCATCACCGCGATGTTGGTGGCGAGGAAAAGCAGTACTCGTTTCATCTATGCCTCCGGAAGGGGCGCCATCATAGCAGCCCGATATGCGCCTTTAGATGGTGCCGGCGCGCGGAAGTTCAAGGCTGGCGGCCCAGCACCAGCTCGGCGCCTTTCTCGGCGATCATGTAGGTGGGGGCGTTGGTGTTGCCGGAGGTGATCCTCGGCATGACGGAAGCGTCGATGACCCGCAGCGCGTCGATGCCGAGCACGCGCAGCGCGTCGTCCACCACCGCCAGCGGGTCGCTGCCCATCCTGCAGGTGCCCACCGGGTGGAAGATGGTGGTGCCGAGCTGCCCCGCGGCGCGCCCCAGTTCCTCGTCCGACTGTACGCCGGGCCCGGGCATGAACTCCTCGGGCGCGTACTTCTCCAGCGGCTGCGCGGCCATGATGCGGCGGGTGTAGCGCATGGCGTCCACCGCCACTTTGCGGTCTTCCGGGGTCGACAGGTAGTTCAGCTTGATCTCAGGGTAGGCCTCGGGGTCCGCGGACCTGATCCGTACCCAGCCGCGGGAGGTCGGGCGCAGGTTGCAGACGCTGGGGGTGATGGCGGGAAAGGGGTGCAGCGGGTCGCCGAACTTGTCCAGCGACAGCGGCTGCACGTGCCACTCGATGTTGGCCGAGGGCTGCGCGGGGTCGCTCTTCGCGAACGCGCCGAGCTGCGAGGGCGGCATGGTGAGCGGCCCGGTCCTGAACAGCGCGTACTCGAGCCCCATCGCCGCCTTGCGCCACAGGCTGTGCGTCATCTCGTTGAGCGTCCTCGCGTTCCTGACCCGGTACTGCATGCGCACCTGCAGGTGGTCGTGCAGGTTCGCGCCCACGCCGGGGGCATCCAGCACCACCGGGATGCCGTGCTGCTGCAGCAGCGCGCCGGGGCCGACCCCCGAGAGCTGCAGCAGTTGCGGCGAGCCGATCGCGCCGGCGGCGAGGATGGTTTCCTTCGCCGCCGGCGCGAAGCATTCGCCGTGGCGCGGGTGGCGGAACTCGATGCCCCTGGCTGCACGGTTCTCGATGCGCACCTTCTGCACCATGGCCTCGGTGAGCACGGTGAGGTTGGCGCGGTGCATCGCCGGGCGCAGGAAGGCGCTGGTCGCGCTCCAGCGCCGGCCGGTGCGCTGGTTCATCTGGAAGTACGCGCTGCCGAAGTTGTCGCCGCGATTGAACTCGCGGATCTTCGGGATGCCGCATTCCTCGGCGGCGTCGCGCCAGGCGTCGATGATCTCCCAGCGTACCCGCGGTTCCTGCACGTGCAGCTCGCCGCCCGCGCCGTGCATCTCGTCCGCGCCGTGCTGGTAGTCCTCGACGCGCCTGAAATACGGCAGCACCTCGTCCCAGCCCCAGCCCTCGTTGCCCAGCGCCTTCCAGTGATCGTAGTCGGACTTCTGCCCGCGCATGTAGATCATGGCGTTGATCGACGAGCAGCCGCCGAGGACCTTGCCGCGCGCGTAGTGGATCGAGCGCCCGGCCAGGTGTTCGTCCGGCTCGGTGCGGTAGCACCAGTCGGTGCGCGGATTGGCGATGGTGTAGAGGTAGCCGACCGGGATGTCGATCCAGAACCAGTCGTCCTTGCCGCCTGCCTCGAGCAGCAGCACGCGGTTTCGCGGGTCGGCCGAAAGCCGGTTCGCCAGCACGCAGCCGGCGCTGCCGCCGCCGGCGATCACGTAGTCCCATTCGCCGAAGGGCTGCGCCATTTACATAACTTTACCCCAGCGAGACACGCCGCTTACGGCTGCCGCGCAGAGTGCACACCACGGGCATGTGCCCGATTCGGACAAGGAAAGCGGACATGAAGCCAACCAGCAAGTGGGGACGGGTAGCGATCGCAGTACTGGCAGGCGGAATCGCCATCGGCGCAGGCGCCGCGGCGCATGCGCACGGCGAGCGCGGCTGGCACCAGCGCGGCGGTGCGGCGATGGACCCGGCAGGGATGGACGCGCGAATAGAATCGCGGGTGAAGCGCATGCTGAAGCGCGTCGACGCCAGCGAGGAGCAGCGCGCGAAGGTCGCGGACATCGCGAAGAAGGCGGCGGCGGACTTGCGCGGCATGCGCGCAAAGCAGGCGGAACTGCGCAAGCGCGGCATCGCGCTGCTGTCGGCGCCGGCCATAGACCGGGCGGCGATCGAGTCGCTGCGCGTCGAGCAGATCCGGCTCGCCGACGAGGCCTCGAAGCGCATGTCGGTCGCGCTCGCCGACACCGCGGAAGTGCTGACGCCGGAGCAGCGCGCGAAGATCGCCGAGCGCATGCACAAGCGCGGCGAGCGCATGAAGCGGCACGGCGAGCAGCGCCATCGCGGCTGAAGCCATAATGCGCCCATGTCCGGGCGCATCCTGATGATCGACGATGACGCCCGCCTCGCGAAGATGGTCTCCGACTATCTCGGCGGGGCGGGTTTCCGCGTCGATGCGTGCGGCACGGCGGCGGCCGGCCTGGCACGGCTGGGCAAGGAGCCATACGCCGCGGTGATCCTCGACCTCATGCTGCCCGACGCAGACGGGCTGGACGTCTGCCGCCGCGTGCGTGCCTCGGGCAGCAACGTGCCCATCCTGATGCTCACCGCGCGCGGCGATTCGGCGGACCGCGTCGTCGGCCTGGAGATCGGCGCCGACGACTACCTGCCAAAGCCCTTCGAGCCGCGCGAGCTGCTGGCCCGGCTGCGCGCGGTGTTGCGCCGGGGCGGCGCGGCGGGCGGGCGCGACGTGCTGCGCTTCGGCCGGCTCGAGATCGACCGCGGCGCGCGCGCGGTGCGCCTGGACGGCGCCGAGTGCGCGTTGACCGGCTATCAGTACGCGCTGCTCGAGGCGCTTGCCGCGCACGCGGGCAGGGTGCTGTCGCGCGAGCAGTTGATGGACCTGGTGAAAGGTGAGGTGCTCGAAGCGTTCGATCGTTCCATCGACGTGCACGTATCGCGCATCCGCGCTGCCATCGAGGACGATCCGAAACGGCCGCGCCGCATCGTCACCGTGCGCGGCGCCGGCTACGTGTTCGCGCGCAACCAGGACGGCGTGGACGGTCCGCGGTGAAGAAGCTTTACCTGCAGGTGTATCTGACCCTGCTGGCGAGCCTGCTGCTCTTTGCGCTGCTGGCCGGCGCGCTGTGGCGCTATTCGGGCGACCGGCACGTGTACCGCGAGGCGACCGCCATCGCCAGCGAGGTGGTCGAATCGGTGCTGCCGCAGCCGCGCGAGCCGCGGGCGGTGCAGGAGGCCGCGCTGCGGGAATGGGCGCGGCGCATGCGCGCGCGCATGACGCTGTACGCAGCCGATGGCACGCGGATCGCGTCCGCGGGCGAGCCGCTGCCGATGCCGGATGCGGAATCCGGCCGGCCGGCGCGCGGCAGGGGCTGGGCGGTGAAGCTCTCCGACGGGCGCTGGCTGGTGGCGGCGCGCGACAGGGACCGCCGGCGCAGCACGCCGGTGCTCGGCTTCATCGCCGCGCTGCTGGTGATCGCGCTCGCGGTCGCGGTCGGCGCCTTTCCGGTTGTCCGCCGCGTCACGCGTCGCCTCGAGCGGCTGCAACAGGGCGTCGAGGCGCTGGGCGCGGGCGATCTCGGCGCGCGAGTCCGCGTCGAAGGGCATGACGAGGTCGCGCGGCTGGCGGCGCAGTTCAACCGCTCCGCCGCGGAACTCGAGCGGCTGGTGGGCGCGCATCGCACGCTGCTCGCGAACGCGTCGCATGAGCTGCGCTCGCCGCTCGCGCGCATCCGCATGGCGCTGGAGATGCCGGACGCCGGCGGCAGCCGGCGCGAGGAACTCGCGCGCGACATCGCCGAGCTGGACGCCCTGATAGACGAGATCCTGCTTGCCAGCCGGCTGGACGCCATGGCTGCGCCCGAAAAGCGCGAGGAAACCGACCTGCTCGCGCTGGCGGCAGAAGAAGCGGCGCGCATGGATGTGCCGGTGGAGGGCGAGCCGGTGCTGGTACAGGGCGAACCGGTTCTGCTGCGCCGGATGCTGCGCAACCTGCTCGAGAACGCGCGCCGGCATGCGCCGGGTGCAGCGGTCGACGTGCGCGTGCGCCGCGTGCCGGGCGGCGCCGGGCTCGAGGTCGCCGACCGCGGTCCCGGCGTGCCCGAGGCCGAACGCGCGCGCATCTTCGATCCGTTCTACCGGCCTGCGGGCGCACGCGAGGGCGGCGGCGGCTATGGCCTCGGCCTGTCCCTGGTGCGCCAGATCGCACGCCGCCACGGCGGCGATGCACGCTGCGAAGCGCGCGAGGGCGGAGGCAGCCGGTTCGTCGTCTACGTCCCGGACGGCGGCGTGCGCTCGTCGGCGTAGAAGCGGTAGTACAGCAGGTCCTCCTTGAAGCCGTGCTCGTCCCACACGTGGTGCAGCACGCCGCAGTCAAGCAGGCGCTGTCCCACGATCAATGCCTCGTTCAGAGACAGCCCGCGCGCGCGCATCCAGGCGACGGCTTCGCTGCCCACGAAACAGCGCGGGTAGCTGCGCCCCATCCAGCTTCGCTCCTCGATGCTGACGCCATCCGGCGCGCGCCACGCGTCGATCAGCGCGCCGAGGTCCAGCGCAGCGAGCGCCGGGGTGTCGATGGCGAAGCGGTAGTAGAAGTTGCCGTCGCGGAACGGTTGCTCGCGCACGACGTGGTAGATGTATCCCGACTCGAGCAGCGCGCTGCCGGCGAGCTCCGCCACATCGCGCGAGACGCCGTACTCGCGTGAGATCCACTCCACCGCGGCGTCGCCGACGAAGCACTGCTCGTACGTGCGCAACAGGTAGCGCCGATCAGCTACCGGTACGCCGCCTTCACGCGCCATGCGCGCGGCGAGGTTCGGCAGGTCGATGCCGGCGAGTGCAGACGAATCGCGCGCCTTGCGCTCGTCCGCTGTTGCCGGCACGTCCTGCAGCGCCGCGACGTACGCCTCCATGCGCGACATGTCCGGCGTGTCCGCGTCCAGCGCGAGCATGATCTGGCGCAGGATCGGCCCGATGCCGCTGCGCGGACGCTGCCCTGAGCAGGCCGGCAGCAGGTCGAGTGCACCGGCGTGCTTCACCCACGCGCGTTCCGGCGCGCCGATCCAGGCACGGCGCCCGGCGGTGAGCAGGACGCGCGTTCCCGCGCGCAGCCGCGCGACGCGGCGGCAGAACTGTGCCGGGAAACCGTCTTCGCGGCATGCGCGCGCAAGGTCTGCGATCAACAGCACCGGGCCGCTCCCGCCGCCGAGCGCGGACGCGAGCGCGTCATGCAGCGGCTGGTCGACGCCGACCGGATGCGCCGCCAGGCCCTGCGACGCTACTGCCGCCTGCAGCAGCTTGCCCTGCCGCGCGTCGCCTGCTGCGATCGCGACCATGGCGGCGGATGGCATGGCCGGCCGGTCCTCAGTCCGGCAGAAGCTCGCACAGGATCGCCAGCCGCACCAGTTCCGCGAGCGACCGGGTCTGCATCTTCTCCATGACCTTCGCGCGGTGGACCTCCACGGTACGCGTCGACAGCCCCAGTCGCGTTGCCGCGACCTTGTTCGGCTTGCCCTCGGCGATCAGCAGCATCACCTCGCGCTCGCGCGGCGTCAGCGTTGCGAAGCGCCGCTCGGCCTCGGCGCGGCCCAGGCCCGCCGCGGCAGGCGTCTCGAGCGAGCGCTCCAGCGCGCGGTGCACGGCGTCCAGCAGCACCTGGTCGTTGAAGGGCTTCTCGATGAAATCGCTTGCCCCAGCCTTCATCGCGCGCACCGCCATGGCGACGTCGCCATGGCCGGTGATGATGATGGTCGGCAGCACGGCGTTGCGCGCGCGCAGGGCGTCCTGCAACTCCAGCCCGCTCATGCCCGGCATGCGCACGTCGGCGATCAGGCACTGGTGCGGTGCGGGTGACCACGCGGCGAGGAACTCGGTCGCGCTGGCGTGGGTGCGCGACGCGAGTCCCACCGAGCGCAGCAGCATCGACAGCGATTCGCGGATCGGCGCCTCGTCGTCGACCACGTGTACCAGCGGGTCAGGCTTCTGCATGCTCCTGCTCCTCGACGACCGGCAGGGTGAGGTGGAAGGTCGCGCCGTCGGCTTGCGCCGTGGCCCACAAGCGGCCGCCGTGGGCATCCATGATGGAGCGGCTGAGGGACAGGCCGATGCCGATGCCGTCCGCCTTCGTCGTATAGAAGGGCTCGAACACCTTGTCCAGCGCGCCTGCCGCGATGCCGGGACCGGTGTCATGCACCGCGATCTCGACCATGCGGCCGTCATCGGCAAGCGCAGTGGACAGCGTGACGCGGCGGATGTCCGAATCGGCCTGGTGAATCGACTCCGCCGCGTTGCGCACCAGGTTCAGCAGCACCTGCTGCACCTGGATCGGGTCGGCGAGTACCTTCGGCAGCCCGGATAGCGGTGCCCAGCACAGTTCGACACCGTACTGGCGTGCTTCCGGGCCGGCGAGTCGCAGCACGTCCGTGACCAGCGCGTTGACGTCGACGCCGGCGTGCTCGCCCTCGTCGCCGCGCACGAAGCCGCGCATCTTGCGCACGATCTCGCCCGCGCGCTGGGCCTCCGCAGCCACGCGTTGCATCGCGTCCAGCGCTTCGGCGGGCTGGACGCCGCCGGATCGGAGCATGCGTATGCAGGCCGATGCATAGTTCGAGATCGCGGTGAGCGGCTGGTTGATTTCGTGTGCGATCGCGCTTGCCATCTCGCCCATGGACGATACCCGCGACACGTGCGCAAGCTGCTGCAGGTGCTGGCGCGACTGCTCTTCGGCGCGACGGCGGGCGGTGACGTCGCGTCCGACCAGGATGATGCAGTCGCATTTCCCCTGCGCATCGAGCACCGCGCGCGCCGACCACGCCAGCCAGCGCCACCCCTGCGGTGTCATCACGCGCGCCTCGCCAGCGGCGGTGTAGGGCGGGCGCGCGACCGCGTCCAGCGCCTGGCACATCGCCGCGCCATCTTCTTCGTGGACCTCGAACGCCTCGGTCAGCGGCCTGCCCAGCATCTCGCCGTCGGTCTTGCCGAAGAACGCGTAGTGCGACGGGCTGGCATAGAGCACATGCCGCGTGCGGCCGCAGATCCTGGCGACCAGGTCGGTCTGGTTGTCGACCAGCAGGCGGTACTTCTCCTCGCTCTCGCGCAGCCTCGCTTCGGCCGCGCCGCGCTCGCGGCGCGATGCGGCAAACAGCAGCGCGGTCGCCGACAGCACGGCGAGGAACAGGTACAGGCTGGCGACGTACTCCATGTCCACGTCGGCGGAAATCGCGCGGCCAGCGAACGGTCCTTCGCCCATGCGGTGACATGTGATCGCAGTGATCCCTGCGATCAGCAGCACCGTCGAGGTCTGTCGCACGCCGAAGCTGTAGGCTGCCCAGACGGCGATGGGAAAGAGCGCGTAGGGCAGCGAGTCGACGCGCATCAGCGGCCCGAGCATGGCGCCGAACACGGCGAGCGATGTTGCAAGCGTGACCCCGTAGAGGACCGCCTCCTTCGCTGGCAGCACCGGCTCGGCGCTGCGCCCCCGTGCCCAGGTGAGCGCGGCGGGCACGACGAGGAGGATGCCCACCACCTCGCCCAGCGTCGCGAACTCGGCGAAGCCGACCGTCTGCGCGGTGATCGCGCCTTCGCGCCAGTACTCCGCCACCAGCGAGCGAGCGGCGTTGATGGCCGGCGATACGGTGGCGCCGACACCGGCGAGCAACAGCACGTCCTGCACGCGCTGCAGCGCGGGGTCGAACCGCACCAGCCGCGCCAGCAGCCACCAGGTCAACGCGAGTTGCGCGGTGGTGAGCGCCGCGTCCGCGACAGCGAGCAGGGGCGCCTTCCCTCCGAGCAGCGCGCAGGCCAGCGCGCCCAGCGCGATGCCGGGCAGCACGCGCGCGCCGAACAGCAGCAGCGCGGCGATGCCGACCGCGCTGGCGAACCAGACGATCGCGGCGCCGTGCAGCGTCAGCGCGCCGATGGCGGCCTCGGACGCGAGTGCGTAGGCCGCGGCGACCAGCAGGTTGAGGAAGAGCACGGGCAGGCGCTGCATGCGCGCAACGTACCAGCAAAGTACCGCCGCCGCAGTAGGTAGTGCTACGTAGCGTCCGCGCCGGGCTAGGTAGTTTCCGCGGCAGATCCACGTAGCAGGGCGTATTTCCCGCGCTGCCGGCGCCGATCATCATCCGGGCCATGGAAACGCAGGACGACACCACGAACGCGGCGGCGCAGGTGAATGCGCTGGCGGCGCGGGCCGCAGACCACGACCGCAGCTTCACGCTGGCGGTTTCGCCGGCCGCGCTTACCCGCGGCATGGTGGATGCGTTCCGGGCCGATGCGCGGGCCTGGCGCAGCGCGCACGTGTTTCTCGCCGATACGCGCTTCGACGCCTGCGGCTGCGGCGAGGAGGAGGGGCGCCGCCTGCTGCGGGAGCTGCCGGTGCCGCGCAGCCGGCTGCACCTGGATACCGCCGACATCGCCTGCGCGGTGCGCGGGGCAGCCGCGTTCGAGCAGCGCCTGCGCGCGTTCTTCGGCCTCGCGGTCGGCGACCTGCCGCTCTTCGATGCAGTGCTGCTGCACATCGACTCTCCCGGCGAGGCGGCGCGGCTGCACGGCGGCGCCGGCGCGCTCGACGACACCATGCGCATCGCGGTTCCCGGCCGGCGTGCCGCCGGCGGTGCGCCTTACGTGACGCTCAGTCCGGCGGTGATCCGCTACGCACGCAGCGTCGTGGTGACCACCTGCGGCGGCCAGACCGTGCTGCGCAGCCCGATGCGCGGCGGCCTGCCCGCGAGCATCTTCGCCGGTCCCAACGCGACGCAGCATCCCGTCTGAACCTCGCAACGCATTCCTCAGAGGAAGCCACGACATGACCACTACCCTGGATTCCGCCGAGCTTTCGCAGCACCGCAAGCAACTGCTCCACTACGCGCTGCGCGCAGTGTCGGACCGAGCGCTCGCCGAGGACCTGGTGCAGGACACTTTTGTCGCCGCGCTCAGTACCGACGTGCCGTTCCGCGG
The DNA here is from genome assembly GCA_964612335.1 of uncultured Enterobacteriaceae bacterium. GTDB lineage: Bacteria > Pseudomonadota > Gammaproteobacteria > Burkholderiales > SG8-39 > CAZTDU01. Next base: position 32,786 of record CAZTDU010000004.1, on the reverse strand, counting down.
TGACAGTTCGCTGCGCACCTGGCTGGTGGGCATCCTGCGCCACAAGATCATGGATGCCTACCGTGCGCGCGGCCGCGCGATGGAGAGCCTGGACGCGCCGCTTTCGGCCGACGACGCCGGCGCGAGCGCGGTGGACGCGATCCCCGCCGAGAACGCCGACCCCGCGCAGCACCTCGAGCACAAGCGCCTGTGGGAACTGTTCGGCCGGCTGCTGAAGCACATGCCCGCGCGCACCGCCGAATCCTTCGTCGGTGCGGACCTCGGTGGCGAGAGCACCGACGAACTCTGCGGCAGGCTCGCGGTGAGCCGCGGACGCCTCGCGGTGATGCGGCATCGGGCGCGCAGCGTGCTGCGCGAGGGCTTCGCCCAGGCCCAGGCAGCCTGAGGGCAGTTTCGCGTCGACGGCGCGCAGCGGCGGGCCGCGGGGGCTATAGTGCAGCGCCCCCGCCATGCCGCCAGTCCCGACCGATTCGAGCAACTATCGCAGGCAGCGTGCCGTCGCGTATTCGCTCGGTGCCGCCGCCTTCGTGCTGGCGTTCTTCCATCGCGTCGCGCCCGGCGCCATCGCCGCCGACCTGCGCGACACCTTTAGCGCCAGCGCGACCATGCTGGGCTTCATCGCCGCGCTGTACTTCTACCCCTACGCGGCGATGCAGCTGCCGTCGGGCCTGCTCGCCGACTCGGTAGGGCCGCGGCGCCTGTTCTGCGGCGGCCTCGTTGTCGCCGGCGCGGGTTCGCTGCTGTTCGGTTATGCGCCGGATGCGCCGTGGTTGCTCGTCGGCCGCGGCATGGTGGGACTGGGCGTCGCGGTGGCCTTCGTATCCGTGCTGAAGCTGATCGCGAACTGGTTCGGCGAGCACGAGTTCGGCACCTGGGTTGGCATGCTGATGCTGCTGGGGAACCTGGGCGGCGTGCTCGGCGTTGCACCGCTGGCGTGGGCGTCGCGTCATGTGTCCTGGCGCGACATCTTCGGCGGCATCGGCCTGCTGTCGCTGCTGCTCGCGCTGTGCATCTGGCTGTGGGTGCGGGATTCACCGCATGCATCCGCGCCGGTGAAAACGGTGCAGCGCGCGGGATGGTGGGAGAGCCTGTCCAGCGTCGCCGGCAATCGCGACACCTGGCCGGTGTTCCTGATCCACTTCACGCTGATCGGCACCTACCTCGCGTTCGCCGGCCTGTGGGCGGTGCCGTACCTGACGCAAGGGCAGGGGATGACGCTCACCGATGCGACGCTGCACGTGACCGCGATGATCCTCGCCTTCGCGGCTTCTGCGTTCGCCACCGGTGCGCTGTCGGACCGGATGCGCAAGCGCCTGCCGCTGCTGCGCGGGCTGTCGGTGCTGTACGTCGCCAGCTGGCTGCCGTGGGTGATGGGATGGAAGCTGCCGGCGGCCGCTTCCTACGCGGTGTTCGTCGCGATGGGCCTGGGCATCGCCGGCGCCAGCCTGGCGTGGGCGCTGGCGAAGGAACTCAACCCGCCCGCGCTGTCCGGCACCGCGACCAGCCTGGTGAATACCGGCGGCTTCATCGGCGCCGCGCTGTTCCAGCCGCTCACCGGCTGGGTGCTGGACCGCAGCGGCGGCACGCTGGCGCTGGACGACTACCGGCGCGCCGCGCTGGTGCTGGCGCTGATTTCCCTCACGGGCCTCGTCGCCGCTTTCCGCATCCGCGAAACCGGCTGTCGCAATGCGTGGGCAGGGAGCGGGGGCCTGGCCAGCAGCAGGTGAATGTCGCCCAGCGCGCGCTCGGCGAAGCCGGCCTCGCAGTAGCACAGGTAGAACTCCCACATGCGGATGAAGCGCTCGGGGTAGCCCAGGCCGCGCACCGCGTCCAGGTTCCGCAGGAAGTTGCGCCGCCAGTGCGCCAGCGTGGTGGCGTAGTGCGGGCCGATGTCCTCCAGGTCGAGCATGCGCAGCGGGCTCGCGCGCGTGATGCTCTGCGCCAGCGCGGTGATCGACGGGATGCAGCTGCCGGGGAAGATGTAGCGCTGGATGAAGTCCACCGAGCGGCGGGCTGACTCATAGCGCTGGTCGGCGATGGTGATCGCCTGCAGCAGCATCAGGCCGCCGGGGCGCAGCAGGCTCGCGCAGCGCGCGAAATAGGTGTCGTACCAGTCGTGGCCGACAGCCTCGATCATCTCGATCGACACCAGCTTGTTGTAGCTGCCACGCAGGTCGCGGTAGTCCTCGAGCAGGAGTGTGACGCGGCCGGACAGCCCGGCGGCGGCGACGCGCTCGGCGGCCAGTTCGTACTGCCGGCGCGAGATGGTCGTTGTGGTCACGCGGCAGCCGTAGTGCCGCGCCGCGTGGATCGCCATGCCGCCCCAGCCGGTGCCGATCTCCAGCAGGTGGTCGCCGGGGCCGAGGTCGAGCTTGCGGCAGATGGTGTCCAGCCGTGCCGCCTGCGCCTCCTCGAGCGTCATCGACGCGTCCTCGAAGATCGCGCTCGAATACATCATGCTCGGGTCAAGGAACAGCGCGAAGAACTCGTTGCCCAGGTCGTAGTGCGCGGCGATGTTGCGCCTGCTGCCGCGCCGGGTGTTGGCGTTCAGCCAGTGCGCGAACCTGCGCAGCGGCGCGGCCAGCCGCGCCCAGCCCCCTTCCATGTCGTCCACCGCGTGCAGGTTGCGCACCAGGATGCGCATCAGCGTCGTCAGGTTGTCGGTGCTCCACCAGCCCTGCATCCAGGCTTCGCCGGCGCCGATCGAGCCGCCGAGCGCGACCTCGCGGTAGAAGCGCGCATCGTGTACGTGCACGGTGGCGTGCAGGTCCGCGTCCGCGCTGCCGTGACGCGTCGATTCCTCGCCGTCGACGAGCGTGATGGTTCCGTGGCGCAGCGTGGAAAGCGTCTTGTGCAGCAGTGTTTTCATGGGTGTGCGTAGAAGGGCATGCGTTTGAGCCACAGGCGAAGCGCCTGCCAGTAGATGGCGCCGAGGACCTTCAGCGTCATCAGCGGATAGGCCATGAGGGTGCCGGCGAGGGCCGTGCCGCAGATCTCGCGGCGCTCCAGGCTCAGCGTGGCGTCGAACACCCGCCTGCCGTCCTCGAGGTCCTGCATGTGCACCGACAGGGTCCTGCCGGGCAGGCCGAAGCGCCAGTCGTACTCGAGCTGCATCGGCAGGAAGGGCGACACGTGGAAGCGCTTCGGGAAGCGGTAGCGCATCGCGCCATCGAGCACGTAGGCATGCCGCTCTCCCCACGGCGTGTTGGTGATCTCGGCGACAATGTTCGTCACGCGCGCGCCGGACTCGTCGAAGCAGTAGTAGAAGCTCACCGGGTTGAACGCGTGGCCGAACATGCGCAGGTGCGCGAGCATGCGGATCGGCCCGCGCGGGCGCGTGGCGGTCTCGCGCTCGACCAGGTCGCGCACCGCGGTGTCCAGCGGCACGCGCGCGTCGCCGAGGTAATCGGCGCGACGGAACCACGCCAGCGCGGGCCGCGCCGCGGACCACAGCCAGCGGCCGCTGAACACGCGCTCCAGCTCGCCGAGGTCGAGGTAGGCCATGAACAGGCGGTACTCGAAGGCGTGCGCGCGCGGCGCATGGCGCCGATGCCTAAGCCGACCGTGATAGAGCGCGCTGTGCACCGGTTTCCCTTTCGCGCAGGTGCTTCACCGCTTCCAGCGCGCTCGCCACGCCGTCCTCGTGAAAGCCGTTGCGACACCAGGCGCCGCAGTAGTACGTGTGCCGCGCGCCGTTCAGCTCGCCGATCCGCGCCTGCGCCGCCACGCCGGCCGGCGTGTACAGCGGGTGGTGGTAGGTGATGCGGCGGATCACCTTCGCCGGGTCGATTGCGTCGCCGCGGTTCAGCGTCACCAGGAAGGGCTCGGGCGCGTCCAGTCCCTGCAGGATGTTCATGTTGTAGGTGAGCGCGACGTGGCTGCCGGCCCGCGCGAGCACGTGGTAGTTCCACGCCGCCCAGGCGAGCTTCCTCGACGGCATCAAGCGCGTGTCGGTGTGCAGCACCGCGTCGTTGCGCTGGAACGGAATGGCGCCCAGCACCTCGCGTTCCTCGCGCGCCGGGTCGGCGAGCAGCGCCAGCGCCTGGTCGCTGTGGCAGGCGAGCACCACCGCGTCGTAGCGCTCGGCGGCGCCGCCGCGCGGCTTCACCATCACCATGCCTGGCAGGCGCCGGATCGACTCCACGGGGGTGCGCAGTCGGATGCGATGGCGGAAGGGCGCGACCAGCCGGTCGACGTAGCGCGCCGAGCCGCCGCGCACCACGCGCCAGGTGGGCCGGTCGTCGACGCTGAGCATGCCGTGGTTATGGAAGAAGCGCACGAAGAAGCGCGCCGGAAAGCGCTGCATGCTGACGGGGTCCGTGGACCAGATCGCGGCGCCCATGGGCACGATGTAGTGCTCGACGAAGCGCCTGCCGTAGCCGCCGGCGCGCAGGTAGTCGCCAAGGCTCAGGCCGTCGTCGGCCCCCTCGAGCAGCGCCGGCGCCTCGCGGTTGAAGCGCAGGATGTCGCGCACCATGCCGAGGAATCCCGGGTTCACCAGGTTGCGGCGCTGGGCGAACAGCGCGTTCAGCGAAGTGCCGTTGTACTCCAGGCCGCTCGATTCGTCCCGCACCGAGAAGCTCATGTGGCTCGCCTGCGATTCGACGCCCAGCTCGGCGAGCAGCCGGGTGAAGTTCGGGTAGGTGCGGTCGTTGAAGACGATGAAGCCGGTGTCCACCTGGTATTGCCGGCCGCGCTGCTCGACGGCGTGCGTGTGGGTGTGTCCACCTACGTGCGCGCCGGCCTCGAACACGCTGATGTCGTGCTCCCCGCACAGGTGGTAGGCGGCGACGTTGCCGGCGATGCCGGCGCCGACGATGGCGATCCTCATGGCAGCCTGCGCGCGTCGCGTATCGCGGCCGGGACGGCCTTCAGGTCCCAGATCAGGCCGAGCGCGGCCAGCAGCCGCAGGAAGTACCAGGTGAGGTCGATCTCCCACCAGTAGAAGCCCTGGCGCGCCGAGGCGGGGTAGTGGTGGTGGTTGTTGTGCCAGCCCTCGCCGAAGGTCAGCAGCGCGAGCCACGGGTTGTTGCGGCTGCGGTCGGGCGTCGCGTAGCGGCGCGAGCCGAAGCTGTGCGCGAGCGAGTTCACCGTGAAGGTGGCGTGGTACAGCGCCACCGTGGAGACGGCGAATCCCCACACCAGCAGCTGCAGCCCGCCTGCGGCATAGAGCGCGGCGGCGAGCAGCGCCGGGACCAGCGCGTCGTAGCGGTCGAGGAACCGCAGCTCGGGATAGCGGGCGAGGTCGCGCACGCGCTCGACGCGGGTGGCGAAGTTCTCGCGCGCCGCGAACCAGCCGGCGTGCGCCCACAGGAAACCGTGCCGGTGCGGCGAGTGCGCGTCGTGCTCGCCGTCCGCGTGCGCGTGGTGATGGCGATGGTGCGAGGCCCACCACAGCGGGCCGCGCTGCGCCGCGCTGGCGCCCAGCACGGCGAACGCGAACTGCGCCGCGCGGGAGGTACGGAAGGCCTTGTGCGAGAAGTAGCGGTGGTAGAAGCCGGTGATCGCCAGCATGCGCAGCGCGAACAGCGCCAGCGCGGTGCCGACGGCGAGCGGGCTCCAGCCCACCCAGAACACCGCAAGGCAGGCGAGGTGCAGGCCGATGAACGGCAGCACGCGAAGCCAGTCGACGCCGCTGCCGGAGGGCGGCGCGGCGCTGGTATCGAACCACGCGAGGAGCGCCCTCATACCGGCCTGCGCGGTCCGGGGAAGAATGCATTGGTGCGCGCGGCGTACTCGCGGTACGCCGGCCGGCGCTCACCGATGTCACGCTCGAGCAGCGCGACGCCGGATACCCTGAGCAGCAGGAAGCTCATCAGCAGCGGCGCGAACAGCGTCCACCACGCCCCCGCGGCGGCGGCGACGAGCCAGATTCCCCACCACACGCAGGCCTCGCCGAAGTAGTTGGGGTGCCGCGTGTAGCGCCACAGGCCGCGGTCCATCACCCGGCCGGCATTTGCGGCATCGGCCTTGAAGCGCGCCAGCTGCCAGTCCGCGATGGCCTCGAAGGCGAGGCCGAAGCCGAACAGCGCGATCCCGGCCGCGTCGATGGCATTCAGCGGCGCTGGGGAGCCGATCGCCGCAAAGAGCGGAAACGCGATGATCCACGCGAGCAGCGCCTGCAGGCCGAATACCAGGTACAGGCTCTTCCAGCCGAAGCCGGGCTGGTTGCGCGCGCGGATCGCCTGGTAGCGGCGATCCTCCTGCTCACCGTGGTTGCGGATCGCGAGGTACGTGGAGAGCCGCGCCGCCCACAGCGCGACCAGCGCGAGCAGCAGCGCGGCACGCGGCCCGGTGGCGTCGGCGGCGCCGGCGTACGCCGTGGCGGCGGCGACGAAGAACAGCGCCCACAGGCTGTCGACGACGTTGACATTTCGTCGCGCGAAGCTCCAGGCCCAGCCGCAGAGGGCGAGCGCGAACGTCGCGCCCAGTGCGGCGGCCTCAGGCATCGGCCCGCTCGAACAGGTAGTGGCTGACCCACCACTCCTGGCCGTGGCGGTAGCCGAACAGTTCCGCGCAGGCCATGAAGAAGATGCGCCAGCGCACGAACCACTGCGCGGCGCTCGCCTCGCCGTAGGTGTCGGCGAGCACCCGCATCACTGCATCGCGCCGCGCGTCGACGTTGGCCAGCCACGCGTTGGCGGTGCGCTCGTAGTGGCGGCCATCCCAGCGCCAGCGCCGCGCGAGGCGCAGCCTGTCCTGGAAGCGCAGCGCGAGGCCGTCGCTGGGCATCATGCCGCCGGAGAAGAAATGGCTGCTCATCCAGTCGCTGGCATCGCGTGCCTCGAACGCGTAGGGCACGCTGCGGTGGCAGAACACGTGCATGAAGAAGCGCCCGCCCGGCTTGAGCCAGCCGTGCACCCGGCCGAACAGCGTGCGCCAGTTGCGCATGTGCTCGAACATCTCGATCGACACCACACGGTCGTAGCGCCGCCCGGGGTCGAACGCGTTCATGTCGGCGGTGACCACGCTGACGTTGCCCAGGCCCTGGTGCAGCGCCTCGGCGATGATGTGCTCGCGCTGCGACGCGGAGTTCGAGACCGCGGTGATGCGGCTGCCCGGGTAGCGCCTGGCCATCCATAGCGTGAGCGAGCCCCAGCCGCAGCCGAGTTCCAGGATGTCCTGGCCATCGGCCAGCCCGGCGCGCCTGCAGCTGATCGCCAGCGCCGCCTCTGCGGCCCCATCGAGCGAGCTCACGCCTTCGCCCCAGTAGCAGCTGCTGTACTTGCGCCGCGCGTCGAGCGCGAGGGCGAAGAAATCAGGCGATACCTCGTAGTGCTGCGCATTGGCGAGTTCGGGCAGCAGCGCGACCGGCGCCGCGTCCATGCCGGCGATGAAGGCCTCGGTTGCGTCGCCGGCGGCTTCGGCGTCCTCGGCGCGGATCTCGTCCAGGCGCTGGCGCAGCAGCCGGCGGATCCCCGCGCGGATCAGCGAATCGGGAAGGTAGCCCTGCTCGGTCCAGTTGACCGCGAGACTGGTGACGCTGCTCATGCGTGCCTAGGGTTTGTGAGGGGGTTCGAGCAGGCGCGCGATGCGCTGCAGCGCGTGCGCGATGTCATCGCCCAGCGCGTGCGCGCCGGCGGCCTGCACCGCGTCGCGATGCCGCGCGGAGCATGGCCCGCCGACGCAGACCGGAATGCCGGCGGAGGCGACCAGGGAAGGGAGTTCCCGATCCATGAGCCCGTCGCGTGGCGCGACGGCGCCGGACAGCACCACCGCGGCGCAGCGCGAGCGCCGCGCCGCGAGCGCGAGCTCCGCGAGCGGCATGTCGGCGCCCAGCAGCACCGGCTGGAAGCCGTGTTCGTGCGCCGCCAGCGCGAACAGCAGCAGGCCGGTCTCGTGGTGCTCGCCCGGCAGGCAGGCGCACAGCAGCCTCGCGCCTGCCTGCCTGCGCGTGCGATGGTGGAAGCGCGCGCCCAGCTTGTTGCGCAGGTATACGGCAAAGAAGTGCTCCTCGGCCACCGCTCCCGGGGTGTCCTTCCAGCGCTCGCCGAGCTCGCGGAACAGCGGCAGCAGCACCTTCTCGGTGACCAGCTCCAGGGGATACAGCGCCAGCAGGCCGTTGTAGGCGTCTTCGAGCGCGTCTTCGTCGAAGCGCGCGATCGCGGCGTACATGCGCGCGCGGGTCTGCGACCAGGCGTCGGCGTCGTCGCCGGCCTCGCGCACCTGGCTGATCGCCACGCCCTTGTTCAGCTGCGCCAGGATGCGGCGGATAGCGTCGATGTTGGCGCGCGTGTACACGCGGTGCCCGCCGGGCGTGCGAACCGGCTTCACCAGCCCGTAGCGGCGCTCCCAGGCGCGCAGGGTGATCGGATTGACCCCCGTCAGGCTGGCCACGGTGCGGATGGGAAATAACTCTGTCTCTGGACTGGACATGTACAAAAATTATACAGAATATGGATAATCAGAGCAATAAGAGAATTGTAATCAATGCAAAAGCGTTACAAATCCGATACCTCGCATAGCGATCCTGCACCGGCCGGGGTGCGGCGCGCGCGGTAATGTGCGGGTCCGCTGGTGCGGAACCCGAAGCGAGGAGCAGGGAACATGTCATTCAGGATCGGCGTCGACCTGGGCGGTACCAAGATCGAGGCGGCGGTGCTGCGCGCGGACGGTGCGCAGTCGCTGCGCAAGCGCGTGCCCACCCCCCAGGGGGACTATCGCGCCACGGTGGCGGCGGTCGCCGGGCTGGTGGCGGACGTGGAGGCCACGCTGCGCGTGAAGGGCAAGGTCGGCGTGGGCATCCCGGGCGCGCTGTCCCGGGTCACCGGGCGGGTGAAGAACTCGAACTCGGTGTGCCTGATCGGGCAGCCGCTGAAGCAGGACCTGGAAGCGGCGCTCGAGCGCGAGGTGCGGCTGGCGAACGACGCCAACTGCTTCGCGCTGTCCGAGGCGGTGGACGGCGCGGCGCGCGGCGCGCGCGTGGTGTTCGGCGTGATCCTCGGTACCGGCGTGGGCGGCGGCATCGTCGTCGATGGCAAGGTGCTGGAAGGCCCGAACTCGATCGCGGGCGAGTGGGGCCACAACCCGCTGCCGCTTCCCGCGGGCGCGGACTTGCCGCTGCCCGCCTGCTATTGCGGCCGCGCCGGCTGCATCGAGACCTACCTCTGCGGTCCGGCGCTGGAGCGCGACGGCGGCGCGGCCGATCCCGCGGCGATGGCGCGCTACGAGGAGCGGCTCGCGCGCTCGCTCGCGGGTGTGATCAACGTGCTCGATCCGGATGTCATCGTGCTCGGTGGCGGACTGTCCAACATCGACCGACTGTACGAGAACCTGCCGCGGCTATGGGGCGCGCACGTCTTCTCCGACCGCGTGGACACGCGCCTGGCGAAGAACCTGCACGGCGACTCCAGCGGCGTGCGCGGCGCGGCGTGGCTGTGGAACTAGGTACGCTCTGAATCGTTCCCGCGCGTTCGCTCGTTGCCGTCGCCGACGACGATGCGCGCGTAGCGGTGGAAGGTCCAGTAGGCCCAGGCCCAGTCGAGCAGCACCACGACGCGGTTGCGAAAGCCGATCAGGAAGAAGATGTGCGCGAGCAGCCACACCAGCCATGCCGGGTAGCCTGAGAGCTTCAGTTTGCCGATGACCGCGACCGCTGCATTGCGGCCGATGGTGGCGAGCACGCCGTAGTCGGCGTAACGGAAGGGCGCGACCGTGCCGCCGCGCAGGTTCTGCAGGATCTTCATCGCCGCGTAGCGTCCCATCTGCTTTGCCGCCGGGGATACGCCCGGCACGGGCGGGTCGTGCGAAGGGATGGCCGCCAGGTCGCCGATCACCTGCACTTCGGGATGACCAGGCACCGACAAGTCGGGATTGACGATCACGCGGCCGGCGCGATCCAGCGGCACGCCGAGCGACGCGCCCAGCGGCGAGGCGGCCACGCCCGCGGCCCAGATCACGGTGCGTGCTTCGAGCCGGTCGCCGCCGAGCTGCACGCCGGCGGTGTCGATGCCGGTGACCTTGCGGCCCGCCCATACCGTGACGCCGAGTCGCTCGAGCTGGCGGCGCGCCTTCTCCGACAGGTCCGCAGGCAATGCCGGCAGCACGCGCTCGGTGCCTTCGACCAGCACCACGCGCGCGTTGTGCGGGTCGAAGTTGCGGAATTCGCCGCGCAGCGTATGCCGCGCGATCTCGGCCAGCGTGCCCGCCATCTCGACGCCGGTGGCGCCGCCGCCGATGACGACGAAGGTCAGCCATGCCGCGCGCCGCGCCGGGTCGGACTCGCGCTCGGCGTGCTCGAACGCCAGCAGGATGCGCCGGCGGATGAGGAAGGCGTCTTCGAGCGTCTTCAGCCCGGGCGCGTGCTCGCGCCAGGCGTCGTTGCCGAAGTAGCTGTGCGTGGCCCCGGTGGCGATGATCAGGTAGTCGTAGGCGAGTTCGCTGCCGTCCTCCAGCACCACCGCCCGGCGAGCGGCGTCGATGCGAACCGCTTCGCCGCACAGCACGGTGGTGTTCTGCTGGCGGGCGAGGATCTGCCGGATCGGCGCCGCGACCGCCGGCGCGGACAAGCCGGCGGTGGCGACCTGGTAGAGCAGCGGCTGGAACAGGTGGTGGTTGGTGCGGTCGAGCACCGTCACGCGCACCGGCGCATGGCGTAGCGCCTTGGCGGCGAACAGGCCGCCGAAGCCGCAACCAAGGATGAGGACATGCGGCAGGGCGCTCATGTGCCGCCATAATGCAGGCGATGGAACTCGATGCGCAAATCCGGCCCGGCTGCAGCGGTCGTGCCGAAATGAGGGTGGGCGAGGAGCACACCGCGCCGCGCGTGGGCAGCGGCATGATCCGGGTGCTTGCCACGCCGGTGATGATCAATCTGATCGAGGCTGCTGCGCTGGAGGCGGTGGAGCGCTTCCTGCCGCCGGGGCACCAGAGTCTGGGCACGCGGCTGGACGTGCGTCATGTCGCGGCGACGCCGGTAGGCATGCGGGTGAGCGCGCTGGCGGAGGTGATCGGGGTCGAGGGACGCGTCATCCGGTTTCGCGTCGAGGCACGCGACGAAGCGGACCTGATCGGTGACGGCACGCACGAACGCGTGGTGGTCAACGTGGCGAAATTCGATGCTCGGGTGCAGCTGAAAGCGAAAAAGCGGGCCTGAGCCCGCTTTTTCGTGTTGCGCCCGCCCTACTGCTTGGCCGCTGCCTTGGCCTTCTTCGTGGCCTTGGCCTTCTTCGTGGCCTTGGCCTTCTTCGTGGACTTGGCTTTGGCCACCTTCTTTGCCGGCTGGGCGGGCTTCGCCGATTCGGCCTTCATCGGTTCGGCAGGCTTGGCCGGGGTTGCCGGCGTGGCCGCAGGTGCCTGCGCGAGGGCGTTGAAGCCGGCGCCGGCCAGTGCGGCCGACAATGCGATGACGATCAGCTTTTTCATGGTCTTCCTGTCTGTTGCGGCGGCACGATTGCCGCCTGTGCGATAAACGCGGCGGGGCTTACGCGGTTGACAGTCAGGCCAGCGCCTTGCCGACGATTTCGGCGACGTCGCGGGAAAGCCCGCGCGCGTCGAGAATTCTTTCCAGTTGCGCGCGCGCGTGCGCCTGGCGGCCGGCGTCGAACCGGCGCCAGCGGTCGAAGCCGCGCGCCATGCGCGCGGCGACCTGGGGGTTCAGCCGGTCGAGCTCCAGCACGCGCTCGGCGAGGAAGGCATATCCGCCGCCGTCCGCAGCATGGAAGCGCACGTGGTTGGCGGCGAAGCTACGGATCAGCGCGTATACCTTGTTCGGCACCTTGATATCGAAAGCAGGGTGTGACAGCAACTGCGTGACGCGCGCGAGCGTGTCAGGCTGGCGCGACAGCGCCTGCACCGCCAGCCACTTGTCCAGCACCAGCGGTTCGTCCTTCCAGCGATCATGGAAGGACTGCAGCGCGATCGCGCGCTGTTCTGCGCGGCTGTTGGCGAGGCAGGTCAACGCCGCGAACTGCTCGGTCATGTTGTCGGACTGGCCGTACTGCTCGTAGCACAGTGCGATCACGTCGCTGGTTTCGAGCTCGACCAGGTACGACAGCGCCAGGTTGCGCAGCGCGCGCCGGCCGGCGGATGCGGCGTCGGGGGCGTAGGGCCCGCTGCTTGCGTTGGCGCGGTACACCGCCAGCCACTCGGCTTTCAGGTCGCGCGCCAGCGCCAGCCGCAGGGCATTGCGCGCGGCATGCAAGGCGTCCGGGTCGACGAGCGCCATCTGCTCGGCGAGGAAGGCTTCCGCAGGCAGCGTCAGCGCCTCGGCGGTGAACGCCGGGTCCGCGGCGGCGTCCGCCAGCAGCCTGCGTGCCGCGGCGATGAATTCCGGCGCCGGCGCGCCGGCGTGCTCGAGGATGTAGCGTGCGGCCAGGCGCTGGCCGGCCTCCCAGCGGTTGAACGGATCGTCGTCTGCGGCGAACAGGCCGACGAGTTCCTCGGCCGTGTACGGATAGTTCAGGATCACCGGCGCCGAGAAGCGCCGCAGCAGCGAAGGCACCGGCTTCTCCCGCACGCGGAAGCGGAACGATTCCTCGCGCTGCTTCAGCGACAGCACGCGCTCCTCGTCGCCGATCTTCACCGCGATCGGGATATGGAACGGCGGCTCCATCGACTGCCTGACGCGCAGCGTGTAGGTGCCGTCCGCGTACTCGCCGCTGCAATCGAGCACCGGCGTGCCGGCGACGTCGTACCAGCGCTTGAACTGCGCGAGGTCCACGCCCGAGGCGTCCTGCATCGCCTGCACGAAGTCGTCGCAGGTCACCGCCTGGCCGTCGTGGCGCTGGAAGTAAAGCTTCATGCCGGCCTGGAACTTCTCCTCGCCGAGCAGCGTGTGCTGCATGCGCACCAGCTCGGCGCCCTTTTCGTACACCGTCATGGTGTAGAAATTGCGGATCTCCACGTACGACTGCGGCCGCACCGGGTGCGCCATCGGCCCCGCGTCCTCGGGGAACTGCGCGGATCGCAATCCACGTACTTCCTGGATCCTCGTCACCGCTCGCGAGTAGGTGTCCGCGCCGTACTCCTGGTCGCGGAACACGGTCAGGCCTTCCTTCAGCGACAGCTGGAACCAGTCGCGGCAGGTGACGCGGTTGCCGGTCCAGTTGTGGAAGTACTCGTGCGCCACCACGCGGTCTATGTTCAGGTAGTCGGTGTCGGTGGCGGTGTCGGGCCGAGCGAGGATGTACTTGGCGTTGAAGATGTTCAGGCCCTTGTTCTCCATCGCCCCGGAATTGAAGTCGCCGACCGCGACGATGACGTAGCGGTCCAGGTCGAGTTCGAGGCCGAAGCGCTTCTCGTCCCAGGCGATTGCGCGCTTCAGGCAGTCCATCGCCCAGCCTGCCTGGTCCAGGTGGCCCGGCTCGACGTAGATCAGCAGTTCCTTCGCCGCGCCGGATGCCGTGTGGATGCGGTCCTCGAGCAGGTCGAGTTTTGCGGCGACCAGCGCGAACAGGTACGCGGGCTTGGGGAAGGGGTCGTCGAAGCGTGCCCAGTGGCGGCCGCCGGGCTCGTCGCCGCTGTCGACCAGGTTGCCGTTGGACAGCAGCACCGGGTAGCGCGACTTGTCGCCGTGCACCGTGGTGACGAAGCGCGCCAGCACGTCCGGGCGGTCGATGTACCAGGTGATGCGCCGGAACCCCTGCGCCTCGCACTGGGTGACGAAGCCGCTGGCGGCCGCGTACAGGCCCTCGAGCTTGGTGTTTCGATGCGGCACGATCCGCGTCACCGTCTCGAGCGTGAACGATGCCGGCAGGTCGCGCAGCGTCAGTGCGTGATCGTCGACGTCGAAATCGGCGTCGCGCACCAGGCAGCCGTCGAGCGACACCGATACCAGCTCCAGCTCGTCGCCATCCAGCACCAGAGGCGGATGCTTCTGCCTGCAGGCAGGGTTGCGCCGGATCGCCAGCTTTGCCTGCACCAGCGCGTCCTCGGCGCGGATGTCGACGTCCAGCTCGATGCGGTCGACCAGGTAGGGCGGCGGCGCGTAGTCCTTCAGCAGGATCGCGCCCGGCGTGGGCTCCCTCAAGTGCCGTACCTGACCTTGCCGCTGAACTCCTTCAACGCCGCGAGCGCGCTGACGGCGGCGAGCATCGAGGTCTTCGGGTTGTCCGGGAAGGGCACGGACTCGAAGCGGATGCTGATCGAGCCGGTCCTGCCGCGGATGCTGATGGTGTGCGTGTTGAACTTCAGCGCCGGGTCGGCGACCACCTTGAGCCGCGTGCGGTCGAAGCCGATGCCGGCAAGCGACAAGGCCGCGGCGATGTTGACGTTGGCGGGGAAGTGCGGCACGCCCTCGCGCGCGCTGCCTTCGAACAGCACGGTCGGTCCGGCGAGATGGTCGAGGTCCGTGCCCAGCCTCTCGACGTAGGTGATGCCTTTCCACGCCTCAGGCGGCTTGGTCACCGCGATCTCGGCCGAGTCGCATCCGGCGGCTACCACCGCCTTCAGCGCGTCCAGTCCGCCTATGCCTCCCGAGGGGATGTACAGCATCGCGCCTGTCGCAGCGGCGGCATTCTCGAGCCGCTTGCGCAGCGCGTCGTCGGCGAGCGCGCCGCACGACAGCACGATGAAGGACACGCCGGCATCCAGCAGGGCGGGGCCGAAGGCGCGCACGGCATCGTGCGAACCCGCCTCGACCACCACGTCCGGCTTGAGCGCGAGCAGCGCCTGCAGGTCGGTGACGTAGGCGAGGCCGTGCGCATCCGCGAGCGGCTTGCCGCGCGATGCCGCACTGCGGCCCATGATGGCGACCGGCTGTACGTCGCCGAGCTCGCCGCGTTTGACATGATCTAGTATGAGGCGGGCGATGACGCCGCCGCCGAGGATTCCCAAGCGCATTTATCCATTATAAGATGACCCGGGGAGGAACCATGACAAGCACAAGACGAGCACTGGCGGTTGCCGTCGGCGCGATGTTCGCGTCCGGCGCGGTTGCGCAATATCCCGATCGGCCGATCAAGCTGGTCGTCCCTTGGGCCGCAGGCGGCGATACCGACAACATCTTCCGGCCGTTCGCGCCGGGCTTCCAGAAGCACCTGGGCCAGACGGTGGTGATCGCCAACATTGGCGGCGCCTCGGGCACCAAGGGCGCGAAGGAAGTGAAGGAGTCTCCCGCGGACGGTTACACGCTGTACGCGGTGCACGACTATATCCATTCCACGTACTACACCGGCGTGTCCGACGTGAAGTACAGCGATTTCGAGCCGGTGTGCATGATCGCCTCGACGCCATCGGTGCTGACGGCGAGCCCGAAGACGCCCTGGAAGGACTGGGCCGGGCTGCTGGCGGACGCGAAGGCGCGCCCGGGGCAGGTGTCGGTGGGTGCGACGCTGGGCTCGACCAGCCACTTCTTTCCGGCGCTGATCGAGAAGGCGGCCGGAATCAAGTTCAAGTACGTGTCCTATGAGGGACTCGCACCGCGCATGAACGCGATTCTCGGCGGCCACATCGACCTCACCGACTCCAACCTCACGCAGAAGGGCAAGGTCGACGCGGGGCAGTTGCGCTTCATCGCCATCGCGACCGAGAAGCGCAGCGCCGAGATGGCGAGCGTGCCGACGCTGAAAGAGCTCGGCGTGAACGTGGTGTACGACGTCAACCGCGGCCTGATGGCGCCGAAGGGCACTCCCGGGCCGGTGCTGGCGAAGCTGGAGTCGTCGTGCGCCGCCGCGGCCAAGGAGCCGGCTTTCGCCGACGCGATGAAGAAGCAGGCGACCGGGGTACGCTACATGGGCCGTGCGGAGTATGCCGGCTGGCTGAAGAAGAACGATGAGCTCAACCTGAACCTTGCCAAGGAGCTGGGGCTGCTGAAGAAGTAGCACCTGATGCATTCGAGGGACGGATGGGGAGGGCTCGTTGTGTTCGCAACGAGCCTTCTCCTTATCTGGCTCACGCTCGACCTCAAGGGCAACCCGATGGTGCCCATCGGGCCGGGGTTCTATCCGCGCATCGTGCTTGGCGTTACCGCCGGATTCTCGCTCTGGCTGGTGGTCGCCGACCTGCTCGCGCGACGCCGACCTTCCCGCGCGCCGGCTGCGGCGCCGGCGGACCACGTCGCTGTGCTCGTCCACTTCGTCGTGTTCGGGCTGTACGTCCTCGCGCTGCCGCAGCTCGGATTCCGCATCTCGACGTTCCTCTATGTCGCCGTCGCCAACGCGTTGATGGCTCCGCCGCTCGACAGGCGCGGCTGGCTGCGCGCCGGTTCGCTCGCCTTCGTGACCACGCTGCTTGCCTGGCTGGTGTTTGAGCGCCAGCTTTCGGTGCTGCTGCCGCGCGGCCGCTGGACGGACTTCTGATGTACGAGCTGTACGAACTGCTCGGGCAGGGCATCGTGCAGGTGATGCAGTGGAAGTACCTGCTGCCGCTGATGCTGGGCACGCTCGCTGGCGTGGTGGGCGGATCGCTCCCCGGCGTGACCATCACGATGACCATCATCGTCGTGCTGCCCTTCACCTTCGGGCTCGATCCGCTGCAGGGACTGGCGGCGATGACCGGCGTGTACGTCGGCGGCTCGGCAGGCGGCCTGATCACGGCCGTCCTGCTCGGCATCCCGGGAACGCCATCGGCGATCGCCACCACGTTCGACGGCCACCCGCTGGCGCGCAAGGGCGAGCCTGGGCGTGCGGTATGGCTGGGCGTATGGGCATCGGTGTTCGGCGGCATGCTGGGCGGCGTATTCCTCATCCTCGCCACCGGCCCGCTGGCGAGATTCGCGCTCGAATTCGGGCCGTGGGAGTTCTTCTCCCTCTTCATGCTCGCGCTGTCGATGGTCGCTGGCCTGGTCGAAGCCTCGCTGCTGAAAGGGCTGATCGCCGGCTGCCTCGGGCTGGTCGTCACGATCCTCGGCAGCGACCCGGTGATGGGCCGCGACCGGCTCACGCTCGGCGTGCCGTTTCTCGAGGGCGGTGTGCAGTTCCTGCCGGTGCTGATCGGCGTGTTCGCGTTCGCCCAGATCATGGGCGACGTCGAGAAGATGCGCGTGGCGCGGCAGGCCGGCCACGCGGCGGTGCGCGCGGTCAGCCTTGCCACCTCCCACGTGAAGGTGATCTGGGAGATCCTGTCGCGACCGGTTCTGCTGCTGTGGTCGTCGTTCATCGGCGTGGTCATCGGCGTGCTGCCGGCGATCGGCGGCAGCGCCGCGAACATGATGGCGTACGACCAGGCGAAGAAGTTCTCGAAGCACCCCGAGCGCTTCGGCACCGGCGCACCCGAGGGCATCATCGCCTCCGAGTCTTCCAACAACGCGAATGTCGGCGGCTCGCTGGTCACGATCATGGCCTTCGGCATTCCCGGGGACGCGGTTACCGCCGTGATGCTGGGAGCGCTCACGATCCACGGCATCCAGTCGGGGCCGCTGTTCATCTCCCAGAACGCGAAGCTCGCCTACGGCATCTTCGCCGCCTACCTGATCGCGCACGTGGTGATGGTGGTCGTGGTCGCGCTCGGCGCGCGCCTGATGCTGCGCGTGACCACGGTGCCGAAAGCCGCGCTCTTTCCCGTGGTGCTGGTGCTGTGCACGGTCGGGGCGTACGCGCTCAACAACACCATGACGAACGTGCACGTGCTGCTGGCGTTCGGCGTGCTCGGCTACCTGATGGTCAAGTTCGGCTTTCCGCTCGCGCCGTTCATCCTCGGCGTGATCCTCGGCGACCAGATCGAGATCAACCTGATCCGCGCGGTGATGACCGACGCCGACCCGTGGCTGTTCGTAACCCGGCCGATCTCCGGCGGGCTGCTTGCTGCCGCCGTGATATCGGTGGCAGCCGCACTGTGGCAGCATCGCCGCCAGCGGACGAGGGCCGCAGCGGCGGGCGACGTGGACTTCTGATCCAGGTCAAACGCGCTTGCACGACGCGGGACTATAAATCAAACATAGTGTGGCGCCGCCGCCCGGCTGGAAGGATCTGTAATGCCCGACAAGCGTATCGAGGAACTCAAGCACCCGCGGATAGCCGATGGCTGGTACGTCAGTGCCGCGCCGCTGCCGGCGGATCCTTTGGAGCGCCTGATCTACTACGCGCGGCTCGCGCCTTCGAGCCACAACTCGCAGCCGTGGAAGTTCGTCGTCGGCAACGCCGAGATCGACGTGTTCGCCGACCTGGACCGCTGGCTGCGCGTCGCTGACCCCGATCGCCGCGAGCTGCATGCATCGCTGGGCTGCGCGATCGAGTCGATCCGCATCGCCGCGGACTACGCCGGATTCGGCTCCAGCATCGTCTACTTTCCCGTCTCGCACGACGATACGCTGGTGGCGCGCGTACGCATCGCGCTGCAGGGGCCGAAGCGCAGCTTTCCCGCCGCGGTGCTGCTCGAACACATGATCACGCGCCGCACCAGTCACCGCACGTTCGAGCGCGACCGAGCGGTACCCGACGAGGTGCGCAAGGCGATCTACCAGTGCTTCGAGGTGGAGGAAGTGTCGCTGCATTTCCTGCAGGAGTGGACGCTGCGCCTCGCGCTCGCCGAGCTGGAAAAGGCGGCCGATACGCGCCTCTTTGCCAACCCGGCGTATCGCGAGGAGCTCGCGCACTGGGTGGGCGAGGGGCTGCTGGGGACGACCTGGCTGGTCTCCAAGCTCGGCCAGTTCGCGGTCGGGCACCTGCCGGTCGCCGAGCGGGTCGCCAGCGAGGACGCGGCGCGGCTCGCCAGCGCGCCGCTGGTCGGCCTGCTGAGCACGCGCCGCGACCGGCCGATCGACGCGGTGCGCTCAGGAGAGGCCTACATGCGCATCGCGCTGATGGCCGAATCCAAGGGCGTGCGCATGCAGCCGGTCAGCCAGATCCTCGAGGTGCCTGAGACGCGCGCCGAGCTGACGCGGCTGTTCGACCTTGGCGACCGCGTCGCGCAGCACCTGTTCAGGATCGGCTACGCGGACGCGGAAACCGGGACGCAGCGCCGCCGGCCGCTGGGCGAGCTGCTGGTGCGCGTCTAGCCGGCCTCGTGCCTGCCGCAGCGGCGGTCCAGGCAGTTCAGTCAGCCGCGCGCCGACCCGCCGCCAGCGCGTCCCGCAGCGCGCTCTTCAGCCCGGCGATCTCGCCACGCAGCTCGCGCAGTTCGCGCTCGACGCCGACAGCCTCGTCGTGCACCGTGGCCTCGATGCGCGCGCTCGCGCCGGCCAGGTTGGAGTCGTTCATCGACTGCATGGTGTTGACGATCACCGCGATGAACAGGTTCAGCATCGTGAAGGTGGCGAGCAGGATGAACGGGATGAAGAATGCCCACGCGTAGGGGTAGACCTCCATCACGGGGCGCACGATGCCCATGGACCAGCTCTCCAGCGTCATGATCTGGAACAGCGAATAGAGCGACGCGCCGACGGAACCGAACCAGTCCGGGAACCGCGCGCCGAACAGCCCGGTGGCCATCACCGCGAAGACGTAATAGAGGATCCCGAGCAGGCCGGCGATCGCGCCGATGCCGGGAACCGCCTTGAGCAGCGACTCGACGACGAAGCGCAGGCGCGGCATGCCCGAGACCAGGCGCAGCACGCGCAGCACGCGCAGCGTGCGCAGCACCGAAAGCGGCCCGGACGCAGGCACCAGCGCGATGCCGATGATCACCGCGTCGAACACGTTCCACGGCCGGCGGAAGAACGCCGCGCGCTGGGCATAGAGCTTGGCGAGCATCTCCAGCACGAAAACGCCGAGGATGGCCTGGTCGGCGGCGACGAGCGCGGGGCCGGCGAGCGCCATCACCGCCGGCGAGGTCTCCAGTCCGAGGATGATCGCGTTGACGACGATCAGGCCGAGGATCAGGCGCTGGATTCGGGAAGACTCGATCCAGTCGCCGACGCGCTGGCGTAGCGGCACCGGGAGCGGCACGTGGGATGTCATGGTCGGGGCTGCCTGCGGAGTCCGGGGGCGGACGGGGCGCAGATTATAGGGGCCGCCCGGCCCCTCGCGCCCCGAGGCGCTAGCGCCGGCGGAACTGGAAGTTCTTGCGCGGGCCTGGGGTGGCCGCCGGGCGCTCGTCCTTGTGGCGGAAGTTGATGCGTGCCTTTGTCAGATCGTAGGGCGACATCTCCAGCGTCACGCGGTCGCCTGCGAGTATGCGGATGCGGTTCTTGCGTACCTTGCCGGACGCGTAGGCGAGCACCTGCGCGCCGTTGGCCAGCGTGACGCGGAACTGCGTGTTCGGGAGCACCTCCTCGACCACGCCGTCCATTTCGATCAGTTCTTCCTTCGCCATGCAAGCTTCCTCAGTGTTCGAAGCCGGCGACCGCGCGGCGCTCGACCTTGCGGTTCATCAGCTTTTCGATCGCGTTCATCAGCGGCCGGTCCTCCTGCGTGACCAGGGAAACGGCTTCCCCCGAGGCGCCGGCGCGGCCGGTGCGGCCGATCCGGTGCACGTAGTCCTCCGGCACGTGGGGCAGATCATAATTGACCACGTGCGGGAGCGCATCTATGTCCAGCCCCCGGGCGGCGATGTCGGTGGCGACCAGCACGCGCAGCTCGTTGTCCTTGAAGCGGCGCAGCGCGCGGGTACGGGCGCCCTGGCTCTTGTTGCCGTGGATCGCATCCGCCTCGATGCCTTCCCCCTCCAGCTGCTGGGCGAGACGGTTCGCGCCGTGCTTGGTGCGGGTGAACACCAGCACCTGCCGCCAGTCGTTGGATTTCACCAGGTGGGCGAGCAGGTGGCGCTTGCGATCGTGGCGCACCGGGTGCACCACCTGCGAGACCAGCTCGGCCGGCGTGTTCTTGCGCGCGACCTCGACCGAGGCCGGATCGCGCATGAAGGAAGCGGACAGCTTGCGGATCTCGTCGGGGAAGGTCGCCGAGAAGAGCAGGTTCTGCCGCTTCGCGGGCAGCAGCGCGAGCACCCGCCTGATGTCGTGGATGAAGCCCATGTCCAGCATGCGGTCGGCCTCGTCCAGCACCAGGATCTCGACGTGGCGCAGGTCGACGGTGCGCTGCTGCGCGTGGTCGAGCAGCCGGCCCGGCGTGGCGACGACGATGTCCACGCCGCGCTTCATTTCGGCGGCCTGCGGATTGAAGCCCACGCCGCCGAACACCACGGCGGAGCGCATGCGCAGGTGCCTGCCGTAGGTGCGGATGCTGTCGTGCACCTGGGCGGCCAGCTCGCGCGTCGGCACCAGCACCAGCGCGCGGATGCGCCTGGGGTTGGGGGAGTCCGCCGCGGCGAGCCGCTGCAGGATGGGCAGCGTGAAGCCCGCGGTCTTGCCGGTGCCGGTCTGCGCCGCGCCGAGCAGGTCGCGGCCGGACAGCACGATGGGGATGGCTTGCGCCTGGATGGGGGTGGGCCGGGTATAGCCTTCGTCCGCGACAGCGCGGAGCAACTCGGCACGCAGGCCGAGCGAATCGAACGAACTCAAGCAGATCTCCTGAAGAATCGGCCTGGGAAGACAACTTCCGACCGGTTCAGGCAGACAAGTTTGAGGCTGGGTGATTCGACGATCCAGGATGGACCGTGAAACGACTGAGACGCTAACCGGATGACGCGAAACAGAAACCTTGGCACGCATTGTAGCAGATGCGGCGCGTTCCGCCCGTACAATCGCTGTGCTGGTTCCGACACCTGATGCAAACCGCAGACACCTACATCGGCCAGGCCGTGCCGCGTCTCGAGGACGAGGCGCTGCTGCGCGGCCGCGGGCGGTACGCCGACGACCTCGGCGCGAAGCCGGGCACGCTGGAAGCCGCGGTAGTGCGCTCGCCGCACGCGCACGCGACGCTGCTCGGCGTCGACGCATCGGCGGCGGCGCGCATGCCGGGCGTGCGCGCGGTGCTGACCGGCGAGGACGTGCGGCGGTGGGCGGCGCCGTTCGTCGTCGGCGTCAAGCAGCGCATGGAGCACTGGTGCCTGGCGGTCGATCGCGTGCGCTACGTCGGCGAGCCGGTGGCGGTGGTGGTCGCCGAGACGCGCGCGCTCGCCGAGGACGCCGCCGACGAGGTGCGCGTTTCGTACCAGGTGCTGCCCTGCGCGGTGTCTATCGACGACGCGCTGCGCGAGGGCGCGCCGCTGCTGCATCCGGCGGTGGGCAGCAACGTGGTGAGCGACAGGTCGTTCCGCTACGGCGACCCGGAAGCGGCGTTCGCGTCTGCCGCGCGCCGGGTCGCGGTGACGGTGCGCTACCCGCGCAATTCCTGCACGCCGATCGAGTGCGGCGTGGTGCTGGCCGAGCACCTGCCGGGCAACGAGGGCTACGAAGTGCTGTCGAACTTCATGGGGCCGTTCTCGCTGCACGCGGTGATGTCGCTGGCGCTGAAGGTGCCGGGCTCGCGGCTGCGGCTGAAGGCGCCGCGCGATTCGGGCGGCAGCTTCGGCGTGAAGCAGGCGCTGTTCACGTCCATCGTGCTGATGTGCCTCGCGTCGCGCAAGGCCGGCGCGCCCGTGAAGTGGGTCGAGGACAGGCTGGAGCACCTGAGCGCGGCAACCTCGGCCACCGGGCGGCTGGCAACGCTGGAGGCCGCGGTCGACGCCGATGGCCGCATCCGCGCGCTGGCCTGGGACCAGTGCGACGACGTCGGCGGCTACCTGCGGGCGCCAGAGCCCGCGACCTTCTACCGCATGCACGGCTGCCTGACCGGCGCGTACGCGATCGAGCACATGTCGGTGCGCAACCGGGTGGTGCTCACCAACAAGACCCCTGCCGGGCTGGTGCGCGGTTTCGGCGGGCCGCAGGTGTACTTCGCGCTGGAACGGCTGACCCAGCGCATCGCGGTGGAACTCGGCCTCGATCCGCTCGATGTCTACCGGCGCAATTTCGTGCCGGCGGATGCGTTCCCGTATCGCGCGGCGGCGGGCGCGCTGCTCGATTCGGGCGACTACGCGCGCGCGCTCGGGCTCGCGGCCGAGCGCGGCGCGCTGGCGGAGCTGCGGGCGCGCCGCGACGCCGCGCGCCGCGAAGGCCGGCTGTACGGCATCGGCTACGCGGCGATCGTCGAGCCGTCGATCTCCAACATGGGCTACATCACCACGGTGCTGACGCCAGCGGAGCGCGCGAAGGCCGGGCCGAAGAACGGCGCCATCGCCACCGCGACCGTGGCTATAGACCTGCTCGGCGGCGTCAGCGCGGTGATCGCATCCGCGCCGCAGGGGCAGGGCCATGTCACCGTGATCGCGCAGGTGCTCGCCGACGTGTTCGGGCTGCGTCCCGAGGACATCGTCGTCAACGTCGACCTGGATACGCAGAAGGACGCCTGGTCGGTGGCGTCGGGCAACTACTCGAGCCGCTTCGCCGGCGCCGTGGCCGGTACCGCGCACCTGGCAGCGATGCGCCTGCGCGACAAGCTCGCGCGCATCGCGGCGAAGCAGCTCGGCTGCGAGCCGGACGCGGTGCGCTTTGCCGGAGGCAAGGTCTTCGCGCAGCAGGCCCCCGAGCGTGCGCTGCCCTTCGCGCGCGTCGCCAGCGGCTCGCACTGGGCGCCGGCGCAGCTGCCGGAAGGCATGGAGCCCGGGCTGCGCGAGACCGCCTTCTGGACCGCGCCGCAGCTTGCGGCGCCGGCCGAGGACGAGCGCATCAATACCTCGGCCGCCTACGGCTTCGTGTTCGACATCTGCGCGGTCGAGGTCGACCGCGCGACCGGGCGCGTGCGCATCGACCGCTACGTCACCTGCCACGACGCCGGCCGCATCCTGAACCCGGGCTGCGCCGACGGCCAGATCCGCGGCGGCTTCGCGCAGGCGGTCGGCGCGGCGCTGATGGAATCCTTCGCCTACGGTCCCGACGGCAGCTTCCGCTCGGGCACGTTCGCGGACTACCTGGTGCCGACCGCCTGCGAGGTGCCGGATCCGGTGATCGTGCACATGGAGACGCCTTCCCCGTTCACGCCGCTGGGCGCCAAGGGCCTGGGCGAGGGCAACAACATGAGCACCCCGGTCGCGATCGCGAACGCGGTGGCGGACGCGCTGGGCGCGGCGGACGTGGAGCTGCCGCTGACGCCGTCGCGCGTGATGGCGATGATCGGCTTCGCGGACCCGGCGCCGCGCTCGGGATCGCCCGCGCCGCGCGCCTCGGGCGGCGCGGGGCTGGCCGCGAGCGGCGCGGTGGACCTGGCCGCGTCCCCGGAGGCGGTGTTCCGCGTGCTTCTCGATCCCGCGGCGCTGGCGCGCGTGATTCCCGGCTGCGAGGGGCTGCAGGCGGCCGGCGAGAACCGCTATCGCGCGGCGGTCACGCTGGGCGTCGGCTTCGTCAGGGTGCGCTACGCGGCCGAGATCGCGCTCGCCGACATCGACGCGCCGCGCAGCCTGCGGCTGTCGGGCTCGGGCGAGTCGGCGCTGGGCAGCGCGAGCGGGACCGGGCGCATGCGGCTGGAGCCGCGCGGCGGCGGCTCCCGGCTCGAGTACGAGTACCACACCGAGGTCGGCGGCAGGGTCGCGGCGATAGGCGCGCGCATGCTCGAAGGCGCCGCCAAGGTGGTGCTGAAGGAACTCTTCGCGCGGCTGGACCGCGAGGCGGGCGGCGGCGCGCGCGCCGGACTCCTGCACCGGCTGCTTGCCTGGCTGGGGCTGGCGAAATGAAGCCGGCGGCGTTCGACTATGCCCGCTGCGACACTGCCGACGAGGCGGTGGCGCTGCTCGGCGAGCTCGGCGCCGACGCCCGCGTGCTGGCCGGCGGGCAGACGCTGCTCGCGGCGATGAACATGCGGCTGGCCCAGCCGCGCCTGCTCGCCGACATTTCTCGCTGCGCGGACCTCGCCGGCATGCGCGTCGACGGCGGCATGCTGGAGATCGGCGCCGCGGTCACGCAGGCGGCGCTCGAGCGCCGCCCGGGGCTGGCGACCGAAGTGCCGCTGCTCGCGCAGGCGATCCCGCACATCTCCCACGTGCAGGTGCGCAGCCGCGGCACGGTGTGCGGCTCGATCGCGCACGCCGACCCGAGCGCCGAGCTGCCGCTCGCGCTCGCGGCGCTGGGAGGGCAGGTGCTGCTGCGCTCGCGTCGCGGGCGGCGAACGCTCGACGCGCAGGACTTCTTCCGCGGCATGCTGCTCACCGCGCGCGAGCCGGACGAGCTCATCGAGGCCGTGCGCTTCCCGCTCGCCGCGGCCGGCGCGAAGTACGCGTTCGCGGAGTTCGCCGAGCGGCACGGCGACTTCGCCCTCGCCGCGGTGGCGGTGGCGGTCGGCGGCGACGGCATCCGTTTCGCTGTCGGCGGCGTCGCCGACCGCCCGCGCGTGGCATTCTGGCCGGCCATGGACGCGTCCGACCTGGCAGCCGCGATCAACGACTTCGCCTGGGAACTCGAGGCCGAGGACGACGCGCACGCCAGCGCGCCGTATCGCCGGCACCTGGTGCGCACGCTGGGGCGGCGCGCGCTCGAGGCATGCGGAACATGAGGCGCCTCGAGCGCGACGCCCGGGAAAGCATCGCGCTGGTGCTGAACGGCGAGCCGCGCTCCGGCCCCTGCGAGCCGCGCACGCTGCTGTCGGACTTCCTGCGCCACGCGCTGGGCGCGACCGGCACCCACGTGGGCTGCGAGCACGGCGTCTGCGGCGCGTGCACGGTGCGCGTAGACGGCGCGCCGGCGCGCGCGTGCCTGATGCTGGCGGTGCAGGCCGAGGGGCGGCGCGTCGATACCGTCGAGGGCCTTGCCGGCGCGGGCGCGATGAGCGACCTGCAGGAGGCGTTCAGGCGCCACCATGCGCTGCAGTGCGGCTACTGCACGCCCGGGATCCTGATGTCGTGCAGCGCGTTCCTCGAGGCGAATCCCGCGCCGGACGAGCGCCAGGTGCGCGAGATGCTGTCCGGGCACCTGTGCCGCTGCACCGGCTACACCGGCATCGTCGAGGCCGTGCTCGAGGTCGCCGCGGCGCGCGCGAAGGCCGTCCATGCTTGACCTCGGGCGCACCTTCCTCCAGAGCGTCGAGCGCTCGCCGCGCGCGCTGGCGCTGGTCGACGGCGACACCCGGCTGAGCTACGAGGAATGGCATGCGCGCATACGGCGCGCCGCCGGGGGCCTCGCCGCGCTGGGCATCGTGCGCGGCGTGCACGTGGTCGTCGTGCTGCAGAACCGCTGGGAGATGGCGACGCTGCACTGGGCCTGCCAGCTGCTCGGCGCCATCGTCACGCCGCTCAACTGGCGCGCCAAGGCGGAAGAACTGGAGTACTGCGTGCTCGACGCGCAGGCGAAAGCGGTGGTGTTCGAGCCGGCGAGCGCCGACGCGGTGGCGGGCTGCGCGGCCGCGCAGGGTTTGCCGCGCATCGCCGTGGGCGGCGCCGAGGGCGGCACGCTCGCCTTCGACGCGCTGCTGGAATCCGCCGCGCCACTGGATGCGCGGGCCACGCCCGAGGATTACTCGGTGATGCTGTATACCTCGGGCACCACCGGCAGGCCCAAGGGCGTGCCGCGCCGGCACCGCGCCGAACGACTCGCTGCGCTGGCGCACGCGGCGCAGAACCTGTACCGCAACGGCGAACGCTCGCTCGGCGTCATGCCGATGTACCACACCATGGGCGTGCGCTCGCTGCTCGCCTCGGCGCTGGTGGACGGCGCGTTCGTGTGCATGCCGCGCTTCGATGCCGGGCTCGCGCTGCGCAGCATCGCGGCCGAGCGCATCAGCAGCCTGTTCCTGGTGCCCACGCTGTACCACGACCTGCTGGCGCACGCCGATTTCGCGCGCACCGACGTGGCGAGCGTCACCAGGCTGGGCTTCGCCGGCGCGCCGATGCCGGACGCGCTGGTGCACCGGCTGGTGAAGGCGTTCAGGCCGCAGGTCTTCGTCAACCACTACGGCTCCTCGGAGATCTACACCTTCACGGTCGACCAGGACGCGGCGCGCAAGCCCGGCAGCGCGGGACGCGCCGGCATCAACTCGCGCATCCGCGTCGTCGCGCTGGACGCGACCAGCGCGGACGCGCCGCTGCCCGCGGGCGTCGAAGGGCAGATCGCCGCCGACCTCGCCACGGGAGAGGCCTTCGAAGGCTACTGGAATCGCCCCGACGCGGACGCGAAGGCGCTGCGCGGCGGCTGGTACTTCACCGGCGACACCGGCTACTTCGACGCCGACGGCGACCTGTTCGTCACCGGTCGCGTGGACGACATGATCATCTCCGGCGGCGAGAACATCTCGCCGGTGGACATAGAATCCGTGCTGTCGCTGCATCCGGGCGTCGACGAGGCCACGGTGGTCGGGCTGAAGGACGAGCGCTGGGGGCAGAAGGTGGTGGCCTTCGTCAAGCGCCGGGACGCGGGCGTCGATGCCGCGGCGCTGGATGCGCACTGCCGCGCGTCCGACCTGCCGAACTTCAAGCGCCCGCGCGACTACGTGTTCGTGCGCGAGATCCCGAAATCGCCGGTGGGCAAGATCCTGCGGCGCAAACTTTCTTCCGGGGAGTACCAGGCCGAATGAACCCCTACAGCCTGCGCAGCTGGTTACGGCGCCTCGCCGACACGGACCGCCTTGCAGTGATCCGCGAAGGCGTATCGCTGCGCCACGAGCTCGCTGCGATCGCGAAGAAGCTGGACGGCCGCCAGGCGACGCTGTTTCCGCGGCCGGACGGCCACGCGGTGCCGGTGGTGTCCGGGCTGGTGTCGCGGCGCGGCTGGATCGCCGAGGCGATGGGCGTGCCCGAGGACCGGCTGCTCGAGCGCTACCGCGCCGCCAGCGAGGCGCCGCTGCCGTGGAACGAAGTGCCGCGCGAGCGCGCGCGCTGCCAGCAGCAGGTGCACCGCGACGCCGACCCGAGGCTGCTGTTCCCGATTCCCACGCACAGCGAGCACGACAGCGGGCCGTACATCAGCGCCGGCCTGGTCATCGCGCGCAATCCGAAGACCGGCGTGCAGAACGTGTCGATCAACCGCGTGCAGGTGGACGACGCGAAGCGCATGGGCGTGCTGATCCTGCCGCGCCACCTGCACGCCTACTACCAGGCGGCGGAGGCGATGGGGCAGGCGCTGCCGGTCGCGGTGGTGGTCGGCGTCGACCCGCTGACGCTGCTGTCGTCGCAGGCGATCGCGCCGCTGGACCACGACGAGCTGGAGATCGCCGGCGCGCTGCGCGGCGCGCCGCTGGAAGTCGTCAAGTGCGTCACCAGCGAGGTGCGCGTGCCCGCGGATGCCGAGGTCGTCATCGAGGGCAGGCTGCTGCCCGGCGTGCGCGCGCCCGAAGGCCCGTTCGGCGAGTTCCCGCGCTACTACAGCGCGCGCGAGGAGCGCGAGGTCATCGAGATCGACGCCATCACGCATCGCGCCAGGCCGCTGTGGCACACCATCGTGCCGGCCGAGATGGAGCACCTGCTGCTGGGCGCGATACCGCGCGAGGCGACGCTGCTGGCGCACCTGCAGCGCAGCTTCCCGAACGTGCTGGACGTGCACCTGCCGGTGGGCGGAACCTGCCGCTACCACCTGGTGGTGAAGATGAAGAAGCGCCGCGAGGCAGAGCCGAAGAACGTCATCATGGGCGCGTTCGGCGGGCACTTCGACCTGAAGCAGGTGATCGTCGTCGACGAGGACGTGGACATCCACGACGCGTCGAAGGTCGAGTGGGCCGTGGCGACGCGCTTCCAGGCCGACCGCGACCTCGTGGTGGTGGCCGGCGCGCAGGGATCCGCGCTCGACCCGTCGACCACGGTGCCGTTCGCGGGGCGCGCGATCCCCTCGCACCTGCAGGGCATCAGCGCGAAGATGGGGCTGGATGCGACGCGGCCCATGCACTACGACGCGCACGTGTTCACCACGGTGCGGGTCCCGGGCGAGGAGGCGGTGGATCCGGCAGCGGTGGTGAATCCGCGCCACGGCCTCGCGCTAGACGAGCTGTTTTCCGACTGAGCCAGGAGCCGCCATGTCCGCACTGACCCACCCGACCCACGCGCTGCTCGACAAGCTGGACGGCTTTCGCGTCGACATCGAGCCGGAGCGCGAGCGCGCCGACATCGTGCTCGGCCGCGCGCCGCTCAACGTGATCCTGATGCCGCAGCGCGAGCAGCTTCGCGCCGCTTTCGAGGCGCTGGACGCCGATCCGCGCGTGCGCGTCATCGTGCTGCGCGCCGAGGGCGAGCATTTCTCCAGCGGCGGCGACATCAAGGGCTTCCTCGAGGCCTCGCCCGAGCACGTGTCCAGGCTGGCGTGGAACATCGCCGCGCCGGCGCGCTGCGCCAAGCCGGTGATCGCCGCCAACCGCGGCTACTGCTTCGGCGTGGGGTTCGAGCTGTCGCTGGCCTGCGACTTCCGCATCGCCAGCGAAACGGCGCTGTACGCGCTGCCCGAGCAGAAGCTCGGCCAGATCCCCGGCTCGGGCGGCTCCGCGCGGCTGCAGAAGATGATAGGCATCGCGCGCACCAAGGAGGTCGTCATGCTGTCGAGGCGCATTCCCGGGCCGAAGGCGCGCGACTGGGGAATCGCCATCGACTGCGTGCCCGACGCGGAGCTGGAGAAGGCGACCGACGCGCTGGCCGACGAGCTGCGCGCCTTCTCGCCGCTCGCGCAGCGCACCGCGAAGAAGCTGCTGAACGACACCGAGGACGCCACGCTGTCGGTGGCGATCGAGCTGGAGGGCCACTGCTACAGCCGGCTGCGCAGCTCGGACGACTTCCGCGAGGGCGTGACCGCGTTCCACGAGAAGCGCAAGGCCGAGTTCAAGGGCAGCTGAGGCGGGACATGGAGATCGCCGCAGCCAGCCTGGGCGCCGAGGCCAGCTACAAGCTGCTGGTCGGGGCGGTGGTGCCGCGCCCGATCGCGTGGATCACCACGCTGAACGCGCAGGGAGCGGTGAACCTGGCGCCGTTCTCCGCCTTCACCTACGTTTCCGTGAAGCCGCCGATGCTGGGCATCAACTGCGGCCGCAAGGCGGGCGCCTTGAAGGACACCGGCACGAACATCCTGGCCGCGCGCGAGTTCGTCGTGCACATCGCCGACGTCGGGCTGGTCGGGCCGGTGCACCAGAGCTCCATCGAGTACCCGCCGCAGGTCAGCGAGGTCGCCGAGCTGGGTCTCGAGGTGCTGCCCGGCGTCGACGTGCGGGTGCCGCGGCTGGCGATCGCGCCGATCGCGATGGAATGCCGCTTCCACAGCGCCACGCCATACGGCGCCACCGGCTCCGAGTTCATCGTCGGCGAGGTGCTGCGCTTCCACGTGCGCGACGGCCTGTGCGTGGACGGAAAGATAGATTCCATGAAGCTGCAGCCGCTGTGCCGGCTGGGCGGCCCGAATTACGCGACCCTCGGCGAGCTGATCCGCATGCAGCCGGTGGCGTACACGGAGAAGGCGGTGATCGAGGGCTGAGGCCGCGGCGATTGCGCCGGAAAAGTGTGCGTTCCCGCACGCGCGGTGCGTGACGCTGGTGCGCAAAGCGCGTATTTTGATCCGGTGAGCAGCGCCAGCGCAGCAGCGACAGACGCGCCGAAGGGCCCGCACCGGATCTCGCGCGCGATCCACGTCGCGCGCTGCTGGTCGTACGCCTACGCCTTCGCGGTCGTCGCGCTGCTCGCCGCCGAGCGCGGCTACGGCGCGGGCCTGTACGCCGCCGCGGTGCTGCAGTTCCTCGTCTACCCGCAGCTGCTGTGGTGGCGCATGCGGCGCGCCGCGGACCAGCGGCGCGCCGATTCGCAGCACATGCTGCTCGACGCGCTGCTGCTGGGCGCCTGGAGCGCGCAGCTCGAGTTCACCGTCTGGGTCGCCTACGGCATGCTCGCCGCGGTGGCGGTGAACAACATGATCAACCGCGGGCCGCGCGCGGCCGCCGCGGCGGTGGCGCTGTTCGGCGCCGGCGCGGCGCTGTGGGGCGCTGCCGGGGGCTACGCGTTCCGTCCCGGAGCCAGTCCGCTGATCGAGGGCCTGTGCTTCGCTGGCGCGTTCGCCTATGTCTGCCTGGTGGGCCTGGCGGTATACCGCAACAGCCGCAGGCTGGTGGAGACGCGCGAAGCGCTCAGGCTCAGCCTGGACGAAGTCCGTCGCAACGAGGAGAAGCTGCTGGTCGCCGCGCACGCGTTCGAGAACCTGGGCGAGGCGCTGATGATCTGGTCCGCCGACGGCACCATCGTGCAGGTCAACAAGGCCTACACGAAGCTGACCGGCCACGCGCCCGAGGAGGTCATCGGCAGGCCGGAGGCCGAGTTCCGCAGCCCCCTGCAGCCCGCGGACTTCCACGCCGAGGTGCAGCGCACGCTGCTGAAGGACGGGCGCTGGAGCGGCGGCATCTGGGCGCGGCGCAAGGACGGGTCGCTGTACCGCGAGTACCGCAACATCTCCGTGGTCAGGGACGAGGGCGGCGGCATTTCGCACTATGTCGCGCTGTTCTTCGAGACCGCGCAGCCGAGCGCCTCCGGGCGCTTTGCCCGGTCCTGAGCCGGCCGCTCAGCCCACCGGCGCGTACGCCGCCGCGTTGTCGCGCAGCCAGCGCCGCGACGCTTCGCTCTCCAGCTGCCGCGGGTGGAAGTCGCGACGCAGGTAGGCCAGCCACGGCCTGAACGTCTGCGTCACGAGGCCGCGCGCGCCGAATAGGAATGCGGCAGCGCCGGTCCACGTGCGCAAGCGCCACAGCGTGCCGTCGCGGCGCAGGTTGGCGATGGTCTGGCGCAATGTGTCGCCGAGGAAGATCAGCGTGACGCGGCGGAACCAGCGCACGCGCCACGCGTGATTGCCGCCCAGCGCCTGGTACAGGTCGAACGCGGTGCTCCTGTGCTCGGCTTCCTCGGCGCTGTGCCACAGCCACAGCGTCGCCAGCCGCGGCTCGGTGCCGGCGAACAGCCCGCGATGGGCAAGCATCCATTCGGCGAGGATGGCGGTGATGTGCTCGTTCGCCGCAGTGATGCCCAGCCAGTGCCGCGGATCCTGGCCCTGCATCTGCTCTAGGCGCGCCGCCGCGCGCGGCTCCCAGTCGTTGACCAGTCCCTGGCGCGCTAGCTGCGCGTTGAACAGCGCGTGAATTCGCCTGTGCGTCGCCTCCTGGCCGATGAAGCCCTGCGCTTCGGCGCGAAAGCCCGACTGCCGCTCGGGCGGCAGCGCCTGCAGGCCGAGCCGCACTGCGTCGATGAAGAACTGCTCGCCGACCGGGAAGCTCATCGACAGCGCGTTGAACAGCGCCGTCGCGAACGCCTCGCCGCGGCACCAGTGGCGCGGGAACGGCGTGTCCAGGTCGACGAGCAGGCGGCGTACCACCAGGTCGCTCATGCGACCAGCATACCCCGCTCGGCGAGGAACTGCGTCAGCACCCGCGCGGTGTGCGTGTCCTTGCCTGCCATGCCCTCCGGCGCGCCCTGGAACACCACGCGGCCGCCGCCATCGCCGCCTTCGGGGCCGAGGTCGATGATCCAGTCGGCCTCGGCCATGATGTCCAGGTTGTGCTCGATGACGACGACCGTGTTGCCGGCGTCGACCAGCCGGTGCAGCACGCGGATGAGCTTCTCCACGTCGGCCATGTGCAGGCCCACGGTGGGCTCGTCCAGCACATAGAGCGTCGTTCCCTCGCCGCGCTTGGCCAGCTCGCTCACCAGCTTGATCCTCTGCGCCTCGCCGCCGGACAGCGTGGGGCTCTGCTGGCCCAGCGTCAGGTACCCCAGGCCGACGTCCTGCAGCAGGCGCAGCGCGTGGTGCGTGGACGGGTGCGCGGCGAAGAACTCCACGCCTTCGTCCACGCTCATGCCGAGGATCTCGCCCACCGACCTGCCGCGCAGCTTCACCGACAGCGTCTCGGCATTGAAGCGCCGGCCGCCGCAGGCCTCGCACAGCAGCTTGACGTCGGGCAGGAAGCTCATCTCGACCTTGCGTACGCCCTGGCCCTCGCATTCCTCGCAGCGCCCGCCCTTGGTGTTGAAGGAGAAGCGGCTCGCGCTCCACCCGCGGATCCTGGCTTCCGCGGTGTCGGCGAACTGGCGGCGGATCGAGTCCCAGAAGCCGACGTAGGTGGCCGGGCAGGAGCGCGGCGTCTTGCCGATCGGCGTCTGGTCGA
>CAZTDU010000003.1:0-259064 GCA_964612335.1 uncultured Enterobacteriaceae bacterium | reverse complement strand
CGCTCGATCCACAGGAAGATCTCGGTGTACACCGTCTGCGGGCAGGCGTAGCCGCACCACAGCCGCCCCGCCACCGCGGTGAACAGGAACAGCGACAGCGCCGAGATCACCAGCAGCGCGGTAAGGTAGATGATGTCCTGCGGCCAGAAGACGAGGCCGAAGATGTAGAACTTGCGGTGCGCGATGTCGAACAGCACCGCCTGCCTGTCGTTCCATTGCAGCCACGCCGTGCCGTAGAAGACCAGCTGCGTGCCCCACACCAGCAGCCAGCGCCACGCGGCGAACCAACCATGCACGGCGCGCGGGTATATGCGCGCGTCGCTGGCGTAGAGGACCTGCTCGACGACCTTCGGCGGCTGCTCTGCCGTGTTCACCTTGACGGGCCGGACAGCGACATCACGTAGGCGGTGAGCAGGTGGATCTTGGCCGGCGTCAGGATGTCCTTGTGGGCCGGCATCTGGTTGTCGCGGCCCCGGGTGATGGTCTCGATGATCACCGGTTCGCCGGCGCCGTACAGCCAGACCTTGTCGGTGAGGTTCGGCGCGCCCAGCGCCGGGTTGCCCTTGCCCTCGGCGCCGTGGCAGGCGACGCAGTTGGTGGCGAAGGCGGACTTGCCGCGGGCGGCGCGGATCGAATCGTGCGCGAGGCCCGACAGCGACATGACGTAGTGCGCGGTGTCCTTCGCGCCCTGTTCGCCCAGCGCCGGGCCGAACGGCGGCATGATGCCGTTGCGCCCACCTTCGATCGAGGCCTTGATGGCCTCCGGCGTGCCGCCCCACAGCCAGTCGCTGTCGGCAAGGCTGGGAAAGCCGCGCGAGCCGCCACCGTCGGACGCATGGCATTGCGCGCAGTGGTTCAGGAACAGGCGCTGGCCCACCGCCAGCGCCTGCGGGTCGGCGGCGAGCTTCTTCACGTCCTGCGCGGCAAAGCGCTCGAACAGCGGGCCGTACCGCGCGTCGGCACGCTTGTTCTCGTCGTCGAGCTGGCCGAGCTGGGTCCAGCCGAGCGTGCCGCGCCAGCTGCCGAGGCCGGGATACAGCACCACGTAGCCGATCGCGAACACGATGGTGAGGTAAAACAGCCACGCCCACCAGCGCGGCAGCGGGTTGTTGTACTCGCCCAGGTCCTCGTCCCAGACGTGCCCGGTGGTCTCGGTGGTCCCGCCCGCATGCTCGGCCGCGACGCGCTTGACGCTCTGCATCTTAAGGAACACCGCGCAGCCGATGACGGAGGCGATCGTCGCGACGCCGATGTACCAGTCCCAGAAACCGCTCGTGAAGATGCTCATTCCGGTTCTCCGTCCTCGAAGGGCAGCATGGCGTCGCGCTCGAAGCGCGCCTTGCGCGAAGGGCCGTAGGCCCAGAACACGATGCCGAGGAACGCCGTGAAGGCGGCCACGGTGACGATGATCCGCAACAGGTTGATGTCCATGGCTTCCCCTATTTCGCCTTCAGCGCGGTGCCGAGCACCTGCAGGTACGCGATCACCGCGTCCATTTCGGTCTTGCCCTTGAGTTCGCCGGGCGCCGCCGCGATCTCGGCATCGGTGTACGGCGCGCCGAGCGTGCGCAGCACGCGCATCTTGGCCTGGATGTCGCGCGCATTCGCCGCGTCGCGCGCGAGCCACGGGTACGCCGGCATGTTCGACTCCGGCACCAGCGAGCGCGGGTCCATCAGGTGCAGCCGGTGCCATTCGTCCGAATAGCGACCGCCGACGCGATGCAGGTCCGGGCCGGTGCGCTTGGAGCCCCACTGGAACGGGCGGTCATAGACGAATTCCCCCGCCACCGAGTAGTGGCCGTAGCGCTCCACCTCGGCGCGGAACGGCCGCACCATCTGCGAATGGCAGTTGTAGCAGCCTTCGCGCACGTAGACGTCGCGGCCGGTGAGCTGCAGCGCGGTGTAGGGCTTCAGGCCCGCCACCGGCTCGGTGACGGTCTTCTGGAAGTACAGCGGCACGATCTCGACCAGGCCGCCGACTGCCACCACCAGGATCACGAGGACGATCATCAGCGCCTGGTTGCGCTCGATCATGTCATGGGTGAGCATTTTCATTCTCCGTCGATTCCGGGGGTCGTCAGGCGTGCGCGGCCACGGGTGCCGGGATCGGCGCCTCGGCGGCGCGGCCGGCGTTGATGGTCTTCAGCATGTTCCAGGTCATCAGCAGCATCCCGGACAGGTACAGCAGCCCGCCCAGCAGGCGAATGACATAGAACGGGTACGTTGCCTTGACGCTTTCGACGAAGGTGTAGGTGAGCGTGCCGTCCTCGCCCACCGCGCGCCACATCAGCCCCTGCATGACGCCGGCGATCCACATCGCGGCGATGTACAGCACGATGCCGATGGTGGAGATCCAGAAGTGCAGGTTGATCGCCGGCACGCTGTACATCTCGCTGCGGCCATAGAGCCGCGGCAGGAGGTAGTAGATCGAGCCCATCGACACCAGGCCCACCCAGCCGAGCGCGCCCGAGTGCACGTGGCCCACGGTCCAGTCGGTGTAGTGCGACAACGCGTTCACCGTCTTGATCGACATCATCGGCCCCTCGAAGGTCGACATGCCGTAGAAGGACAGCGACACGATGAGGAACTTGAGGATCGGGTCGGTGCGCAGCTTGTGCCACGCGCCCGACAGCGTCATGATGCCGTTGATCATGCCGCCCCACGAGGGCGCGAGCAGGATCAGCGAGAACACCATGCCGAGCGACTGCGTCCAGTCGGGCAGCGCGGTGTAGTGCAGGTGGTGGGGCCCGGCCCACATGTAAGTGAAGATCAGCGCCCAGAAGTGCACCACCGACAGGCGGTACGAGTACACCGGGCGCCCGGCCTGCTTCGGAATGAAGTAGTACATCATCCCCAGGAAGCCCGCGGTGAGAAAAAAGCCCACCGCGTTGTGCCCGTACCACCACTGCACCATGGCGTCCTGCGCGCCGGCATAGGCCGAGTAGGACTTCCAGAACGTCACCGGCATCGCCGCGCTGTTGACGATGTGCAGGATCGCCACCGTGATGATGAAGGCGCCGAAGAACCAGTTGGCGACGTAGATGTGCTCGACCTTGCGCTTGGCGAGCGTGCCGAAGAACACGATCGCGTACGACACCCACACCAGCGCGATCAGGATGTCGATCGGCCACTCGAGCTCGGCGTATTCCTTGGAGCTGGTGATCCCGAGCGGCAGCGTGATCGCGGCAAGCACGATCACCGCCTGCCAGCCCCAGAACGTGAATGCGGCGAGCCCATCCGAAAACAGCCGCGCATGCGCGGTGCGCTGCACGACGTAGTACGAGGTGGCGAAAAGCGCGCAGCCGCCGAAAGCGAAGATCACCGCGTTGGTGTGCAGCGGCCGCAGCCTGCCGTAGGAAAGCCACGATTGCCCGAAATTCAGGTCGGGCCAGATCAGTTGCGCCGCGATGATGACGCCGACCAGCATGCCGACGACGCCCCAGATGACCGTCATCACCGCGAACTGGCGGACCACCTTGTAGTTGTATGCCGTTTCGGCAGCCATATGCCTTCCCCGTGCGCGGTACGTGCCGCAGGGCAATGCTAGGCAAGGCCGGAGATGCCGGTTTGACCTGCATCAAATCCGGAACAAAGGCCCGAGCCCGGTTCACAACGCGCCCGGCATGTCCGCACCACGTAGAATGCAACCCTCAACCCAAGGAAACCGACATGCCCTCTGCATTCCCCGAGAAGTTCCTCGACCTGTTCCAGAAGAAGGCCTTCTGCGCCTTCACCACGCTGATGCCGGACGGCAGCCCGCAGACGACGCCGGTGTGGGTCGACTACCGCGACGGCGAGCTGTGGGTGAATTCGGCGGTGGGACGCCGCAAGGACAAGAACGTGCGGCGCGACCCGCGCGTCGCAGTCACCGTCATCGACCCGGACAATCCCTACCGTTACGTCGAAGTGCGCGGCAGGGTCAGGGAGATCACGCTGGACGGCGCCGACGCGCACATCGACGCGATGGCGAAGAAATACCTTGGCCAGGACAAATACCCGAACCGCAGCGCGACCGAGCAGCGCGTGCTGTACAAGATCGCGATCGAGAAGGCGCTGACGATGGGCTAGCCCGGGCCCTGCCCCTTGCGCGGGGTGTCGTCGTCCATCAGCACGTCGACGCCGGGCTTGTCCAGGTCCTCGAACTGGCCGCCGTGCAGCGCGCGCCAGAACAGCACGCCGATCAGGAATACGAGCGCGATCGAGAGGGGAACGAGGATGGCGAGGCTTTCCATGTCTTTCCGGATGGCGCGCGCTCGAACACGCGCAGCGCGTTGACGACAACGATGACCGAGCTGGCCGCCATGCCGATGGCGGCCTCCCAAGGTCCGATGATGCCCCACATCGCCAGCGGCAGCACGACGACGTTGTAGCCCAGCGCCCAGAGGAAGTTCTGCCGGATGATCGCCATGGTGCGACGCGCGATGGCGAATGCGGCGGCGAGTTCGCCGACGCGTGCGCCGAGCAGCACCAGGTCGGCGGTCAACTGTGCCACGTCCGAGCCGCCCGCCACCGCCACCGAGGCGTCGGCGCCGGCGAGCACCGGGGCGTCGTTCAGGCCGTCGCCCACCATCACCACCGTGCGGCCCTCGCGCTGCAACGAGGCCACCAGCGCGAGCTTGTCCGCCGGTGTGCATTCGGCGCGCCAGTGCTCGATGCCCAGTTCCGCGGCGAGCGCGCGCACCGCCTGCGTGCGATCGCCGCTGGCGAGGTGAATGCGCAGCCCTGCGGCGCGCAGCGCGGCGAGCAGCGGCTGTGCCTCGGTACGCGTGGCGTCTTCGAGCCTGAACGAGCCGAGCCAGCCCGCTTCGCTTGCCAGGTGCACCGACGCATCCGCCTGCGGCGCCGCGCTGCGCGCGAGTTCGGCGCAGAAGGCGGCGCTGCCGATGCGCATGCGCTCGCCCGCCACGCGCGCCTCGATGCCGCAGCCGGGCACCTGCATGAGGTCCGTCACCGCGGGCAGCACCTGCGCCGGCGCCTGCTGGAACGCGCGCGCCGCCGGGTGGCGGCTGCCCGCTTCCAGCGCCTGCGCGATGGCAATGCACTCGGTTGCGCTGCGCCTCGCGTACGTGGTGGTCGCGGCAAGCGCAAGCCGGCCTTGCGTGAGCGTGCCGGTCTTGTCGAACACCACGTCGGTGGCGCGCGCCAGCGCCTCGATGGCGCGGCCGCGCGTCTGCACGATGCCGCGCGCCAGCAGCCGCGACGTGGTCGCGGTGAGCGCGATCGGCGCGGCGAGCGCGAGCGCGCACGGGCAGGTCGCCACCAGCACGGCGACCGCGATCCACGCGGCGCGCGCAGGTTCCAGCTGCAGCCAGGCGACGAACGCGAGCGCCGCTGCGCCCAGCACCACCGCGGTCAGCGCGCCGGCGATACGGTCGGCGGCGGAAACGATGCGCGGGCGCGTGGCCGCGGCGCGCTCCACCAGGCGGCCGATGGCGGCGGCGCTGGTGTCGGCGCCGGCGTGCGTGACGCGCATGACCAGCGGCTGCTCCAGGTTCACCGCGCCTGCGGCCAGCGCCGAGCCCGCGCGCTTGGCGACCGCGCGGGCTTCACCCGTCAGCAGCGACTCGTCCACGCCCGATGCGCCGTGCACCACGACGCCGTCGGCGGGCACGCGTTCTCCCGCGGGCACCAGCACATGCTCGCCGACGGCGAGCTCGTGCGCGCCCACGCGCTCGACGCTGGCGGCATCCGCCGGGTCGCGCAGGCGCAGCGCGACTTCCGGCATCCAGCGCAGCACGCGATCGAGTTCACGCCCGGCGCGACCGCGCGCGGCCAGTTCGGCCCAGCGCGCGCCGAGCAGCAGGAACACCAGCATGGCGATGGAATCGAAGTACACCTCGCCCGCGCCGCTCACGGTGGCCCAGGCGCTGGCGGCGAAGCCGCCGACGATGCCGAGCGAGATCGGCGTGTCCAGGCCGACGCGACCCAGGCGCAGCTCGCGCCACGCGGATTCGAAGAACGGCCGGCAGGAGATCAGCAGCACGGGCAGCGTGAGGATCAGGCTCGCCCAGCGCATCAGGCTCTCTGCATCCGCGGACATGGTCTCGCCGCCGTCGATGTAGGCCGGGAACGCGTACATCATGACCTGCATCGCGCCGAAGCCGGCGACGAACAATCGCCACAGCGCGCGCCTGCGCTCGCCGCGTTCCACGGCATCCTGCCGCGCCGGGTCCCAGGGCCAGGCTTCGTAGCCGATGGCGCGAATCGCCTCGATGATCGCGCCCAGGCGCGTTTCGCGCGTATCCCACGCCACTACCGCGCGGCGCGTGCCGGCGTTGACGTCGGCGCGCAGGATGCCCGGCTGCCGGCGCAGCCAGGATTCGGTCAGCCAGACGCAGGCGGTGCAGTGCAGCCGGTCGAGGATCAGCGTGGCTTCGCGCTCATGCTCGCCACGCTGCAGCACGAACTGGCGCTGGGCGGCCGGGTCATCGTAGGTGGAGGCAGGCGGCAGACCGGCGGGAAGCGGGCCGGGCTCTGCGCCCGGCTGCGGCGGCTCGCGCGTTTCGTAGTAGCGCTCGAAGCCGCCGGCGACGATGGCCTGCGCCACCGCGGCACAGCCGGTGCAGCAGAAATCGCGCGCGGCACCCAGCACGATGGCGCGCTGCGCCGACGGCGACAATGCAGGCAGCCCGCAGTGAAAACACGCGGGCTGGGGAACGGGATTCATCGGCGGATGCTAGCCGCATTCGCCGACGAGGGCTTGACCGGGATCAAACCGGGCCGCGTCGCGGCCCGGGCCCGGCGTGGATCGGACTACTGCTTCTGCGGCTCGGTGGTCGCCGGCGCTTCCACGGCAGCCGGGGAAGCGTGCATGGCCGCCATGCGCGCGTGCATGGCCGCCATGTGCTGGTGGTTGCCGCCCATGCGACCCATGCGTTCCTGGTTGCCATGACGATGCTCGCCGTGCGCTTCGCCCTGGGTGTGACGGCCGTGCTCGTGTCCGGCGCCTTCGGCGTGACGGCCGTGGCCGTGGCCCTCGCCCTGCATCGACGACTGGCGCTCGGCGCAGCCCTCGCCTTTCTGGCCGCCCTTGGTCCCATGGGCGATTGCGACGCCGGCGACTGCCAGCGCGGAACCTGCGAACAACGCGACCGCGGCGGTGCGAATGACTTTCATGTGTAACTCCTCGAAGTGGATATGGTGGTTGTGGTTTGTATGCCTTCCGAACGTTAGTTCGCGGCGGGGGTGCGAAGTTCAGGGCGAATGTGTTACAGAATGCTTCCGATGCCCGCCCATTACCTGAGCCCGCTCCTCGCCCCGCGCAGCGTCGCGTTGATCGGCGCGTCCGAGCGTCCGGGCTCGCTCGGGCGCATCGTGTTCGAGAACCTGCTGCAGGGCGGCTTGCAGGGCAAGGTGTATGCGGTGAATCCGAAGCACGCCACGCTGCTCGGCGAGAAGTGCCACGCAAGCATCGCGCGCCTGCCGGAAGTACCTGAGCTCGTGGTGGTGGTGACGCCCGCGGCCACCGTACCGCGCATCATCGCGCAGGCGGGCGCCGCCGGCACGCGCGCCGCCGTGGTGCTGACCAGCGGCTTCGGCGAAGCGGGAGAAACCGGACGCGCGCTGCTCGCGGACGCGCTGGCACAGGCAAGGAAGCACGGCCTGCGGCTGCTGGGGCCGAACTGCCTCGGACTGATGCGGCCCTCGATCGGACTGAACGCCACGTTTGCGCGCACGCCTGCGCGCGCCGGGCGGCTTGCGCTGGTGTCGCAGTCGGGCGCGATCTGCACCGCCATCATCGACTGGGCGAAGGGCGCGGGCCTTGGCTTCAGCAGCATCGTCTCGCTCGGCGCCGCCGCCGACGTGGACTTCGGCGAGCTGCTGGACTTCCTCGCCGCCGATGCCGAAACCGACGCGGTGCTGATGTACATCGAAGGCATACGCGATGCGCGCCGCTTCATGTCGGCGCTGCGCGCCGCGGCGCGCACCAAGCCGCTGATCGTGCTGAAAGTGGGCCGCTACGCCGCCGGCACGCGCGCGGTATCCAGCCACACCGCGGCGCTGGTCGGCAACGACGAGGTGTTCGACGCCGCTTTCGTGCGCGGCGGCGCGGTACGCGTGAAGACCTACACGCAGCTCTTCGCCGCGGCGCGCGTACTGGCGGCGCCGCGGCGCTCGCGAGGCGACCGGCTGGCGATACTGACGAATGGTGGCGGCCCGGGCGTGATGGCCGCGGACAGCGCGGCGCAGAACGGCGTGCCGCTGGCGGAACTCTCGGCCGGCACGATCGCCCAGCTCGATCGCGTGCTGCCCGCACAGTGGTCGCGCGCGAACCCGGTGGATGTCCTCGGCGATGCGCCGGCGGCGCGCTACGCCGAGGCGCTCGCGCTGGTGCTGAAGGACCCCGGCGTGGACACCGCGCTGGTGATGTACTGCCCGGTGGCAGTGACGGCGCCTGAATCAGCCGCGCAGGCCGTTGCCGAAGTCGCCCGCGCGCAGGAAAAGCCGGTGCTCGCCGCGTGGCTCGGAGACCTGCGCGCGAACGACAGCCGCGACATCCTCGAAGCCGCGCAGGTGGCGGATTTCTACACGCCCGAGAACGCGGTCGAGGCGCTGTCCTTCATCGCCGCGCACCGGCGCAACCAGGCGCAGCTGCTGGAAGTGCCGCCCGCGCTCGCTGCCGGCGGCGACGCGCCGGCAACGCCGGACATGGCGGCGGCGCTGGCGATACGGCGCCGCGCACAGGCTGAAGGGCGCACGCAGCTGGCCGAAGACGAAACGAAGGCGCTGCTTGCCGCGTTCGGCGTCGCGGTGCCGGGTTCCACGCTCGCCGCCACGCGCGACGAGGCGGTGCAGGCCGCCGGGCGCACCGGCTTCCCGGTGGCAATGAAGATCCGCTCGCCGGACATCAGCCACAAGTCGGACGTGGGCGGCGTGCGCCTGAACCTG
The DNA here is from genome assembly GCA_964612335.1 of uncultured Enterobacteriaceae bacterium. GTDB lineage: Bacteria > Pseudomonadota > Gammaproteobacteria > Burkholderiales > SG8-39 > CAZTDU01. The sequence goes on along the minus strand of CAZTDU010000003.1, from coordinate 250,176 downwards.
CAGAACGCGCAGATGGTGGCGAGCGCCTTCGACGACATGCTGGCGCACGCGCGCGCGCTGCGGCCGGAGGCGAGGATCGACGGCGTGGTGATCCAGCCGATGCTGCGCTACGCGCATGCGCGCGAGGTGCTGGTCGGCGTCACCACCGACCCGGTGTTCGGACCGGTGATCTCGTTCGGCGCCGGCGGCGTGTCGGTCGAGGCGGTGCGCGACACCGCGGTGGCACTGCCGCCGCTGAACGCGGTGCTGGCGCGCGAGCTGATGCAGCGCACGCGTGTGTACCGGCTGCTGCGCGGCTACCGCGACGTGCCCGCGGCGGACCTCGCCGCGCTGGCCGGCCTGCTGGTCGCGGTGTCGCGCATGGTCTGCGCACTGCCATGGCTGCGCGAGATGGACCTCAATCCGGTGCTCGCGCATCCGCAGGGCGCGATTGCCGCCGACGCCCGCGCGACGATAGACCTCGCCGGACCCGAGCGCGTGGCGCGCTACGCGCACATGGCGATCCATCCCTACCCTGCCGAGCTCGAGGAAACGATCGCGCTGCGCGACGGCATGCCGGTGCTGCTGCGCCCGATGCGCCCGGAGGACGCCGCGCGCGAGCAGCGCTTCGTCGATGGCCTGTCCGAGCGCTCGCGCTACCTGCGCTTCCTGCACTACCTGCCGCGGCTGTCGCCGGCGATGCTGGAGCGCTTCACGCAGCTGGACTACGACCGCGAGCTCGCGCTGGTGGCTACGCACCCGCAGAACGGGGAATTCCTCGGCGTCGGCCGCTATGCGCCGAGCGCGGACGGCACGACGGCCGAGTTCGCGCTCGCTGTTGCCGACGACTGGCAGGCGAAGGGCATAGGCGGCGCGCTGCTCTCGCGCCTGTGCACCAGCGCCCGCGCCGCCGGCTACCGCTCGCTGACCGGCTACGTGCTGGCGGAGAACCGCGGCATGATGGACCTCGCCGCGCACCTGGGCTTCGTCGCGCAGGGCCACGATGGCGATGCCGCGATCGTCGTGCGGCAGCTCGCGCCCGCTTCCGCCAATTGATCGTGACAATGGCTGGAATTGCGATTTTCCATTTGCGCTATCGGGCACGCAGCCATAGGCTTGCACCATGAGCACGCGCGAAGGCAGCCTCGAAGCCCCCACCCGCCACCCGCTGGACTGGAAGAATCCCGACTTCTTCGACCAGCAGAAGCTCGACAAGGAACTCGAGCGCGTGTTCGACATCTGCCACGGCTGCCGGCGCTGCGTGAACCTGTGCACCTCGTTCCCGACGCTGTTCGACCTGGTCGACAACTCGAGCACGATGGAAGTCGATGGCGTCGCCAAGGCCGACTACTGGAAGGTGGTCGACCAGTGCTACCTCTGCGACATGTGCTACATGACCAAGTGCCCGTACGTGCCGCCGCACCAGTGGAACGTGGATTTCCCGCACCTGATGCTGCGCGCCAAGGCGGTCAAGTTCAGGAAGCAGGGCGCGCCGTTCCGCGACAAGCTGCTGTCCTCGACCGACGCGATGGGCAAGCTGGCGGCGATCCCGGTGGTGGCGCAGACGGTAAACGCGGTCAACAAGTTCGGCCCGGCGCGCGCCGCGATGCAGGGCGTGCTCGGCGTGCACAAGGACAGGCAGCTTCCCGACTACGCACCCAGCCGCTTCCGCCCCAACGCCGCCGCCGCGAAATCCGCGACGGTCAAGGACGGCAAGAACACCCCGGGCAAGGTGGCGATCTTCTCCACCTGCTACGTGAACTACAACGAGCCGGGCATCGGCCACGACCTGCTGGCGATCCTGGAGCACAACGAGATCCCATACGTGCTGGTCGAGAAGGAAGCCTGCTGCGGCATGCCGAAGCTGGAGCTCGGTGACCTCGACACGGTGGCAAAACTCAAGGACGTGAACATCCCGCCGCTGGCGAAACTGGCGAAGGCCGGCTACGCGATCCTGACGCCTATCCCGTCGTGCACGCTGATGTTCAAGCAGGAACTGCCGCTGATGTTCCCCGACGAACCCGACGTGCAGGCGGTCAAGGAGGCGATGTTCGACCCCTTCGAGTACCTGGTGCTGCGCAACCGCGACGGGCTGCTGAAGACCGACTTCAAGTCACAGCTGGGCAAGGTCTCGTACCACATCCCCTGCCACTCGCGCGTGCAGAACGTCGGCCAGAAGACGCGCGAGATGCTGCAGCTCATCCCGGGCACGAAGGTGAACACCGTCGAGCGCTGCGCCGGGCACGACGGCACCTGGGGCGTGAAGGCCGAGTACTTCGAGAACTCGATGAAGATCGGCCGCCCGGTGTTCAAGGCCATGGCCGGCGCGCAGAACGACGCGCCGGACTACATCAGCTCCGACTGCCCGATCGCGGGACGCCACATCCGCCAGGGCATGGGCGACGAAAGCCCCGGCGCGAAAAAGCACCACCCGATCGAGCTGGTGCGCAAGGCCTACGGCATCTAGCGCCGCGGCCGCCGATTCAGGCGTGGGGCAGCGTCTGCTCGAACGAAGGCCGCTTGCCGATCGTCTTGAACCAGGCGGCGAGCCGGGGGCGCTTGTCGCGCCAGGGCATGCTGGAGAAGCGGAAGTCCAGGTAGCCTAGCGCACAGCCCACCGCGACCCTGCCGATGTCCGGTTCGCCTTCCAGGTCGCCGATCGAGCGCTCGAGGTAGTCCAGGCTCATCTCGACCTTCGCCATCTGTCCCTGCAGCCACGCATCCCAGCGCAGTTCCGCCGGGCGCAGCGCCGTCTCGAATCGCGCCAGCAGCGCCGCGTCCAGCATGCCGTCGCCCACCGCGTGCAGGCGCAGCGCCCGCCACCTCGCCTCGCCATTCGGCGGGAACATCCGCGGACCCTTTGAGATCCCGTCGAGATACTCGCAGATCACCACCGAATCGAACAGCACACTGCCATCGTCGCGCTCGAGCACCGGCAGCTTCATCAGCGGCGCGATTCGGCCATAGTCCGTATTCGGCGCATGCGGCGCCACCGCGGTGGTGACGAGCTCGATCCGGCTCCTGACGCCGCACTCTTCCGCGCAGACGAGGACCTTCCTGACGTATGGCGATGCCGGCGAGTAATGCAGCTTCATCGTCATTCCGCCTCCAAGGGGGCCTTGAGCGGCACCCCCGGCACGCAGATGCCGTTGGGGCGTCCGCGCGCCGTGGGGCGTTGCAGCGAATCCGGCGTATCCATGATCCAGCTCGGCAGCGCCGGGCCCTTGTCGCTGGCTAGCCAGAGCCGCAGCAGGTGCCGCCGCCTGGTCACGTCCTCGTAGTCCTGGTATGCGGAGCGCGAATGAAAGATGTAGTGGTTGCACAGGAACTGCATGTCACCCTCGGCGAAGTCCATGTCCAGCCGCAGGCGCGGGTCCGCCGCAAGCGCATCCAGCGCATCGAGCGCAGCGTTCTGCAGCTCGGTAATGCGCGGCACCCCGGGAAGTGCCTGCGCCTTCATGAAGGCGGTGCGCCCGTAGGCCGCAATCATGCGATCGGCGCCCGGCATGAACACCGGGATCTCGGCGTAGCGTCGCTTGCCCTCCGGGATCTCGCCCCAGCGCGTCCAGTACAGCGGCTGCGTCAGCGCAGCGGCATATTCCGGATGCGCCTGCAGCAGTTCGTTCCACACCGTGGTGGAGCTGACGATGCTCGATGCGCCGCCGGCCTTGGCCCGCCGCAGGCACAACAGGCCGACGATATCCGAGAAATCCGTGTGGTAGTTGATCCACAGGTCCGTCTGGTAGTTGCGGACCTCCGGATCGGCGAAATCCAGCCCCAGGTTCTTCACATGCCCGAGTACGTGTCCTTTCGCGTTCTGCGACATGGCCTCGCCGAAATATGCACCAATGCCGCGGAAGGCGATCGCCGATTCATACGTCGTGTAGCGTTCGACCGGCAAGCCGCGCAGCAGGAAGAAGCCGCGGCCGGCGACGATCTCGTCATGTATCGCGTCCAGGCGCGGGCCGAGCGTCGGCAGGTGAAAGTCCTCGCGCTTCAGCGTCACCAGGTCGGCGTTCCTGTCACGCAGCCGCGCGACGGCCGCGTCCAGCTCGCCGAGCTCCTCGGCGCTGAACCGGTGCACCCAGTCGGTGCGCTTTCGCATGTCGGCGCCGTACCAGGCCTGCGCATTGTCGTACCGGTGCAGGGTGGCCTGAGCTTTCGCGGCCGGGGAACTTACAGCACTCGCGGGATGAGCTTGCATTCGTCGTGTCTCCAGGATTGCATGGCGCGAATCACTTCAAGCCCCGTACTTTAGGTCGAGGCCCGCCCGTGGAAAAGATGGTATTTTCGCGCCGTTGATAACCATGGGTTATTCCGCATGCAGTTGAAGCAGCTGCAGCAGTTCGTCGCGATCGCGGAATGCGGCAGCCTGCACCTGGCCGCGCGAAGGCTCGGCATGAGCCAGCCTGCGCTGACGAAGGCGATGCGGCACCTCGAGGATGAGCTGGGGACGCCGCTGCTGCTGCGCGGCATCCGTGGCACGACCCTGACCAGTTTCGGGAACGCGTTCCTGCCGCGCGCGCGGGCGGTCGAGGCGGAGGTCCGCCAGGCGGTGGACGAGCTCTCGGAGATGCGCGGAGAAGCGCGAAACTCCCTCTCGATCGCCGTCTCGCCGGTCGCCGCGATCGCCATCCTGCCCGCGGCACTGCGCACCTTCAGGCTCCGCAACCGAGAGGCCATGGTCCGCGTCGTCGACGGCCAGCCCAGCGGCGCCGCGCTGCTGCGTGCCGGCACGGTGAACCTCTACGTGGGCACGCTGGAGACCGGCGAATCCGGTCGCGATCTCAGCTCGGAAGAGATCTGCTCCAACGAGGTTGCCGTGATGTGCCGGATCGGCCATCCGTTGCAGCGCGCCCGGAGGCTGAAGGACCTTGCCGGCGCGGAATGGGTCGGCGGCGTTGTCAGCCAGCGCCGGGATTCGGTTCGCAGGATATTCATCGAGAACGGACTGCAGGCGCCGCGCTCCATCACGCAGTGCGAATCCTTCGTCTCGCTCATCTCTCTGGTCGCGACCAGCGACCTGCTGACGATCCTGCCGGTACGTACGCACGCGAGCGGCCTGTTCGCCGGCAAGCTGCAGCCAATCGCGCTCGAGGAGAGGATGGAGATCCCTCCGGTGGGCATCCTCACCCGCGCGGATGCACCGCAGACATCGATCCTCAAGGCCTTCATCCGGGCGTTGCGCCAGGCGAGCCGCTGAAGGACAATCACAAAATGGAAGCTACCAGCACGCAAGACAAGAACACCGTCGGCGATTGGCCGGATCCGCGAACGATACCCGCGCATCTGCGCTCGCATTACCTGGACGCGGAAGGCATGCCTTGGGAAAAGACGGACTTTCCCGGCATCGAGATGAAGCTGCTGTACAGCGATCCGCAATCCGGGATGTCGACCTTTCTCTTCAAGATGGCGCCGGGTGCGGTCGTGCCGCTGCACGAACACATGGCCATCGAGCAGACGTACATCCTTTCCGGATCGCTCAAGGACCACGAGGGAGAGGCGAAGGCGGGAAGCTTTGTCTGGCGCCCGGGCGGCAACGTGCACGTGGCGCATTCGCCGAACGGGGCGGTGTTCCTGTCGGTATTCATGAAGCCGAACCGCTTCGCCGCAGGCACGAAGTTCTTCACCGAGTAGCCTCACCGAGGCTGCGGCAGCGGGCAGCTAGAGGCCGAGCTTGCGCATTGCCGCGAGCACTTCGCGGTTGAATCGTTCCGGCACTTCCGCCTGCGGGAAGTGCCCCACGCCCTCGAACAGCAGGAATTCGTTCGGTACCCCGAGGTGCCCTGCCGCCTGCCTTGCCGGGCCCGGCGGCACCGACCAGTCCTCGTCGCCCTCGACGAACACCACCGGGCACTTGATCAATGGCAGGTCGTCGGCCAGGCGGTAGCCTGCGAACGCCCCGATGTCGGCAAGCGCCACTTCGGGTATGCACCTGCGCGATTCGGCGACGATCTCGCGGCCGCGCTCCGCCGACGTACCGCTGCCGATGAGCGTCGTGAAGGTCACCGTGAACCAGTCCGTGGGGTTGATCCTGACGAGGTCCAGCAGGCGCGGGTCGTGATAGTCCTTGCCGGCCCCTGACTGGTAGGCCGCACCATCGACCAGCACCAGGCCACCGACCAGCCCAGGCGCCATGGCGGCCGCACAGGAGGCGACTCCGCCGCCCATGGAATGCCCCATCAGGATGGGACTCTCCAACTCCAGCACCTTTGCCAGCGCAATGACATGGGCGGCATTCAGCCGCGAGGCCGGATGCGCGCCAGCGTCAACCAGTTCCGACTTCCCGTGGCCCGGCAGGTCGACCACGACAACGTCGTAGTGCGCGGCGAAGAACTCGATGTTGTAGCGCCACGACAGCGTGTCCTGCGAGGCGCCGTGGATCATCACCAGAGGGCGCAGGCCTGCCCCGGCCGCATGGCGTTCGTAGTAGCTGCGAAGACTGTTCACCTGCGCGTACGGCATGCTCAGCCCGCCTTCACGGGTGCGGCGGAGGCAAGCGCAAAGACCACCAGCCAGTTCTGGATGCAGGCGCGTGCATCGCCGAGGATCTGAACCTTGCCCTGGCGCAGCAGACGGTTGATCGGCATTCCGGCGATGAGTTCCTGCCATGCCGCGCTATCCGCCTGCAGCACGAAGCGCGCGTCCGATTCGCCGCTGCCACTGGTGACGTCGCCTTCCGCCAGGCGGAGCCAGCCGGAGGCGCCGGTTGCGGAATCCCTGAAGCCGATCGTCAGGTACAGCCCGGTCGCGCGCGACCGGTAGTCGGGGTTGCGCTGCGCGGCACCCGCGAGCCGTGCAAGGAATGCGGCATCCAGCGGGCCGGACGGTACCTGCATCAGGCTGCCGCGGCCTGCACCAGGCGGAACTTCTGTACCTTGCCGGAGGACGACTTCGGCAGCTCGTCCACGACGTCGATCCTCTTCGGGACCTTGAAGCCGGTGAGGCGCGACTTGCAGAATGCCTGCAGTTCCCCGACGTCGACACGGTGTCCTTCCGCCGGTACGACAGCCGCGCGCAGTTCCTCGCCCCAGTAGTCATGCGGGACACCGTAGACGGCGGCTTCCGACACCGCGGCGTGCTGCACCAGGCACTCCTCGACTTCCGTCGCGGAGACGTTCTCGCCGCCGGTCTTGACCATGTCCTTGCTGCGTCCCCTGAAGCGGGCAAACCCATCGGCATCGAACTCGAGCAGGTCGCCGGTGCGCAACCAGCCGTCTTCGGTGAACACCGCGTCGGTCGCCGCCTGGTTCCCCCAATAGCCCTTGAACACCGTGGGCCCCTTTACCTGCAGCTCACCGGGGCCGGAAAGGCCAGGCAGCACCTTGCCTTCTGCGTCCACCAGTCGGGCCGAGACATGCCGCCACAGATAGCCGATCGAGCCCGGATGACTGAGTATCTCGGCCGTGTAGCGATTCTTGATCGTCGTCACGCAGGTTTCCGTCATGCCGAACCCCCACGAAAACTCGGCATTGGGAAACACGTTCCGGATCATCTCCTGGCGATGCTCGGCAAGCGGCGAGGCCGCAGTCTGCACGAATCCGACCTCTGGGAAGCGCAGCGCGGCGAACTCCGGCGATTCGGTGAGTGCCACCCACATCGACGACAGGAGGAAAAGGTGCGTCGGCTTGCGTTGCTGCATCGCCCGCACCACTGCCTGGACTTCGAACCGGGGGATCACCGTGAGCTGCCCGCCCGCATAAAGCACCGGCCCGTTCAGCACGCCGAAGCCACCGATGTGGTACAGCGGCGTCGCCAACAGCGAGTGCGCGTTCGCATCGATGCCCAGCTCGACCTGGAAGTTGACTGCGTTCCAGACGAGGTTCCCGTGCGTCAGCATCGCGCCCTTCGGCCGCGACGTGGTGCCCGAGGTGTAGATGATCAGCGCGACATCATCCTCCCCGACTGCGCCGTACCTGGACACCAACCCGTCGCCGTCGTGCAGCTCGGCCGCGGGCAGCGCGCGGAAGGCGTCCAGCGAGTGCCAGCTGCAATCCGGGCTGGCTCGCACAAGACGGCGCGTTTCCGCCGCCAGTGCCGCCGACGCATCGTCGAAGATGACTGCCTTCGGCGCAACGTCCTCCAGCAGCCACGCCACTTCTGAGGCGCTGAAGCGGACGTTCACCGGCACGAGGATGAAGCCGGTGACGGCAGTGGCGTGGTAGAGCGCGACGTAGTCGATGGACGTGTTGAGGATCACGCACACGCGGTCTCCCCGGCCCACGCCCAGCGCCTTCAGCTGCCTCGCCTGGCGCAGCGCGAGCGCGGTGAGCTCGCCGAAGCCGAGCGTGCGCTCGCCCTCCGCGATGGCGATCGCGCGCGGCCGCCTGACCGCGTGGTATGCGGCCGTATGGTAGATGTTCGCCATCGTCGTGTCAGCGCCGGGTCACGCGGGACGTCCCGATGGGCTCACTGCGCCTGGATCTTCGCGTCCTTGATGAGCTTGGCGTAGCGCGCGGCTTCCGCGGCCAGCATGGCATCGAGTTCCTGCGGGGAGATCGCCTTCACCGTCTCCGCACCGGCGCTCGCGAGCCGTTTCTCGACCTCGGGCGTGGCCAGCGCAGCGTTCACCCACTTGTTGAGTTGCACGATGCGCTCGCTCGGCGTCTTTGCCGGCGCCAGCAGCGCGAACCAGGAGACGACCTTCGCGTCGGCGTAGCCGGCTTCGTCGGCGGTGGGCACGTCCGGCATGCGCGAGCTGCGGCGCGACGAGGCCACGAACAGGGGCTTCAGCTTCCCGGTACTGATATGCGTCTGCGCCAGCGGGATCGGCAGGAAGGCGAACGCGATCCTGTTGGACAGCAGGTCCGGGATGCCGGGCGCCGTCCCCTTGTACATCACGACGCCGAGGTCGATGCCGGCCACCTGGTTCAGCAGTTCACCATTCAGGTGCATCGACGTGCCGGAACCGGGTCCAAGGTAGTTGAGCTTGCCCGGGTTCTGCTTCGCATAGGCAACGAATTCCTTCAGCGTGTTGGCGGGAACCTGGGCATTCACGACACCGACGGCCGGAACAGTTGCAAGCAGCGCAACGCCCTTGAAGTCATCCGGATGCCATGGGAGATTCTTCTTCATGCTGGGGCTGGTCACGTGGCTGAGCGTCGCCAGCAGCAGCGTATGCCCGTCCGGATCGGATTTCGCCACGTGCTCCGTGCCGATCGCGCCGCTCGCGCCAGGCTTGAATTCAACGATCGTCGCATGACCGGTATCGGCGCCGACCTTCTCGGCAACGCTGCGCGACACGAGGTCGGCAATGGCACCGGGTGCGTATGGCACCACGAACCGCACCGGCTTGGTCGGGAACTGCGCGGACGCTGCCGACGCGATCAACGTCACCGCCATCGCCATCGCCGCGCGGAACACGAATTTTCTATGCTTCATCTCTACCCCTCCAGATCGGAAATTCACACAATTGGACCCGGTGGGACCGGGCCGTCTCTCCCGCAACGGTGGCAACCCTGCGCTCAAGCGCTTGGACTCTGCGCCAGGCGCTTGTCCGGCTGCGACTTCGCGTAACTCACTGCCATGCCCGCGCGCACGTCCTGCTGGATGCCGTACTGGGCGAACGGGTAACGCAGGCCGTTTCCTGCCAGCGCCTTCATGCCTTCTATCGCCCCGGCAATGTCCCCGGGCGCGAGCGCCATCAGCATCTCGTCGTCCAGCACGCCGCCATAGCGGCGTTCCGCAAAGCACGGAATCGACAGGCTGGGCTCGCGCGTCTTCAGCGCCCGCCCCCAGGAATCCGCGCACGAGGATTCGCCGACCACGCTCCAGTCGAAGCGTCGATAGCCGGACCACTGCAGGCCGTTGATGAAATACATCATCGCGCCAGGCGTCGCGTAGAACAATGCGATGTCCGGCGCCTGCATCGGGTCCTGCGCATCGTCCGGCTTCGCGCCCCACTTGCGCAGGGGCGCGACGACCAGCGCCTCGTGGCCACCCGCCGGGGCCAGGTCCATCGCCGCCTGGTGCCTGCCGGCGTCGGCAGGCGTGGCAAACCACACGCCGACCATGTGCTGCCCTGAAAGCCATTTGCTGTCCTGTCCTCCCAGTCCGACCACGGACCGGCACTGGTCTCCGACCAGATCCTGCGCCGTGACCCCGACCGTCCAGCCGAGCCGCGCTGCCTGCGCCACGAACTGGTCCATGGTGTGGACTGCCTTGGCGCGACGCAGCCCCGGTATGGCGTCGAACTGGCCAGCGCTATCCAGAAGCTTCATCCCGAACGGGAAGCTGCGAAGCTTCAACAGGTTCTCAAGCTCTGCCGCGAGTACAGCGTAGTCGGCAATGGCGATGGATTGCGATACTGTCATGGAAAGCTGGTGACTATAGGGTTTCGCATCCACAATGGGGAGATGGCATTTTGCAGCGAGCAATAGCCGTCGGTTATTGCAGCGCCGCTTGCCCGGATGTTGCGAATCGCGCTATCGGCCCTCAGCGGGACCATCAACTCGACTGATGACCGCCAGGCATCCCCTCGATGGAGTGTCCGTTTCCGCGCAGTTGCCGCGCATCCATCCTATGGCACCGAAGGCAATGCGATGAACCTTGACTTCGAAGAACTCGACTATCGCGACACGCCGCTGGGCGCGCTGAGCCTGCGCCGCCGGCGAGACCCCGCGCTGGACATCGACGTGTTCGAGGTCAAGCTCGGCGAGGAATACCTGATGTCCAGCCTCTTTACCGACGGCGAGGTCGCGCTCGCCAGGCTGGGGCTGCACGGGCTCGCGGGGCCGCTGGACGTGCTGGTCGGCGGGCTCGGGCTCGGACATACCGCGCGCGCGGTGCTAGAGCATGCGTCGGTGCGCTCCCTGCTGGTGGTCGAGGCGCTGCCCGAGGTCATCGACTGGCACCGCCGCGCACTGGTGCCGCTGGGCCGCGACCTCACCGCCGACCCGCGCTGCGCGTTCCTGCACGGCGACTTCTTCGCGCTGGCCGCGTCGGCCGCGATCGACCCGCGCGCGCCCGGCCGGCGCTTCGACGCGATCCTCGTCGACATCGACCATTCACCGGGCTTCGTGCTGCACGAGAGCCACGGCGGTTTCTACTCGGCCGCGGGCCTGCGCCGGCTGCGTGCGCACCTCGCGCCGGGCGGCGTGTTCGCGCTGTGGTCGAACGATCCGCCTGACGACGAGTTCAGTGCGCTGCTCGGGTCGGTGTTCGCGCGCGCTGCCGCGCACGTGGTCGGCTTTCGGCACCCGACCGAGGACAGGGACGAGGCCAACACGATCTACGTGGCGCACGCGTGAGCCCGGGCACCGTGCGCGGCCTGACGTGCGCGCTCGCGGCCTTGCTCGTTGCCGCCTGCGCCGGCGCGCCGCCGCCCGGCGGGCTGCAGTTCGGCCTGATCGGCGACACGCCGTACGGTGAAACCGAGGCGTTCCATCTCGAAGGCGTGATCGACGACATGAACGCGTCGCCGCTCGCCTTCATCGTGCACGTGGGCGACACCACCTCGGGCCGCGGTCCGTGCACCGACGCGTGGTTCGACGCGAGGAAGGCGCAGTTCTCGCGCTGGCGCGCGCCGTGGCTGCTGCTGCCCGGCGACAACGACTGGACCGACTGCCACCGCAGCGGCTTCGACCCGCTGGAGCGCCTGGCGCGATGGCGCCGCCTCTTCTGCGTCGACCCGGCCGGGCTCGACGTCGAGCGCCAGCCCGGCGCCTACTGCGAGCACGTGCGCTGGGAGGTCGACGGCGTGATGTTCGTCTCGCTGAACGTGCCGGGCAGCAACAACAACCTCGGCCGCACGCCCGCGATGGATGCCGAGCATGCCGAGCGCATGCGCGCGGTGTTCGCCTGGCTGGACGACAGCGCGGCGCGGGCACGCGAGGGCCTGGTTATCCTGATGCAGGCGAATCCCGATTTCGAGGCACGGTCCCGGCGGCCGGCCGGAGTGCCCGACGGCTATGCCGCGCTGCGCGAACGGCTCGCCGGGTTGCGCAGGCCCGCGGTGCTGGTTCACGGCGACACCCACCTCAGGCAGGACAACCGGCCGCTGCCCGGATTGCGTCGCATCGAAGTACCCGGCTCGCCGCAGCTGGGCTGGATTCGCGGCACGCTGATCGGCGGCAGGTTCTGGTTTGACTGAGGCTTGCCCGCGCCGGAATCAGGGATAAACTGGATTTTTTCCACGCCGCCCCGGTTCCGGCCCGGGGTCGCCATGCGCCCACCCCCAACACCAACGCCCGCGCGGGAAATGCAGTTCCCGCTGCTGAACTACACGATCGTGCTGTTCTGCATCCTGCTGGTCGCCGGCCTCTGGGGATTGACGATCCGGCAGGTGCGCGTCGATCGCGAGAACACGATCGCCAGCACCATGCGGCAGAACGCCAATCTGGCACTGGCCTTCGAAGAACAGACCGTGAGGACGCTGAAGGGCGTCGACCAGGTCGCGCTCATCGTGCGGCGCGCGTACGCGCTGCGCGGCCGCGAACTCGACCTCGCGCGCCTGGTCATCGACCTGCAGGTAGACACCGGCGTCGTACGAATCATCAGCATCGTCGACGAGCGCGGCGACATCATCCTCAGCAGCCAGAAGACCGGCCGCGTCAGCTACGCCGACCGGGACCACTTCCGCTACCACATGGGCGGCGGCGAGGACCGCCTGTTCGTCAGTGCTCCGGTGCTGGGCCGGGTGTCCGGCACATGGCAGATTCCGATGACCCGCCGCATCGACAAGCCCGACGGCAGCTTCGGCGGCACCGTGACGCTGTCGGTCGATCCGGGCTATTTCACGCAGTTCTACAGCAAGGCCGACCTCGGGCCGCGGTCAATCATCTCGCTGGTCGGCACCGATGGCATCACGCGCGCGCGCCGTGTCGGCCCGAAGGGCAGCTTCGGCGAGGACATCCGGCACGCGATGCTGATGCAGGAACAGAAGCGGCGCCCCGTCGGAAGCTACATGGGACCCGGCGGGCTCGATGGCGTGACGCGCATCTTCAGCTACAGGACACTGGAGGACTATGCGCTGGTCGCCACGGTCGGCACGGCGGAATCCGAGGCGCTGTCGCCGTTCCGCCAGCGCCGGCAGACCTACTACGGCGCCGCCGCGCTCGCCAGCATGGCCATCCTGGCATTTGCGATCGCGCTGCTGGCGGGCCTGTCGCGCCAGCGCAAGGCCGTGGGCCTGCTCGCCGACAGCGAGGCGCGCTTTCGCGCCACCTTCGACCAGGCGACCATCGGCATCTCGCGCAACGGTCTCGATGGCCGCTACCTGCAGGTCAACGAGGCACTGTGCCGCATGCTCGGCTACACCGCGCAGGAGCTGCCATCGCTCGACGAGGCGAAGATCGTCCACCCGGAGGACCTGCCACAGCTTCGCAAGGACAGGGCCGCGCGCCTGGCGTCCGGCCCCGGCGACCCGCAGCGCCCGGGCGTGGAGTGCCGCTTCCTGCGCAAGCAAGGCGGCGTCCTCTGGGCGCTGGTGTCGACCAGCCCGGTACGCGATGCCGGCGGCACGCCGCTGTACTTCTCGAGCGTGGTCCAGGACATCACCGAGCGCAGACTGCTGCAGGACCGCATCAGCCGCATGGCGCACTACGACGACCTGACGCAGCTGCCGAACCGCGCGCTGCTGTACGACCGGCTGAAGCAGGCGCTGGCGCAGGCGCCGCGGGGCGGATGGAAGGTCGGCGTGCTGTTCGTCGACCTGGACAGGTTCAAGCACGTGAACGACACGCTGGGCCATGCGGTCGGCGACCGCCTGCTGAAGGAGGTGGCCGTGCGGCTGCTGGCCTGCATGCGGGCGGGCGACACGGTCGGGCGCATCGGCGGCGACGAGTTCGCGGTGATCCTGTCCGGGCTCGCGGACTCGCGCCCCTGCGGGCTGGTCGCGGAAAAGGTCGTGAAGGAGCTCGAGAAGCCGTTCCCGCTGGACGAGCACGCGGTGCAGGTGACCGCCAGCGTCGGCATCGCGATGTATCCGTCAGACGGCGAGGACGTGGACACGCTGGTCATGCATGCCGACAGCGCGATGTTCCACGCGAAGCAGCACGGAAAGAACAGCTACACGTTCTACGCGCCGCGGATGAACCACGAGGACGCGCGCCGCGCGTGAACGCGGCTCAGGGCCGCAGACTGCCGGCCTGGACGAACTCCACCAGCTTGTCCGCCGGCAACGGCCGGCTGTAGAGATAGCCCTGCGCCTCGTCGCAACCCAGCGCCGCCAGGTGCGCCGCCTGCTCGGCGGTCTCGACGCCTTCGGCGATCACCGGCAGCTTCAGCGAGTGCACCAGCGCGATGATGCCCGCAACGATTGCCGCGCTCTCTGCATCGTCGACGATGCCCATGACGAACGAACGATCGATCTTCACCTTGTCCAGCGGCAATCGTGCCAGGTAGCTCAGCGACGAGTACCCGGTACCGAAATCGTCCATGGACACGGTGATGCCCATGCCGCGCAGCACCATCAGCTTGCGGATGTTGTGCTCCACATCGTGCATCAGCAGGCTTTCGGTAATCTCGAGTTCGAGGCGCTCGGGGATGTCCCCGGCGCTGCTCACGGCGTCGATCACCATGGCGTCGAAATCCTTGCGCCGCAACTGGGCGGCAGACACGTTTATCGCTATCCGCTTCACATCGACGCCGCGCGACATCCACGCGCGCATGTCCGCCAGCGCGCGTGCGAGCACCCAGCGCCCGACATCGACGATCAGGCCGGTTTCCTCCAGTACCGGGATGAAGCGTCCGGGCGGCACCAGGCCATGCGCCGGATCCTGCCAGCGGATGAGCGCCTCCACGCCGGTGATACTGCCGTCCGAGACGCGCACCTTGGGTTGATAGTGCAGCAGGAACTCCTCGCGTTCCAGCGCGCGCCTGAGCCGGTTCTCCATCGACAGTGCTTCGGCCACGCGCGCATTCATTTCCGCCGCGTAGAACATCACGGGTTCGCCGTTGCGCTTGCTGCGATCCAGCGCGGTCTCGGCATTGCGCAGCAGTTCCTCCGCGTCGGCGCCGTCGGCCGGGTGCAGGGCAATGCCGACGCGGCACGCGATCCTCAGCTCCTGCCCCTTCACCTGGAAGGGTTCGCCGAAGCAGGCCGCAACGATAGCCTCCGCGACGCGACCCACGTCTGCGGCGTTGCGCGCGCCCCGCAGCCTGAGCGCGTAGAGATTGACGCCGATGCGTGCCGCGGTGTCGTTCGCCTGCCGCAGCCGGCCACCGACCGTGCGCAGCAACTCGTCGCCCGCATCCCGGCCGGCCGTCGCATTGACGCGCTGGAAGCGCTCCAGGTCGATCAGCACCACGGCGGTCAGCACGCGCTCGCCCTGGCGGTTTTGCAGGCTTTGCGCGAGCCGGTCGTGAAATAACGAGCGGTTGGGCAACCCGGTGAGCACATCGTAGTAGGCGAGGTAATCGAGGCGCTCGGACTTGGCGAGGGAATCGACGGCGAACGAAACATCGGCGGCAAGCTCCTTCAGCAGCCGCTGCTCCTCGTCGTCGAAGAAGCCCACCTGCCCGGCGTAGAGCACGAGAACGCCCTCGGTACGGCCTTCGATGTTCAGTGGCAGGTGCATCGCCGACAGATAGCCGCGCTCCAGGGCCTCGTTGCGGTAGCGCACACCCGGAGAGGAGCGCATGTCCTCGGTTGCGATGGCAACCCCGCCCTGCAGCACGCGTGCGGAAATCGACGCCTCCTCCCCCGGCGCTGCCTCGATCGGCCCCGCGGCCCGATCGAGCATACCTTCGAGGCGCCCCGCCGAGGCCAGCGGCACAATACGGCGCGCGTCGCGGTCGTGCCAGCCGACCCACGCCGCGAGCACCCCGCCCTCGGTGACCGCGATGCGGCACGCTTCCCCCAGCAGTACCTTGCGCGCGCGCGTGCGCATCATCGCCGCATTGATGCCGCTGCGCATCGCCTTGACCCGGCTCAGGCGCGCGATGCGCGCATCCTGTTCCTTGCGCAGGCTGATGTCGTCGATCATCGTCACCAGCAGCGACCCCGCTCCCTGCGGATCGGGCACCACGCGCCCGGTCAGCGATGCCCACAGCAGGCTGCCGTCGCTGCGTCGCAGCCGCACCTCGAAGCCCTTGACGTCGCCGCCGGACTGCCGCAGGGCATCGACGTAGGCCTGTCGGGCGCCCTCGTCGGCATAGGCGTCGCGCGACATCCCCCCCAGTTCGGCGATCACCTCATCAGCGGAACGGAAGCCCAGCATGCGGGCAATCGCCGGGTTCGCCGACAGGATGCTGCCGTCGGGGCCGGTAAGCGTGATGCCGATCGGCGCGCTGTCGAACAGCAGCCGGTAGTGCGCCTCGGCCTCGCGCAACTTGCTCATCGCCTCTTCGAGCTCGAGGTTCCTCTGTTCCAGCTTGGTGACCAGCGCCGCGCTGTAACGCTTCAGCACGTCGGTTTCGGCCGGCCGTGCGTCGCCGGCCGGTCGCACCGTGCGCGCCGCAGCGAGCACCGCATCGACGATGTCGCGCACCGGTGCGGGCTTGAGCAGGTAGGCGTCGGCGCCGACGTTCGCCGCAAGCTCGCGATCCTGCGGTGAACTGTAGGTGGCGGTGTAAAAGACGAAGGGCAGCCCGGCGAGCGCGTTCCGCTTGCGCACTTCCAGGCACAGCCTGAAGCCGTCGATCTCGGGCATCAGGATGTCCGAGATGATGCCATCTACGCGTTCGCGCTCCATGACGCGCAGTGCTTCGACGCCGTTCGCCGCCTCGAGCACGCTGTGCGCGTCGGACTCCAGCTGCGCCCGCAACAGCTTCAGGTTGACCGGATGGTCATCGACGATGAGCAGCTTCACGGCAGCTTCCCGCGCAATGCGTCCGCAACCTGCCCGGCAAATCGGCGCGTGTCGATCGGCTTGGCGATGTAGCCGTTGCAGCCGGCGGCGATCGCGTTCAGGTCGTCTCCTTTCATCGCGAACGCGGTCAGCGCAATGATCGGGACTCCGCCCAGGCGCTGCTCGGACCTGATCCGCCGCGTCAGCGCGAGGCCGTCCATGCCGGGCAGGCCGACGTCCATGAGGATGAGGTCCGGCGGGTCCCCACGAAGCGCGCCGATCGCTTCGTTGGCGTCGCACGCGACGACCACGGCGTGGCCCTCGAGCTCGAGCAGTTCCACCGCGAGCTTCAGGTTCACCGGGTTGTCCTCGACGATGAGGATGCGCGCCATGCCGCTAGGCGAACGTCGCGGGAAGCGTGACGGTGAACGTGCTGCCCCTGCCGGGCTCGCTCTCTACCGAGATGCTGCCGCCCTGGATCTCGACCAGCCGGCGCGTCAGCGCAAGGCCGAGCCCGGTGCCTTCGTGCCGCCGCGCGGTGCCTGCATCGAGCTGCTGGAACTCGACGAACAGCCGGCCCAGGTCCTCCGGCCGGATGCCGACCCCGGTGTCGCGTACCCGGACGCAAAGCATGCCCTGCGCCGCCGGGGATACTTCCACCCGCACGCCGCCGCCCTCGCCGGTGAACTTGACCGCGTTCGACAACAGGTTCAGCAGCACCTGGCGGAACCGCTGCGGATCCAGCACCGCCATCCGGACCTCCGGCGCGACGCGGACCTCGATCGCGATCCGCTTCAGCTCGGCTGCCCGCGCCAGCACCGTGCGCACTTCCTCCACCGCGCGCGGAACGTCGAACGATTCCGGAAAGACCTCCATCTTGCCCGCCTCGATCTTGGACAGGTCGAGCACGTCGTTGATGATGCCGAGCAGATGCCGCGCGCTGCCGAGGATGTCGCCGAGGAAGTCCTTCTGCTTGCCGTTCAGCACGCCGGCCTTCTCGTCGACGAGGAGTTCCGAGAAGCCGATGATGCCGTTCAGCGGCGTGCGCAGTTCGTGCGACATGCTGGCGAGGAACTGGCTCTTCAGGCGGCTCGCCTCCTGGAGCTTCTGCTCGACGCGCTTGCGCTCCGAGACATCGCGGATCGCACTCGATACGAACAGGCCCTCTTCCGTGCTGAGCGGGCTGAGGCTGATCTCGACCGGGAACTCGGTACCGTCGGAACGCAGGCCGTGCAGCTCCAGGCCCGCCCCCATGGAACGGGTACGCGGTTGCGCAAAGTACCCGCCGCGGTGCGAGATGTGCGCGCCGCGGTAGCGTTGCGGCAGCAGGGTCTCGATCAGGTCTCCGACCAGGTCGCCGCCGAACATGGCCCTGGCCTGGGAGTTGACCAGCACCACGCGCCCGGTGACGTTGACCATGACGATCGCGTCCGGCATCGACTCGAGCAGGTCGCCGAAGCGTGACTGGAGGTGCTGCGAATCGCGCAGCACCTTCAAACGCGTGACGTCCTTCTTGGTGGTGAGGAAGTAGCGGAACTCTCCGGCGTCGCCCAGGATCGCCCGCGTGGAGATACTCACGTAGACGAGGGAACCGTCCTTGCGCCTGCGAACCGCCTCGTTGACCGCCTGCCCGTGCTTCAAGGCCTCGTCGTTGAAGCGCCTTTCCTCGTCAGTGCGGTCGGCCGGCACGATGAGGTCGACCAGGCTGCGACCGACCGCCTCGCCGGCTGTGTACCCGAATATCGATTCAGCCGCGCGATTCCAGTCGAGAACGACGCCTTCCGCGTTCACGGTGGCAACCGCGTCCGGGGTGTCGTTCCACAGGTTCGAGCGGGGTTCCAACGCTCCTTCGCGCTCCACGCATAAGCTTATCTTCTCCGCTCATACGACAGATGTGGCCATGCCGTAAACACGGGTATCCGCGCAGATGTGACAAATGTCACACCGCGTGGGCGGCGATGTAGCGCTTTACTTCCCCTGCGTCCGGCTCGATCACGGTCACGCGTTGCGGCAGGCCTTCGATGCCCGCGCACGCGGCGGGACGCTCGGGCTCGATGCCCAGCGCCTCGCGGATGGTGTCGGCGAACTTCACCGGCAGCGCGGTTTCGAGGCATACGAGCGGTACGCCCGCTTCGCGGTGCGCGAGCCCGACCTTGACGCCATCCGCGGTGTGCGGATCGACGATGACGCCGTAGCGCGCGTGCATGTCGCGGATGGTGGCGATGCGATCGGCGTGGCTGCTCGACCCTGAGGCGAATCCTGCGTCGGTCGGCGGCAGCTCGAACTCGCCCTCGGCGGCGAGCCTCTGCCACAGCGCCTTCACGCGCGCGCCGTCGCGGCCGACGCGGTCGAACACGTAGCGCTCGAAGTTCGACGCCTTCGAGATGTCCATCGACGGGCTGGAAGTCGCGTGCACGCGGCTGCGCACCCGGTAGGTGCCGGTGCGGAAGAACTCGTCCAGCACGTCGTTCTCGTTGGTGGCGAGCACCAGGCGCCGCACCGGCAGGCCCATCGCGCGCGCGACGTGCCCGGCGTGGATGTTGCCGAAGTTGCCCGAGGGCACGCAGAACGGGACCTCCTCGGCATCCGATCTCGTCGCGCGGAAGTAGCCCCAGAAGTAGTAAACGACCTGCGCCGCGATGCGCGCCCAGTTGATCGAGTTGACCGCGCCGATGCGATGGCGCGCCTTGAAGGCGGCGTCGGCGTTGACCGCCTTGACCACGTCCTGGCAGTCGTCGAAGTTGCCCTTTACCGCAAGGTTGTGGATGTTGGCGTCCTGCAGCGAGTACATCTGCGCGCGCTGGAACGCGCTCATGCGCCCGTGCGGCGACAGCATGAAGACATTGATGCCCTGCCTGCCGCGCATCGCATACTCGGCGGCGGACCCGGTGTCGCCCGACGTGGCGCCGAGGATGTTCAGCGTCTCGCCGCGCCGCGCGAGCTCGTACTCGAACAGCCGCCCCAGCAGCTGCATCGCCATGTCCTTGAACGCCAGCGTCGGGCCGTTCGACAGGCCGAGCAGGTGCAGGCCGGGCTCCAGCGTCTTCAGCGGCGCGATGTCCTCGCTGCCGAAGGCCTCCCGGGTGTACGCGGCGTGCACCAGCCGGCGAAGGTCGTCGGCGGGAACATCGTCCGCGAACAGGCGCAGCACCTCGAACGCAAGGTCCGGGTAGCCCAGGCCGCGCCATGCGGCGAGGTCGGCGCGCGGGTAGGCCTCGGGAACGTACAGCCCCCCGTCTGCCGCGAGGCCTTCGAGCAGGATGTCGCAGAAGCGCCGCGGGGTTCCGCCGCCGCGCGTGGACACGTAGCGCATCAGAGCAGCTCTTCGAGCCGGATGCGCGTGACCTTGCCGACCACCGTTGCCAGCCGTTCGATGCGCTTCAGCGCCCGGTCGACGTGCTTTTCCACCGCGCGATGCGTCAGCAGCACGATGTCGACGCGCTTCTCCCCTTCGGCGGGCTCCTTCTGCACCATCGCGCCGATGGAAATGCGCGAGTCGGCGAGGATGCGCGTGATGTCGGCGAGCACGCCTGGCTTGTCGACCACGCGCATGCGCAGGTAGTACGAGGTTTCCACATCGCCCATCGGCAGGATGCGCTCGCTGGAGAGCCGGTCAGGCTGGAAGGCAAGGTGCGGCACGCGATGCTCGGGGTCGGCCGTGATCAGGCGGGTGACATCCACCAGGTCGGCGACCACCGCGCTCGCCGTAGGCAGGCTGCCGGCGCCTGCGCCGTAGTACATGGTCGGACCCACCGCATCGCCCTTGATCAGCACCGCATTCATGACGCCCTCGACATTCGCGATCAGGCGACGCGCCGGCACCAGCGTCGGGTGCACGCGCAGCTCGATTCCATTCGCCGCGCGGCGCGTGATTCCGAGCAGCTTGATGCGGTAGCCGAGCTGCTCGGCATACGTGATGTCCTCCCGCGTCAGCTTTGCGACGCCCTCGGTGTAAGCCTTGCCGAACTGCATCGGGATGCCGAAGGCGAGCGCCGACAGGATCGTCAGCTTGTGCGCGGCGTCGATGCCCTCGATGTCGAAGCTCGGGTCGGCCTCGGCGTAGCCCTTCGCCTGCGCATCCTTCAGCACGTCGGCGAAGGCAAGGCCCTTGTCGCGCATCTCGGACAGGATGAAGTTCGAGGTGCCGTTAATGATGCCGGCGATCCACTCGATGCGGTTGGCCGCAAGTCCTTCGCGCAGCGCCTTGATGATCGGGATGCCGCCCGCGACCGCGGCCTCGAAGGTCACCATGACGCCCTTCTTCTGCGCGGCGGCGAAGATCTCGTTGCCATGCGTGGCCAGCAGCGCCTTGTTGGCGGTGACGACGTGCTTGCCGTGGGCAATCGCGTCCAGCACCAGGTCGCGCGCGAGCGTGTAGCCGCCGATCAGCTCGATGACGATGTCGATGTCCTTCGCGCGCGTGACCTCTCGCGCGTCACCGGTTACCAGGGCGCGGCCCTTGACGAGGCTGCGGGCGTAGGCGGTGCGCTTGTCGGCGACCATCGTGATGCGGATCGCGCGCCCGGCGCGCCGCTCGATCTCGCCCGCGTTGCGCTTGAGCACATCCCAGGTGCCGCCGCCGACGGTGCCGACGCCGAGCAGGCCGACGTTGATCGGCTTCATCACGCTGCGCCTTTCAGCAACCCGTCCTTGCGCAGCATGTCGCGGATGCCGCGCAGCGCCTGGCGCAGCCGGTGCTCGTTCTCGATCAGCGCGATGCGCACGTAGTCGTCGCCGTAGTCGCCGAAGCCGATTCCCGGCGACACCGCGATCTTCGCGTCCGCGAGCAGCTTCTTGGCGAATTCGAGCGATTTCATCGCCGAGTATGCGTCGGGGATCTTCGCCCAGATGTACATCGAGGCCCTGGGGTTCTCGACCATCCAGCCGCACTCGTGCAGGCCGCGCACCATGACGTCGCGCCGGCGCTGGTAGGTCTGGCGGATTTCCTCGACGCAGTCCTGCGGGCCTTCGAGCGCGATGATCGACGCCACCTGGATTGGCGCGAAGGTGCCGTAGTCATGGTAGCTCTTGATGCGCGCGAGCGCGTGCACCAGGTCCTTGTTGCCGACCATGAAGCCGACGCGCCAGCCGGCCATGTTGTAGCTCTTGGACATGGTGAAGAATTCCACCGCGACGTCGCGCGCTCCCGGCACCTGCATGATCGAAGGCGCCTTCCAGCCGTCGAAGGTGATGTCGGCATAGGCGAGGTCGTGCACGACCAGGATGTCGTGCTGCTTCGCGATCGCAATCACGCGCTCGAAGAATTCGAGCTCCACGCACTGCGCCGTCGGGTTCGACGGGAAGCCGAGGATCAGCATCTTCGGCTTCGGGATCAGTTCCCCGATCGCACGCTCGAGCTCGGCGAAGAAATCCACGCCGGGGGTCATGCGCACGGAACGGATGTCGGCGCCGGCGATGATGGCGCCATAGATGTGGATCGGGTATGACGGGTTCGGCACCAGCACGGTATCGCCGCGCTCGAGCGTCGCGAGCATCAGGTGCGCGAGGCCCTCTTTCGAGCCGATGGTGACGATCGCTTCGCTGTCGGGATCGAACTCGACCGCGTAGCGGCGCCGGTACCAGTCGCAGATCGCGCGGCGCAGGCGCGGAATGCCCTTGGACACCGAATAGCCGTGCGTGTCGCCGCGCTCCGCGGCCTCGACGAGCTTGTCGACGATGTGCTTCGGCGTCGGCCCGTCGGGGTTACCCATCGACAGGTCGATGATGTCCTCGCCGCGGCGCCGCGCCGCCATCTTGAGCTCCGCGGTGATATTGAAAACGTACGGAGGAAGTCGCTTGATCCTTGAAAATTCACGCATAATTCGATTTTAGCAGTGAAACTCCACGCCTCCAGCGCCGGCTCCCTGAATACCTTCACCGCGTACGGCGAGGACTACGTCACCGTGAACGGCGAGCGGCATTCGTCCAGCCTCCTGGTGCTGCCCGAGAGCGTGCTTGCCTGGGATGCGCGCTCGTTCGATGCGCTGGCGCCGGAGGACTTCGCCGCGCTTGCCGGCATGGACCTCGAGATCGTCCTGCTCGGCACCGGGCACCGGCTGCGCTTCCCGCATCCGCGCATCACGCGCCTGCTTGCCGAAAGGCGCATCGGCGTGGAAGTCATGGACCTGAAGGCCGCGTGCCGCACCTACAACGTGCTGGTCGCCGAGCACCGCAAGGTGGCGGCCGCGCTCCTGTTCGCCTGAGCACGGCGCCGCCGGAGACGGCTGAAAATGGCTTAAGGATCAGGGCCCTGCACCGTACTTGCGGATACCGGGGAAAACATGTTCAATGAAGCACTTGCGTTGCATTGCTGAGAAGGTTTTTAAAGAAACCCTGGCATGCCCGGTAAAGCAGCTCCGGATTTCACCCTCCCGGCCACCGGGAACAGGACCTTCACGCTCTCGGCCGCCCGCGGCGGCAAACTGGTCCTCTACTTCTACCCGAAGGACAACACGCCGGGGTGCACCGACGAAAGCCTGCAGTTCAATGCGCTGTCGAAGTCGTTCGCCAGGGCAGGCTGCGACGTGTACGGCATATCGCGAGATTCGATCAGGTCTCACGAGAACTTCAAGGCGAAGCACGGGCTCGTTTTCGATCTGCTGTCGGACGCCGGTGAAACGGCCTGCGGCCTGTACGGTGTCATGAAGCTGAAGAACATGTATGGCAAGAAGGTCCGCGGCATCGAGCGCAGCACGTTCGTGATCGACGCCAACGGCAGGATTGCGCGCGAATGGCGCGCAGTGAAGGTTCCCGGTCACGCACAGGAGGTACTCGACTTTGTTAAGACCCTCTGATTCACCGGCAGACAGCCAGCCCGCAGCAGACCTCATCGAAGACAGCCTCCCGCCCGCCGCCATGGCGAAGAAATCCCGCCCCCAGCAGAAGAAGCGCACCGCCAAGCTGTTCGTGCTCGACACCAACGTGCTGATGCACGACCCGACGAGCCTGTTCCGCTTCGAGGAGCACGACATCTATCTGCCGATCGGGACGCTGGAGGAACTCGACAACCACAAGAAGGGGCTGTCGGACGTGGCGCGAAACGCGCGCCAGGCGAGCCGTTTCCTCGACGAGATCGTCTCCAACCCGGTTGCTGACATCAAGTCCGGGCTGCCCATCGTGTCGAAGACCGCCGGCGCGGGCCGGCTGGGCCGCCTGTACCTGCAGACCGAGGCAATCAATGGCGAGCTGCCGGCCACGCTCGCCGCAGGCAAGACCGACAACCAGATCCTCGCCGTGGTGCGCCACCTGCACCTGCAACGCACCAGGCCCGAGCGCGAAGTGATCCTGGTGTCGAAGGACATCAACATGCGCATCAAGGCCCGCGCGCTCGGCCTCGCCGCGGAGGACTACTTCAACGACAAGGTGCTCGAGGACACCGACCTGCTTTACTCGGGTGTGCGCAGGCTGGGCGCGGATTTCTGGGACGCGCACGGCCGCGACGTCGAATCCTGGAAGAAGGACGGCAGCACCTACTACCGGGTACGCGGGCCGCTGGTGCCGAAGCTGCACCTGAACGAGTTCGTCTACGAGGAGTCCGGCGAGCGGCCGCTGCTGGCGATGGTGAAGGAGCGCAACGGCCGCGTCGCCGTCCTCGAGACGGTGCGCGATTTCACCCATGCGCGCAACGCGGTCTGGGGCGTCACCGCGCGCAATCGCGAGCAGAACTTCGCCCTCAACCTGCTGATGAACCCGGCGGTGGACTTCGTCACGCTTCTGGGACAGGCGGGCACCGGCAAGACGCTGCTCGCGCTTGCCTCGGGACTCACGCAGGTGCTGGACGTAAAGCGATACAACGAGATCATCATGACGCGCGTCACGGTGCCGATCGGCGAAGACATCGGTTTCCTCCCGGGCACCGAGGAGGAGAAGATGCAGCCATGGATGGGCGCGCTCGAGGACAACCTCGACGTGCTGAACGCCTCCGACGAATCGGGCGGTGAATGGGGTCGCGCGGCGACGCGGGACCTCGTGCGCTCGCGCATCAAGATCAAGTCGCTGAACTTCATGCGTGGCCGCACGTTCCTCAACAAGTGGCTGATCATCGACGAGGCGCAGAACCTCACGCCCAAGCAGATGAAGACGCTGGTGACGCGCGCCGGCCCCGGCACCAAGGTGGTGTGCCTGGGCAACATCGCGCAGATCGACACGCCCTACCTCACCGAGGGCAGTTCGGGCCTGACCTACGTGGTGGATCGATTCAAGGACTGGTCGCATTCCGGCCACATCACGCTTGCGCGCGGGGAGCGCTCGCGGCTCGCGGACCATGCGGCGGAGGTGCTTTGAACTCTGCTACGCTTCGCGCCTTCGCCCAGACCAAGGACAACTAGAATGTCGCTATTCCGCTTCTCCGCGGCGCTTGCCGCATCGCTGCTGCTCGCGGGCAGCCTGCACGCACAGGATGGCAAGAAGGGCTACGAGCCCCAGGTCGGCCAGGCCGGCAAGGACGTCATCTGGGTGCCGACGCCGGACGAGGTGGTCGACCGCATGCTGCGCATGGCGCAGGTCACGCCGAAGGATTATGTCGTCGATCTCGGCGCCGGCAACGGCAAGATCGCCATCGCCGCGGCGAAGAACTTCGGCGCCAGGTCGCTCGGTATCGAGTACAACCCGGACATGGCAAAGCATGCGCAGGAAAACGTCGTCAAGGCTGGCGTCGCCGCGCGCGCCAAGGTGGTCCAGGGCGACATCTTCCAGTCCGACTTCAGTTCGGCGACGGTCGTCACGATGTACCTGCTGCCGGGGCTGAACCTCAAGCTGCGGCCGCAGCTGCTCAGCATGAAGCCGGGCACGCGCGTGGTGTCGCATTCGTTCACGATGGACGACTGGGAGGCGGACGAGAGCTCAAGCTACGACGGCAGGCGCGCCTACTTCTGGGTGGTGCCCGCGAACGTGATGGGAGGCTGGTCGCTCGAAGGCACCGGCATCAAGACCACCATTTCGATCGAGCAGAAGTACCAGAAGATCGAGGGCTTCGTCGACCTTCCGGGTGCGGTGCAGGCGGGACTGCGCGACGCTCGCCTGTCGGGCTTTCGCATCGGCTTCGCCTACGTCGACAACGCCAGCGTGCGACGTGACTTCACCGGCACCGTGACCGGCAACCGCATGGAAGGCGCTTTCCGCGCGGACAACGGCACCGACGGCCGCTGGACGGCGGTCAAGAAGTAGGCACCTGCAGCCCGCTCAGTAGTTGCCGGGGGCGGCGAAGTTCTCGAAGCGCGTGTGCTGGCCGATGAAGGTCAGGTCCACCTTGCCGATGGGGCCGTTCCTCTGCTTGCCGACGATCACCTCGGCGCGGCCCTTGGCTTCCAGCTTTTCGGGATGGTAGACCTCGTCGCGGTAGATGAAGAGGATCACGTCGGCGTCCTGCTCGATCGCGCCTGACTCGCGCAGGTCGGACATCATCGGGCGCTTGTCCTGCCGGGATTCGACGGCCCGCGAAAGCTGCGACAGCGCGACCACCGGCACGTCCAGTTCCTTGGCCATCGCCTTCAGCGAGCGGGAGATCTCGGAGATCTCGGTGGCGCGGTTCTCGTTGGCCTTCGGGTTGCCCGCGCTCATCAGCTGCAGGTAGTCCACCACCACCAGTCCGAGCTTGCCGCACTGGCGGCGCAGCCGCCTCGCGCGCGAGCGCACCTCGCCGGGCGTAAGCGCGGCGGTTTCATCGATGTGCACCGGCGCGTCGTTCAGCTTGCCGATCGCGGCCGTGAGGCGGCTCCACTCCTCGTCGTTCAGTCGCCCGGTACGCATCTTGTGCTGGTCCACGCGCGCGATCGAACCGAGGATCCGCGACGCGAGCTGCGAGCCGCTCATTTCCATGCTGAACACCGCGACCGGCAGGCCATTGTCGACCGCGACGTGCTCGGCAATGTTCAGGGCGAACGCGGTCTTGCCCATCGAGGGCCGCCCCGCGACGATGATGAGGTCCTGCGGCTGCAGGCCCGCAGTCATGCGGTCCAGGTCCTGGAAGCCGGTAGGCACGCCGGTGATGTCCGACGCATTGTCGCGGTGATACAGGTAGTCGATGCGCTCGAGCACGCGCGCCAGCACCGGGCTGATTTCCTGGAACCCGCGGCTGATCCGCCCGCCGGTCTCGCCGACTTCAAGGATGCTGATCTCGGCCTGCTCGAGCATCTGCGTCACCTCGCGGCCGCCCGGGTTCAGCGCGCCGTCTGCGATCTCGGTGGCGACCTGCGCGAGCCGGCGCTGCACCGAGCGCTCGCGCACCAGCTCCGCGTAGCGGCGGATGTTCACCGCGCTCGGCGTGTTCTGCGCCAGCGAGGCGAGGTACACGCCACCGCCTGTCCTGTCCTTGTCCTCGCTTGCGTCGATCGATTCGGACACCGTGACGACGTCGGCCGGCTTTCCCGCCTCGATCAGCCGCGCGACGTGGCGGAAGATGCGACGGTGGTCGTCGCGGTAGAAGTCGTCCGCGGTGACGAGGTCGGCGACCTTGTCGAACGCCTGGTTGTCGAGCAGCAGGCCGCCGATCAGCGACTGCTCCGCCTCCACCGAGTGCGGCGGTACCCGCAGCGCAAGCACCTGCGGGTCGGCGGGGAAAGGCGCGGCGGGGGTCGCCTGCTGGGAACGTGCCATGGATTCCGCGATGCTACAAACAAAAAGGCGCCGTCGCCAGCGCCTTCTTCAACTGCGGCACGCGTGCCTGCGAATCAGCTTTCGCCGAGCACCGAAACCGTGACCGTCACCGCGACGTCCGTGTGCAGCGATATCTGGATCGGATAGTCACCCACCTGCTTCAGCGGGCCCGCCGGCATGCGCACCTGCGAGCGGTCGACGTCGTGTCCCTGCTGCTTCAGCGCCTCGACGATGTCGTAGTTGGTCACCGATCCGAACAGGCGCCCGTCGACGCCGGCCTTTTGCGTGATCTGCAGCATCAGGCCATCGAGCTTCGCCGCGTGTTCCTGCGCCTGCGCCAGCTGCGCGGCCTGCGCCTTTTCCAGCTCGGCGCGCCTGGCTTCGAAGGCCTTCAGGTTGGCCTCCGTGGCGCGCTTCGCCTTCCCTTTTGGAATCAGGAAGTTGCGCGCAAACCCATCCTTTACCTTGACGACCTCGCCGAGATTGCCGAGGTTCGCCACCTTCTCCATCAGTATGACTTGCATCGCGGTCCCCTCAGTGCAGGTCGGTGTAGGGCAGCAGCGCGAGGAAGCGTGCGCGCTTGATCGCGGTCGTCAGCTGCCGCTGGTAGCCGGCCGAGGTGCCGGTGATGCGCGCCGGGATGACCTTGCCGTTCTCATTGATGAAATCCTTCAGCAGGTCGACCGCCTTGTAGTCGATCCACTCGATCTTCTCGGCAGTGAAGCGGCAGAACTTGCGGCGCCGGAACAGCGATCGCTGCCCCCGGTCCTTCTTGTCCTTGCCCTTGCCCTTGCCCTTGAACTTGCTCTTTCCGAATGCCATGTCAGACCCCTTCAACGAATTCGATTCGCGTCACGTGCAGGACGACCTTTCTCGAGCGCCTGCTCTTTGCCGCCAGAAATCCTTCCACCTTCAGCACGGTGCCAAGCTGCGCACCGGCCACCACGCGGGCATCACTCTCGAAGGCGATCGCGTCGACTTCCAGTTCCACGGTCCTCGGCTTTCCTGCCTCGATCCTTTCGGATGCGTGCTTGAGGCCGAATTCGAGTACCGGGACGCCTGCCGGGGTGTGCCGCAACGCATCGATGCGTGCGAGCGCCCCCGAGAGCTCTACCCTGTTGCCGCTCAGGCGGCTGGCGCCGCGGCGGGCGCAGCTTCCGGCGCCGCTTCCGCCGGACGGCCTTCCGATCCGCGCTCCATCAGCGACCGCGACTTCTCCTCCTTCATCATCGGCGAGGGCTCGGTCACGGCCTTGGTCATCTTCACGATCAGGTGACGCAGCACGGCGTCGTTGAAGCGGAACGAATGATCCAGCTCGTTCAGCGTTTCCTGGTCGCACTCGATGTTCATGAGCACGTAGTGCGCCTTGTGCACCTTCTGCAGCGGGTAGGTAAGTTGCCGCCGGCCCCAGTCCTCGAGGCGATGGACGGTGCCGTTGCGCGCGGCGATGACGCCCTTGTATCGCTCGACCATCGCGGGCACCTGCTCGCTCTGGTCGGGATGGACGATGAACACGATCTCGTAATGACGCATGCGTCGGATCTCCTTGTGGGTAAGCCACCCGCCATGCGGAGCGGTGCGGCAAGGATAGGCGTCCGGATGGACGCAAGGGCCGGGATTATATGGGAAAACCGGCCCATTCTGCAAGGTGGAAACCGGGCCGGCGCTGCGCGTTGCCTAGTGGCGGCGGCGTACCGATTCGAACAGGCAGATGCCCGCGGCCACCGAAACGTTCAGGCTCTGCACCGCCCCGTGCATCGGGATGCGCACCAGCTGGTCGCAGCGCTCGCGCGTCAGGCGGCGCATGCCTTCGCCCTCGGCGCCCAGTACCCAGGCCAGCGCCCCGGCGAGCTTCGCCGAGTACAGGTCGGTCTCGCCGCGCTCGTCGGCGCCGACCACCCAGATGTCGCGTTCCTTGAGTTCGCTCAGGGTACGCGCGAGGTTGGTCACCATGATGTACGGCGTAACCTCCGCCGCGCCGCTCGCCACCTTGGACACCACGGCGCTGATGCCCGCGGCGTGGTCCTTCGGCGCCACCACCGCGTGCACGCCTGCGGCATTGGCGACGCGCAGGCAGGCGCCCAGGTTGTGCGGGTCGGTGACGCCGTCCAGCACCAGCAGCAGCGGCGGCACCGTGATCGAGTCCAGCAGGTCGTCCAGGCTGTGCACCTGCGCGCCGCGCGTCGGCATCACGCGCGCAAGCACGCCCTGGTGGCGCCCGCCGCGCGCGAAGCCATCCAGGCGGCTCGCCGGCACCCTGAGCACCCGCACCTTCGCCTTCTCGGCCGTCGCGACGAGATCCTTCGCGCGGCCGTCCTTGCGCGCTTCGTCGACGAACACTTCGACGACCAGCGACGGATCGCTGCGCAGGCAGGCGAGCACCGCGTGAAAGCCTGCGACGACGCGCGGCTCACTCACTGGCCGGCACCAGGTCGATCTTGCGCGACTCCATGTCGACGCGAACCAGCTTCACGCGCAGCCGATCGGCGAGCCGGTACTGCTTGCCGGTGCGCTCACCGAGCAGCGCATGGCGCGCGGCCTCGTAGCGGAAATAGTCCCGACCGAGCTCGGAGATGTGCACCAGCCCGTCGACGAAGAAGTCGTCCAGCGTGACGAACACGCCGAAGGGCGCGACGCCGGTGATGCGCCCGGAGAAGGTGCCGCCCACCTGGTCGCGCATGTAGTCGCACTTCAGCCAGTTCTCGACGTCGCGGCTCGCCTCGTCGGCGCGGCGCTCGGTCTCCGAGCAGTGCCGCCCCATGTCGTCCCAGTCGATGCCCTCGTAGCGCCTGCCGGCCAGCGCCGCGCGGATCGCACGGTGCACCAGCAGGTCCGGATAGCGCCGGATCGGCGACGTGAAGTGCACGTAGGCATCGAACGCGAGGCCGAAGTGCCCGGCGTTGTCGGGGCTGTACACCGCCTGCTTCATCGAGCGCAGCATCACCGTCTGCAACAGCGGTGCGTCGGGCCGCGCCTGGATCTGCGACATCAGCTTCGCGTAGTCTCCGGGCTTCGGGATCCTGCCGCCAGGCAGCTGCAGGCCAAGCTCGGCGAGAAACTCCCGCAGCATCGTGACCTTCTCCTCGGCCGGCACGTCGTGCACGCGGTACAGCACGGGGTGCGCGCGCTCCGCGAGGAAGTTGCCGGCGCATACGTTCGCCGCCAGCATGCATTCCTCGATCAACCTGTGGGCGTCGTTGCGCGCCGTCGCCTCGATGCGCTCGATGCGCCCGCGTGCGTCGAAATGGATCTGCGTCTCGGTCGATTCGAAGTCGATCGCGCCGCGCCGCTGGCGCGCCGAAAAGAGCGCCTTGAACACCTCGTGCAGCACGCCCAGGTGCGCGGGCGGCCTGCCCGATTGCAGCTCCTGCCACACCTGCGTGTAGGTCAGCCGCGCGCTCGAGCGTATCGCCGCCGGGTAGAACTCGTAGCGCGCGACCTGGCCCCTGGGTCCGATCGCCATCTCGCACACCATCGAGAGCCGGTCCACTCGAGGGTTCAGCGAGCAAAGCCCGTTGGAGATCTTCTCCGGCAGCATCGGGATCACGCGCCTGGGAAAGTACACCGAGGTGCCACGCTCCCGCGCCGCGGTATCGAGCGCGTCGCCGTGCCGCACATAGTGGCTCACGTCGGCGATCGCCACCCACAGGCGCCAGCCGCGGCCCTCGCGTGTCGCGTGCACCGCGTCGTCGAAGTCCTTCGCCGTCTCGCCGTCGATGGTGACGAAGGGCAGTCCTCGCAGGTCGCGCCGCCCCCTCAGGTCATCCTCGCGCACGGCATCGGGAAGCGCCTTCGCCATCGCCAGCGCCTGCCGGCTGAATTCATGGGGAAGATCGAACTTGCGCAGCGCGATCTCGATCTCGATGCCGGCATCGTCGTGATTGCCGAGCACCTCGACGACGCGGCCCACCGGCTGCGCATGCGGCGAAGGCTGCGCCACCAGCTCCACCGAAACGACCTGCCCCGCCTTCGCGCGTCCCGACTCGGCCGGCGGCAGCAGGATCTGCAGCGCGATCCGCTTGTCCTCGGGAATCAGGTATGTCACGCCATGTTTCGCATGCACCCGGCCGACGATGCGCCGGTTCGCGCTGGCGATGACCTCGACGATCTCGCCGCGCGGCCTGCCGCGCGCGTCCCGACCGGTGACGCGCACCGTGGCGCGGTCGCCGTGCATGGCCTTGCGCATTTCCACGAATGGCAGGTAGATGTCCGGCCCGCCATCGTCCGGCTCGAGGAAGCCGAAGCCGTCGGGATGACCCTCGATCTTTCCCGCGGTCAGCGCGATCTTGCTCGCCACGAGCAGGGCGCCCGCCCGGTTGCGGACGACCTCGCCCGAGCGGACCAGCTCGGTCAGCGCTGCGTCGTATGCGCGACGGTCCTGGCGGTCCAGCCGCATGCGCGCCGCGAGCTCGTCCGCGTCCAGCGGCGCTCCTTCGCGGGTGAGCGCCTCGACTATGTCACCCCGCCACAGGTGGCGCTCTTCTGGCGTTTCGCGTTTCTTTTTTGACACTGGGTGCTCCGGACACTAGAATTCGCCTCCCCTGCCGAGGTGGCGGAATTGGTAGACGCACTAGGTTCAGGTCCTAGCGGTGGCAACACTGTGGGGGTTCGAGTCCCTTCCTCGGCACCAGCTTCACCGGGTTGCGCAAGCCCCGATTGTAAACGGCCATGACACAGACCCTGGAAAAGTTCGCCGCGAGCTGCAGCGCGATCCTGCAGGCGGACCCCGGTCCGGAAGGCCGCCGGAAGGTGTGCGCCCTGCTCGAGACCGCGCTCCAGGACGAGCAGTTCGTCGCCAGCACAATCACCGACGCGACGCCGGAACGGCAGGTGGTGTACGAGGATCCTCGGCTCGGCTTCTGCATCCTTGCGCACCGCTACGAAGGCGAGAAGCAGAACGTGCCTCCGCACGACC
The DNA here is from genome assembly GCA_964612335.1 of uncultured Enterobacteriaceae bacterium. Classification (GTDB taxonomy): domain Bacteria; phylum Pseudomonadota; class Gammaproteobacteria; order Burkholderiales; family SG8-39; genus CAZTDU01. The sequence continues at coordinate 217,959 of CAZTDU010000003.1, read as the reverse complement.
ATGGTCCGTCCTGGGCCATCTATGGCCAGGCGCGCGGCGAGACCATGATGACCGACTTCGAACTGGTGGAAGCCGCCACGGAGTCCACGCCGGGCAAGGCGCGGCCGACGCGCCGCTACAGCATCACGCCAGGCAAGGCTCACCTGTACAACGAGGGCGAGCTGCACGCCCCGACGCGCAAGGGCGCCACGCGCCTCATCCGCATCGAGGGCACGAACATGGACCGCGTCAGGCGCCTGAAGTACCAGGCAGTCTGATGCCGGGAGTCCTCATATACGGCTTCGGGCCGTATATGGGTCTGAGCGACAACGTCACCGAAGCGACCATCCGCATCCTGCCAGGCAGCGTGCGCGCGCAACGCAAGGTCTTCGAGGTCAGGTTCGACCGCCGCATGTTCGAGCGCACGCTCGAGCGCATCCGGCCTTCGGTGGTCATCGGCATGGGACAGCATCCACGGGCGAGGAAACTGCGCATCGAACGCACGGCGAGATCGGGCCGCCGCGTACGCGCGGTGTCGCTTGCGCTTCCCCGCACCACCGACACCACCGTGACCTACGATGCCGGTCGCTACGTGTGCAACTACTCGATGTGGGTAGTGCAGGGCTGGTGCGCGAAGCACCGTGCGCGCTTCGCCTTCCTGCACGTGCCGCGACGCTGGCCACCTCGAAAGCTGGCCGCATACCTCGGCAGGTGCGTCAGCGCACTTCGAAAGGATGGCGCTTCACGATCGTCTCGTCGCGGTCTGGTCCGGTCGAGATGATGTCGATGGGGACGCCACACAGGTTCTCGATCCGCGCGAGGTAGTCGCGGGCCCCGCCGGGCAGCCCGTCCTCGTGCTTCACACCTACCGTGCTTTCCATCCAGCCGGGCATCTCCTCGTACACCGGCACGCAGCGTGCAAGCTCCTCCGCGCCCACCGGCAGGATGTCGCTCACCTGGCCGTCGACCTCGTAGCCGACGCAGATCTTCACCGACTCGACCCCATCCATGACGTCGAGCTTGGTGATGCAAAGGCCGGACACGCCGTTCAACTGTATCGAGCGCTTGAGCGCCGCGGCGTCGAACCAGCCTGTGCGGCGGGGCCGACCCGTGGTGGCGCCGAACTCCTGGCCGCGCTGGCGCAGCCGCTCGCCGACGCCATCCGACAACTCGGTGGGGAATGGTCCCTCGCCAACGCGCGTGCTGTAGGCCTTGGTGATGCCGAGCACGTAGTGCAGGTGCATCGGTCCGATGCCGGCGCCCGCCGCCGCCGCGCCGGCAACGCAGTTCGAGGACGTGACGAACGGATACGTGCCGTGGTCTATGTCCAGCAGCGCGCCCTGCGCGCCCTCGAACAGCAGGTTCTTTCCCGCCCTGTTCGCGTGGTAGAGCGCGCGCGGCACGTCCGCAACCAGCGGAAGCAGGCGCGGCGCCAGCGCCAGCGCACCGTCGAGCGTCTCCTGGAAATCCACCCCTGGAGCACCGTAGTACTTCTCCAGCACGAAGTTGTGGAAATCGAGCAGGTCGCGCAGCTTTTCGGCGAAGCGCACCGGCTTGAACAGGTCCTGCAGGCGCAGCGCGCGCCTGGCCGCCTTGTCCTCGTAGGCCGGGCCGATGCCACGGCCGGTGGTGCCGATCTTCTTCTCCCCGCGCGCCGCCTCGCGCGCCCGGTCGAGCGCACTATGGTAGGGCAGGATCAGCGGGCAGGCCTCGGAAATGATCAGCCGCGCCTCGACGTTGCGCACCCCGCCTTGCGCCAGCTCGTCCATCTCCGCGATCAGCGCGTCTGGCGCGAGCACCACGCCGTTGCCGACGTAGCAGTCGACCTGATCGCGCAGGATGCCCGACGGTATCAGGTGCAGCACCGTCTTCTTGCCGCCGATGACCAGCGTGTGCCCAGCGTTGTGCCCGCCCTGGAAGCGCACCACGCCCTGCGCATGGTCGGTCAGCCAATCGACGATCTTGCCCTTGCCTTCGTCACCCCACTGCGTGCCGATCACGACGACGTTTCGTGCGCTCATTTCTTCCTCCCCTTCCCGGGCGCGGCTGCGGCCGCCCCGGCCAGTTCGCGTAGCTCGATCGAGAAGCCGGTCGCGGGGCGCGAGCGGCCGAATGCCTTGCCCACTTCGTCGTAGCGCCCGCCGCGCGCGATCGGACCGGGAACGCCGCTGCAGTACGCATCGAAAACGACGCCGCTGTGATAGTGGTAGCCGCGCAGCTCGGCAAGGTCGAAGCTCGCAGGCATGTCACATGCATCCGCAAGCGCTTCGAGCGTGTCCAGCGCGCGCCTGATCGCCGCAATCTTCGGCAGGCGCTTGCGCGCGAGCTTCAGCACCTCGGGCCCGCCGTACAGTTCCGGCAGCAGCAGCAGGGCGTCGCGCGCGGACTTTGCCAGCGGCTTCGTAAGCACGCGCAGCTCGGTCGCATCCTTGCGCTGCAGCGCCTCGAACAGGCTCGCTTCCAGCTCGGGCGCCAGCTTTGCCATGCGCACGATGGCGCGGAACACGGCGACATGCCCTATGTCCACGCGTGCGCCCCTGACCTTGGCGACGCGCAGCGCCTTGCACAGCAGCCGCTGGATCTCGAGGTCGCTGTCGACGCCGGCATGGCCGAAGATCTCGGCGCCGATCTGCATCGGCTCGCGCGTCGCGGCTGGTCCCGCGGGCCGCGTATGCAGCACGCTGCCGCAGTAGCACAGCCGTGTCACCCCCTTGCGGTTCAGCAGGTGCGCGTCTATGCGCGCCACCTGCGGCGTGATGTCTGCGCGCACGCCCATCATGCGCCCCGAGAGCTGATCGACCAGCTTGAACGTGCGCAGGTCCAGGTCGCGGCCGGTGCCGGTGAGCAGGGAATCCAGGTACTCCAGCATCGGCGGGATCACCAGTTCGTACCCGTGCGCGGCGAACAGGTCGAGGATCGCGCGGCGCAGCGCCTCGATCCTCGCCGCCTCGGCGGGGAGGATGTCCTCGATGTTCTCGGGCAGCACCCAGCGCATCAGGCGAAGGTCCGCACGGCGGCGAGCAGCAGCAGACCGACGATCATGGAAGTCAGGCCGAAGAAGCGGATCTGGCCGTCAGAGAACTGCGTGATGCGGCGAAAGGTCTCCCGCCACGATCCGGGAGCGAGGAAGGGAAACAGCCCCTCGATGATCAGCATCAGGGCGAACGCGAGTAGGAACGTGGTGCCCATGCGGGATCATTTCTTCGCGCTCGCCCTGCCGGATGCGTCCTTCAGATAGCGGAAGAAATCCGAGCTCGGCTCGAGCAGCAGCACGTCGTTGCGGCTGCGGAAAGACGCACGGTACGCCTCCATCGAGCGGTAGAACGAATAGAACTCCGGATTCTGCGAGAACGCCGTCGCGTAGGTGCCCGCGGCCTTCGCGTCGCCCTCGCCGCGCACGCGCTGCGCATCGCGGTAGGCCTCGGCGAGGATCACCTCGCGCTGGCGGTCGGCATCGGCGCGGATGCGCTCGGCCTCGGCTGCACCCGTGGACCTCAGTTCGTTGGCGACGCGCTTGCGCTCGGCCTCCATGCGCCGGTAGACCGATTCGCTCACTTCCTGCGGCAGGTCGACGCGCTTCAGGCGCACGTCGACGATCTCCACGCCGATGCGGCGCAGGTCCTGGTCGGCCTTTTCGCGCACGCTGTCCATGATCTTGTCGCGCTCGCCGGAGACCACGTCGTGCACCGTGCGCGAGCCGAACTCCGCCTGCAGGCCGCCAGAGATGGTCTGACGCAACCGCGTCGTCGACAGCCGCTCGTCCCCCTGCACCGACACGTAGTACTGCCTGACGTCGAACACGCGCCATTTGACGAACGAATCGACCAGCACCGGCTTTTTCTCTGCGGTGATGAAGCGCAGCGGCTCGGCGTCGTCGTAGGTGAGGATCCGCATGTCGAAGTGGCGCACGTTCTGGATCATCGGCCACTTGAAGTGCAGTCCCGGCTTGGTGACTACCTCCTTCACCTCGCCGAGCTGGAACACGATCGCATTCTGGCGCTCGTCGACGGTGAACAGCGCGCCGCTGGCGACCAGCGCGAGCGCGACGACCAGCGCGACTACCGGCCCGAGTACCTTGTTCATGGCCGCTCCCCGCGTTCGCGGCCGCGCAGGGTCTCGCGCGAGCGCGGTCCCGGATCGGCCACCGGGTCCGCCGGCGCGGTGCGCGCGGCAAGCCCGGGATCCTGGGCCGGAACCGCACCGGCCGCCTGCATCAGCTTGTCCAGAGGCAGGTAGAGCAGGTTTCCGCCGCCCTTGTAATCCAGCATCACCTTGGACGTGGAGGACAGCACCTGCTGCATCGTCTCGATGTACAGGCGCTCGCGCGTCACCCCGGGAGCCTTCGCGTACTCGGACAGCACCTGCTTGAAGCGGGCGGCGTCACCCTCCGCGGCGGCGATCACGCGTTCGCGATAGCCCTCGGCCTCCTCCATCAGGCGGGAGGCGGCGCCCCTCGCCTTCGGAATCACGTCGTTGGCGTAGGCCTGGCCTTCATTCTTCTGCCGCTCGCGGTCCTGGCCCGCCTTCACCGCGTCGTCGAAAGCTGCCTGCACCTGCTCGGGCGGCTGCGCGCTCTGGATCGTCACGCGGCTCACCTCGATGCCGGTCTTGTACCGGTCGAGGATCTCCTGCATCAGCTGCTGCACGCGGATCTGGATCGCCTCGCGCGACTCGTAGAGGATCTCGTCCATCTTGCTGCGCCCGATGACCTGCCGCATCGCGGTCTCCGCCGCGTGCTGCGCGGTGTCGTCAGGCGCCTTGTTGTTGAACAGGTACTCCTGCGCGCTGCGCACCGTGAACTGCACGGCGAACTGCAGGTCGACGATGTTCTCGTCGTCGGTGAGCATCAGCGATTCCTTGAGGACCTTGGTGCGCACGTTGTTGCGGTAGCCGATCTCGAAGGTGCGCACCTGCGACAGGTTCACCGCCTCGTTCGACTGGATCGGCCAGGGCATGCGCCAGCGCAGGCCGGGACCGGTCTCCTCGGAGAACTTGCCGAATGTCAGCACGACGCCGCGCTGGCCCTCGACGACGATGTAGAAGCCGCTGGCGAGCCACAGCGCGACGAGCAGCGCGACGATGACGCCGGCGCCACCGCCCAGCGCCTTCGCCGACGGCGGTTCGGGCGGGCGGCCGCCATCGCCAGAGCCCCCCCGGCGTCCGAACAGGTCGGTCAGCTTGCGATTGAAGTTGCGCCAGAGTTCATCGAGGTCCGGCGGGCCCTGGTTTCCGCCGGACCCGCGATTTCCACCCTGACGCCCCCAGTTCGGGTCATTCAGCGACATTGTCCAGTCTTAATGTGAGATTGCTTCCGAAACGGCGGGCGATCTCGCGGCCTTGCGCGCCACCGCGAATTCGGCGATCGCGCCGCGCAATCCTGCCAGGCCCGCACCCGTGCGCGCGCTCACGCGAACACGCCAAATCCTACCATATTGGTCACGCTCGACTTCGGGCTCCATGCCATCGACGAGGTCGATCTTGTTCCAGACCACCAGCTGCGGAATGCGGTCCGCGCCGATCTCCGCCAGCACCTTGTCCACCTCGTGCGCCTGCTCGCCGCGCGCAGGCGAAGCCGCGTCCACGACGTGCAGCAACAGGTCGGCGTGCACGGTCTCTTCCAGCGTGGCGCGGAACGCCGCGACCAGCCCGTGCGGCAGGTCTCGTATGAACCCGACCGTGTCCGACAGCGTCACGTTGCCCGCATCGGGAAGCCACACGCGCCGGGTGGTCGTATCCAGCGTGGCGAAAAGCCTGTCCGCGGCATAGCCCGTGGCGTGCGCAAGCGCGTTGAACAGCGTCGACTTGCCGGCGTTGGTGTATCCGACCAGCGAAACCGACAGCACGTCGCGGCGCACCCTGGCGCGGCGCTGGATGCCGCGCCTGTCGCGCAGCTGCTTCAGCTTCGCCTTCAGCATGCGCACGCGCTCGCCGATCATGCGGCGGTCGAGTTCGATCTGCTTCTCGCCGGGACCGCCGGTCTTGCCGAGCCCGCCGCGCTGGCGCTCCAGGTGGCTCCATCCGCGCACCAGCCGGGTAGACAGGTGTTCCAGCCGCGCGAGCTCGACCTGAAGCTTGCCCTCGCTGGTCTGCGCGCGATCGGCGAATATCTCCAGGATCAGTTCGGCACGGTCCATCACCCGGCACCCGAGCCGCTTCTCCAGGTTGCGCTGCTGCGCGGGCGACAGCGCGTGATTGAACACCACGTATTCGGCGTTCAGCGCACGCGCCGCGGCGTCGATCTCCTCGACCTTGCCGCTGCCGGCGAAGAGCGCGGCGTCCGGACGCTTGCGGCTGCCGGCGACGACCTGATGACGGGTCACGCCGGCGCTCTGCACCAGGCGCACCACTTCTTCCACGCCGTCCTCGTAGGCCGGATCGTCGAAATCGAGGCAAACGATCACCGCCGCCCGGGGATCGCGCGGCGCAACAGCGGGGACGTTCAATCGCGTGGCTTCGTCATTCCGCCGCGGCGTCCGCGCCCAGCGTGATGGGGCGGGACGGGACCACGGTCGAGATGGCGTGCTTGTAGACCATCTGCGTGACCGAATTGCGCAGCAGCACGACGTACTGGTCGAACGATTCGATCTGACCCTGCAACTTGATGCCGTTCACCAGGTAGATCGAAACGGGGACATGCTCCTTGCGCAGGGTGTTCAGGAACGGGTCTTGTAACAGCTGGCCCTTGGTCGACATGTTGTTCCTCGCAAGCGAGTGGTTTGGAACGCTACTCTAATTGATTTTGAAGGGGTTTTCTACACTACGGCGCCACGTCGCCGCACTGCGCGCGATGGCGCAGCGCGTGGTCCATCAGCACGCATGCGAGCATGGCTTCGGCGATCGGCGTGGCGCGGATGCCGACGCAGGGGTCGTGCCGCCCTTTCGTCTCCACCGTGGCGGGCTCGCCGTGCACATCCACGGTGCGCCGGGGGATGCGGATGCTCGACGTCGGCTTCAGCGCGATCGACACGGTGACGTCCTGCCCGGTAGAAATGCCGCCGAGCACGCCGCCATTGTTGTTCGACAGGAAACCCTGCGGCGTCATCTCGTCGCCATGCTCGCTGCCCTTCTGCGCAACCGCCGCGAAACCCGCGCCGATCTCCACGCCCTTGACCGCGTTGATGGACATCATCGCGGCGCCGATGTCCGCGTCCAGCCTGTCGTAGACCGGCTCACCCCAGCCGGCAGGCACGCCATGCGCGACGACGTTTACCCTGGCCCCGCAGGAATCGCCGCTGTCGCGCAGCCGGTCCATGAACGCCTCGAGCTCGGCGACGATGCCCGCGTTCGGCGCGAAGAACGGGTTCGCAGCGACGTGATCCCAGGAGCCAAACGGAATCGCGATCGGCCCGAGCTGGGCCAGATATCCGCGGATGACGATGCCATGGCGCTCCCGCAGCCATTTCCTCGCGATCGCGCCCGCGGCCACGCGCACCAGGGTCTCGCGGGCCGACGCTCGCCCACCGCCGCGGGGGTCGCGCAGGCCGTACTTCTTCCAGTAGGTGTAGTCGGCGTGGCCCGGACGGAACTTGTCGGCGATCGCGGAGTAGTCCTTCGAGCGCTGGTCCTCGTTCCGGACGAGGAAGCCGATCGCGGTACCGGTGGTCCTGCCCTCGTACACGCCCGACAGGATCTCCACGCTGTCAGTCTCGCGCCGCTGCGTGACATGGCGCGAGGTACCGGGTTTCCTGCGGTCCAGCTCCCTTTGCAGGTCGTCCACCGACAGCGCCATGCCCGGCGGGCAGCCATCCACCACGCCGCCGTACGCAGGCCCGTGCGACTCGCCAAACGATGTGACGCAGAACAGCGTGCCGAATGTGTTTCCACTCATCGCAAAGAGATTAGCATAGGGGTACATGCGTACCCTCTGGTACATCCTGGTAGCGGCGGTGATCGCGGGCTGCGCGGGAATGGAGCCACGCGCGGAGATCACGAAGGAGCAGGTCGTCGAGCTGGCGAAGGCGGGGGCGGACGCGAACTGGATCATCGAGCGGCTGCGCGAGACCGACACGGTGCTATGGCTCTCGGCCGCCGATATCATCGCCATGCACCGCGACGGCGTGCCGCAGCGGGTGCTCGAGTGGCTGCAGGCGGAGCAGATCGCCGAGATCCGCCGCCGCGACGCGATGTTCGGCAGCCCCTACTACCACTGCCCCTGGCCGCCCGACCTGCTGTTCAGCCCGCTGCACCGCTGGCTGCTCGGCCCCTGCCCCTAGGGACACTCTGAATTATTCCCGCGCGAAGAAGGGTCGCGTCTCGAACACCCGGGCCGACAGCGCGCTCACCCCGGAGCGCAGGTGCCGCTTCAGCACGAAGTCGAACAGCAGCGGATTGTGCTCGCGGATCTCCTTCAGCACCGGCGCGGCAGCAGCGCGCACCAGCCCCAGCGACACCAGGTAGTCCACCGAATAGATCGGCATCACGCCGGGCAGCGGATAGTCCGAGCCGTTCAGCAGCCTGTCATGCCAGTCGGCGCGCTCGATCACGCGCGCCAGCGCCGCACCTGCCCGATTGACCTGCGTGATCGCCGATATGTCACCGTGTACCAGCTTCGCGTAGCGCGGGTCGTCCATCAGCCGCGCGAACAGCTCGAAGCTGTCCACCAGCGGGCCCTCCGGTCCCTGGTCGAGGTCGCGGTCCATGCCCATCGACGCGCAGTGCGCGACGACGACGCGCACGCCTGCGTCCAGCGCACGCCGCAGGCGCAGCGGGTTGCCATAATCCTGCGCATCCGCGCCATGTACCGCGCGCTCCAGCCCCGCATGCACGATCAGCGGCACGTCCAGCCGCGCCAGCGCGGCGTAGAAGCGATCGCATGCGGCGGATGCGGGGTCCATGCCCATCGCGGCCGGCAGCCATTTCACCGCGCGCGCGCCATCGTCGCGTGCCGCCTCAAGCGCCTGCACGCAGTCGGCTCGGTACGGGTGGATGGAGGCCACCCACTCGAAGTAGCGCGGATGCGCGCGCGCAGTGTCGCGCGCGTAGGCGTCCGGCACCCAGAACGCCGTGCGCGCAAGGTCTGGTCGCCCCTCGGCATCGTGTGCGCGGTCGAACGCGAACAGCATCAGCTTCGCCCCGCGCATGCCATCGAGCAGGTTGTGCATGCGCTCGATGTACGCCTTGTCGACGCCGTCCTTGGCCTCGTGCGCGCAGCCGGCATTGAGGAAGAACAGGCGCCGCGCGTACTGTGCGGGATTGAGCAGGCTCTGCATCGACGGATTGACGTAGATGCCGCTGCCCGAATCGCCGGTACCCACCAGGTGCGCGTGCGCGTCCCACACCTGCGCGGGGTCCAGTCCCTCCCACGCCGCTCGCACCAGATCATGGTCCGCGAGTCGCGCCGGAAGCCGCGCCAGGCAGGGATTCCACAAGCCCTGTTCAGGCCACAGCCGCCAGGCGGCGAGGCCGCCTGCGGCCGCTAGCAGTGCTCCGGCGCCGGCGAGGATTTTCCGGCGACCGGTCAGGCGGGCCAGTTTTTGATGTATCCCTTGAGCATCTTGTTCTCGAAGTCCTGCTCTTCGAGCACCGCCTTGGCGACATCGCGGAAGGAAATCACGCCGATCAGCTTGCCGCCTTCGACCACCGGCAGGTAGCGGGCGCCGGTGTCCAGCATGGTGCGGCGCAGGTCGTTCACCTCCATGTCAGGCGTCGCGGTCACCGGATCACGCATCATGGTCTCGGATACCCTGGCGTCGCCCAGCGCGCCGCCCCGGGACGCCATCGCGCGGAGGATTTCGTGGAAGGTAAGCAGGCCCACCATCTGGCCCTGATCGAGCACCACCAGCGAGCCGAGGTTCTCGTCGGCCATGGTCTTCGCCGCGTCGGCCGCCAGGCCTGAAGGCTCGATGCTGAGCAGGCGATTGCCCTTGACGCGCAGGATCTCCTTGACTTGCATGAACCCCTCCCAAGGCTGATTTTCCGGCCCAATACTAGTCCAATCCTTCACGCCGTAGATGGCGCTCGCGACCGCCCTGGTGCTACCGCTATCGCGCCGCGCTTGACAAGGAAGCATGCTCTTCATTATTCTTATTTCGGCGAATAACGAATAATAGACATTTCACATGACCGAATCAGGCACCGATCTGGACGTGGAGGAGCTTGCCCTGCTCTGCAAGGCACTCGGCCATCCGGCGCGGGTTCGCATCCTCAGGCATCTGGCCGACCACGGAACCTGCTTCTTCGGCAACTTCGCCGAGGGCTTGGACCTCGCCCCCTCCACCGTGTCGCAGCACGTGTCGATCCTCAAGGAGGCGGGACTGATCCGCGGCGCGGCGAACGCACAGCGCACCTGTTACTGCGTGCAGCCGGAACGCCTCGCCGTGCTGCGCAAATTGATCGCGTCGCTATAGTGGATCCGGCATGAGCCTGCTTCAACATCCACTTGCGCAGGACGGCCGCGCGCCGGAACCGCTGTCTGCGCTGAACGAAGGGTGTGCCTGCATCACGCTGGACGAGGGCGCGCTTGCGCGCGAACTCGATCGCGACCCGGGAACCCCAGGCCTGGGCGAGCTGGTGCGCGAGCGCAATCCGCACCTGTTCGCGTCGCTGCCGGTGTTCGTGTCGCGTGCCGACCTCGCGGCCATGGCGGAGATCGTGAATGCCGTCGACCAGGTCGCTGCCCTGCCCGCGTATCGCGACGCGGTTCTGGCGTGGGCGCCCGACATTGCCCGCTTCGAGCCGCGCGGCGCGCGCGGCGTGTTCTTCGGCTACGACTTCCACCTCGGCGCACACGGGCCGCGCCTCATCGAGATCAACACCAACGCCGGCGGCGCCCTGCTGAACGCCGTGCTCGCGCGCGCACAACGCGCCTGCTGCCCGGGCCTGGAGCAGGCGTTCGCCAGCCCGGTGCCGCTGCCCGATCTGGAACTCGACATCGTCCGGATGTTCCACGCCGAGTGGCGCCTGGCACGCGGCGACGCGCCCCTCGCCACGGTCGCCATCGTCGACGACGCGCCCGGAGAGCAGTACCTGTATGCCGAGTTCCTCCTCTTCCAGCGCCTGCTCGAGCGCCGTGGCGTGCGCGCGCTGGTCGCCGCCCCCGAAGCGCTCCAGGTGCGCGATGGCTTCCTCTGGCACGGCGAAGTGCGCGTGGACCTCGTCTACAACCGCCTGACCGACTTCGCGCTCGGCGAGCCCCGACACGCCGCGCTGCGCGAGGCGCTGCTGCTCGACGCCGCCGTCATCACGCCGCACCCCCGGGCACACGCGCTGCATGCGGACAAGCGCAACCTCGCGCTGCTCGGCGACGCCACCCGCCTCGCCGCGCTTGGCGCTCCCCCGCGCGCGATCGCCACCCTGTCCGCCGGCATCCCGCGCACCGAACAGGTGACCCCGGAGAACGCAGCGCGGTTGTGGTCCTCGCGCAGGACGCTCTTCTTCAAGCCCGCCGCGGGCTATGGCGGCAAGGCCGCGTTTCGCGGCGACAAGCTGACGCGCAAATCCTGGGACGCCATCGTTGCCGGCACCTACGTTGCGCAGGCGCTGGTGACCCCAAGCGAGCGCGTGGTCCGGGACGAGGATTCGCCGCTCGCGCTCAAGCTCGACGTGCGCAACTACGTCTACTCGGGCGCGGTGCAGTCGGTGGCGGCACGGCTCTACCAGGGACAGACGACGAACTTCCGCACGCCCGGCGGCGGCTTCGCGCCGATACTCACCACGCGCTGAACGCGGCGGGCGCGATTCACTAGAATGCGAGGCGATGAAAGCCTCCGCCTTGCTGGAACAGGATTTCGGCACCGTGTCCGATTTGGTGCGCGCGCACGCCGCGGAGCAGCCGCGCGCAAGCGCGCTGATACAGGAGGGGCGCAAGCTCGACTACGCGGAGCTAGACGCCATGATGGACCGCGTCGCCGCAACGCTGCAGCGGCAATATCTGGAGCCCGGCGAGGTGGTGTCGATCTGCGCATCGACCTCCCTCGAGTACGCGGTCGTCTACCTGGGCGCGCTGCGCGCCGGCATGATGGTGGCCCCGCTGGCACCCTCGTCGACGCCGGAACAGCTCGCCGCCATGGTCGCGGACAGCCGGGCGTCGCGGATTTTTGTCGACCGGGACACGGCCGGTCGCCTGCCGCCGGAACCGCGGCGCGTCGCACTGGATGACGAAACGTTCGAGGCCTGGCTCGCCCCCGCGGGCGCGAAGCCGGAGCCGGTGGCGGTTGGTCCGGAGTGGGGTTTCAACATCATCTACTCCTCCGGCACCACGGGCACGCCCAAGGGCATCGTGCAGCCGCATCGCATGCGCTGGCAGCAGGTGCTGCGCGGCGAGGCGCTGGGCTGTGGCCGCGGGTCGGTCACGCTGCTGTCGACGCCGCTGTACTCCAACACCACGCTGGTGACCTTCTTCATGTCGCTCGCGCACGGCGCCAGCGTCGTGCTGATGGCCAGGTTCGATGCGAGGCGGTACCTGGAGCTCGCGCAGCAGCACCGCGCGACGCACACCATGCTGGTGCCGGTGCAGTACCAGCGCATCATGGCGCTGCCCGAATTCGGCGACTACGACCTGTCCTCGTTCCGCATGAAGCTCTCGACCAGCGCGCCGTTTCCCGCCGCGCTCAAGGCAGACGTGCTCGCGCGCTGGCCCGGCGGCCTCACCGAGTTCTACGGCATGACCGAGGGCGGCGGTACCTGCGTGCTCGCGGCACACGATCATCCGGACAAGCTGCACACCGTCGGCAGGCCGGCGCCAGGGCACGACATCAGGCTCATCGACGAGCAGGGCCGCGAGGTCCCGCCCGGAGGAACCGGCGAGGTCGTCGGGCGCTCGCTGAACATGATGCGCGGCTACTTCAACCAGCCGCAGAAGACCGTCGAAGCCGAATGGTCCGATGCCGAGGGCCGGCGCTACATCCGCACAGGCGACATCGGCCGCTTCGACGAAGACGGCTTTCTCGTGCTGCTCGACCGCAGCAAGGACGTCATCATTTCGGGCGGCTTCAACGTCTTCCCCTCGGACCTCGAGGCAGTGCTGCGGCAGCACGACGCGGTGGAGGATGCGGCGGTGGTGGGCGTTCCTTCCGAGCGCTGGGGGGAGACGCCGGTCGCGTTCGTCGTCGCGGCTTCGTCGATCGACGAAGCCGAGCTGCTCGAATGGGCGAACGCCAAGGTGGGCAAGATGCAGCGCCTGTCCGCCGTGCGCGTCGTCGACAGCCTGCCGCGCAGCGAGATCGGCAAGGTGCTCAAGCGCGAGCTGCGCGATCAATGGCGCGCAAGCCCGCGGTAACCTTCATCGGCCTGGGCGCGATGGGGCTGCCGATGGCCGCACGCCTGGCCAGGGCAGGCCACCCGCTGCGCGCGATCGACCGCGATCCGGTCTCGCTCGCGCGCTTTCACGCCTCGCCACATGCACGCGCGACGCGATCGCGCATCGTCATCACCATGCTGCCGGACGGCAAGGCGCTGCGCCGGGCGCTCGCGGACCTGGCACCCGGGCGCGGCACGCTCGTCATCGACATGAGCTCCTGCGACCCCGCGGATACGCGCAGGCTGGGCGCAGCGCTGGCCCGACGGGGCGTGCGCCTGGTGGATGCGCCGGTGTCGGGCCGCGTCGACGGCGCACGCGCCGGGACGCTGACCATCATGGCTGGCGGGCGCAGGGCCGACTTCGCGCGCGCGCTGCCCTTTCTCGAGGTACTGGGCCGGCGCATCTTCCATGCCGGCCCGCTCGGCGCGGGCCATGTGGCGAAGGCGCTGAACAACTACATCGCCGCTGCCGGCACGCTCGCCGCGCTTGAAGCCACGATTGCCGCCCGCGCCCGCGGCCTCGATGCGAACCTGATGGTCGAGATCTGGAACGCGTCCGCGGCGCGAAACAGCACCACCGAGAACAAGATCCGCCAGCACGTGCTGGCGCGCCGCTACGACTCCGGCTTCGCGCTGGCGCTGATGGCGAAGGACGTCGGCATCGCGGCGAGGCTCGCACCGCGCGCGCCGCTCGCCGCGGCGGCGGCGCGCATCTGGCGGGATGCCGCGCGCCGCGCCGCCCCCGGCGCGGACCACACGCGGATCTACCTGCACCTGCAGCGGCTGATGCGGCGCGCGCACTGAGCGCCGCAATGCGCGCGGTCAGTCCGCGGACATCCTGCGCAGGCGCGCGAAATGCAGCCTCGCGCGCAAGCCGCTCGCCAGGCGGGCCGCGGCCGACGTCGATGCGTCATCCTCCAGCGCCTTCAGGTCGCCGAACAACGTGGTCGCGTCCGGCCTCAGCCTGCCCTGCCGATGCAGCCGGAACGGCGACCATTGGTCGAGGCCCTGCAACCGCCCGCCAAGCACGCGGTACTGGACGCCTCCGCCCGCGTAGCGCAGCCCGCCCTCGACCTCGCCCTGCCGGCGCGGCACCGGCGGCGAGCTGAAGTAGCGCTCCCAGCCGCCGCTGCTGACGGCGCCGAAACGCTGCAGCAGGGACGGCTGCAACGCGCGCGCGGCGGCGCCGCCGTGGACGCGCCAGCGCGCTTCGAGGTCCTCGCTCAGGGCGTCGCGATACGCGTCGCCGGAGAACCTGTCCCGCGCCGCCCTGCGCATGCGTTCGCGCATCGCCGCGACCGCGTCCGCGTTCGCGAGCAGCGGCAGCAGCTTGCCGAACAGCTGCTCTACCAGGTCCCCGGCTGCCCCCGCGAACGCCTCGTGGCGATCGTAGCGTACGCCCGAGGGCGCATGCGTTGCCCAGATGCGCGATCGCACGCCGGTCAGCACCACGCCGGTATCGCCGTCCTCGACGAAGCGCTCGGTGCCGTGCGTGTCCGTGACCACGGGAATCGCACCGGCGGCCAGCGCCTGCATCAGCGAGACCGAATGCAGGTTCGCGCTCGGCAGCAGCAGCACGTCTGCGGCGGCGAAGAGATCGAGCTGACTGTCCTCGTCGAGGTAGCTCTCCAGCCACTGGACGCGCCCGTTCTCGTGCGCGCGCAGGTAGCCGGCATCCACGCCCCAGTCGCGCAGCATCGACTCCGCAGGCCGCGTCGTGCGGAACACGAAGCGCCCGGCGTGTCCTGCTCGCAAGTAGCGCTCGGCGAAGCGCAGCACCGCAATGCCTCCGCGCAACGGGATCGAGTTCGGGTTCTGGTGCGCCGAGTTCGTGAAGAGGAATACCGGCTCGCGCGCAACCACGTCGCGCGGCGCCGCGAGCAGCCTGCGCAGGTTCCTCTCGCTGATGCCCACGCGGGTCTGCCCGAGCCTGGCGTCGATCGCGGCATCGCCGAAGAAGCTGCTGATCTCGGAGAGCGTCCCCGGGATGTGCGACAGGATGGCGATGCATGCGGGCGAGCCGAGGATGCTGCGGAAGAGCTGCCGCACCCCGGCATGGTCCTCGAGCCCGCCGGCGCCCTGCTGGAAGAAAGGGAAGAACACCGGCAGGAAGCTCTCGCAGTGCAAGACGAAGGGCCTGAGGCCCGCCGTGTTGGGGCTGGTATGGTGCAGTTCGATGTCGCCGGGCAGGTCGCTCGCCGCCCACAGCTCCTCGGGCGTGATGTTCCCGATGAACGCGGCGAGCAGGTCGAGGTCCGGCGCTGCGTTCATCAGCTGGCGCGCGAGCGACTGCGAACGCCTCGCGCACTCGGCGGCGAACCACGGCGAATACCGCAGCGCCCGTGCCAGCGCCGGCAGGTCGACCGCACTGAACTCGAGACGCGGGTTGGCGTCGAACAGCGGCTGGTAGAGGGGATGGAACCCGTTCAGCGGCATGTAGCGCGACAAGCCCCACGGCACCGCAACCCGCAAGCGGATTCCCTTTCGTATCGACGGCCCGCGGGAGTCTAGCAAGCCCGCCGGCGTGCCCGCGCCGCAGCGAAAGTGCCAGCGCGGCATGGCAGAATGATCGCGTGAGCAAGGACACCATCAGCATACGCCTCGCCGAGGCGCGGGATGCGCAGACCATCGCGTTGATGTCGCGCGATCTAATCGAGCCCGGGCTGGGCTGGCGCTACGACGCCGCACGCATCCTCGGCAGGATCCGCCATCGCGACACGGTCACGCTGGTTGCCAGCGAGCGCGGGCGCACCGCCGGCTTCGCGATCATGGAGTTCGGCGAGGAGCGGGCGCACCTGGTGCTGCTCGCGGTCCTGCCTGCGCATCGTCGCCAGGGCATCGGCCGGCGCCTGCTCGAATGGCTGGTCGAATCGGCGCTCACCGCAGGAGTTGGCAGCATCCACCTGGAGCTGCGCGCGTCGAACGAGGCGGCACGTGCCTTCTACAAGGCGATGGGCTTCAACGAGACACTGGTCGTGCCGGGCTACTACCGCGGGCCCGGCGGAGCGAAGGAATCCGCGATGCGCATGCTGCGCATGCTGCGCAGCTCCGACACGCCGACCTGGAGCTGGCAGCCGCCCGCGTTCCGGTAGATCGCCCCGGGTTCGGCCTACTCGACCCGGTAGTGCGCGTCGACCGGCGTGCAGTCGGCGCCGTTGATCGGCACCATGTCCTGCGGACAGGCCGAGAAAGCGACGATCGCATCCATCTCGGCCCGGAACGAGATTGCGTCGCCAGGCCTGGTCACCGGCGGCTCGAACGACACTGCGTTGTCGCGCGTTACCGGGATGTTCATGAACAGGTTGAAGGGCGACGGCGTCAGCACGCGCTTCAGACCCATTGCCTCCAGCGCACGGCCGAGGTTGTCGGTGCAGTTGTCGTGGTACCCCTTGCAGCCCAGCAGCTGGTAGCGATACACGTCGCAGGCCGCGATCAGCGTGTCATGCACCCCTGGCGAGGTGTCGCCGACGATGGTGAGGATCGGGCGGCGGCGATTCGTCACCATCGTGTCCCCCACCTTCGGGATGATGCGCAGGATCGCCGCGCGCGAGTGCTCCATCGACATGCATTCGCCAAGGTCGTCGGCGTTGAAGGCCCAGAAGTCCACCACCTGCGAGCCATGGGTGTTGACGACCTTCAGCACCTGGCCCTTCTTCATGCGCTGCGCGACGCCCCTGCGCGCCGGGATTGTGTGCATTTCGCTCATCGTGGATGCTTCCTTTCCGCCCTGTATTATGCTCCGGCGCTCATGAAGAAGAATCTGAGACCAAGGCTGCATTTCGAAGACGGAATCGTCAGGCCGGAAGTGTTTCGCATCACGCCGGAGCGCCTTGCCGCGGCGCGACGCCGCAATGCCGCCGCGGCGAAGCTGGTGCGCGTGAGCCGCGGCGTGGACCTCGCGGAAATCGACGACTGGCTGCCAAGGATCGACGCGCTCGCCTGCTCCGGCGGCTTCCTGTCGGACGCGCGCTTTCCTCTGCGCCGCCTGGCGGCTGCGGCGCCGCGGCTGCGCTGGATACATGTCACCGGCGCCGGCATCGAGAACCTGCTGCCGCTGGACTGGCTGCCGCGCAGCGTGGTGCTGACGAACAACAGCGGCGTGCACGCGCCCAAGACCTACGAGTTCGGGCTGATGTCGCTGCTGATGCTGGCTGCGCGCGTGCCGCAGATCCAGGCGAACCAGCGCGCCTCGCGCTGGCAGCAGATATTCACCACCACTCCGCGCGGCAAGGCGCTGCTGGTGGTCGGAATGGGCGAGCTCGGCGGCGCCGTCGCGCGCGCCGGCAAGACGCTCGGCATGCAGGTAACCGGGCTGCGCCGCCGCGAGCAGCACCGGCTGCATGCGCTGCTGCCCACGGCCGACATCGTCTACCTCGCCGCGCCGCTGACGCCGGATACGCGCGGCATGATGGGCCAGCGGGAGTTCGCGCTGATGAAGCCGGGCGCGGCGATCGCCAACATCGGTCGCGGGCCCCTGATTCGCACGCCGGCGCTCATCGCCGCGCTGCGCGCCGGGCGCCTTTCCGGCGCGGTGCTGGACGTGCACGACCCGGAACCGCTGCCCGCGGGTTCACCGCTGTGGAAAGCACCGAACGTGTACATCTCGCCGCACTGCTCCTCTGACGACGCCGAGACCTACATCCCGCGCACGCTCGACCTCGTGTTCGACAACGCGCGGCGCTTCGTGCGCGGGCAGAAGCTGCGCAACGTGGTGGATCCGAAGCGGGGCTACTAGTTGGATCCGCGCGCGCGAACCGCATGAACGCACCGCCCGGGTTCGTGCCGATGCGGCTGGCCGACAACTCCTTCATGGAGGCGAACGGCCCGTTCTACAGCCGTATCGATGGCGATGCTCTGGTGATCGGCCTGCGCGTGGAGCAGCGTCATTGCAATGCGAAGGGCATCGCGCACGGCGGGCTGGTGATGGCGTTCTGCGACTTCATGCTCACCGCCTGCCTGAACTACCAGTCCGGCCTGTCGCGCTTCCTGTTCACCGTGAGTGCCGGCTGCGACTTCATCGGCCCGGCCAGGCTCGGCGAATGGATCGAGGGCCGCGTGCAGCTGCTGCGTGTCACCCGCAGCATGGTCTTCGGCCAGGGCCTCATCACCACGCAGGCCGGCGCGCTGGTCGCGCGCACCAACGGCGTGCTCAAGTATTCCGGCGACCCGGACCCGCGCTTCGGCCGCGAGCGCTACCTGCACAGGGAGAACTGAATGGACCTCGGCATCGCCGGCAAGACCGGCCTCGTCACCGGCGCAAGCATCGGCATCGGCCGCGGCATCGCGCTCGCGCTCGCCGCCGAAGGCGTGCGCCTCGCGCTCGTGGCGCGGCGCATGAACCTGCTGGAAGAGGTGTCTGCCGCGATTGTCGCCGCTGGCGGGACCAAGCCGGTACTCATCGAATGCGACCTGATGCTTGAGGATGCCGCCGGGGCGATCGCCGGCGCCGCGCTGGCCGGGCTCGGCTCGGTAGAGATCCTGGTCAACAACGCCGGCGGATCGCGCAAGTTCCAGCTGCACACCGACGACGCGCAGTGGACGGAGGCGATGACGCTGAACTTCACCCGGCCGCGCCAGCTCGCGCACAAGCTGGTGGACCAGATGATCGCGCGCAAGTGGGGTCGCATCGTCAACCTCACCGGCAAGTCCGAGCCCGAGGGCATCAACGGCGCGTTCTGCGCCAAGGCGGCAATGCACTCATGGTCCAAGGGCCTGTCACGCGAGGTCGGCAAGCACGGCATCACCGTGAACTGCATCCCGCCCGGACGGATCATCAGCGAGCAGATCCTGCGCAACTACACTCCCGAATACCGGGCGTGGCAGTCCGAGCACGAGATCCCGGTCGGCGAATACGGCCAGCCCGAGGACATCGCGAACCTGGTCTGCTTCCTCGCCTCGCCCCGCGCGCGCTACATCACCGGCGCGGTGATCCCGGTGGACGGCGGCCTGCGAAAGTACCAGTTCTAGCGCACTCCCTGCGTGGCTGCGGGTGCGAGGCGCCGGTACACCCGCCTCGCGTTGCCCTCGAAGATCTGCGCCCGGTCCGCCGCCGACAGCCAGGGCACCGCATCGATGTAGCGCCGGGTGTCGTCATAGTAGTGGCCGGTCTCGGGGTCGATGCCGCGCACCGCGCCGACGATCTCGGAGGCAAAGAGGATGTTCTCCACCGGGATGACCTTCAGCAGCAGCTCGATGCCAGGCAGGTGATAGACGCAGGTATCGAAGTACACGTTGTTCAGCAGCAGCTCCTTCAGCAGCGGCTTGCCCATGTCCTGCGCCAGGCCGCGATAACGCCCCCAGTGGTAGGGCACCGCGCCGCCGCCGTGCGGGATGACGAACTTCAGCGTCGGGAAGTTCTTGAACAGGTCCGACTGCAGGAACTGCATGAATGCCGTGGTGTCGGCATTGATGTAGTGCGCGCCGGTGAAGTGGAACGCCGGGTTGCACGAGGAACTCACGTGCACCATCGCCGGCACGTCGAGCTCGACGAGCTTCTCGTAGAGCGGATACCACCAGCGGTCGCCCAGCGGGGGCGTCTTCCACCAGCCGCCGGAAGGATCGGGATTGAGGTTGCAGCCGATGAACCCGAGCTCGCGCACGCAGCGCTCCAGCTCGGGAATGCAGTTCTCAGGCGCGACGCCCGGCGACTGCGGGAGCTGGCACACCGGCGCGAAGTTGGCCGGATAGAGGCTGCACACGCGATGGATCAGGTCGTTGCACTGCCGCGACCAGTCTTCGCTCATGCGCGCATCGCCGACGTGGTGTTCCATGGAACCGGCGCGCGGCGAGAAGAAGGTCAGGTCCGTGCCGCGTTCGCGCTGGATGCGCAGCTGGTTCTTCTCCAGCGTGTCGCGGATCTCGTCATCCGCAATGCTGAGCAGCCCCGGGTCCCCGCCGGCAACCTGCCGCTTTCGCCATTCCCACAGCGCGGCAGGCGCGGTGGTGTAGTGGCCGTGGCAATCGATGATCATGCGTAGAGCTCCTCTACCGCGTAGCGCCGCGGGATCAGCCGCTGGCGATGGACCGCGTCGATGGCGACTTCGAGGTTGCGCCGGTTCGCCTCGAAGCCGCAGGGATTCATTTCCGGGCTCCCCGCGGCCCTGATGCTGTCCGCAAGCAGCCGCGTCACTTCGTCGGCGGCATCCTGCGGCACGGTGTCCTTCACCGCCACCATGTGATTGATCTGGATCGCGCCGGTACGCGCGCGCCAGGCGCGCGCGGCAGCTTCGGCATCCGGTATCACCGGCACGATGCGCGGATCTCCGATCTGCGCATCCCCCGTGACCGCGGCGTCGATGTCGCCTGCGAACAGCATGTCCTCCAGCCTCGCCCCGGCAGGCGCGCGCTCGACGTTCGGCGGGTCGCGGAACTCCGCCACGTGCGCCTCCTCGAACGTCACCCAGGTGATGCGATCACAGTCGACGCCGAAGTCCTCGGCAAGCACGCCGCGGATCCACATCCCGGTGGTTACCGAGTAGGAACGCACGCCGACGCGCCGGCCGTCGAGCTCGCGCGGCGCGAGCGGTCCGCGCTCCGCGTTGCGCACCAGGCGCGCGTGCTGCATGCGCGCGAGCACGACGGCCGGGAGAAGGCGATACGGCTTGCCCGCTGCCTTCGCCATCAGGAAAGTCGTGATCGCGAGCTCGGCGACATCGAACTCCAGCTCCCGCACCACGCGCTTGAACCCCGCGCTCGGCGGACGCACATCGGCGAACTCCAGGCTGATTCGATCCGGGCGGACATCACCCTGCTTCAGCGCCGCGGTGCATGCATAGTCGCCGAGCAGCGCTTTCACCGGCCCATGGCCTCGCGGATGGCGCGTACCAGATCCGCGCGGTGTTCCGTCTTCACGCCCGCGAGGCGAGCCCTGACATCGAGATCGGCGACCCACTGCTGGCGCGCTGCGGTCGCCGCCGCCATCAGGGGATCGAGTCCGATGCCCTCCAGCGTCGCCGACACTTCGCGCATCTCCGCGGCGCGGCGTTTGCCGTGGCTCACCACGCGCTCGATCATGTAGCCGGCGAGCTTCTCCCAGTCGATACCGGGGAAAGTCTCCTGCAGCGAAGCGAGCACGCGCGCTTCCACGCCGTACTCGCTCGCGGCGGTCATCGCCTCGACGAGGATCGCCTCGAGGCCCTTCACCACTATCGAGCGGAACATCTTGATCGCGCTCGCCTGCCCGACCTGGTCGGACACGACCTCCATCTTCATGCCGAGCGCGGCCGCTCGCGGCGCAAGTGCTGCCGCGCCCGGCCCACCCGCAAGGCATGGCACCTTGTGCAGGTAGGGTGCGGCTGGCGCCATCACCGCGACGTCCACATAAGCCGCACCGGTCGGCGCGACCAGCGCCGCGGTGTCGATCTTGCGCTGCGGCGACACCGAATTGACGTCCAGGAAGAGCTGGCCCTGCGTCAGCGCCGGAAGGCAGGACTGCGTGGCAGCGAGGCTGGAGCTCGCGGTCACGGCGAGGAACACCAGGCCGGCGCCGCCCACCGCGTCCGCGTGGTCGCGGGCCACGCCGACGCCCAGCGCGCGCGCCGCAGTCTCCAGCGGCGCGCCCGCCGGCTGGCCGAACAGGATGTCGTAGGCACGGATCTCGGCCCCGGTGTCTGCGCGCAGGCCCCGGCTGATGAGCTGGCCGGCCTCGCCGAAGCCGATGAAGGCGATGCGCTCGGTCATTCGACGTACAGCGTGGTGTCCTGGCCGGGTGGCGGGTTGGCGATCGCCTCCTCCAGCGAGTGCTCCTCGGCCCACTCCTCGGGCGGGCGCACGCGCTGGTCGCTGCCTATCTGGTCCAGGCCCCAGTACAGCTCGAGGAAATGCCCGTCGGGATCGCGGAACTCCACCGCCACCTGGCAGCCGGCGCGGCGCCGGCCGTCGAACTCGACCTTCACGCCGTGCGCGCGCAGGAAGCCGCGCGCGCGCACCAGCTCGTCCAGCGTCGCCAGCTCGAAGGCAAGGTGATGCAGTTCCCGTGCCGAGGCGTCCTCGCTGGCGCCGCCAACCAGCGCAATGCCGTGGTGGTCGGCGTTGCAGCGCAGGAACACCATGCCGCCCTTCATCATCGTTTCCGGATAGACGTCGGACACGCGAAAGCCGAGCACACCGGTATAGAAGCCTACCGAGCGCGCCAGGTCCCGCACCATCAGCACGACGTGGCCGAGCTTGCGCACGCGGAACGGCATGCCGGCGGGCGGCGCCATGCGGCGCAACGCCTCGGCGGCCGGACTCTTCAGTCCTTCAAGGTCTACGACGCCACGCGGCATGGCAGTTCCTCCAGTCGGCCGACACTGTAGGCCAGCGCCTGCTCCGGCTCCAATGACTTCTGCGGACCCGGCGATGCCGAAGCAGGTATCACGCAGGACGACGTGCCGCTTCGCGCAGCGCCTGTACCAGGTCGGCTGTCGCCGGCGGCAGCGGCCGTCCCACCACCGTGATCACGCCCACCGGCCCGGAAGGCGGCGGCAGAGTCACCGGCAGTATGCGCAGCAGGCCGAGAGCCGCATACTCGCGCGCCACGTCGCGCGGCATCACGGCGAGCATGTCGCTTTCCTGCACCAGCATCCTGTTCACCGCGATCGACACCGATTCGACCAGTCGGCGCGGCGGCACCACGCCCGCCTGCCGGAACGCCGCTTCGAGCCGGCGCCGGTACGGGGCATCCGGGGCGGGCACGATCCAGGCCTCGTCCGCCAGCGCGGCGAGCTTGAGCGCGCGCCGGCGCGCAAGCGCATGCCCGACGCGGACCACCACCTGCATCGGCTCGCTGTAGAACGCCTCGAAATCGAGCCCCTCGCCCGGGACGTCGCTGGTGACGCGTCCCACCACAAGGTCGAGTTCGCCGCGGCGCAGCGCGGGCAGCAGCGTGGTTGCGCTGCCTTCATGCACCTGCACCGTGTGCCTGGGGTGGCGCTGCTTGAAGCGCGCCAGCGCGAGCGGCACCAGCACCGGCGCCGCCACCAGCAGCGCGCCGATGACGATGCGGCCCGAGGCGCCTTCGGCAAGCGAGTTCATCTCCTCGCGCGCGTGGTCCAGCGTGGCGAGCATCGCGCGCGCATGCCGGATCAGGCTCTCGCCATAGGCATTCGGCGCCAGGCCGCGCGGACCGCGCTCGAACAGGCGCACGCCAAGCATGCGCTCGAGGCCTCCGAGCAGGCGTGTTGCGGCCGGCTGGGTCATGCGCAGGCCGGCCGCGGCGCGGTGCATGTTGCGCTGCTCGTCCAGCGCCACCAGCAGCAGCACCTGTCGCATCTTCAGGCGCGAGCGCAGGTACCAGTCGGGCAGGATCCGGCCGGCGGGCGTTGCAGCGCTGCGTTCCGGGCGCGACATGGCGGGCGATGCAAGATTCGGTATCGGAGACCGCCGCAATTGTATTGGAAGCGGCCCGGGGCGTTGCGTACAGTGCCGGCAGGGAGGAAGCATCCATGACATTCCGATTCATCGCCATCCTGGCGGGCGCGCTGCTCGCCATTCCGGCCGCGCAGGCACAGAGCGGCAAGACCGTGGTGCAGTGGCTGAGCCACGCCTCGTTCCGCATCACGTCGCCCGGCGGAAAGGTGATCGTGATCGACCCGGCGCTCACGGTCATGCCGACGACGCCGCCGGAATACAGAAACCTCGAGGCGCTCGGCAAGGTGGACGTGCTGCTCGTCACCCACGGTCACTGGGACCACATCACCGACGCACCCGCCCTGGCCAAGCTGAACAACATCCCGATGCATGCGCCGGGCGACCTGAACAACACGCTGACCACGCTGGGCGTGCTGCCCGGCAAGCAACTGCCGCGGTTCAACAAGAGCGGCCGCCTGTCGCCGGTACCGGGCATCCACTTCACCGCGGTGCGCGCCGAGCATTCGTCCATCTACGTCTGGAAGAATCCCGCCACCGGCAAGGACGAGACCCATCCCGGCGGCGAGCCGATCGGCTACATCATCGAGCTGGAGAATGGCTTCAGGATCTGGCACATGGGCGACACCGGGCTGTTCGGCGACATGAAATGGATCGCCGAACACTACAAGCCCGACATGGTGCTGCTGCCGATCGGCGGCCGCTTCACCATGGATGCCGCAGATGCGGCATACGCGCTGCGCGAACTGATCAAGCCCAGGTACGCCATCCCGATGCACTATCGGGTCACGCCGGGCGCGAAATCGCCGCCCGAGCAACTGGTGGAGGCGCTGGGCTCGAGCGCCACGCAGGTCATCCTCATGAAGCCGGGCGAGCAGGTGGAATTCTGAGCTGATGAACGTTTCCGGGGTCATCGTCGGATACCTGAAGGCGGCCGGCGTCGGACACGTCTTCGGCTATCCGGGGGACCCGAACATCGAATTCATGGAGGCCGCGCGCCGCGCCGGCCTGCAATTCGTGCTCGGCCGGCGCGAAGGCACCGCCGGCCTGATGGCCGAGGCCTACGGCTTTCTCACCGGGCGCCCCGGTGTATGCATGTCCACGCTGGGCCCGGGTTCGTCCAACCTCGTCAATGCGGTGGCGAACGCATACCTGGACCGCGTGCCGATGATCGCCATCTCGGGGCAGATCGAGCGCAAGCGCGAGCAGACCTTCACGCACCAGGTGCTCGACCACCAACGGCTCTTTTCGTCCGTCAGCAAGTGGACGACGCACGTCGCGCCCGACACCGTGGGCGGCATCATGCGCCGCGCGTTGCGCACCGCGACCGCCGAGCGCCCGGGACCGGTGCACATCACCACGCATGCCGACGTGGTCGGCGCCGACGCAAGCGACGACGCCGTGGTGCTGCCGCCACGCCAGGCGAGCGCGTTCGGCGGCGACGGCGGCGTCGCGTCGCTGCTGAGGAAGGCGAAGCGGCCGGTGATCCTCGCCGGGATCGCCGCGCAGCGGGCGAACGCGCATGCCGCAATCGCCAGGCTGGCCGAATCCGCCGGCATCCCGGTGGTGGTGGCGCCGATGGCGAAAGGCGTGCTCGCCGAGGACCACCCGTACTACGCCGGCACGCTGGACATGGCGTGCAATGCGCTGATGTGGGATTTCCTCAAGCGCAGCGACCTGCTGCTCGCGGTGGGCTTCGACGCGGTCGAGCTGATCAAGCCCTGGACGCTCAAGGTAGCGACCGTGCACGTCGACGCGCTGCCTAACACCGACCAGATCTACCGCGCCGACACGGAACTGGTCGGCGACATCGCGGCGATCGTCAGCGCGGTCGCGCGGTCCTGGAAGGGAGAAGCACGGTGGAAGGCGGCGGCGGTCCGGCGCCACCGCGACGCCCTGCGCGCCGCGTACTACGCCGGGCGCGTCAAGGGCAGGCTCAATCCCACCGACGTCATCGACGCGGTGCGCGAGGCACTGCCGCGCCGGACGCTTGCCACCTCCGATGTCGGTTCGCACAAGCTGCTCGTCGGCCAGGGCTGGAGCGCCTACGAGCCGCGCTCGGTGTTGATGAGCAACGGCCTGTCGTCGATGGGCTACTCCCTGCCCGCGGCGATCGTCGCGCAGTTGCTGAACCCGGGGCGCCCGGTGGTCTGCTTCGTCGGCGACGGCGGGCTGGCGATGGTGCAGGGCGAACTGCAGCTCGCCGCCAGCCTCGGACTGCCGCTGCTCGTCATCGTGTTCTGCGACGGCAGCCTCAACCGCATCGAGATCAAGCAGGCGAACCGCAGGTACCCTAGTTGGGGTACGCTGATCGAATCCGTCGACATCGAGAAGCTGGCGCGGTCGATGGCTTGCGAGGGCGCCGCCGTCGACAGCCCGGCGGCGCTTGCGCGCCTGCTCGCGTCAAAGCGGCCGCAGGACCGGCCGCTGGTCGTGGGCGCGCGCATCGACCCGTCGCAGTACACACAACAATTCTGAACAGGGAGGAAGCCATGAATACCGTCAACCACCCAGGCCGACGCACAGTCGTGCAGGCCGTTCTCGCGGGCCTGCTCGCCGCGGCCCTGCCGCTCGCCGCGCAGGCCGCGGACTTCCGCGGCAAGACCATCGATTTCGTCATCCCCTTCCCGGTCGCCGGGGGCTCCGACGTCTGGGCGCGCTTCTACGCGCCGTTCATGACCAGGTACCTGCCCGGCAATCCGACGGTGGTGGTGAAGAACGTCCCGGGCGGCGGCTCGACCCGGGGCGCCAATGAATTCGCCGCGCGCGCGCGACCGGACGGCCTCACCGTCCTCGGCACCTCCGGATCGACCCAGTTCCCGTACCTGCTCGGCGACACGCGGGTGAAGTACGAGTACAAGGACTGGAAGCCGGTACTCGCCTCGCCCACCGGCGGCGTCGTCTTCGTCAGCGCGGACCTGGGCGTCAAGTCCGCCGCGGACATCGGCGCGCTGAAGAACACGAAATTGATCTACGGCAGCGAGGGTGCGACCTCGTTGAGTCTGGTGCCGATGCTCGCGTTCAGGCAACTCGGCCTGCCGGTGCAGTACGTCTTCGGCATGAAGGCACGCGGCGGCGCGCGCCTCGCCTTCGAGCGCGGCGAATCGAACATCGACTACCAGACTTCGTCGGCATACCTCGCCAGCGTCGTGCCCATGGTCAAGTCCGGACGCGCGGTGCCCTTGTTCAGCTGGGGCATGCTGGACGACAAGGGCAGGCTCGCGCGCGACCCGACCTTCCCCGACCTGCCGCACGTGGGCGAGGTCATCGCGGCTGGGGGCGGCAAGCAGAGCGGCCTGGAGTGGGACACGCTGATGGCGTTCATCACCGCGGGCTTCGGCGCGCAGAAAATCGTCGTGCTGCCCAAGGGCACGTCGAAGGACATCGTCGACACCTACAGCGAGGCGTTCCGCAGGATGCAGGCGGACCCCGCGTTCGTGTCCAGCAAGGCAAAGGTGCTCGGCCAGTATCCGCAGGCGACCGGCAAGGCCGCCGAGACGCTCTATCGTGTCGCCACGCAGGTGTCGCCGGCGTCGCGATACTGGGTGCGCGAGCACCTGTCGCAGAACTACGGCGTGAAGTTCTAGCGAGCGCGCCGCAAGTTGCGCGCGGCTGCCACGACGCGTGAGGCAGGACACGCCTGCCCGCGCGGTGGTGCGTGCTTTCCGCAGCGGGCATAGCCGATGTTCGAAACC
The DNA here is from genome assembly GCA_964612335.1 of uncultured Enterobacteriaceae bacterium. Lineage (GTDB taxonomy): Bacteria > Pseudomonadota > Gammaproteobacteria > Burkholderiales > SG8-39 > CAZTDU01. The sequence continues at coordinate 190,702 of CAZTDU010000003.1, read as the reverse complement.
TTCGTTACCGCCCTGGGCACGCTTTTCGCCCCACAGCATCTGATGTTCCTCGGGGTCGGGGTGGTGATCGGCCTGGCGATCGGCATCCTGCCCGGGCTGGGCGGCATCGCCGGCCTGTCGCTGTTGTTGCCATTCCTCTACGGCATGGATGCGGTCTCCGCGCTGGCGATGCTGGTAGGCCTGATCGCGGTGATCAACACCTCGGACACGTTTACCTCGGTGCTGATGGGGATCCCGGGCTCGAGCGCCAGCCAGGCGACGGTGCTCGACGGCTTCCCGCTGGCGCAGCAGGGTCACGCCGCGCGCGCGCTCGGCGCGGCCTTTTCCGCGTCGCTCATCGGCGGGCTGTTCGGCGCCTTGCTGCTTACCGGCGCGGTGCTGGTCGCGCGTCCGGTGATCCTCGCGTTCACCTCGGCCGAAATGTTCATGCTCGCGGTGTTCGGCATGTCGATGGTCGGCGTGCTCGCGGGCGCGAGCCTCGCCAAGGGACTGGCCGCCTGCGGCGTGGGCCTGCTGCTCGGTTCGGTCGGCGCCGCGCCTGCCACGGGCGAGGAGCGAATGTTCCTCGGCATCGACTACCTGCGAGACGGCATGCCGCTGGTGGTGGTGGCCCTGGGCCTGTTCGCCTTTCCCGAGATCGTCGACCTGCTGCGTTTGAACCGGCCGATCGCGCGCGCGAACCGGCTGGGCGCCGGCTGGCTGCAGGGCTTCCGCGACACGCTGCGCCACTGGTTCCTCTGCCTGCGCTGCTCCGGCGTCGGCGCCCTGGTCGGCGCGATCCCGGGGCTGGGCGGCAGCGTGGTCGACTGGATCGCCTACGGGCACGTGGTGCAGACCTCGCGCGACAAATCGAAGTTCGGCAGCGGTGATATCCGCGGCGTGCTGGCGCCCGAAGCGGCGAACAATGCATGCCAGGGCGGCGCGCTGATGCCGACGCTGATGTTCGGCGTGCCGGGATCGGGCAGCATGGCCATCCTGCTGGCCGGCCTGGTGCTGCTCGGCATCGAGCCGGGGCCGAGCATGGTCGGTGAGAACCTTTCGCTCACCTACACGGTCGTGTGGTCGCTTGCGATTGCGAACGTGCTCGGCGCGGGGATCTGCCTCGCCCTCGCCGGCCCGATCGCGCGACTGACGCTGATCCCGTTCACGCTGATCGCGCCGTTCATGATGGTGGTGATCACATTCGCCGCCTTCCAGGCGCGCCGCGACCTGTCGGACCTGCTGCTGCTGCTTGCCGTGGGCCTCGCCGGCATACTGCTGCGCCGCTTCGGCTGGCCGCGGCCGGCGGTGCTGATCGGCTTCGTGCTGGCGCCGCAGGCCGAGACCTACTTCTACCAGGCGATGCAGTTCTACTCCTGGGGCTTCCTCGCGCGCCCCGGCGTGCTCATCATCGCCGCGATCACCGCGGTATCGGTATTCGCCGGCTCGCGCTCGCGGGTCGGCGAGGAGGGCGTGGTGCGCGGCGGCGCACCCGGCGCGGACGCCGTGCCGCATCCAGCGGCCGGCCAACGCCGGCCGCAGATCATCTTCACCGCGGTCCTGCTCGCGCTCTTCGCCTACGCGGTCACGGACGGCCTGCAGCAATCGTTCCTTGCCGCCGTGTTCCCGGTCGGCATCGGCGCGGTATCGCTGCTGGCCGGGGGCTACATCCTGTGGTCGATCAGCGGGCGCCGGGTCGCACACCCTGCGAACCAGGACCAGGAAGTCACCGGCGCGCACGTCGGCGAACCCGGTGTCGCCAGCCCGTGGACCAGCTTCGCCTGGTTCGCCACCCTGTTCGCGCTCGCCGCGCTGGTCGGCTACATCCCGGCGGTGGCCATCTTCTTCGTCGCGTTCCTGCGCATGCGCGCCGGCCAGGGGTGGGGGATGACGGTCGGCTTCACGATCGTGATGCTCGCCGGCGTGCTCGCGCTCGGACATGCGCTGAGCCTGGATTTCCCGCGCGGCCTGCTGCAGGAGCATGTCGAGCTGCCATGGCCGCTGAACTGATGGGCAGCGTGGTCGAGCGCTTCGCCGCCTGGGCGGTCGCGTATCGCGCGCAGCCGCAGGCGGCGGACGTCGTGCATCACGCCAAGCGCGCGGTGATCGACCTGTACGCGGCGATGATCGCCGGCGCGGTAGCCACGCCTGCGTCGCTGCTGGAGCAGGCCCTGGCGGAAGACCTGGACCGCGGCGACGCGTGCCTGGCCCTCGGACGCAAGGCGACCGTGCGCACCGCGGCGCTGATCAACGGCGCGGCAGCGCACACCATGGAAGTGGACGACATCTACCGCGACGGCATCTATCACCCGGGGGCGTCGACCATCCCCGCCGCGCTCGCGCTGGCGTGCTCGCGCGGCGCCTCGGGCGCGGAGTTCCTGCGCGCGGTGGTGGTCGGCTACGAGGTATCGACCCGCATCGGTGCCGCGATGGGCCGCGCGCACTACAAGTACTGGCACAACACCGGCACCATCGGCTGCTTCGGCGCCTGCGCTGCCGCGGCGGAGTTGCTGCAGCTCGATGCCACGCGCTTCGCGCACGCACTTGCCACGGCAGCGACGTTCTCGGCCGGGCTGCAGCAGGCGATGCGCGGCGATTCGATGTCCAAGCCGCTGCACGCCGGCCACGCCGCCGAAGCCGGAGTCACCGCGGCGCTGGCGGCGCGCGAGGGCGTCACCGGGTCGCTCGACGTGATCGAGGGTGAGGCCGGCTACGGGCGCGCGATGAGCGACGGACCCGACTGGGAGCGGGCGCTGGAGACGCTGGGGCGCGAGTTCCACATCACGCGCATGAGCTTCAAGAACCACTGCTGCTGCGGCCATACCTTCGCCGCCATCGATGGCGCTCTGGCGCTGCAGGCGAAGATGGGCCTCGTCGCCAGGGACATCGCGCGGGTACGGGTGGACACATACAGGGCCGCGCTCGATGTCGCCGGCATCGGCGAGCCGCGCACGGCGGCCGAAGGCCGCTTCTCGCTCAAGTACGTGGTGGCCACCGCGCTCGCACACGGCAGCGTGCGCTTTGCCGCCTTCGAGCCATCGCGCCTCGCGGACCCTGCGACGCGCGCATTGATGCAGTGCGTGGAAGTCGCCGTCGATCCGCAACTCGACGCGGCGTTCCCGGCGCAGCGCGCGGCGCGCGTGGCGATCGAAACGCGCGACGGCCGTCGCGAGGAACACCTGCAACCCACCCGCGTCGGCGACCCGGACGCACCCCTGACCGACGCGCAGCTCGACGCCAAGTACCTGGAACTCGCGGTGCCGGTGCTGGGCGAAGCGCGGGCGAAAGGACTCCTCGCGCGGCTGTGGCGGCTCGATTCGCCCGGGCAGGCCGCTTGCACCGACGGGCGCACTGCATAATTGCGCTCACAAACAGGAGCATGACCAGCAGATGAACTATGACGTCGTAGTAATCGGCGGCGGCAACGCCGCATTCTGCGCGGCGCTCGCCGCGCGCGAGACGCGCGAGCGCGTGCTGATGCTGGAGCGCGCCCCCGAGGCCGAGTGCGGCGGCAACACCCGCTTCACCGCCGGCGCGATGCGCATCGTCTACAACGGCGTAGAGGACCTGCGCCGCCTGATGCCCGACCTGACCGACGCCGAGTGCGCCAGCACCGATTTCGGCACCTATACCGAGGAGCAGTTCCTCGACGACATGGCGCGCGTGACGCAGTACCGCTGCGACCCGGACCTGACCGAGCTGCTGGTGAAGAAGAGCTACGACACGGTGCTTTGGATGCAGTCCAAGGGCGTGAAGTTCGCGCCGATCTGGGGCCGGCAGGCGTTCAAGGTGGACGGGCGCTTCAAGTTCTGGGGCGGCCTCACGGTCGAGGCCTGGGGCGGCGGCGAAGGCCTGCTCGAGGCCGAAACGAAGGCGGCGAAGAAGCACGGCATCGAGATCTGGTATGGCGCGCGCGCGCTGTCGCTGCTCGCGGACGACGACGGCGTCAAGGGCGTCAGGCTGAAGCGCGACGGAAAGACGATCGAAGTGCGCGCGCATTCGGTGGTGCTCGCCGGCGGCGGCTTCCAGTCCAACCCCGAGTGGCGCACGCGCTACCTCGGCCCGGGCTGGGAACTCGCCAAGGTACGCGGCACGAAGTACAACACCGGCGACGTGATCCGCATGGCGCTGGACATCGGCGCCTCGCCCACCGGCAACTGGTCCGGCTGCCACGCGGTGGGCTGGGAAAGGAACGCCCCCGAGTTCGGCGACCTCGCGGTCGGCGACCAGTTCCAGAAGCATTCGTACCCCTTCGGCATCATGCTGAACGCCGAAGGGCGCCGCTTCGTCGACGAAGGCGCGGACTTCCGCAACTACACCTACGCCAAGTACGGCCGCGTGATCCTCAGCCAGCCGGGGCAGTTCGCGTGGCAGGTGTTCGACGCGAAGGTGAAGCACCTGTTGCGCGGCGAGTACAACATCCGCCAGGTGACGAAGAAAACCGCGCAGACGCTCGAAGACCTGGTGCAGCAGCTGGACGACGTCGACGCCGCCGCCGCGCTGGCGGAGATCAGGGCCTACAACGCCGCGGTGCGCACCGACATCGCCTTCAACCCCAACGTCAAGGACGGCCGCGGAACCAGGGGCCTCGCGGTGCCGAAGTCGAACTGGGCCAACGTGCTCGATACGCCGCCCTACGAGGCCTACGCAGTCACCTGCGGCATCACCTTCACCTTCGGCGGCCTGCGCATCGATACCAATGCGCGCGTGCTCTCCACCGACGGCGACGCCATCCCGGGGCTGTATGCGGCTGGCGAGCTGGTCGGCGGCATCTTCTACTTCAACTACCCGGGCGGCACCGGCCTCACCAACGGCGCGGTGTTCGGCCGCATCGCGGGATCGAACGCCGCCGCGGCCGCGGATTCGCGCTGAGCGCGGCATGGCGCGCCGGGCCGTCCTGTTCGACCTGCTGACCGCGCTGCTGGATTCGTGGACGCTGTGGGATCGCGTCGCCGGCGGCCAGGAGGCCGGGCGGCGCTGGCGCGCGAAGTACCTCGAGCTCACCTACGGCTGCGGCGCCTACCGCCCCTACGAAACGCTGGTGCGCGAAGCCGCGCTCGCCACCGGCCTCGCGGCATCGCATGCCGACGCGCTCGAAGCCGCATGGGACACGCTCGCACCCTGGGACGACGCGCGCGAGTTCCTCGACGCGCTGCGCGGGCGCTACCGCCTCGGCGTGGTCACCAACTGCTCCGAGCGCCTTGGGCGGCGCGCCGCGGCGTTGCCCGGCGTTCCCTTCGAGGTGGTCGTCACCGCGGAGCGCGCCGGCTTCTACAAGCCCAATCCGCTGCCCTACTTCCTCGCGCTGGAGGAACTCGGCCTGCCGCCCGACGAAGTGATCTTCGTCGCCGGCTCGGGCTTCGACCTCATCGGCACCGCCGCGGTGGGCATGCGCACGCTGTGGCACAACCGCGCCGGCATCGCCAGGCCGCCGCAGGCGCCCGCACCCGTCGCGGAGAAGCGCACGCTGCGCGAGCTGCTCCCCTTCCTCGCGAAGGCATCCTGATGGCGTCGCTCGAAGACCTGGACACGCCCTGCCTGGTGCTCGAGCGCGGCGTCGTCGCCGCGAACGCAGCGCGGCTGGCGCGGCACCTGGGCGGCCTGGGCGTGCCGCTGCGGCTGCATGTGAAGACGGCGAAATCGCCGGACGCGACCGCGCTGGTGCTCGGCGGCGCGAAGGCGCCGATCACGGTATCGACGCTGAAGGAAGCCGAGCAGTTCTTCGCCGCGGGCTACAGCGACATCCTCTACGCGGTGGGCTTCGAGCGCCACAAGCTCGCGCGCGCGCAGGCGCTCGCGGCGCGCGGCGCGAAGCTCACGCTGCTCGTCGACAGCGTGGAAGCCACGCGTGGCATCGAGGGCTTTCCGGTGCTGATCGAAGTGGACACCGACGGCCATCGCGCCGGCGTCAAGCCGGACGATGCCGCCACGCTCGCCGCCATCGCGCGTACGCTCGAAGCGAACGGCTGCACGCCCGCAGGCGTGATGACGCACGCCGGCGACTCGTACAACTGCGCCAGCACCGAGGCGATCCGCCGCATCGCCGCGCTGGAGCGCGACGGCGCGCTCGCCGCCGCGCAGGCGCTGCGCCACGCCGGGTTCGCCGCGCCCGTGGTCAGCATCGGTTCCACGCCCACCGCGCACTTCGCCGCGGACCTCTCCGGCGTCACCGAGGTGCGCGCCGGCGTCTATGTGTTCTTCGACCTGGTGATGGCGGGCATCGACGTATGCAGGCTGGAAGACATCGCGCTGTCGGTGCTCGCCACGGTGATCGGCCATCGCGCGGACAGGGGCTGGGTGCTCGTCGACGCCGGCTGGATGGCGCTGTCGCGCGACCGCGGCACCGCCAGGCAGCGCGTGGACCAGGGCTACGGCGTGGTCTGCGACCTCGACGGCAGCCCGATCGCGGACCTCGTCGTTTCCGATGCCAACCAGGAGCACGGCATCGTCGCGCGCCGCGGCGGCGGCGCGCCGCCCGAACTGCCGATCGGCACGCGCCTGCGCATCCTGCCCAACCACGCCTGCGCCACCGGGGCGCAGCACGACCGATACCACGTCGTCGAGCGCTCGCGCGACGTCATGGCGACCTGGGCGCGGTTCTCGGGCTGGTAGCCGCGGCCCAGTCGGGCGACGCGGCGAAGCGCGCGGCGAGGAAGTCGACGAACACGCGCACCTTCGCCGACAGGTGCCGCCGCGTCGGGTACACCGCGTAGATCGGCAGCGGCGGCGCGCGGAAGTCCTCGAGCAGCGGCAGCAGCCGCCCCGCGCGGATGTCCGGGCCGGCGATGAAGTGCGGCTCGAAGGCGATGCCCGCGCCGAGCGCGGCAGCCTCGACCGACAGGTCGCCATTGTTCGAGTGCAGCGTCCCCGATACGCTGGCGACGCGCTCCGCGCCGTCGCGGTCGATGAAGCGCCACTGGTTGCGCGGCGACGCATACGCATAGGTGAAACAGTTGTGCGCGGCGAGGTCCTCGGGCGTCGCCGGCACGCCGTGCGCGGCGAGGTACGCCGGCGAGGCGCAGGGCACGATGCGCGTCTCGGCAAGGCGGCGCGCGACCAGGTTCTCGCCGCCGGTGCCGCCGATGCGGATCGCGAGGTCGAAGCCTTCGTCGACCAGGTCCACCATGCGGTCGGACAGCTCGACATCAAATCTGACGCCGGCATGCAGCGCGAGGAAGCGCGCGATCTCCGGCGCCAGGTGCCGGATGCCGAAAGTGATCGCACTGGTGACGCGGATCGTGCCGCGCGGCTCGACCGCCGCCTTCGACGCTTCCTGCTCCGCTTCTTCCAGGTCGGCGAGCAGTTGCACGCATCTGGCGTAGAACGCGCTGCCGGTTTCGGTCAGGCTCAGGCGCCGGGTGGTGCGGTTCAGCAGGCGGGTCTGCAGGTGGGCTTCGAGGTCGGCGACATGCCGCGACACCGCGGTGGGCGACAGCGCCAGCCGCTGGGCTGCCTTCGAAAAGCTTCCCGATTCAACGACTTGGGAAAACACCCGCAGCGCCTGGAAGCGATCCATGGCCACTATTATCCCGATTATCGGGATAGTAAATCAGTTTTGCTCATATTTATTCCTCTTTGAGGCATGGGCAAAGTAAGGCCATCGCAACCCCACACAAAGGAAGACCCATGATCGACCAACGTACCGCCCCCTACGCCGCCCTGGTGCTGCGCCTCTCCCTGGGCATGATGTTCATCGCGCACGCGCTGCTGAAGTACGCGGTGTTCACGCTCCCCGGCACCGTGAAGTTCTTCGAATCGCTCGGCCTGCCCGGGCCGCTCGCGTACGCCACCTTCTTCGCCGAGCTGATTGGCGGCGCGCTGCTCGTCGCCGGCGTCGCCACGCGCTGGGTGTCGGCCGCGCTGATCCCTGTACTGCTGGGCGCGCTGTGGGCGCATGCCGGCAATGGCTGGGTGTTCAGCGCCCCCAATGGCGGCTGGGAGTACCCCGCGTTCCTCGCCGCGGCGGCTGCGGTGCAGGTGCTGCTTGGCGACGGCAGGTTCGCGCTCGGCAGCGTGCTCGCCAGGCCGGTAGCGAATAGAGTGCCGGCATGAGTACCCTGCCCACCCTGTTCGTTTCCCACGGCTCGCCGATGCACGCGCTGGAAGCCGGCGCGGTCGGCGAAATGTGGCGTGGCGTCGCCGCGCGCTTGCCCCGCCCGAAGGCGATTCTGATGTCCTCGGCGCACTGGGAAGCCGGCGTGCCGATGCTCACCGGCGCGCGCAAGCCCGAGACCATCCACGACTTCTCCGGCTTTCCGCCCGCGCTCTACCGCGTGCAGTACCCGGCGCCGGGAGACCCGGCGCTGGCGGCGCGGGCACGCGATCTGCTCAAGTCCGCCGGCATCGCGGCCGGCATCGACGGCGCGCGCGGGCTGGACCACGGCGCCTGGGCGCCGTTGCTCTACATGTACCCGGAGGCAGACGTGCCGGTGGTGCAGATCTCGGTGCAGACCGAGCTGGGCGCGCGCCACCACCTCGAGCTCGGCCGCGCGCTGGCGCCGCTGGCAGGCGAAGGCGTGCTGCTCTACGGCTCCGGGCACATGACGCACAACCTGCGCGATCGCCGCGATGCGCCGCCCGCCGACTACGTGCTGGCGTTCCAGGACTGGGTGGACACGCGACTCGCGAAGGGCGAGACCGACCTGCTCGCCGACTACCGCGAGCGGGCCCCGCACGCCGCGCGCGCGCACCCCACCGACGAGCACTTCCTGCCGCTCTTCTTCGCGCTCGGCGCGGCGCGCCCCGGCGCGAAGCCGGAACGCCTGTACCGCGAGGTGGAAACCGCGTCGCTGGCGATGGATGCGTACCTGTTCGGCAAGGAGTGAACGCCGGTGAGATACCCCCACGCGCGCGAAGATTCGACGTGCCACCGCGATGCGCACAGCAGCTGAGCGCCGTTCATTGCCCAGATTAGGCAAACGTCCGTGCAGGACCTGCACGACGGCGACTCACGATCAAGCCCCTGCTTTCGCGCGCATGCTGGTGAAAGTCGGCTCGGCATGCCGCGAGCCCGAGAGCATGGCCACCGGCAAGTAGCGTCGTCCTACAGATCAAGCACCAGAGTCGGCGTCTTTGCACCCGAGCAGCAGATCATCATCATATCGCCTCTCGCTTGCTCTTCCTTTGAGAGCACGACATCGCGGTGGTCCGGCATCCCGCCGAGGACTCTGGTCTCGCAAGTGCCGCAAACACCCTCCATGCATGAATGAGGAACGTCGATCCCCGCGTTCAACACAACGTCAAGGATAGTCTCTCCCGGTGCAACTGCGAGCGTCCTGTCGGACCTTGCCAGCCTGACCGTAAACCCTCCAGCGCCAATCGACCTCTCCCTGGGCGAAAAGGACTCGACATGCACCTGCGCCGGCGGCAGCGCTTCAGTTGCCCGCTCGAATGCAGCAAGCATGGGCTGCGGCCCGCAACAGTAGAAATGCGCGCCCGGAGGCGCTGCAGCGACGATCTTGCCCAGATCGAGCACCTCACCGGTCACCTCGTCAAAATTCAGGTGCACGTTCGCACGCTTCCTTCGCTCGGCGAGCTTGCGCACTCCGTCCAGAAACGCCGCGCTATCGCGGCTACGTGCTGAGTAGAACAGCTCCCAAGCTCTGTCCAGTGCATCGAGCCGTTGAACCATGCACCAAAGCGGCGTAATCCCGATGCCTCCGGCGATCAACACCGTGTACGGTGCCTCCTCGACCAGAGGAAAATTGTTCCGCGGCGCCCCGATGGCAAGTACGTCACCCACACTCACGTTCTCGTGCATGAAGCGCGAGCCGCCACGGCTGTTCGCGGCATGGCTTACAGCAATCACATATCGGTGTCTCTCTGCCGGGGAATTGCAAAGCGAGTAGCTACGGGTAAGGCCACTGGGCAGATGAACATCAATGTGGGCACCAGCCCTGAAGCCAGGCAAACATTTATCCTGCAATGGACGCAGCTCGAAAGAACTGATTCGATTGGCTTCAATCCGGGTACTCGTTACACGAACCTGGATACTATTCATGCGACGCTCGTCCCCGCACCGATTAGCGCGTCCAATACCCGTGAAAGCGACCGGCTGGAATTCATCGAGAGGCGGTGGCCAAGCTGCTGGCCTGTGCACGGATGTGGACCGCTCCGGGCGACAGGCTCGTGATTCGAACTCAGTTCAAGCCCGAACCTGCCCCAATCGATCACCAAAGCGCTGCATCATCACGTCTTCAAATGGCGTACTGGCAGGCGCCACCCAACTGCCGGACCGCAAGCGGTACTTGTCGTGGCGGAACGGGGTCTCGGGCCGGGCGCCGCCGGCAAGCGCTCTCGCCTCCCTCAGAATGAGCCGCCGAAAGCGGACTACCGCAGCATCGGTAGGTATCAGATGCTCCCGGGTTCGATCAGCAACGTATCCGAGGCTGTCGTGAATCATGGCGTCTTGCTCTGCCAACCCTCGAACGCCCGTAAAGGTCGAGTGCTTCTGCAACGCTCTATCCAACAGATAGTTGTTCTCCCTGTTCGCCAGAGGAACATAGTCCGCGTCAACTTTTGCCACAACCCCGTGCCCAGACGACAGAAGCCCACGCTCCTCGTCGGTCAACGGCCGGAGAGGATTCCAGACATACGTGTAGATCCAGCAAGACTCGTCGCCAATTGGAGCCCACGTGTATCCATAGTAATTCTCACCCGGAAGCGTTGCAGGCGTTGAGCTATGCGCGGGAAGCATGAATTGCGTCATCCGCCAGTACAACTCCTCACCGTCCGCTCTCCTGGAGGCCCCGATCACGAACCCGACATCATGTTCCGCGATGTGAAAATGCGGAACCGGATCCTCTCGTGACCAGCGTAGCCGCTTCTCATCCTGAGGTGCGTCAGGGTTGGCGTTCGATTTCACGTGCGGCGCCGGCATATGGAGGAATGAGAAGTGACCGGTATCGAGGGCGCCTTCAATCGACTGGGCCCAATTGCATTGCTGGAGCTTCTTTGTCACGAATCGGTGTGAACTCGGCAGCATGCCCATCTCGAGTTGCGGCACACGTGGGATCTCGCTTGCCGTTCCGAGATAGGCCCACACTAGGTCCCCGAATTCAGCTGTCGGATACGCCTTGATAGAGATCCTGGCGCATAACTTGCCTTGGTCCTCAACGCCGGGGACTTCGATGCATGCGCCGTTAACGTCGAACTTCCAGCCGTGATACACGCACCGAATGCCGGAGTCCTCGTTTCGGCCGAAGAAGAGATCCGCACCGCGATGGGGACAGCGTGGTTCGATCAGTCCCACACGCCCGGTGCTGTCGCGAAACGCAAGGAGATTTTCCCCAAGCAACCGTACGCGAACCGGAGGGCAATCGGGCTCGGGAAGCTCCCGCGACAGCGCGATCGGCTGCCAGAACTCCCTGAAGTACGCACCCATCACTGAGCCTGGCCCGGTTCTGGTCAATAGTTCGTTGTCCGAAGCGGTAAGCATCAGGTCCTCTGTGAACGGAGAAAGGAAGGAAGATGCAAGTAGAAGTGCATCAATCCCCCCCGAGACCGCCGCGCGCGGAAGCCCACGCCAAGGAATCGCACGTGGCACCAGAGGGCGAATACTCGCAGCCGACCCACCCGCTCCAGCCCCTGCTCTCGAGGAGATTGAAAAGCGCTCCGAAGTTGATCTTCCCGGTACCCGGCTCGCGCCGCCCCGGGACATCGGCGACCTGGACATGTCCGAGGTAAGGAAAATAGTCGCCTAGACGCTCGACTACGTTACCGGCCTCGGTTTCAACGTGGAAGGTATCGAAGCACAGCTTGACGTTCGAGCATCCGGCCTGGCGAATCACCTCAACACCCTCCTCCAGGGTGTGGTAAAGGAACCTCGGCAGATGCGCCCGGCAGCACGGTTCCAAGATCACCGTCAGATTTGACGTTGCCGCCAACTCGCTTGCCGCGCGAACATTGTCAATGAACGTCTTCCAGCATTCGTCCCGGTCCATCTCCGGCTGAACATTCCCTGCCATGACGTGAATCAGCGGGGAACCGATCTGCAAAGCGTAATCCACCGCCACCTGCATGCTGTCGCGGAATTCCCGAATCCGCGTCGGATGACACGCAATGCCTCGTTCGCCGCCCTCCCAATCGAAGGGAGCGAGGATCTGGACCATCTTCAGATTGTTCTCCCGAAGTTGCCTGGCCGTCTGCTGCGCGGGCGCCACGTAAGGAAACGCGATCTCGACCCCGCGGAATCCCGCTCGAGCCGCGGCGGCGTAGCGATCATGCAAAGCATGCTCGGTGAAAAGCCATCGGAGATTTGCATCGAATCGCAGCATGGTTCGGTTCTGATTCTCGACCTGGTGCACGGGGGCTGGCGCCACGACTGTCCAGCGACTGCGCGAGACGATAGCGGATAGGTGCCGCTTTGCAATCTGGCTAAGCTAATGTTTGTATGAGTACCGGCAATGCTGGAATGCCCCTGCGCGCCGAGTTCATGCATGAAGCCTGCTCGGCAAGATGGCCTCTGGCTGGCGTCGCTCCATGGATATCGCCACTCACGCCGTGTTTGGTCGGGTGAAGATCGCCCCGTACCGCACCGAGGCTCCGTCAGCCCCTTTTCAGCAGACTCACTCAGTGCCATGCTTGGTTCGAATGCCGTGTGTGCCTTGCCGTTTCAAGTCGCCGAGTCGCACCCGGGCTTTTCCGACGAACCACGAGGGTGCTTGGATCGGCTTCCCGCCGGGATGCCCGGTTCACCTACGGCTTCGTCATGCGCCGGAACGGGTCGGCCTCATTGATGATGTCCTGGGGATGCAAACGATGAACATCACGCTCAAGCAGCTTCGCGCATTTGTCAACGTAGCAGAAGCGGGCAGCTTCACCGAAGTAGCCCGACGCATGAACGTAACCCAGTCGGCCATCAGTCTCCTGATCAGGGAGCTCGAAACCGAGCTCGGTATGCAGGTGCTGGACCGGAGCAGTCGTCGAACTTCCCTATCGGCTGCAGGCTCTGAGTTCTATTCATCAGTGCAGAAAGTGCTGCTGGACCTGGACCTCGCCATCGCGAAGGCACTCGACCTGCAGGACAAGCAGCGTGGTCACGTGCGAGTCGCCTGCACGCTGCTCTACGGCTCGACGTTCCTTCCGCACGTCATGGCAGCGCATCGGGAGCGGTTTCCGAACGTGCAACTTCATATCGTCGACGCCTCCAATACGCAGGAGGTTCTCTCGCTTGTCAGCAGCGCTGCAGTTGACATAGGAGTGGCTCCGCAGCGACCCTCGCCTCCGGATCTTGATCAGTTCGTACTATTCAAGGACGAGGTCTACGTCGCTTGCCCCAAGTCCCACGAGCTCTGCTCCCGACAGACAGTCTCCTGGTCCGACGTTCTCCGATATCCGTTCGTGAGCCTGACTCCCGACTTTACGGCGCGTCTTCAGACTGACCTGCAGGTCGAGTCGCTCACGCTGCACCCTTCCCACTCATGCGCCTACCTGACCACGGCACTGGGGATGGTCAAGGCAGGCTACGGCATCGCGGCGTCAACTGCCTCGTCGATCCCGCTGATCGAGGCACTCGGGCTGAGCGTCGTACGAGTCGGGAAGCCGACAATCTATCGGGAGGTCTCGCTGTTCACCAAGCGTGGCCTGGCCTTGTCCCCGCCTGCCGAGGGTTTCCGCGCGTTTCTCCAGGATCGCAGCAACGCGAAGGATGCATAGAGCGCGCCATTTTCACTGACCCGACGCCTGCTATTTGAATACCTCGGCGACGCACTCGATCTCCAACAGCATCCCTGGCACCCCCATCTTCGATTGAACCGCCATGCGTGCAGGGTAGTTCCCTTCCCGGAAGTACTCCCGATAGATCCTGTTCATCAGATCGAAGTCAGCTATATCTGCGAGGATCACATTGGCCTTCACGACATGATCCAGATCGCTTCCTGCATCGCCAAGTACCGTCTGCAGGTTCTTCATGAGCTGATGCATCTGGGCCTCGAAACCCTCCGGCAGCTTCCGATCCGGCGTGAACGGATTCATACCAGAAACGAAGACGAGCCCATTGACGGCGACTGCATGCGAAAGCGGGGCTTTGGGTTTCGCCACACGTTCGGAGATGATTACCCTTCTGGACATGCTGCCCCTCCAAGAGTTTCGTTTCGCGCCCCCCGCTGGCAAGCCGGGGGAACCGCGCCTGACATTGAACGCAGCATCGAGAGAACGCTCGTCGCTCGCGCGAAGCCGGACCGGCAAGCGCTTCAAGCGTGCCGGCCCAGCGGTTCCGGGCGATGCACGGTGCATCGCCTCTCGGTGGTTGCCTTATTGAGTCTTGATGCCTGCCTCCTTGACGAGGCGCTTCCAGGTCGCGATGTCGCGTCGTATGAGTTCGTCGAATGCCGCGGGTGGAAGATGAGCTAGCTCCGCCCCCAGCTTGTCGAGACGCGCTGCCGTACCGGGTGCCATTGCCGCCTTTTCGATCTCGTTGGCGATGCGCTTGACGATGTCGGGGGGGGTTTTTGCGTGCAGGACGACGCCAAACCACGATGCTGTCTGGGCATCGGGAAGTCCCGCCTCGACAACGCTGGGCACGTCCGGGAACCTTGCCGAGCGCTTCGCGCCCATCACGGCCAGCGGCCTGATTTGACCCGCCTTGGCCGGCCCAGCGATTGAAATGGACGAGAGCAGCGCGGCGTCGATGAGACCGGAGATCAGGCCAGACTGAATCTGCGGATTGCCCTTGTAGGGAATCGCCTGGATGTCCAAGCCGGCCACGCGCTTGAACAGTTCAAAGCCAAGATGAGGCGGCGATCCGATGCCGGCGTGTCCGTAGTTCAGCTTTCCGGGCTCTGACTTCGCGCGAGCGACAAACTCCGCCAGAGTCTTGCTGGATGCGGATGCAGGGACGATGAGGTACGGCACTGTCCTTGCAAACAGCCCGGCCCCTATGAAATCCCGTGCGGGGTCCCAACGGAGGTCAGGGAAGATGGCGGCATTTACGGCGTGGGTCTGGGCGACCAGGAGCCACGTGTAGCCATCTGGAGGGGCATTGAGAACGGCCTCGGTTCCAATCATGGTATTGCCCCCGGGCTTCGGCTCCACAACGACCTGCTGACCCCAATTTGCCGAAATTTGTTCTGCCAGGATCCGACCAAGAATATCGACCACACCACCCCCGGGGAACGGAACCACCATTCGAACAGGCTTCGCCGGGTATGTCTGTGCCACCACGGATGCCGGAATGATGATACTGGCCACCAATGCCAGAACTCGACATAGCTGCATTGCGACTCGCATTTCCCTCCTCCTCTCTAGGGTGAAATGACCTACACCGTGGGGCTCCAGCTGCGGAGCGGGCTCTCATGAATAACCGGCTCCCACGCCACCTGCCGCTCCTCCATCGGTCGGACGTCCCTCGCCTCCCCATTGGCTGCGCACTCCTAGCAGCTAAGCCATGTCATCAAAGGACGCTTCCGTTGACGCTGCGCTCTTTCGAAAGCGCGTCTAATTTTAAGTGCGGGAAATTCGAGATACCTATCGGCTTCGGCTTATGTATCTATGAGCGATCCGAATGAAAGTGCGCGGCAAATCCCGATGAGGTCGCGACGAAACTTTCTTTCACGAGGCGTCGTCCTGCAGGAAGAGGCGATCAAGAAACGGGGCCATCACCACGCGAGCCCAGTTCCCAAACGTGCATCCGCGCTGAGTCGACGCGCCGATTCCGACTAGCTGCTGCGCCCGTACTCGATCTCCGTGAGCACGTTGAGCACGACCTGTTGATTGTCCTCTCGCACGGCTTTGATCGCCCGCCGCAATGCCTCGGGCAACTCGCTGGCCTTTTCTACCCGTATACCCAGACCACCGCTCGCCTCGACGACCTTCTCGTAGTCCGGGCTCGGTTCGAGCGTTGCGAACAGTGGTTGCGCTTGCGACGAGGCTGTTCCACCGGGGTACATGGAAAGTGTCGCGCGATGCACGGCCGCCCAGCGCCGGTTGTTGAAGATCACGGTGATGAAGGGCAGCCCGCGAGCGCGGCTGACGAAGTGGGCCGGGGTCGGATTGCTGAACATGTACGTCCCATCGCCTACAGCCGCAATACAGGTACTCTGAGGTTGCATCAGTCGCATACCAAGGCAGGCACCCACGGCCCAACCCAGGCCTCCGGCGGGGCTGTGAGAGAAGTAGCGCCCATGGGTCTCCACCCGCAGCTCTTCCAGGTGGAACGGATACTCGTCGAACAGTACCGTCGACTCGTCCATCGCGTCTGCTATGCACCGCGAGACAAACCGGTGAGTGAGCGAGTCGGCACCGTTGCTGGGGTGAAGCTGCAGCGGCTTCCTGATGTGCCTTGAGATCCACTCCTCGCGGGATGCCAGCTCCCCAGGAGCAGGGCGACCGACGGTCTTCAGCAGGAGATCGAGCGTCTGGGGTGCGTCGGCGCGGATGGAAAGATTCGCCGGGAAGTTCCGAATCGGGTAGCGCGAATGCAGTGGGTCCTGCCCAATCTGCACGACAATCGCCTCTGGCGAGAGTTGGACCGCATCCGGTATCCACGGCACGTCGCACTCGACGACCAGCAACAAGTCGGCATCGCGTACCCACGGGGCCGGGTCATAGCCGCCATGCACACGAGAACTGCAGGGGATGCTGGCAAAGCGCGGCCGGTACTGGACCACGGGGATGTGCAGTTGTTCCGCGAACGCGGTCAGCGCGGCGAAGCCGGCAGCGGTACGCCCCATATCCGCAGTAATGATGACTGGGCGACGGGCGCGGGTAAGCAATCCGGCAATTTCGGTGACGGCTGCAGGGTCCGGAAGCCCCGCGGTCACCGGAGCGCGCGGCCCGCCAGAACGCGTAATCGCCGACGCATTCGGTCGCGCCTCGGTTGCAGCGAGAACTTCCCGAGGCAACACGACGTAAGCCGGGCCCTCTGGAGAGGATTGCGCGATCGAGAACGCTCTTTGAACGACTGTCTCAACCTGTGCTGGGTCACGCAACTCGTACTCCCACTTGACCAGCTCACGCACCATCCCGGATTGATCGAAGAGCTCCTGCGCCCAATTGATGTTGGTAGTTCGTGCACCAAGCCTGCCCTCTTCGAGCACCGGCGTCCTTCCGGCGATCAGGATCAGCGGAATGTTCTGGCGCGCCGCGTTGAACAGACCGCAGAGTGCATTTGCCGTTCCCAATCCGACGTGAACCATTACCACCTGGGGTTTGCCGCTTGCCAGCGCTGCGCCATATGCCATGGCCATGGCCACGTTCTCATGCGGCACCAGCACCGGCTCGATGCGGGAATCACCCCCGGTCCTCCGCGACAATGCTTCGATAATGGGTGGGAAGTCCGTTCCGGCATTGCCGAAGACATGTGTAATGCCATGCGATTCAAGTGCGTCAATCAGGCGCTCCGCCGTAGTTGCGGAGGTTGCCGGCAAACGGCGGCGCAGAGGTTCGGGAGTGGTCATCGCTTGGCTCCGCAGTAGAATTCCAATGCTTGCTCACTGCTCAGGACGTACGGTATCTGAGCACATAGGCTGGGGGCGCGCACGTGCCTGTCGAGTCGAACTTACCTTCGGGCAAGCCGCCCCGGGCCCGGAGGCGTTGCGCGCATGCCCCCAATGCGTTCGACTTCGAACCCCACCCAGTTCGTTTTCAGTCTAAGTGCGAAAAGTCGGCGATAGCTACCCACTTTGGCTTATGCATCCATGAGCGCCCGGAATGCGTTCAAGCCGGCAAGCACCCCCGATTGGGGCTCGCATCTCCCTGCTCCCGGCGCGGCGCCTGCAGTCACGGCTAGAATGCCGCCGGGCGGGTGCCTGATGCCCATGCCGACCTCGACTGGAAACGGCGCGAGAGGAATGACATGAGCTGGCAGCAAGCGGGAGACGCGGTGCCCGGCGGGCGGCGCGCCTGCGACGCGCTCGAACTGGAGATCGTGCCGCGGGCCCGGGACATTGGCGGCTTCGAGGTGCGCCGCGCGCTGCCGCACGCGCGGCGCCAGATGGTCGGGCCGTTCATCTTTTTCGACCAGATGGGCCCGGTGCGCTTTGCCGCCGGCCAGGGCATGGACGTGCGGCCGCATCCGCACATCGGCCTCGCGACCGTGACCTACCTGTTCGAAGGCCGCATCATGCACCGCGACAGCGAGGGCAATGCGCTCGAGATCACGCCGGGGGCGATGAACCTGATGACCGCGGGTCGCGGAATCGCCCATTCCGAACGCACGCCCGCGCAGGCGCGCCAGGGCGGCGAGCCGATGTGGGGCATCCAGAGCTGGATCGCGCTTCCCGCGCGCCTCGAGGAGACCGAGCCCTCGTTCCAGCACTTCGACGCCGCGCGCCTGCCGCTGGTCGCCGGCCCCGGATTCGAGGCGAGGATCATCGCCGGATCCGCGTTCGGCGCGCGCTCGCCGGTGCAGTCCGGCGCGGAATGGCTGTACGCCGACGTGAGCGTCGCGGCCGGCGCCAGCCTGCCCCTGGACCCGGAGCAGGAGGAGCGCGCGGTCTACGTGGTCGACGGCGCCATCGACATCGCGGGCGAGACATTCGACGCGTCGCGGCTGCTCGTCTTCCGCCCCGGCGACCGCATCACGATCCGCGCACGGGAACGCGCAAGGCTGATGCTGCTGGGGGGCACCGCGATGGAGGGCCCGCGCTACATCTGGTGGAACTTCGTCTCCTCGCGCAGGGAGCGCATCGAGCAGGCGAAGGAAGACTGGAAGGCGGGGCGCTTCAAGCCGGTGCCCGGCGAATCCGAGTCCATCCCGCTGCCCGAGCGCTGAGGCGGCAGTGCCCGCGCACCGTCGCCACTGGACACCCGGCCGATGCGGACGGAGATCCGTTTCGGCGCGTACGTGGAACGGCCTGCGCACGCGGTATGGGCGGCGCTGACATCGGGCAACGGCATTGAATTCCTGCTCGGCGACTACCTTAGCCGCGTGCTCGGCCACCAGCGCAGGGAGCCGGTCGGACGCCGCATGCAGCTGGGCGAACGCTACGTCTTCGAACGCGGAACCTCCCTGGGTGTCGAGCTGGAAGTCGTCGCGCTCGATGCGCCCCGGCGCTTTCAGCTCGCCGGCACCTGGCACCTGGCCAGTGGCGACGAGTACATCAGCGTGGATGTCGAAGTCACCGATGTGGGCGGCGGCACCCTGGTCGAGGTCACGCCCGCGCTCGAGACCGACTCGGGCCTGTTCAACGCCGGCGTATCCCAGTTCGCGATCGTGCTGCGTGACCTCTGGGACCAGAAGGACACCGACAGCACCAACCTGCGGCGAGCGCTGGAGGATGCCGTGGAGTCCGATGCGTCGACGCCAGGCGCGCGCGACCGCGTCGGCCTGTGGGCGGGGTTCGGCACGCTGGGCGCGAACGCCCTCGCCGCGGCACTGGTGGTGCAGAGCGGCACCGGTCTGCCGGGCCTCGCGCTGCTCTACTGGACCGAGAACCTCATCATCGGCGCCCTGGCGCTGGCCAAGGTCGCCGTCGCGCAGCGCGTGCCCTTCCCCGTCGGTCGCATGGTTGCCGCGCTTTTCGTCCTGCTCTTGTTCCCGCCATTCTGGGAGTTTCAGGCCGACTTCGTGCGTTCGATCCTGGGGATGCAACGGTTCTACGAGCTATGGCATTCGGACCTGCCGGCCAGCCTGGGATCGCTGCAAGTGGTCGCGCGATTCGCACAGCAGGCATGGCTGGATTCGCCGGAGATCGTTGCCCTCGGCATCATCGCCGTGCTGCGCGGCGCTACGTTCGTCGTCGACTTCCTGTTCGGCCCGGCGCGCCGACGCGCGCATTTCGGCATCCTGATGCGGGAGCCCGCGCTCTGGCTCGTGGTCGTGCAGGGCGGCGTGATCGTCGGCATCCTGGCGGCGACGCAGATGGTGGAACCCGCCTACGCCGTATGGGTCATCGCGGGCGTGAAGTCGATCCTGGAACTTGTAGTGCGACGAACCTGGCGAACCTTGTACTGAGCAGCCGCGCCGGCACCGGCTAGACTTGCCGCATGCGCCCCCGAACCGCCCGCCGGGAAGACCTCGGCCTCACGAAGGCCGAGTTCGCCATCCTCCGGCGCCTCGATTCGCCGGAGAAGATCCAGGCGTTCCTGAACGGACTGGCGCAGAACTTCGAACAGCAGGGCGAGACCTGTAACGCGGTGCGCACCGTGCTGCAGACGCGGCGCGCGCACTGCATCGAGGGCGCGCTGGTCGCAGCTGCCGCGCTGTGGGTACATGGCGAGCCGCCGCTGATCCTCGACCTGCAGGCGGTGCGCGATTTCGACCACGTGGTCGCGGTGTTCCGCCGCCGTGGCTGCTGGGGCGCGATTTCCAAGACCAACGGCATCGGCCTGCGCTGGCGGGATCCGGTCTACCGCTCGCTGCGCGAGCTGGCGATGTCCTGGTTCCACGAGTACTACAACAAGCGCGACCACAAGACGCTGCGCACCTACTCGGTGCCGCTGGACCTGCGTCGCATCGATCCGGCGATCTGGGTCACCGCGGAAAAGGGCGCGTGGCCGCTGGTCGACGTGCTGGAAGGACTGCGCCACTATCCGCTGGTCACCCCCGCGCAGGCGAAGCGCGTGACCCGTCGCGACCCCTTCGAGCGCAAGGTCGGCGGCATGCTGCAGTACCGCAGGCCGCGGGCGAAGAAACGCCCCGCCGGGCGTAATGCCCGCGCGCGTGCGCCGACCAAGCCTGTATAGACTGGAGGCTGCCCATGCACAGGCGCACATTGCTGAAGGTACTTGCCGCACTTCCGATCACCGTCCCGATCACCGCCTACGCACGACCGAGGAACATGACCGACATCGACGCGCTGCAGAAGAACTGGAAGGAATACCTCGCCCAGGGCGTCAACCCGCCCGCGCCCACCGACGCGCTGAAGCTGTCGAAGGACGAATGGAAGAAGCGCCTGACGCCGCCGGCCTACCGGGTGCTGCGCGAGGAAGGCACCGAGCGTGCGGGCACCAGCCCGCTGGACCGGGAGAAGCGCCCCGGCGTGTTCGCCTGCGCCGGCTGCGGCCTGCCGCTATTCACGTCGGCGATGAAGTTCGACAGCGGCACCGGCTGGCCCAGCTTCTTCACCACCATCCCGGGCGTGTTCGGCACCAAGACCGACTACCTTCTGTTCATGCCGCGCACCGAGTATCACTGTGCGCGCTGCGGCGGCCACCACGGCCACGTCTTCGACGACGGCCCGCCGCCGACCGGCAAGCGCTACTGCAACAACGGCGTGGCGCTGACCTTCATCCCGAAGGCCGGTGCCTAGAGCCTGAAGTCCTGCGCCAGCGGTTTCGCCTCGGCGTGGAAGCGCACCGGGCCGTCCGGCAGCGCCTTGAGGAACTGCGTGAGGTACGGGTCGTCCGACGCGAGCACTTCCTCGGGCGTGCCCTTGCCCACTACCCTGCCGTCCGAGATCACGTACACGTAGTCCACCACCTTCAATGATTCGGAGACGTCGTAGGTGACGACGATCGACGTCGTGCCGAGCGCGTCGTTCATGCGGCGGATCAGCTGCGCCACCACGTTCAGCGTGATCGGGTCGAGGCCGGCGAAGGGCTCGTCGTACATCACCAGCCGCGGGTCGGTGGCAATGGCGCGCGCGAGCGCGACGCGCCGCGTCATGCCGCCGGACAGGTCCCCGGTGCGATATGCCTGCGCGCCGCGCAAGCCCACCGCGTGCAGCTTCATCAGCACCAGCGGGCGGATCACCGCATCGGGCAGGTCCGGATACAGCTCGCGCAGCGGGAACGCGATGTTCTCGAACACCGTCAGGTCGGTGAACAGGCCGCTGGACTGGAACATCATTCCCATGCTCCGCCGCAGCGCATACAGGCCGTTCGAATCCAGTTCGTGCACCGTCTTGCCGAGCACCGACACGCCGCCCTGCGCCGGCCGCAACTGCCCGCCGATCAGCTTCAGCAGCGTCGACTTGCCGCAACCGCTGGCGCCGAGTATCGCCACCACCTTGCCGCGCGGCACTTCCAGCGACAGGCCGCGGAATATCGCCGCCTCGCCATAGGAGAAATGCAGGTCGCGGACCTCGACGAGACTGGCGGCGCGGTCATTCATCCGTGCTAGTGTACCGCGCGATCCGAATGCCATGAGCGCACGCCACGACCTCGTCATCCGCAACGGCACCGTCATCGACGGCACGCGCGCGCCGCGCTACGCCGCGGACGTCGCGATCGACGCCGGGCGCATCGCCGGCATCGGCTCGATCGCGCCCGCGAGCGGGCGCGAGGAGATCGACGCCGCGGGCATGATCGTCGCGCCGGGATTCATCGACGCGCACACGCACGACGACCGGCTGATGCTGTCGGACCCGGACATGGCACCCAAGGTGAGCCAGGGCGTGACCACGGTGGTCGCCGGCAACTGCGGCGTGTCGCTCGCGCCGCTATGCGTCGAAGGCAGGCCACCCACGCCGCCGCTGGACCTGCTGGACGGCAACGGGGCCTGGTTCCGCTTCGGCAGCTTCGGCGAATACGCCGCGGCGCTGCGCGATGCGCCACCCGCGGTCAACGCCGCGCTGCTGGTGGGCCACAGCACGCTGCGCTGCGCCGCCATGGACGACGTGGCACGCGCGGCCAGGCCGGCGGAAATCGCCGCGATGCAGGCGATGGCGCGCGAGGCACTCGGCGCCGGCGCGATCGGCGTGTCCACCGGGCTGCACTACGAGGTGGCCGCCGCCGCGACCACCGAGGAAGTGATCGAGGTCTGCGCGCCGCTGAAGGACGCCGGCGGCCTGTACTGCACGCACATGCGCGACGAGGCGGACGGCGTCATCGACGCACTGGAGGAAACCTTCCGCATCGGCCGCGCGCTGGACGTGCCAGTGGTGATCTCGCACCACAAGCTGCTCGGCGTGCCGAACCACGGCCGCTCGCGCGAGACTCTCGCGCTGATCGCCTCGCGCATGCAGTCGCAGCCGGTGTGCCTGGACTGCTACCCGTACGCCGCCTCGTCGACCATCCTCACCGCCAGCCGGGTGCGCATCGCATCGCGCACGCTGGTCACCTGGTCGAAGGCGATGCCGCAGCATGCCGGGCGCGACCTGGCCGACATCGCGCGCGAGCTGGGCACGACGCCCCAGCAGGCGGTGGCGCGCCTCGCGCCCGCGGGCGCGATCTACTTCTCCATGGACGAGGACGACGTGCAGCGCATCCTCGCGTTTGCGCCCACCATGATCGGCTCGGACGGCCTGCCGCACGACGCGTCGCCGCACCCGCGGCTGTGGGGCACGTTTCCGCGCGTGCTCGGCCGGTACTCGCGCGAGCTCGGGCTCTTTCCTCTCGAAACCGCGGTGCACAAGATGACCGGGCTCACCGCGAAAAATTTCGGCCTGCGCGACCGCGGCGAGATCCGCGTCGGCGCGCACGCCGACCTGGTGGTGTTCGATGCCGGGCGCGTCGGCGAAGCCGCCAGCTTCGAGCGCCCGGTGCAGCCGGCGCAGGGCATCTCGACGGTGATCGTGAACGGCGCAGCGGTGTGGCGCGACGGCGGGCCCACCGGCGCGCGGCCCGGCCGCGTGCTCGCGCGCGGGTGAGCGCCACCTACGCCAGCCTCGACCCGGCGCTCGTGCTCGACGCGCTGGACAGCGTCGGCCTGCGCGGCGACGGCAGGCTGCTGTCGCTGAACAGCTACGAGAACCGCGTCTATCAGGTGTACCTGGAGGACAACTCGAGCGTGGTGGCAAAGTTCTACCGCCCCGAGCGCTGGTCGAACGCGCAGATCGCCGAGGAGCACGCGTTCGCGCTGGAGCTCGCGGGACGCGAGATCCCGGTGGTCGCACCGACGGTAATCGGCGCACAGACGCTGCATGTGCACGCAGGTTTTCGCTTCGCGGTCTACCCGCGCCGCGGCGGGCGCGCGCCCGACCTCGACCGGCAGGACACCCTCGAGTGGATCGGCCGCTTCATCGGCCGCATCCACGCGGTGGGCGCCACCGCGCCCTTTCGCACCCGCCCGGCGCTGGACCCGGAGACCTTCGGCCGCGAGCCGCGCGACTGGCTGCTCGAGCACGGCTTCGTGCCCGACGAGCTGCACGATGCCTGGGCCAGCATCGCCGAACTGGCGCTCGAGAGCGTCGAGCGCGCCTGGGAAGCCGCGGGCGGGTTCGCGCGCATCCGCCTGCACGGCGACTGCCACCCCGGCAACATCCTGTGGACGCACGATGGGCCCCACTTCGTCGACCTGGACGACGCACGCTCGGGCCCGGCGCTGCAGGACCTGTGGATGCTGCTCTCGGGGGACCGCGACGCCATGTCCGCTCAGCTCGGCCACGTGCTGGCGGGTTACGAGCAGTTCCATGATTTCGACCGCCGCGAGCTCGCGCTGCTGGAGGCGCTGCGCACGCTGCGCCTCCTGCACTACTCGGCGTGGATCGCGCGCCGCTGGGACGACCCGGCGTTTCCCGCCGCCTTCCCGTGGTTCAACACGCAGCGCTACTGGCAGGACCGTATACTCGAGCTGCGCGAGCAGGTCGCCGCGATGGACGAACCGCCACTGACGCCCCCATGACCTCGATGTCGCTTGCGCGCTCGTTCCGGCTGTCCTTCATGCCGCCGCTGATGGTCTACATGGCCGCCGGCATCCAGGGCCTCACCGGCATCGTCGGCACCTTCTTCGTCAAGGAATACCTCGGGCTGTCGGCGGAATTCCTCGCCGCGCTCGGCTTCTGGGCCGGCCTGCCCTGGGCGCTGAAGATGCCGGTCGGCCATCTCGTCGACCTGATCTGGCGCTGGAAGGAAGGCCTGGTGTTCTTCGGCGCCGCACTGCTCACCGCGAGCATCGCCATCATGATCGGCCTGCTCGCCGATCCGCAGGCGATGCGCGGCGTCATGAGCGCCGAGCGCTGGTTCATCCTCGCCGCGCTGCTCGCGCCGATCGGCTACATGGTGCAGGACGTGGTGGCCGACGCGATGACGGTGGAGGCGGTGCCGCGCCTGGACGCCGACGGACGCGAGATCCCCGCCGCCGAGCGCAAGGCGATGCACATCACGATGCAGACGCTGGGTCGCGTGGCGATCATCGGCGGCTCGGTGCTGGTCGCGCTCGCCAACGTGTTCTTCATGTCCGGCGTGCACGCGATGCCCGAGCCGCAGAAGGTCGCCGCCTACCTGCACGTGTACGAGTGGGCGCTGGTGATCCCCGCGGTGTCGGTGGCGGGCGTCGCGCTGCAGGCCTGGCTGCGCCGGCGCAACCCGGTGCAGTACCGGCGCGACGCCGAGCGCCCGCCGGTGAACTGGTGGATCCTCGGCGGCGGCGTCGCCTTCACCGCGGTGTCGCTGGCGGTCGGGCTGGGCCGCGTGCCGCTGGGGCAGGAGATCATCTTCGCCGCGTCGATGGCGATCGTGCTGTTCCTGATCTGGCGGCTGGTGCGCGAGCTGGACGCCGCCGCGCGCGCGACGCTGGTCGGCACCGCGCTGGTGATCTTCGTCTTTCGCGCCATGCCCGGCCCGGGTGCCGGCGCCACCTGGTGGATGATCGACGAGCTGAATTTCGACCAGCAGTTCCTGTCGGTGCTGTCGCTGGTCGGCAGCGCGCTGACGCTCGCCGGCCTGTTCGTCTTCCGCCGCTTCATGGCCGAGCGCTCGATCTTCTACGTCGTGGGCTTCCTCACCGTTGCCGGCACGCTGCTGTCGCTGCCGGTGCTCGGCATGTACTACGGCCTGCACGAGTGGACCGCCGCGCACACAGGCGGCGTGGTCGACGCGCGCTTCATCGCGCTGGTCGACACGGCGCTGGAGTCGCCGCTCGGGCAGATCGCCATGGTGCCGATGCTGGCGTGGATCGCGAACTCCGCTCCCGAGCGCCTGAAGGCCACCTACTTCGCGGTGATGGCCTCGTTCACCAACCTCGCGCTGTCGGCCTCCCAGCTGGGCACCAAGTACCTGAACCAGTGGCACACCGTGACGCGCGAAGTGAAGGACCCGGCCACGAAGGCGATCAAGGTACCCGCCGACTACAGCGAGCTCGGCACCCTGTTCATCACCGCCACCCTCGTCGGCCTGCTCGTGCCCCTCGCCACCATCGCCATCGTGCGCGCGATGAAGATGCGCAGCGCGTAGCCGCGGACAAGATGGCGCCGCCTACGCCCCTCGAATCCGCGCCTGCGCATGTAGAGCCAGCGTCGGTACCGGGCATCCTGGGCGACAATTCCTTGCATGCCGCATAGCGCCAACTACGTCCACGGCTACGATTCCCGCGAGCAGCGGCGGCTGCGCGACCAGGCCTCGTCGCTGGCCGAGCTGCTGCACTGGGACACCGCCTACCCGGCCGGCAGCCGCGTGCTCGAAGCCGGCTGCGGCGTCGGCGCGCAGACGGTGACGCTGGCGGCGAACAGCCCCGGGGCGCGCATCGCGGCGATCGACGTGTCGGCGGCGTCGCTCGCCGAAGCGGCCGAGGCAGTGCGCAAGGCGGGGCTCGCCAACGTCACGCTGCAGCAGGCGGACATCTTCGATCTGCCGTTCGCGCCGGCAAGCTTCGACCATGTGTTCGTGTGCTTCGTGCTCGAGCACCTGGCGCGACCGGTAGCGGCGCTGCAGGCACTGAAGGAGGTGCTCAAGCCCGGCGGCAGCATCACGGTGATCGAAGGCGACCATGGTTCGACGTACTTCCATCCCCACAGCGCCTACGCGCAGCGCGCGGTGCAATGCCTCGTGGACCTGCAGGCGCAGGCCGGCGGCAATGCGCTGATCGGGCGCCAGCTCTACCCGCTGCTGCGGGATGCCGGCTTCGGCGGCGTGCGCGTGTCGCCGCGCATGGTGTACGTGGATGCGAGCAGGCCGGCGCTGGTGGAAGGCTTCACCCGGAACACCTTCACCGCGATGGTCGAGGGTATCCGCGCGCCCGCCACGGAAGCCGGTCTCATGGGTGCGGCCGACTTCGACCGCGGCATTGCCGACCTCATCCGTACCACGCAGGCAGACGGGGTTTTCTGCTATACGTTCTTCAAGGCAGGCGCGACGCGCAGCGCCTGACGAGATCCATGTCACCCAGGGAGCGAGCGTGATCCTCGAATCCGCCGTGCTGAACGTCATACCCGGCGAGGAAGCCGCCTTCGAGGCGGCGTTCGGCGAGGCGAAGGCCATCATCGCCGCGATGCCCGGCTTCGTCTCGCTCGAGCTGCAGCGCTGCATCGAAGTCCGTGGCAAGTACCTGCTGCTGGTGCGCTGGCGCACGCTGGAAGACCACACCGTGGGATTCCGCGCCTCGCCGGAATACCAGCGCTGGAAGGCGCTGCTGCACCACTTCTACGACCCCTTTCCAAGCGTCGAGCATAACGAGCTGGTACACGCCGCGTAGCGGCACCCGCGCCTGGGGCGCCGCGCCATGCGCGAGCCCTACCCTGCCCGCTCGATCTCGCGCAGCGCCTTGCGGTATCCCAGCTCGATCATCTCCTCGGCGCGATGGAAGTCCAGCACGCCGCAGGCGTCCGCGGATATCTCGACCATGATGTCCGGCTGGAACGCGGCGATCTGGTAGCGCTCGATGCGGTCCTGCATCGCCTCCAGCGACTTGGAGAAAATCTCCACCGCGGTATAGCCGTCCTCCTTCGCCGCACCGAGCCCGAACTTCGCGCGCGCATCGCGGTACCAGCCCTGCAGCAGGCCGGCGGGCGCCGCCGGCTGCAGCGCCGGCGCGCTCGCGGCATCCGCGTCCGCCGGCATGCGTTGCGCGTGCGCGCCATTGCCGTTCAGGGACACGACGATCAGCCGCTCGGCGCGCTGGTCCTGCGCCGGCGCGATCGGCAGCGGGCTCATCAGGCCGCCATCGACCAGGATGCGGCCGTCGCGCTCCACCGGCGTGAAGAAGCCCGGGATCGCGATCGACGCGCGTATCGCCTCGAACAGCGAGCCGCGGTCTATCCACACCTCCCTGCGCCGGCCGATGTCGGAGGCGATCGCGGTGAACGGGATCGGCAGCTCCTCGATACGCGCTTCGCCCACCAGGTCGGCGAGCTTCCGCATCAGGCGATCGCCCTTGAACAGGCCCGCGCTGGTGCAGGAAAAGTCCAGCAGGCCCCACACGTCCGCGCCCGACAGGCCGCGCACCCATTCGGTGTAGCGATCCAGCCTTCCCGCCGCATGCAGCCCTCCGATCAGCGCGCCGATCGACGAGCCGGTGATCGCGCAGATGTCGAAGCGGCCGTGCTCCTGCAGCGCCCGGATGACGCCGATATGCGCGAGCCCGCGCGCGCCGCCGCTGCCGAGTACCAGCGATGCCGGAATCCGTCCGTCTGCGCCCGTGTTTCCCATCAGCGCCCGATGCTAACGTGTACGCCGAGGCCGCAGCAATCGCGGCGCTATGATGCGAACAAGGAGGACACATGAAGATAGACGGCGCCTGCCACTGCGGCAGGATCAGCTACACCGCCGAAATCGACCCGGGAACGGTGGCGATCTGCCACTGCACCGACTGCCAGACGCTGTCCGGATCGGCGTTCCGCACCGTGGTGCCGGTGAAGAAGGCGGGCTTCCAGGTAAGCGGCGAGCCGAAGGTCTACGTGAAGACAGCGGAAAGCGGGCGGCAGCGCGCCCAGGCCTTCTGCCCCGAGTGCGGCACGCCGATCTACGCCACCTCGGTGACCGACCCGCAGCTCTACAGCCTGCGCCTGGGCACCGCGCGCCAGCGCGCCGGTCTTGCGCCGAGGATGCAGCAGTGGACGCGCTCGGCCTGCGGCTGGGTGGACGGCGTCGCGGCCATCCCGAAGGTGGAGAAGCAGCGCGGCTAGGCCGCGCGAGTGCCTCGACTCAGCGCTGCATTCCCCAGCGGCGCACGGTGCGCAGCTCGATGGTGCGGAAGATGACGTACTCGACCACCACGCCGATCAGGATGATCATGAACAGGCCGGCAAACACCTGCTGAGTCCGCAGCAGCTCGGCGTTCTCGAAGATGTGCCAGCCCAGCCCGCCGCCCCGCGCGGTGGCGCCGAAGATCAGCTCGGCGCCGATCAGCGTTCGCCACGCGAACGCCCAGCCGATCTTCATCCCGGAGAGCACCGTGGCCAGCGCCGCCGGGATCAGGATCTTCACCGCGAAGATCACGCCGCGCAGGCCGTAGTTCTGCCCGACCATGCGCTGCGTGTGGCTGACGCCCTGGAAGCCGACGAAGGTGTTCAGCGCCACCGCCCACAGCACCGCGTGGATGAGGATGAACACCAGGCTCGCGGTGCCCAGACCGAACCACAGCATCGCCAGCGGCAGCAGCGCGATCGACGGCAGCGGGTTGAACATCGCGGTCGCGGTCATCAGGATGTCGGCCCACACGCGCCACACTGACGCGAGCGAAACCAGGATCGCCGCCACCAGCAGGCCCACCGCGTAGCCGATCAGCAGCGACTGCACCGTGAACCAGATCTTCGCCATCAGCTTCTGGTCGGTGAACGCCTCGATGAGCGCCATGACCGTGTCGGAGAAGCTGGGGAACAGCAGCGGCGGCACCTTGGCGAGGGTCGTGTACAGCTCCCACGCGACGACGAACATCAGCACGACCGCGAGGTTGCGGACCACCTGGACGTTCCACAGCTTCTCGACCACGGAGAGCGGGCGCTCGATCTGGCCGATCTTGCTGGCGTCCAGCGGCGTGCGCTCGAACTCCGGGCGCTCGACCGGCTCGGGGCGCGCGGGCATCGCGACCGCGCTCATGAGGACTGCATCCCCCAGCGCACCACGGTGCGCTGCTCGAGGTTGCGGAAGATCACGTTCTCGACCACGAAGCCGATCAGGATCACCGTCAGCAGACCCGCGAAAGCGCCCGGGATGTCCATTTCGTTGCGGCTGGCGAAGATGAACCAGCCCAGGCCGCCGCCCTCGGCCGCGGCGCCAAATACCAGCTCGGCCGCGATCAGCGTGCGCCACGCGAACGCCCAGCCGAGCTTCAGCCCGGCGAGGATGGACGGGAACGCCGCCGGGATCAGCAGCTTGGCGACGTAGCGGATGTTGCGCAGGCCGTAGTTGCGCCCGACCATGCGCAGCGCGTCGGCCACCGACATGAAGCCGGTATGCGTATTCAGCGCCACCGGCCAGACGATGGAGTGCAGCAGCACGAAGATCAGGCTCTGCGTGCCGAGGCCGAACCAGATCATCGCCAGCGGCAGCAGCGCCACCGCCGGCAGCGGGTTAAGCATCGACGTCAGGGTGCCGAGGATGTCGCTGCCGAAGCGGCTGCTGACGGCAACGAAGCTCAGCACCGCGCCGATGGCGAGACCGATCGCATAGCCGGCGAGCAGCACGCCGATCGAGGCCCAGACCTGTCCGCCCAGCCCGTACTCGGTGAAGCCCTTCCACAGCGCGACCAGCGTGTCCCAGAAGGTGGGGAAGATCAACGGCGGCACCTTGGCCGCGCGCGTGTACAGCTCCCAGAAGACGATCGCGGTCAGCAGCACGGTGAACTTGCGCACCGGGTCGATGTTGGCGATCTTCTCCGCCATCGACAGCGGGCGCGCGACGTCCGCGGTGTTCGCCTTGCCCACCGACGGGCGCTCGAACTCCGGTCTTTCGATCGGGTCGACCTTGACGTCAGCCACGGTGCAGCGGTTCCTCTTCCAGCACGCGATCCGCGAACAGCATGTTGTGGATGCGGGTCTGCAGCGCGATGAACTCCGGGCTGCCGGCGTTGGCGTGCGAGTGCATGTGCGTGTTCAGCTCAGCCTTCACCTGGCCCGGGTGCGGCGACAGCACGAGGATCCGGCTGCCCACCAGCAGCGCCTCCTCGATCGAGTGCGTGACGAAGATCACCGTGAAGCGCGTGTCGTCCCACAGCTGCAGCAGCTCCTCCTGCATCTGGCGGCGGGTCAGCGCGTCCAGAGACGCGAACGGCTCGTCCATCAGCAGCACGTCCGGCTCCATCGCCATGCCGCGCGCGATCGCCACGCGCTGCTTCATGCCGCCGGAGAGCATGTGCGGGTAGGTGTTCTCGAATCCGGTGAGCTTCACCTTGCGGATGTAGTTCATCGCGATCTCGTCGGCGTCCGACTCGCGCGAGCAGCGCCCGCCGTTCCGCAGCGCGAAGGTGATGTTCTGCCGCACCGTCTTCCACGGCAGCAACTGGTCGAACTCCTGGAACACCATGACGCGGTCCGGCCCCGGCTCCTCGATGCGCCGGCCCTTCAGGCGCATCTCGCCCTCGACCGGGCGCAGGAAGCCGGCGACGCCCTTCAGCAGCGTCGACTTGCCGCAGCCGCTCGGGCCCAGCAGCACGAAGCGATCCGCCGGGTAGACCTGGAAGTCCACCCGGTAGGTCGCGGTGATCAGGTGTTCCTTGGTCTTGTACTGCAGCGTGACGCCTTCGACCTCGAGTATCGGCGCCACCGCCGGGGCGGCCCCTGCCGGCGCCGCCCCATTCGTGGTCTGCGACATCCTCAGCTGCCGCCCTGCAGGCCGTGCGCGCTCTCGTGGAAGTAGTCCTTCCAGCTCGCGGGGAGGTTCTTGATCGCGCCCGCCTCGTGCATGAACTTGGCGTACGGCATGGTGTTCCTCGGCTCCGGGCTGTACATCATCTCGTTCTTGTCCGAGATCATCGCCTCGACGTCAGCGAGTTCCAGCTTCGACTTCGTGAAGTCGATATACACCTTCGCCGCGCGCTTGAGGTCGGCGTTGATGAACTTGAACGCCTCGTCGTACGCGTCGTTGACGATCTTGTACAGCTTCGGATTGGCCTTGACCCACTTCGTCGTCGCGTAGAGCGATACGATGCTGTGCGCTCCGCCGACCACGTCGTAAGAGTTCAGAACCAGTCGCGCCTTTCCGGACTTCAGCTCCTGATACGAGAACGGCAACGTCGCGAAGTGCGACTTCACCGCCTGGCCGCCGGAAAGGATCGCCGCCACCGCGGTCGGGTGGTTCATGTTGACCAGCAGCGCGTCGAGCTTCTTCGGGTCGCCCCAGGTCTTCTGCGCCATCATCCGTATCGTCACCGACTGGATCGACGAGATCGACGGCGTGGCGATCTTGTGGTCCTGGACCTTGAGGTAGTCCTCGAACTTCTGCACCGCAGGATCGTTCGTCACCAGCTTCAGCGGCATCTTGGAGAAGTCGACCATCGCCTTCACGTGGTTCTCGGTGCCGAAGGTGGCGTCCCAGATGGTGAGCAGCGGGCCGGTGCCGCCGGAGGCGAACTCCGCGTTGCCCGAGAGCAGCGCCTGGTTCACTGCCGCGCCGCCGGAGAGCTTGATCATCTTGCCGGTCACGCCCTTCATGCCTGCCTTGGCGGCGTGCTTCTCGACCAGCTTCTCGTGGATCACGACCTGCATCGGCAGGTAGAGCAGGCCGAACTGCTCGGCGAAGCGGATCTCCTGCGCGGCTGCGGTACCGGTGAAGGCGACGCCTGCAACCGCCGCCGCCACGCATGCCGCAAGCGTGCGGCGCGGGAACTTCCTGTCCTCATTCTTCATGATCTACTCCTCCTCGTTCATTGAACCGGCTGCACAGGGTGCGTATCAATTCTGCACCGGACCACCGGCGATGGGCTTCCATGCGGTACCCCACAACCTTAGCATGGCATTGCAAATAATTTCCAGTCCGTTGCCGCATGCCTAGCGGAACGGATCGAGCCCGGTGAGCTCGCGTCCCTGGATCAGCGTAAGGATACCCGGCGTGCCGTCGGGTATGGTCAGCGTCCTCACGTCGCGCGCGAGCTGCTCGAGCCCCAGCTCGCGGCTCAGTCCCATTGCACCATGAACGCGCATCGCCAGCGCCACCGCCCTGTCGCAGGCATCCACCGCGTAGCGCTTGGCCATCGCCGACAGGCCGTTCGCGCGCTCGCCGCGGTCCAGCGCGGCGAGCGCGTTATAGCAGAGCAGCCGGCTGGAGATGACCGCCGTTTCGATTTCCGCGAGATCGTTCTGGATCAGCTGGAAGCCGCCGATGTACTTGCCGAACTGCTTGCGCATGCCGGCGTAGGACCGCGCCGCATCCAGCGCCTTCTGGCCGATGTTCACCGCCAGCAGGCCCACCAGCGGCCGGTTCGCGAGCCAGGTCAGCGTCAAGAGCCGCGCGGTGTCGCCGGTCTCGGGACACAGGTTGCGCTTCGGCACGCGGCAGTTGTCGAACAGCACCTCTCCGAGAGGCGCCTGGCACAGCCCGTGCATGCGCACCTCGTTGGCCTCGAACGGCGTCTCTGCGCGGTCCACCAGCACGCGCGCGAGGCTGGTGGTGCCGTCCGCGTGCACCCGCCGGCAGGTGACGTTCATGACATCGCACACGGTGGAGTTCGAGATCCACTGCTTGCGCCCCTTCAGCACCAGGTCATCGCCGTCCTCGGTAAGCGTGGTCTTGATGCTGCGCGGGTCCGAGCCGACGTCGGGCTCGGTGCTGCCGGTGCAGGCGATGCGCTGCCCGCTCATCAGGTCGCCGAGGAAGCGCTCCTTCTGCTCGTCGTTGCAGCCGAAGTACACGCGCGCGGTGGTCGCCTCGTGCGGCTGCAGGATCAGCGCCACCGACGCCGGCATCTGCTCGCCGATCAGGCCGTAGTCGAGCATGCGCAGGCCGGCGCCGCCGCCTTCCTCGGGGATGCGCGCAGACGTGAGCCCGAGCTCGGCGGCGCGCGCCATGATCTTCAGGATCGCGTCCTTCGGCAGCGCCCTGTCGCGGTCGTGCGAGGCCAGGATGGGCTCGATGTGCTTGTCGACCAGCCGCTTCGCGGCGTCGACCATCATGCTCTGTTCTTCGCTGAGGGCAAAATCCATGGTTCGTTCCTTGCATCGCACTGCACTGCGGCGGATCCGCCGGCGCAGGCGGCCTTTTAGCACGGAAACGCGCCCCTCCTGAGAAACAGCCGCCACGCTTGGGGCCCCGGCGCGGATTGGGGTACCATCGTTTCGCTAACTCTTGGAGGAGGATGCAACATGAAAAGTTCTATCCAGTGGTCGGGGGCCATCGCCCTCGCCGCGGCCGCCGCGCTTGCCGCCGGCGCCGCACATGCCCAGGTCAAGCTCCCGCCGACCATTTCCTGGAGCGCCTATGACGTCGGCTCCGGCGGCTACAACCAGGCGGTCGCCATCGGCAACGCGCTGAAGCAGAAGTACAACGTCAGCCTGCGCGTGCTGCCGGGCAAGAACGACGTGTCGCGCAACCTCCCGGTGCGCGAAGGCCAGGTGCAGTTCTCCGCGAACGGCGTGGGCGGCGCCTACCTGGCGCAGGAAGGCGTGTTCGAGTTCGGCGCGCAGTCCTGGGGCCCGCAGCCGATCCGCGGCCTGATGCTGAACACCTCCGACCAGGTGCTGACCGTGATTGCCGCCAAGGACACCGGCGTGAAGACGGTAGCCGACCTGAAGGGCAAGCGGGTGGCCTGGGTGATCGGCGCGCCGTCCCTGAACCAGAACATCACCGCGATGCTGGCCTTCGCCAACCTGACCTGGAAGGACGTGCAGAAGGTCGAGTTCGGCGGCTTCGGCGCGGCGATGGACGGCATCGTCAACAACCAGGTGGACGCGGCGTTCACGTCGTCGATTTCGGGCTTTGCGTACAAGATCGCCAAGTCGCCGCGCGGCCTGGTGTATCCGATCTTCTCGCACAAGGACAAGGAAGGCTGGAAGCGCATGCAGGCGATGGCGCCGTTCTACTTCCCGTTCATGGGCACCGAGGGCGCCGAGCTGTCCAAGGACAAGCCGGCGGAATCGGCGACCTACCCCTACCCGATCCTGATGACCTACGCCTCGCAGAAGACGGACCTCGTCTACAACATGACGAAAGCCATGGTCGAGACCTACGACATGTACAAGGGCGGCGCGCCGGGCAACGCCGGCTGGGCGGTGGATCGGCAGAACTTCGCCTGGGTCATCCCCTTCCACGACGGCGCGATCCGCTACTGGAAGGAGATCGGCAAGTGGAAGCCCGAGCACCAGGCGCACAACGACAAGCTGCTGCAGCGCCAGAAGGTGCTGATGACGACGTGGGCCGAGGTGAAGAAGGGCACGCACGCCGACGACAAGGCGTTCCAGGCGGTGTGGCAGAACCGGCGCGCGGCGGCGCTGCGCGCGGCCGGCTTCGATCCGGTCCAGACCACCTGGTAACGTAAAACGTAACCGCGGGTTCCTGCGCGCGGCGCGGCTGCGCCGCGCGCTTCAACCCTCACCCAGACCGGCAACCCCGCCATGTCCGGCGCCGACCAGGCCCCGGCGCCGACCGAAGCGCGCTACCGCTCGCTGTCGCCGCTGTGGCGAGGCGTGATGACCGCGCTCGTGCTCGGCACGATCTTCCTCGCGCTGAACCAGCTGCTGAACCTGGGCCTGTTCATCGGCGTCACGCTGCTCGACACCGCGTACCTGTACTGGCTGTGCGCGCTGCTGGTGGGCAGCGTGTTCCTGCTGGTGCCTGCGGGCAAGCGCGCGAAGCGCGACAGCGTGCCGTGGTACGACGCGCTGCTGTTCCTGGTTTCATTCAGCGTGTTCGCCTATTTCGCGCTGAACGCCAACCGCATCATCGAGGAAGGCTGGGAATACAAGGCGCCGCGCGAGGCGGTGTGGATCGCCTACGTCGGCTGGCTGATGCTGCTGGAAGCCACGCGGCGCGCCGGCGGCACGGCGGTTTTCGTCGTCGTCACGCTGATCTCGCTCTACCCGGTGTTCGCCGGCCACATGCCGGGGCCGATCGCGGGGCTCGCGCGCGACATCGCGTCCACCGCCTCCTTCCACTTCACCAGCAGCGAGAGCGCGATGGGCATCCCCACGCGCGCCTTCGGCGAGCTGGTCATCGGCTTCGTCATGTTCGGCGCCGTGCTGCAGTACACCGGCGCGGCGCATTTCTTCAACAACCTGGCGTTCGCGCTGTTCGGCTCGGTGCGCGGCGGCCCGGCGAAAGTGTCGATCTTCGCCAGCGGGCTGATGGGCTCGGTGTCCGGCAGCGTGGTGTCCAACGTGCTCACCACCGGCGTGGTGACCATCCCCGCGATGAAGCGCATCGGCTTCAAGCCCGCCTACGCCGGCGGCGTCGAGGCCTGCGCGTCGACCGGCGGCGTGCTGATGCCGCCGGTGATGGGCGCCACCGCCTTCGTCATGGCGGCGTTCCTCGGCGTGCCCTACGTGGCCATCGCCATCGCCGCGCTGGTGCCCTCGCTGCTCTTTTACTTCGCCCTCTTCGTGCAGATCGATGGCTACGCGGCGAAGAACGGCCTGAAGGGCCTGCCGCGCGCCGAACTGCCGTCGCTGCGCCAGACCTTCCTCGAGGGCTGGCATTACATCTTCGTCTTCGTGCTGCTGGTGTGGATGCTGCTCGTCATGCAGCGCGAATCGCTGGCGCCGTTCTACGCCACCGCGCTGCTGCTGGTGATCAACCAGATCTCGCCGCGCTACCGCCTCGACTGGCAGAAGCTGCGCGGGCTGCTCGAGGGCGTCGGCGCCGCGCTGTCGGAGCTCGCCGCGCTGCTCGCGGGCGTCGGCCTGATCATCGGCGCGCTGTCGGTGACCGGGCTCGCTGGCACGCTGGCCAACGACCTCGTCTACCTCGCCGGCAACAACATCTACGTGCTGCTGGTGATGGGCGCGCTCACCAGCTTCATCTTCGGCATGGGCATGACCATCACCGCGTGCTACATCTTCCTCGCCATCGTGCTGGCGCCGCCGCTGGTGCAGGCGGGCTTCGACCCGGTCGCAGTGCACCTGTTCATGCTGTACTGGGGCATGGTGTCGTTCATCACGCCGCCGGTCGCGCTCGCGGCGTTCGTGGCCGCGGGCATCGCCAAGGCCCCGCCGATGCAGGTCGGCCTGCAGTCGGTGCGCCTGGGCAGCGCGATGTACTTCGTGCCCTTCTTCTTCGTGCTGAATCCGGCGCTGATCCTGCGCGGCTCGCCCGGCGAGATTGCCATCGTCGTCGGCACCGCGGTGGTCGGCATCGCGTTGATCGCCGCGGCGATCGAAGGCTACCTGCTCGGCATCGGCACGCTCGCCCAGAGCGCCGCAGGCTGGACCGCGCGCCTGCTGCTCATCGCCGGGGGCCTCGCGATGGCGATGCCCGGCGGAGGCGAGCTCGAGCTCAGCCACCTGCAGCTGTCGGTCACCGGGCTGGTGCTGGCGCTCGCCGGCGCGGCGATTGCCTGGGTCGGCAGGCGAGCCCCCGCCGCCGCGTAGTCGCCGTGCCCCGCGGCGTGGCGCCGCGGGCCATGCGGAGACGACATAGCGGAATGCCCTGCACGGCCGGTAGCATGTAAGCTCGTGCGCCCATGAAAACCACCGACACCTCGAACGGACCGCTTACCGGCTACCGCGTGCTCGCGCTCGGCACCACCGCCGCCGGTCCGTTCTGCGCGCGGCTGCTCGCGGACTTCGGCGCCGACGTCATCAAGATCGAGGCCGCCGACGGCGACCCGATCCGCCAGCTCGGCGCCACCGTCAACGGCAAGTCGCTGTACGGCGCCAGCATCCTCAGGAACAAGTCGATCGCGTCGCTCAACTTCCGCAAGCCCGAGGCGCGCGAGCTGATCAAGCGCCTGATCCCCAAGTTCGACATCGTGGTCGAGAACCTGCGCCCCGGCCTGCTGGAACAGTGGGGCATGGGCTATGAGGACCTGAAGAAGCTCAAGCCCGACCTGGTGATGACGCGCATCAGCGGCTACGGCCAGACCGGCCCGTACAAGGACCGACCCGGCTACGGCGTCATCGGCGAGGCGATGAGCGGCCTGCGCCACATGACCGGGGACCCGGACCGCCCGCCTTCGCGCGTCGGCATCCCGCTCACCGACTACATCACCGCGGTGTACGCCGCCTTCGGCACCGTGATGGCCATGCTGGTGCGCGAGAGGACGGGAATCGGCCAGTGCGTGGACGCGGCGCTGATGGAATCGGCGTTCAGCTTCATGGAAGCGCACGTGCCGGCCTACGAAAAGACCGGCAAGATCGCCATGCGCAGCGGCGCGCGGCTGGCGGACAGTGCGCCAAACACGCTGTTTCCCACGCGCGACGGCAAGCACATCCACATCGCCGCGCTCGCCGACACCGTGTTCCGGCGCCTCGCCACCGCGATGGGCAAGCCCGAGCTCGGCACCGACCCGCGCTTCGCCGAGCAGAAGGCGCGCTCCTCCAACGAGGCACTGATCGAATCGATCGTCGGGGAATGGACGTCGGCGCACGACCTCGAGGAACTGGAAGCGATCCTCAAGGCGGGTGACGTTCCCGCCAGCCGCGTCTACGACATGGCGGACATCTTCCGCGACCCGCATTACAAGGCACGCGGCATGCTGGTCGCGGCGCCGGACGACGAACTGGGCACGGTGACGCTCGCCGGCATCGTGCCCAGGCTCACGGCGACGCCGGGCAAGGTACGCTGGTCGGGGCACCGCGTCGGCCAGGACACGCGCCGCTTCCTGCGCGAAGTCGGCGAACTCTCCGATGCGGAGATCGACCGGCTCGCCGCCGAAGGCATCATCTACTGCGACCCGCAGTCCGAATCACTGGCAAAAGGCAAGATCAAATGAATCCGTTCAAGGCATATCGCGTCCACACCATCGGCGGCAAGCCGGTGTGCAGGTTCGAGCAACTGACGCTCGACGACATCGACCAGGGCGCGGTGCTCATCAAGACCGCCTACTCCGCCATCACCTACAAGGATGCGATGGCCGCGCGCGGCGTGGGCAAGAACGTGCGCACCGACCGGCCCTGCGTCACCGGCGTGGACCTGTCCGGCGTGGTCGAATCTTCCGACGATCCGCGCTTCAGGAAGGGCGACAAGGTGGTCGTCACCAACTACAAGCTCGGCAACGACCACGATGGTGCCTACGCCGACTACGCCCGCGTGCCCGGCGACTGGATCGTGCCGCTGCCCGCGGGCCTCTCCTTGTACGAGGCGATGGGCCTGGGCACCTCCGGGCTTACCGCCGCGCTGGCGGTGGACAGGCTGGAAGCCGCGGGCCTGAAGCCCGCGGACGGCGCGGTCGGCATCACCGGCGCCACCGGCGGCGTCGGCAGCCTCGCGGTGAACATGTTCGCGCAGCGCGGCTACAAGGTGATCGCGATATCGGGCAAGAAGGAGCAGGAGGGGTTCCTCAAGTCCATCGGCGCGGCCACCATCCTCGCGCGCGACGAGTTCCTCAAGGACCGCGCGCCGCTCGCGCCGCCGCTCTTTGCCGGCGCGCTCGACAACGTCGGCGGCATCTATCTCGACCGGCTGGGCGCGAAGATGCAGCCCTTCGGCAAGCTCGCGGTCGCCGGCATGGCGGTGGGTGCAGAAGTCACCACCACGGTGCTGCCGCTGATCCTGCGCTCGATCGACATCCTCGGCATCAACGTGTCGCGCCAGCTGCAGATGAAGGAGCGCCGCCGCCTGTGGGAGCGCATGGCGACCGACCTGAAGCCGAAGAACCTCGCGGAGATCTCGCGCCCTATCCCGTTCGAGGACCTGGACAAGTGGATGGACCGCTTCTTCGAGGCCACCACCGTGGGCCGCATCGTCGTCGAGGTCGGCGACAAGGCGCCGAAGCAGGGCTGACCGCCCGGGCGCCTGTGCCCGCCGCCGCGCACCGGCACGCACGATGATCGACCTGCGCCAGTTGCGGCAGTTCGTCGCGGTGGCGGAGGAACTCAGCTTTCGCCGCGCCGCCGAGCGGCTGCACATGTCGCAGCCGCCGCTCAGCCAGGTGATCCGCGCGCTCGAGGAGGAACTGGGCACGCCGCTGTTCAACCGCACGCGTCGCCGCGTCGAGCTGACGCAGCCGGGACGCGTGCTGCTCGACCAGGCGCACCGCGTGCTGTCGCAGATGGAGCGCGCGCTGGCCGCGGCGCGAGGCGCCGGGCGCGGCATGACCGGGCGGCTGTCGGTGGGCTTCGTGTCCTCGGCCACCTACGAGATCCTGCCGGCGATCCTGCGCCGCTTCCGCGCGAGCCACCCGGCGGTCGACCTGCACCTGGAGGAACTCGACACGGTCGACCAGACCGACGCGCTGCTGCAGCACCGCATCGACGTCGCGCTGAACCGCCCGCCCACGTTCTACGCGTCGGCTATCGCGCAGGAAACGCTGCTGCGCGAGCGCATGATCGTCGCGGTGCCCGAGGATCACCCGCTCGCCGCGCGCAGGACGCTGCGCCTCGCCGACCTGCGCGAGGAGCCCTTCGTGCTGATCCCGCCGCGCTGGGGCACGGGCTACCACACGCGCGTGCTGGATGCCTGCCAGGAAGCCGGCTTCGTGCCGCGCGTGGCGCAGACCGCGCGCTACATGCACACCATCGTCGGCCTGGTGGCGGCCGGCATGGGCGTGGCGCTGGTGTCCGAGTCGCTCGCCAACCTGACGCCCAGGGGCTGCGTCTATCGCCCGCTCGCCGATCGCAGCGATGCGCTTAGCATCGACCTGGGCGCGGCCTGGCACGCCAATGACGATTCACCCGCGCTGCACGCCTTCCTGGACGCCGCGCGCGCGGTAGGCCGGCGCCATGGCGGCGCCGGTGGGCGCCGCGCGAGCGCGCCTAGCGCGGCCGGTCGCCGGCGGCGGTGACGCGCCACAGCAGGCGCGGCATCGTGTCGTCGTAGTCGCGCACGCCGTAGTGCATCGCCGAGCGGTTGTCCCACATCAGGAAGTCGCCGACGCGCCACTTGTGGCGGTAGATGTTCTCGTGCCGGGTCGCGATTGCCGTCAGGTACTCGAGCAGCGGGCGGCTCTCCTCGGCGGTCCAGCCGACGAAATGCGTCGTGTACCAGGGATTCACGTACAGCGCCTTGCGGCCGGTCTCCGGGTGCGTGCGCACCACCGGGTGCTCGACGCCGGGCGGCGCCACCTTCACCGACAGGCGCGAGGGCACTTCGCGCACCAGCGGCTCGGCGGTATGCACCGCGCGAAGGCCGTCCAGGGTCTTCCTCAGGCCGGCAGACAGGTCCTCGTATGCCGCGAACATGTTGCAGAACATGGTGTCCGCGCGTCCCTCGGTCGCGATCCTCGAGTACAGCGCCGATCCCAGCGGCGGCACCTCGCCGTACGAGATGTCCGAATGCCAGATGTCGTTGCGCGGCCCGAGCTTGCCCTTGGCGTTCTCCAGCACCATCACCTGCGGAAACGCCTCCAGCCCGCGGCGCGAGCCGAGCGGGTGCGGCTCGGCGGCGCCGAAGCCCTCGATGAACCTGACCATGTCCCCGGGCTCGAGCTGCTGCTCGCGGAACAGGATCACCACGTTCTGGTTGTACAGATCGCGGATCTCGTCGAACGTCGCCTTGTCCAGCGGCTTGGACAGGTCCACGCCGCGGATCTCCACGCCCAGCGCGCCCGACAATGTATGCGTCTCCAGCGTGCGGCGCGCGGCCGCCTTTTCCATTGCCTGTGCCATCTTGTTGTTCCTTTGCGTTCGGTTCGGTTTCAGGAAATCGGTGCGTGCTGCGCGAGCCACGCCAGGATGCGCTTCTGCGCCTCGGCCTCGGCGCCGCCGAGGTTGTGGCCGATCTCGCCGGGCAGCACCTCGCTCGCGTAGCCCGGGCCGCCGCCGGCGCGATAGATCTCCGCGCGCCTGGCCGCGGTCTTCGCGACTTCGCCGTCAGCGGCGCCGCAGACGTCGATCACCGGCACCTTCACCCGTCCCAGCGTGGTGGTGGCGTCCAGCGCGCCGCTGCCGTTGACGCCGATGCCGATGGCGACGAAGCCCTTCACCGGCAGCGCGAGCGAGGGATTCGACGCGAGGAATGCCGAGGTCATGCGCGCGCCCATGCTGAAGCCGCACAGCACCACTGCCTGGCAGCCGCGCCGCTGCATCTCCGCGACGCCCGCCTTGATGCGCGCGCCGGCTTCCGGGAAAAGCGTGTTCGGACCGCTGACATCGGCCTGGTAGTCGGAGAATTCGCCGCCGCTCGCCGGCACCGGGTTCGCCAGCGACAGCGTGGAGTAGCCGGCGGCGTGCAGCGCCTTCCTCAGCCAGCCCACCACCGGACCGTCCGGGCCGCCCACGCGCCCGTGCAGCATGACCACGGCGGTGGCCGGCTTGCCCTGCCCCGCCAGCAGCAATCCGGCGGGGGATTTCAGTTCGATGTCGCTCATGGTTCTTCCTCGTTTCTTGATGGATCAGATCGGCGCGGTGCCGCGCAGCGTGGTGCGCTGCAGGTAGCGGCGCTGCGGCAGCGCGTAGTCGCAGATCGCCAGGTGCTGGGTCGGGATGTTGTCCCACATCACCAGGTCGCCGACGCGCCACTTGTGCCGGTAGATGTACTCGGGCCGCGTGCACTCGGCCCACAGCGCCTGCAGCAGTTCGCGGCTCTCGTCCTCGGGCACGCCGAGGATGCGCGCGGTCTGGCCCTCGTTCACATAGATGCTGCGCCTGCCGGTCACCGGGTGCGTGCGCACCACCTTGTGCACCACCGGCGGCGCGCTCGCCTTGTGCCGCGTGTCGAGCGCGGCCGCCGCGTCGCCATCCGCCACCAGCTTCTTGTGGCGGTTCTCCAGGCTGAATTCCGCCTGCAGCGGCTCGATGCGCGCCTTCATCTCGTCCGACAGGCCCTCGTAGGCAGCGGCGGTGCTGGTCCACAGCGTGTCGCCGAGCACACTGCCGTCGTCCGCATGCGGGATTTCGATGGCGTACAGGAGCGACCCGCGGCTGGGAACCGCCATGTACGACAGGTCGGTGTGCCAGTAGCGCCCGGCGTCATACGCGCCGACGTTGCGGCCGGTATCGTCCTTGACGTTCGAGACGACGAAGATTTCCGGGTACTTCGGGTGCAGGTACTGGTAGAGCACGTGTTCCTCCAGCTCACCGAAGCGCCGGCTGAAGGCGATGTGCTGCTCCTCGTTGATCTTCTGGTCGCGGAACACCAGCACCGAATGGCGGTTCCACGCCGCTTCGATCGCGCGGAACGTCTCTTCGTCCACCGTACCGGCAAGGTCTACGCCCTTCACCTCGGCGCCGATCGCGCCCTCGAAGGGCCGGATTTCCAGCTTCATGCCTTCTCCTCTCACGGGTTGCAGATGCCGTCGAACAGACGGCGCAGGTCCTTCACGCGCTCGATATTGCCGACGCGATCGATCAGGCGTGCCGCCGCTTCCGCGTCGAGCGGACGCGAGCCCACGGCGAGGCAATCCAGCACCTTCGCGCGATGCTCCTCGTCCGACAGCGGATGCTCCGGCGCGCCGGGCACGAAAGGCGCGTCGCGCTCGATGCGCCCGTGGCTCGTGGTCGTCACGGCGATGCGCGCGGGAGCGAACTTGCCCTTGTTCGCCTCGTCTGCGCTGGAGGCGACCCTGCCGGCCAGCGCGCCGAGCTTGGGGTCCAGCACCGCGTCGCGCTGGATGTCGGCCACGCCCAGGCGCCTGCGCGCCAGCGCGCAAGCGAGCGAGTACTGGATCGAGAACTGCGCCGCGACCTGCGGGTTCGCCGCCGGTTCGAACGGCCCTCCCACCAGGCGCTGCGAGAACGGCGACAGCGTCACCTCGACCGCACTCACCTCGTCCGGCCGGATGTCCAGCTCGCGCGCGAGCGCGATCGCCGCCTCTACCGGGGCGTGGTTGGCGGTGCAACTGGGATACTTCTTGATCGCCGAGCGCGTGTTCTCGTAGCGCTCACCCAATCCGTCTAGCAAGGCCGCCGGATCGCAGTCCTCGTACTTGGCGAAATAGCCATAGGTGCCCTCGAGCGCCTGGCGTGGCGCGCTCGCGCCCGAGGCGGTGAGCTGCGC
The DNA here is from genome assembly GCA_964612335.1 of uncultured Enterobacteriaceae bacterium. Classification (GTDB taxonomy): domain Bacteria; phylum Pseudomonadota; class Gammaproteobacteria; order Burkholderiales; family SG8-39; genus CAZTDU01. Next base: position 147,226 of record CAZTDU010000003.1, on the reverse strand, counting down.
GCAGAACACGCCCGCCTTCGCCGCAAATGCAGACTGCATGCGCTTGGCGTCGGTCTTTTCCAGCAATGCCTGCTGCGTGCCGCCGGTATGCGAAAGCGCGAAGCCCATGGCGTTGGCGATGCCGTCGCGATCGAGCCCGGCAAGCCTGGCGCATGCCGCGGCGGCGCCGTAGACGCCGGCCACCGAGGTATAGAACCAGCCGCTGTTCCTGCGCGAGGCCTTGCCCAGGCGGCACGCGATGTCGGTGCCAAGCGCGACCGCGGCGAGGAAGTCCGCGCCGCTCGCGCCGGCGCGCTCGGCCATCGCCCATGCCGCAGGCACCACCACCACGTCGGCGTGCACCGAACCGGCCTCGTACACGCTGTCGTAGTCGAGCGCCGCGGCCGACACGCCGTTGACGAAGGCCGCAGCGCCCGCCGGCAGGCGACCGCCGTGCACCCAGGCCCCGGCCTCGGCCGCGCCGCCATCGGCCATCGCCATCGCGTGGATCGCCGCGCCGCCGGGTGCATCCGCGCCCGCCCACGCCACCGCCAGGGTGTCGAGCACGTAGCGGCGCGTTGCCTCGGCGACCGCTACGGGAATACGCTCCGGCCCGGTCGCCGCCACGTGCGCGGCAATCGTCTCGATAATCGTCAATGCATGCTCCGTCTGATTGCGCTGCGCGAAACTCGGGGCAGCGAATGGATCCGCGCAGAGTAAGTGGCGCTATGCTTCCGGGCAATGACTGTTGGAGACTACGATTGATACGCGAAATGAATCAGTTCGCATGAGCGAAGCCGGGATACCGCAACTCTTCACGCCGATACGGCTGCGCAGCGTGGTCGCGCGCAACCGCATCGTGTCCTCGCCGATGTGCCAGTACGCGTCCGACGACGGCGCGCCGAACGACTGGCATCTGGTGCAGTTCGGCCGCTTCGCCGCCGGTGGCGCCGGCATCGTGTTCGGCGAGGAGACCGCGGTCGAGCCGCACGGGCGCAAGTCCTACGACTGCGCCGGCATCTACCGCGATTCCCACATTCCCGCGTTCCGGCGCCTCGCCGATTTCATCCGCGCGATGGGTGCGGTACCCGCGATCCAGCTTGGCCACTGCGGCCGGCGCGCGTCAACCAAGGGCATCATGCAGGGGTTCGCGCCGCTCACAGAAGAGGACGCACGCGCCGGCCGCCCGGCCTGGCAGGGCCTCTCGGCGAGCGCGCTGCCGGAGACACCCACCGGCATCGTGCCGCGCGCGATGGACAGGGACGACATCCGGCGCAACCTGCAGGCCTGGCGCGAGGCAGCGCTTCGCGGCGCCGATGCCGGCTTCGACATCTGCGAGATCCACGGCGCGCACGGCTACCTGATCCACCAGTTCCTGTCGCCGGTAGCGAACCGGCGCACCGATGCGTATGGCGGCAGCCTCGAAGGCCGCATGCGCTTAGCGCTCGAAATCACCGAGACCGTGCGCGAGGCCTGGCCGGCGGACAAGCCGCTCTTTTTCCGCACCTCGGCGATCGAGGGTCAGGGCGGCGAATGGGTCATCGACGATACCGTGGCGCTGGCGCTGGAACTGAAGGCGCGCGGCGTCGACGTCATCGACTGCTCTTCCGGCGGCCTGTCCGGCGACAGCACGCTGCCCCAGGTGCCGCGCGTGCCGGGTTTCCAGGTCGGCTACGCCAGCCTGCTCAAGGAACGCACCGGCATGCCGGCGATGACCGTCGGGCTGATCATCGAAGCCGCGCACGCCGAGCGCATCCTGCGCGAGGACCACGCAGACCTCATTGCGCTGGCACGCGAGTTCATGTACGACCCGAACTGGCCGCTGCACGCCGCAATCGCGCTCGGCCATCCCGATCCCTATGGCGTGCTGCCGCCGTCGGAAGCGTTCCGGCTGCGCTCGCGCGACCGGCAGTCGCGCGAGGTCGCGCCCGGCAGCGAGGTCGCCATCCCGTTCACCAAGGAGGAATCCGTGCCCTATTCGTGGACATCGCAACTGGCAGATCCGCGCCATGGCCGCTGAGCGACACTTTGCGGTCATCGGCGGCAGCGGGCTGATCGGCGGCGCCACCGCCACGCGCCTCGCCGCCGCAGGATCACGCGTGACGATTCTTTCGCGGCAGCGCCCGGCGGAACTCCCGCAGGGTGGCGACTGGGTACAGGCGGACATCACGGACGCCGCAGGCATTTCGGCGGCGCTGGGCGCGCAGCGCTACGACGGCGTGCTGCACCTCGCCGCGTTCCTGCAGTACGCCTGCGAGAAGGATCCGGCGCAGGCGGTGCGCGTCAATGTCGACGGCACGCTTAACGTGCTGGAGGCCTGCCGCACGCTCGGCATCCGCCGCTGCGTGTTCGCCAGCAGCATCGCCGCGTATGGCGAGCGCCACGACCTGATGCGCGAGGACGATCCGCCGTCGGCGAGCATCGGCTTCTACGGCATGACCAAGCGCCTGGGCGAGATGCTCGGCGCGCGCTACGCCGGGCTGCACGGCCTGGAGTTCGTCGCGCTGCGCTACGCGGGCGTATACGGCCCGGGCAAGGTGCACAGCCCGGGCATGGCGCTGGTGCGACAGTTGATCAAGGACACCGCGCAGGGCATCGACGTTACGGTGGAGGGCGCGAGCGGCGATGAGGGCGTGCACCTGACGCACGTCCAGGACGCAGCCGAGGCCACCTGCCGCGCGCTGCTGCACCCGGCGCCCGGACACCACGTCTACAACGTCGGCGGGCCGCCCGAATGCCATGTGCCGCTGCGCGAATTCCATGCCGCGGTGAGGAAACTCGTGCCCGGCGCCGGCAAGGTCACCTGGCAGGGACGCGGGCGCTCCAGCGGCCCGGTGGACCTCACCCGGCTGCGCGAGGACCTCGGCTTCACGCCGTCGGTAAGCGTGGAGGCCGGGCTCGCCGCCGACCTCGGCCTGGCGCGCGCCTAGGCGCGCAGCGCGCCGCTGGCGATCGCGGCCTCGCGATCGGCCGGATGCTGGAACTGCGGCGTCTCGTCGCGCGCCTGCCGCGTGTCGCCGCGCGATGCGCTCTGCGCCTCGGCCTTCCAGCCGTCATCGTCCCAGCGATTCGGCAGCATGCGGATCTCCTCCGGCGCGCCCATGGTCTCCAGACCCTGGAGCGCGGAGCGCACCACGTCGCGCTGGTCGGCGCGGTCCAAGGGCTTGCCGGCACTATGGCCGAGCGGATAGTCGACGAAGGTGGCGCGCGGCGGCCGTCCGGCGCGCAGGATGTCCAGCGCGCTGCCCAGGCACATGGTCGGAATCCCGTTCGCTTCGAGGTGGCGTGCGACCAGACACACGGTCTGGTGACACACGGGTCACATCGAGACGAGCAGCGCGCAGTCGACCCGTTGCGCCCTGAACGCGGCCAGCACCGCCGGCGCGACCTCCTCGCGCACGCGCCGCTGCGAATACACGCCCCCCATGCATGACAGCACGCTGTCGGCGAGGCGGCCGATGAAGCCTTCGGCAACCAGCCCGCGCAGCGTGGCAAGCGGGAAGATGCACGCCGGGTCGCGACGCGCATCGACCAGGTAGTTCTCGGTGACGTGGGCAAAGCGCAGGTCCGCGTCCGGCGTCGCCGCCGGGATGCTGCGCATCGAGGTGTCGTCCTTGTAGTGGTAGGCCACCTGACCCAGCGCGTACGCGCCGGCGGTGGACAGCATGCCCAGACGCGCCGACGCAAGCGGCACAGCCATCGGCTGCCAGGGTGGCGGCGTGTCGGCCTTGAGCCAGCGATACGGCGCATAGCCAAGGCGCTGGTAGCGCTCGGTAATCGCCCTCATGTACTCGACTGCCATTGCAATTCTCCTGAAACGACTGGTGCCGGAGTGTCGCACGATGGGTAAACTCGGCGCATCCGGAGGTTGCCATGCCGAAACTGCTTGCCGAAGATGCCGTGCGCGCCTACCAGCGCGACGGCTACCATTTCCCCGTGCGCGTGTTCTCGACGCAAGAAGCCGCGGCGCTGCGCGCGCGGCTGGAAGCGCACGAGGCCGCCAGCGGCGGCCCGCTGAAAGGCAAGTGGCGATACAAGACCCACCTGCTCTTTACCTGGGCTGACGAGATCGTCCACCACCCGGCGATCCTGGACGCAGTGGAAGACATCATCGGCCCGGACATCCTGTGCTGGAACACCAGCTTCTTCATCAAGGAGCCGAAGAGCCCGGGCTACGTGTCCTGGCACCAGGACGCCACCTACTGGGGCCTGGACCCGGAGGAAGTGGTCACCGCCTGGGTCGCGCTCAGCCACAGCAATGAAGAGAGCGGCTGCATGAAGGTGATCCCGGGCACGCACCAGGAATCGCACATCCCGCACGTGGACACCTTCCACAAGGACAACCTGCTGACGCGCGGACAGGAAATCGCCGTCGAGGTGGACGAATCGCGCGCGGTGGGCGTGATGCTCGAACCCGGCCAGATCTCGCTGCACCACATCAAGCTGGTGCATGGCTCGGCGCCGAACCTGTCGGAGGACCGACGCATCGGCTTCGCCATCCGCTACGTGCCCACGCGCGTGCGCCAGACCAAGCAGCGCGATTCCGCGATGCTGGTGCGCGGCACCGACCGGCACGGGCATTTCGACCTCGAGCCGCGGCCGCGCGCCGACCTCGACGCCGACGCGATCGCCGCGCACGCCGACGCCACCGAGCGCAAGGCGGCGGTGTTCTACGACGGCGCCCGCCAGGCGGGCGCGAACGCCTGAACCGCAGGCGCGACGCGCTGCGCGCGCTCGCCGCCGGCGCGGCCTGCGCGCTGCTGCCGTCAGCGGCGCGATCGCAATCCGGCGCGCTGCTCACGCGCCCGATTCCTTCCAGCGGCGAGGCAATGCCGGTGGTGGGCCTCGGCACCTGGATCACCTTCAATGTCGGCAATGACCGCGTCGCGCGCGACAGCTGCACCGAGGTGATGCGCGCGTTCTTCGCCGGCGGCGGGCGCATGATCGACTCCTCACCCATGTACGCCTCGTCGCAGGACGTGGTCGGCTACGGCCTTGCGCGCCTCGGCATGCAGCAGAAGGTGTTCGCGGCCGAGAAGGTCTGGACCTCGCCCGCCGCGACCGGCCCGGCGCAGATCGAACGCACTCGCGGCCTGTGGGGCGTGAAGCGGCTGGACCTGGTTCAGGTGCACAACCTGCTCGCGTGGGAAGGCCATCTCGAGACGCTGTTCGCGATGAAGGCAGCAGGAAGCTTGCGCTACGTCGGCATCACCACGTCGGATGGCCGCCGCCACCGCGACATCGAAGCCATCATGGCGCGCCACCCGATCGACTTCGTGCAGGTGACCTACAACATCCTCGACCGCGCGGTCGAATCCCGCATCCTGCCGCTCGCCGCCGAGCGACGCATCGCGGTGATCGCCAACCGGCCGTTTCGCGAAGGGCCGCTGGTGCGCACCGCCAAGCGCCACCCGCTGCCCGCCTGGGCGGCAGAGGTCGACTGTGCCGACTGGGCGGCATTCCTGCTGAAGTTCATCGTCTCGCATCCGGCGGTCACCTGCGTGATCCCGGCCACCAGCAAGGTCGCGCACGTGCGCGAGAACCTGGGCGCGATGCGCGGCCGCATGCCCGACGCGGCGATGCGCAGGCGCATGGCGGCGCACGTCGCCGCGCTCTGATGTCGGAGTGGTGGACTTACTCGCTCTCCAGCTTCCTGCTGTTTTCGCCCGCGACGTACTACCGGCTGTTCGAGCTGCACAACGCCGCGTGGTGGCCGGCGCAGCTGGCCGCGCTGGCCGCGGGCGCGGCGATCCTCTTCCTCGCGCTTCGCGGCGGCGAGGCCCGCGCCCGCGCCGCGCTGCTGCTGCTCGCCGCCTGCTGGGCCTGGGTGGCCTGGGCCTACCACCTGGATCGCTATGCCAGCATCAACTGGGCGGCCAGGTACTTCGGCTGGGCCTTCGCCGCGCAGGCGCTGCTGCTGGCATGGTCGGCCGTGCGCGGCTCGCTGCGCTTCGCGTCGCCGCCTGCCGGGCCGGCGCGCGCCGGCCTCGCCATCTGCCTGGTTGCGCTTGCCGGCTGGCCGCTCTTTGCCCCGCTCTTCGGACGCGGCTGGGCGCAGGCGGAGGTGTTCGGCTTCGCCCCCGACCCGACCGCGGTGGCGACGCTCGGCGTCCTGCTCGCCGCCGAGCGCATGCGCCCGGCCATGTTCGTCATCCCGCTGCTGTGGTGCGCACTCAGCGCCGCGCTGCTGTGGGCGATGCGCTCGCCGGAGGCCATGGTCGTGCCTGCCGCCGCGCTTGCGGCGCTTGTGCTTGCCGCCTGGCGCACGATCCGCGCACGGGGGCGATAGTCGCGTTCGGCAGGCCTTCCGGATTTGCGTTTTGTGCAGTGCGGGAGTAGGGTTCGCGACCACCCGGTTGACCTGCAGGGAGGCTGGGGTGCAAGAACCCGGCCACCGCAACCCCACCAGCAAGCCCTCCACCGCAGCCCTGACGCTGCTCGCCCTCGGCATCGTCTACGGCGACATCGGCACCAGCCCGCTGTATGCGGTGAAGGAAACCTTCGCGCCCGGTCACGGCATCCCGCTGACGCACGCGAACCTCCTGGGCGGCCTGTCGACGATTTTCTGGGCGCTGATGATCGTGGTGTCGCTGAAGTACGTGACGCTGGTCATGCGCGCGGACAACCGTGGCGAGGGCGGCATCATGGCGCTGCTCGCGCTCGCCACGCGTTCGGTCGATCACCTGCCGCAATGGCGTACCCGGCTTATGCTCGTCGGCGTTTTCGGCGCGGCGCTGTTCTACGGCGACGCCGTCCTCACCCCGGCGATCTCGGTGCTGTCCGCGGTGGAAGGACTGGAGGTCGGCACCGAGGCCCTGAAGCCCTACGTCGTGCCGATTGCGGTCGGCGTCATCGCCGGGCTGTTCGTGATACAGCGACATGGCACCGGCGTGGTTGGCCGGCTGTTCGGTCCGGTATGCCTTGCGTGGTTCCTTGCGCTCGGCGCGATCGGCACCTGGAACATCGCGAAGAATCCCTCGGTACTTGCCGCGATCGACCCGCGGCATGCCCTGTCGTTCACCACGGGCCACGGCATGGCGTCGTTCCTGGTGCTTGGCGCGGTGCTGCTTGCGGTCACCGGCGCCGAAGCGCTGTATGCCGACATGGGCCACTTCGGCAAGCGCGCAGTACGCATTGCGTGGTTCGGCCTGGTCGCTCCGGCACTGGTACTCAACTATTTCGGCCAGGGTGCCCTCCTGATGTCCAGCCCGCAGGCACTGACGAATCCGTTCTACCTCGCGGTGCCAGGCTGGGCGCTGTATCCGATGGTCGCCCTCGCAACTGCCGCAACCGTAATCGCGTCGCAAGCCACGATCTCCGGGGCTTACTCGGTCACGCAGCAGGCGATCCAGCTCGGCTACCTGCCGCGGCTGAACGTGGTGCATACGTCGGCGCGAACCATCGGCCAGATCTATGTTCCCGCGGTGAACTGGATGCTGCTCGCGGCCGTGCTCGCCGCGGTGATCGGCTTCGGCTCGTCGTCGGAGCTTGCGCACGCATATGGAGTTGCGGTGATGGGCACCATGCTCGTGACAACGTTCCTCACGTTTTTCGTCATCCGCCACGGCTGGGGATATCCGCTCGGCGTGTGCCTCCTCGCCACCGGATTCTTCGCCGCCATCGACCTGGCGTTCTTCTCCGCGGCGATGACCAAGGTGCTGGAGGGTGGCTGGTTCCCGCTTGTTGCGGGCGTGCTGATCTTCACCCTGATGGCGACGTGGCGGCAGGGGCGCGCGATTCTTCGCGAGCGCCAGCGCGAATCCGCCGTGCCGCTCGCCGGGTTCCTCGAATCGCTGTTCGCTCACCCGCTGCAACGCGTGCCGGGCACCGCGGTATTCCTCACGCCCAACCCGGATGCGACGCCGCACGCGCTGATGCACAACCTGAACCACAACAAGGTGCTGCACGAGCGCGTGGTGTTCCTGACCATCGAGGTGCGCGACGTGCCATGGGTGCCGTTCGAGGAGCGCGTCGCCCTGCGCCGCCTCGGCCACGGCTGCTACTGCCTCGTGCTGCGCTACGGCTTCATGAACCGGCCCGACGTGCCGCAGGCGCTCGACATCGCCGCTTCGCTCGGCCTCGACGTCGACATGATGGACACGTCGTTCTTCCTCAGCCGCGAGATCCTGGTGCCGGTGGCGCGCGCGGGCGAAGGCATGGCGCTGTGGCGCGAGCGGCTGTTCGCCGCGATGGCGCGGAATGCCGGCAACGCCGCCGACTACTTCAACATTCCCGCCAACCGCGTCATCGAGCTCGGCACGCGCATCGAGATCTGATCCGGCACGGCACGCCCTCCCGACCTAAGACGTGGACGTAAAGCCCCCATCCACCGGAATCACGGCACCGGTGGTCCAGGTGGATTCATCCGAAGCGAGGTACACGGCCAGTTGCACCACGTCGTCCTCCGTACCCAGGCGTCCGATCGGATAGTTGGCCTCCAGCATCTTCTGCCGCTCCGGCGTCCGCGGGATCCCGTACATCATCACCGGCTCGAGCGAGCCCGGGCAGATGGCGTTCACGCGCACGCGGTGCTTCGCGTAGGCCGCCGCCATCGATCGCGTCAGCGAGTTCAGCCCGCCCTTGGTCGCCGAGTACGCGTGACCCGATATCGAGCTGCCGAGAATTCCCGCGGTGGAGGAAATGTTGATCACCGACCCTCCCCCGGCGGCAATCAGCGCCGGGATTGCGTGCTTCGAGCAAAGAAATACGCCGGTGAGGTTCACCGCGAGCATCCGCTGCCAGATCTCCAGCGGCAGTCGCACCACGTCGCAATCGCGCTCGGCCTCGGTCGGGCCACCGTTGTTGATGCCGGCGTTGTTGTACAGCACGTCCAGACGGCCATAGTGGTCAAGCACCGCACGGACCATCGTCTTGACGCTGGCTTCAGAGGTCACGTCCGCTGCCACCGCATACGCGTCCCCGCCCGCGGCCGCGACCTCCTCGGCGATTTTCCGCAGGCCAGGCCCCTCGAGATCGGTCAACGCGACCCTGGCGCCTTGCCTGGCAAAAGTCAGGGCAGCGGCACGACCCTGTGCGCCACCCGCCCCGGTGATCAGTGCCGTCTTGCCCGCGAGGCGGCCCTGCGCTCCTGCAGCGCCACTCATTCCTGCGGCTTCACGCCCGATCGCGCAAAGGCCTGTCCCCAACGCGGGGCGTCGCGCTTCATGATTGCCGCGAGCTCCTCCGGCGTGCTGCCCACCGCGATGATGCCGCCCTTCTCGACCATGTCCTTCTGCCCCTCCGGCGTGCGCATCAGCTTGCCGATCTCCTGGCTCAGCCGTTCGGTTATCGCGCGCGGCATACCCTTGGGCGCCACGATGGCAGCCCAGCCGGGCAGGTCGAGCGGATAGCCCAGTTCGCCGAACGTCGGTACGTTGGGATACTGCGGCCAGCGCTGGGTCCCGGTCGCGGCCAGCACAGTGAGCCGGCCCGCCTGGATCATCGGTCCCATGCTGGAAAAGTCTATGAAGCCGGCAGTGGTGCGCCCGGCAGTCACGTCCACCGTGGCCGGCGCGGTGCCCTTGTAGGGGACGTGCGTCATGTCGAGTCCCGCGGCCCCGTTCAGCATCTCGCCATAGATATGCGCCGTGCTGCCGTTGCCGAAGGACGCGAACGAGGTCTTTCCGGGATTCGCCTTCACGTAGCGGACGAGTTCCTCGAGGCTCTTGATGCCGGACGTCGTCGGTACCGCCAGGCCGAGCGTCGTGTAGCCGATCAGTGATACCGGTTCGAAATCCGTGAGCACGTCATAGGGAAGCTTGGCGTAAGCGAAGCGGTTGATGAGGCTGATCGATACGTTCGTGTACACGAAGGTGTAGCCATCCGGCTCCGCGCTCTTCGCGGCGTTCATGGCCAGGATTCCGCCTGCGCCGGCACGGTTGTCCATCACGAATTGCTGCCCGAGCACCGGTGCGAGCTTCGCGCCGAGCCAGCGACCGACGATGTCCGTCTGCCCACCCGGCGGGTAGGGAATGATCAGGCGAATGGGTTTCGTCGGCCAGGACTGAGACAACACAGGCGACGCCTGGAGAGCGGCAAACGCGGAGAACGCGCACAATAACGCGGCAAGGCGGAGCTTCATCATGACGTGATTTCCCTTGGTGGAGTGCCGGAAGCCCGTGTGACTCCGGCGAGGTTGCGAATCATCTGCAGGATTGCCTGGAACGTCTCGCCGCCCGGTTCTGCGAACACGCGCCCCATGCTCAGGTGGTGGCGGCCCGGCTCCATGATCAGTCGCACGGGCTGGCCGCGCGACCGCAGCGCGGCGTGGTAGTCGCGCGTCTGCCTGATCAGCTCCGACGTCTCCTCGGCGCCGACCGACAGGGACATTGGCAGCGCCCCGTCGAGCGGAAGGTTGTGAAACGGGCTCGCCTTCGCAACCAGCGCCTCGTCGAGGCCCATGTCCGTGTGGCGACCATGCCAGCGATGCGCATCAAGGTCGTAGACGGAGCTTGCGAGTGCGGCCGCCTTGATCAGGCGTGCGGACGGCGCATGGGCAAGCGCCATGCCCAGGAGTTGCGCACCGGCGGACATCCCGGCGACGACGATGCGGTCCGGGTCGCCACCGAAATCACGTGCATGGGCGGCGACCCATGCGATCGCTTCGCGCACTTCGTCCATCATGCGCTCGAGCGGGACTTCTGGAAGCAGGCCATACCCGGGCAGTACCGTCACCACGCCCGCGTCCGACCAGGGCGGCGCGATGAACGAGTACACCGACTTGTCCAGCGTGCGCCAGCCTCCACCGTGAACGAAAATCAGCACGGGCGCGAGACCAGCTCGCGCAAGGCTTGTGTCCCGCGCAGGAAACACGTCCAGCAACTGTCTCGGACCAGGGCCGTAGCGAACGTCGAGCGCGCCCTGAAGTTGTGCCCGCGCGACTGCACTCGCCTCGCGATTCTCGCGCCCGTATCGAGCGGGGTCCGGAACGGCGATCTGCGGGTTGTACTGGGCGGCCACCTGCGCGCGCGTCATGCCGCGCCAGACAATCTCGCGCTCGTCTTCCCCGCGCGATGGCTCAGCGGACATCGCGCGGCACCGGCTTGAGGGACGCATCCAGGATCGGGTATCCATCCGCGTCCGTCTGCCGATCGAGGTAGTTGACCACGCGGCTTGCGCTGACATGGATGCCGAGCAGGCGCATGGGCTGCTCGCCCAGCGTGCGAAAGCTGTGCGGGACGTTCGCCGGAAGGACGACGCAGTCGCCTGCCGTCATGCGCTGCGCTTCGGCCTCGCCGCCCTGCAGCCATACCTCGGTCTCGCCCTCGACGACGAACAGCAGTTCGACATACGGATGCGAATGCATCGGCGCAACGTATCCCGGCTCCGCGACCTGGATGCCGGTGCGGACCGGCGTCTCGCCGTCGGCAACCAGGGGGAAGTAGTGCGCGAGAGGCCCGTACTCGACGCGCCTGGCATCGGCAAGGCGGCAGAGCTTTGGTTTGCTGGGAGCAGGCATAGGTTGTTCGTATAGCGAACAGTCGTGCGATAATCCTCGGCGAGAATGGCGAGCATGTCAACCAAGGCCCCACGCGAGCCCGAGACCGTTGCCTCGCTGGCGCGCGGCCTGGCGGTCATCGAGTCTTTCGGCGACGGGCGCGATGCGCTGACGCTTTCGGAGGTGGCGCGGCGCGCGCGCATCAGCCGGGCGGCCGCGAGACGGCTGCTCCGCACGCTGGTAGCGCTTGGCTATGCAGGATTCGATGGCAAGGCTTTCAGCCTTCGCCCTCGCGTATTGCGCCTCGGCTTCGCGTACCTGACATCGACGAGTGTCTGGGACGTGGCACGGGAGTGGATGGACGAACTCGTGCGCGAAACCGGCGAATCCTGCTCCGCCGCGGTGCTGGACGGTACCGACATCGTGCACATCATCCGCAAGCCGTCGGCACGGCGACTGATGTCGATTGCCGTCCGCGTGGGCGACCGCCTGCCTGCGCATGCAAGCGCCATGGGTCGGGTAATGCTGGCCGCATTGCCAACCGCCGAGCTCGAGCGCTACTTCGATTCCGCGCAACTGCGCGCACTGACGCCGAAGACCATCACCGAAGCCGGGAAGCTGCGTGCCGAACTCGCCCGTGTGCGACGCCACGGATACTCCGAGGTGGACGGCGAGCTTGATCTCGCCCTGAAGGCCATCGCGGTTCCGGTCATCGACAGCAGCGGGAATACGGTTGGCGCCATCGCGCTCAGCACGCTCGCGGACGGCACGGCCAGCAGGGCGCTGCTGGCGCCGCTGCAGCGCTGCGCCGCCGGTATCCGCAAGGCATTGGCGGGCCTGCCTCCCCTGCCCGACCGCTGATACTGACTAGGCAGCGATGACCGCGACGGCTTCGATCTCGATCCTGCAACCGGGGCGCACCAGGCGCGTGGTGCCCACGGTCGCGCTCGCGGGAGCCTGATTCAGGCCGGCGAACACGCGATTGCGCACCGCGTTGTAGTTCGCGTAATCATCCATGTCGGTGAGGAAGGTGGTGATCTTCACCACGTGCCGCAGGTCGCCGCCCGCCTCGACCAGCAGCGCCTTCATGCGTTCGAAGATCAGCTCCGCCTGCGCAGCCGCATCGTCGGGCGCATCCGCGCCAGCGGTAAGCCCGGATACGAATACGAGCTTCGCCACGCCGAGCGAAACCACGCGCACGGGGGAGTAGGCACCAAGCGGCTTGACCACTTCCATGGCAGACGACGGTGTGGCGGCGAGCCGCGTGTCAGTCGGCGGATGCCCCGGTCTGCTTGACGATCTTCGCCCACTTGGCGACGTCGGCGCGCACGATGGCGGCGAATTCCGCGGGCGTGTCGGACACCGGCTCCGCCCCCTGGTTCGACAGCGCCTGGCGCACCTCGGGCAGCGCCAGCACCTTGCGCGTCTCGGCACTCAGCCGGTCGACGATGTCCTTCGGCGGGCTGCCGGCAGCGAACAGCGCGTACCAGGACTCGGCTTCGTAGCCGGGAATCGCCGCCTCGGCGACCGTGGGCACGTCCGGCGCTGCGCTCGAGCGCGTCGCGCTGGTAACGGCCAGCGCCCGCGCCTTCTCCAGTTTCAGGATCGGCAGCGCGCTGAACACAGGCGTCACCGCCACCTGCACGTCGTTGTTCGCGATCGCGGACATCTGCGGGCCCGCGCCCTTGAACGGCACGTGCAGCATGTCGATGCCGGAGGCACTGGTGAACATCGCGCCGGTGAGGTACAGCAGGTTGCCGGCAGAGCCATAGGCGAGCTTGCCGGGATTCGCCTTCGCGTATGCAATCAGTTCCTTGAGGTTCTTCGCGGGCACGGAGGGATGCACCAGGATCATGCTCGGCAGCAGCGCCAGACGCGTGATCGCCGTAAAGTCCTTCACCGGGTCGTAGGCCGGTTTCTTGTACAGGCTGAAGTTGATCGCGTGCGTGCCGGTAGTGCCGACGATCAGCGTGTATCCGTCTGGTGCCGATTTCGCGGCCACATCAGAGCCCACGGCGCCGCCCGCGCCGCCGCGGTTCTCGACGAAGAACTGCTTGCCCATGGCGTCCGACAGCTTGGTGGTCACCAGACGGGCGACCTGGTCGGTGGCGCCGCCGGCCGGGAACGGCACGATCACGCGCACCGGCTTGGTCGGGTACTGGCCCTGCGCCTGCGCGGCGCCTGCCGCGACCAGCGCGGCTGCAACGATCAGTGCTTTCATCTGCATGTCTCCTGTTGATTCGAGCGAGATGCTCAGGCGGCCCCGGCCGCCTTCTGGCGCGCGCGGTCGACGACCGCGCGCAGGATCTTCGTCACGTCCGCCTTGACGCGGCCGAACTCGGGCTTCTTCTTGAACGTTTTCACGTCCATGAAGAGCTTCTTGTTGATCTCCACCATGATGCTCTCGACCCGGCCCGGGTCGCCGAAGCGCGCGTTCAGTTCGCCGCCCGTGTATGGCGTGTTCACTGTGCAGCTATAGCCCAGTCCGGTGATGGCGTTCTGCACGAACGTCATGAATTCGGGCGACGCGGTCTTGCCGTTGAGGTTGCCGATGCAGAAATCCGCGCGCGGCTGCCCCGCATCCGGGTGCGTGGGCGCGCCTACCGCCGACATGCAGTGGCAGGAAAGCTGGTACGCGAAGCCCCAGGCGGACTTCAGCCGCTCGATGTTCTGCGCGAGCTCGGCGAAGTACGGCCGGTGGTACTTTTCCAGGCGCTCCATGACCTCGGCGACGGTGAGCTTGCGCTCATGCACCGGCTCGCCGTAGCGCGACTTCGACTTCAGCAGGCCCAGCCCCCGCTTTGACACCGTGGGCTGCAGCGGCACCGGCCACTCGCTGTCGATCAGTTCCGCGTCGATGTCCAGCTCGTTCCTGTTGGCGTCGATCCAGAAGCTGGGAAAGCACGCATACAGCATGGTCGCGCCAAGGTTCGGCGCCTCGCTCCACAGCTCGTCCACGTACATCGAGACGTTGTCGTGCAGCGCCGTGAACGGGACCTGCGAGCGGAATTCTTCCGGGTACTCGCGGCCGCTGCGCGAAACGTCCACGACCACCGGCACCGGTGGCACGACCGGATCGAAGCGCTGGAATACGCCGCGCACGAGATGAATCATCTACAGGCTCCTGCACAGAGAATCGCAGTTTCAGGCGCCGGGCGCGCCCCCTGCGGTTAAGATTATCCGCCAGCCCGCAAGCGGGCATACCCCACGGGAGCGAAACACATGCAGTTGGTGACATTCAGCGACGCGCAGGGCGAGAGATTCGGCGCGCTCGGACCGGATCGGAAGGACGTGGCGGACCTCGGCGGCCGGCAGGGACTGCCGCGCAGCCTGCACGAGCTCGTGCTCGCCGGCGCCGACGGGCTTGCGAAGGCGAAGGCGGCGCTCGCCTCGGCGCCGCGGCTGCCGCTCGCGTCGGTGAAGCTGCTGGCGCCGTTTCCACGCCCGGCGAAGAACGTCTTCTGCGTCGGCAAGAACTACCACGAGCACGCGAAGGAGTTCCACGGCAGCGGCTTCGACGCCTCGGCCAAGGAAGCGGTGCCCGAGGCGCCGATCATCTTCACCAAGGCGCCGACTTCGGTGATCGCGCCTGGCGAAACCATCCCCGCGCACCTGGACTACACCAACTCCACCGACTACGAGGGCGAGCTCACCGTGGTCATCGGCAAGCGCGGCCGCGGCATCTCGAAGGCGGACGCCTACGCGCACGTGTTCGGCTACACCATCGTCAACGACGTCACCGCGCGCACGCTGCAGCACCACCACCGGCAATGGTTCCTCGGCAAGAGCCTGGACGGCTTCTGCCCGATGGGGCCGACCGTGGTTACCGCCGACGAGGTGGGCGACGTGACGAAGCTGCGCCTGCTGACGAAGGTCAACGGCGAAGTACGCCAGGATGCGCTGGTCAGCGACCTGATCTTCGACATCCCGACGTTGATCGAGACGATGTCGAAGGCGATGACGCTGGAGCCCGGCGACCTGATCGCCACCGGCACCTGCGCCGGCGTCGGCATCGGCTTCAAGCCGCCGAAGTTCCTCAAGGCCGGCGACCGCGTCGCCATCACCATCGAGCCGATCGGCACGCTGGAAAACCCGGTCGGCTGAACGGCGCGGCGCGCCGGCCGCGCCGGTTAAACTGGGCGCCGTCCTTTCCGACGAGGCTGCGCGATGGATAGCGAGGACCTGCTGGCGGTGCAGGACGGGCCGGTGCTGACGCTGACGCTGAACCGGCCCGATCAGCGCAATGCGATGAGCCCGGCGATCGTCGCCGGGCTCTCCGCGCACCTGTCGCGCGTGCCCGAGGGCGTGCGCATCATCGTGCTTACCGGCGCGGGCGACAAGGCGTTCTGCGCCGGCGCCGACCTGCAGACCGGCAAGTCATTCAAGTTCGACCATTCGCAGCCGCGCGCGCCGTTTGCCGACCTGCTGCGCATCGGGCGCAGCTGCGCGGTGCCGGTGCTCGGCCGCATCAACGGCACCTGCGTGGCCGGCGGCATGGGCCTGCTCGGCCTGTGCGACATCGCCATCGCCGCCGAGCACGCGAAGTTCGGCCTGCCCGAAGTCAAGGTCGGCGTGTTCCCGATGCAGGTGCTCGCGGTGCTGCGCCACCTGGTGCCGCACCGGAAGCTCGTTGAGCTGTGCCTGACCGGCGACCTCGTCGGCGCGCAGGAAGCGGAGTCGCTCGGGCTGGTCAATGCGGTGGTACCCGCGGCAGGCCTCGATGCCGCGGTGCAGTCGATGCTAAACAAGCTGCTCGCCGCCGCACCCTCGGCGATCCGTCGCGGCAAGTACGCCATTGCCGCGATCGAAGCCATGTCCTTCGACGAGGCGATCGCCTTCCTCGAAGCGCAGATCGGCGCGGTGGCGCTGACCGAGGACGCAAAGGAAGGCATGGCCGCATTCCGCGAGAAGCGCAAGCCGCACTGGCCGGGCCGCTGAATGCCGAAACCGCGGGTCCGCATTGGCGGCGCCTCAGGCTTCTGGGGCGACAGCGCGGTCGCGGTGCCGCAGCTCATCGAGGTGCCCGGCCTCGACTACATCGTCTTCGACTACCTGGCCGAGCTGACCATATCGATCCTGGCCGGCGCGCGCGCAAAGAAGCCCGAGCTCGGCTTCGCCACCGATTTCGTCGACGTCGTCGCGCGCAGATCCCTGAAGGCATGCCGCGAGCGCGGCATCCGCCTGGTCGCCAACGCAGGCGGCGTGAACCCGCAGGCTTGCGCACGCGCGCTGCAGGCGCTGGCCGACGAACTCGGCGTGGCGGTCAAGGTGGCGGTGGTCGATGGCGACGACGTCATGCCCTTGCTGCCCGAGCTGCGCCGCCAGGGCGTGAAGGGTTTCTACACCGGCGCAACCATGCCCGAGCGCATCGTCAGCGCAAACGCCTACCTCGGCGCGCTGCCGATTGCGCGCGCGCTGGCGCTGGGCGCAGACGTGGTGATCACCGGGCGCGTGGTCGACAGCGCGGTGACGCTCGGCCCCCTGATCCACGAGTTCGGCTGGGCGATGGATGACTGGGACAGGCTCGCCGCCGGGTCGCTGGCCGGCCACCTGATCGAGTGCGGCTGCCAGGCGACCGGCGGCCTCTTTACCGACTGGGAAGCCGTGCCCGACTGGGCGAACATCGGCTATCCGGTGATCGACTGCGAGGCCGACGGCGGCTTCACCGTGAGCAAGCCTGCCGGCACTGGCGGGCTGGTGTGCGTGCCGGCACTTGCCGAGCAGCTGCTCTACGAAATCGGCGACCCGGCGAACTACGTGCTGCCGGACGTGGTGTGCGACTTCACCCAGGTGACGATGGCCGAGGATGGCGCGCAGCGCGTGCGCGTGCGCGGCGCACGCGGCAAGCCGCCCACCGACAGCTACAAGGTCAGCGCCACCTGGGCGGATGGCTACCGCGCCACCGGCACGCTCAGCATCACCGGCTTCGATGCCGCGGCGAAGGCGCGCCGCTCCGGTGAAGCGATACTCGAGCGCACGCGCGCCATCTTCGCGCGCGAAGGCCTGGACGATTACCGCGCGGTGGACCTGTCGGTGCTCGGCACCGCGGGCGTGTACGGCCCGCACGCACAGGTACACGACCTGCGCGAGGCGGTGCTGCGCCTCGCGGTGTCGCACCGGCAGCGCGAGGCGCTGGAGATCTTCTCGCGCGAGATCGCGCCAGCCGGCACGTCGTGGGCGCCGGGCACCACCGGCAGCCTCAACGCCGGACGCCCGGCGGTGGCGCCGCAGATCCGGCAGTACGCGTTCCTCGCGCCGAAATCGGCCTTGCAGCCGCGCGTGACGCTCGGCGACATGTCCGAAACGGTAGCGGTGCATCCTGGCGCAGCGGCGCCGCTGCAGCCGGGCGCCGATGCACCCGCCGACGCGCCGCCGCTGCCGGGCGACACGCTCGAGGTGCCGCTCATGCGCATCGCGCATGGCAGGAGCGGCGACAAGGGCGACACCGCGAACATCGGCCTCATCGCGCGCCGCCCCGAATTCCTGCCGCTGCTGCATGCGCAGGTGACGCCGGAACGCGTGCGCGCATACCTCGCGCACCTGGTCACCGGCCAGGTGAGCCGCTACGCGCTGCCCGGCATCGGCGCGGTGAACCTGGTGCTCGAGGGCGCGCTCGGCGGCGGCGGCATGGCCTCGCTGCGCGGCGACCCGCTGGGCAAGGGCATGGCGCAAGTGCTGCTTGCGATGCCGGTGCAGGTGCCCGGCGAACTGCTCGCCCCGCCCGCTACACCTCGGTGAGGTCGTCCAGCGCGGTGTCCAGATGCCCGCGCTCCGCCCAGGCGAGCACGCGCCATGCATCCACGGCGATCTCGACGCGATTGATCGCCGCGTTCGGGATCTCGAAGTCGCGCGGAGTGGAAAGACCGGCATTGTTCGCGTAGCGGTACACCATTTCCAGCACGCCCCCGTGCGTGAAGACGAGGATGCGTTCTCCCGCGTGCCTCGCGGCGAGCGCGTCGATGCAGGAAAGCACGCGCGCATTGAACGCGCGCAGGCTCTCGCCGCCGCGAAAATCGTAGTCCAGCTCCTTGGCGGCAAAGCGCGCGTACTCGCCGGGGTGCTTCGCCTTCACCTCGGCGTAGGTAAGCGTCTCGAACATGCCGAAGTGGCGCTCGCGCAGCGCCGGGTCGCGTGCCACTTCGAGCCCCAGCGCACGCGCGGCCGGCGCCGCTGTCTGGGTCACGCGTTGCAGGTCGCTGGAGTAGATCGCCGCGAACGCTTCGGCGGCAAGCGCCGCGCCCACCGCGCGTGCCTGCGCCTGGCCCCGCTCGTTCAGCGGCACGTCAGTCTGGCCCTGCACGCGGCCTTCCGCATTCCAGGCGGTCTCGCCGTGTCTTACCAGGCACAGGTGCGCGGGTTCTCTCATTGCGGGGCGGGCGCGATTCTAACCGCATAGTCACCCGAGCGCGGCGCGAAGTTCACGCGCCGTGACTCGGCGATGCGTCCCTGCGCAAGCCTGCCCTCGACCAGCTCGTAGCCGAGCAGCGCGAATACGCGCTGGCGCAGGAACAGCGGCCGCGAGTTGCCGTACCAGTCCACGCAGGAGGCGCGGCAGCCGTCGTTGCGGCTGGCCTCGTCCGGGCCAGAATCCAGCGCGCCGAGCTCGGCGAGCGCGAGCGACTCGTTGCGCAGGAACAGCAGCGACGCCGATTCCTTGCGCAACTGCCGCCGCGCGCCCTCGCCGCCACCGATGATCGGCAGTCCGAGCAGGCCGCCGTAGTCCGACTCGGGCTGGTAGAAAAAGCCGTGGCTGCGCGTTTCGCCCTGCGCTGCGTTGGCGCGCGTGTAGCGGTTCACCGCGACCGGGAAATTGCTCAGCCGCAGGCTGGTGAAATGCAGGTCCCTGCCGTCGCTGCCCACCACCACCGCGTTGCCGCCCAGCGCCTCGATGCGGTCGACGCCATGTCCAAGCGGGACTGCATACGCCTCGCGCCCGCCGTCGTGGCGCACCGCGTACACCTGGCCCTGCGACGCGGCCTGCGGGCGCCGCCAGCCCGCACCGGTGCCATACAGCAGGTACGCGCCGACATAGCGGTTCTGGAACGCGCCGCCCGCCGCGGGCCGCGGCAGCGGCGTGTAGCGCCCGGCAGGCGCCGCGTCGCGCCCGTCGGAGAAGCTCTCCAGCGGCACCCGCAGCAGAGCGACGTCGCCTGCCGACACCGTCGACGCTTCGGCCGCCCACATGCCGTCGCCGCGCGCGTTGGCGCGCACCAGCACGTTCAGCATGCCCGCACCGTCGTCGAGGAAGGAGAACTGGTCCACCGGGCTGCCGGACGCCTTCAGCGCGCTAGGCGCGCCACCATCCAGCGGAATGCGGAACAGCGCCGACGCAGGCGCGGAGGCGCCACCGCGACGCCACGCGGTCGTCCACACGTACACCGAGTCGGGCGATACGTAGAACACGCGGCCGGGCGCGCCCATCACCGCGCTCGCCTCGCAACTGAACTCGCGCGCCGCGAGGTCGCATACGGTGACGCTGTGCAGCGTCACGCCCTGGTACGGATCGAGCTCCTCGTCGGTGCGGTAGATGCGCGTCGCCGGCGCGATGCGCTTGAAGTCCGCCGGTGCCGCGCCCTCGCGCCAGCGGCGCAGCGCCGGGAACGCGGCGTACGGGTTGGCCGCGAACGGATTCAGTCGCAGCGGCGTGTAGAACACCAGCTTGTCGCCGACCAGGCGGCTGGCGTAGTTGCGCGAGGAGTAGTAGTCGTTCGAGCGCAGGTGGTGCGTGGAGCGGTAGCGCAGTCCGCCTCGGTCATCGATGTCGAACAGGCCGATCTCGGTGCCGCCACGCGCATAGCTGTAGCCGATGACGATCACGGTGTCGCCATGGATCAGCATCTCGTCGTACCACGCGCCACCGGGCGGTAGCCGTCCGCCGTAGGCATCGGCCCAGGCTACCGGCTTCAGGTCACGGTCGTGGATCGATACCGTGAACAGGCGCCCGCGTCGCAGGATCACCAGGTGCTCGCCGTGCACCTTGACGATGCCGCCTTCGTCCACGCCGGCGTGCTGCACGTTGGTCACCGCGTCCGCCATCGCGGTCGATTTGGCCGCCGTGCCCAGCGCCGCGGACGGCGCCGCAGCCGGCTGCGAGGGTGACGGCCCGGCTTCCGCACGCGCCTCGGCTGCCCGTCGGCGCTGTTCCTCGATGCGCCGCTTGTGCTCCTCGGCCCAGCCCGCGAACAGCGCGACGAGTTCCGCCTCGCCGCTGAATGCGGCGAGCGTGGCTTTCGGCGGATGGGAAACCGCCGCGGCCGCGGCGATCGGGAAACTGGCGGCGAGCACCGCCGCTGCGATCCTGCGTGTGAAATTGCTCACGTTTTTCTCCGTTCGTGTGGGTGGCGCTGCTCGTTGAACGCGCCAGCGCCGCGAACGGGTCAGAACGCGACCACGTGCCTGCCTTTCAGCTTGAGCATCTGCCGCGCGTCCTCGGGGGTTGCCACCGCCAGGCCCAGCTCCTCGATGATGCGTCGCGCCTTCGCCACCTGCTCGGCGTTGGTGTTGGCGAGCTGCCCGCGGCCGAGCCACAGGCTGTCCTCCAGCCCAACGCGCACGTTGCCACCCATCACCGCCGACATCGCCGCGGTGAACATCTGGTTGCGCCCGGCGCCGAGCACCGACCACAGGTAGGCATCGCCGAAGAGCCTGTCCGCGGTGCGCTTCATGTGCAGCACGTCCTCGGGATGCGGCCCGATGCCGCCGCGGATGCCGAACACCGACTGGATGAACAGCGGCGGCTTCACCAGCCCGCGGTCGAGGAAATGCGCCGCGGTATAGAGATGCCCGATGTCGTAGCACTCGATCTCGAAGCGCGTGCCGTTGCCGCTGCAGGATTCGAGGATGTGCGCGATGTCCCTGAAGGTGTTCTTGAAGATGCGCTCGTCCGAGCCTGCGAGGTAGGGCTTTTCCCAGTCGTACTTCCAGTCCTTGTAGCGGCCCAGCATTTCGTACAGGCCGAAGTTCATCGAGCCCATGTTGAGCGAAGCCACCTCTGGCGAGAGCTCGAACGCGGGCCGCAGGCGTTCCTCGACGCTCATGGTCGGTGCGCCACCGGTGGTGAGGTTCACCACCACGTCGGATGCCGCCGCGATCTGCGGCAGGAAGCGCCGGAACATCTCCGGGTCCTGCGTCGGCCGGCCGTCCGCCGGCTCGCGCGCGTGCAGGTGCACGATCGCGGCACCGGCCTCGGCCGCGCCGATCGCCGCCGCCGCGATCTCCTCGGGCGTGACCGGCAGGTACGGCGACATCGTCGGCGTATGGATCGCACCGGTGACGGCGCAGGTAATGATGACCTTGCCCTGGGGAGCTGCCACGGAATCCTTTCGGCGCGCGGAAGTACGGCTTGGTGCCAGTATAGATTCGGCGCCGGCGCGCCGGAAGACCGCGCCGGCCCGCTATGCCGCGCCTGCCGGCTGGCGCGGATAGCGGCGCAGCCAGCGCGTGCCATCGACGCGGCGGCCGCTCAGCAGCAGGTCGCGCGCGTCCACGTCCTCGATGCGGCATTCGGCGTTCGGTGCGTCGTCCAGCGCGAAATCCGCGCAGGTGCTGCCGTCGCGGGCATCGACCTCGATCAGCCGGTAGTCCCTACCCGCAGCCGCGTCTCCACGCGGCGCCGCGACGACCAGCACGCTGGGCGGCGCCCAGCGATACGAATGGAAGTTGCCGTCGATCTGCAGCCCTGCGTCCAGCGCGAAGCGCCAGGCGATCGATCCGTCCTCGCGCTCCAGGTAGAAGGCAAGCGGCGTCGCCCGATCGAGCGTGTTCGGCTTCGCTTCGCCCGGCGCGCCCCGCTTGAGCGTGCCGCCGGCGAACGCCACCGGCTCGCCGAGATAGAAGCGGTGCGCATCGTCGTCCATGCGCGCCTTCCAGTGCGCGCCGGAAAGCGCGCCCAGCTTCGCCTTGTCGATGCGGCGAAGTTCAGTCCCGCTACGCAGGTCGAGAACGCGACCGCTGTCGAGGTACACCTCGTCGCCGTCGACGAAACTCACCGTCTCGGTGACGATGATGAAGCTGCGCCAGAAGCGCTCGAACAGCCCGCGCGGCGCGGGCGGCGTCGCCTCCCAGGCAAGCGCGCCCGATTCGACGCGCATGGCCTTGCAGCCGCGGCTGTAGGTACCCGGTCCGCTGGACACCATCTCGGTGGCGACGACGATGCCGTGCGCGTGGCCGCTGATGTCGGTCATGCCATGGCCGTCCCCCTGCCACAGCAGCCTGCCGCTCTCGCGTTCCAGGCAGAACCACTGCCCGAGCACGTGCGAGTCGAACAGGTGCACGTGACCGTAGCCCTGCACCAGGCTGCGGTCGCTGCGATGCTCCCAGGCAGGGGCCCGAGCGAGCATTTACACCGCGTAGCGCACGTCGCCGCACACCGAGATCGCCTGCCCGGTGATGTGCCGGCCTGCGTCGGTGGCGAGGAACAGCGCCATGTTGGCGATGTCCTGCGCCGACACGAAGGTGCCGAGGCTGGTGCCTTCGAGCAGCCTCGCGCGCATCTCGTCCTCGCCGATGCCCAGCGCGCTGGCCTTGGACGCGATGACGCGCTCGATCCGGTCGCCTTCCACGCTGCCGGGCTGGATGCAGTTCACGCGCACCTTGTGCGGGCCGGCCTCGATGGCGACGCTCTTGGTGAACCCGACTACCGCCCACTTCGCCGACGCGTACGCCGTGCGCCGCGCGAAGCCCAGCCTGCCGGCGACCGAGGACATGTTGATGATGCTGCCCCCGCCCGCCTGCTTGATCAGCGGCATGGCGAGGCGCGTGCAGTAGAACATGCCGTTCAGGTCCACGTCGATGCAGCGCTGCCAGTCCTCGATGCCGACTTCCTCGACCAGGCCGGTGGGGCCGGCGATGCCTGCGTTGTTGACGAGCACGTCCAGCCCGCCGAGTTCGCGCACCGCGTCGGCGAAGAGCCGGTCCACGTCCGCCGGCCTGCCGACGTCTGCCACGCTCTGCGTGACCGCGGGGAGTTCCCGTTTCGCCGCCGCGAGTGACGCCGTGTCGACATCGCAGACGTGCACCCGCGCGCCATGCGCGGCGAATGTGCGCGCGATGGCCAGCCCGATTCCCGCCGCGCCCGCCGTGACCAGCACGCGCCGCCCCGTCATCGAAACGTCCATGCCGCCGCCTCCCGTAGCAGTTTGGCGCAGCGTATCATCTGCGCCAGCGAATCGAACAGGCGACCAAGGCTGCGCCCGCCCCCGCGTCGCGGGCACGCGCGGACCGAACAAGAACATGTCGACCGACCAGCAACGCAGGAGCACGGGGCCGAACAGCATCGAGCGCGAGGAGCTGCGCGGTATCTCGCGCACCGTCGCCGAGATCCACTGGCTGCTCACCATCATGGTGCTGCTGTACGTCGCGTTCGGCGGCGCGGCGAAGGACGCGGAGCTTGCGGTTACCACGGCGCTGTTTTTCTATGCCGCCTTCGTCATGAGCTTCCGTTACGCGAACTTCTACCGCGACGAGACGCGCTGGAAGATCGCCATCGAGACCTGGGGCATGCTCGCCTTCATCACCTGGGTGCTGTGGTTCACCGGCGGGCTCTCCAGTCCGCTGCTGAACACCTACCTGCTGCCGGTGATCGTGTCCGCGCTGACGCTGGGAAAGCTGACCACGCTGGCAGGAATCGGGCTGATCGCCGCCTGCTACCTGTTCCTCGGCGGCGGCTTGTCGACCGAGCAGCTTTTCTCGCTCGCGTTCTACGGCGGGCTTTTCGCGCAGCTCGCGCCGGTGGTGCTGGTGGCCTACGTGACGACGATGTTCTCGGCCGACATCCGCTATGGGCTGAACCAGGCGAAGCTCCTGTCTGAAACCGACGAGCTCACCGGCCTGTACAACAAGCGTGGCTTCGCCATCGCCGCGGACCGCCTGTTCGCGCAGGCGCAGCGCTACAAGCGCGCCGCGACGGTGCTGATGATCGACTCGGACGACCTCAAGGCGGTAAACGACAAGCACGGCCACGACGCGGGCGACCGGCTGCTGAAGATGCTCGCCCGCTGCATCCAGGCCGAGCTGCGCTACACCGACGTGCCCGCGCGCATAGGCGGAGACGAGTTCGTCGTGCTGCTGCCGGAGACGCCCGCCAAGGGCGCGATCGACGTCGCCGAGCGCATCCGCGACGCGGTGGCGAATTCGCCGGTCAACGTGGAAGGTGGCCGCATCGAATCGACGGTGAGCATCGGCGTGGCGAGCTACCCGGACGACGGCGGCAACATCGACTCGGTGCTCGCGCGCGCCGACCGCGCCATGTACCAGGCCAAGCAGACCGGCCGCAACCGCGTCATGCGCTACCAGCTCGACTGAGCGCGGGCGCGCCCGGGCTTTCAGGCGGCCAGGTCGAGTCGGTAGAAGCGGGTGCCCGGGAGGTACTTGTCGCCGTACGGCGGCGTCTCGACGAAGCCGAGCCGGCGATAGAGCGCCTGCGCCGATGCCATGCTCGGCAGGGTATCCAGCCGCAGCTCCAGGTAGCCGGCGCGACGTGCCGATTGCACCACGGCCTCTACCAGCTGCCTGCCGAGGCCAAGGCCGCGGGACTCCGGACGCACGTACAGGCGCTTCAGCTCGCCCGCGGCGTCGGCTATGGGTCGCAAGCCCGCGCAGCCTGCCGCGCTGCCATCGACGTACGCGACCAGCAGCGCGCCGCGTGGCGGCATGTACGGCGCGGGCAGCGCCGCAAGCTCGGCGCTGAACCCCTGGTACTCGAGGCTGGTGCCGATCGCGTCCGCGTACTCGCGGAACAGGCGCCGCGCGGTCTCGGCGGCTTCGGTCGAGTCCACCTGCCGCAACAGGATTTCCGGCGCCGTCATGCTCGCTCGACGCGGCTCTCAGCCACGCAAGTCCAGTTCCCAGGTCTCGCTGACCAGGTCCTTGCCGAAGGCGCGGTTCGGTTCGGCCCCGACGAGGCGGAAGCCTGTGGCCACGTAGATCGCGCGCGCGGCGTCGAGGTCGCTTTGCGTCCATAGCTCGAGCTTCGCGTAGCCCTTGTCGCGCGCGAAGGCGATGCAGGCCTCGACCAGGCGCCTGCCGATGCCGAGGCCGCGCGCACGCGGCTCGAGTATCAGCAGCCGCAGCTTCGCCACCGCGTTCGACTGCCGCACGCAGAACACCGCGCCGACCGGCGCGCCGCCGATGTCGGCGATCCAGCAGCGCTCGCGCGCCGGATCGTGGTGCTTCAGGTAGTCCGCGACGATGCCGGCGACCAGGCCCTCGAAGCTCGCGTCGTAGCCGTATTCGCGCGCGTAAAGCGCGCCGTGCGCCTGCACCACCCAGCCATAGTCGCCCGGCTGCGGCTCGCGCAGCGTGAACGCAGCGGTCATCCGGGGCGCGTGCTACTTCCTGCCCGGATAGCTCACCGCCATGCCGGCGCGCACGTCCTGCTGGATGCCGTACTGCGCGAACGGGTAGCGAAAGCCGTTCTTCGCCAGCGACTCCATGCCGGCGACCGCCTTGGCCAGCAGCTCGGGCGGCAGCGCCATCAGCATCTCGTCGTCGAGCACGCCGCCATAGCGCCGCTCGGCAAAGCACGGGATCGACAGGCTGGGCTCGCGCGTCGCGAGCGCCCTGCCCCAGGAATCCGCGCACGAGGATTCGCCCACCACGCTCCAGTCGAAGCGCTTGTAGCCCTGATACTGCAGGCCGTTGATGAAATAGATCATCGCCCCCGGCGTGGCGTAGAAGAGCGCGATGTCCGGCGGCGCGAGCCGGCCCGAGGCGAGCGGCGACACCGCCAGCGCCTGGTACCTGCCGCGCGGCACCAGGTGCATCGCGGCCTGGTGGCCGCGCGCATCCTCGGGCGTCGCGTACCAGACGCCGACCATGTGCTTGCCTGAACGCCACGCCTCGTCCTGCCCGCCCAGGCCAACGACAGAGCGGCACTGGTCGCCGACCAGGTCGGTCGCGGTGATGCCCACCGTCCAGCCGAGGCGCGCCGCCTGCGCGACGATCTGGTCCAGCGTGTGCACCGATCCCTGCGGCCGGCGAACCTTCGGGATCGCCTCCATGTCGGCGACGTTCTCGTACAGCTTCATGCCGAAGGGGAGCGCGCGCAGCCTGAGCAGGCGCTCAAGCGCCTGCGCGGTGTCGCGTAGCGCGGTGGCGTCCATGCGCTCAGGCCGCCGCTTCGAGCAACGAGTGCTCGTCGATGATCGTGCTGCGGCGCAGTTCGCGCCGTTGCGACATGTCCCAGCGCCGGCCGCGGTGCAGCGTGGCGCGGTTGTCCCACATCACCAGGTCTCCCGGTCGCCACGCATGGCGGTGCACGAACTGGCGCTGCGTCGCGTGCTCGAGCAGGTCGGCAAGCAGCAGCCTGCCTTCGGGCACGCTCATGCCGACGATATGCGTCGCGTGCACGCCGACCCACAGCACCTTGCGGCCCGAATCCGGGTGCACGCGCACCAGCGGCCAGCGCACCGGCGGGAACTTCGCCATCTGCTCCGGCGTGTAGCTGGTGTCGCCCATGGCGATACGCGTATGGAAAGCAAAATGCTCCGAGACCAGTCCGGCAACCTCCTCCTTCAGCTCCGCGGCGAGCGCATCCCAGGCCGCACGCAGGTCGCAGAACTCGGTCTCGCCGCCCGCCGGTGGCACCACGACCGCGTGCAGGAAGGAATACTTCGCCGCCGGCTTCTGGAACGAGCTGTCGCTGTGCCACAGCGCGTTGGCGACATTGTTGGCGATGCGCGAGAGGTTGTCGCGATCCACCCGGCCCGCCGCATCGACGTTCGAGATGTCGATCAGCTCGTGGTGCCTGAAGCGGTGCGCCCCGGCGCGCGCCTTGCGCAGGCCCGCGTCCAGCCTGCCGAACTGCCGCGTGAACGCGATCTGCTGGTCCTCGTCCATGGCCTGGCCGCGGAACACCAGCACCGCGTACTCGTTCATCGCGTCTTCGATCTGCCGCACCGCCTCGGGCGCAAGCGGCTGGCGGATGTCGACGCCGTAGGCCTCGGCGGCGAAGATCGGATGCAGGGGTTTGAGCTGCAGGCTCATGGAGCTATTCTAGTCCCATGGCCAACAGGATCCCGGCGGTGTTCGCCCGCGGCGGCACCAGCAAGGCGCTGCTGTTTCACCTGCGCGACCTGCCGGAGCGCGCGCAGTGGGACGCGATCTTCCTCGCGGCGATGGGCAGCCCCGACCCGAACGGCCGCCAGCTCGACGGCATGGGCGGCGGCGTGTCCTCGCTATCGAAGGTGTGCGTGGTCGGCCCGCCGACGCGGGAAGACGCGGACGTCGATTACACCTTCGCCCAGGTGCAGGTGAAGGAAGCGCGCGTCGACTACGGCGGCAACTGCGGCAACATGCTGTCGGCGATCGGGCCGTTCGCGGTGGACGAAGGCCTGGTGCGCGCCACGGACGGAGTAGCGACGGTGCGCATCCACAACACCAACACGCGCAAGATCATCGTGTCGCGCTTCGCGGTGGCGGATGGCAGGAGCGTGGAGCGCGGGGACCTCGCGATACCCGGCGTTTCCGGCACCGGCGCACCGGTGCGACTGGATTTCCTCGAGCCTGGCGGCGCCTCCACCGGAAAGCTGCTGCCCAGCGGCAACGTCATCGACCTGCTCGCCGATGCGGGCGGCGCGGTCGAAGCATCGCTCGTCGACGCCGCGAACGCCTGCGTGTTCGTCGACGCGGCGAGCCTCGGGCTTGCCGGCACCGAGCTGCCCGAGGAACTCGAGCGTCGCACGGACGTGCTCGCGCGGCTCGCGGACTTGCGCGCGGCGGGATCGGTCGCCATGGGCATCGCAGGATCCGCCGCCGAAGCACGCGCGATCCGCATGATTCCGCTCATCGCCTTCGTCTCCGCGCCGCAGGATTCGCGCACCCTCGCCGGCGAGACCATTCCCGCCTCCGCGGCCGACCTGGTGGTGCGCATGATCTCGAACGGCCAGCCGCACCGGGCACTCCCGGTCACGGGCTCGCTTTGCACCGCGATCGCCAGCGCCATCTCCGGCAGCGTGCCGAACCGGCTGGTGCGCACAGAGCGCAGCGGGCCGCTGCGGATTGCCATGCCCTCGGGGGTGATCGCGGTCGAGGCCGCGGTAACGCAGAAAAGCGGCGAATGGCATGCGCGCCAGGGCACCTTCTATCGCACCACGCGGCGGCTGTTCGAAGGTTTCGTCTACGCGCCTTGAGCGCTGCCGGCCGCGCCGGTTCCGCCGCGCAGCACGCCTTCGGCAAGCAATCGATCGACATCCGCGTCGCCACGCCCGGGCAGCGCGGCGACGATGGCGCGATTGTGCCCGCCGAGCGCATCCACCCAGGGCGCAGCCCTGCTATCCGAGCCGTGCATCCTGAACGCCGCATTGGGCGCGAGAAAATCACCCGCGCCGTCGCGCACCCGCGTGAACGTCCCGCGCTCGGCGGCGTAGGCGGTGGCCATGGCCTCGCGCACCGAGTGGTAGCGCGAGCACGGCACGCCGCCCGCGCGCATCGCATCTTCGCAGGCCTCGGCGCTGCGGTCGGCCGCCCACTCGTCCAGCAGGTCCATCAGCGCATCCCAGTTGCCGCTGCGCGCCGCGACGCCGGCAAAGCGCGCGTCGCCGATCCATTCGGGGTGGCCCGCTGCCTTCGCCATCGCCTCGAAGTTCGCCTGGCTGATCGGCGCGATGATGACGAAGCCGTCCCTGGCCGCGGTGGCGCGGTACAGCGGCCGGCGCTCGGCCTGGGGAAACTGCGCCTCCTGGCATTCGTACACCAGCAGGCCGAGCATCGAGTCCATCAGCGTGACGTCGACATACTCGCCCTGCCCGGTCCTCTCTCGCCGGTACAGCGCCGCGCCGATGCCGCCAAAGGCGTTGACGCCTGAGAGGATGTCGGCGATGAAGATGCCGCTCTTGAGCGGACGCGACAGGCCGTCCTGGTAGTGGAGCATCGCCATGTCGAAGCCGCTGGCGGCGTGCACGATGGGCGCGTAGGCCGGGCGGTCGGCGAAACTGCCGCTCTGGCCGTAGCCGGAGATGGAGCAGTACACCAGCCGCGGGTTCAGCGCCGACAGCGCCGCGTGGCCGAAGCCCAGGCGCTGCATCACGCCGGGGCGGAAGTTCTCCACCACCACGTCGGCCCGTGCCGCAAGTTCGAGCACCAGATCGCGCGCCTGCGGCTTCTTCAGGTCCACGCACAGGCTCTTCTTGCCGCAGTTCAGCGAGCCATAGTAGGTGCTGTGCCCGTCGCGCAGCGGACCGCGGCTGCGCATGTAGTCTCCCTCGGGGGGCTCGAGCTTGATCACGTCGGCGCCCAGGTCCGCCAGCAGGCGCGTGCAGTGCGGGCCGGCGATCATCGCCGTGAAGTCGAGCACTTTGAGGCCGTCGTAGGCGCCTGCCATCGGTCGATCCTAGCGCACCCAGCCGCGCTTTGCCGCCTGCGCCATCAGCGCATGCACCGCGAGCACGCCCATCACGCCGCCGGCGAACGCGAGCACCGGGTGCGCGAGCGGCAGCGCCAGCGCCAGCACGAAGAAGAACATCGGGAACGCAAACATGCCGAGCGTGAAGCCGCGCAGCAGCAGCGTCGTCGCCTCGACGCCGTGCATGCCGCGCGTGAACGCGGGCAGCACCGAGCCGCCGATCGGGAACGACAGCAGTACGCCCGAGATGCGCGCGCCCAGCGTGTCCGCGCCATAGCTCACCGCGAGCATCAGCACCACCGACGCCGCCATGCGCAGGACGATCTCGATGCGTGGCACATGCACCGGCACGCGGGGCGCCTGCGAGCGCGGCAGCAGCGCGAGCACCGCGGCAAGCGCGAGCCAGGTCATTGCCAGGCCGCCCAGCGCTCCCGCCGGCAACTGCGACAACGGCAGCGCGGCGACGACGAATGCGGCCCAGCCCGCAAGCAGGCTCGCCACCCAGCCATAGCGGCGCGCGATGCGCGCGAACACCAGGATGTACAGCGCGATCGCCGGCAGCGCGATGAGCGTGGCCACCGAGGTCTGCACGAGGAAATCCACGCCCTGCTCCAGCAGCAGCACTGCCGAAATCGGCGCCGCGACGATCGGCAGCGCCGTCAACCAGCCAGACGCACGGTGGCCCCACGCGCGCGCGGCGAGGCTCACCGCGAGCGTCAGCAGCGGCGTCAGGACGAGCTTGAGGATCAGCACGGAAGTCCCGAGCGCCGCGTTTCGTGGTGGGAGGATCGATTATTGCCGGTATGGGGCGGGCCTGCAAACATGACGTTGCACGGATGGCCCCGCGACAGGCAAAATGCGCTTTCGTCCAGTGCAAGATCGAAAGGGAGACCCATGAACAAGACCGTAATGATGATTGCCGCGCTCGCCCTGACCGCAGGCTGCCAGAGCGTGCCCGACGAGCCGATGCGCGCCAGTGCGGGCCTGCAGCCCACCAAGGGCAGCAAGGTGATCGGCGAAGTGACCTTCGAGCAGGTCGGCAGCAAGGTTCGCGTGCTTGCCAACGTCGCGCGCCTCAAGCCCGGCGCCCAGCACGGCTTCCACATCCACGAAGTGGGCGACTGCAGCTCGGGCGACGGCATGAGCGCGAAGGGTCACTTCAATCCCTACGGCAAGCCCCACGGCAGCCCCACGGCGGGCGAGCGCCATGCCGGCGACCTGCCGATGCTGGTCGCCAACAAGGCCGGTCGCGCCAAGCTGGATGTCATGCTCGACGTCATCAGCGTCGGCTCCGGTCCCGGCAACATCGTCGGCCGCAGCGTCATCGTGCACGCCGGTCCGGACGACTTCAGGACGCAGCCGACCGGCAACAGCGGTGGGCGTCTTGCCTGCGGCGTGATCCGCGCGAATTGAACACCGCAGCAACCCCGGCACGCCCGCAGCTGGATGCCGGGGACGAAGCCCGTCTCCTCGACGCCATCGATCGCTGGGTAATACGCGAGGTCGCACCTCGCGTGCGGGAGTACGACCACGCCGATCGTTACCCGCACGAGCTCGTGGAGCAGATGAAGGGGATGGGCCTGTTCGGCGCCACGATCGGGCAGCAGTACGGCGGCCTCGGCCTGCCCGCTGCGACCTACGCGCGGCTGGTGATGCGCATCTCGTCCGTGTGGATGGCACTCACCGGCATCTTCAACTCGCACCTGATGCTGGCGCTCGCGGTCGAGAAGTTCGGCACCGAGCGGCAGAAGCAGCGCTGGCTGCCGAGGTTCGCCAGCGGCGAGATCCGCGGCGGGCTCGCGCTCACCGAGCCCGACGCCGGCACCGACCTGCAGGGCATACGCATGACTGCGCGGCGCGACGGCGATCACTACGTCATCAACGGCACCAAGACCTGGATCTCGAACGGCATCGAGGGCTCGTGCATGGCGCTGCTGGTGAAGACCGATCCGGGCGCGCAGCCGCGGCACAAGGGCATGAGCCTGTTCATCGCGCCCAAGGGGCCGGGATTCACGGTCGGCCGGAAGCTTGAGAAGCTCGGCTACAAGTGCATCGACTCGGGCGAGCTGGTGTTCGACAACTATCGCATCCCCGCCGACCACCTGGTCGGCGAGGTGGAGGGCCAGGGTTTCTTCCAGGTCACCGGCGGGCTCGAGCTCGGCCGCATCAATGTCGCCGCGCGCGGCGTCGGCATCGCCGAAGGCGCCCTGAAGCTCGCCTCCGACTACGCGCAGGTGCGCCAGACCTTCGGCAAGCCGATCAGCGAGCACCAGGCGATCCAGCTGAAGCTCGGCGAGATGGCGACGCGCGCGCGCGCCGCGCGCCTGCTGACGCTCGACGCCGCGCAGGCCTTCGACCGCGGCGAGCGCTGCGACATGGAGGCCGGCATGGCGAAGTTCTTCGCCTCCGAGGCGGCGTTGGAGAACAGTATCGAGTCGATGCGCATCCACGGCGCGTACGGCTACTCTAAGGAATACGACATCGAGCGCCTGTACCGCGACGCGCCGCTCACCTGCATAGGCGAAGGCACCAACGAGATGCAGCGCATCATCATCTCGAAGCAATGGCTGAAGCGAAACCCGGCGGCCTGAACGCCGGCGGGGAAGCCGACAAGCCGCTCGCGGGAATCCGGGTCCTCACGCTGGAGCAGTTCGGCGCCGCGCCCTATGGCTCGGCGTTCCTCGCCGACCTCGGCGCCGAGGTCATCAAGGTGGAAAACCCATCGACCGGCGGCGACGCCTCGCGCGGCGTCGGCCCGTTCTACGCCGGCGAGGGCGACAGCCTGTACTTCCAGAGCTGGCACGCGAACAAGAAGAGCGTGCTGCTCGATCTCAAGTCGCCCGATGGGCGCGCGGGTTTCGAGCGCCTGGTACGGTCAGCCGACGCGGTGATGAACAACCTGCGCGGCGACCAGCCGGCGAAGCTCGGCCTGGACTACGCCGCGCTCGGCAAGCTGAAGCCGGCGATCGTCTGCCTGCACATCTCGGCCTACGGCCGCGACAACGAGCGCGCCGCGCGGCCCGGCTACGACTTCCTGATGCAGGCCGAGGCCGGCCTCATGAGCCTCACCGGCGATCCCGAGGGTGCGCCGGCGCGCGCCGGCGTGTCGATCATCGACTACATGTCCGGCGCCACCGGCGCGATCGGCCTGCTGGCGTGCCTCCTGCGCGCGCAGAAGACCGGCACCGGCTGCGACGTCGACGTCTGCCTGTTCGACGTCGCGCTGCACCAGCTCGGCTACTCCGCCACCTGGTACCTGAACGAGGGCTACGAGTCGACGCGACAGCCGCGCGGCGCGCACCTGTCGCTGACGCCGGTGCAGGCCTTCCCCACCGCGGACGGCTGGGTGTTCGTCGCCTGCATGACGCAGGGGTTCTGGGTGGAGCTGGCGAACCGGCTCGGCCAGCCCGCCCTCGCGACCGACCCGCGCTTCGCGACGCAGGCGGCGCGCCTCGCCAACCGTGCGACGCTCACCGCCATCCTGGACGCGGAGTTCCGCCGGCAGCCGACCTCGCACTGGCTGGAGGCGCTCGCGGGCGTGCTGCCGATCGGGCCGGTGAACGACATCGCGCGCGCGCTGGACAACCCCTTCGTCGCGCGTGCCCGCATGGTCGGCAGCGTGCCACACCCCC
Organism: uncultured Enterobacteriaceae bacterium; assembly: GCA_964612335.1. Classification (GTDB taxonomy): domain Bacteria; phylum Pseudomonadota; class Gammaproteobacteria; order Burkholderiales; family SG8-39; genus CAZTDU01. The sequence goes on along the minus strand of CAZTDU010000003.1, from coordinate 113,838 downwards.
GCAAAGGCACGCTGCGCGTGCTCGCCAACCCCATCCGCATCGATGGCCGCCGGCTCGCGCAACGCGCGGGCTCGGCTGCCGGCGCGGACAACGAATCCCTGCTTGGAAGGCCAAACACATGAAGCTGGACGGACTGCGCGTGCTCGACCTGTCGATGTTCCTGCCAGGCCCGTATCTCACGCAGGCGCTGGCGGACCACGGCGCCGAGGTGATCAAGGTCGAGCCGCCCGGCGAAGGCGACCCGGTGCGGCACATCGGCGTGCGCGAGGGCGAAGGCACGGTCTATTTCCGCAGCCTGAACCGAGGCAAGAAGAGCGTCGTCGCCAACCTGAAGGACGCCGCGGATCGCGAGGCGCTGTTGCGCCTGGCCGAGACCGCCGACGTGTTCGTCGAGTCGTTCCGCCCCGGTGTCGTCGACCGGCTCGGCGTCGGTTACGACGCGGTGCGTGCGAGGAATCCTCGCATCGTCTACTGCTCGATCAGCGCCTTCGGCCAGGATGGTCCCTATCGCGACCGCCCCGCGCACGACATCGGCGTCGAGGCGGTGAGCGGGGTGCTGAGCGTCACCGAAGGCCACGACGGCAAGCCGGCGATACCCGGCCTGCCGGCCGCCGACATGGTGAGCGCGCTGCAGGGCCTCGCGGGCGTGCTGATGGCGCTGCTGCGTCGCGAGAAGACCGGCGTCGGCGACTACGTCGACATTGCGATGCACGATTCGCTGGTGTCGGCGAGCGCGAACATCCTCGGGCCGGCGCTCGCCGAGGACCGCCAGCAGGTTCCGAAGCACGAGCGCACCACCGGCGGCGCAGCGTTCTACCAGATCTACGACACCCGCGACGGCCGCCACATCGCGCTGGCCGGGCAGGAGGCGAAATTCGTCAGGAACCTGCTCGGCGCGCTCGGCAGGCCCGAGCTCGCGGCGCTCAACGACAAGGGCCCGGGCCCGCACCAGCAACCGCTGGAGGTCTACCTGCGCGAGACCTTCCTGACGAAGACCCAGGCCGAGTGGGTGGCGTTCCTGTCGAAACTGGATGTCTGCTTTGGCGAGCTGAAGACGCTGCCCGAGGCGCTGCGCGACGAGAACCTGCTCGCGCGCGGCATGGTGATCACCGACGCCGCGGGCCGAAGGCACCTCGGCACGCCGATCCGCTTTCGCGACGAGCCGGGCATGCCGGGGCTCGACACCCCTGCGCTGGACGCGCATGGCGCGCAGATCCTTGGCCCGCTCAAGGGAGCGCCGCGGGGAGCGCAGCGATGAGCGGCGGCGGGCGCTACTACGAGGACTTCGCCGTCGGCGACGTCTACCGGCACTGGCCGGGCCGCACCATCAGCGACACCGACAACACCTGGTTCACGCTGCTGACCATGAACACCCATCCGCTGCACTTCGACCACGCCTACGCCGCCGGCACGGAGTTCGGCAAGCCGCTGGTCAACAGCTGTCTCACGCTCGCCATCGTCACCGGCATGAGCGTCAGCGACGTGAGCCAGCGCGCCATCGGCAACCTCGGCTGGACCGACGTGCGCCTCACCGCGCCGGTGTTCGCCGGCGACACCATCTACGCGCAGACCGAGGTGCTCGCGAAGCGCGCATCGAAGTCGCGCCCGACGCAGGGCATCGTCACGGTGCGCACCATCGGCACCAAGGCCGACGGCACGCAGTTCATGAGCTTCGAGAGGACCGTGCTGGTCCCGAGGCGCGAGGCGGCCGCGGGCGACGCCGCTACTTGAACGCGCTGGTGATCAGGACGCTGGGCAGCCAGGTGGCCAGCGCGGGGAAGAAGATCACCAGCATCAGCACCGTGAAGTCGCTGAGGAACAGCGGTACCGAGCCTTTCATCACGGACATCAGCGGAATCTTCGCCGTGCCGCTCACCGCGAAGAGGTTCAGGCCCACCGGCGGCGTCACCACGCTCATCTCCACCGCCAGGGTGATCATGATGGCGAGGTGAACCGGGTCGATCTTCAGCGCGTACGCCACCGGAAACACCACCGGCACGGTCAGCAGCACCATCGCCACGCCGTCGACCAGCATGCCGAGGATCAGCAGCACGCCCATGAAGGCGAAGATGAAGCCGAGCTGCGTCAGGCCCATGTTGACGACGTACTCGGTGACCTTTTGCGGCCAGTACAGGTTCGACAGCAGGAACTGGAACACGCCGACGCTGCCGACCAGGAAGATGATCACCGCGGTGAGGTTCAGCGCCTTGCCGGCGGTCGGCAGCAGTTCGCGGATGAACTGGCGGCCGTTGGAGATCATGCCGTACAGCAGCGCGTAGCCGCAGCCCGCGGCGGCGGCCTCGGTGGGCGTGAACAGCCCGCCATACAGGCCGCCGAGGATTACCAGCGGCATGCCCAGCGCAGGCGCGGCGCCGAGGAACTCCGGCAGGATGCGCCCTGGCTTGAACTCGCCGCGCGGCAGCTTCAGCCACAGCGCGATGACGATCACGGTCAGCGCGTTGCCGACCGCCAGCATCAGACCCGGAATCACGCCGCCGAAGAACAGCGCGACGATCGATGTCTCGGTGACGATGCCGTAGAGCACCAGGATGATGCTCGGCGGAATCAGCATCGCGATGCCGCCCGCGGTGGCGACCAGGCCCCCGGACAGCCAGTCGGGATAGCCGCGCTTTCGCATCTCGGGAATCGCGATGACGCTCATCGCCGCGGCCATCGCCACGCTGGATCCCGAGATCGCGCCGAAGAACACGCAGGCCAGCACGGTCGCGACGCCAAAACCGCCCGGCAGCCAGCCCACCAGCGCGTCTGCGAAGCGAAACAGCTGCGACACCAGTCCGGTCTTCTCCATCAGGAAGCCGGCGAAGATGAATAGCGGTATCGCGATCAGCGAGTAGCGGGAAACGAAGCTGAAGAACTGGCGGAAGATCACGGTCGGTTCCAGCAGCGGATCCACCGCGATGTAGGCGGCCGCCGCCGCGCTGAGCGCAATGCCGATCGGCACGCTCAGCACGAGCAGCACAATGCCTGTGATCCAGACCAGTTGCATCAGCCCCCTCCTCAGGGGAAATCAGGAATTCAGTGGATGCTCTCTTCGGCTTCCGGGGGATCGACCAGCACGGTAAGGCCGCGCAGCTCCTGGAAGCCGCGATAGATCTGGAAGAACAGCGTCACTGCCATGAAGATGAAGCCGACGTACAGCGCCGCGAGGAAGGGCCACATCGGGAACGCCAGGCTCTCGGTGCGCGACGCGTATTTGACCGCGTCCTCGACCTCGACCCAGCCCCACCACAGCACCGCGAGCATGAACGCGAACGCGAGGCAGGTAGCCAGGAAACGGATCGCCGCGCCGGCCTTCTTCGCCCCCGGCCCTAGCGCATTCAGCGTGTCGGTGAGCAGCGTGACGCTGAGATGCGAGCCGCGCCGCTGCGCGTTGCCGAAAAACAGGAACACCGCGCTCATCGTGACGAAGGTGACCGCGTCCTGCTGCCATTCGAACGACTGGCCGAAGACGTAGCGGCGAACCACTTCGAGCAGCGCCAGCAGCGTGCAACCGAGCAGGAGAAGCGCGGTGGCATGCGCCAGGACCTTGTCCTGGAACGCACGCCATGCCGCGTATGCCTTCTCCAAGCGCTACCCTTCCCGCGCCTGTATTACTTGATGACGATCTTGGAGGCGTGCTTGGAGCAGTCCACCTTCTCGATCCACGACGAACCGGGCGGGTTGGCCTTCGAAAGCGCCTGGCCTTCGGCCTTGAACTGGTCCACCAGCGGCTTCGCCGCGGCCGGCACCTTGCTCTTCACCCAGTTGGACGGGCCGTTGCCCAGCGCGCTGGTGAGCGCGGTGACTTCCTGCGGCGTCATCCAGTACACGCCCGGCTTGGACGGGTCCTTGGTGCCGTACTTCTCGTAGGTCATCTTGTCGACGCACCAGTTCAGTTCCTTCTGCACCTGGATGGTCTCGGCGATGACCTTCTCCAGCACGCCCTGCGTCGCGGGGCTCAGGCGATCCCACCAGCGCCGGCTCGCGCTGACCATGTAGTAGTCACCCGTGAACACGCCGGCACCGCCGGTGGTGTAGAAAGGCGCCTGCTCGCGCACGCCCAGCCAGCCGCCGATGCTGGTCATCAGGCCATCGATGACGCCGGACTCCAGCGCGGTCGGAACTTCGCCGAAGGCCATCACGACCGGGTTTGCCTTCCAGGACTCGAGCACCGGGTTCTCCGCCGGGCCCATGCTGCGCACCTTGCGGCCGGAGAAGTCAGCCGACGTCAGGTAACGCTTCTTGCCGCCCACGCCCATGCCGAAGCTCATGTGGCCGGCGCCGAACACCTTGATCGCCTGCGACTTCTGCAGCCGGTCGGCGAGGAACTGGAAGGTCTTGGTCTTGTCGATGTTGTCCACCGCACCGACGGTGGTCATGATGCCGGGGCCGACCACGGACATCATGTAGCCGTCCACGGGCGCCGCCTTGCCCATCTGCATCCAGGTCATCTCCAGGTTGCCCTGGCGCATCGCCTCGAAGGCCTCGGGAATCGTGTACAGCGCGCCGGCAAAGTAGAGCCGCGCCTCGCTGCCCGGGATCGCCTTCGCCAGCGCATCGCGGAAGTGCTGCATCGCAAGGCCGGCCGGATGCGGCGGCGGCGGAAAGTCGGCGGCGAAACGCATCACCACTTTCTGCGGTGCCTGCGCAAGAACGGGGGCTCCCCAGCCGATGGCGCAGGCAGCAGCGACCAGCGCTGCGGTGGTCTTCAGATTCAGTCGTCGAGATTGCTTACGCGTCATGGCGCCCTCCTCCAGATTGGTACATGGTTTGTCTTTACCGAGTGGCGGAACGTAGCCCATGAGGGGGGGGGCGTCAAGCACGGCCGGCATGCTCGCTAGCGCGCGAGACGGGAATTCGAGAGCGCGAGACGGTCGGCGAGGTTGCGCACCAGCGCGCGCGTCAGGTGCAGTTGCGCCGACAGGCTCATCGCGGCCAGCGCCGCCGGCGTGTACTCGGCCACCAGCAGGTCGGTCATCGCGTCCACCGAAGCCTGGCGCGTGCCGCCGCCGCTGCCTATCCAGCCCATCTCGCCCACGAACTCCGATTCGTTCACCAGGTTCAGCAGCTTGCCCTGGCTGGTGACCTTGCACTGCCCCTTGGCAATGAAGTAGAAGTTCTCGCCCGGCTCTCCCTCGCGCACGATACTGCTCGCCGCCGGGACGCGCGACCAGCTTCCCGCGTTGACGATTTCCCAGAGCTCCGCGTCGGCAAGGGCGGACAGCGTCTCGACGCTCTTGATGGAAACGAATTTCTCGGTATCCGAGATCGCCTCCGGCGGCAGCACCAGCCCGACGGTCTCCGAAATCGCATGCGCGAAGTCCGCCCAGCTGGCGTGGCGATGCGCGGGCTTCTTGTTGATCGCGGTAAGCACCACGGCATCGATCTGCTTTGGCAGGCCGGGGCGCAGCGTCGAGGGCGGCACCGGGTCCTGCTGCAGGATCTTCTGTACCAGCCCCTCCAGCGTATCGGCGACGAAGGGCCGCGTGCCGGTTAGCAGCTCGTACAGCACCACGCCGAGCGAGTACATGTCGCTGTGCATGGTGAGCTCGGCACCCTGGATCTGTTCCGGCGACATGTAGAAGGGCGAACCCATCGCCACCGTCTGCACTGCCTGGCTCTTGCGCAGAAATGCGGCGCCGAAGTCCGAGATCTTCACCTCGGTACCCCTGGAGATGAGGATGTTCGCGGGCTTGATGTCGCGGTGGACAATGCCCTCGCGGAACGCGTAGTCGAGGGCGCCGCAACACTTGAAGCCGATCTGCAGCGCATCCGCCACCGGCAGCAGCTTGTCCGGGCTGACGTACTGGGCAAGGTCGCCGCCGGTGACGAGTTCCATGGCGATGTGGCCCGAGTCCTCCTCGACCACGGCGTCCAGTATCGCGACGATGTGCGGATGGCGGATCTTGCCCGCGAGGGAAGCCTCGTTCAGGAACTGCGAGCGGTGCACCGTGCCGAACTCGGGATCGCGGAACACCTCGGGCTCGATGGTCTTCAGCGCCACCTCCCTGCCCGAGAAGGTGTCCTTGGCAAGGTACACCGTGCCGGTGGCGCCCTTGCCGAGCATCTGCTGGATGTCGTACTTGCCGACCTGGAGGCTCAATCCGTCCATGCGCGTATTCTCCCTCATCTGCGCTTACAACTCGAAACACTTCCGGCGTGGAATCCGGCGGGCGGCCGCGCTATGCTGCAACATGGTCATGAAGAAGCTTCTGGCTGTCGCAGCGCTTGCCGTGTTCGGTGCCGTTGCCGCCAGCCCGGCGGACGCCCACCGCCCGCGGGCGCGGGCCAGCATCGGCATCCATTTCGGCACGCCCGGCTTCGCCTATTCATACAGCTACGGGTACCCGCGGCCGTACTACCACTCGTACGTCGGGCCGTACTTTCCCCGCCCCTATTACTATTACGCGCCCGCGCCGCTGGTGGTCGTGCCGCCAGAGCCCACCGTGTACATCGAGCGGCCGCAGACAACCGCACCCGCGGCGACAAACTACTGGTACTACTGCGCCGAGTCGAACGCGTACTACCCGTACGTGCAGCAGTGCGCAGGGCCGTGGCAGCCGGTGCCGCCCACGCCGCAGCAATGAAGCCCGTCGCGCGCGCATCCCTGCTCGGTGCCCTCGCGCTGCTTGGCGCCTGCGCCACCGTGCCCACCGGCCCCAACGTGCTGGTGCTGCCGGGTACCGGCAGGAGTTTCGAGCAGTTCCGTGCCGATGACCAGGAGTGCCGCCAGTACGCCGCGTACCAGATCGGCACCTCCGCCGAGGAGGCACAGGTGGACAGCGGCGTCAGGAGCGCCGCGATAGGTGCCGGCGTCGGCGCGGTGGCGGGCGCCATCGCCGACGGCGGCCGTGGCGCCGGCACCGGCGCTGCGGTCGGTCTGGTGCTCGGCTCCGTCGCAGGGGCCGGCACTGCGAGCAGTTCCGGCCGTGATGCGCAACGCCGCTACGACCACAGCTACCAGCAGTGCATGTACGCCAAGGGCCACCGCGTGCCGGTGGCCGGCCGCTACGACCAGCCGCTGCAGCAGCAGGCTCCTGTCGTCAACCCGCCCCCGCCCCCGCCGCCCGCGGGCACGCCACCGCCCCCGCCTCCCGGCGTGCGGCCGCCAGGCAACTGATCATCGGGTCGGCGCGCCCTTGCGCCGGCGTTCGAGTGCGCGGCTCGCGTTGCGCGCCAGCAGTTCGTCCTTGTCCTGCGCCAGCCGTTCGAGGATCGCCTCCGGCGTGCCGCCGTTGTACGTGAGGTTCAGCCGCGTGTAGACGTTCTCCGAGCGCGACAGGCGCTCGAGCACCGCGGCAGGCGTATTGGGGTTGAGCGACAGCCCCCACTCGATTTCCTGGCTCGTCGATGCGAGATGCGGCGCCATCGCGGCAAGCGGCGTATTCGGGTTGCGCAGCACGGCGCCGAGGATATGGTCGCTGCCCGGGTTCGCAGCCAGGCGCTCCAGCGTCGCGGGCGCGGTGTGGGGGTGGGCCGCCACCAGCCACAGTACCGGCTGGCCCTTGCGGTTCGTGCCCATCACGTCCCACAGCGAACCCATGCCTTCGCGCAGCGCCGGGTCGGGCAGCGCGGCGATGCGCTCGAGCAGACCTGCGTCCGCCTCCTTGTGCTGTGCCAGCGCGCCGAGGAAGAACTTGTTGCGATTCCAGGGTGAGGACGCGAACGCGTGCTCGAGGCGATCGCCCGGCAGCGCGAGCACCTCGCGCACCGCCGCCTGCAGCGCGTAGCCGCGCCAGGCTTCCCAGCCAATCGCCGCGGGCGCCGCCAGCGCGACCACCCAGGCCATGATCAGCACCGGGCGCAGCACCTGTTTCAGGCCGCGCAGGTGCGCCGCGACGGTGCCCAGCGCCAGCCCCCAGACGCCGGCGAGCACGCCCGCCGCGATGGCGATGAAGGGCACGAAGATGAAGCCGATTGCCGCGGTCGAGCTGGCCGAGGCGAATATGCCTTTCACCGAGATCGCCGCCGCGGCCAGCGCGCCGGCCACGCCTGCCCACAGAGCCCACGGAAGTTCCGGTCGCGGCGTTCGTTCCATGCTGCGGCGAGGATAGCCGATGATTGCGACTACAATACCGGTGCCCCCCAACGTACAGCGAAATAAACCATGAGCGCAGAAGCGAAACCCGGCGCCGCACCGCCGGTCGACCACGCCGAGGAGCTGGCCAAGAAGATCTACATCGAGCTCTGCGGCAAGGTGTATTCGCAGCCCGGCAGCGAGAAGCCCCAGCCCAAGGCGCTCGTGGCGATGAGCTTCAAGCTCGCCGAAGCGTTCATCGCCGGAAACTTCGAGTTCAACTCCGCCGCGCGTGCCGCGCGCGAGGCGAAGGAGAAGGCGAACGTGGACGTCAGCAAGATCGAGATCGACTTCGGCTCGCTGGGCAAGAAATAGAACCGCAAAACGACGGGTTCCGCCGCGCGGCGCCTGCCTGTAGGCTGCCGGGGTGAGCAAGGTCTTCTACGGCTGGCGCATGGTCGCCGCCGGCACCGGCATACAGTTCCTGCAGTCGGTGTTCCTGATGCAGTCCTTCGGTGCATACGTTGCCGTGCTCCACGTCGAGCGCGGCTGGTCCAAGACCGCGCTCTCGGGCGTCGCGGCGCTGCAGCAGATGGAGGCCGCGCTGCTCGGGCCGATCATGGGCTGGTTCCTCGACCGCCTGGGCCCGCGCAGGATCATCTTCACCGGCATCGTCATGCTCGGCTGCAGCTTCATGCTGCTCGCGTTCACCGACACGCTGCTCGAGTTCTACATCGTCTTCTTCTTCGTCGCCATCGGCTCCAGCCTGTCGAACTACATCCCGCTGAACGTGGCGGTCATGCACTGGTTCGAGCGCCGGCGCGCGCGCGCGCTGTCGACCATGCACCTCGGACTCGCATTCGGCGGCACCGCGGTGCCGCTGGTGGCCTGGTCGCTGGTGACCCATGGCTGGCGCGTCACCGCGTTTGCCTCCGGCGTGCTGATCCTCGTCGCCGGACTGCCGCTCGCGCACGTGATGCACAACCGGCCCAAGGACCTCGGCATGACGATCGACGGCGTGCCGCCGCCGCCGCCGCAGACCGAACCGAGCGCCCCGACGCCTGCGCCCGCATCCTCGCGCGACTTCACGTGGCGGGAAGCGGTGCGCACACGCGCCTTCTGGCTGATCTCGCTCGGCCATGGTTTCGCGCTGTTCGTCGTCACCGCGGTGAACGTGCACGCGGTCACGCACATGAAGGAGGCGCTCGGGTATTCGCTCGAGGCCGCGGCGCTGATCATCACGTTGATGACGGTGGCGCAGACCGGCGGCGTCGCCATCGGCTGGGCGGTCGGCGATCGCTGGGACAAGCGGCTGCTGTCGGTCGCCTGCATGCTGATGCACATGCTCGCGCTGCTCGCGCTGACTTATGCCAACTTCACGCCGCTGCCGGTGCTGGCGATGCTCGCCGCGTTCGCGATCCTGCACGGCGTGGCCTGGGGCCTGCGCGGGCCGCTGATGCAGGCGATCCGCGCGGATTACTTCGGCACCAGCGCGATAGGCATGATCCTCGGGCTCGCCTCGATGATCGCGGTGGTCGGCCAGATCGGCGGCCCGATGGTCGCCGGCATCCTTGCCGACGCCACCGGAAACTACCGCGCCGGCTTCACCACGCTCGCGCTGCTGGCGGGCCTGGGTTCGGTGTTCTTCCTCGCCGCGAAGAAGCCAGTGCGCCCCTGAACTCTCAGGCCGGCTGGGCCAGCCTGATGCGGCGCACGGGTTCCTTCGCGAATTCGCCCGACTGGTAGTCGCGGATCGCCTGCTCGATCTCGTCGCGGGTGTTCATCACGAAGGGCCCGTACTGCACGATGGGCTCGCCGATCGGCTTTCCCGCCAGCAGCAGCACGCGCGCGCCGTTGTCTCCCGCCTCGATGCGCACGCTGTCCCCCATCGACAGCAGGCCCGCGGCGCGATGCGGCAGGGCCTTGCGAGCCGTGCTTACTGTCACCTCGCCCTCGTAGGCGTAGAGGAACGCGTTGTGCGCCACCGGCAGCCGCGCAACGAATGCGGCGCCCGCCGGCAGGTGCACGTCGTAGAACACCGGCTCGGTGGACAGTCCACGCATAGGCCCGGTGATCGGCTCCCCTCTCCCGCCCGCGGGAGAGGGGTCGGGGGTGAGGGTGCCAGCGATCACCTTGACGCGCACGCCTGCCGCAAGCTCGGCGACGGGAATCGCCGCGGCCGGAATGTCGCTGTACGCCGCGGGCTTCATCTTCTCCTTCGCCGGCAGGTTCAGCCACAACTGGAAGCCGCGCATGCGGCCCGCGGTCTGCTGTGGCATCTCCGAGTGCACGATGCCGCGCGCCGCGGTCATCCACTGCACGTCGCCCGGGCCGAGGTCGCCGCGATTGCCACCGCTGTCCTCGTGGCGCATGTGGCCGTCGAGCATGTAGGTCACGGTCTCGAAGCCGCGGTGCGGATGCGAGGGAAATCCCGCGAGGTAGTCGTCCGGGTCGTCCGAGTAGAACTCGTCCAGCATCAGGAACGGGTCGTGGCGCAGGCCGTTGGCCGCGCCAAGGCTGCGGCGCAACTTGACGCCCGCGCCGTCCGAGGCGGGAATCGAGGGGATCACACGTTGCAGGGTGCGTTCGCTCATGGTCGTCGCTCCTTATGCCGCGATTCTTTCGGGCTGCGCCAGATTGCGCAAGGCGCGCCGCGCCTGTGCGAGCGAGGCCTGCTTCTGCGCCTCGCCGATGGCGAGGCCCTCGGCGTGGACGAATTCCACGTCGGTGATGCCGAGGAAAGCGAGGAAGTCCCGCACGTACGGCGTCTGCGTGTCCTTTGGCGTGCCCTGGTAGAGGCCGCCGCGCGCAGTGAAGACGTACGCCTTCTTGCCGGTGAGCAGCCCCACCGCGCCCTTGTCGGTGTACCTGAAGGTGACGCCGGCGCGGGCGACATGGTCGAAGTAGGCCTTCAACTGCGATGGAATGCCGAAGTTGTACATCGGCAGGCCGATGACGATGGTGTCGGCGACCTGCAACTCGGCGATCAGCGCGTCCGACTCATCCAGCACCGCCTGCTGTGCCGGGGTGCGGGACTCCGGGCGCGACAGGAACGCCGCGAAGCGCGCGGCGTCCAGGTGCGGCAGCGTCTGGGACGACAGGTCGCGCGAGATGACGCGGGCGGCCGGGAACTGCGCGACGAATGCGCCGGCAAGCGCGCTGGACTGGCCGGCGGCGCCGAACATGCTGGCGTTCAGGTGCAGGATGGTGTGCATGGCTTGCTCCTCGAATGTGATTGGGTTGAGTGATTGTTGTATTGATCCAGTAGATATAAAAGCGCAAAATACCGCTCTGTTTAATCTAGTTCATAGATATGTCAGCACATCCCAGGATCAGCCTCGACCAATGGAACACTCTTGTTTCTGTCGTTGAATCAGGAAGTTATGCAGGCGCAGCCGAGCGCCTGCACAAGAGTCAGTCCACGCTCACCTACGCGATCAAGAAGCTCGAGGCCCTGCTCGGCGTAAGCGTGTTCGAACTGCGCGGCCGCAAGGCCGTGCTGACGCCGACCGGAGAACTGCTGTATCGGCGCGGCAAGTCCCTCATCGACGAGGCCGCACGCATGGAGCGCGCGGCGGCAGAGCTCGCCCGCGGCTGGGAGGCCGAGATCCGCATCGCGGTTGAGATCCTGTTTCCCACCTGGCTGCTGCTCGAGTGTCTCGCGGCATTCGCGGCCGAGCGCGCCGAAACCCACCTGGAACTCTACGAAACCGTGCTCGGCGGCACCGACGAGTCGCTTGCCGCCGGCCGCGTCGACCTCGCCATCAGCAGCAACGTGCCGCCGGGATTCGTCGGCGACCTGCTGATGCCGGTGCGCGCGCTGTGCGTGGCGGCGCCGACGCACCCGCTCCACCGCAGCGGACGCGAGTTGACGCTGGAGGACCTGCGCCCGTACCGCCACGTGGTGATCCGCGATTCCGGCGAGCAGCGGGTACGCGCCGCCGGATGGCTTAACGAGCTGCGCTGGACGGTATCGAACAAGGCAACCTCGATCCACGCGGTGTGCGCGGGACTGGGCTATGCGTGGTACCCCGAGGACGCGATCCGCGCCGAACTCGCGCGCGGCGCGCTGCGGCCGCTGCCCTTGCGCGAGGGCGCGGTGAAATCGGGAACGCTCTACCTGACCTTCGCCGACCGCGACGCCGCCGGCCCGGGAACCCTGCTGCTGGCGCGGATCATCCGCGACGCGGTGGCAAGGAATTGCCGGAGCGAGCGCGCGGCGGGCGATGCTATGCTCGCGCCGCCGCCGACCCCGCCCACAAAGGAAGGATGAACATGCTGACGCTGTACTACGCCACCGGAGCCTGCTCGCTCGCCTCGCACATCGCGCTGGAGGAAGCGGGCGCTGAATACCGCGCCATCGGGCTGAACATGCGCGACGGCCAGCAGCGCGCGCCCGAGTATCTCGCGGTCAACCCCAAGGGACGCGTGCCCGCGCTGGTCACCGAGCGCGGCATCCTCACCGAGACGCCTGCGCTGCTCGCGTACGTCGCGCAGTCGTTCCCGGCGGCAAAGCTCGCGCCGCTGGACGATCCGTTCGCGTTCGCGCAAGTACAGTCCTTCAACAGCTACCTGTGCTCCACGGTGCACGTCGCCCACGCCCACCGCGGCCGCGGCACGCGCTGGGCGGACGAACCGGCGTCGCTCGAGGACATGAAGCGCAAAGTGCCTGCCAACGTGACCGCATGCTTTGAGCTGATCGAGCGCGAGATGTTCAAGGGGCCCTGGGTGATGGGCGACGCCTACACCATCTGCGACCCGTACCTCTTCACTGTCGCGAACTGGCTGGAAAGCGACAGCGTCGATCCGGCCCTGTTTCCCGGCGTGTTCGCGCATCGCAAGCGCATGGCCGAGCGGCCTGCCGTGAAGCGCGCGCTCGAACAGGAGCACGCGAAGGCGGCCTAGGAACCCTCCTTGGCGTCTCCCGCGAGGCGCTTCGCGATCGCGGCCCCCAGCACGTCGAGGTCCACCGGCTTGGCAAGGTAATCATCGGCGCCGAGCAGGAAGCCGGTCTGAGCGTTCTTCGGCTCGGCGTTCGCGGTCAGGAAGATGAACGGGATCGCCGCGGTACGCGGCTCCGCGCGCAGCCGGGCCAGCACGCCGAAGCCGTCGATGCCAGGCATCATCAGGTCGCACAGCACCAGGTCCGGCGGCGCGCGCAGCGCGATCTCTATGCCCTGCGCGCCGTTGGCCGCCTTCTCGACGCGATATCCCTCCAGCGTCAGGAAGCGCGCCATGTTGTCGCGCACGCCGGGCTCGTCCTCGATCACCAGTATGTAGCTGCGCGTGCCACGCATGCGTTCAGCCCTTCACAGCGCCGGGCAACCCTGCAGAGCCTCGCGCGCCTGAGCGCAACCCGCCCGCGGCTAACGGCACGGCGAAGGCGATGAGTCCCGGTGTCCGCATGGATGGCGCAAGGATATCAGGACACCCCAGCCAGTCAGCGCGCAATCCTCACGATGAACAGCGCGCCGAGCAGCACGACGAACAGCGCGAGGTCGGCCCATAGCATCAGCCACCAGGTGGTCGGGTGCTCGTCGCGGTCCAGCGGCTCGAAGCGCATCTTCCACTTGTCCCACATGTAGAGCTGCTCGCGCAGCACAAAGGTGACGAGCGGCACGCCGGTGACGGCGAGGATCACGCAGATCAGCAGCCACGAGAGCCCCGCCGAATGCGCGGTCATCAACTGGTAGCCGAGGCGATTGCCGGCCGCCGGGCCGATCGCAACGCTCAGCACCGCTGCCGCCACCGCAAGCCCCGCCACCGCGGCAACCAGCTTGCGCAGCAGCGGGAACTCACCGGCGTCGTCCATGCATGAAAGGATAGCGGTTCGGCGCGCGCGCCGCAGCGGCGTCGCGGCGCTATAGTGTCGCGTCGGCAACATGGAGGACGCTTGCAGTTCAGGGACTACTACCAGACGCTGGGCGTGGCGCGGGACGCTCCGGCAGACGAGGTCAAGAAGGCCTACCGCAAGCTTGCGCGCAAGTACCACCCGGACGTATCGAAGGAAGCGGACGCCGAGAAGCGCATGAAGGAGGTCAACGAGGCCTGGGAGGTTCTTTCAGACCCGGAAAAGCGCGCCGCATACGACCAGCTCGGCCGCGGCCACCGGCCGGGCGAGGACTTCCGCCCGCCGCCGGACTGGGACGCGGGCATGGAATTCAGCGGGCGCGAGTTCTCGGGCGCGGAAGCCGCGGAGTTCAGCGACTTCTTCGCCGAAATCTTCGGCAGGATGGGCGGCCGCGCCACGCATGCGCACGGCAACGACCACCACGCGCGGATCCTCCTTGATCTCGAGGACAGCTTCACCGGCGCCGAGCGCCAGGTTTCACTGCGCGTGCCCAGGCTCGACGCGCAGGGCCGCGTCATGCTCGAGACGCGCACGCTGAACGTGAAGATTCCGCGCGGCATACGCGAAGGCCAGGTGATCCGCCTTGCCGGACAGGGCGCCATCGGCATGGCGGGCGGCAAGCCTGGCGACCTGCTGCTCGAAGTCGGGTTCAGGCCGCATGCGCGGCTGCGCGCCGATGGGCGCGACCTCGCACTCACCCTGCCGGTCGCGCCCTGGGAAGCGGCGCTGGGCGCCGTGGTGCCGGTCGAGCTTCCCGGCGGCACGCTGAATGTACGCATCCCGGCGGGTACCGGGTCCGGACAGATGCGCCGCACCCGCCTGCGCGTGCCCGGCAAGGGCATCCCGTCCAGCCCCCCGGGTGACCTCTACATCGACATCGTGGTCGTTGCGCCGCCTGCGGCGACGCCTGCGGCACGCGAGCTCTACGAGAAGCTGCAGCGCGAAACCGGCTTCGATGCGCGCAAGGACTGGAGAGGAAGCTCATGACCGAGCAGGAGATACTGGAAGAAGCCTGCCTGACGCTCGAGCAGGTCTGCGCTGCCTGCGCGATCGAGCGGGACTGGCTCGTGCAGCGGGTCGAGGAAGGACTGATGCCGGTGTCGGGTGCGGTGCTCGCCGAATGGCGCTTCAGCGGCGCGCACCTGGTGCGTGCGCGACGCATGCGCGAGATCGAGCGCGGCTTCGAAGCCGCGCCGGAACTCGCCGCGCTGTTCGCCGACCTGCTGGAGGAGATGGACCAGCTGCGCGCGCGCCTGCGCAGCGCGGGCCTGGACTAGCGATTCCCGCGCGGCAACAGCGAAACGCCGCGCACGCCTGCACTCGACTCTCCGCTTCGATGGGAGAATGCCTCGCCATGCACGCCAATGCGCCGCGCTCGCGCCATGACCTGTCGGACCGGCACCTCGCCTGGCTGGTGGCGGGCATGGTCGCGGCCATCGTCGCGTGGTTCCTGCTCCGCGGCGCACTGCCCGCGGAGTGGTCCACGCCAGGCAGCCCCGCGCTCTACCTCACCGGCGTCGCCGGCGTCGTGCTGCTGCTGGTACCGGCTGCCTTCGCCATCGCCAAGCGCAGCGGTCATGCGAAATCCCCGCTGCGCTGGTTCAATGCGCACGTGGTATGCGCGTCCTTCGGCAGCGTACTGATCGCGGTGCATTCGGCAGGCCACCTCGGCCGCCCGCCGGCGATGCTGCTGCTTGCGCTCGCCGGACTCGCGATCATCGGCGTGTGGGCGCGCTTGCGCGTGTCGCGCAGCATGTCGCGCACCTTCGCGGCCAGGATGCCGCTCGTCGCCACGCAGGACCCGGCAGTGCGCGCACGGCTCGCGGCGATCATTGCCGAGAAGCGCGTGCTGCTGCGCGAACTCGCGCCGCAGGCGGCGGAAGGCACGTTCTCGGTCAGCCTGCCCCACCTGCTGGGCAGCCCGCGCCTTGCCATCGCCTACCGGCGCCTGGAACGCGAGGAATCGAAGCTCCTCGGCACGCGCGCCGCGGTCGGCGCCGTGCAGGCCTGGTGGCGGCCGCTGCACATGGCGCTGGCGTGGCTGTTCGTCATCGGCGTGGTGATCCACGTCATCACGGTGACCTTCTTCGCCGGCTACGTCGCCGACTACGGCCCTGTCACCTGGTGGCACATCTCCGCGTGGTGAGTCGATGAGCGGGCGCCTCGCGCTGATGATCGACATGGAACGCTGCACCGGCTGCAAGAGCTGCGAGGCGGCGTGCAAGCAGGAGCACCGGCTCGGCCCCGGCGAGTACCGCAACAAGGTCGTGTGGCTGGGTGGCGACGCCGCCGCGCCGGGCCTGAGCTTCCTCACGCTCGCCTGCCAGCACTGCGAGCGCCCGGCCTGCCTGCGCGCCTGCCCGGTGAACCCGAAGGCGATCGAGAAGGACCCGGTGACCGGCGTCGTGCGCGTGCTGGAGGACCGCTGCACCGGCTGCGGCGAATGCGTCATCGCCTGCCCGTACAGCGCGATGGGCTACGACGCCGAGGGCCACCACGCGGTGAAATGCGACCTCTGCGTCGAGCGCCGCGCCGAAGGACAGGAAACCACCGCGTGCGCGAGCGTCTGCCCGACGAAGGCGATCCGCTTCGGCACGCGCAAGGAGCTGCTCGCCGAGGCGACGGCCGCAGGCCGCGCGCCGCTGGACCTGGACCATTTCCTCCTCGGCCCCGCGACCGTGTACCTGTCGCGCCCGGCGAGCGCGGCCGAGGCCGGCGAAGCGCGCGTGCCGGCGCGCACCGCGCCCGCAGCGGGCAAGCGCCCCGCGTTCATGGAGTCCGCCGCCGCGGCAGACCTCAGCGCCGCGCAGCGCCCGGCATTTCCCTATGGCGAAACGCGCGCCGACGCCACGGCCGACCGCGTGGTTCCCGGCGGCTGCAACATCTGCTTCAACTGCTGCACGGTGAAGTTCCACTTCAAGGGCAAGGAACTCGTGCGCATCACCGGCAACGACGAGGACCCGATCCTGCAGGGCCGCGTCTGCCCGAAATCGCAGATGACGCTGCAGATGTACCACAGCGAGCACCGCCTGCGTTACCCGCAGAAGCGCGTCGGCGCGCGCGGCGAAGGACGCTTCGAGCGCATCAGCTGGGACCAGGCGCTGGACGAGATCGCGGCGAAGCTCAGCGTGATGCGCGACAAGTACGGCCCCGAGGCACTGGCGATGTTCATCGGCACGCGCACCGGCACGCTCGACTACCTCGGCTCGACGCGGCTGTTTGCGCAGATGTGGGGCACGCCGAACATCGAGGGTACCGATCCGTTCTGCGCGGCGGCGAAGAACGTCGCCTTCGAACTCACGCACGGGCGCCTCGGCAGCGGCAACAGCTACACCGAGGGCGACCTCGGCTCGGCCGAACTCTACGTCTACATCGGCGACAACCAGGCCGAGACGCGCCCGGTGTACTTCGGCATGATCAACGAGTGGCGGCTCAGGAACGACGCGAAGATGGTCGCGGTGGACCCGCGCCTCACCGCCACCGCGTCGAAGGCGGACCGCTGGCTCCCGATCCGCACCGGCACCGACATGGCGCTCGGCCTCGCGCTGGCGCAGCACATCCTTGCCAACAACCTGCACGACGCGCGCTTCTGCGCAGAATGGGTGCTCGGCTTCGAGCGCTGGCGCGACTACATCCTTGAGCGCGGCTACACGCCGGAGTGGGCGGCGCCGATCACCGGCATCGCCGCGGGCGAGATCCGCCGCCTTGCCGAGGAAATCGCCAGGGCCGATGGCTGCGTCATCTTCGCCAGCCGCGGCATCAACCAGCACACCAACGGCACGCAGACCAACCGCGTGCTGATGTTCGTCGCCGCGATCACCGGCAACTGGGGGCGCCCCGGCGGCGCCTTCTTCAACATGAGCGCGGGCATGCCGCTGGCGGTGAACGCGCCGCCCGAGCGCCGCGCGAAGCCGGCGCGCCGGCGCCTGCGCCGCAGCCCCACGGGCTGGACCGAGGCGATGACCAGGGGCAAGCCCTACCCGGTGCGCGCGCTGATCGCCTGCAACAACCCGCTCGCGCAGTGGCCGGGACAGAGCGCGGCGCGCGAGGCCTTCCTCGCGCTCGACCTCGTCGTGCACATCGAGCTCTTCGCCAACGAGACTTCCGCCTATGCCGACTACCTGCTGCCGGCTGCCAGCGGCATCGAGAAGGGCGAGATCGGGCGCGCCAACGACGACCGCCGCGTGGTGTGGATAGACAAGATGATCGAACCGCCCGGCGAAGCGCGCGCCGATACCTGGATCTGGATCGAGCTCGGCAAGCGCTTCGGCTTCGGGGACGTGCTGAAGGAGGAATACAAGGACCCGGGCGTGTTCTGGGATGCCATGTTCACCACCGACGTGCAGATGCGCGGCGTGACGCAGAAGCGCCTGCATTCAGTGCCCTGGCGCTGGGTGCGCCAGCCGGTGGCAAGCGAAGACGCGCCCGAGATCGACACGCTGTACATGGAAGGCACCACGGCGCCCGGCGCGCCGCCCGGCCATCGCTTCGCCACGGCGAGCGGCAAGCTCGAATTCTGGACCGAGGAACTGGAGAAGAAGTTCGCCGTCGTGGGCCTGTCGGCGCTGCCCGAGTTCTATTCCGAGCGCGAGCACCTCGTCGACCTGCCCTATGTCGAGGCGCTGGACGGCGACGCGGACGAAGGCGTGGCCTCGCCCTTCTCGCCCGCCACGTCCACGCAGCGCGCGAGGATCGTTCCGCCCTCGGCGGATTCACCCGGCGCGAAGCTGCGCGCGCAGGGCTTCGATACCGAACTGGTCACCGGGCGGCCGCCGGCTGCGCACTTCCACAGCTGGACGCACTACTTCTGGCAGGCGCAGGAAATGTGGCCCGACCTTTATTGCCAGATCCACCCGCACAAGGCGGCGGCGCTCGGCATCGCCGACGGCGAGCGCGTGGTGGTCGAATCCGCGCACGGGGCCATCGAAGCCATGGCCTGGGTGCATGCCGGCATCCGCGAAACCGCGGTGTTCATCCCCATCGGCTGGGGCGAGCGCCAGCCTTACCACCCCTGGCGGCCGGTGAACTTCCTCACCGACAAGACGCAGCGCGACCCGGTGTCCGACCAGACCAACCTGAAGTCGCTGCTGTGCCGCGTGCGCCGCGCCTAGGCGCGGTGGTCCACGCGGGCGCGCCGGCGCCTGAACGCGACAGCGCCGCCTTTCAGGCAGGCTGCAGCACGATCACCATCCAGCCCAGGCCGAAGCGGTCCTGCACCATGCCGAAGCACGGCGAGAAGAAGGTCCTGCCGAGCGGCATGCGTACCTGGCCGCCGTCGGCAAGCGCGTTGAACATGCGTGCCGCGTCCGCTTCGTCCTTCGCGTCCACCGACAGGCAGAAGCCTTCCAGTTTCGACTTGCCGCTGCAGCCGCCGTCGGATGCCATCACCACGGAGTCGCCGATGCGAAAGCTCGCGTGCATGAGCTTGTGCTCCGAATTCGGCGCGCACATGCCGGGCGGCACCGGGTCGGGACTGTCGCTGTAGCGCATCAGCATTTCGGTCTTCGCGCCCAGCGCCTTCTCGTAGAAGGCGATCGCCTCCTCGGCGCAGCCCTCGAAGAAAAGATACGGTTGTACCTGCATGGCGCCCCCCCGGCTCAGAGATCGACCATCACGCGAAAGCCGCCCCAGAACATGCGCTTGGCGTCGAAGGGCAGCTTCTTCGGGTCCATCATGCCGGCGAGCCGCTTGTCTGCCAGCGCCTTCTTCAGCACCCGGTTGCGGTCCGCCTTCGAGCGGTAGACGATCCACGAGAACCACACCGCCTCGCCCTTCTTCAGCTTCACGCTCTGCGGGAACGAGGTCAGCTTTCCCGGCTTGACGTCATCGCCCATGCATTCCTTGTAGGCGAGCGCGCCGTGCTCCATCCACACCTTTCCGGCCAGCCGCGCCATGCGCCGGTAGGCCTGCAGCTGTCGCTTCGGTACCGGTACCACGAACCCATCCACGTATGCCATGCACCCTCCCTATGCCTGTTGAACAAGTTGTTGAAGAAACGCGTCCAGCCTGGCGAAGGACTCGCCCCAGCCGCGCCGGTGGCCGTCGCGTGCCGCTTCGTCGAAGAACTGCTCGTGGCGGAACTCGAGCTCGGTGCCGCCGCCCGCCGCGCGAAACACGATCGTCACCAGTGACACGCGTTCCGGCGTGCTGTTGGGCCAGCACCAGGTAAAGACCAGCTTCTCGTTCGGCACCACCTCGCGGTAGATGCCCGCGCACTCGTGCTCGCGGCCCTCGGCACCGCCGAAGACGATGCGAAAACGCCCGCCTACGCGCACGTCGAGCTCCGCCACCGACACCGGCTCGTTCGTCCCCGGGCCCCACCAGCACCTTATGGCTTGCGGGTCGGTCCACGCCCGCCAGACCTTTTCCGGGGCGACCGGGTAGCGCCGGTCGATGCGGAGCGCGGGGGATTCGCCAAGTCCTGCTTGTTCCATGTCTGCAACTCCTCCTGCTGATAGAGGTAGCGGGCCAGCGAATCGAGCTTGCCGCTCCAGAACTTCTCGTAGCGCGCCATCCAGGCCGACGCGTCCTTCATGCGCCCGGCGTCGAGCGCGCACCTCACCACGCGGCCTTCCTTGGCCCGCGTCACCAGCCCCGCGTCCTCGAGCACCCGCAGGTGCTTCATGAACCCGGGCAGCGACATGTCATGCGGCGCGGCGAGCTCGCTCACCGCAAGGCCGCCGCCACTGAGCGACTCGAGGATGCCGCGGCGCGTGGGATCCGCCAGCGCCGCGAACACCGCATCCAGCGTGTCGTCCGCATACTTAACCATTCGGTTGAGTATCAGGCGACGAGCCTGCCGCTGTCAAGCACGTAGTTTCGACGTGTCCCTAACGCCTGAACGCGGCGGCGAAGCGGCCGCCGAGCAACTTCAGGCGACTCAGTATCGTCTGCTCGGCCGCGCTGCCCTTGCCTGCCTTCGCCGACTCGGCGCGCAGCAGGCCCGGCGACCGGGCCACGCGCGCATAGCGGCCCAGCGCCGCGGTGAGCGTGGCATGCATCAGCGCGAAGTTCACCGGTTTCTTCAGGAAGCGGTAGATGCGCGCCTCGTTGATCAGGCTGATGATCATCTCCGAGTCCGATGCGCCGGACGCGGCGATCAGCTGGGTCTGCGGCGACTGCTTCTTCAGGATCCGCAGCAGCGCCGCCGGGTCGCCCGAGCGCATGTCCAGGTCGCACACCATGGCGGCGATCTCCTCTGCGGCGAGCAACTCCAGTGCCTCGTCCATCGCCGCCGCCTCGTGCACCTTGTAGGCGTGCTTCGCCAGCTCGCGCGCGGCGCGCGCGATCGAGGCGTCGCCCAGCACCAGCACCGCCGCGTTCGCCGGCAGCGCGGGCGCGGGCACGGCCGCCGCGGCCTCCAGCGCGATGGCGACGTCCACCGCCTCGGCGATGGTGGCGCGCAGGTCCTCCTCCTGCCAGGGCTTGGAGACGAAGCGGAATACCTCGCTTTCGTTTACCGAGCCGACGATCGCCGCGAGATCCGAGTAACCCGTGAGCAGCAGCCGGACCGTGCCAGGAGCCAGTTCCTTCGCCTGGCGCAGCAGCTCGACGCCGAGCATTTCCGGCATGCGCTGGTCGCTTACCAGCACGTGGAAGCGCCGCGCGCGCAGCCGCTCCAGCGCCTGCGCGCCGCCGGGCGCGGTCTCGACCTCGTAGCTGTCGCGGAACAGGAACGCGAGCGCGTTCAGCACGCGCTCCTCGTCGTCGACGAACAGCACCGCCGGCCGGCGTCGTGCGCGCGGCGCGGGCGCGGGTGCTGCAGTCGTTGCCGGCGGGGCTGACGGCGGTGACGGCGCCGCAGGCGTCGCGGGGGCCGGGCGCGGCGCGGCACCCGCGCCGGCGGACGCTCCGGCGCCGATCGCGCGGCGCAGCGCGCCGACGTTCGCGGCGATCCCGCTACGCGGCGCTGGCTGCGGCAGGCGCGTGACGCCGGTCTGCGAAGGCTCGCTGCCCGGGAACGCGTGCCGCAGCGCTTCGAGGAACTCGCGTGCGCCGCGATAGCGGTTCTGCGGCTTCTTCGCCAGCGCGCGGGACAGCACCATGTCGATGGTCACCGGCAGCTGCGGCTCGAAGGTGGACGCCGGCGGCGGCGGTTCCTGCAGGATCTGGCGCAGCAGCGACCCGCCCTGGCCGTCGAAAGGGCGGCGTCCGCACAGCACCTCGTAGACGATCACGCCCGCGGCGTAGATGTCGGTGCGCTCGTCGCACGCCTCGCCGTCGAACTGCTCGGGCGCCATGTAGAAGGGCGTGCCCAGCACCTCGCCCTGCTGTGTCAGGTCGGAGCGCTCGATGCGGGCGATGCCGAAGTCGCTGATCTTCGCGTCACCCATGCTGCTGATGAGGATGTTGGCGGGCTTCAGGTCGCGATGCACCACCCCGTGGTTGTGCGAATAGTCGAGCGCCTCCAGCACCTGCTCGAGCACCACCGGCAGACGGGACAGGTCCGGTCGCCAGCCGCTCTGCAGGTGATCGCGCAGCGAACGGCCCTCGACCAGTTCCATCGCGATCCACGCATATTCCTCGTCCTCGCCGTACTCGTAGACGGTAACCACGTGCGGATGCTGCAGGCTGCCGGCGGCCTGCGCTTCGCGCTTGAAGCGCTCGAGGATCGGCGCGGCTTCGCTGGCGTCGAGGTCGGCCTTGCGCACCACCTTCAAGGCGGACGCGCGCCGGATCACCGGATCGATGCCGCGGTAGACCACGGCCATGCCGCCGCGACCGAGTTCCCCCGAGATCTCGTACCTGCCGATCCGCGCGGGCGTCATGCGAGGCTACGTGGCGGCGGCCGCCGCGGGCGGGGTCACCGGCAGCACCATGGTGAAACGCGTGCCCGCGCCAGGCTTGGAGCGCACTTCCAGCTTGCCGCCGTGGTTCTCGACGATCTTGTAGCAGATCGAAAGGCCGAGCCCGGTGCCCTTGCCCACCGGCTTGGTGGTGAAGAATGGGTCGAATATCTTCGGCAGCACGTCCTCGGGGATGCCGCTGCCGTTGTCGGTCACTTCCACCGCGACGTGATCGGTGCCGCGTGCCGTGGTGCGCACGGTGATCGTGCCCTCGCCGTCGCGCGTCGCCTGCGCGGCGTTCACCAGCAGGTTCAGGATCACCTGGTTGACCTGCGACGGCGAGCAGGTGATGCGCGGGATGGCGCCGAAGTCCCGGCGCAGCACGCGGTTCTGCAGTTGCGCCTGGCCGATGCGGATCGCGCTCTCGATGCCTTCGTGCAGGTCGTAGTCGCCGACCATGCTGCGGTCGACGCGGCTGAAGTTCTTCAGGTTCGTGACGATCTCGGCGATCTGGCCGATGCCGAACAGGCCATCCTTGACCAGGCGCTCGATGTCGGCAAGCGCGGCGCCCGCGGCCGCGCCTTCCGCGCCCTTGCCGCCGAGCGCATCGACCAGCGCGCGCACTTCGGCGAACTGCGCGGCGAGCACGCCCTCTTCCGCGTTGTCCGAGGACAGCAGCTCGAGCAGCCGGTCGGTTTCGCTGACCAGCCTCGCGGCATCCGGCAGGCTCTTGCCCACCGCGGCGAGGCTCGCCTTCACGTATGCAAGCGGCGTGTTCACCTCGTGCGCGATGCCGGCCACCATCTGGCCGAGCGAGGACATCTTCTCGCTCTGCACCAGCATCGCCTCGGATTCCTTGAGCCGCGCCAGCGCATCGGACAGCTCGCGCGTGCGCTCGGCGACGCGCGCTTCCAGCCCCTCGTTCGCCTCGCGCAGCTGTCGCCTGCGTTGGTCCAGGTTCCACGCCAGGAACGCCAGCACCACCAGCAGGAAGCCGGAGAAGTACAGCAGCCCGACGCGATGCAGTTCGGCCTGGAAGATCGCATCGTCGATGCTGCCGTCGATGGCGCGCCCGAGCGTCTCGAGGCGCGGCCCGGTGGAGGCAAGCCAGGCCAGCTCGAACAGCACGTCCGCCGCCGCGCGCAGCTCGGCCGCGCGCGCCGCGTCTGGCGCATCGCCGCCTGCGGCCTTGATGCTCGCTTGCGCGTGGCGCGCGATCAGTTCCGCCTTTTCCGCGAACGCCTGCCGCAGCGGCGCGAGCTCGCGCCCTACCTGCGGACTGCCCAGTTGCAGCGCGCGCGTCTCCAGCCTCGCATAGGGCAGGCGATAGCGTGCGGAAAGCCCGGCCAGGTGCGCGGACGAACCCGCGGCAGCCTCCCGCAGCGCGCTCGCCGGCTGCAGCTTCGCGGCGACCAGGCGCTGGTTCCAGCCGCTGTCCACGGCACGCAGTTCGTCCAGCGCGGTGCGTGCCGACACTGCCGCCTCGAGCTGCTGCGAGCTCGACTGCCAGTACAGGTAGCCCCAGGCGGCGCCGAGCACCAGCGCCATGAAGCCGTATCCGATGATGCCGAGTATGCGCATGTGGCGCGCCCGTGAGGGGCGCGGTTGTCCGAGGGCGGGAAAGTATACGGCCGCACCGTCATTGCCACGCGTCGGCACGGAGTAAAACTTCGTGGGGAAGGCAGGCCGTCGGGCCTGCGATAATCCCGGCCCGCATGCCGCAGATCCACATCCTCGGCGAACCGTTCGACGCCTTTCTGCTCGCCATCTCGTTGCTGCTGGTGATTTCCGTGATCGCCAGCCGCTTCTCGGCGGTCGCGGGCGTGCCGTCCCTGCTTGTGTTCCTGGCCATCGGCATGCTGGCAGGCTCTGATGGGCCGGGCGGGATTGCGTTCACCGACTACTCGCTGGCTTTCTCCCTGGGCAGCGTGGCGCTGGCCTTCATCCTCTTCGACGGCGGCATGCGCACGCGCTGGGAGAGCGTGCGGCCCGTACTCGGCGTGGGCACGTCGCTGGCCAGCATCGGCGTGATCGTCACGGCAGCCGCGACCGCGCTGTTTGTCCACTTCGTGCTTGAAAAGTCATGGATGGTGGCGTTCCTGGTCGGCGCAATCGTGTCTTCGACGGATGCTGCCGCGGTGTTCAGCGTACTGAGGGCCCGCAGCCTCGCACTAAAGGGCACGTTGAAGCAGGTCCTGGAATTCGAAGCCGGCAGCAACGACCCGACGGCGGTCCTGCTCACGCTCGCGGTGCTGAGTTACGCCTCGGCCACCGCGTCCGGTGCGGCAAGCCTGCTGCACCTCATCGTGATGCAGGTGGTGCTGGGCATGTCGCTGGGCTGGGCCGGCGGCAAGACCACCGTGGTGCTGATCAACAAGGTCGGTGTCGAACATGAAGGGCTCTACAGCGTCCTCCTGTTCGCCTTCGTCATCCTGCTGTTCAGCCTCACCTCGGTGTCCGGCGGGAGCGGCTTCCTCGCCGTGTACATTGCCGGATTGGTCGTTGGCAATGCGAAGCTGCTGCACAAGTCCAGCCTGCTGAAATTCCATGATGGCATCGCGTGGATCGCGCAGATCGCGCTCTTTCTCGTCCTCGGTCTGCTCGTCTTCCCGTCAGAACTGCCGCCGATGTGGCTGGACGGCCTGCTGCTGGCCGTGTTCCTGATGTTCGTCGCCCGGCCCTTGTGCGTGCTGGTGGCGGTTCCCCCCGGGCGGCTGCACTGGAAGGACCGCCTGTTCATCTCCTGGGTGGGATTGCGCGGCGCGGCGCCGATCCTTCTGGCGACCCTGCCGTGGATTGCCGGCGTTCCGCACGCGCAGTACTTTTTCAACCTGGTGTTCTTTGTCGTGTTCGTGTCGGTCCTCGTGCAGGGCACGTCCATCGCGTGGCTGGCCCGCACGCTGGACATCGTGGAACCGCTGCGCGAAGAGGCGGCCGATCGCGGCGAAGCGGGCGTGCTGCCATCCGGGTTCGTTTTCATCGAGATCGGCGTGACCGCGGATGCGCCCGCGGACACCCGGCGCCTGTACGAGCTGAAGTTGCCGAGCGGCGTGGTACTGACCAGCGTGGCGCGGGAGGGCCGCTACCTCGTCCCCACGGGCGAAACGCGCTTCGTCGCCAACGACCGCATCCGTGCGTTCGGGCGCCCCAGCAACATCGACGTGCTGCGCGAAACATTCGGCGACGCGCGCATCGAGCACCCGAACGCCTAGGGACACGGGCGAAGCAGCGGCGCGCCCCGGCGGCGTTAACGACTCAGGTCGCCCGCGGCCCCGTGATGTAGGGCGAGGTTTCCACGGTCCACTCGGGCACGGCCTCCAGCTTGAAGATCTGCCGCAGGTGCACTTCGTCCGGGCCGTCGCCGATGCGCAGGAGGCGCGCCCACGCCAGCGCCTGGTGGATCGGCGTGTCGTCCGAACCGCCCATGGCGCCGAACACCTGCATCGCGCGATCGGCGATCCGCTGCAGCATGTTCGGGATCGCCACCTTGATCAGCGATACATCGCGCCAGGCGCCATGGTGCCCCTGGCGGTCGAGCAGCCACGCGCAGCGATACGCGAGCAGCCGCACCTGCTCGATCTCGAGGCGCGATTCGGCGATCCACCGCTGCACCGTGTCGTACTCGATCACCGCGCGGCCGAAGGCCCGGCGCTCGCGCGCTCGCGCCATCATCAGTTCCACCATCACCTCGCTCATGCCGATCGAGCGCATGCAGTGATGCACGCGCGCGGGGCCAAGCCGCACCTGCGCCGCCTTGAAGCCCTCGCCCTCCCTGCCCAGCAGGTTCTCCACCGGCACGCGCACGTCGGTGAGCTCGACCTCGCCCACCGGCGCGACATGGTCCTCGCAGCCCATCCAGCGCAGGCGCCGCACCACGCGCACGCCGGGCGAGCCCATGTCCAGCATCAGCATCGAGTGCCGCCGCGTGCGGTCGGCGCCGGCATCGGTGACGCCCATCAGCATCATCTGCGAGCAGTCGGGATGCGCCGCGCCGGTGATGAACCACTTGCGGCCGCTCACCACGTACTCGTCGCCGCGGCGCTCGATGCGCGTGGCGATGTTGGTCGCGTCGGACGAAGCGACGGTTGGCTCGGTCATGCCGAAGCAGGTGCGCGTCGTGCCTTCGAGCAGCGGCGCAAGCCAGCGCGCTTTCTGCGCCGGGTTGGCGCAGTTCTGCAGCGCGATCATGTTCGGCACGTCGGGCGGCTGGCAGTTGAAGGCTTCCGAGGCCCAGAACAGGCGCCCCAGCGTCTCCGCGAGCGGCGCGTACTCCAGGTTCGACAGCCGCGTACCAGGCTCGTCGTCGGCAAGTTCCGGCAGGCCGAGGTTCCACAGCCCGGCCGCGCGCGCCTTCGCGCGCAGGGCCGGCATGAAAGGCGCGGGCTCGCCGCGCTCGACGACATGCGACACCCATTCGCGGTGGCGCGGCAGCACCTCGGCATCGAAGAAGGCCTGCAGGCGGTCGCGCCACTCGCGGGCGCGCGGCGAAAGCTCGAAGTCCATGGCAACCCCTCTGTATGGTTGGATGAAGTCTAGGTGAGATTAGTAATTATTGGAATATAGTCACATCTATCGTTCAATATATTGACAATAATCGGTGACAGGGCTAGCTTTCTCCCCATGGCAAACCTGAACCCGGCCGCGGCGACGCGGCAGGCGCCGCGTGCGCGCCAGCGCGCCTCGGACACGCCGGATCCGTCGTTCGCCACCACGCTGGCGCGCGGGCTGGAACTGCTGGATGCGTTCCGCGCCGGCGATACCTGGCTGTCAAACGCAGAACTGGCGCAGCACACGGGGCTTGCGCGCCCCACGGTGTCGCGGCTCACCGGCACGCTTGCGCGCCTTGGCTACCTGAAGAAGAACGAGGCCGGTCGCTTCAAGCTCGGCATCCGCGTGCTCGGCATCGCCTACCCGCTGCTCGCCGGCTTTCGCGTGCGCCAGGTGGCGCGCCCGCTTATGCGCGAGTTCGCCGAGCAGGCGGGCGGCGCGGTGTCGATCGGCATGGCCGAGGGGGCGAACCTGGTGTACCTGGAAACCACGCGCAGCAACCAGAACTTCCCGCACATCCCCGAGATCGGCTTCTCCTGCCCGCTGGTGTCCAGCGGCATCGGCCGCGCCGCGATGTCGCTGATGAGCGCCGCAGAAGAAGAGGCCACGTTCGCGCTCATCGCGCGCGAGCAGCCGGCGCTGCATGAGGCGATGCACGAGCGCGCACTCACCGGCATCGCCGAATGCCGCAGCCGCGGCTGGTGCGCCGCGCTCGGCGACTGGCGCCCGGAGATCTTCGCCGTCGCCGCGCCGCTGCTGCGCACCGCGGACGGCGAATGCCTGTCGATCAACTGCGGCATTCCGTCCTACCGCGTGTCGCCGGAGGAAGTCCGCGAATTCGGGCCGAAGCTGGCGTCGCTCGCCAGCGCGATCCGCGGCCTCGCCGACGACGCGGAGCCGTGGCGATGAACCGGCTGAAGAACGCGCTGTGCGAGCGCCTGGGCATCGAGCTGCCGATCTTCGGCTTCTCGCATTCGGGCGAAGTCACGGTGGCGATCGCCGAGGCGGGCGGCTTCCCGGTGTTCGGCGCGGCGCGCGAGGCACCGGAGCACATCGGTTCGGAACTCGCCGCGCTGCGCGCGCGGCTGGGCAAGCACCCCTACGGCGTGGACCTGATGTACCCGGCGCTCGCCGGCGACGAGCCCAGCGTCGCCGCGGCGCGCGCGAAGCTGCCAGTCGAGCATGTCGCCTTCGTCGAGCGCCTGAAGGAGAAGTACAGGATACCCGCGCCGACGAAGCCGAACTTCTTCGCCAACACGGTGCGCAACCAGGCGTTCTTCGAGGCACAGACCGAGGCAGTGCTCGGTTCCGACGTCGACGCGGTGGCCACCGCGGTGGGCTTGCCGAAGCACGTGGTCACGCAGGCGAAGCTCGCGGGCAAGACCACCTTCGCGCTGATCGGCAGCCCGCGTCACGTGCGCCCGGCGCTGGATGCGGGCATCGACATCCTGGTCGCGCAGGGCTACGACGCCGGCGGCCACACCGGACCGATCGGCACCTTCACGCTGCTGCCGCAGGTCATCGAGGCGGTGGCGCGCGAGGGCGCCAGCGTGCCGGTGCTCGCCGCCGGCGGCGTCGGCTGCGGCCGGCAGATTGCAGCCGCGCTCGCCATGGGCGCCGAGGGCGTCTGGCTGGGCACCGCCTGGCTGGCGACGCGCGAATACGCCACGCCGCCCGCGCTGCTGGCGAAGCTGCTCGCCGCGAGGAGCGAGGACACGGTGATCACGCGCGCGCACAGCGGCAAGCCCTGCCGCGTGCTGAAAAGCGCCTGGGCCGAGGAATGGGACGCGCCCGGCGCGCCCGCGCCGCTGCCCATGCCCTACCAGCACGCGCTCACCGGCGAACTGCTGGCGTCGATAGAGGAACACCAGGTCGAGGCGCTGGTGTACGAGGCGGCAGGCCAGTCGGTCGCCTGGTTCAACACCCTGACCACGGTAAGCGAAGTCATCGGACGGCTGGAGCGCGAAGCGCGCCAGGCGCTCGATCATCTGCAACGGCAACTCGCATAGGAGGAGGCAACATGAAACGCAGAACCATGATCACCGCGGTGGCAGCCGCGTTCGCCGCAGGCGCCGCCTGGATACCGCAGGCCGCAGCCCAGGCCTATCCGTCCAAGGTGGTGCGCATCGTCGTGCCCTACCCCGCCGGCGGCATCGTCGACCTGATGGCGCGCTCGGTGGCGGAGGCCATCGCACCCAGGCTGGGCCAGCAGGTGATCATCGAGGCCAAGCCCGGCGCGAGCACCAGCATCGGCACGGACGCCGTCGCCAAGGCCGAACCCGACGGCCACACGCTGCTGATGGGAACCCTGGCGCTGACGGTAAACCCGCATCTCAACAAGGTGCCCTGGCACCCTGTGAACGACTTCGCCGGCATCGCGCACCAGGGCATCGTCGCCAACATCGCCGCGGTGCACCCGTCGCTGGGCGTCAAGGACCTGAAAGGCTTCGTCGAGCTGGCAAAGTCGAAGCCCGGCGTGATCAACTACGCCAATCCCGGCAACGGCTCCTCGCCGCACGTCAGCACCGAGCTGCTGCAGCAGAACACCGGCATCAAGCTCACGTCGATCGCCTACAAGGGCGTGCCGCCGTCGATCCCGGATTTCCTCGCCGGCACCGTGCCTTTCGGCTTCTTTCCCTACGTGACCATCGTCGCGCACATCCGCTCCGGGAAGGCACTGCCGATCGCCATCGCCTCGCCGATCCGCGACAAGCAGTTCCCCGACATCCCGACCATGACCGAGCAGGGCTTCCAGGACTCGCAGGTCAACTCCTGGTACGCGTTCTTCGCGCCGAAGAAGACGCCCGCCGCGATCATCGAGCGCCTGAACAAGGAGATGAACGCGGCGCTCGCCGACCCGGCGACCATCGCCAGGGTGGAGAAGATCGGCGGCACGGTGATCGCCGGCTGGACGCCGGCGCAGGTGGACAAGATGATCGCCGAGGACTTCGCGCGCTGGGAGAAGTACGCGAAGACCGCCGGCATCCAGGCGAAGTAGCGCCGGTCGATCGCGGCAGCCGCACGGCGCGGCTGCCGCCTGCGCGCGCTCAGTCCGCGCCGCGCACCCGGTAAAAGTCGTTGACGCCGGCGCGCTCGCGGATCTCCGGCGCATCCGCGCCGCGCGCTGCCGTCGTGTACGGAATGCCGATCGCGTCGGCGATGCGCACGAAGCCGTGGAATGCGCCGACCACCGCCGCCGCATCGACCAGGCCCTCCTCGCCCAGCACCTCGCGCAAGGACGCACGCACCGCTGCCGTGCGCGCCTCGTCGCGCAGCACCACCGCTTCCGCGAACTCCGCCAGCGCCGCCGCGTGCGGGATCCCCGCGCTGTCGTCGAATCCCTGCGTCACGCCGCGCACGTCCACTTCCCTGCCGCCTGCCTGCATGCTCTCACGGAGCATGTACGAGTGGGCGGTGGTTCAATACGCGCACTGGTGCAGCGCCGACACGCGCGCCGCGAGCACCTCCACCTGCGGCCTGCTGATGGCGCGGATCGACGCATCGAACCGGTACACCTGGTCGCCCGGCAGGTAGTGCGCGTAGGCAAGGTCCCAGTAGTCGCGCAAGCTCTGCGGCACCAGCGACAGCCCGCGGTAGATGTAGCCGGCCTTGGCCGTCGGGTACATCGGTCCATCTGAGGCCACCGTATCCTCGGGCTCGACCAGTGGCAGCCACGCCGCCTGCTTCTTCGCGCCGGGCGGACGGTAGCGCGTCGGCTCGCCCGGCTGCGGCGAGGGCAGCGTGCTGTCGGGAAGGCCAAGCGCGCGCGTGCACGCATCCATCATCATCACCATCGCGATGATGCCGACGATCTCGACGTACTCGCCCTCGCCGATGCCCTGCGCCAATACCGACTGCGACCAACGCTCCGAGAGCCGCCCCGGATCGCCCACCACGCGATGGACCAGCTCGACCTCGGCCGCACCGAGCGCGCCCAGGCTGTCGTGCGCGCCGTCGACCGCGTTCGGCGACAGCGCCGCCCTGATGCGCGCGCAGTGCGCGCAGCCGCGCGCGTGCCGGATCTCGGCCGCGACCGCGACGCGCCGAGCACCGGTCAGCCACGTGCCCGGCGCCGCGATTGCCGCCCAGGCGCGCGCGTGCGATGCGGCGAGGTCGCCGCGCACCGGCAGCTCGCCCTCCTGCAGTGAAAATGCCATCGGTAGCCCTCCTGGTGTGAGTCTGCAATGCTACTTGTTGCGCGTGCCGCCCTCGACCGGCATCCCCGCCGCCGCCCAGCCATTGAAGCCGGGCTCGAGGTGCGCCACGTCGGGAAAGCCCATGTCGATCAGCGTCACGGCCGCGAGCGCCGAGCGGTGCCCGCCGGCACAGTGCAGCACGATGCGCTTCTCCGGGTCGACGCGGCCGCTGTAGTACTTCGAGGTCGGATCCAGCCAGAACTCCAGCATGCCGCGCGGCACGTGGATCGAGCCTGGGATGTGTCCGAGCTTGTCGCGCTCGCGCACGTCGCGTATGTCCACCACCTGCACGCCGCCCTGCGCCATTTCCGCCTGCAGCTGCTCGTTCGTCAGGTTCTGGATGCGCGCCTGCGCCTCCTGCACCATCTGTCCAACGGTCTTCTTCGGTACGAACATGCGGGTCCTCGAGGGATTTCTGCCGAATATAGGCGACAAACCGTCGCCCGGGGGCGACTCGCGGTCGCGGTTTCATTGCCCCGGCCCCGCTCCGCTGGCTATCATGGGGCGTTTCCGCCAGACAGAGGACGCCCGCATGATGCGCTCCCAGCGCGGCTTCGGACTTGGCCTCGGCACCAGCTATTTCGAGACGCTGGTGATGCCGGCGCTCATCCTCGTCGTGCTCGCGCTGGTCGCGATCCCGGCATGGCTGGACCACAAGGCGCGCGAGCGCATCACCGGCGGCCTCGCACAGGCCGCGAAGGCGCAGGCCGCGGTGGAGCGGGCGTTCCTGACCAAAGGCCCGGGAGATTTCTCGCAAGCGCCGGTTTCCGGCTGGACGCCGCCCAAGCCCGGCGAGTTCGTCGAGTCGATCGGCATTTCCCGCAGCGGCGTGATCACGGTGCGCTACACCGCGAAGGTCGCCACGGCGAAGGAGAACCAGCTGCAGATCGTGCCGATGGCCGACGGCAAGCCGCTCGACCTGAGCAATCCGGCCTCGAGGGGGCGAAAGTTCTCGTGGCAATGCGGCGGCAGCGCGGGCAACACCACGGTGCGCGAAAGCCGCCGGCCGGAGACCTGTCGCTAGCTTTTGGCTACACCAGCGCCACCTGCGGCAGCGGCGGCGTGCGTGCCGGTGGCAGGTTGGCGTAGAGGTCGGCGATGAGATCGCGCTTCAAGGCCGCGCGCGCCGGGTCGTCCCACAGGTTCACCCACTGGCGCGGGTCGTTCGCGAGGTCGTACAGCTCGCCTTCGCTGCCGGCGTGCGTGTTGGTCGGCTCGCACACCGTGCAGAGGTAGCCGTCGCGAAAGATCGAACGAAGGCGGATGTCATGCCCGCCGAAGCCGCCGTCCCACTCGGTGATCACGCGCACGCGCCCGGACCTGTCGGCTTCGCTCGCCGAGGCCGGCAGTACCGCGCCCTGCATGCGTGCGTCCGGCGCGATACCGGCGATGGCGCAGAAGGTGCGCGCGAGGTCCACGTGCCCCACCGGCGCGTCGATCGATGCGGGCGCGACGCGCGCCGAGGGCGCGGGCCGCCACACCAGCGGCACGCGCATCAGCGCATCGACGTGGTACGGCCCCTTGAACAGCATGCCGAAGTCGCCCTGGAACTCGCCGTGGTCCGTGGTGTACAGCACGTCGGTGTCGGCACCCCAGCCGCGCGCCTCGACGTGCGACAGCACGCGCGCCAGCGCCTCGTCGATCAGCTCGTTCTCCACGTGCACCATGGCGTTCACTTCGCGGATCTGGTCCGCGCTGAGCTTGCAGGGCACGAATTCCGGCGGGATCTCGTAGTTGAACTGCGCGCGCCCGAGATACCAGTCGAGCCAGTGGCGCGGCTTCTTCTCCAGGATCGGCACGGTCTGCTCGGGCCCGCCGGGATAGCCCGCGGGCAGCGGCAGGTCGCGCCAGTCCACGCGCTTCAGTTCCGAGGCGGGCGGATCCCAGGGATGGTGCGGGTCGGGAAAGCTCATCCAGACGAACCAGTCCTCGTCCGCGGCGAGCGTATCGAGGAACGCGATGACGCGGTCCGCCACCCAGTCGGTGTGGTACAGCTCGCGCGGGATGGCGTTGTGCCAGACCTGGATCGCGCCGGTGTCGCCGCCGCGCTTGCAGCTGATGGTCTTCTCCGGCGTGACGTACTCGTGGAAGTTGTCCGCGACACCCGGGTGGTTCTCGGCCAGCCATTTCGGGTAGTGGTACAGGCTGCGCCCGGCGCGGCCGGTATGCGCGCACAGCTCCATGTGCTCGAAGCCGCGGTGCGGTCCGGCCAGACCCCGGCTGGCGGCGTAGTTCTCGTAGTACGGCCCGCCTGGTGCGGAGGACGGCTCGAAATGCGCCTTGCCGATCAGCGCGGTGCGGTAACCCGCGTCGCGCAACAGCCGCGCGACGTCCGGGCCGTCCTCGGGCAGCGGGATGCCATTCATCGTCACGCCGTGGCTGCGCACATGCTGCCCGGTCAACATGGTCGAGCGCGCCGGCATGCAGACCACGTTCTGGTTGTGCGCGCGGCGGTAGTTGATGCCTGCCGCGGCGAGCGCGTCGATCGCCGGCGTGCGCGCGATCTTCCCGCCGTTGGCGCCGATCGCGTCCCAGCGCTGCTGGTCGGTGGTGACAAAAAGAATCTTGCGGCCCATCAGCCCTCCTGTGGTGCGGACCGCTGCGGTCCTGCCTGTGCGTAGCTTAGCGGTGCCCGGCGTTGCCGTGCGGCGCGATCGCTTCGCGATACGCGTGCCAGGTCATGTGCCCGATCAGCGGCAGCACCAGTACCAGGCCGAGGTAGGCGGTGGCGAAGCCGGCAACCGTCAGGACGACGATCAGTGCCGCCCAGCCGAGCATCGCGGCGAAGTTCCGGCGCAGCACGTTGAAGCTGACGATCGCCGCGGTGATGGTGTCCATGTCGCGCCGGTCGAGCAGCAGCGGCAGCGACAGCGACGACGTTGCAAACACGAACAGGGCCAGCCCCGATCCGGCGGCAAGGTATGCCGCCGCGAACGCCCACACCTCGGGCGAGGCGGGATCGATCCGTCCCTCGGGAAAGAACAGCGCCACGACAACCACCGACACGCGTATCCACGCCGCCAGCAGCAGCGTCAGCACCAGCGCATAGAAGCCGATGGCCGGATAGTTCGCCTTCCACGCGACCAGCGTGGGTGCGAGCCGCAGCGGCTCCCCCCGCCTCGCGGCGGCGACTCAGGTCGTACAGGCCGATCGCCAGGAATGGCCCGACCAGCAGGAACCCGGTGGTGAGCGCAATGCCGATCGCACCGCCGAAAAATCGCGTCAGCAGGAATCCCATCGACGCCAGCACCGCGCCGTAGAACAGGCTGGAACCCGGCGCCGCGCGCACGTCCGACCATGCCGCCGCGAGCCAGCGCCGCAGTGCGCCGGGCGCGAGGGTGTTCACCCCCGGCCAGACGAACTCCGCTTCGGGCTCTCCCGCCTCCAGGTTCATCGCTGCGCAGTGTAGCCGGCGGCGCGGCGCAGGCAAGCGGCTATCATCGGACCGCATCCCATGGCCGACCCTGCGCAGACCGACAAGCCCTCCCCGGCGCGCCAGCGACTGGCGATCCTCGCCGCGGCGGTGCCCTCGCTGCTGCTGGCGGCGCAGTTCGCGCATGTGCTGGTCGCGCCGCTCGCCGGCAACAACCGCCAGTGGGCGGTGGACGCGGTGGTGCTGATGCTGCTGGAATTCTTCATGGTGCACGCCGGGTTCATGTCGCTCGCGGCAATGGCGGGCGAGCGGCGCTGGCGCGTCGGCATCGCCGCCGGCCTGGGCGTGTTCTACCTGCTCTTCGTCGCCATGTTCGCGTACGTTTTCGATGCGCCGGCGATGGCGGCAATCGTCGCGGTGCTGCTCGCCGGGCGGCTGGGTGGCGCCGCGCTCGGCGGCCCTGGCGAAATGGCCACGCGCATCATCGGCTCGGTGGTCGGCGTGGTGTTCTACCTGGGCGCGGTCACCCTCACCGCGGCCCCGGAAAGCTTTCCGGCCTTCGGCTTCACGCCCGAGGTGATCGGGGAGCTGCGGCCCGCGTTCGGCAGCACCAGCGGACTGTGGGTGGACGAGCCGCACCGTGCCGTGGCGGGCGCCGCGGCGTATTTCCTGCTGCTTGGCCTGTTCGAGCTCGGACGATTGCTGCGCGTGCGCAGCGCGTGAGTGGTGCACGCCGGTCGATCTGCGAAATGGGCGCGGCAATCGATGCGACCGGAACAAGGCGTCGATGCGCCCTAACCTATAATTTGCGTACAACAAGAGATCGGAATCGCTCCATGGCCATGCCCTCGCGGGAATCGGCGAATCAGCAGGTGATCGATCGCATGCGCGGCGCGG
Source organism: uncultured Enterobacteriaceae bacterium (assembly GCA_964612335.1). Taxonomy (GTDB): domain Bacteria; phylum Pseudomonadota; class Gammaproteobacteria; order Burkholderiales; family SG8-39; genus CAZTDU01. The sequence continues at coordinate 78,170 of CAZTDU010000003.1, read as the reverse complement.
AACCCGTCCTCGTCGATGTCGCGCCCGCGATCGAAGTCGTCCCCGGGTTCACGAAGAACACCATCCTCACATCCGGGCCGCGGCTGCCGTGGGCGGAATACACCGGCGGCCAGAGGGCCGCGCTGATCGGCGCGGCGCGCTTCGAGAAGCTCGCCGCGTCCGCCGAGGAAGCCGAGGCGCGCTTCGCCGCCGGCGAGATCCTCATCCGCGGCTGCCAGGAACTGAATTGCGTGGGCTCGCTCGCGGGCGTCTATTCCGCGTCGATGGCGGTGTTCGTGGTGCGCGAGCGCGCCAGCGGCATCGAGGCCTACTGCAACTTCTACGAAGGCAGCAATCCCAAGCGCCTGAACTACGGCGTCTACGACCAGGAAGTGCACGACCGCCTGCTCACCATCAACGAGCAGATCGCGCCGATCCTGCGCCGCGTGGTCCGGGATTCGGGCGAGATCGCGCTCAAGCCGCTGATGGTGCGCGCGCTGCACATGGGCGACGAGCTGCACAGCCGCAACACCGCAGCGGCGCTGCTGTTCATGCGCGAACTGGTGCCGGCGATGCTCGCCGCGGCCGCCACCGCGCGCGACCAATCGATCCGCCTGGTCGAGGCGCTGACCGAGGACCACTACTTCTTCCTGCGCCTGTCGATGGCCGCGGCCAAGGCGACCGCGATGGCCGGCGAGAACGTGCCCGGCTCATCCATCGTCAGCGCGATGGCCTTCAACTGCCGGAACTTCGCCATCCGCCTTTCCTGCGCGCCGGAACGCTGGTTCATCGGCCCGCCGGCGAAGGTTGATGCGGTGTTCTTCCCCGGCCACGGTCCGGACGAACTTACGTGGATGGGCGGCGAGAGCCCGATCATCGAGACCATCGGCCTGGGTGCGTTCTCGCAGGCGGCCGCGTTCCCGCTGCTCAGGTACCAGGGCGGCGCGGCGAAGGTGATGGTCGAGCGCAACGAAGCCATGTACCGCATCACGTTAGGCGAGCACGCGGACTACCGGATCCCGTACTTCGAGTACCGCGGCTCGCCGGTCGGTATCGATGCGTACAAGGTGATCGACACCGGCATCCTGCCGCTGATGAACATCGGCATCGCCGGGCGCAACGGCGGCCAGATCGGCGCCGGCAGCGTCATGGCGCCGATGGAGTGTTTCACCGCGGCGGTGGACTTCCACCGCCGGCAGTACGGTACAAACCCGGATTGAACAGGAGCAGGCACGCGACATGACGACGAAGAACAGGAACCACGCGGCGACGCTGGCAAAGCTCGACCAGAGCGGGGCGCGTTACTGCCTCGCCAGCTACGTCGATATCCACGGCCGCTCCAAGTGCAAGGTGGTGCCGGTGGAGCACGCGGCACAGATGCTGAACGGCTCCGAGCTCTTCACCGGCGCTGCGCTGGATGGCGTGCCGCAGGCGGTAAACGACGACGAGGTGGCGGCGGTTCCCGATCCGTCCTCGCTGACCATCCTGCCATGGAAGCGCGACACGGCCTGGTTCGCCAGCGACCTGTGGCTGCGCGACGCGCCCTTCGAGGCCTGCTCGCGGCAGATCCTGCGGCGCGTGCTCACCAAGTGCCACGCCATGGGCTTCGACTTCAACCTCGGCATCGAGACCGAGTTTTTCGTGCTGAAAGACGAGGGGAACGGCGCGCCCCTGCCCATCGGCCCTGCGGTGCCGCTGCACAAGCCGGCGTACGACGTGCGCACGATCCTCGAATGCATGCCGGTGGTGCAGGAGATCGTCGAATCGATGAACGCGCTGGGCTGGGACGTCTACTCGTTCGACCAGGAGGATGCGCCCGGCCAGTTCGAGACCGATTTCAAGTACGCCGACGGCCTGGTGATGGCCGACCGCTTCACCTTCTTCAGGCTGATGGTGAACGCGATCGCCGAGAAGCACGGCTACTTCGCCACCTTCATGCCCAAGCCGTTCAAGAACCGCACCGGCAGCGGCGCGCACTACAACATCTCGCTCGCCGACCGCGGCACGAAGAAGAACCGCTTCGAGGACCCGAAGGATCCGCGCGGCTGCGGCATGTCCACGCTCGGCTACCAGTTCATCGCCGGGGTGCTGCGGCACGCGCGCGCCATCTGCGCGGTGATCGCGCCCACCGTCAACAGCTACAAGCGCCTGATCGCGCGCGGCAGCATGTCGGGCTACACCTGGGCGCCGATCTTCGTCTGCTACGGCAACAACAACCGCACCAACATGCTGCGCATCCCGATGAACGGGCCGCGCATCGAGTGCCGCGCCGCCGACATCTCCTGCAACCTGTACCTCGGCGCTGCGATGATCCTCGCCGCCGGCCTGAAGGGAATCGAGGAAGGCCTCGACCCGGGCGAGCCGCACCGCGAGAACATGTACCTGCGCTCGCCCGAGGAACTGGCGAAGGCGAACGTGCAGATGCTGCCGCGCTCGCTGGGCGAGGCGATCGAGGCCTTCCGCATCGACCCGCTGAGCGAGGAGGTCATGGGGCCGCTGATGTACCGCACCTTCATCGACGTCAAGACCGACGAATGGCTCGACTACCAGAGCCACGTGACGGACTGGGAGATGTCCCGCTACCTCAAGTTCTTCTGAACGAAACGCACAGACCCCGGAGAGGCCAACCATGCAAGCCGCCAACATCCTCGATCCCCGGCTGTACGCCGAAGTCCGCAAGCCGCTGGACGAAGCGCAGGCCCTGCCCTCGTGGTGCTACACAGACGCGGACTTCTACCGCCAGGAACTGGACCACATCTTCCTGCGGCAATGGACGCTGCTCGGCCGCGAGGAGGAACTGCCCAAATCCGGCGACTACCGCGTGTTCGACCGCTACGGCCAGTCGATGATCCTGATCCGCGAGAAGTCCGGCAGGCTCGGCGGCTTCATGAACTACTGCAGGCATCGCGGCACCCGCCTGCTGGATGGCAGCGGCAACGCCAAAGCCATCGTCTGCCCGTACCACAGCTGGTCTTACGGCACCTCCGGGCAACTGCTCGCCACGCCGGGCATGAACGACCTGAAGTGCTTCGAGAAGTCCGACTGGGGCCTGGCGCCGGTCAGGGTCGAGACCTGGGCCGGCTTCGTCTTCGTCAACTTCGACAAGGACGCGCCGCCGCTCGCCGCGCAGGTGGGGGATTTCGACGAGCTCTTCGCGGGCCACGCATTCGGCAGCATGCGGCTGACCCGCAGGATCGAGTACAGGCTCGATTGCAACTGGAAGCTATTCGTCGAGAACGCGATGGAGGACTACCACACGCCGACGGTGCACAAGGGCTCGATCGGCCTGCAGCAGACCAACACCATCAGCCCGAAGTCCGGCGAGTGGTCCACCATCTGGATGGAATGCAAGGGCACCATCGGCATCCTGCCCGGCGAGACGACCAGCTTCCCGGCGATCGAGACGCTGAGCGAGGACGCGCGGCAACGCTCGTACTTCGCGCTGCTCTTTCCCGCGATGTTCCTCGGCGTCACCACCGACTGCATGTGGTACCTGAACAGCATCCCGACCGGCCCGAAGACCATGCTGCTGGAAGTCGGTTCGTGCTTTCCGGAGTCCACCATCAGCCGACCGGATTTCGCCGAGACGGTGCAGAAGTACTACCGCCGCTGGGACAAGTCGATCCCCGAAGACAACGCCATATCGGAGCGCCAGCAGCTTGGCCTGAACCTCTACCACGGCCCCAGCGGCAGGCTGTCGCTACGCGAGCCGGTAGTGCACACCATCGCCAACTGGGTGCTGGACAAGCTCCCCGCGGCAAACTGACAGGAACCACGAGCACATGGCCGCAGCAAGGAAGGCAGCACCGGCGAAGAAGATTCGCATCCACTTCGAGAACGATCCCGCGCTCAGCCCGGTGTTCGAGCTGACGCAAAAGCGCGTGCTCGACGCGGTGGAGCGCAACCCGGCGGTGGCGTCGCTGGTGGACCTGAGCTTCGGCAAGGGCGGCAGGGGGTTCGAGCGCCACATGCGCGACGCGGACGTACTGTTCGCGTGGCGGTTCGATCACCGCGGCATCCGCAGGATCGCGCCGCGCATGCGCTGGATCCACATCCACGGCGCGGGCGTCGAGCACCTGCGGCCCTTCGACAGGTGGCTCCCCCCGGGCGCGCGGCTTACCAACAGCCGCGGTGTTCACGGCGAGCGCGCCAACGAGTATTTCCTCATGGCGCTGCTGATGCTGAACAACCACGTGCCGGCGATGGCATCGAACCAGAAACAGAAGCGCTGGCGGCAGCTGTTCAACACCAACATCATTGGCAAGACGGTGCTGATCGTCGGCGTCGGCAACATGGGCGGCGGCGCAGCCGAGTACGCAAAGCGGGTCGGCATGAAGGTGATCGGCATCCGCCGCTCGGGCAAGCCGCACCCGTGCGTGGACAGGATGTACCGCACGAAGGACCTCGATCGCGTGATTCCGCAGGCGGATTTCGTCATGCTCGCGCTTCCGCTGACCAGCGAGACCGAGGGCAGCTTCGGCCGGCGGCAGATCGCGCTGATGAAGCGCGGCGCGGGCCTGGTCAACGTCGGCCGCGCCGGCGTGCTGGACCACGCCGCGCTGGAGAAGGCGCTGCGCGGCGGCAGGCTGTCGGGCGCGATCATCGACGTCGTGCCGCGCGAGCCGCTGGCACCGAGCTCGCGGCTGTGGAACGTGCCGAACCTGCTGATCACGCCGCACTCGTCGTCGGACGACAGCGACTACTACACGCCGCGGTCGCTGGACATGTTCTTCGCCAACGTGCTGCGCTTCCACGCCGGCAGGCCGCTGGCGAACCAGGTGGACCTGGCGCTGGAGTACTGACCCCCCCTGCTCAGGCGGCGGGCTCGATCTCGCAGTCGGTCTGCGGCATCGAGCGGCAGATGAGGATGTAGCCCTGCTCGCGCTCCTTCGCGGAGAGCGCGAGCTCGGAGTACGGCAGGCTCTTCACGCGCCCCGACACCAGCCTGCTCCTGCAGGTGCCGCAGGTGCCTTCCTGGCAGGCGAAGGCGACGTCCACGCCTTCCATGATCAGCGCGTCGAGTATGGTGCCGTCCGACGCGCAGTCGACGGCAACGTTCATGCTGGGGATGCGTATCACGGGCATGCCGGCGAAGGTGGGTTCAGAATTTCTCGACCCAGGGCCGCAGCTCGAGCTCCCACGACCAGGCGCTGCGGTGCTGGCGGTACACGGCGAGGTAGCTCTTTGCGATCTCGTCGGGAAGCAGCATGCCGTCCTCGCCGCGCCCGGCCTCGCGCGCATCGTCCGCGGCGCGGATGCCGCCGTCTATGACGAAGTGCGCCACGTGGATGTTCTTCGGCGCCAGCTCGCGCGCCATGCTCTGCGCCAGGCCGCGCAGCGCGAACTTGCCCATCGCGAACGGCGCCGAGTTGGCGTAGCCCTTCACGCTCGCCGACGCCCCGGTGAAGAAGATCGCGCCCGCGCCGCGCGCGAGCATGCGCTTCGCCGCCGCCTGCGCGACGAGGAAGCCGGCGAAGGCGCACACCGCGATGGTTCGCTCGACTTCGCTCGCCACGAGCTCGACGAACGGCCCGCGCGTGCGGTAACTGGCGTTGTAGATGACGAAGCCCGGCGCACCCCACTTCGCCTCCACGGCGGCGAACGCGCGCTCCACCTGCGCGGCATCGGCGGCATCGCAGGCGATCGGCAGCGCACCGGTTTCCTGCGCCAGCGCGGCGAGCTTGGCGGTATCGCGCGCCGCGAGCGCGACCTTGAAGCCTTCCTTCGCCAGCAGGCGCGCGAGCGACGCGCTCAAGCCGCTGCCTGCGCCGACGATGAGCGCGGTTTCGTTGCGTTGGGTCATGGCCCGATGATACCCGGCACCAGGGACACTCTGATCAATTCGCGGCGAGCGCCCGTCGCAGCACGCGCAGGTAGTTGCCGCCCATCAGCTTGTCGACTGCGGCATCGCGCATGCCCCGCCCTTCGAGCGCCTGCGCGAGCGCCGGCAGGCCGGCATAGGCCGGCAGCGCAGAGCGGCCGAGGCCGTCGATGTCCAGGCCGATTCCTGCGTGGTCCTTGCCCACCGCGGCCGCCAGTTCGTGCAGCGCCGCGGCGTAGGCATCGAGGTCGCGCTGGTTCGGAAACACGCCCACCACGCCGCCTTGCGCGGCGATCCCCAGGGCCAGCGGCGCGTGGATCGCGCGCGCGTTGCGCGCGTCCCATTGCGGCTCGTCCGCGCTCACCCAGCCATGCGAATAGACCAGCGGCTGCGCGGAGGCTTCCAGCGCCTGCACGATGCCGCGATGGCTGCAATGCGCCACGTCGACCAGGATGCCGAGGCGGTTGCAGGCGCGGATGACCTCGTGGCCGAAGTCCGACAGGCCGCCGAACACCGGCGCGAGGTTCGAGGCATCGCCGCACTCGTTGACGCGAAAGTGCAGCAACTGCAGGTGCGCGAGCCCCATCGCCTTCGCCTGCTCCAGGTACGCCAGCTCGCCTTCGAGGAAGTCCGCGCCCTCGGCGGCGATGGCGATCGCCGGCCGCTGCTCCTTCAGCGCGCGTTCCACGTGTTCCGGCATGGTGACGAGATCCAGACCCTCGCGCGCCGCGCGCGCCTTCAGCACCGCAACGCTGTCCTCGAAGTACGCGCGGAACTGCCCGTTCGCTCGCGCCTCGCGCGCGACGATGCGCCCCGGAGAATAGGCGAGCACCGGATAGTCGGCTATCACCTTCATGGCCGCCACCGCCAGGCCGCTTGCGCGCATGTCGTCCGCCAGCCGCGTCTTCTGCGCCCTGCGCTTCGCCGGCACCATGCCATGGTGGCTGTGCATGTCGGCCCACCGCAGCCCAAGGGGCTGGGGTCCCGCTGGCAGCCCAGGGGGCTGCGGTCCCTCTGGCAGCCCGGGAGGCTGCGGTGCATCCGGCAGGCGTAGCACCTGCGCGAACGCCCGCAGGGGCAGCAGCGTGCCGGCGGCAAGTGCGGCGAGGCCGCCAACGACACGACGCCGGTTCAGCATGCCGGGCCGGCCATTGCGCATGCAACGCTTGCCGAGACGATCAGCCGTTTGCGAACGCTTCCATGGTCATCGCGCGACCTGGAAACGCCTTCAGTACCGCCTTGTCCGCGGTCACTAGCGGGACCGACAGGATCGCCGCGAGCGCGACGAACTCGGCGTCATAGGCGGAAAGCCTGGTCGTCGCGATCACCTCGAACACGTTCGCACTGTTCACGGCGTGCTCGCCCCCTGAAAGCGCGGCCTCGGCAGACGCCATGATGCTTGCGACCTGGGCTTCGTTGTAAGTGCCATCGCGGAGATAGCCCGTGAGGATGCTGCGCATCTCGGAACGCCACAGGATCGGCGCATGCCAGTCGGAGTCCCTGGCCCGGACGCCGCGCGCCGCCGCGGTCAGCGGCCCGTTCACCCAATGATAGGCAATGACATTGCTGTCGACGACGATCACGCTCGGCCCTGCCGCTTGTAGCGGCTGACCTTGGCGTGGTCGGCGCGCGGCAGCCTGGCCATCAGCGCCTTCCACTCGCGCGCCTGCGCAGGCGTCTCGATCCGGGGCGCCGCCAGCTCGCTCTCGAGGCGCGCAAGGATCTCGCCGTTCAGGCTGCGCCGGTTCTTCTCGGCGCTCTGCTTGAGGCGGGCATGGAGTTCCTCCGGGATGTTCTTGAGCGTAAGGGTCAGCATTCGTGTCTCCGTGGAACCGTTCTGGAACCGGACGCCCGGATTCTAGCCACCTTGGCGCCGGCTCGCCAGCGTCCTCACGCCACCCGCACAAGCGCACGTCCCGCCGCCAGCATCGCCCACAGCAGCACCAGCGGAAGCACCAGCGTCTGCACGCTGAAAACCGCGATCAGCATGACGATGTGCTCGACCATGTCGGCGGCGAGCTTCTTCAGGTCGTCGACCCGGGTCGACAACTCCTTCACCGCGTCGCTGCCGGTGGACAGCCAGCGCTTGAAGCGCTCGGCAAGACCTTCACCGGGCTGCGGCGGCACGGCCGGCGTGGACAGGCTGGCGACGCGGCCGGCGGAAAGCTCGATCCGCTCCTGGTCGGCCTTGTAGCGATCGGCGAGCAGCAGCTGGAAGCCGGTCTCGCTGGTCACCGCCACCAGCGGCACCGCAAAGCGCACCAGCAGCAGGCCCACCAGCAGCCGCGTCGGCCACAGCCGCTCCTGCGGCCCGCGCCAGGTGCTCCACGCCCACCATAGCGCGGCCAGCGTCAGGGCCACCGACACCGCCCAATAGGCGCCGAACTTGATCAGCAGCAGCTGCACGCCGAAGGAGACGGAGGCGAACAGCATCAGCGTGGAGAACTGCTCCACGAGGTCATTGATCGGATCCAGCGCCTGACCGGGCGTGAACGTGGGGCCGAACCCGGCGAGCTGCACCGAGACTTCCGTGCCCTGCACCACCGAGATCACCGCGTTCAGCGTGCGCGCGGTGGCGAAGCTCACCAGCGCGCGCTTCAGGCCTGCCTCCACATGCTTCGTCGCCGCCTGGTCCAGCGGCCCCATCCACGCCGCAACCAGCGCCAGCGCGAGGCCGGCGAAGATCAGCAGGTGGCGGCGGGAAGGCATCGGCGCATGATATGCCTCAGGCGGCTTCGCGCAGGAGCAGCGCGGGCGACAGGCGCAGCTGGCGCAGCAGGTACTGCGCGCCGGCGCCCAGGCTCAGGCCGCTGACGGCGATTGCGGTGGCAGCGCCCAGCCACCAGGCGATCTCGCCGCCGAGCTGCAACCGGTATTCGAGCAGCGAGAACGCGCGCGCGCTGCCGAACACGGTGGCGAACGCGGAGGTCACCAGCGCGAGCAGCGCGTATTCCATGCGCAGGCTGCGGCGGATCAGGCCGAGGCGCGCGCCCAGCGCGTGCAGCATGCTGGCGTCGTACACCTGCTGCGCGCGCGAGGCGGCGATCACGCTCGCCAGCACCAGCAGGCTTGCCACGAGGCTGATTCCGGCGATCACGGCGAGGCCGGCGCTGGCGCGCGCGAGCAGCCGCCGCGCCTCGCGCAGGATGCCTTCGGTGCGCACCGTCACCACCGCGGGCATCGCCGCCGCGACGCGCGCCTGCGCGGCGATCGCCTCGGCCGGGTCCATGTACGCGGTACCCACGTAGCGCGTGATGTGCGGCTCGAGCGTGCCGTCGGTGAAAATCGCCTCGAACCAGAACTGCGACCGGAAGCGCCGCTGCGCGTAGATGGCCGCGAGCTGCGCCTCCACCGCGGTTCCCATGATGTCGAAGCGCAGCCTGTCGCCGACCTTGAGCCCCAGTTGATCGGCCTCGCGGTCTTCCATCGCCACCAGCGTCGGGCCGAGGTAGTCCTGCGGCCACCACGCCCCGCGTTCCACCACCAGCTGGTCGAAGTCGTTGGCGCGATAGCTGAGCTTGTGCTCGTCGCGCGCCTCGAGCGCGCGGCGCGCGTCCGTGCTGTCCTTCAGCACCTCGCCGTTCACCGCCGCGAGCCGACCCAGCACCAGCGGCGCCACCTCCAGCCGCGCGAGGCTGGTCGATTGCTTCATCACGCCGCGGAATTCGTCCAGTTGCGGCGCCGGCAAGTCGTGGAACACCAGCGTCGGCGCCTGCTCGGGAACGGTGTCGTTCAGCGTCCGCAGCAGCGCCGCCACCACCAGCGCGCAGGCCACCAGCAGCGTCAGCGACGAACCGAGTGACAGCAGCGACAGCCGCAAGGGAGAGCCCGGCCGATGGAGGTTGGCGAGCGCGAGCCTCAACGCAAAGCGCCCGGCGAAGAGCCGGTGCGCAGCGAGCCGCCGCGCCTGCGCGCGCAGCAGGCGCACCAGGCCTTCGAGCAGCACCAGCAGCAGGGCCGTGGCGAGGATGAAGAGCGCGGCGAACCAGGGCTCGGGCACCACCGCCAGGGTCAGCGCGATGGTGAACGCGCCGGCGAGCGCCGACAGCTTCCACCACGCCGCGGGCGTGCGCGTCTGCGTCGAATCCAGCCCGCGGAACAACGCCGCCGGCGACACGCTCAATGCGCGCCCCAGCGGCGGCAGCGCGAAGCTCAGCGCGGTCAGCACGCCCAGCAGCCACGCCAGCGCAAGCGGCGCGGCCAGAGCCGACGCCCGCAGATCCGCGGCATCGGCGCCCGGCGCGGCGGGCAGGTAGCCGGCCGCCATCGTGGCACCGGCCAGCGCCAGCACGCCGCCGATCGCCGCACCGGCGAGGCTGGCGCCGCCCGCGAGCATCAGCACCTGGCACAGGTACACCGCCGCCAGCCGCCGGTCGCGCAGGCCCAGGGCGCGCAGCGTCGCCAGCGTACCGAGCTTGCCCTCCAGGTAGGCGTGGATGCTGTTGAACACGCCCAGGCCGCCGATGAATAGCGCGCTGAAGCCGATCAGCAGCAGGCCGGAGCCGACCTTCGCCAGCACCTCGGCGACGCGGTCGGTGCGCTCGGCGAACACGCGCACCTGCCATGGCGCATCCGGGAATGCTGCAGTGAACGCGCGGCGCCAGGCGAGCGGATCCTCCGCGGTCTTCACGCGGTAGCGGTAGGAAGCGCGGCTCGCGGGCTGCACGAGCTGCGTGGCGCGCAAGGCCTCGGCGGCCACCATCACCGGCTGGCCGCGCCAGTCGGCGCGCAGGCTCCTGTCCGGCTGGTGCGCGATCAGCGCGCGCACGACGAGTTCCAGCGCGCCCAGCTTCAGCGTGTCGCCGGGCTTGAGCTGGAGCTGCTGCGCCAGCGCCGGATCTATCGCCGCGCCCCAGCGCCCGTCGCGCAGCGCCAGCGCCTCTGCCAGCGGTGCCGCAGGCTGCAGCGCGACCGCGCCGTACAGCGGATAGCGGTCGTCCGCGCTCTGCAGTTCGACCAGCTGCGTGCGCCCGTCCGCGGTGCGCAGCATGGTGCGCAGTTCCACCAGCAGCGACACCTCGCCGCGCGCGCGCATCCACGCGAGCTCCTCGTCGCCGAGCGCGACACGCGCATGCACTTCGATGTCGCCGCCGAAGAGCGCGCGGGTATCCGCCAGCAGCGCGCCGCGCACCTGCTGGAAGAGTCCCCCGGTGGCGGCGATCAGCGCCACGCCCAGCGCGAGGCAGGCGCAGAAGATCCACAGCGCGCGGCTGCCGGCGCGCAGGTCGCGCCAGGCGAGGCTAAACGTGAAGCGCATCGCGCGCCGAGGCGGTCGACTCCGCGGCCAGGCGGCCGTGGTGCAGCCGCAGCACGCGGTCGCAGCGCGCGGCGAGTTCGGCGTTGTGCGTCACCAGCACCAACGTGGTGCCCGATTCGCGGTTCAGCTCGAACAGCAGGTCGGCGATCGATTCGCCGGTGGTGTCGTCCAGGTTGCCGGTGGGCTCGTCGGCAAGCAGCAGCGCCGGCCGGTGCACCAGCGCGCGCGCGATCGCCACGCGCTGCTGCTCACCGCCCGAGAGCTGCGACGGGTAGTGCTCGCCGCGCGCGGCGAGGCCGACGCGCGCGAGGAGCACGCGCGCGCGCTCGCGCGCGTCGCGCTCACCGGCGATCTCAAGCGGCAGCGCGACATTCTCGAGCGCGGTCAGGCTGGGCAGCAGGTGGAAGGACTGGAACACGATGCCGATCCGCTCGCGCCGCAGGTCGGCCGCGGCGTCTGCGTCCATGCTTTCCAGCGCCGCGCCTGCCAGCGTCACCGAGCCGCGCGTCGGGCGCTCGAGCCCCGCGAGCAGCAGCAGCAGCGTGGTCTTGCCGCAGCCCGAGGGCCCGGTGATCGCGACGCGTTCGCCCGCTGCGATGTCGAAGTCGAGGCCATCGAGCACCGGCACGTTCGCGCGCGCGGTGGCGTACTGCATCGACAGGTCTCTGACCTTCAGCATCGGGGGTTCCCTGGGTGGCGCGGACTGCGAAGTATAGAGAGACCCGCGATCCCGGACGGAGTTCCCCCCTGCCCCGCTTGCTAGACTGCGCGCGCGAATGGCCAGCGAATCACCAGCACCGGAGCATCACTGGAGCGAAGCCGATGCCGCCGCGCTGGAGCGTGCGCTCGCGCCGCGCGCTGCCGACGCTGGCGCGCTCGGTTACTGCGAGCTGGCCGGGTTCCTGTTCGCGGTGGCCTGCGCGCCGGAGTTGGTAGCGCCTTCCGAATGGCTGCCGGTGGTGCTGGGCGAGGCCGCCGACGCGCCGGACGCGGAGACGCTGGCGCTGCTGATGCGCCTGTACAACGCGGTCAAGGAGGGTGCGTATCGCCGTGAACCCACGCTGCCGGCCGGCGTCGCGGCGCGCGACAGAGTGCTGCAGAACTTTGCGCCGGATGCGCCGCTATGCCGCTGGTCGCGCGGTTACGCCGAAGGCCAGGACTGGCTGAAGGACACCTGGGACGCGCTGCTGCCGCCGGCGGTGGAAGGCGAAGACGACCCGGAGGAGGTGCTGGGCGCGCTGATGACGGTGCTCGCGTTCTTCGGCGACCGCGGCTTCGCCGAGGAAATGCACCACGACAGCCGCAGCGCGGAGCCCTTCCGCGAGTTCGCGCAACAGATGCTCGAATCCCACGCAAACGCCATGTTCGACCTCGCCGTCCTCGGCCGCAACATCGCGGACGCGCGCGCGCTCGCGGCGCGCGGACCGGCGAAGAGCACGAAGGTCGCGCGCAACGCGCCCTGCCCGTGCGGCAGCGGGAAGAAATACAAGGCTTGCTGCGGCGCGAACGCCTGAGCGCGGGCAGCGCCGCTCAGGGCGCGAAGTTCAGCTCGACGCCCACGCCATCCGGATCGCGGAAGAACACCTGCGTGACGCCGGTGCGCTCGAGCTTGCGCATGGTGTACTCGACGCCATGCGACTTGAGCTTCCCCAGCGCTGCGTCGATGTCGCCGGTCGCCTTCAGCGCAAGGTGGTCGACCGCGCCGGTTTCGCGCGTCGGGATCGGCTTGCCGGCGATGATGTGCACGATCGGCTCGCCGCCGGCATAGAGCCAGACGCCCTCGAAGCTCATCTGCGGCCGGAAACCGACTTCCAGGCCGATCACCTCGGTGTAGAAGCGCGTCGTTCGCTGCACGTCGGAGGTCAGCAGCGCGTAGTGATCCAGCCCGGTTACCGCCATGGATCGCGCCCCTTCAGGCTGGCACGGTATCGGCGCGTGCCCCGCCCACCGGTTCCAGGTGATCGGCCACGTCGATGGGGATGACCTTGTCGGCCGTCTCGCCGCGCAACACACCCTTGGGATCCTTGCCGTTCTTCACGTCCTCGATCGCCTGGCGCAGCGCCTTTCGCACCGCCATGACGCCACGGTCGCTCCAGCGCAGGTGTTCGTGCTCGCGCGGCGCGATCGGGCCCTGGCTCAGCTGCATGAGCTGGTCCTGCGCGCCGAAGAACTTCGGGTAGGCGACGCGCTCGGCCTTCGGCACGCGGTACTGCTGGAACGGCTGCTCGGGATGGATATCGAAGTCGGCCGGTGAGGATTCGAACTTGAAATCCAGCGCCTTGCCGTTGTGCGAAGGCTGGAAGCGCACCTCGAACTCGATCATGTTGGTGTCGTCCACCGGCACCGCCCAGATGGTGCGCGTGGTGGTCGGCGTGGTGAAGTCGTCCTCCGGCGCCGGGATGCCGACCATGCGGTTGAACGGCAGGAAGTAATGCAGCGAGCGCACGTAGCGCAGGTCCGGCGTGGGTCCGGGCCGGTACTGGATCTGCCGCAGCCCGCCGGCGGTTTCCTCGATGTCGAATTCGGGAATCTTCGACCACACCTTGATGCTCTCGCCATGCACGAAGGGCAGGTGCACCGGGTCCATGCTGTTCTCGACGATCTGCAGGTAGCTGCAGGCGATCATGCGCGCGACCATCGCCTTTCGCGTGCCGTCGGTGCGCACCAGCATGTCGAAGCGCGGCAGCACCGGCGCCGGCTGCGGCCCCATGTACGCGAATACCAGCCCGCCAAGCTCGCGCGTCTCGTAGGACTTCTGCCTGACCTTCTCCTCGCGGTGCGGGCGCCCTTTCTCCCCGGGCTGCTCGGTGCAGCGGCCGCTCGTGTCGTAGCACCAGCCGTGGTAGCGGCACCGCAGCCCGTCTTCCTCGACCCAGCCGTAGACCAGCGACGCGCCGCGGTGCGCGCAGCGCGCCTCCATCAGGCCGGTCTTGCCGTTCTTCGCACGGAACAGCACCAGGTCCTCACCCAGGATGCGTACCAGCTGCGGGTGGTCGGTCGTGTCCTCGGACAGGCCCACCGGAACCCAGTAGCGCCGCATCGTCTCGCCCAGCGGCGTGCCCGGCCCCACCGAAGTCAGCAGGCGGTTCTCTTCTGCGCTGATCATCGCTCGCCCCCTGGCTACTTCAGGCGTATCCCGGCCTTGCGGCCGACTTCGCTCCAGCGCTTGATCTCGTCGTCGATGTACGCGCGGTACTGCGCGGCATCGAGGAAATCCATGTCGGCGCCGAAGCTGCTGAACTTGCGCACCATCTCCGGGTTTGACGCGATCTCGCGCACGGTGCGCTCGAGCAGCGCGACGACCGCCCGCGGCGTCCCCTTGGGCGCGAGCAGCCCGGTCGAGGAGGCAATGATCAGGTCGGGCATGCCGAGCTCGGCCGTGGTCGGGAAGTCGGGCGCGCTCGGGCTGCGCTTGCTGCCGAGCACCGCGACGCCGCGAAGCTTCCCGCCCCTTGCATGCGGTAGCGCAGACGGCAGGTTCTCGAACATCACCGCCGTTTCCCCGGCGATCAGGCCGACCAGCGCGGGCCCGCTGCCGCGGTAGGGCACGTGCACCATCTTCGCTTCCGCCAGCAGGTTGAACAGCTCGCCCGAGATATGGCCCGAGGAGCCGATGCCGGCGGACCCGAAGTGCACCTTGCCCGGGTTGGCCTTCGCGTAGCCCACCAGGTCCTTGACTGACTGGATCGGCAGCGACGGATTCACCACCATCAGGTTGGGGACCGTGACCACGTTGGCGATGGTCTCGAAGTCCTTGCGCACGTCGTACGGCAGGCTGCTGGACAGCGCCGGCAGGTAGGCGATCGGGCCGGAAGCCGCGACCGACAGCGTATAGCCGTCAGGCGCGGCCTTGGCGACCGCGTCGGTGCCGATCATGCCGCCGGCGCCGGCCTTGTTCTCGACGATGAACGACTGCTTCAGCCTCGCACCCAGCTCCTGCGCGAGCGCGCGGCCGACGATGTCGGACGTGCCGCCCGGCGGATAGGCGACGATCAGCCGTACCGGCTTCTCGGCAGGGTAGTTGGTGGCCGGCTGCGCCTGCGCCAGGCCAACCGCAAGGAGACAGAACAAGGTGGCCGGGACAAGCCCGGCGAATCTGGAGGGTTTCATGCCCCGCAGTTAAGCAAGACGGCGTCCCGAGGCCCAATTCGAAATCGTAATTATTGGTATTCACATTTCCGCGGCGCGGCCCAGCTCGATCAGTTGTTCGCGCAGCCAGCTGTGCGCCGGGTCGTGGTGGTGGCGCTCGTCCCAGGCCATTTCGAGCTTGAAGCTGGCGACTTCGAGCGGCGGCTTGTACGCGACGATCGGCAGACCACGCGCCATGCGCGCGGCTGCACGCGAGGGCACGGTGGCCACCAGGTCGGTTTCCGCGACCACGTAGGGTGCGACCATGTAGTGCGGCACCATGACGCGGATGTCGCGCTTCAGCCCCGCCTGCGCCAGGGCGAAGTCCATCGGACCGGGTTGCCAGTTGTCGCGCGGCGCGACCACCACGTGGCCGGCTCGCGCGAACGCCGCGAGCGTCATGCGCCTGCGGAACTGCGGGTGCCCCTTGCGCGCGAGCACCTTGTACGAGTCGCGGAAGAACAGCCGCGTGCGGAAGTTCCCCGGCACCTTGGTGACGACGAAGTACGCGATCAGCAGGTCGATGCGCCCTTCACGGATGTACTCCAGGCCCCTGTCCGGGCTGATCGCGCTGGTGATCAGCTGCACGCCCGGCGCCTGCGCCGCGACGCGCCGCGCCAGTCCGGGCAGCAGCAGCATCAGCGCATGGTCGGTGGCGGCGATGCGGAATGCGAGCCGCGCGCTCTTCGGGTCGAACACCTGCGACGACGTGACCGCGGTGGCGATCAGCCCCAGCGCCTCGCGCACCGGCCCGGCCATCGCGGCGGCCCGGGCGGTGGGGTGCATCGCCTGCCCCGAGCGCACGAACAGCGGGTCGCCGATCGCCGCGCGCAACTTGGCGAGCGCCTGGCTGGTGGCCGACTGCGTGAGGTTCAGCCGCGCCGCCGCGCGCGTGACGTTGCCCTCGGCCATCAGCGTATCGAACACGCGCAGCAGGCGCAGGTCGAAGTTGCGCAGATTCATCCAGCAAGCATAGCCCCAGCGGGACCGGCTTGTGACGTGGCGGCCTACGACTGGCGATGGGGAAGCTTCATCGCGGCCTCTCGCGCCGCAGAGGTGTCCTCGATTCCTGATTGAGATCCGTGGTGAGCCGCGCGAGAAGCTCCATGAAGAGCGCGCGCTCGCCCTTCGAGAACGGCCGGAGCAGCCTTTCGGAAGTCCGCTGGATCGCGCCGGTCGCCCGCTTCATCAGCCGGGCACCCTTGGGCGTGAGCGCAAGGGACTTGTGCCGCCGGTCCGCCGCAGAGTTCTTGCGGCGCAGCAAACCGCGCGACTCCAGGCCCTCCACCATCTGGCCGACCGTCGCGCGATCGAATCCGAGGCGCCCGGCGAGCTCGGCCTGGCTCAGCCCGGGGGAGTTTGCCACCGCAATCAGCACGCCGTGCTGAGGCGGGGTGAGGCCGACCGTGGCGCATTCCTGGACGAAGATGCCCACCGCGATCTGGTGCGCACGGCGCAGCAGGAAGCCAGGCCGGGAGTAGAGCTCGTCGAGCGGTCCTGCGTTGACATGGGGTTTGGTGGATGACATATTGGTAAGTGTACTTACGAATCAGAATCGTTCCTACGCGAAAACATGGACCCAAGCACTGCTGAACTCCTGATCAAGACCGGCCCCGGTACCCCGATGGGGGAACTGATGCGCCGCTACTGGGTGCCAGCGCTACTCTCGAGCGAGATCGCCGAGCCGGACTGCCCGCCGGTACGCGTGAAGCTGCTCGGCGAGCGCCTGCTCGCCTTCCGCGACAGCGAAGGCCGTCCGGGCCTGATCGACGAATTCTGCGCGCACCGCGGAGCATCGCTCTTCCTCGGGCGCAACGAGGAATGCGGCATCCGCTGCTCCTACCATGGCTGGAAGTACGACATCCATGGGCGCTGCGTCGAGCTGCCCTCGGCGCCGCAGGTGGCGTCGAAGATGAGCATCAAGGCGTACCCCTGCATCGAGCGCGGCGACATCCTGTGGGCCTACATGGGCCCGCCCGACAAGCGTCCGGCGCCGCCGGAACTCGAGTGGTGCATGCTGCCCGCGTCGCATCGCTACGTCACCAAGCGGCTGCAGGAGTGCGGCTACCTGCAGGCGATGGAGGGCGGAATCGACACCGCGCACGCGTCGTGGGTGCACCGCTTCGAGCTCGACATCGATCCGATGCACAAGCATGCGCACGCGAACAAGTACATCAAGGCCGACCGCAACGCCGTCTTCGACATCGAGGAAGTGCCGCACGGCCTGACCATCTTCGGCCGGCGCAATGGCGAGTCCGACTCGCATTACTGGCGGATCACGCAGTGGATTTTCCCGTGGTTCACCCTGATTCCGCCCTTCGGACCGCACGCGCTGGGCGGGCACATCTGGGTGCCGATCGACGACGAAAACTGCTGGGCCTGGAGCATCAACTTCCTGCCCGACCGGCCTCTGCCCGAAGAGGAGCTGCAGGCGATGCGCGAGGGCAAGGGCATCCACGTCAAGTACGAGCCCGGCAGCTTCAGGCCGCTCGCCAACCGCGACAACGACTGGCTGATCGATCGCCGCGCGCAGAAGGAGCGCCGCAGCTTCAGCGGCGTCGAAGGCTTCTCGATCCAGGACGCATCGCTGCAGGAGAGCATGGGGCCGATCCAGGATTACTCGCGCGAGCATCTCGTGCCGACCGACAAGGCAATCGTCATGGCGCGGCGCATGCTCGCCCAGGCGGCGCGGGGCTTGTCGGACGGATTGGAGCCGCCGGCGCTGGACCCGACGACGCATCGCGTGCGTGCTGCCTCGGTGCTGCTCGATCGCGAGATGAAGGCGCTCGATTGGTCCAGGGACGCGCTGGTAGACAGCCTGGGCAAACCCGTATTCACGGTCTGAAGGGAGATAGCATGAAAACCATCCGCATTCTTGCATTGGCATTGAGCACCACGCTTGCCGCCGGCGCCATGGCGCAGGACTGGAAGCCGTCCAAGACCGTGCGCATCATCGTGCCGGTACAGGGCGGGACGGTCGACATCCTCGCGCGCCTCGCGGCACCGCGGCTGCAGGAAGCATTCGGGCAATCGGTGATCGTCGAGAACAAGGGCGGCGCCGGCGGCAACATCGGCACCGACATCGTGGCCAAGGCAGATCCCGACGGGCACACGCTGCTGGTGGGCTATACCGCGCCCATCACGGTCAACGTGACGCTGTTCGACAAGCTGCCCTACGATCCGCAGAAGGATCTCGCGCCGATCACGCTCGCGGTCACGACGCCGCAGTTCCTTACGGTGCATCCGAGCCTGCCGGTGAACTCGGTCGCCGACCTGGTGAAGCACGCCAAGGCCAATCCCGGAAAGCTCAGCTACGGGTCGATCTCGATCGGCAGCGCCTCGCACCTGACCATGGAGATGTTCAAGGCGGCCGCGGGCATCAACCTGGTGAACGTGCCGTACAAGGGTTCGGGACCGGCGGTTGCCGACCTGCTGGCCGGCAACGTGCAGGCCGCGTTCCTCGTGCCGGGCAACGTCCTGGGGCATCTGAAAGCCGGCAAGCTGAAGGTACTCGCATCGAGCGGCAAGAAGCGCTTTGCGGCGACTCCCGACACGCCCACCATGATCGAGTCGGGCTTCAAGGACTTCGAGGCGATCGCGTGGATCGGCTTTCTTGCGCCGGGTGCAACGCCAAAGCCGATCATCGACCGCTACCACCGCGAGCTGACGAAGATGCTCGCCGAGCCAGAGGTGCGAAAGCGCCTTACCGACATCCAGTTCGAGATCGTGGCGAGCACACCCGACGAGTTCGCGCAGTACATCCGCTGGGAAACGCCGCGCTGGGCGAAGGTGATCCGCGACACCGGCGCCAAGGCCAATTGAGCCAACGCGAGGCGCCATGAGCGACAAGTCACCGATTCCCCATCCTTCCGTATTCGTCGACGAGAAGCGCCTCGAGACGATCCGCGGCTACCGCGTGCACGAGGCGCGCACGCCGCAGCAGCGGGTGCGGGTCGTCACCCCCTCGCAGACGATCGGCCCCTTCTTCAGCCTCGGGCTGATCCGCGAGGGCGACGACGACCTGGCGTGCCAGGTGCCGGGTGGGCCACGCGCCGAGGGCACACCGATCGTGGTCTCCGGGCGCGTCACCGACGAGCAGGGCCGCCCGGTGCGGAAGGCGCTGATCGAAGTCTGGCAGGCGAACCGCCACGGCAAGTACGACCATCCCGACGATGTCACCGACGCGCCGCTCGACCCCAACCTCAAGGGCTGGGGGCGCGTGCTCACCGACGCCGAAGGCCGCTATCGCTTTCGCTCGATCAAACCCGGTGCGTACCCGAACCCGGGCTACGACAACTGGATGCGGCCCCCGCACATCCACTTCTCGATCTTCGCCGCCGGCGTGATGCCGCGCCTGATCACGCAGCTTTACTTTCCGGACGAGCCGCTGAACGACATAGACCCGATCCTCAACGGCATCGAAGACCTCGAGGCACGCGCATCGCTGATCGCGCGGCGCCTCGCCGATGAGCCGGGCGGAGTAGAAGCCTACGAGTTCGACATCGTCCTTCGCGGTACCGGCGAGACGCCGTTCTTCGTCGATTCCTGAAGGCCCTGCTCAATGAATACGCTGATCAGTAGCGGCCGCGTTCCGGACTAGCCTTGGCCGCACCGGCTTGCCTGGGGCCGCGCGAGCCGGCCTCGCCGCCCGGCTGGCGCCTGCCGGCGGGCGCGTGGGACACGCACTTCCACGCGCTCGGCCCGCAGGCGCGCTTTCCCTACGCCGACAAGCGCAAGTACACGCCGCCCGACGCGCCGCTCGAGCGCGCGCTCGAGCTGCACGACGCGCTCGGCATCGCGCACGGCCTGGTGGTGCACGCGAACACGCACGGCTTCGACAACGCGGTCGACCTGGACGCGGCAGCGCGTTCGGGGGGCCGCTACCTCGCCGTCGTGCGGCTGGATGGCACCGCGACGCGCGAGTCCTGCGCGGCGCTGCATGCGGCGGGCGCGCGCGGCGTGCGCTTCGCGTTCAACCCGCAGCACGGCGGCACGCTGGACGAAGCGGTCTTCGAACGCGTATTGCGCGCAATCGAGGGCCTGGGCTGGTTCGTCGAACTGCACTTCGATGGCGCCGCGCTGCCCGGCCTCGCCAACTGGCTCGCCGGCATCCCCGCGCCGGTGGTCATCGACCACTTCGGCCGCATCGATCCCGGGCTCGGCGTGGACCAGGAGCCTTTCGGCGTGCTGTGCGAACTCGCGCAGCGCAGCAACTTCTGGGTCAAGCTTTCCGGCGCCGACCGCATCACGCGGCTGGGCCCGCCCTACGAAGACGTGATCCCGTTCGCGCACCGGCTCGCCTCGATCGCGCCGGATCGCCTGCTGTGGGGCAGCGACTGGCCGCATACCGGTGTGTTCGACCCTGCACGCATGCCGGACGATGGCGTGCTGCTGGACGCGCTCGCCGCCTTCGTGCCGGACGAGGCACTGCGCCGCCGCGTGCTGGTCGACAACCCGGAGCGACTACTCTCCATCCGGACCGCCTGAACGATCATCATTTCAGCACGCGTGTGCGAGACACGCGTTGCTGACGCTTGCGTTCGGTGCTATCCCTGCGCATCGACCTTTTCGTCGCCTTCGCCGCACCCACCGCCACCATGGCCTACGCCCACGTCAACGGAATCGATCTCTACTACGAAAGCCACGGCGAGGGCCCAGCGGTGGTCTTCCTGCACGGGCGCGGCGGCAACCACCTGAGCTGGTACCAGCAGGTCGCGGCATTCTGCGACCGCTACCGCTGCATCGCCATCGACCACCGGGAGTTCGGCCTGTCGCGGGAAGCGCCGGACGGACCCGGCCGCGCGGCGTTCGTCGAGGACCTGCGCCAGTTGCTGGACAGGATCGAGATCCCGCGCGCATGCCTGGTCGGCCAGTCGATGGGCGGGTTCACGGCGCTGGGGTTCGCGGTCCGGCATCCCGACAGGGTGAACGGCCTCGTGCTCGCGGACACCAGCGGCGGCGTGCGCGATGAACGCATCTTCGCCGAGTTCCGCCGCAGCCTGCAGTCGGCCCCGGCCGATGGCGCCACCCGCGCGATCTCGGACGAATTCCGCCGGCGCGAACCCGCGCAGGCCTTTCTCTACGAGGCGATCGGCCGCTTCACGCCGCCGGTGCGCGAATCGATCGAAGGGCTGCTGCTGAACGAGGACGGCCCTTCCGCGCAGGACCTGCAGAGCTTCCGCGTGCCGACGCTGGTGCTCTTCGGCGATGATGACCTCATCGCGCCGCTCGAGATCGCGCGTATCGTCGCCGCGTCCATCCCCGGCGCGCGCCTGGAGATCGTCGCCGGCGCCGGCCACTCGGTGTACTTCGAGAAGCCGGCGGAGTTCAACCGCATTCTGGGCGAATTCCTCTCAAAGCTCCCGGGCCCCTAGCCCGCCGTCACGCGCAGCCTTACACGCGTCTTCTTCTGCAAAGCGCTGACGATGCCGAAGAAGTTCTCGGTGCTCGGATTGCCGCGCTCGGCGAGCATGCGGTGCAGGCTCTTCGAGGGCAGCTTCACCTCTGCAGAAAGGCCTTCGAAGCCTATCGTCGCGTTCACCAGGTCGCGCAGCATGGCCTTGCCCGTGGAGGTATCGCTTTCGAGGCAGGCGTTGATCGCCTCGGTGAACATGGCTTCGCGAAACTTCGCATCCCGCTGCGCACGCTCAACGACGGATTTCTTGAAGTCCTGGGTCAGTCCCATGGCACCAGCGCCGATACGCCTGCGATCCCGCATCGGCACGCGGTCCCGGAACCTAGAGTGCGACTTCGAGCGGCGCGTCGCGCAACGCGCTCACCCGCATGACCGAGAAGCCGAGCACCTTGCCCTGCTCATCCACCTTCTCCATGACATGCGGGTTCGCCGTCTCGCGGAATACGCCGGGACGCTGCTCGAACATCACTTCCAGGAAGTCGCCTTCCTTGTCGAACCAGATTCTCAGCTTCTTTTCGGCCATAGCTGCCTGCCTCCCGCTGGTTTCGTCATCAGGTACGCCGTCAGGACGAAGGCGTCATTGTCTGCCATCTTGACCACCACGCAAAGGTACTTATCGCCGACCCGCGTCGCGACGTACATCCGGTAGTACAGGCGGGCCTCCGGGTCGCTGAGCGATTCCATCACCCTTTCGGGGCGCAGCAGCGTCTCGGCGATCCGGTCCTCCATCCCCCGCATCTCCGGGTGTTCGAGAATGTGCGCCAGCCGCTCATCGGTCAGCCGAATCGCCCGTCCCTCGTAGTCCCTGAAGGTCCTCATCTTCGCCCTGCAGACTTAACGCGCCGGGACCGGCTGCAGATGACCTGCATGCGGCGCGACGCGATCAAGCAGCTGCTGCTGGCCTCGTGCCCTACGACATGCGCCCGGTGATGCTATCGGCGCGCAGCAGCTACGTGCACCGGTCGGCAGAGGAATTCCTCGCGCTAAGCTTGCTGCTGCACACCGGGCGGCTCGAGACGCCGATCACCCTGGCCTACTGGAGCCGCGAGACGCCCGAGCTCCAGCGCCACCCCGCCGCCCTCGCGCAGGCCCTGCGCGTAGCC
The DNA here is from genome assembly GCA_964612335.1 of uncultured Enterobacteriaceae bacterium. Classification (GTDB taxonomy): domain Bacteria; phylum Pseudomonadota; class Gammaproteobacteria; order Burkholderiales; family SG8-39; genus CAZTDU01. The sequence goes on along the minus strand of CAZTDU010000003.1, from coordinate 55,467 downwards.
GGCAGGAACGTGGCCTGAATGAGGCTCAAAGCGCAATTCACTTCGAGCACCGGACTGTGACGGAATGGTGAGGAGCAAGCCAAGGCGCGAGACTTGGAAGCCGGCGTCAGGCGATCATTGTCTTCGTACAGCTGGCGACGAGTCGATATCCCGCGAGTAGTCCAGCCAGGCGCGAAGCAGCGGGAAATACAGGCCAACGCCAGTGCATCGCGTCGAAGCCCTATATTGATCGAGTTGCGGTGCATATCGCTTGCGCTCTCGTTGCAGAAACATTTCGAGGTCTCCGCCCTGATGCCTGCTGGTCTTGTAATCCACCAACCACCGCTCTCCTTCCATGGTGGTGAATACCCGATCCATCACGTAGGTCCGTACCCCACCCTCGCCAGCGGCGCGCACCCGATACTCGCTGCGCGCCTCGGTATGCGGCCCGAGGATCCACCTGCCGCGCTCGTCGGTGATGGAATTGGTGAGCGAACGCACCACCAGCGCCACTGCGCCCTCCAGTTCGGCCGGCGGGACGCCGCGGCGCTCCAGTTCGCGGGCGACGCGCGGACGCAGGGATTCGACGCGCTTTTCGTCCCAGCCCCTGAGTTCGTCCTCGGCGATGCGCTGCAGCCAGCGGTGCACCACGGTGCCGACGTGGCGGGCGGTTTCGCCGACCCAGGAGAACTCGATCTGCTCCGATTCGGTGCTGGCGTCTGGCGGAGCGGTGATGGCGACGGGGGGTGGGGCTGGTGGGAAGGTGAAGTCGCGTGGCAGGCGGTGGAGGGCCTGCCCCTCTCCCCCGGCCCCTCTCCCCGCAGGCGGGGCGAGGGGTGACGGCTCCGGCGCAGGGACAGCGGGCGCAAGGGCGAGGAGCGTGCGCTTGCGCGGGGCGCGGGGGACGCCTTCGTCATCCAGCTTCACGCAGGCGGTCAGGTGCAGGCGCTGCTTCGCGCGCGTGGCGGCGACGTAGAACAGGCGCCCGGCTTCGATGTCCTCGGATTCCTTTTCGCGCTCGCGCACGTACTGGTAGATCGGGTCCTTGCCGCCGCCGGTTTCGTCGATGGGTGCCAGAAGGAGCTGGTCGCCCGCCAGCGCTTTCCACGCAAACAGCGGCTTGTCGCCGCCGAAGGGCGCACGATCGAGGCCGGGCACGATCACGGTGTCGAATTCGAGGCCCTTGGCCTTGTGGATGGTCATCACTTCCACCGCGTCCTCGCCCGCGTCCACGTCGGGGCGCGCGTAGAGCGCGTCGAGACGCTCTTCCAGCAGCGACAGTTCGGGCACGGTGCCGGCTTCTTCCAGGCGCTCCAGCTCGTCGAGGTAGGCTTCCGCGTCCTCGAGTTCGGTGGCCTCGCGCACGCAGGCCGGGCCGCCCAGCGCGAGCCAGGTGGATTCCACCGCATCGCGCAGCGTGCCGCGCAGGCGGCCTTCCAGCGCGGGGCGCAGGATGTCGCGGATGCGCGCGAGTTCGGGCACGTCCTGCATCAGCTCCCACACGGTCTCCGACTTTCCCTCGAAGTGCGCGGAGAGCGCAGGCAGGTCCATGCCGCACCAGGGCGCGCGCAGGATCGCCAGCCAGGCGACGCGGTCGGCGGGGTGCATGAGGGCGCGGGTAAGCGCGTAGAGATCCTGCACCACCTGGCGCTCGCCGAGCTGCTCGATGTCGACGGCGCGAAAGCGCAGGCCCGCGGCCTTCAGCGCGGGGACGATTTCATCGAGGTGGCTGCGGGTGCGCACCAGGATCGCAGTCTTGCCTTCGGCTTTGCGCACGAGTTCGACCACGCGGCGCGCTTCGTCTGCGCGTTCGGTGAAGACGTGCCAGCACGCCGCGTCGCCCAGAAGCGCCGGGTCGTTCGCGCTGGAAGGCGAATACGGCACCGCGCCGGTGGCTTCGTCCTCCTCCGCGGGCAGCGCAGGCGCGAAAAACGCGTTCACCCAGTCGACGATGCCGGCCTGCGAGCGGAAGTTGGTAGACAGCGTCAGTGCGTCGAGCGCCACGTTCGGCAGGCCGGCGCGCCGCGCGTGCAGGAAGAGGCCGACTTCGGCGTCGCGAAAGCGGTACACCGACTGCATCGGGTCGCCTACGGCGAATAGTGTCCTGCCGTCCCCCGCCTCCCAGCCGGCGGTCAGGCGCTCGAGCAACTGCCACTGCGACGTGGATGTGTCCTGGAACTCGTCCACCAGGATGTGCCGGATGCGCACGTCCATGGACAGCAGCAGGTCGGTGGGTTCGTCCGGGGTGCCGAGCGCCAGCAGCGCACCGTGCGCCACCTCGGTGAAGTCCACCCTGCCGCGTTCCGCGAACACCGCCAGCAACTGCTGCAGCGCGGGCGCGAGCAGGTCGACGATCGCCGACAGCGCATCCCACTGCGCCTCGCTGTAGCGCGCGGGCGGCATCGCGAGCAGGGCGGCGAGCGCGGCGCGCGCGGGTTCGTTGCCCTCGAACTGCTGCGCGCGCGCCACCCTCTTGCGCCAGGTCAGGGTCTTGGTGAGCAGCTCGGCGGCGAGCTCGGCGGAAGCGTCCGGGAAGTACGCGCGCGCGTGCGCCAGCAATCGATCGCGCTCGGCGGCCAGCACTGCTTCGAGTTCCGCGCGCGTGGGCGCGGCGCCGGTCTTCCTCAGCCACTGGTCGCGGCGCTTCAGCATCTGCGCCAGCAGCCCCGCGGCCCTGGCGACGTCGTTGTCCAGGTGCGCGAGCAGGCGTTCCACCGCCGGCCCATACGCGGCGAGCGCGCGCTCGGCGGCCTCCTGATACAGGGCGTCGGGCTCGGTGTCGATCTCGGGCTGCGCGCCGAACTTCGCCACCACCGGCATCTGGCGCGTGAGCGATGCGCAGAAGGCGTCGATGGTCATGATGCGGATGCGGTGCGCCATGCCCGCCGCGTCGGGCAGTTCCTTCAGCACGCGCTTGCGCATCTCGGCCGCCGCCTTCTTCGTGAACGTGATGGCGAGGATCTCCTCGGGCTTGTCCACGCGCGGCAGCAGCGCGAGGTAGCGGCGGATCAGGAGTTCCGTCTTCCCCGAGCCGGCGGGCGCCTGCACGATGAAGGAACGTGTGGGGTCCAGCGCACGGGTGCGCTCCACATGGTCGGCTTCGCGCTGCGCCTGGTCGGCGATCATTCGCCCTCCTCCACGCCGTCCAGCAGCGCCAACTTTTCGTGCACGCGGCACAGCGGCTGCAGGTCGCACAGGCGGCAGGTTGCGCCGGGCTTCTTCGGGTCGACGCGCGCGTCGCCTGCGACAAAGCCGCCGGCGAGCTTTTCGAGTTCGGCCTTCCAGCCGGCGACCAGGCCGTCCCAGTCCTTGGCCTTGTCGACGAAGTCCTTCTCGCGCGCGTAGCCCGAGTACTTCATCTCGCCGGCCTTCAGGCGCGCGAAGGCGACCGCGCCGATCTCCTCATCGGCGGTGACCGCGTACAGCGGCAGTTGCGGGTCGTCGGGGCGCTCGCCCATCCAGTGGGCGCGCGTGACGTCGCCGCTCTTGTAGTCGATCAGCGCATGGCTGCCGTCTTGCAGCCGGTCGAGGCGGTCGATGCGGCCGGCGAGCTGCAGCTCCCCGATCGCGATGGCGCGCTCCTGCTCGGTGGCGACGACGCTGAACGGGGCGCGCGTGCGCTCCACTGCGAGCCAGTCGCGCGCGAGCCGTGCCAGCCGGGCGCGCTCCAGTTCCGCCATGCGGCCTTCGATCCCGAGGTCCGCCACCGCGCCCGCGGCGGCCGCACCGATGGCGGCTTCTACGTCGCCCGCCAGCGCTGCGCTGTCCTTCAGGGCGTCCCACAGGCGCTTCATCAGCGCGTGCAGCAGCGTGCCCCGGTCCATGGCATTCAGGCCCGGATCGGGTTCCTCCAGCGCGCGCGCGGCCAGCCGGTGGCGCGCGAAGGCGCGGAACGGGCAGGCGGCCTGGTCGGCGAGTACCTTCGCGCCGCCGCGCACCGCGCGCCGGGCGAGCGGAGGCGCCACACCATCGCGCACTTCCTCCAGCCGCCGCGCCGCGAACAGCAGGTCGCGGTGGCGCGGGGGCGCGGGACATTCCGGCTGCCCTTGCGGCACCTGCGCGACGAGCGGGCTGACCGCCAGTTCGGCGTCCTCGGCGCGCAGCGGGTGCGAGACGATCACTTCGTCCGCGGCGCCGAACCAGTCGGCGGTGATGCGCGCGTCCAGCGCGTACGAACCCTCTGCCGAGGCCTCGGGTATCCCCGCCTGCTTCTGCCGCGCGATGGGAATGAACGGATTCGGTCGCGCCCTCAGTGGCCAGGCCTCGTCATGCAATCCGGACACCCACAGGTGGTCGAACGCCAGTCCCGCCGATTCGAGGATGCCCAGCACCTGCACCGGGCCGCCCGCGGATTCCGGCTGGAACAGCGTATCGGCGCAGGCGCGGCGCAGCTTTGCCAGCGCCTGCGCGTACGACATGCGCGGCGCGACCCGCTCGAGCTTCGCCAGCCCGGCGAGCGTGTCATGCCACTTGGCGAGCGTCTGGTACTCGGTGGAGTCGATCGCACGCTCGCCAGGAAAGCCGGCGGCGTCGAGCAGCGCGGAGAAGTGGCGTGCCCATTCATGCGGGGAATGCGGCCCGGCGGCAAGGCCTTGCGCGGCGGCATAAATGGCTTCGAGCCGCTCGCGCAGCAATGGGCATGGACCTACCGCGCCGACCAGCCTGGCGAGCGACAGCGTCGCGGGCAGCTTGCGGCGCAGCGAGGCATCGAGCCTGGCGCGCCGCGCGAACTCGGCCTCGGCGCCGCCGATGAAGGGGGAGCGCACCAGGCGACTGGCACGGCCGAATTCCAGCTCGCGATGCGCGAATTCGATGATCGCAAGCGCAGCGTCCACCAGCGGGTAGTCGGCGAGCGGCACGCCAAGCGAAATATCGAACGCCTGCGCCGACCCCATGACGCGCTTGAATACCCGCGCCACCTCGCGGCGGCGCTGCTGCAGTTCCGGCACGACCACGCCGACGCGTTTCGCCCCCGCCTCAAGCCGCGCGCGCGCCCACGTAGCGGCAGCTTCGAGCTCCTCGCGCGCGGAGGGGAAGACGGCGCGCAGCGGCTGCGTGGCGCGCCGCTCCGATGCGCAGGACAGCACCTCGATGCCCTTGTCCCCGCAAGCGGCGAGGAACTCGCGCGCCTGCGGCGTCAAGATGTCGAAGGCGTAGGTGACCAGCAGCCGCGTCTTCGCCGCATCGACGAGCTTCGCGGCAAGGTCCGGCAGGCGCGCGGCATCGACGTCGTCGCCAACCCGCTTGCGGTATGCGCGCGCCCATTCGGCGAAGGCTTCGGCGTCCTCACTGCCGCCCCCGGGCGCAATGCGCCACGCGTGCGCGAGGCCCCAGGCGTCGCGACATTGCGCCGCGGTCTGCGCAGGAGACAGGAGCTCCCGCCGGCTGTCGCGCACGACTTCTTCCCACAGGTGCTGCTCCTCGGCGCCGGTGAGCAGCGCCGGCAGGCCTTCGCCTGCATCGCCATGCAGCGCGTCGTCCCACAGGCGCTCCAGGAACGCCCCAAGGGGCAGGATGTCCGGCGCTTCCCAGGACGCGAGGCCGCGCGCGAGCTGGTACTCGTCTGCCTCGCGCGCGAGTTCCTGCGCGAGGCGGCGGTTGGGGGTGATGACGGTGATGCGCGCCGCATGGCCTTCGGCGAGCCGCTCGAGGAGTCGTGCCTTGCTGAGCGTGCCGATGTCCATGTGCGGGCCATGATAGGCCAGCACAGGCTCATGGCGCGAGCCTGGCGGAACATCCGGGCGGGTTATGCTGTCGCACCATCCCAGGAGGCACCGATGACCATCAAGGCACTCACCTTCGACACCGGCGGCACCATCCTCGACTGGCATTCCGGCATCAGCGGCGCGTTCGCGGTCGCCGGGCAGCTGCGCGGCCTCAAGGCCGACTGGGGCGCGGTGACCAACGAATACCGGCGCAGGTCGCTGAAGGGCATCGTCAACGCCGAGCAGCCGGACTACAACTTCGACGACGTCATGCGAAGCACGCTGGACGAGGTGATCGCCGACTTCAAGCTGGATGCGCTCACCGCCGAGGACCGCCACACCATCTGGCGCACCTGGCACGCGCTGGAAGCGTGGCCGGACTTCCCGGCCAGCGCGGAGCGGCTGCGGCGGCGCTACCCGATCGTGTCCTTCACGCTGCTCACCACGTCGCTGGTGATCGACGTATCGAGGAAGAACAACATCGTCTGGGACGCGATCATCTCCTGCGAGATGATCGGCATCTACAAGACGCGGCCCGAGGCCTACCTGCGCACCGCCAAGTGGCTGCAGCTCGACCCGGCCGAGATCCTCATGGTGGCCTGCCACAACTTCGACCTCGACGCGGCGCGCGCCAGCGGCTATCGCACCGCGTTCGTGCGCCGGCCGGACGAATGGGGCCCGGGCGGGCCGCCCGACCCGACGCCGAACCCCGCCTGCACCTACGCGGTCGACGGCTTCGGCGAACTCGCCGACGAGCTGGGGGCCTGAGCATGCGCGTCGCGCTTGCCTTCCTTGCGCTCTGCACCTGCGCGTTGCCGGCGGCGGCACAGCAGGTGGTCGCCACGCAGGAGCACAAGGTGCGCATCGTGCGCCTGGTCGACGGCCTGGAGAACCCGTGGGGGCTCGCGTTCCTGCCCGACGGGCGCATGCTGGTCACCGAGCGCGCGGGCCGCATGCGCATGGTGGACAAGGCGGGCCGGCTCGAAGCGGCAGCGGTGGCAGGCTTGCCGCGCGTGGATACCAACGGCCAGGGCGGGCTGCTGGATGTCGCGCTGCACCCGCGCTTCGCCGACAACAGCCTGGTGTACTGGACCTACGTGCAGCGCGACGACAGCGGCCACGGCACCGAGCTCGCGCGCGGCAGGCTCGCCGGCCAATCCGGCGCCTGGCGCATGGAGAACGTGCAGGTGCTGTTCCGCGCGCTGCCGAAATCCTCGGGCGGGCGGCACTTCGGCTCGCGCATCGTGTTCGCTCGCGACGGCAGCGTGTTCGTCACGCTCGGCGACCGCGGCGACGAGGACCGGGCGCAGCGGCTCGACGACCATGCCGGCAAGATCGTGCGCCTGACCGAGGACGGCAAGCCTGCGCCCGGCAACCCGTTCCTGAAGACGCCGCGCGCGCGGCCGGAGGTATTTTCCCTCGGCAACCGCAACGTGCAGGGCGCGGCGCTGCACCCGCAGACCGGGGAGCTCTGGGCGACCGAGCACGGCCCGCAGGGCGGCGACGAGCTGAACCTGATCCGCGCCGGGCGCAACTACGGCTGGCCGGTGATCACCTACGGCGTCAACTACGTCATCGGCACGAAGATCGGCGAAGGCACAGCGAAGCCGGGCATGGAGCAGCCGGTGAAGTACTGGACGCCGTCGCCCGCGCTGTCGGGACTGGCGTTCTACACCGGCGAGCGCTTTCCGAAGTGGAAGGGCAACGCACTGCTCGGGGCGCTGCGCGGCGCGGCGCTGATCCGCGTGCGGCTGGAGGGCGAGAAGTTCGCCGGCGACGAATTCATGCTGCGCGGCGACGTGCCGCGCCTGCGCGACGTGCGTTCGGGGCCGGACGGCTACGTCTACCTGCTCACCGACGAATCGCGCGGCGCGATCCTGCGCCTGGAGCCGGCGGACTGAGGCAGCAGTCCCGATCCGCGGCTTCGGCGCTACAATTCCTCGCAAGCGGGCCGCGATGTCCCGCAGCACCTGCAGGCAGGACGGCGGCGGCCCGGGATCTGCAGGAGGGCGTCATCATGACCGCCACGGAAAAGCTCGCGCGCATCAGGCAACTCGCGCTGGAGGAGTTCTCCCTCGATGCCGCGAAGCTCGATCCGCATGCACCGCTCGATCAGGTCGGCATCGATTCGCTGGCGTTCATCGAGTTCATGTTCAAGGTCGAGGACCAGTTCGGTGTCTCCGTATCCGACGAGGAACTGCGCGGCGTCAAATGCTTCGCCGACCTCGAGCGGCTGATCAGCGCCCGCCTGCAAGCCGACGCAGGCTAGTTATCCCATGCCCGCCGAGCGCGGCCGGCGCATCGCGATCACAGGCTGGGGTGTGGTTTCCCCGCTGGGCGAAGGCGTACCTGCGTTCCATGCCGCGCTGCTCGCGGGGCGCTCCGGCATCGGACCCCTGCCGGACGACCTGGCCAGGCGCAGCGGCGTGCAGGTCGCGGCTCGCGTGTCATGGGACCCTGAACGCCGTTTTCGTGCCGCCGAGGCTGCGCAGCTCGACCGCGTGTCGCAGTTCGCCATCGCCGCCGCGGAAGAAGCGATCGAATCGAGCCGCCTCGACCCGGCGAGCGCGGATACCACGCGCATCGGCGTCAGCTGGGGCACCGGCATGGGCGGCGCCGGCACGCTGGAGCAGGCTTACAGCCAGATCTACGGCGAGGGAAATCCGCGCCTGCGCCCGCTGACCGTGGTGATGGCGATGAGCAACGCCTCGGGATCGAACGTCGCGCTGCGCTGGAAGCTGCAGGGGCCGTTCGCGGGCTTCTCCACCGCGTGCTCGTCCTCCGCGCTGGCGCTCGGCGAGGCGATGCGCGTGATCCAGTCAGGGCGCGCGGACGCGATGCTGGCCGGCGGCTCGGAGGCACTGCTCACGCCCGCCACCCTGATGGCCTGGAACGCGCTGCGCACGCTCGCCCCGGCGGATGCGGCGGATCCGGCCACCAGCTGCAAGCCGTTCGACCGCCGCCGCGCCGGCCTGGTGCTGGGCGAAGGCGCCGCCGCGCTGGTGCTCGAGGACGGCGCGAGGGCGCAGGCACGCGGCGCGCGCGTGCTCGCCTGGCTTGACGGCTACGGCAACAGCTGCGACGCGGTGCATCTGTCCCGCCCTGACCGCGCAGGCCAGGTGCGCGCCATGCGCGAGGCGATCGGCGAGGCGGGCCGCGCACCGGGCGAGATCGGCTACGTGAACGCGCACGGCACCGCTACGCTCGCCGGAGACGTGGTCGAGTGCGAGGCGCTGCGCGAGGTGTTCGGCGACGCCGCGGCGCGGCTGCCGGTGAGCTCGACGAAATCGATGCACGGCCACCTGCTCGGCGGTGCGGGCGCGCTGGAGTTCATCGCCGCGCTGCTGCCGCTTGCCGAGGGCTGGCTGCCGCCCACCGCGCACCTGGAGGACATCGACCGGGCCTGCGCGGTGCGCCACGTCGTGCGCGCCGAGCAGGTCGAGCCGCCGCTCGCGGTGATGTCGAACTCCTTCGCGTTCGGCGGCTCCAACGTCGTGCTGGTGGCCGCCCGCGCTTGAGCGCAGGGCCCGGCGCTACATCACGCCAAGGGTCGCCGCGCGCTCGCCGCTGGCGAGGTTGGATAGCGTCGTCGAGCGCACGAATACCCCCGGCACCGGCGCTTCGATGGTTTCCACCGTGGCGCCGAAGATGTCGGTGATGGTCGCCAGCAGCGCGCCCTTCTTCACCACCGCTCCCAGTTCGACCTCGGTGCGCAGCAGCCCGCCGCGATGCGCGCGCAGGCCGACGAAATCGGTCATCACATGGTTCATCGCCGGGAGCTTGCGCTCACCCTCGATCATGCCAAGCCCGATCAGCGCGTTGGTGATGCAGCGCGCACCCTCGGCGGTCACGCCCTCCTCGAGCCGGCCGCCCTCGCCGATCTCGAAGGTGAACGCAGGCACGCCCGCCGCGGTCGCCTCGACGCAGGAGATGCCGCGGCTGACGTACATGCCGCGCTCGCCGCGCACGATGTAGCCGGTGGCGCACTGCTCGGCGAGCCACAGCGCGCGCTCGGCCGCCTGCCCGAGGCCCATCGAGGGCAGGATCGCGATCGGCACGTAGCGCCCGCCGCGCGTGGGCGTGTGGATGTCGATCGCGCAGGAGCATTCGCGGATCAGCGCAAAGAGCTTCGCCGCAACGATCTGCGACAGGTTGCCGTTCAGGTCGCCGGGGAACACCGTCCACGCGTCGATGGGCGCCTGGTCCAGCGGCGACTTCATGAACTGCGACACCGGGAAGCGGTGGTCGGCGTAGAACGCGAGCGGGTGCTGCACCGGCACGCAGACGATGCTGCCCGCGAGCTTCGCCGGGTCGAGCGCGGCGATTACCTTCGCCAGGATCGCGATGCCGTTCACCTCGTCGCCATGGATCGCCGCGCCGAGGTAGAAGCGCGGGCCGGGCTTCGCGCCGTTGACCACCACCAGCGGAAAGCGCACCGGCGTGCCATCGGCGAGTTCGACCAGGTCCATGTGGCCGCGTACGACGCTGCCGGGCTGTGCGGTGAGCGGGCCCACGGTGAGCGGGCCGACGGGGAAGTTCCTGAGCGCGAGCATCTGTGTTTCCTTCTTCAGGCGGCCTTGTCCGCCGCGGCAGCGGCAGGCAGGTCGTAGGCGGCGAGCATGGCGTCGACGAGGCGCGTCGCCTCGTTCCAGTCGTAGGTGCGGTACTGGTGCCCGGTGGTGAAGATGCGCGGGCCGCTGTAGAACATCTCGTACTGCGTGTGGCGCGACGCGAATTCCGAGCCCACGCTGTCCCACGCCAGCTTGAAGGTCTTGACGCGGCCGTGCGCGTCGGTGACCGGCGAATGCTGCGTCTTGCCGATCAGCGCCGCGATCTCCGGGTTGGCGAAATCGCTCGCCGACGAGGGCAGCATGATCATGCCGCCGCCGGCAAGGTCGCGGATCGACTCGATCACCTGCGGGTACAGGCGCTGCGCCAGCACGTTCGCGCTGTACAGCGTCGCGCGGTCGGGAACGAAGAACTCGCCGTCGGCAAGCGGCCCGGCGCCGCCTTCCATGCGGCCCTTGGCCTCCATCGCGTGCACCATGCCGTCGATCATGCCCGCCTGCGCGGCGAGCAGGCCGAGCTGCTCCTTCACCTGCGGGAAGTCGATGGTGCCGATGGTCTCGCAGACGCGGCGCGCGAGGCCCACGAGGTAGCGCAGCTTCACCGCCAGGCGGATCTGCGCCTGGTAGTTCTGGTACACGTGCGCCGGCGCGGTGTGGAACTGCGCGAAGCTCATCGCCGGGCTGCGGTGCACGAACACGCGCTCCCACGGCACCTTGACCTCGTCGAAGTAGAGGATGGCGTCGTTCTCGTCGTACGCCGACGAAAGCGGGTAGTCGAAGCGCGACCGCGCGCCCTCTTCGTACGAGCGGCGCGACATCAGCTTCAGCCCGCGCGCGCCTATCGGCACCATCGCGGTGAAGGCGTACTTGTCGTCGCCGTCGCGCACCGGCCGCAGCGACGCCACCAGCACCTCGTTGGCAAACACCGCCCCCGTGCCGAGCATCTTCGCGCCCTTGATGGTGATGCCGGCGGAATCCTCGTCGCAAATCGCCGCGGTGACGTACGGGTCGGCCTGCTCGCCGGTTGCCTTGGAACGGTCGGCCTGCGGGTCGATGATGACGTAGGCGAGGTAGTGGTCCTCGTCGCGCGCGTAGCGGTAGTAGTCGAGCAGCGCCTGGCCGCGCCCCTTGCCGTGTTCCTCGAAGACGTCCGCGCGCATCGCCATCGCCGAGATGCACGAGGCGACGTGGTCCGGCGCGCGGCCCATGAAGCCGGCGTGCTGCTCGGCCCACGCGGTGAGCGCCTTCCGGCGCTCGACCAGCTCGGCGTAGCTGCGCGGCAGCTGCCAGGCACGGTTGGCGCGCCTGCCGTTGCCGGTGTCATAGGTCATCAGCTCCGGGTTCTGCGCCTGGTAGTCGTACAGGCTGGCGACGGTCTGCGCCGACAGGCGGAACGCCGGGTGCGAGGCGACGTCGCTGACGCGCCGACCCTCGATGAGGATGGTGCGTTCGTCGCGGATGCTTTCCAGGTGATCGCGGCCGTTCTTGATGCTGCCCATGGCGTGCTCCCGGGGGTACGAATGCCCGCATGGTGCCGCCAAACCGCGCCGCTGTAAAGGTGAAGTTACTTCACTATCAGCCCCGCCGGTCCAGTTCGGCGAGCGCCGCCGCGCTGTCGGCGTGCACCGCGGCGGCCAGGCGTCCCAGCTCGAGCAGCTCGGCGCGCGACAGCGCGGCGAACAGCCGATCGTTCAGCCGTCGCATGCGCGGCGCCGCCACGGCGAGCGCGCGCTCGCCGGCGGGCGCGAGGCTCGCCAGCATGGCGCGGCCATCCGCCGGGTCGCGCTGCACCGAAATGAGGCGCTTCTTCTTCAGGCGGCGCGTCTCGGCGACGACGAACGACAGGCTCACGCCCAGCGCCTCGGCGACCGCGCCCAGGCGCATGCCGCCCGGGGGCGCGTGGCGCGCCAGATGCATGACGATGTTGTACTGCGGCGGCGTCACACCCATGCCGGCGGCGAGCCCGGCACGCGCCTGCTGCAGCCGCGCGGCGAGGCGCACCAGGTCGTCTACCGCGCGACGGAACGCGAGGTCGCTGCCGCCGACCAGCAGCGCCTTGCGCGATACCGACAGCGGCAGCGCCTTGCGCCGGGTCGCGGCCATCAGAACGGGCCCGGATGGTCGAGGTAGTCCGCGGCGGCGAGCACGTGCACGCGGAATACCGCGCGCAGGTCTTCCAGCAGCACGTACTCGTCGGCGCCACCCATGTTGTTGGGCGCCGGGCCGTACACCAGCGCCGGGATGCCGGCAGCGCGGTAGAAGCGCGAGTCCGAGAATCCTGGCCGCATGTTCGCCACCACCGGCGCGGCGCTGCCGCTGCGCGCGTGGCGCAGCACCGTCTGCACGATCTCGTGTCCGGGCTTGGTGACGTTCGGCTCGTGCGAGCTCAGCACCTTCCACGCCACCTGCGGGTGCGCGCGCATGCGCGCCTCTATCCCGGCAAGCACGTCCGCGAGCGCGAGCCCGGGCGGGAAGCGGAAATCCAGCCGCGCGGTGGCGAGGTCCGGGATGATGTTTACCGCGATGCCGCCTGCCACGGTGCCGATGTTCACCGTCAGCCGCGACAGCGTGTCGAATTCGCCCTCGCCGGAGATCGGCTCGGAGACCGGCTGCGCCTCGCGCATCGCCGCCATGACGTCGGCCGGGATCGGGCACGCCATGGCTTCCATTTCCTTCAGCGCGGCGAGCGCCGCCATCAGGCGGACGATGGCGTTGTCGCCCAGGTGCACGTGCGCGCCATGGTTGGCGCGTCCGCGCGCCTCCAGCTCCACCCACAGCTGGCCCTTCTCGCCGAAGCGCACCACGCGCGGGCTGCCCGCGTCCGCGGAGATCATGGCGTCGCCCCGCGCCTCGGGCACGTGCGCGAGCACGTACTGCGTGCCCCAGGTGCCGCCGGTTTCCTCGTCGCTGACGAAGGTCAGCACCAGTTCGCCGGCAAGCAGCGCGCGGTCCGCGGCGAGCAGCTTCGCCGCCATCATCGCGGCGGCAAGCCCGGCCTTCATGTCGCAGGCGCCGCGGCCATAGAGGCGGCCCGCGTCGACGCGCGCCGCGAACGGCGATCCGGTCCACGCTGTGGCGTCGCCCGCCGGAAAGGTGTCCAGGTGCCCGTTGAACAGCAGCCGCCTGCCCGGCCGGCCGCCGGCGAGGCGCGCGATCAGGTTCACCGCCGGCTCGCGGCCGATGACGCGCCTCACTTCCATGCCCGGAATCGCGGCGAGGAAGGCTTCGACGCGCGCGGCAAGCGCGTGGGTGTCTCCCGGCGGGTTCTCGCTGGGCGTGGCGACGAGCGCGGCGCACAGCGCCTCGAGCTCGGCATGGGACTGCGCGATGCGTTCGGACAGGTTCATGGCGGGCCGAAGAATATCAGCCTCGCCGCCGCCGCGATGCGAACCAGGCTGTGCGCGGCGGTAAACTTAGTATATGGAACTGTACTGGCTGCAGGATTTCCTCGCCCTGGTGCGCAGCGGCAACTTCTCGCGCGCGGCCACCGAGCGGCACGTCACGCAGTCGGCGTTCAGCCGCCGCATCCAGGCGCTGGAGGAATGGGTCGGCACGCCCCTGTTCGATCGCTCGGCGCATCCGGTGGAGCTGACGCCGGCAGGCCAGCAGCTGCTGCCGATCGCGGTAAGCAGCGTCGAGCCGCTGCTGGATTTCCGCGCCTCGGTGCGCGCAAAGGCGCAGGATGCCGCGCCCACCGTCAGCTTCGTCATGCCCACGCCGTGCTCGGCAGGCATCTTCCCGGTGCTGATCGCGCGCCTGAACCGCGAGCTCGGCCCGCTGATCTGCCGCGGCGCGGTCAAGCGCATAGACGACGTCGCCGAGCGCTATGCCGCGGGCGAGGCCGATCTCGCGCTCACGTATCGCCACCCGCTGCTGCCGCGGCCGGCCGGGTTCGCCGAGTTCGACGCGGTGGAGATCGGCGACGACCCACTGGTGCCGGTCTGCTCGGCGCAGCGCCGCGGCCAGCCAGGCTACGTGCTGCCCGCGAGCGCCGGTGCGCCGCTGGTATACCTGCCGTACGGGCGCTCGTCGTTCATCGGCCGCATCGTCGACGACGAGGTGGCGCGCCGCGTGCCCGACGTGCGGCCGCAGCGGCTGTTCGACGATCCGCTGATCTTCGTGCTGAAGGAACTCACGCTGCAGGGGCTGGGCGTGGCGTGGCTGCCGCGCTCGACGATAGAGCGCAACCTCGCCGACGGCAGCCTGGTTCGCGCCGGTGCCGGCAGCGACTGGGAAATCGGCGTCACGGTGGAACTGCTGCGGCGTCGCAAGCGCTTGTCCGCGCCCGCCGAGGCGGTATGGTCGCTGCTTGCGCGCGGCGCGGTGGCGGTGGACACCGTGGGCGCGAACGACCCGCCGCGCACGTCCTCGCGCAAGCTGCGCGCGATCAGCGAAGCCTGAGCGCCGGCGCGGCCGCTTCGCGCGCGACGCTCTCCACCGACGCCGCCCAGGGCGGCAGCACGTCGCCGGGCTCGAGGCCCCGCGTGATGAACACGACGCGCGACGATGCCGCCGCACCGGGCAGGAATTCAGGCGGCGACACCAGATGCTGCACTGCGTGCACCGCGACCGGCGAATCCGCTTCTGCCGCAGTGACGATGCCCTTGACGCGCAGCAGCCGCGCGCCCTGCGTGCCAGCCAGCGCGTGCAGCCAGTCGCCGATTGCCGCCAGCGGCTGCGGCGCATCCCAGGACAGCACAAAGGATTCGATCGACTCGTCGTGCGCAGCGCGCAGCGCGCCTGCCGGCACCGCGCGGCCGGGGGCGACGCGAGGCGCGGCCAGCCATGCGGCGTCGGCAGCGCCGCGCGCGACGCGCGCGCGCTCGGCGTGCGCATTGACTTCGTCGAGGCGCGCTTCGAGGCTGCGCAAGGCATGCGGCGCGACGAGCTCGGACTTGCCGAGCAGCAAGCGGTCGGCGAGCAGCGCCTGCCGGTAGGCCGTTCCCTCTTCGTCCAGAGCCGCGAGGCCGAGCTGCGCATCGACCAGCGTCACCAGGGATTCGAGCCGGAAGCGGCCGCGCAGCGCCGGCGATTCGACGAACAGCTGCAGGATCGGCCCCGGTTCGGCGAGGCCGCTGGTTTCCACCGCGACGCGCGCGAACGCCGGGATGTCGCCGCGGCGCACGCCGCGCTCCAGCCGCAGCAGCGCCTCGGCGAGGTCGGCGCGCACCTGGCAGCAGACGCAGCCGCCGGGCAGCAGCACCACGTCCTCGGTGGAGGCTTCGATCAGCCGGTGATCGATGCCGACCGCGCCGAACTCGTTGACGACGATCGCGGCGTTCTCGAGCGCGCCGCCCTTCAGCATCGCGTTCAGCAGCGTCGTCTTGCCCGCGCCGAGCGCGCCGGTCAGCACGCTGACGGGGATGGCCGCAGGGGCGGCGGAAGGCGTCATGGCCGCAAGTATGCCGTGCCCGGCGCAGCGCGGCGCCCGCGGCGCGCTCAAGCCTGCAGCGGCTCGCGCTCCATGCCGGGACGGTACGTTGCCAGCGGAAGCCCGCGCTGGACGCGCGCGAGCCAGTCCGGATTGGCGAGCAGGGCACGAGCGAGCGCCACGAAATCTGCGCCGGTCCGCTCCAGCGCGGCTTCGCAATCCTCGCGCGTCACCAGGCCGCCGTTCGCGATGACGCAGCAGCCCGGGACGGCGCGCTTCACGGTCGCCGCCAGCGTTTCTCCCCAGGGCTCGGGGCGCAGCGTGCGTCGGGTGCTGACATGGATCGCATCGACACCGGCGCCAGCGAGCGCGCGCGCGATGGATTCGACCTCGTCGCGTCCGCCGGGCGGCTGGTACTTCAGGTCGTCCATCTTGTACAGCGAGAAGTTGAACGACAGCACGCCGTCGGGAAATGCGGCACGAACCGCGCGCGCCACCGCCAGCGGGACACGCAGGCGCTCGCGCAGCGGCACGCCGGGCTGCGACAGCAGTTCATCGAGCAGGTAGCCGCGCGCGCCGTGTATCTCGACGCCATCGAACCCGGCGGCGCGGGCGCGGCCCGCCGCCTGCGCGAAGCCATCGACGATGCGATCGAGTTCGGCAGCCTTCGCGGCGCGCAGCGGCGCCCCCGCATAGGGTTTCGCCGTCTGCCAGCTGCTGCCGGCCGCGGGCTCGCCGCTTGCGCCGAGCGCGGCGGCGTGCAATCCGGGCTCTGCAAGCCTGCCGCCGTGCTGCAACTGCAGCAGGATCTTCGCGCCCGCGCCGTGCACCGCGCGCGCGACCCGCGCCCAGGGCTCGACATGGCTGGCGTTCGCCATTCCCGGCTGGCGGAAATAGGCGCGGCTCGCTTCGTCGTCGGTGTACGCGGCCTCGGTGATCAGCAGGCCCAGCCCGGAGCGGGCATAGCGCGCATAGTAGGCAGCCATCGCTGCCGTCGCCGCGCCGTCCTCCGCCGCCTGCATCCGCGTCATCGGAGACAACACCACCCTGCCTTGTACCCGCAGCGCCGCAAGCGCCGCCGGGCCGAAGATCACGGACATCAGCGCAGCGGGCGTCCGGTGATCGCTACCGAGGCCGCCATCTGGTCGGCCGCGCGCCGCATGCGCGGCAGCAGCTTCGCCATGAGCGTCTTCTCGTCTATGCCGGAGCGGTTGACGCTGACGTTCAGCGCCGCCAGCACCTTGCCGCGCTGGTCCAGCACCGGCACGGACAGGCCCGCGGTGTGCTCCTGCATCTCGCCGAACACCCAGGAGTAGGACTTCGCGCGGTCGGCGGCGATGATGCGGCGCAGCTTCGCCGCATCGGTCACCGTGCGCGACGTGAACGGCCGCAGTTCGGCGCGCGCGAAGTAGCTGTCGAGCTGCGCCTCGTTGAGGCTGCCGAGCAGCACCCTGCCCATCGAATTGCAGTACGCCGGCAACCGGGAACCGACCGTCACCCCGGCATTGAGGATGCGGTGTACCGGGATGCGCAGCACGTACACGATCTCGGTGTCGTCCAGCACCGAGAGGCTGCAGGTCTCGCCGATGTCCTCCACCAGGCGCTCGAGGATGGGCTCGGAAAACGACCACAGCGGCATCGACGACAGGTAGGCGTAGCCGAGCGACAGCACCTTCGGCGCGAGGTAGAAGTGCCTCCCGTCCTGGCCGGCGTAGCCCAGTTCCTGCAGCGTCAGCAGGTAGCGTCGCGCACCGGCACGCGTCAGCCCGGTGCGCTCGGCAACCTCGGACAGCGTCAGCACGTTCGCGCGCTCGCCGAACGCCCGGATGACGGCCAATCCCTTCGCGAATGCGCCGATGAAGTGGCGGCTTTCCGGAGCGGCGGCGTCCTTCGCCTTCTTCCTTGCGGCCATGGCCGGCATTATGCGCGACGCCTCGCGCGGCGTGCCCGCGCTCAGCCCGCCGCGCATGCGGGTTTCGCGTCCGGCTGCCGTTCCAGCAGCGCGTCGACGACGCAGCAGTCCTCGTCGCGCTCGCCGACGAACACCGGGTTCAGGTCCAGCGATGCGATGCGTCCCCCGGCTGCGGCAAGCAGCGCGCCGGCAGTGCAGGCAATGCGCGCGAAGGCATCCAGCGCGAGCGGAGGCTCCCCGCGCACGCCCGCAAGGATCGCGCCGATGCGCAGCGCGCGAAGCTTCGCCAGCACGCGCGCCTCGTCGAAGGGCCACGCGAGCAGCGCCACGTCGCCCAGCGCCTCGACGTACTTGCCGCCATCGCCGACCATCACCAGCGTGCCGTAGCCGGCGTGGTAGCGCGCGCCGACGAGCAGCTCACGCCGTGTGCGCCGCATCTTGGCGACGATCACGCACGCATCGCGCGCGCCCAGCGCCTCGAGCGCGCGCAGCATTCCGGTGCTGGCATCCGCGGCGTCCTCCGCCGACGCGCAGCCAAGGCGCACCAGGCCGTGCTCGGACTTGTGCGGCACGTCGGGGGAGCAGCCCTTGACCGCGACCGGGCCGCCCAGTGCCACGAATGCGGCGGCGGCTTCGTGCGCCGTGCGGCAGACGCGATGCGCGACGACCGGGACGCCCGCCTGCGCGAGCAGCGCGAGGCTCTGCGCTTCGGACAGGAACTGCGTGTTCCCCGGGGGCAGCGGGGCCGGCGCACCGTCGCCGCGCGCCCGCGGCGCCGCGGCCCTGATCGCTTCGTGTTGCGCGAGCTGGCCGAGCGCCGCGACCGCGTCGACGTCATGCTCGAAGGTCGCGAGTCCCTCGGCACGGAACACCGCGCGCGTGGACTCGAGCGGGCTGGCGACGACGACAGGCTTGCCGGTGCGGCGCGCGAACCCGGAGGCATCGCGCGCGAATCGCGGCACGTCGTAGCCGCGGCCCGACATCGGCAGGCTGATGAAGTAGGCATCGGCCGCATCGCGCGCGGCGATCACCGGCAGTACGGCGCCGAGCAGCCCGCTGTCGGTAAGCAGCGCCGCGGTGAGGTCGATCGGATTCGCGCTGGAGGCAAAGCCCGGCAGCACCGCGCGCAGCGCCGCCTGCGTGCCGGCGTCGAAGGCCGGCATCTCGAGCCCGTGGCGCTCCGCCGCATCCGCCGCCATCACGCACGACGCACCCGAGTTGGAGATCGCGACCAGCCGCCGCCCGGCGGGACGCCATCCCTGCAGGTAGAGCTCGGCCGCGTTGCACAGCGTGCGCATGTCGGGCACGCGCCAGATGCCGTGCTGCTCGAAGAAGGCGTCGACCACGCGGTCCTCGGTGGCAAGCGCGCCGGTGTGCGACGCGGCGGCGGCGCGGCCGCGCTCGGAGACGCCGGCCTTCAGTGCCACCACCGGGATGCCGCGCGCGCGCGCCAGTTCCGCCGCGGCGGCGAGCCTTGCCGGATCCGGTATCGACTCCAGGTACAGCAATATGAGTTTCACCTCCGGATCGAGCGCAACGGCAGCGGCGAAGTCGGCGACCGTCAGGTCCGATTCGTTGCCGGTGGCATGCGCGTGACGCACGCCGAGCCCGCGCCCGCGCAGGAACGCGTAGGGCACCACGCTCATCGCGCCCGACTGCGAGACGATCGCCACCGGGCCGTCCTTCGGCTCGACTTCGCCGATCAGCGTCGCGAAGCTGGCGATCGCGCTGTTGCCGAAGTTCGCCACGCCCTGTGTGTTCGGGCCGACGATGCGCATGCCGGTGCGGCGCGCGCTTTGCAGCATCTCGTCCTGCGCGCGCCTGCCCGCCTCCCCGGTCTCGCCGAAGCCGGAGCTCATCACCACCGCCACCGCGGTACCGCGCGCGGCGCAATCGGCGACCGCGTCGACCGCCGCCAGGCCGGGAACGGCGACGATCGCCAGGTCCGGCGCCTCGGGCAGCGCGGCCACGTCCGGGTAGGCCTTCAGTCCCTGTACCTCGGCGCGCCCCGGATTCACCGGATACAGCCGGCCGCGGTAGCCATGGCGCAACATGTACTTGATCGGACGCCCGCCGATCTTGTCGGGGTTGTCGCTCGCACCCACCACCGCGATCGAGCGCGGCGCGAGCGCGGCCTTCAGGTCCATACCGGTTCGCGCTTCTCCCGGTAGGCGCTCATCGCCTCGCGGAAGTCCGCCGACGCCAGGCCCCGTTTCTGGTGCTCCATGTAGGTCGCGAAAGCGCCCTGCCAGTCGAGGTCGGCGCTCAGGTTCATCGTCAGCCGTGTCGCGCGCACGCCCCAGGAGGCGGCGGCCACGGTGCGCTCGAGCAGCGCGTCGAACTCGGCGTCGCGGTTCTCCTCGGATACCAGCGCCGAGACGAGGCCGATGCGCATCGCCTCCTCGCCGTCGATCGAGTCGCCCCAGATGGCGAGCGACTTCGCCCGCCCCGTACCGATGAACCGCGCCAGCCGCCACACCGACAGGCCGGGGATCAGGCCCTCGCGTCCCGCGGGAAGTCCGATCTTCGTGCCCGGAGTCGCCACGCGCAGGTCGCAGGCGAGCCCGATCTGGATGCCCGAGCCCAGCGCGTAGCCGTGCAGCAGGCAGATCGACACCAGGTCCATGGTCTCGATGCGCCTCAGGCAACGTTCCCATAGCTCGAAGTTGCGCTCGTCGATGCCGCCGGAGGACAGTTCCTTGAGGTCGATGCCGGCGCAGAACGCGCGTCCGGCGCCGCGGATCGCGAGCACCCGCAACTGCGCATCCGCGGCCGCGAATTCCAGCGCCGCCAGCAGGTCGTGCTTGACCGCGTAGTTGCAGGCGTTCAGCACCTGCGGCCGGTTGAGCATGATCGTCGCGACCCGGCCGCGGGTCTCGTACAGCAGGTGGGGGAACTCGCGTCGCACGATGCGCCTCAATCGACCCGCGCGCCCGAGCGCTCCACCACCTCGCGCCATTTCTTCGACTCGGCGGCCATGTAGGCGGCGAACTCGCGCGGCGCGTCGGCGACGATGGTCACGCCCAGACGGGTCAGGCTCTCGGACACCTTCGGGTCGCGCAGCGCCTTGACGATCTCGCGGTTGAGCGTGCCGACGACCGGCTCTGGCGTGCCTGCCGGTGCGACGAATCCGAACCACGCAGTGACGCTGAAGCCGCTCAGCCCCGCGGCGTCGAGCGTGGGCACGCCGGGCGCAAGCGGATGCTGCTGCAGGCTGGTCAGCGCGAGGCCCTTGACCTTGCCGCCCTGGGCCAGCTTGATCGCCGTCGGCATGTTGTCGAACATCAGCTGCACCTGGCCGCCGAGCAGGTCCTTCAGCGCAGGTGCGCTGCCCTTGTAGGGCACGTGGATGATGTTCACGCCGGTCATCAGCTTGAACAGCTCGCCCGAGAGGTGCCCGGTGGTCCCGGTGCCCATCGACGCGAAGTTGACCTTGCCGGGGTTCGACTTCGCGTAGCTGATCAGCTCGGCGACGTTCGCCGCCGGCACCGACGGGTGGACGATCAGCATGTTGGGCACGCTGCCGGCGTTGGTGATCGGCACGAAGTCCTTCTCCGGGTCGTACGGCAGGTTCTTGTACAGCCACTTGTTGATGGTCAGCAGGCTGACCGGCGCGGTCAGCACGGTGTAGCCGTCCGGCGCGGCCCGGGCAACGTGCGTCGCGCCGATGCTGCCGCTGGCACCCGGCTTGTTGTCGACCACCACGGGCTGCCCAGTCGAATCGGACATCTTCGCCGCGACCGCGCGGGCGATGATGTCGTTGGTGCCGCCCGGCGCGTAGGGTACGACGAGCGAGATCGGCCTGGACGGGAAGGTCTGCGCGGTCGACGCGCCAAACGGCATCAGCATTGCGGCAAGCAGCAGCGGCCTGATGAATTCCTTCATGGTCTCCTCCTTCATGGTCTCCTCCTAGCTGGTACGTGAGTAGTCGATCTCGGTTACGACGTTGAGCACCGCCTGTCGTCGCTCGGTGCGCACGGCGTGCAGTGCCCGCTGCAATGCCGCGGGCAGTTCGGCGGGATCCTCGACGCGCTCGCCGTGGCCGCCGCAGGCCTCGACCAGCTTCTCGTAGTCCGGCGCGGGCTCGAGGGTCGAGAACGGTGGCGCGGCCTCGGCTGCGGCGTGGCCTCCCGGGTACAGGGACATCGTCGAGCGGTGCACCGCCGCCCAGCGGCGGTTGTTGAACACCACGGTGAGCACGGGCAGTCCCTGCGCGCGCGAGACGAAGTGGAACGGCGTCGGATTGCCGAACATGTAGGTACCGTCGCCGACCGCGGCGATCACGGTCGCGTCGGGCCGCGCAAGCTTCGCGCCGAGCGCCGCGCCCATCGCCCAGCCCAGCCCGCCGGCGGGACTGTGCGAGAAGTAGCTGCCGTGGCGCGCGATCGACAGCGCCTCCAGCGTCAGCGGATACTCGTTGATGAGGATGCTGTCCTCGCCCTTCACGCCGTCGATGCACCGGGTCACCCAGGCGTTCGACATCCTGTCCGGTGCGAGCACCCGCGGCGCGGCCGGACGCGGGAACGGCCAGGGCGCGCGCTCGCCGGCGGCTTCGGCAAGTCCGTCGAGGATCGCCGCAGGCGCGCCCGCCAGCGCCAGGTCGGCGCGGAAGCTGCGCATCGGGTAGCGCGCGCACAGCGGATCCAGCCCCAGGTGCAGCACCGGCACGCCGGGCCGGGGCGCGAAGTGATCGGGTATCCATGGCACGTCGCACTCGAGCACCAGCACGAGGTCGGCGTCCTTGAGCAGCGGCGCCGGATCGTAGCCCGCGTGCATCGGATGCGCGCTCGCGAGGCTGGCGAAGCGTGGACGGTACTGGACCACCGGCACGGCGCAGCGCGTCGCAAACCGCTCCAGCGCGTCCCATGCGGCGCGCGTGCGTCCCGTGTCCGCGGTGATCAGCAGCGGGCGGCGCGAGCCGGCAAGCAGCCGCGCGGCCTGTGCGAGGCCCGCGGGATCGGGGTGTGGCGTACTCGCCGGGGCGATCGTGCGCGTGCCGCCGGTGGCACCGGCATGCGCCGCGACCAGCACCTCGCGCGGCATAGTCAGGTAGACCGGGCCCTTGGGATCGCTGTCGGCGAGCGCCAGGGCGCGATCCAGCACCGCCTCCAGTTGCGAGGGGTGGCGCAGTTCATAGTCCCACTTCATGAATTCGCGCACCATCGATGCCTGGTCGAACTGCTCCTGTGCCCAGTTGATGTAGTTGTTCCTCGCGCCGGGCACGCCGGTCTCGGTCCATGGCGTGCGCCCTGCGGTGAACAGCATCGGCACGTTCTGGCGCGCGGCATTGAACAGCCCGCACAGTGCGTTCGCAGTGCCCAGTCCCACGTGCACCATGACCGCCTGCATGCGCCCGGTCACCATGGTGTAGCCGTAGGCCATCGCTACCGCGACGTTCTCGTGCGGCACCAGCAGCGGCCGCGGCACCTTTGCCCCGCTCTTCGCCGCCCGCGCATACGCCTCGATCAGCGGCGGGAAGTCCGTACCTGCGTTGCCGAACAGGTACTCGATGCCGCGCGAGGCGAGCAGCTCGAGCCAGGCGTCGGCAACGCTGCGCGCGTCGAGGTCGCGCTTCACGGCAGCACCGCCGTGGCGCGGATCTCGATCAGCGCGTCCGCCCGCACCAGGCCCGCCACCTGCACGCCGGTCGCCGCCGGGTACGGCGCCCCGCCAAACACCTCGCGGCGCACGTCGGCCGTGCGCGCGTAGCCCTCGAAGGTGGTGACGTAGTCGACCGTCTCGACCACGTGTTCGAATCCGGCACCCACGCTGCGCAGCAGGGGCAGCAGCTTGTCCATGTAGATATAGCGCGCCTGCGCCGCCATGTCGCCCTTGCCTTCGACGCCGCCATCGGGCCTGCCCGCGGTCATGCCGGAGACAAACAGCAGGTTCCCGGCGCGCACGGCGGCGCAATAGGTCAGCTTGTCCGTCCAGCCCCCGGGAGGGTGGACCGGCACGCGGATCGCGGCGTTCACGCGAACCCGCCCCTGGGCAGCGGCGGTCGCGTCATCAGGCGTGCTTGCGCAGGGTCGCGGTGCCGACCATGGCGCGCTGCTCGCCAACGCGCGCGTCGATCGCGCCATCGTCGGCGAGTTCCACCACGAACTCGTCGCCGGGACACACCGGGCCGATCCACCTGGTGTGCAGGCGGCCCTGCGTCAGCCAGTCCTTGCCGAAGCGCCTGGCGCCCAGGTCCGCGGCGAACGCGCTCATGTGCGGGCCGTGCAGCAGCGTGCCGCGGAACCCGCGCTTCACCGCGTAGTCATGGTCGTAGTGGATGATGTCGTTGTCGCCGTTGATGCGGCCGTAGCCGTCGATCATCTCCTGCGTGATGTGCAGCGTGCGCTTCATGGCTTCACTCCGGGACATGGAAGGCGTTGACGAGCTTGGCGAGCAACTGGCCGTCGGCGCGGCGGAACTCCTCCTCCCAGCGCACGTAGCGGCGGCCGCGCTTCTCGAACTTGTCCAGCACGCGTCCGGTGGCGACCACCTCGGTCGGCTCATCCGCCCAGATCGGGTGGTGGAACTCCATGTCCACCTCGGCCATGACGATGCCCTGGATCGGCGGGTACTTGCGGTAGATCGCGCAGGTCATGTACGGGAACAGCACGTTCGGCGCCGCCGCCTGCCTGCCGTCGACGCGGTACAGCGCGCGGTCGGCGTCCACGGCGTCGAAGTACTCCTCGCAGATCGCCGGCGTGATGGTGAAGCGCGTCTCGCCCAGTTCGGCGCCGATGTCGAAGCGGGCATAGGGCGTGCCGGGCGTACTGTCTTCGCGCGGCTTGATTTCGCTTGGCCTGGTCATTTGTCCGTGGTGTGCGCATTGCGCACATATAAGTTACGATGCGCACATCATCGCGAAGCCCCACGCGGCGGTCAATGCGGTAGCGCGAAACGCGTGGGCGCAATGCGCACAGGCGCACGCCGGCCGCGCGCCTCGCGGCGGCGTGCTGCAGCGGGTACTGCGGGGGGCCGGCGCTACGGCCGGATCAGGCCAGGCGCCTGGAGATCAGCTCCAGCGCGGCGCCGACGGCAGCGAGCCGCACCGCGTCGCGGTCGCCGGGAAAGACGTGGCGCTCGACGAGCGTGGGCTTGCCACGCGCGGCGGCGGCGATGTAGCAGGTGCCCACCGGATTCTTCTCGCTGCCGCCGCCGGGACCGGCGTAGCCGGTGACCGCGACCGCGACGCCTGCGCCCGAGTTCGCCAGCGCGCCCTCGGCGAGGCCCTGCGTGACTTCGGCGCTCACCGCGCCGTGCGCACGCGACACTGCCTCGGCGACACCGAGGCCGGTGGCCTTGGCCGAGTCGTGGTACAGCACGTAACCGCGCTCGAAGATCTGCGATGCGCCAGGTACCGAAGTAAGGCAGCCGGAGACCAGCCCGGCGGTGCAGGTTTCGGCGGTGGCGATGCGCACGCCGGCGAGTTTCGCCGCGGCGAGCGCGCGAGCCGCGGCATCGAGAAGGTTCTGCGGAAAGAGCATGGTGTGCCTCAGCCCAGTGTATTGGTATGCGCGCGCCCGCCCTGCATGACCAGCTTCAGGCGCGCGCGTTCCTCGAGGATGCGGATGTCGGCAAGCGGATCGCCCTCGACCACGAGGATGTCGGCGAGCTTGCCGGGCGCGATCAGGCCGACGTCGTCGCGGCCTATGCACTCGGCGGCGCGGCTGGTGGCCGCGACCAGCGCCTGCATCGGGCTCATGCCCAGCCAGTCGACCATGAATCGCAGCTCGACCAGGTTCTCGCCCACCAGCAGCCGGTGCGACTGGTCGGTGCCGAAGGCGACCTTGACGCCCCGCTTCACGGCGTCCTTCCACAGCGGCACCTGCTTCTCCATGCGCGCGTAGATCTCGCGTTCCTTCACGTCCTCGCTGGCGAGCTGCTGCTTGTCCCAGGCGGTGTTCTTCTTGCGGTGCTCGAGCGACAGCGGCACCAGCGCGAGCGTGGGCACCCACCAGGTGCCCTTGGCGAGCATGGTGTCCACGCTCTGCTCGTCGATGAACCAGCCGTGCTCCAGCGAGTGGATGCCGGCATCGAGCGCGACGCGGATGCCGTCGATGCCCTCGGCGTGCACCGCCACGGTCTTCCTGCGCGCGCGCGCCTCGGCGACCGCGACCGCGATTTCCTCGGCCGTGAACTGCTGCTCGTCCCAGGAGTCGGTCACGGAAGTGATGCCTCCGGTGGCGCAGATCTTGATGAAGTCCGCTCCCGCCATCAGCACGTGGCGCACCAGGCGGCGCACCTCGTCGACGCCGTCGGCGACCGGCGAAGGCAGCCAGGCGCGCTTCTGCACGCGCAGCCCGGCCGGTACCCAGGCATCGCCGTGGCCGCCGGTCTGCGAGATCATGACGATGGAGATGAGCAGCCGCGGGCCGCGGATGTAGCCCTCGTCGATCGCGGCGCGGAACCCCGCGTCGGCGCCGCCCATGTCGCGCGCGGTGGTGACGCCGCAGGCGAGTGTCTCCTCCAGCACCGCGGTGGAGCGCAGCACGTTGTAGGTTGGCGCGTTCAGCAGGTGCTGGCGCATGTCGCGCGCGCGATAGGTGCCGTGCACGTGGCAGTCGATGATGCCCGGCAGCACCGTACGACCCGCGGCGTCCAGCACCTCGGCGTTCTTCGGTACCTTGACCGCCGTGCCGGCGGCGGCGATGCGGCCGTCCTCGACCAGCACGGTGGCGTTCTTCACGGGGTCGCGGCCGCTGCCGTCGATCAGCGTGCCGCCGGTGAGGGCGATGGTTCGGGATGCGGACACTCAGTCCTCCAGGTCGACGAAAACGTTCTTCACTTCGGTATACAGCGCGAGGCCGTGCATGCCGAGCTCGCGGCCGAGGCCGGACTTGCGCATGCCGCCGAACGGGGCGAGGAAGCCGTAGCGGCTCGCGCTGCCATGGGAATTGACGCTGACCATGCCGCTGCGCAGCCGCCGCGCCACGCGCATGGCGCGGCCGACGTCGCGCGTCCACACCGACGCGTTCAGGCCGTACACGCTGTCGTTGGCCATCGCCACCACCTCGGCCTCGGTATCGAAGGGGATCACCACCACCACCGGCCCGAAGATCTCCTCCTGCGCGACGCGCATGGCATTCGACGCCCCGGTGAGGATGGTGGGCGCATAGTAGGCGCCCTGCTCCGCGCCGCCAGGCATCCCCTTCGGGCGGCCGCCGCCGGTCGCGAGCCTGCAGCCCTCGGCGAGCCCGACCTCGACGTAGCCGTGCACGCTCGCCCACTGCGCGCGCGACACCAGCGGCCCGATCTCGGTGGCGGCATCGAGCGGATTGCCGACCTTCGCGGCTTCCGCGGCGCGCCTGAACGCGTCGAGGAATGCGTCGTGCGCGCCGCGCTCGACGAACAGGCGCGTGCGCGCCGAGCAGCTCTGGCCGGCGTTGCCGAAGCCCGCTTTCACGGCTTGCGCCGCCGCCTTGCCGATGTCGGCGTCGGCGAACACGATGTTCGGGCTCTTTCCGCCCAGCTCCAGCGTGACGCGCTTGACGCTGTCGGCGGCCAGCTTCTGCAGCGTGGCGCCGGTGGACGTCTCGCCGGTGAACGAGATCTTGTCGATCGCCGGGTGCGTGGCGATGCGCGTCCCGAGGCTCGCGCCCGGGCCGGGCAGCACGTTCAGCACGCCGGGCGGCACGCCGGCCTCGAGCGCGATCCCGCCCAGCGCGATCGCCGTCAGCGGCGTGTGGCTGGCAGGCTTCAGGATCACCGTGCAGCCCGCGGCAAGCGCGGGCGCGGTCTTCCACGCCGCGGCGAGGAAGGGGAAGTTCCACGGCGTGATCGACGCCACGACGCCAATCGGCTCGCGCAGCGTGAAGTCGAGCACGCCGTCTCCCATCGGGATGGTGTCGCCGAAGAACTTGTCCATCGCCCCGGCGTAGTACTCGAACACATTCGCGGCGCTGTCGACCTCGTTCGCCGAGTTGGCGATGGTCTTGCCGCCATCCCGCGTCTCGAGCTCGGCGAGTTCCTGCGCGCGCGCGCGGATGCCGTCGGCGATGCGGCGCAGCAGCTTGCCGCGCGCGAACGGCGCCATGCCAGACCATTTGCCGGCGTCGAACGCGCGGCGCGCCGCAGTCGCGGCGCGATCGACGTCCTCGGGCCCGGCTTTCGCCACCTTCGCCAGCACCGCGTCGTCGACCGGGCTAACGGCGTCAAATGTCTCGCCGCTGGCAGCGTCGACGAAGCTGCCGTCGATGAGCAGGCGCGCTTCGGGTCTGTTCACGAAAAGATCCTCTCGCAGTGCGCGGGCAGTTCGTCCAGCCCGGACAGGTGGATGTCGGCGTCCGGGTCCGGCGGCTTGCCCGGCGCGAGCCACGCCGTGTGCAGGCCGAGCGCCTTCGCGCCCTTGACGTCGTTCCGCAGGTCGTCTCCGACCATCAGCGTGCGCGAGGGAACCGCGCGCAGCGCTTCCAGCGCCGGCCGGTAGCATTCGGCGTGCGGCTTCATCCACTGCGTGTCGGAGGAGACGACGACGACGTCGAAATGCCTGCGCAGGCCGAAGCGCTCGAGCGTCGCGCTGACCACCGGCCCCTGCGGGTAGTTGGACACCACGCCCAGCCGGTACGACGCGGCGAGCGCCGGGATCACCTCGGCGGCATGGTCCAGCAGCACCGCGCCCTCGGCGACCGCCTCGCCTAGGGCTTCCGCCATGCGCGCGAAGGCGGCGCGCGGTGGCGCGGCCTTCACGCCGGCGATCTCGAAGCTCATCGCGAAGCGGTCGGCGAAGGTGTGCTCTATCAGCGTCTCCTTGGAGCGCTGGATCTGGATGCGGCAGGCCGCGAGGTAGTGCGGCACGTAGGCCTCGGGCGTCAGCGACGCGCCCCCCGCCTCGAGGTGCGGCTTGAGCTCAGCGTCGAACACCTGCTCGACGCAGGCGAGGTGCTTGTCCGGGTCGTGGATCATGCCGGGGATCCACATCAGCGTCTCGCCCCAGTCGAAGAGGACGACCGGTGCGTCTTGCGCGCGCGCGCTCACCGGCTCAGGCCGCCGCCATCGCTTCGTCGACCAGTGCGCGCGCGGCCGCCGCCTGGTCGGCGGCGCCGTACACCGCACGGCCGACGACACCGTACACGCTGCAGCCGCCTGCCGCGGCCACGAGGTCGCCGATCTTCCCGCCCAGCGGGCCGATGCCCGGCACGACGAACACCGGCGCCTTCAGCTTCGCCTTCAGGCGTGCGGCGTGGTGGCGCAGCTTGTCCGGCGTGTTGCCGGGGACGACGAAATGGTCCGCGCCGGATTCGATCGCCTTGTCGATGATGCGCTCGAGCGCGTCGTCGGCGACGTAGCCACCGCCCGCGACGTTGTAGTCGGGGAACGGCAGGTCGCCGCCGACCAGCGGCAGGATGCCGCGCCTGATCGACTCGCCGACGAAGCCCTCGACCGCGCGCGGCCCGGCGACCGGAAACAGGATCAGGCCGTCGACCTTCGCCTCGGCGGCGATCGAGGCGAACTTCGCCGCCATGTCGAACACGTCCGGCCCTGCCTTCTGGTGGTCGTAGAGCAGCGGCAGGTCGGTGTGCGCGCGCAGCTGCCGCACCGACTCGGCGAGCCCCAGCCGCAGCGCCATGGTCATGCCGAATTTGTAGCCCACCACGCCCTCGATGCCGGTGGTGAGGTCCAGCGTGCGCTTGCAGGCGTCGACCGAATCCGCGTCCAGCGCGACGATGATGCCGTGACGCGCGCGAAAGCGCACGGTCCCGGAAGTCACTTCGCGGCCTTCAGTCGCTGGATGGTGCGCTGCGCGCTGGGCTTGATGTCCTTCACGTCGAGGCTCATGTCGATGGCCTTCACCGAGTGCGTCATGTCGCCCACCGAGATGACGTCGACGCCGGTCTCCGCGATCGCGGCCACGGTGGTCTCGTTTACGCCGCCCGAGGCCTCGGTGATGGCGCGGCCCTTGACCAGTTTCAGGCCCTCGCGCACCTCGTCCAGGTCCATGTTGTCGAACATGATCACCTCGACGCCGCAGTCGAGCGCCTCCTGCACCATGTCGAGGGTCTCGCACTCGACCTCGATCTTGTTGGTGTGCTGCGCGCGCGCGCGCAGGATCGTCACCGCGTTGGTGATGCTGCCGGCGAGCTTGATGTGGTTGTCCTTCACCAGGATGCAGTTGTTCAGGTTGAAGATGTGGTTGTGCGCGCCGCCGACGCGCACCGCGTACTTCTGCACCATGCGCAGCCCGGGCCAGCCCTTGCGCGTGTCGGTCAGGCGCACCTTGGTGTGCTTGACCAGATCCATGTAGCGCCGCGTCTTGGTGGCGATGCCCGAGAGCTGCTGCACCCAGTCGAGCGCCGCGCGCTCGATCATGAAGAACGTGGATGCCTTCGCGCGGATCTTCAGCAGCACCGTGCCGGGGCCGATCGGGTCGCCGTCCTGCAGGCCGTACTCGACGGTCGCCTCGGGTTCGATCAGCTTGACGGTCTCTTCCGAGAACATCATGCCGCAGGCAATGCCGCTGCCCTTGGCGTAGATCTGGCCGGTGAGCACCGGATCCTCGTCCCAGACGAGGAAGCCGCCGGTGGTGTCGCCGGCGTTAAGTTCCTCGCGCAGGCCCGCTTCGACGAGCGGGCGAATCATGAATCGGTTCAGACGCATGATGCAGTCCTCCTGTTGGGAAGCGCCAAGTCTATGCCGCCCCCGGGGCACCGCCTCCGTCTATTCGAAAGCGGAATACGCGCGGCGTCAGAACGCGTCCGGCTGGGTCGAGGGCTCGACCTGCTTCACCGCCTCGAGCGCGGCACCTGACTCGAACAGCTTCATCACCGTGGGATAGGGCGCGAGGTCGCAGTCGTAGCGCCGCGCGTTGAACACCTGCGGCACCAGGCAGACGTCGGCCATCGTGAAGTGGTCCCCCAGGCAGAAGCGGCCATGGCGCTTCTGCGCGTGGAGGAACTGCTCGAGGCTCGCGAAACCCTCGGCGATCCAGTGCCGGTACCACTCGCCGTTGACCTTCGCGTCGTCGTGCCCCCAGCCCTTCAGGTACTTCAGCACGCGCACGTTGTTCAAGGGATGCATCTCGCAGCCGATGATCTGCGATACCGCGCGCACGTACCACTTTTCCTCGGCGCCCCTGGGCATCAGCGGCGGCTCGGGGTGGATGTCGTCCAGGTACTCGATCATCGCCATCGACTGCGTGAACACGCGGCCGGCATCGTCCACCAGCGCGGGCACCAGGCCCTGCGGGTTCTTCGCCAGGAAGTCCGCCGAGCGGTGCTCCATCTTCGGCAGGCTCACCGGCCGCGACTCCCACGCAATGCCCTTGTAGGCAAGCGCGATGCGCAGACGGAACGAGGTCGACGAGCGGAAAAAGCCGTAGAGCTGCAAGGCGCTACCCCTTGGCGTGCGCGCTGTCGAGCAGGTGCTGTGGCGTGCTCGACACCACCCTGGCGTAGTGCGGCACGAATCCCGAGCCGCGGATGTTCCTGATGAACGCGGGCTTCAGCTCGTTGGCGAGGATCTTGCGGATTTTCGCGTGCTCCTCGATGTCCGACCACTCGGCGATCAACCAGAAGTGCTGCGGGTCCTTGACGTCCTGCACCAGCACGCCGTCCTTCACCTGCGCGGGCGACTTGTGCATCGGGTTGTTGTCGCCATAGTCGAACTCGTTGAAGATCTTGACGAACTCCTCGGGGCTGCCGTCGACGTAGAAGTCGTAGATGTGCAGGAAGTTGCCCTGCGTCGCGAGGGGTACGAGTGCCATGTTGTTGCCTCCTGTCGGGTTTACGCGTTCACTTGCCGCCGAAGATCGCCCTGATGCGGCTCCACAGCCAGCGCCAGAAAAAGCCGCCGGCATCCACCTGCGCCGCCGGCGCCGCCCTGCCGGCCAGGCGCGCATCCAGGTTGGCGGCGAAGTCCGCCACCATCTTCCTGACGAATTCCCTGACCAGGCCGCCGCGCGAGAACTGCGCCAGCGGCCCCTGCAGGCTGTAGTCGATCGCCACCGCGACGCGGGTGCGCCCGCCTCCGGCGTCGGACAGCTGGTAGCTGATGTCGCCGCGCGCGCGCGAGCCCGACAGCCGGTCTGTGCCCGAGCCGCGGATCGCGCCGCGCTTTGCCGCCTCGTCGCGCTCGAGCTTCGCCTCGCCTGAGAACGATGCCTGCATCGGGCCGAACTTCGTCGTCACCCTGCCCTTGAGTGAATCGGCCGACGACTCGGTGACCTCGGCGCCCGGCAGGCACGCGGCCACCGCCGGCATGTCGGCGAATATCTCCCACACGCGCGCGAGCGGGTGGGCGACGGTGAACTCGTCCTCGATGACGGTGCCGGGCTTCTTCGCCTCGCCCGAAGGAGGGACGGCAACCGAAGGCGATGGAGACGCAGTCGGGGCGGTGGCCACGAACGGCTGAAACGCCTGCGGCACCGATGCCGACTGAACATCGACCTTCTCGCTGTTGGCGGCGCGGCGCGCCTCCAGCACCGACAGCACCGCGCGCACGATGCCGCGATAGCCGGTGCAGCGGCACAGGTTGCCGGACATCTCGACGCGCACCCGCGCCTCGTCCGCGTCAGGCACGCGCAGCACCACGTCGCGCGCCGCGATCAGCATGCCGGGCGTGCAGAAGCCGCACTGCAGCGCGTGCTCGCGGTTGAACGCGGTGCGCAGCTGCGCCATGACCGGATCGTCGCCGAAGCCCTCGATGGTGCGCACCTCGCGGCCGTCGCAGGCGACGGCGTAGGCGATGCACGAGCGCGCAGGCTCGCCGTCGATCAGCACGGTGCAGGCGCCGCAGACGCCGTGCTCGCAACCAAGGTGCGTGCCGGTGAGCCGCTGCTGCTCGCGCAGGAAGTCGCCCAGGTGCAGCCTCGGCTCGGCGGCAGCGTCGATGCGCTCGCCGTTGACGGTGATGGAGAAGGTCTTCATGTCAGCCCAGCGCTTTCTGCACCGCGCGGCGCACCGCGGTGACGTGCAGCGTGCGCTGCGCCGCGTCGAGCCCCGGGGCGGCGGCGTCCAGCGCCTGCCCCACCGCGAGCTCGCTCGCGGCGAGCGAGCCGCGCTGCGCCAGGTCCGCAGCCAGCCCGGACAGCGGTCGCGGCGCGCCCGAGAGCGCGCCCACCCACAGCCGCGCGACGCCGCGCTCGCCGTCCAGCAGCAGCGCGGCGCTCGCCTCCGGAAACTCGCCGGTCTTGCGGCAGAATTTCCAGTAGCCCCAGCGCGCCGAAGCCGAGAGCTTCGGTACCTCGACCGCGGCGATCAGCTCGTCCTCGCCGAGCGCGGTGGCGAACGCGCCCTGCATGAATTCGTCGGCCGGCACCCTGCGTTCCCCCGCCGGGCCCGCGAGCAGCATGGTGGCGCCGAGCGCCGGCAGCGCGAGCGGCCAGTCCGCTGCCGGGTCGGCGTGCGCCATGCTGCCGCCGATGGTGCCGCGATTGCGGATGATGCGGTAGGCGATGCCGCGCGCCACCTGCGGCAGCGCCTCGCAGCCGGGCAGCTTCGCGTCCTCGATGCGCGAGTGCGTCACCGCGCCGCCGATGCGGTAGTACCCGCCCTTGTCCTCGATCGCGCGCATCGCCTCCAGCCGCGACACGTCGACCAGCAGCTTCGGGCGCGCGAGGCGCAGGTTCAGCATCGGCCCGAGCGACTGCCCGCCGCCCAGCAGCTTCGCCTCGCCAGCGCCTGCGGCGAGCGCTTTCGTCGCCCCCGGAAGGTCCTCCGGCCTGAGGTAGTCGAACGCGGCGGCCTTCATGCCGCTTCTCTCTTCGGCTGCGCGGCGTGGCGCGCGCGCTCGATCGCCTCGAGCAGGCGGTGCGGCGTCAGCGGGGTCTTGTTCACCTCGACGCCTTCGCTCCTCAGTGCGTCGTTGACGGCGCCGAAGATCACCGCCGGGGGCGCGATCGCGCCGCCTTCTCCCATGCCCTTGATGCCCATGTTGGTGTACGGCGAGGGCGTCTCCAGGTGGTAGATGCGCATGTTCGGCACCTCGGTGGGCCCGGGAAGCAGGTAGTCCGCGAGCGTGGACGCGTTCGGCTGGCCGTTCTCGTCGTACTGGATCTCCTCGTACATCGCCGTGCCTATGCCCTGCGCCACGCCGCCGAAGGTCTGCCCTTCGACCACCATCGGGTTCACCAGCGTGCCGCAGTCCTCGACGATGACGTAATCGAGGATCTCCACCGCGCCGGTGCCGGTGTCCACCGCCACGGCAACGGCGTGCGACGCGTAGCTGAACGCGCCAGTGTCGCGCTCGGGCTTGTAGGAAACGCTGACCTCGAGCCCGCGCCGGTCGACGTCCAGCGGCGCGCGGTCCGGGCGCAGGTACCAGACGCTGCAGATCTCCTTCAGGTCCACCGAGCGGCCGTCCGGCGCCACCACGCCCACGCCCTTCTCGAACTTCGCGTCGGCCTCCTTGCAGCCGAGCAGGTGCGCGCCGATCCTGACGATGCGCGGAATGAGTTCCCTGCAGGCGTTCAGCGTCGCGCCGCCCGCCATGACGATCGAGCGCGACGCATACGTGCCGGTCGAGTACGGCGTCGTGCCGGTGTCGCCGTGCGTGATCTTGATCTTCTGGATGTCGATGCCGAGGATCTCGTGCGCGAGCTGCGCGAACGTGGTCTCCATGCCCTGGCCGTGCGAGTGCACGCCGACGCGTACTTCGAGCCCGCCGTCGGGCGTCAGCTTGACCGCCGACTGGTCGTAGCCCGGCACCAGCGGCAGGCCCCAGGTGGCAAACACGCTGGTGCCATGCGCAGACTGCTCGCAGTAGCTGGCGAAGCCGATGCCGATCCTGCGGCCGTCGGGCTCGCCCCTCTTCTGGCGCTCGCGCCACTTGTCGATGCCGAACTTCTCGCGCGCCATGGCGAGCGCGCGCGGGTAGTCGCCGCTGTCGTAGTGCTTCTTGACGACGTTGTCGTACGGCATCTGCTCGGGGCGTACGAGGTTTTCCATGCGCACGTCGTACGGGTCGCGGTCGACCGCGCGCGCGATGGCGTCCATCAGCAGTTCCATGGCGAAGCACACGCCGGTGCGGGCCACGCCCCGGTAGGGCATGAAGCCGGGCTTGTTGGTCGCCACGCAGTAGGTCACGCAGCGATAGCCCTGGAAGTCGTACGGGCCCGGCAGGTTGCCGGTGGCCTGGCCGGGCTCCAGGCCGATGGTGAACGGCCAGTTGGAGTACGCGCCGCCGTCGATGGTGATCTCGGCGTCCAGCGCGAGCAGCCGCCCCTTGTCATCCGCATATCCGGTGAGCCGGTACAGGTGCTGGCGCGCGTTGGCGCCGGACACCAGGTGCTCGCGCCTGTCCTCGATCCAGCGAAAGGGCTTGCGGTACTTCAGCGCCAGCCACGCCACCGCGAGTTCCTCGGGATGCACGATGACCTTGTAGCCGAAGCCGCCGCCGACGTCCGGCGCGATGATGCGCACCTGGCCTTCGTCCAGGCCGAGGAACTGCGCGATGCCGGTGCGCACGATGTGCGGCGTCTGGGTCGAGTAGTACATCACGAGCTGGTCCGCGCGCTCGTCCCAGTGCGCGACCACCGCCTTGCCTTCCATCGGCACCATGGCCTGGCGCGACAGCTCGATCTCGCGCTTGACGACCACGGTCGCCTGCTTCGACAGCGCGTCGAAGCCGTTATTTGCGGTCAGCGTCAGGAACAGGTTGTCTTCCCACTCCTCGTGCACGCGTACCGATTTCTCGGCACGCGCGGCATCCGAATTCACCAGCGCCGGCAGCTCGTCGATGTCGAGCTCGACGCGCTCGCACAGGTCCTCTGCCTCGGCACGCGTGCGCGCGACGCACATCACCACCGGCTCGCCGACGAAGCGCACCTTGCCGTGCGCGAGCGGCGGCTGGCCGGACACGCGATAGCTGGGCAGCGAGGACATGGCGACGATGTCCTTCGCTTCGACGAGGTCCTCGCGCGTGAACACCGCGCCCTCGCTTCCCGCGGGCTTGCGTATCGCGCGGATGCGCCCGTGCGCGACCGGGCTGCGCAGGAACGCCACCTCGCGCTGCCCTGGCAGCACCACGTCCGATACGTACTGTCCGCGGCCATGCAGGTGGCGCGAATCTTCCTTGCGCGGCACGCGTGCGCCGATGCCCTGACCCGGCTTGCCGTGTTCTTCGCTCATTGCGATGTTCTCCCTGGGCGCATGCCGCCCGCGCGCCTAAGCCTCGCGCAGGCCGTGCATGCCAGCATAGTCCGACACCTGCGGCGGCCGCCAGCCCTTCAGCAGCGCGGGGTCGAGGTCGTACACTTCGACACCCAGCGGCCGGCACACGTCCAGCGGGTCAGCCGCGTTCGGTCCCCAGATCGGCACCGACATGTCGCCGTGCGGGCAGGTCGACACCGCGCACAGCAGGTCGATCTCGGCGAGGAATTCGAAGTAATCGCCCTTCTTCCCCGGGCAGGGCTTGACGAAGTACTGGTTGTGCTCCTTGGTCAGCCCGGTCACCTGGAACACGTTCAGCACGTCGTGCACGTCGTACTCGCCCAGGTGGTGCGGCGCCACCGCGCGCACCAGGTTCGAATGGCAGCAGCAGTCCAGTTCCTCGCCGGTGAGCAGCTTGTGAATGTAGGGGTCGCAGCGGGTGCCGAGCAGGTCGTGGCAGCCGGCGCCGTCGGCATCGAAGCCGTAGTTGACGGTGTCGGCGGTCACCGTGGCCATCGGCCGCAGGAAAGGCAGCACCGACCAGAAGCGGTCGCCGACGTGCATGTGCGCGCCGTGCAACTGCTTGGAGCGCGAGGCCCAGAACTTCTCGCGCGGGTTGTCCCGGTTCCACAGGTTGAGGTCCACCACCTGCGGGCCTTCGACCAGGACCAGCCGGCACACCTGGCCGGCGCGCACGGTCCACGCGCGCCCGGAGCGTATCGGGACGATGAATTGTTCGTGCAGCTTGCGCTTCGACGTGTCCTTGCCGATCGGACCGTACACGGCGGGATCGACCGACAGCGGCGACCCGCTCCTTGGTTCGTAAAGCGGCTTGGGCATGCGTTACCTCCTCTAATGCCGCCGGCCGGGGGAGCGCCCCGGCCGGCGGTACTACAACTCAAGTCCGGGCTCAGCCGAACTTGGACATCGCGCGCACGCGCATGAAGTCGAGTTCCGACACGTTCATGTACGGCAGGATGTCCCTGCGGAACTTCATCACCGAGGCCAGCACTTCCTTGGACTCGGCATCCTTCGCTTCGGCTTCGATCGCCTTCCAGGCCACTTCGGCGATCTGAACCACCACCTTGTCGGGGATCTTCTTGATCTGGATCTTCAGCTCGCCGACCATCTGGTTGAACGAACGCCCGTTGCCCGCGATCATGTTGCTCAGCAGCTCGAGCGAGGCGTACTTGGCGCCGAGGATGACGATGTTCTGCTCCGCGGCCGACAGCGATTGCCAGGCCTTCTGGTTGATGAAGATGTCGTACGGGCCGGAGGGCTCGACCCAGCCCGGCCAGTAGTAGTGCTTCGCCACCTTGTGCATGCCGACCGACAGATCCCCCAGCGGGCCGATGAACTCGACCGCGTCGATGGCGCCGGACTGCATCGCCTGCGGCACCTCGCCCAGCGGCATCGAAATCGGGTTGCCGCCCAGCGCCTGGATGACCTTGGCGCCCAGGCCGCCGATGCGCATCTTCAGGCCCTTGTAGTCGTTGATCGAGTTGATCTCCTTGTTGTACCAGCCGGCGGGCTGGATCGGGTTGTTGCCCGCGGAGAGGTACTTCACGCCGAGCTTGGCGTAGAGCTTCTCGGCGAGTTCCGCACCGCCGCCATGCGTGAACCAGGCGTTGTGCTCCTGCGCGGTGAGGCCGAAGGGCAGCGTGCCGAGGTAGTTCATCGCCGGGACCTGGCCCGCCCAGTAGGTGGTGTAGCCGTAGCCCATCTGGATGGTGCCGCTGGCGACCGCGTCCATGGTCTGGAACGGCGGCACGATCTCGCCCGCGCTGAACTCGCGGATGGTCAGCGACCCGCCGGTCGCCTTGGTGACGAACTCGGCGAACACGTTGCCGCCACGCGCCAGGCCCGGCGCGGTCTTGCCCCAGGTCTGCTGCATGCGCCATTCCTTCTTGCCCTGCGAGTAGGCGGGCGCCATGCCGGAAGCCAGGATGGCCGCAAGGCCCCCTCCGCCGGCGATCTTTAGAGCTTTGCGTCGATTCATTCAAGCCTCCAGGTTGGAACGTTCACAGCACCACGCTAGGCAGCCACAACGCGATCTGCGGGAATATCCACAGGATGGCGATGAACACCACTTGCAGCACGATGAACGGCACTACCCCTCGGTAGATCTGCTGCACCGGCAGGTCGGGGGCGGTCCCCTGCAGGTAGAAAATCGCGTAGCCGAACGGCGGCGTCAGGTAGCTGGTCTGCAGCACCACGCCCATCATCACGGCGAGCCACAGCGGATCGACGCCGAGCTTCAGCAGCACCGGCGCGAAGATCGGCACCATGATGAAGATGATCTCGAAGGTGTCGAGGAAGAAGCCGAGCACCATCATCAGCGCCAGCACCGCGATGGTGGCGCCGATCCAGCCGCCGGGCAGGTGCGAGAAGGCATCCTCGACCAGCTTCTCGCCGCCCAGGCCGCGGAACACCAGCGAGAAGATCGCCGCGCCGATCAGGATCAGGAAGATCATGCTCGACATGTTCATCGTCGCGCGGCAGACGTGGCGCAGCATCGGGATCGACACCTGACCGCGCAGCGCGGCGAGCACCAGCGCGCCGAATGCGCCCACCGACGCCGATTCGGTGGCGGTGGCGAAGCCGCCGAGGATCGAGCCCAGCACCGCGATGATCAGCGCGAGCGGCGGGATCAGCACCTTGATCACGCGCATGCCGAAGCTGCGGCGTTCCTCGGCGTTCATCAGGATCGGCGGCACGCGCTCCGGGTGCCGCCAGGCGATGAACACCACCCACAGCAGGTACATGCTCGCGAGCGCGAGGCCAGGGATCATCGCCGCGACGAAGATCTCGACGATGGTCACCGGCGTCGGGGCGAAGTTGCCCTTCTCGAGCTGCACCTGGACGTTGGCGTTCTGCATGAAGCTGCCAACCAGGATCAGCACCGTGGAGGGCGGGATCAGCTGCGCCAGCGTGCCCGAGGACGTGATCATGCCGGCGGCAAGCCGCTGGTCGTAGCGCGCACGCATCATCGCCGGGAAGGAGATCAGTCCCATGGTCACCACGGTCGCGCCGACGATGCCGGTGGATGCCGCGAGCAAGGCGCCGACAACCACCACCGAGATGCCCAAACCGCCCGGAATCCTGCCGAAGGCCTGACCCATGGTGACGAGCAGGTCCTCGGCGATCTTCGAGCGTTCCAGCACCGAGCCCATGAACACGAACAGCGGGATCGCGATCAGGATGTCGTTGACGATGGCGTCGTAGGTGCGGCCGAAGGCGCCGGCGAGCAGCGGCGTCTCGAAAGCACCGAAAAGTATGCCCAGCCCGGCGAAGGCGAGCGACGCTCCACCCAGCGTGAACGCCACCGGGAAGCCGAGCAGCATGAAGGCCAGCAGGCCGACGAACATGCAGACGGCGAGGATCTCGCCGATGACGACGCTATCCACCTTGCTTGCCTCCCCTGGCGATGGTGACGATGCAGCGCAGCATCATCGACAGGCCCTGCAGCATGACCAGCACGCAGAAGACCGGTACCACGGTCTTCATGATGTAGACGAAGGACAGGCCGTCCGTGGTCTGCGAGCGCTCCATCAGCCGCCACGAGCGCTGCACCAGCGGCATGCTCCACCAGAACAGGAACCCCATCATCGGCATGAGAAAGCAGGTAACGCCGATCAGGTCGATCCACGCCTTGACCTTCGCCGAGGCGTCCTTGTAGAACAGCTCGACGCGCACGTGCTTGCCTTCCTGCAGCACCCAGGCCGCGACCAGCAGCACCGCCGCGCCGTGCAGCCAGATATAGCTTTCCTGCAGCCACGGGTAGCCCCTATCCAGCGCGTAGCGCATCGCGACCACGGCGAAGGCGATCAGCGCCACCGGCAGCACCATCCAGGCCGCGGTACGGCCGATGAAGCCGATTACGGCGTCGATGACGTCGGCGACCTTCTCCAGCGCCCTCATGCGCGCCTGCCCTCCCGCGCAGGGATTTCGCGTGCACCGCAGTGGAGCGCGCGCGTGTTCGCTGATCCGGGGCAGTGCGGGGAATTCTCGATGACCGCTGCGACGTTCATATCGACTCCATGGTATCGGCTTTGACCCTGTCGATCGCTTTTAGCAATAATCGCGCCAACAGCGGTAGTTATTCGCCATTTGCATGCACATCCAGCCCGGGGGGGCGCCGCGGTCACACCGAGCGCAGGTACTTGTCCTCTATTTCCCGCCAGCGCGCCGCGCCCACCGCTTCCTCGCGCTGCTGGAAGGTAGCCATGCGCTGCTCGTAGGCCTCGGTCGTGCCGTCACGCTTGAGCACCTCGAGTACTTCCTTCGCGGCGAATATCGCCGCGCGATGCGTCTGCGAGGGGTAGATGCCCAGGCGGTAGCCCATCGCCTCGAGCTGCTTGGCCGGCAATTGCGGCGTCTTGCCGCCCTCGAACACGTTGGCAAGCGCCGGCTTGGACAGCCGCGGCGGCACGGCGGCGAGTTCCTCGACGCTGCGCGGCGCCTCGACGAAGGCGATGTCGGCGCCGGCCTCGAGGTAGGCATCCATGCGGTCCATCGCCGCCTCGAAGCCCTCGACGGCGATCGCGTCGGTGCGGCCGATGATCATCATGTCGGCGTCCTGCCGCGTATCGACCGCGGCGCGGATCTTGCCCACCATCTCGGCCTTGCTCACGAGCTGCTTGCCCTCGTAATGGCCGCATTTCTTCGGCGCCACCTGGTCTTCAAGGTGGAACGCAGCGACGCCCGCCTTCTCGTACTCGCG
Organism: uncultured Enterobacteriaceae bacterium; assembly: GCA_964612335.1. Taxonomy (GTDB): domain Bacteria; phylum Pseudomonadota; class Gammaproteobacteria; order Burkholderiales; family SG8-39; genus CAZTDU01. The sequence continues at coordinate 15,129 of CAZTDU010000003.1, read as the reverse complement.
CACCGCCCGCACGACATTGATTGCATTGCCGAATCCGGAATCCATGTCGGTGATCACCGGGATTCCCACCGCCTCGACGGTGCGGCCGATATAGAGCACCACTTCGGTGAAGCTGAGCAGCCCTATGTCGGGAAAACCGCTGGCGCGCGAATACCCGCCACCAGTCAGGTACACGGCGCCAAAGCCGGCGATCTCGACCAGCTTCGCGGTGAGTGTGTCATGCGCGCCGGGGGCAATGACATACCCCGGGCGGGACATCGCCGCCTTGAACTTCTTCCTCGCCTCCACCTTGCCTCCTCCAGCGCGCTGGACACGCGCTTCCAGAACCGAAGTGTAGTCGAACTGTATTAGTCTGGCAGCAGGGTGTGGCGCAAGGCGCCGACGATCTCTCCGCGGTTGTTGACAATATCGCGGCGCGCGCGACGATCCAGCAGGGCCGCAAGCGCAGGCGCGGGCCGCGCGTGCCGGACCAGCAGCGCCGCCATCAGCACTTCGGACGCGCGCGCGCTGCCGTCGGCGATCTTGGAGGCGATCCCCAGGCCGAGCGCCGGCACGCAGGCCGCGTGCACGCCATCCGCGCCCATCTTCACCAGCACGCTGCCCGCTCCCGCGAGCATGACTTCGGTGTCGAAGCGGTCGGTGCCGGCGACCAGCCACGGATGCGCCATCACCGCGTCGCGCAGCTGTTCGGCCGCGCGCCTGCGCGCCGGCACGCCGCGAGCCGCGGGCGCGAGCGATGCCATGCTGCGCGCGATCGCGCGCAGCGGCACCGCGAAGGTCGGTATGCCGCAGCCATCGCGCCCGCGTGGCGCGTCGGTGATCTCATGCTGCATGGATTCGGCGAGCGACTCGGCAACCCGCCGCTGCACCGGATGCGCTTCCTCCACGTAGCCCTCCGGCGCCTCGCCCTGGTGCCGCGCGGTGAGCAGGAAACCGGCGTGCTTGCCGGAGCAGTTGTTGTGCAACGGCGTTGGCCCATTTCCGGTCGTGAACAGCGCGCGTGCCGCGGCCTCGCCCATGGGCACCTGCGCGCCGCACTCCAGGCACGCCGGCGTGAGCCCGCCTTTCGCCAGCAGCGCCGAAACCGCCTGTACATGGCCCGGCTCGCCGCTGTGCGACGCGCAGGCAAGCGCGAGCTGCTCCGCGCCGAGAGCGTAGCGCGCCGCGGCGCCGGTTTCGAGCAGCGGCAGCGCCTGCAGCGGCTTGACCGCCGAACGAGGGAACACCGGACGGTGTACATCCCCCTGCTCGTCGATGACCGCCCCCGACACGTCGACCACGGCGTACGCGCCGCGATGCGCGTTCTCAAGCGCGTCGCCGCGCCACGCCTCCACCAGCACCGGGTCGATGCGCCGCGACGCCACGGCGCTCACGCCGACGCGGGATCGAAGGCGAAGCAGTAGCCCTGGCGCAGCGCGAGCGCGATGCTGTGCGCGGTGATCGCCGAGGTCTTGGGATTCGTCGGCGAGGCGTAGGCGAGGATGTCGAAATGGAACACGCCGAACGCGCCACTGGCGTCTATGGTGCCGAGCGGGCCCGCGAGCGCCGGGTCGGACACCAGCTTCACGCGCGTGCGATCCAGCCCCAGGCTCGCCAGCGCGATGGTCGCGCCGACATTCGCGTTTTGCGGGTAGTCGCGCGCGGCATCGCGCGCGCTGCCTTCAAAGAACTCGACCCGGCGGGTCCGCGCTTCCCCTTGCAGCAGGGACTGCGCGGGGGTGCCGTCCCAGGCATGCGGCGGTTTGCCGGACGTGTAGGTCACGCTGTCCATGCCGGCGGTGCGCGCGGCGAGCAGGCCGTCGACGCCGGCGATGGCGCCGGAGGGGATCCACAGCCGCGCCGCCGATGCCGCCTGCAGCCCGGCGACCTGCGCCGCGAAGTCCGCGTCGGCGAACGCGCCGGTGGACGCGGCAATGCAGTGCAGCCCCGCGCCGAGCACGCGCGAGGCGTGCGCCTTCAGCGCGCCCTGGCCGGCGCACTCGATGACGAGTTCCGCGCGCGACGCGAGCAGCTCGTCGATGCTGTCGGTGACCGGGAAGCGGCGGCCGACGCGCGCGCGCGCCGCCTCCAGCGCGGCGGTCGTCTCCAGCGCGCAGACGATGCGCTGCGCTTCGCCGAGCGCGTCCATGCAGCGCACGAACTCGTCGGCGATCGCGCCGCAGCCGATCAGCGCGACCCGTGCCTGCGTGCCCAGCCAGGGCATCGCCAACGCCGGCGCGCTCATGCGTGCGCGAAGCCGAGCATGTCGGCGACACGGGTGAACTTGCTGCGCGGGCGCCCCGCCTCGCCGCCCCTGCGAAGCTCCTCGGCGTCGATGCGCAGCCATGCCGCGTAGTCCACACTGCGCACGCCGCGACCAGCCAGCAGCGCGGCGAGGCCCTCGCTGCCGGGGCGCTCGGACTGTGCGAGCGCGCCCATGTCCGCGCCCATCGATTCCACGGTTTCGACGCTGCACGCGCGATTGGTGCCGATGATGCCGGTGGCGCCGCGCTTGATCCAGCCGGCGGCGTAAAGGCCAGGCACCGCCACGCCGTCGCGCATCACGCGCCCGGCCTGGTGCTCGACCACGCCGCGGCGCCCATCGAACGGCACGCCCGGCAGCGCGTCGCCGCGGTAGCCCACGGCGCGGAATGCCAGCCCGCAGGCGACGTCGCGTTCTGCGCCGGTGGCGACCGCGCGCTGCGCGAAAGGGTCACCCTCGAGCGCGTTCTTCGCCAGCCGCACGCGCTCGATGCACCCGTCTCCCGCGAGCTCGAGCGGGCTTTCGAGGAAATTGAAGTAGCAGGCGACACTGCCGCTGCTGCCGCCGGAGAGCGCGTAGCGGGCGAAAATTCCCAGGTTCTTCTTCACGTTCACCGATGTCCGCGCGGCGGCCTCCGCGGCGCTCGCCGGGTTCAGCACCAGGTCGGCCGGGCTCACGCGCACGTCCGCCGTGGGCAGCGTGCCGATCTCCTCTAGCTCGCGCGGCGTGAACTTCGCCTGCGCCGGGCCACGCCTGCCGATGATGCGGATCTCGCGGACGCGGCTTTGCGCGAGCGCATCCAGCGCATGCTCGGCGATGTCGGTCTTGCGCAGCTCGTCCACGCCGCGCAGCAGGATGCGAGCGACGTCCAGCGCGACGTTGCCCTGGCCGATGATGACCGCGGACTCCTGCGACAGGTCGAACGTGCAGTCGCGGTACTCGGGATGCCCGTTGTACCAGCCGACGAACTCGGTGGCGGCGTGGCTGCCCGCGAGCTCCTCGCCGGGGATGCCCAGCGGCGCGTCGCGCGAGGCGCCGTAGCACAGCACCACGGCGTGATGCGTGGCGAGCAGCTCGTCGACGCCGACGTCACGCCCGACTTCGACGTTGCCGAAGTACCTGAAGCCGGGCTGCCGCGCGATCGCGTCGTAGGTCTCGATCGGCTTCTTCAGGTTCGGGTGGTCGGGTGCGACGCCGCTCCTCACCAGCCCGAACGGGCTCGGCAGCCGGTCGATCATGCTGACCTCGGCGCCGATGCCGAGGTCGAACACCGCTTCGGCCGCGTAGAAGCCGCTCGGCCCGGCGCCGACGATGGCTACTCGCGGTGTCGCCGGCACGGCGCTCAGTAGCCCAGCGCCGCGCGCTTCGCCGCCGCCGTCGGCAGCGGGTCCGCCGCCTTCTTGATCACCGGCAGCGCGGCGGCGCGCTCGCGGTTGATGTCGATCCACCTGCGCTGCTCGTCGGCCAGGTCCTCCTCGGCGAGGATCGCCTGCACCGGGCAGGCCGGGATGCAGGCAAAGCAGTCGATGCAGGTGTCGTTGTCCACGTACACCATCCTGTCGTCGGCGTGAAAGCAGGATACCGGGCACACCTTGACGCACTCCGTGTAGCGGCAATCCTCGCAGTTCTCGGTGACGTAGACGCCCATCTGTTTCTCCTCGTCCTTTTTCGGTTGTGCTTGTCGTTCGGGGCGCCGGCTCAGATCGAGCGCAGCTTCACCTTCGGCTGCGGCGTGCCGCGCGAGCGCTCGGCGGCGCGCTTGACCCACTTGCGGTATTCGATCGCGTACTTGTCGCAGCGCACGTGCAGTTCCTCGGTGAGGTCGGTGGGCAGCGCATCCGGCCGCTGGCTCTCGACGATCAGCCGGTCCTGCTCGAACACGCGATCCTGGCGGTCGAGGATCTTCTCCTCTGTCAGGTCCTCGCCGAAATTGATCGCGACGATCAGCCAGACGATGCTGTCCTTGGGGCCGACCGGCGTGACGTTGAAGTACGTGGCGAAGCGCTCGGTCGGTCCGGTGTGCTTGACGAAGTGCGCGGTCAGCAGCCGGAAGCAGTTGAAGTTGTACTCCGAGGTCACCGGGATGCCGCGGTGGTCGCCATACGGCTGGTGCACGCGGATCGGCGAGGTGCACAGCACGCCGTCGCGCTCGAACACCTCGTAGTCCGCGATCGGGTCCGGCGCTTTCGGATAGCCGTTCAGCCCGGCGTGCACGTACGGGAAGTGCGCCACGTCGAGGAAGTTCTCGACCGTGCGCATCGCGTCGCCCTTGTAGAAGTACGGGCCTGCGTGCACCTTGCGGAACGTCGGGTCGTCCCACTGCGGGAACGGCGGCACGTCCTGCTGCGGCTCGCCCACCGAACTCCAGATGAAGCCGTAGGCCTCCTTCACCGGGTGCGGGAACGCGCGCGCCTTCAAGGGCGGGATCTGGTCCGGGTGCGCGGGGATCTTCACGCACTTCGCGCTGCCGTCGAATGCCCAGCCGTGGTACGGGCAGACGATATTGCCTTCGTCCACCCAGCCGAGCGACAGCCGCGCGCCGCGGTGTATGCACAGGTCCTTCCAGCAATGGATTTCGCCGCCCGAGCGCCACAGCACCAGGTCTTCGCCGAGCAGCGTGATCTTCTTCACCTCGTTCTCGCCCACGTCCTTCGAGCGGGCCACCACCAGCCATTCGTCGCGCAGGCCCGCGTAATGCGGGGCGATCTCGCCCCACGGACCCGCCATCAACTGGTCGAACGTGCACAGACTGCTCATGGCATTCCTCCCGGGTTCAGGCAGCTTTTGCGGCGGCTTTCTTCGGTACCGGCTTCGTCGCGGCGTCGGCCAGGTACACCTTGCACAGCAGGCCCTTGAGCGGGCTGGAGCCGAGCACGACGTCGCAGTTGGCAGGATCGTCGTCGACGACGACGTTCGAGCACACCTCGAACACGCCGTGGTCCGGGCCGGGGCGCTCGGGGAGCCACCAGCCATGCGGGATCGTCACCACCTTCGGGTGCACCTGCGTGTTGGTGGTGACCTTCATGCGCAGCCTGCCGCGCACCGTGTCCACCCATGCATAGTCGCCCGCCTTGATGCCCAGCGACTTGGCGGTCTCGGTGTGCATCTCGCACAGCGGCTCGTTGTTGAGGGACCGCAGCGACTTCACCTGCCGGTACTGCGAGTGCCAGTACATCGGCTGCTTGGCGCCGGTGTTGAGGATCAGCGGGTACTCCTTCCAGCGCTCGGGCGTGCTTACCGGGCTCTCGGGCGGCTCGACATGCTCGGGCAGCGGGTCGTAGCCCCAGTCCTTCATCATCGTCGAGTACAGCTCGAACTTGCCGGTCGGCGTGCCAAAGCCGACCTTCTCGTATTTCCGGTACTCCACGGGGATCTCGATGCCGTGCTCCATCTGGCGCAGCTGCGCCCATTTCGCGCCTGAGGGACGCAGCGCGTCCTCGACGAAAGCTTCCATCGAGGGGAAGTACTCCTCGAACCCCAGCTTCTGCGCCAGCCCGATGATCCACTCCCAGTCCGAGCGCCGCTCGCCCAGGCTGACGAGCTTCTGCGAGCTGGTGTCGAGGTACAGCGACTGCGGCCCCTTGGTGAATAGGTGCAGCCGCGGCTCGTCGCGCTCGAGGTTCGACGCCGCGGGCAGCACGATGTCGGCGAGCTCCGCGGTCGGCGTCATGTAGGTGTCGTGCACGACCAGCAGGTCGAGGCCCTTCAGCGCTTCGGTGATCAGCTTGGTATTGGGGAAGCAGGTGACGACGTTGTTTCCGGTCACCACGTAGGCGCGCACCTTGTACGGCTCGCCGAATTTCATCGCGCGGTAAACCGACGGCGGGTGCGCGTAGGCGTAGGGCGTCATGTTCAGCGCCTTGAACTTGTCGCCGCCGAGGCGCTTGGCCGCCTGCTCGGGCGGGAGCTTGTCCCACAGCTCGCCGTAATTGAGCTTGGGCGCCGGGTAGAACACGTTGCCGCCGGGCACGTCTAGGTTCCCGGTCAGCCCCATCAGCATCATCAGCGCGCGCGTGGCCTGGAAGGTGTTGTTGCCAAGCTGGTCGGTGCCATTGCCCCAGACCAGGCAGCCGGGCCGGATGGTGGCGTAGGCGCGCGCGGCCTTGGCGATCATGTCGGCGTCGCACCAGGTGATCTCGGCGACGCGCTCGAGCGGGTACTCGGCGACGCGTGCCTTGAGTTCCTCGAATCCGTGGCAGTACTTCTCGACGAACTCCTTGTCGTACAGGCCTTCGTTGATGATGACGTTCATCCAGCCAAGTGCCATCGCCGCGTCGGTGCCGGGGCGCAGCGGCAGCCAGATGTCGGCGTGGCCGGCAGCCTTGGGCTTCCTCGGGTCGACGACGATGTTGAGCGGATTGTTCTCGAACGCCTGCTTCATCGGGCCGTGGCCGATCAGGCCGTGGTCGTTGCTGGTGCGCTTCTGCGAGCCCCACTGCACGATGCACTTGGGGTTCGAATAGAAGTCGGGCACCGGCGTGGTGTCCCACATCTTGTGCGTGCCGTTCGCGGTGACCTTGGACACCGCGACCCTGGGCCCGTAGCAGAAGTACGCAATCGCGGTGACGTTCGGCGTGCCGAACAGGTTCGCCAGCCGCGAGATGATGTGCGTGTTGTTGATGCCGGTGCCGCGCGCGAACGCCACGGCTTCCGCGCCGTGCTCGGCCTTGACCGCGTTCAGCTTCTTCGCGATCGTCTCGAGCGCCTCATCCCAGCTGATGCGCTTCCACTTGCCTTCGCCGCGCTCGCCGGTGCGCATCAGCGGGTAGTCGAGCCGGTCCGGGTGGTAGACGTTCTCGATCGAGGCGACGCCGGCTTTCGAGCACAGCGCGCCGTGGTTGATCGGGTTGTCGGGGTCTCCGGTGACCTTGCGGATCACGCCGTCGACCATCTCGACGATGGTGCCGCAGCCGCCGTGGCACATGCGGCAGACGGCGCGGAACTCCTGCAGCAACTCGCCCGTGGGAAGGCGCTTCTCCGAGATCGGCTTCAGGTCGGAAGCCGGGGACTTTCCTTCACGTGCGGGCGTAGCCACTGCGCTCATCGCGTATCTCCTGTCGGTTGCCGATCGGCCCTGTCATATGCATGGCCATGCATAATGTATACCAACTGTTTTGGATTGGCCAAGCAATTCCTCAGCCACGATGGCGCGGATATAGTTCCTTCTTAATCAGCTAGTTGATATTTCGGTACCGCCTTCCATCCTTGCGCGCGGGCACTGCTGCGGCGCATCAGGACAGGCGGTGCCCCATGGCTGTGCGCAGGAACTCGAACAGCCGCGCATCGTTGCAGTAGGCGGCGTTGAAGCGCAGGAACGGCGAGGGCTCCTGGTGCGGGCGGAAGACGTTGCCCGGCCCGAGGATGATGCCCTGCTGCGCAGCGCGCGTGGCGAGGCTTGATACGTCCCTGCCGTCCGGCATGCGCGCCCAGATGAACATGCCTGCCTCGGGAACGAAGGGCACCTCGAGTTCGAGTCCGCGCAACTGCGCCAGCGTCGCCTCGCGCGCGTCGCGCAGGCGCTGGCGCAAACGCTCCATGTGCCGCGCATACAGGCCGGAAGCGAGCACTTCGTGCACGATGCGCTCGGACAGGCTGCTGCTGTTCAGCGTGGTAAGCAGCTTCAGGTCGGCAAGGTCGGCGATCATCCCCTCGTCGGCGGCGATGTAGCCGACGCGCAGCGACGAGGACACCGTCTTGGAGAATCCGCCGACGTAGATGACGCGCTTCAACTGGTCGAGCGTGGCGAGCCGCGTCAGCGGCGCAGCATGGAAGTCGCCGTAGACGTCGTCCTCGAGCAGCGTGAAGTCATGGTTCTCGGCGATGCGCAGTACCCGGCGGGCGTTGTTCTCCGAACTGCTGGTGCCGGTGGGGTTGTGCAGCACCGACACGGTGAAGAACAGCCGCGGCCGGTACTCGGCGGCGGCACGCTCCAGCGCGTCGAGGTCGGGACCGTCGGCGAGGCGCGGCACGCCGACCACCGTGGCACCGAGCGATTTTGCGTAGCCGCCGAAGGCAAAGTATCCCGGGTCGTCCACGAGCACGGTGTCGCCGGCGCGGATCAGCGCGCGACCGACGAGATCGAGCGCGCCGGTGGCGCCGTGGGTCAGCATCACCTGCGACGCGGTGGCGTGTACGCCGATAAGCGCCAGGCGCGCGGCGAGCACCTCGCGCAGCGGGCCGTAGCCGTAGGGGCTGCCGTACTCGTGCAGTTCGTCGCCGTGGCGCTCGAGCGCAAGGCGCATGCCGTCCTGCACCAGGCCCTGGTCCAGCCATGTCGCCGGCAGCCAGCCCGCGCCGACCTTGAGGCCCTGAGGCACCGCGACCAGCGCATTGCGCATGATCCACAGCATGTCGTCGGCGCTGGACAGGTCGTGCGCGGCTTGATCGGCGTGGCTCTTCTTGCGCGCCGCGACGTAGTAGCCCGAGCCGTGGCGCGGGCGCACCAGCCCGCTGCGCACCAGGCGGTCGTAGGCATCGACGACGACCGAGGTGCTGACGCCATGCGCGCCCGCGAACGCGCGGATCGACGGCAGCCTGGCGCCGGGCCGCAGCGCGCGCTGCGTGATGCGCTTGGTGAACTCGACCACGATCTGCTCGGTGAGCGGCATCGGGTCCAGTGGATTGAGGGCGATGTCGTGCATCTCTCAGCTCGTCGAAGCTTCCTGGTCGCGGTAGCGCTGGAATGCCGCACGCATGAACGCCTCGATCGCGGGATCGTCGTCGCCCGCGGGAACGGGATCGGCGTCCCAGTGCCCGTAGCGGTCCTCGCCTCGCACCAGCAGCGCGCTGCGGCGGCCCAGCGTCGAGCGGACATGCGGTGGAATGTAGAAGATGGCGTAGCCGATGCGCGGCCGGGAGGACGCATTCTCGAGCGAGCCGTGCACCGTGCGCTCCGCGTGCAATGAGAACTCGCCCGGTTGGAGTTCCACGTCGATCGCGGAGCCCTCGTCCAGGCCGCGTATCGACTGGCCCCGGATCAGCAGGTTGTTCTCGTCCCGCGTCTCCTCGTGCGAGTAGTCCGCCGCCAGGTGGCTGCGCGGAATCACCCGCAGGCAGCCGTTGTCCCGCCGGCTGTCGGTAAGCGCCACCCAGGCGGTGACCTCGTCGTGCGGATCGAGACCGAAGTAGGCCGAATCCTGGTGCCACGAGACGTAGCGTCGGTCGCGTGCCTCCTTTGCCCAGACGGTGGAGGTGAACACGAGGATGTCCGGGCCGATCAGCGACTCGACCGCATCGAGTATCGCCGGATGGCGTGCAATCTCCTCCAGGGCGCGAAAGCGCAGGTGCGCCTTGAAGCGCAGCAGGCCGGTGAGCGGCACGCCTCTGGCCTGCGCGAAGGACTGCAGCGCCCGCGCGCGGGCAGCCGCATCTTCGGCATCGAGGGCGCGCTGCGGAAACACCAGCCCCTCCCGCCGGAATGCCTCCAACTGTGCCGCAGACAAGGCCATGGCCGACGAGTCTACCAACCCGGCCGGGGCGCGCGGAACCGGTTCGTTCTCTATGCGGTCGGCCCGTGCACCTCGCGCCCCGCCACCCAGGTACGCTCTACCGCGATGTCGCGGATGCGGTCCAGTTCGCAGGCGAGCGGATCTTCGTCGAGCAGCGCAAAATCCGCCGCCATCCCCGGCGCCAGCGCGCCTCGGGCGGCCTCGTCCCAGGTAAGGTAGTGGCCCGCTATCGTGGCGAGGCGCAGCGCCTCCTCGCGCGTCAGGCCGCTGTCGCCGAGGCGCTGCCTGCCGTCGTTGTCCCAGCGCGCGAGCGCCTCCCACAGCGCGAACAGCATCGAGTGCGGCACGCCGTCGGTAGACAGGGCCACCGGGACGCCGGCGTCCAGCAGCGCGCGGATCGGCGTGCCCTGCGCGCCCAGCGCCTGCAGGTTGAAGCGGTCCTTCGCCATGTACATGAAGCTCGGCGTCACCGTCGCCACCAGGCCCAGCGCCTTGATGCGGCGGATCTGCGCTGGCGTGGCCTGCGTGACGTGCACCGCCACCCAGCGCCGCTCGCGTATCGGCACCTGCGCGTCGATTTCCTCGAAGGCACGCAGCACGCGCTCGAGCTCGTAGCAGACGAGCGTGCAGACGCGGATGCCGAGCTTCGCCGCATCGAGGCCGAGCGCGACCAGGCGCTCGTGCGGCAGCGACTGGTAGAAATGTCCCGCCCACTGCTCGTACGGATAGCCGCGCGCGATGATGCGCGCGGCGTCCGGGTCCGCGACGTCGAGGCACAGCCCCTCCTCGCGCAGCATGCCGCGCGTGCCTGCGTCGCTGCCTCGCCCGGCGAGCCGCGGTGCCCAGTGCGCAAGCAGATCGCCGATCTTGCGGTCGCCGAACGCGGCGCTCGGCACGCTCAGCGGCAGTTGCGTGCGCAGCGTGAGTTCGCCGGCCGCGTCGAGGCGGCGGTAGGCGTCGAGCACCTGGGGCGTGACGCCATGGCCTTCGAAGGCGGCGGTGATGCCCGAGGCGCTCGCCACGCGCGAGGCGTGACGCAGGCCGGCGTAGCGGTCCTCGTAGGTGAAGCGCGGCACGCACGAGAACAGCGTGTACTCGAGGATCGGCGCCCAGTTGCGCTCGAGGAACACGCCTGTGGGCTCGCCCGCGGGGTCCTTGACGATCTCGACCCGGTGCGGCGGCTGCGTGTCGCGCGTGATGCCCGCGGCGGCGAGCGCGCGGCTGTTCGCCACCGAGGGCAGCGGCAGGCGGCTCCACCAGCCCCAGGGCGAACGGATGTACACGGGGTTATCGGGCGCCGCGCGGTCGAGGTCGCGGCGATCGGGGAAGCGGCCCTCGCGCAGCTGGCCGGCGTCGAACACGTAGTCCTCGGGCGGCGCGCCCATCGGCAGCGTGACGATCCACTCGCCCGGCGGCGTGTGCGCGGCAGCAGCGCGCACCGCGTCGCAGATCTCGGCCACCGAGCGGCAGTGCGCGATCGCGACGCCGCAGAGGTCGCGCAGGCCCATGCGGTCAAGGTGCGGGTGCGCGTCGTAGAAGCCGGGCACCACGGTCCGCCCCCCGAGGTCGAGCACGCGGGTCTGCGCACCACGCAGCCGCAGGATGTCGGCGTCCGCGCCGGCCGCGGCGATGCGCCCGCCGCTGACCGCCAGCGCTGCGACCGTGCGGCTGGATGCGTCCAGCGTATGGATGCGTCCGTTATGAAGAATCAGTTCCGCTGCCGTCACGCCTCCCTCCCGCATTGCCGAACTGGTCTGGATCGACCGCTCGCACTGCGTTCATACTAGCCGACCATGAAACTCGAGAACCGAACTGCAGTCGTAACCGGCGCCGGCGGCGGCATCGGCAAGGCCATCGCCGCGGCGTTCGCCGCCGAGGGCGCGCGCGTCGTCATCGCCGACCTGAAGAATGCCGCCGCGGCGGCGGAGGAGATCGCCGCGGGCGGGGCAGCGGCGCGCGGCATCGCCTGCGATGTGGCGAGCGAGGCCGATTGCGCCCGCCTGGCCGATTTCGCGCAGCAGGCCTTCGGCGGCGCGGACATCCTGGTCAACAACGCGGCGATATTCGCCGCGCTGAAGCCCAAGCCGTTCCACGAGATTTCCGCCGACGAATGGCGTCGCGTGATGGAAGTCAACACGCTGGGACCGTTCCTGAGCGCGAAGGCGCTCTACCCGCAGTTGAAGCGCTCGCCGGCGGCGCGCATCGTCAACATTTCCTCGGGCGTGGCCTTCAAGGGCAATCCGCTGTACCTGCACTACGTCGCCAGCAAGGGTGCGGTGCTGTCGATGACGCGCGCGATGGCGCGCGAAATGGGCGCGGACGGCATCCTCGTCAACGGCATCGCGCCGGGCTTCACGCTGTCGGAAGGCGTGGCGGCAAATACCGAGCTGATCGCCGGTGCGCGCGCGCCCTCGCTCGCCGGGCGCGTCATCGGCCGCGACATGTATCCGGCGGACCTGGTGGGCGCGGCGGTGTTCTTCGCCGGCCCGGATTCGGCGTTCATCACCGGACAGACGCTGGTGGTGGACGGCGGCGCGTACTTTCACTGACGCGCTGCGCCGCGCTCAGCGCGCGGCGGGCGGGACGGGAAAGCCGAGCGCCAGCAGCGCTTCGAGCCTGGCCGCAAGCGCGAGCAGTTGCGCGTCGGCGTACCAGCGCCCCACCAGCTGGATGCCCACCGGCAGGCCATCGCGCGTGAAGCCGACCGGCAGGCTGAGCGCCGGGTGGCCGGTCAGGTTGAACAGGTTCAGGTACGGTGCCCAGGCTTCGCGCGGGTCGCCCGCTTCCACGCCGCCGATGCGGATCGGCTCGGTCGGGCCGTGCGACACCGACAGCGGAGAACACGCGGTCACCGGCGTGGCCAGCCACTCGTGCTTCGCGAACCAGCCCTGCACTGCGCGGAAGTACGCGGTGCGCCGGTAGGTGGCCGCGAGCAGCTGCTGGCCGGACAGCGCGCCGCCGGCGCGGATGCCCTCGACGAAACCCGGGTCCAGCTTGTCTGCGACCTTGTCGATGCTGGCGAAGTAGCGCGCCGCCCAGTTCGACTGCTGCAGCACGCGCCAGGCCGCATCCGCGGGTTCCAGCTTCTCGTCCAGCGTGTCGACGAGCGCGCCCTCGGCCGCGAGCCGCGCCAGCGCGTGCTCGCAGAGCGCGCGGATCTCGTCATCCAGCATGACGTTGCCGAGCAGCGGCCGCCAGGCGATGCGCGCGCCCTTCAGCTCGAAGGGGGTCGCCAGCGCTTCCACCGCGCGGGGCGCCGGCACGGCGATCGAATGCGGGTCGGCCTGGTGCGGGCCTGCCATCGCGTCAAGCATCAGCGCGGCATCGGCGACATTGCGCGACATCACGCCGAGGTGGATGAAATTGTTGAAGCCGTCGGGCACCTGGTTGTGCGGCACCAGGCCAAGCGTCGGCTTCATGCCGACGATGCTGCAGCAGGCCGCCGGCAGCCGCGTCGATGCGCCCGCATCGGTGGCGAGCGACAGCGGGCCCATGCCGGCGGCGACGGCGACCGCCGAGCCGCCGCTGGAGCCGCCCGACGTGCGCTCGGTGTTCCACGGGTTGCGCGTGATGCCGGTAAGCGGCGAGTCGGTGAGCAGCTTGAAGGCGAACTCGGGCGTCGTCGTCTTGCCGACGAGCACCGCGCCGGCGGCCTTCAGGCGCGCAACCGCAACCGCGTCTGCATCGGGCACGTTGTCCGCCATCAGGCGCGAACCCCAGGTGGTGCGCACGCCTTTGGTGTTGATGATGTCCTTGACCGACACCGGTACGCCGGCGAGCGGCCCAACCGTGTCGCCGCGTCCTATCGCGGCATCCACCGCCGCGGCCTGTGCCAGTGCATCGTCCTCGCACACCGTGACGAAGGCGTTGAGCGAAGGCTGCAGGCGCCGGATGCGCGCCAGGCACTCGCCGGTCGCGGCTGCCGCGGTGGTCTCGCCCTTGCGCACGCGCGCGGCGAGCTCGCCGGCGGGCAGGAATGCGGTGTCGCTCATCTGCTTCCCCTTCGTGACGGGGCAAGCGCGCCGGGATACACTGCGCCGCCCCCATGAGTTCGAGAAAAAACACCGCCGCCAGCGAGCCGCGCCTGCCGCTGTGGTCGCGCGCCGGCTACCTGGTGCGGCGCGTCCACCAGATCAGCCACGCGCTGTGGGCCGAGGAGCTGGGTCACGCGAACGTGACGCCGGTCCAGTACGGCGTGCTCACCGCGCTGTCGGTGCGCGGCGAGCGCGACCAGATCACGCTCGCCGAGGACGTCGGCATCGACCGCACCAATGTCGCCGAGGTGCTGTCGCGGCTGGAAGCGCGCAAGCTGGTGCGCAGGAAACCCAACCCGGCGGACCGGCGCGCGCGCCTCGCGTCGCTGACGCCCAAGGGCCGCGAACTCGTGGCAGGACTGTTCCCGTCGATGCAGCGCGCGCAGGACCGCCTGCTCGCCGCGCTGACGCAGAAGGAGCGCGACCAGTTCATGGCAACGCTGGTACGCCTGATCGAGGCGAACCGCGAGCTCGGACGCGACATGCTGCGCGGCGACTAGGCCGGATACGCCGGGCGGGGTACCGCTAGACGGGATAGACAAGGTCGTTCGCGATCAGCACCGTGTCGTAGATGCACTGGCGCTCCTTCAGCAGCAGCCTGCCGCCCTCGCGCACGAAGGTGTCGTAGTAGCGGCCGGACTGCTGGATCGTCGTCGGGCCGTCCACCAGCGTCTGCAACAGCAGGTAGTTCGACTGCGCCTTGATCGCGCCGCCCTCGGCCGAAAGCACGCGCACGTTGCTGACGAAATGCTGCAGGTAGCGCGGCGCGAACATCTGCGTGTTGCGGATCGCGAAGGCGCGGTCGCGCATCATCGCCTTGCTGTCGGCGTAGACCAGGCCGACGGGAAGCCCGGCGTCCGCGTTCTCGCGCGCGGTGATGCGGTAGACCGCGTCCTCGGTGAAGAAGTCCGGCCAGGTGTCGAGCGCCTCGCGGTCGAGCGCATGGCAGTACTCGGCGTGGAACTCCTCGATTTCCAGTCGCAGCTCACGCACGCTCTTCGGGTCCGCAGCCGGCATGTCGTAGCCCGGGTACATCACAGCCCCATCTCGGCGCGGTAGTAACGGAACATCGCGCGGATCGCCGCTTCGTCGATCAGCGAGTTGGTGCTTCCCTCGGTCACGCCGCCGAGCTTGAGGATGCCCTCGCCCGTCGACGAGCGGCGCACGCCCTCCTGCATGAACTTGATCGCCTCGTTGTCCTCCAGCCCGAGGAAGCCCGAGGGCCCCATGAGGTTGCCCTGGCGCAGCCGGTGCTGCGTCATCTCCTCTGTGTCGTCCTCGTAGCCGAACATCGTCCACAGCATGATCATGCTGTGCGGTCCGTTCGGGACTATGTGCCGCACGCCCAGCGTGTTCAGCTCGCGCTGCACGATGAGGTTCGGCCAGATGGTCTGCATGGTCACCG
>CAZTDU010000002.1:0-300441 GCA_964612335.1 uncultured Enterobacteriaceae bacterium | reverse complement strand
TGTGGTCGGCGAGCGCCTGCGGCGCCGCGCCCGAGCCGCCCTCGCCGCCGTCGATGACGAGGAAGTCCGGCGCGCTTTCCAGGCCGCGACGGTGCACCGCGTCGCCCAGTTCGTTGAGGAACTTCCAGCCGCCGACCGCGGTTTTCACCCCCACCGGCCGACCGGTGAGGTCGCGCACCTGCAGCACCATGTCGAGCAGATCATTGATGTTCGAGATGTCGCGATGGCGGTTCGGGCTGATCGAATCGCGGCCCTCGGGTATGCCGCGTATCTGCGCGATCTCAGCGGTGACCTTCTTGCCGGGCAGCACGCCACCCTTGCCGGGCTTCGCTCCCTGCGACAGCTTGATCTCGAACGCCTTCACCACCTTGCCGAGCTCGATCAGCCGCTCGGGGTTCAGGCTGCCGTGCGCGTCGCGCACGCCGTACTTGGCGGTGCCGATCTGCATGATGACGTCGCAGCCGCCCTCCAGGTGGTACGGCGACAGGCCACCTTCGCCGGTGTCCAGCCAGCAGCCCGCCACCGCGGCGCCGCGCGACAGCGACCTCACAGCCGGTGCCGAGATGGCGCCGTAGCTCATGCCGCTGACATTGACGATCGAGCGCGCCTCGAACGGGTTCCTGCAGTAGCCCTCGCCCAGCAGGAGCGAAGGCGTGGGCAGCCGCTCCTCTTCCAGCACCGGGAACGGATGGTTGACGAATATCAGCGCGCCGGGCTCGTGCAGGTCGTAGGTGGAGCCGAAGCCGATGACGCCCCCTTCGTTCTTCGCCAGCCGGTAGACCCAGCCCCGCGTTGCGCGGTTGAACGGCATCTCGTCGCGGTCGCCGGCAAAGAAGTACTGGCGGAAGTATTCGCCGAGCTGCTCGAAGTAGTAGCGCAGGTGCCCGATCACCGGGTAGTTGCGCAGCACGCCATGCTTCTTCTGCGTGATGTCGCTGATGAACACGAAGAGCAGGACGCCGATAATGACGAACGCGATCAGCGTGCCCACGCCGTAGGACAGTATGTCCATCACCATGCTGGTTCCCCCCGTGCCCTGCCCGGGCACCATGATACCTAATCGAGTACCGGCTCGCCGAGGCGGATTTCGTCGTCGCGCGCCGCGCGCACCGCGAGCACCCTGCACGATATGCGCAGCGCCATGCCGGCGAATGGATGGTTGCCGTCCAGCACGACCTTGTCCGCCGCGAGGTCGGTGACCGTGTACACGCGCGCGCCCTCGCCGTCCAGGTCGTCCTCGATCTGCATGCCGACCTCCAGCCCTTCGCCATAGCGGCTGAGCGGCTCGACGCAAAGCAGCTCCGCATCGTAGTCGCCGAACGCCTGCTCCGGTTCGAGATGCAACCGGACCGCATCGCCCGCGCCACGGCCCTCGAGCGCATTCTCGATCGCGTCGAGCACGCCGCCGTAGCCGCCATGCAGGTAGGTCACGCGCTGGCCGGGCGGCTGCAGCTCGCCGCCCTGCGCATCGCGCAGGTCGACTTCGAGCGTGACCACGGTATTGCGGGCAACGACGCTCAAGTCTTCAGCTTCTTGACGACGTCCAGGGCCTCGGCTGCCTGGTGGCGCGGGTTGACGCCGTAGGCGACGTGGCGGATGACCCCCTTCTTGTCGATGACGAAGGTCGAGCGCACCAGGCATTCGCGCCGCACGCCGTCGGCCTCCTTCTGCTGCAGCACGCCGTACTTGCGGCAGACCTCGCCCTCGGTGTCGGAAAGCAGGTTTATAGACAGGCCGTGCTTGTCGCGGAACTCGGCGTGCGTCAGGCAGTCGTCGCGCGACACGCCGAGGATCACGCAGCCGTGGCGACCGAACTGGTCCTCGTGGTCGGAGAAGTCGATCGCCTCCATGATGCAGCCGGGTGTGCCGTCGCGCGGGTAGAAGTACAGCACGACGTGCTTGCGCCCCTTGAAGGCGGACAGATCCACCGGCTGCATGTCGGCGTCCGGCAGCGAGAATGCTGGTGCGGTTTGTCCGGGACGGAGCATGTCGGTGTCGCGGCGATTCTAGACCAGTTTTTTTTCCGCGTGACAAGCGTTCCGCGCGCGTCGTCGCGCAATAACGACAACTAAATATAATGAAGCGGTGACGGACGAACTCTTCGGCGGCCTGTCCCCGCGCGCGTTCCTGCGCCGCCACTGGCAGAAGCGGCCACTGCTGGTGCGCGGGGCGATTCCCGGAGGGCTGGACGCGGTATCGCGCGGTGCGCTCGCTGCGCTCGCCGCGCTCGACCACGTGGAATCGCGCGTGGTGCAGCGCAAGGCCCGCCGCTGGCAGGTGGCGCACGGACCGTTTCCGCGCGCCGCGCTTGCACGGCTGCCGCGGCGGGACTGGTCGCTGCTGGTGCAGGGGGTCAACCACCACCTGTCGGCCGCGGAATGCCTGCTGCGGCGCTTTTCCTTCATTCCGCAGGCGCGCCTCGACGACGTCATGGCGAGCTACGCCGTGCCCGGCGGCGGCGTCGGCCCGCACTGGGACTCGTACGACGTGTTCCTGCTGCAGGCAAGCGGCCGCCGGGTGTGGAACATCTGCCGGCCGCGCGCCTTCGAGGCGGTTCCGGGCCAGCCGCTGCGGCTGATCGACGGCTTTGTCGCCGAGGACGAGTACCTGCTCGAGCCGGGCGACCTGCTGTACCTGCCGCCTGGCTGGGGCCATGACGGCATTGCGCTGGACGACTCGGTAACCTGTTCGGTCGGCTTTCGGGCGCCGTCGGGCGCGGAACTGGGCGCCGCGTTCCTCGACTTCCTCGCCGACCGCGGCCTGCCCGATGCGACCTGGCGCGATCCCGGGATGCGGCCGTCGGCCCACCCGGCGCGGATCGACGCAGACTTTGTGCGCCAGGCGCGCACGATGATCGGGCGCGTGCGCTGGTCGCCGCGCGACGTCGACGCATTTCTCGGCGCCTGGCTGACGACACCCAAGCCGCAGGTGACGTTCGAGCGGCGCGCGCGCGTGCCGGGCGCGGCGTCATTCGCGCGCAGGCTGGCCGCGTCAGACGTCGTGCTCGATCCCCGCAGCCTGATGCTTTATCGCGGCCCGAACCTCTACCTGAACGGCGAAGCGCTGCGCCCCCCCGGCGCTCCCGGCGCGGCGCTGCGCGAACTCGCCGATGCGCGCCGCGCGCCCGGGCGCCGCTTCAGGAGCGGGCGCGCGCTGGCGCTGCTGCGCGACTGGTACCGCTCGGGGTACCTGCACCTCGAATGAGCGAAGACGAAAAGCCGCCGCAGGAGTACGCGCGCTTCGACAATGATGCCGGGCTGCAGGAGGCGATCGAGCGGCTGCTCGACATCCCGGGGCGCGAGCTTCGCATCTTCGACCCCGACCTCGCCTCGCTGCGGCTCAACCTGCCCGGACGCACGGCGTCTCTGCTCAGGTTCCTGCAGGCGAGCCGCACGCGGCGCATCTACATCGCCACGCACGACACCACCTTCCTGACGCGGCATGCGCCGCGCTTCATGAACCTGTACGCGCGCTACACGCATGCCATCGCCATCCACCGCACGCACGACGGCATACGCGAGCTGAAGGACAGCTTCATGGTGCTCGACGCCTCGCACTACGTGCGCCGTGCGGTGGCGCGCTACTACCGCGGCGCGATCGGCCTGCATGACGATGTCGAGGCCTACGCGATGCGTGCCCGCTTCCTGGAGATCTGGGCTGCTTCCTACCCGGCACCGATGCTGAAAACGCTCGGCCTCTGAGCCGTCGCAGGTGCCTCTTGCTATTTGGCCGCGCCCGGATAGAATCGCGCCCGCGCCTGGACCAGGCGCATCCGAAGCTGTCCTCAAAATCACTCCACAGGAAGAACCATGAAGAAGATCACGCTTGTTGCAGCGGTGGTGGCGTTCGCGCTCGCCGGCTGCGGCGAATCCCCGAAACCCGCGCCCGCGCCCGCCCCCAAGGCACCCGCGCCAGCGACCGAGGCGCCGAAGTCCGAGGCACCGAAGGCTGACGCGCCGAAGGCCGAAACGCCGGCGCAGCCGGCTGCGGCGCCGGCAGCGGCCGCCCCGGCTCCGGCGGCAGCCGCGGCGCCTGCCGATGCGCCCAAGGCCGAAGAGAAGAAGGACGACAAGATGAACGCCATCGTCAAGGGCGCGGTGCAAGGCGCCAAGGAAGGCGCCGCCACCGGTGGCACCTCGGGCGCCGCATCCGGCGCCGTCAGCGGCGCAGTCGACGCAGCGAAGAAGTAGCTACCGGCACGCAGTACGAGGACGGCGGCACCCGCAAGGGGCCGCCGTCTTCTTTCGGGATCAGGCTTCGCGCCAGCCGAAGCCTTCGTCCTGTGTGGACACCCCGATCCACGACGCCTCGCAACCAAGCGCAGCAGCCAGCGCAGCCTGCGCGAGCGCCGGACGGTTGTTCTGCTGGGACAGATGCGCGGCGATGACGTGCTTGAGCCGCGAGCGGTCGATCGACGCGAGCAGGCGCTCGGCCTGCCGGTTATCCAGATGGCCCCAGGGCCCGGAAATGCGTTCCTTGAGCCAGCGCGGGTAGTCGCTCGCCGACAGCAGGTCGATGTCGTAGTTGCATTCGAGCACCAGCGCGTCGCAGCCCGAGAGCGTCTGCTCGACGTGCGGGGTGGGTGCACCGATGTCGGTCAGCACGCCGAGCCGCGCGGCGCCGTCGGAGAACACGAACTGCACCGGCTCGCGCGCGTCGTGCGGCACGGTGTAGGGCTGCACCTGCAGGTCGCCGATTGCGAACGGGGCGCGGTCCTCGATGAACCTGGCGTTCTCGTGCGCCTTGCCTTCCTCAGCGAGCGCACGCCGGGTACCGTGCGTGAGCCAGACCGGCGCGCCGTGCCGCGCAGAGAATGCGAACGCATGTCCGGCATGGTCGTCGTGCTCGTGCGTGACCAGGATCGCCGTGATGTCGGCCGCCGACAGCCCGAGCCGCTCGAGCCTGCGCGCGGTTTCGCGCGGCGACAGGCCGCAGTCGAGCAGCACGCGAGTGGAACCCGATTCGACGACGAGGCAGTTGCCCTTGCTGCCGCTGCCAAGCGCAGCGAAGCGTAGCGTCACAGCCGGGTGGTCACAGCCGGATGGTCACTGCCGGGCGCTCACCGCAACTGCTCGTGCAGCAGCGTGAGGATGCGCTTGGTGGTCTGCGACTGCTCGTCGGCGCCGTCCTTGTTCAGCACCAGCACCTCGCTGGACTCCTCGCCCGCCTTCGTCGCCTGTTTCACGTACACGCGGTACTGCTCGGGCTTGATCTTCGGATCGGTGCTGCGCCAGAACGCGAAGCGGTCGAGGATGCCCGGCTTCTCCTTGGGCTTGGTCGCGTCGGTGTCCGCGTAGCGCACGAAGTACAAACCCTTCTGGCGGTCGCGGTCCTCGACGGTGAAACCGACACGGTCCAGCGCCAGGCCGACGCGGCGCCACGCGCGGTCGAACGGCTCGAACACGTCGAGCAGTTCCTTGCCATCCACTCCCTTGACCAGCGCGGCGCGCCGCTGCTGCGGCGTGCTTGCCATCATCTGCTTGGCCTTCTCCTCCTGCGTGCCCAGGCGGATCATCAGCCGGCGCAGGAATTCGGCCTCGAGTTCGGGGTCGGGGTTTCGCGGCTGCCACATGGTCTGCGCCTGCGCTTCCGTCACGTAGATCTCGATCATGCCGCGGTGGCTGATATAGATCTCGGTGACGCCCGGATCCGTGCCGCGCTCAAGGCGCGTGCGGAACTTGTCGCGCTCGGGCGTGGAATAGACCTGGTCGAGCAGCTTGCCCAGCGTGGTGCGCAGCATGTCCTGCGGAATCTTGGCGCGGTTCTCCGCCCAGTCGGTTTCCATGACGCCCGCGGCCGGGAGGTCCAGGCTGATGAGGAAGCCATTCTCCTGCCAGAAGTCCTTTACCAGCGGCCACAGCTTCTCGGCGGGTTCGTTCACCACCAGCCAGCGCTGGCTGCCCGAGCGCTCGATGCGCATGCGGTCGACGCTGGGCAGGATCCCTGTCTCGCCGGCACGCGGCGCGCGGTTGCGCTCGGCCTGGTAACCGGAGAGCGTCGCCGCGCCGCGCCCCGTTTCCGGCACGACGTAGCGGTTGTCGCGCGTCGGCGTCGTCAGGTCGGGCGGAATCTCCAGCGGCGGCAGGGTTCCCGAGGACTTGTAGTCGACCTTCGGGCCTTCGAGCAGGTCGGACGCGGACTTGCAGCCGGCGAGCGCAAGCACCAGCGCCAGCGCGAGGGCGGTATTCGAAGCCCTCACGAGCGCCCTTCCACCACGCGCAGGCCCTGCGCGGGTGCGATGCCGGCATCGTACATGGCGGCGCGCAGCGTCTCGTGGAAGCGTTCGGACAGCGGCGTCATCGGCAGCCGCAGCCCGGCCTCGATCATTCCCATCTCGGCGAGCACCCACTTCACCGGTATCGGGTTGGCCTCGACGAAGAGTTTCTGGTGCAGCGACAGCAGGCGCATGTTGATGTCGCGCGACGTCTTCGCATCGCCAGCCAGCGCGCGCGCGCACATCTCGTGCATCAGCCGCGGCGCGACGTTCGCCGTCACCGAAATCACGCCATGGCCGCCCAGCAGGATCAGCGGCAGCGCGGTGATGTCCTCGCCGGAGTAGATGGCGAAGTCGCGCGGCGCGCGCTTGATGAGGTCGGTGCAGCGCTCGATGCTGCCGGTGGCGTCCTTGATGCCGATGATGCCGGGCACCTCGGCGAGACGCAGCACGGTGTCGTTCTGCATGTCGGCGACGGTGCGGCCAGGCACGTTATAGAGCAGCATCGGCATGTCCACCGATTCCGCGATCCGCCTGAAGTGCTGGTACAGGCCTTCCTGCGTCGGCTTGTTGTAATACGGCACCACGGACAGGCAGGCCGTGGCACCGGCTTTCTTCGCCGATGCCGTGAGCTCGATCGCCTCCGCCGTGGAATTGCCGCCGGTGCCGGCGATGATCGGGATGCGGCCCCGGGCGTGCTCCACGGCGACGCGGATCAGTTCCTTGTGCTCGTCGAAATCGACGGTGGGCGACTCGCCGGTGGTGCCGACGACGACGATGCCGTCGGTGCCCTCGGCCACGTGCCAGTCGATCAGCTTGCGGAAGCGGGCAAGGTCGAGCCGCCCGTCCTCGTGCATCGGGGTGATTATCGCTACCAGGCTGCCGGTGATCATGTGGAATGCCCTCGCACTTGCGCCATGATGAATTTTAGCGGATGCGCCTCGAAATGGCGCAAAGTCTTTGAATCATCGCCGGTTTCGGGTGCGCAATCTGCCCCTGCTCAAAGGCCCTGACCTCGAGCTTCGCGCCAAGTTCCGACCACAACTCCCCTGCCCGCAACAGGAACTGGGGGTTTGACGGCTTCCCGTAGCGTTCGTTCCCCAGCATGAAGGTTTCATAGATCAGGACCCCGCCGGACGCGAGCGAAGCGAGGATCGCCGGGAACAGCGGCCGGTGCAGGTAATTGGTGACCACGATGGCGCCAAAGCGCATGCCCGCAAGCGGCCACGGGCTGCCGTCCTCGAGGTCGGCCTGCAGCGTTTGCACGCGCGGCACGCCGGCCAGCGCCTCGAGCGCATTCGAGTTGCGGTCGACCGCGACGACGTCATGGCCACGCGCGGCGAACAGGCGCGCGTGCCGCCCTTCGCCGCAGGCAAGGTCCAGTACCGGGCC
Source organism: uncultured Enterobacteriaceae bacterium (assembly GCA_964612335.1). Lineage (GTDB taxonomy): Bacteria > Pseudomonadota > Gammaproteobacteria > Burkholderiales > SG8-39 > CAZTDU01. The sequence goes on along the minus strand of CAZTDU010000002.1, from coordinate 292,835 downwards.
CGCGACGACCAGCGCCGCCCAGCGCGCGACCCAGGGCGAAGGCTCGGTCATGCCCTTCCCGCGCGCGCCTTCTTTAATGGCGCAGCCGTGCCACCTGCGGCAGGTCGCAGGCAAGAATGGCGTCGCGCAGCGCCTCGATCGCCTGCGGCCGCGGAAAGCTCTTGCGCCAGGCGAGCGCCACGCGGCGCACGGGTACCGGCTTCGCGAACGGGCGCATGCGGATCAGGCCGTCTGCGCCGTTCCCGGGCACGACCGAGGACGAAGGCAGCACCGTGATGCCGACGCCGCTCGCGACCATCTGGCGGATCGTCTCCAGCGACCCGCCCTCGAGCGCGCGCTGCATGTTGCTGCCCGAGCGGTGCACGTGCGCGCACAGGTCGAGCACCTGGTCGCGAAAGCAGTGGCCGGCGCCCAATAGCAGCAGGCTCTCCTTGCCCAGTTCGTCTGCGGAGATCGATTTCCTCTTCTCCAGCGCGTGGCCCTGCGGCACCGCGACCACGAACGGCTCGTCGTACAGCGGCAGGGTTTCGACGCCGTGCTCGGCGAAGGGCAGCGCGACGATGATCGCGTCGACCTCGCCCTGCTTCAGCATCGCGCCGAGCACGTGCGTGTAGTTCTCGTGGATGATGAGCTGCATGCTCGGCGCCTCGCGCCGCAGGATCGGCACCAGCTTCGGGAACAGGTAAGGACCGATGGTGTAGATCGCGCCGACGCGCAATGGGCCGGCCAGCGGATCGCGCCCGGCCTGCGCGATCTCCTTGATCCGCGCCGCCTCCTCCAGCACGCGCTGCGCCTGTTCGACGATGCCACGGCCCGCGGGCGTTACCGTGACCTCGCCCGCGCCGCGCTCGAACAGCAGTACGCCGAGCTCGTCTTCGAGCTTCTTGATCGCCACCGACAGCGTAGGCTGGGAGACAAAGCACGCGCTCGCCGCGCGGCCGAAGTGCTTCTCGCGCGCGACGGCGACGATGTACCTGAGCTCGGTCAGTGTCACTCGAGCTTCTCGACGAACCCCCGGATCGCCGCCTCGAGCGCCTTCTCCCTGCCGAGGAAGAAATGGTCGGCACCGGCGATCTTCACCTGGCCCGAGCCGGCAATCGCGCGAATCGCGGAAAGCCGCGCGGGCGCGGACTTCAGCACCTGCGGCAGGTCCTGCTCGCCATAGACGTCCAGCACCGGCACGCGCGCCTTGCCGATGCCGTCGGTGCCGCGCGACATCCCCATGCACACCCAGCCGATGAACGGCCGGCCCGCGGTCTGCTCGACGTAGCTCGCGCTCATCCACGAGCCCAGGCTGTGCGACAGCAGCACGATGCGCGTCGCGCCCCTGCCCTGCAGCCACTTCGCGCCCGCGGCGATGCGCTGCACCGCCTCGGGAAACAGCGCCGGATGGTAATCCTCGGCGCTGGCGTCGGACGCCTGCACCGGCATCTGGATCGACAGTGTCGTGTAGCCGGCGTCCGCCAACGACGCCCTGAGGATGCCGATGACACCGTGGTCCGGGTGCACGCCGATGCCGTGCACCAGCATCACCGCGACGCGCGCCTTCGGCACCTCGGTATGGATGCCGAGGAACTCGCGCCCAGTCGGCAGGCGGATGCGCACCGCGTCGCCGACCACCAGGTCCGGGATTACCTGCTCCGCCCAGCGCTTCTCGCGCGCATAGTCCTGCGCGAACGCCGCGCAGGTGACGAACGCGAGCAGCAGCGCGGCGAACCTCATCGCTTCCTCGCGATGAAGTAGAGCGGGATGCCGAGCGCCATCACGACGATGCCGGCAAGCACCGCGTTGCCGAATTTCGGCCCGTAGGCCGAGAACCCCACCCAGTCGACACTCGAGTACAGCATGAACCCGGCGGCGGCGCAGAACACGATGGGGACCAGCGGAAAGAACGGCGCGCGAAAGCCTGTCGGCGCGCCATGCCTTGCGCGCAGCACGAACAGCGCCACGCCACACAGCAGGAAGAAGGTCCAGAACACCGGCGCCGTGTACGCCACCATCGCCGAGAAGCCGTCCTGCGTGAACGAGCCGGCGAGCACCAGTGCCAGCGAGATGATGCCCTGCAACAGCAGCGCGTTCTGCGGCGTGCTGCCCGCCTCACGCCAGCGTCCCAGCACGCCGAACATCGGGAAGTCGCGGCCGAAGGCGTAGCTGGTGCGCGCGCCGGTGAGGATCGCCGCGTTCATCGTCGACGCCGCGGCGACGCAGACGATCAGCGCCACGACGATCGCAGCGGCGGCACCGACCGCCGCGCGCATCGCGTCCGCGGCGATCGCCTTCGACGCGCGCAGTCCGTCAAGCCCCAGCGCGCTGACGTAGCCGATGTTCACCAGCACGTAGATCGCGGTGATGACGACGATGCCGCCGACCAGGATGCGCACCATGCTGCGCTGCTCGTCGCGCACCTCGCCGCCAAGGTATGCCGCCTCGTTCCAGCCGCCGTAGGCGTAGAGCACGAAGATCATCGCCAGGCCTATGCCTGCGGCCGGCGGCGCCGGCGCGGCGGCGCCGGGGGCCGGCGCGAACATCGCGACCACCGCCACCGCGACCAGCGCGGCGATCAGCAGGCCGCTCATGATCTTCTGCAGCGTCTTCGACTGCGGCGTGCCCGCCAGGTTGAGCGCGGTGAGCGCGATTACCGCGAGGGCCGCGTACACCGACGCGCCCGCCTTGCCCAGCGGCAGCACCTGCTGCGCGTATTCGCCGAGCACGAAGCCGACCGACGCGATCGCCCCGGTCTGGATCACGGTGATGCGCGCCCACGCGAACACGAAGGCGGCACCCGGGCTGATGCCGCGCGCAAGGAAGCGGTACTCACCGCCCGCCTCGGGAAAGCGCCCGGAGAGCTCGGCGTACACCAGCGCGCCGCAGATCGACGCGATGCCGCCTGCGATCCAGAACAGGATGAAGCTCAGCGTGTCGCCGGCGGCGCCGGCGACGATCGACGGCGCCTTGAAGATGCCCACGCCCACCACCATGCCGATCACCAGCGCGATGCCGTCCGGCACCGTCATCAGACGTTGCGGCTGGCCTGCCGCGCCGCTCACGGGCTTCTCGTTGCCTGCCAAGGAAATCTCCTCGTCGTGTCGCCGTCCTGCGCGCGCACCTCGCCTTCGATGCGATCGCCCTTCAGCGTCCCCTGGAAGCGGATGCCCCAGGACCTGTCGCCTATCCTGCCGCTACCTACCCATATGACGTCGTTGCCCAGCAGCCCCGTCCCGCGTATCAGCACCTCGCCGCCGCCGGCGCGAGCGTCGACGTCCAGCTGCTGGTGCTTCTGCGCGACGTCGAACTGCCAGCTCCCGCCGAACGCTGGAAGCTCGGACACCCAGCGGCCGCGCAGGTTCGCCGGCACGATCCACAGCATCACCTTCGATCGGCCGACCGGGCCGACCAGCTTGTCCGGCGAGCGCAGCTCCACGGTTTCGTCCGGCTGCCAGTCGCCGAGGTCGTAGTCGTGCGACACGATGCGCGTGCCGGGCCTGAGCATGGAGATGAGCCTCGGCCGCAGCTTCATGTTCACGTCGGGAAGCAGGTACATGGTGACCACGTTCGCCTTGGAAAGGTCCGTCTCGAACAGATCCTGCACCTCGAAGCGCGCGCGCGCGGCGACGCCGGCGCGGCGCGCGTTCTCGCGCGCCAGCTTGACCAGGCTCGGGTCGATGTCCACGCCCAGGCCGCTTGCGCCGCGCCGTGCCGACTCGATGACGATGCGCCCGTCGCCCGAGCCGAGGTCGATGACGTACTCGCCGGCCTGCGGATTTCCCAGACGCAGCATGCGCTCGACGACTTCGACTGGCGTGGGTACGTAGGGCGTGGTGCCGTCGTCGTAGGCCCAGCTCTGCGCCGTTGCGCCCGCCGCGGACAACAAACCTGCCGTCAAGGCGGCGTCGAGGAACCTGCGTCGGCTAAAATGCGCGTTCATTCCGGCGGGCATTCTCGCAGAAATCTGCTCACCCTCCCCGTAGTTCAATGGATAGAACGAGCGCCTCCTAAGCGCTAGATTCCGGTTCGATTCCGGACGGGGGGACCATGCGCGCTCCGCGCGCATGGTCCCTGAGGGGACGCAAGCTCGGAACGGGGAACCAGGAGGCTCCCCCGTACCCCCTCCTCCGGGTGAACTCGTTCAGCTGGCGCGCCGCGCCTCAGGCGGGCGCGGTGCTGAACTTCAGGTAGTCCTCGCGCCTGAGCTGTTCGACCAGGTTCACCTCCCAGGTCAGGTACTGCTGCATCGCTTCCTCCACGCCGACGTTGCGGTCGTAGGGGCGGTACCAGACGTCCTCGGTGGCGGTCAGCAGCTTCGGGTCGCTGTCGCCCTCGGCGGGCTCGGTGCCCAGCTTCTCGTGGTTCCACGCTGCGTTGCCGCCTTCGAGGTAGCGCGCGTTGGCGTAGCCGAGCGCAATCGCATCCTGCGCGGCGTAGCGCGCCAGCCTGCCGGCGGAATCGGTGAACACGAGCTGCGCGGACTTGTCGAAGCGCGCGAGACAATAGGCAAGGCGCGAGCGGATCGCGTACCAGGCACCGGGGATGCGGCCCTTGCGGTACTTCAGGCTCTCGCCGACATCGATGACTTCGACGCTGCCAAGCGCGGCTTTCAGCGCGGCAGGCGCGATGCCCGGAGCGGTCAGCGCGTCCTCGCCCAGCGCCGGCGCGCGCGGCTTGCCGGTTTCCAGCTTGCCCTTGAGGCCGTCCTTCAGCACGAACACATCGTTCCAGCCCATCTGCTTCAGCCAGTGCGCGGTCATCACCGCCTGCACCGCATCGCGGTCGACCAGCACCACCTGCGCGAAGCGCACCGGCGCATAGACGTCGGTGGCCTGCACCAGCTGGCCGCCCGGCGCGTTCACCGAGCCTGCGCGACGCCCCGCCGCGTATTCCTCGGGCAGGCGCACGTCGAACACGTAGGTGGTGCGCGAAGGCTTGCGCTGCAGTTCCGCAAGCCTCGCTTCATCGATGAACTCGATCCTGAAGCGCGCGGCAACTTCGCGCGCCAGGGCCTGCGCCTTCGCCAGCGCCTCGCCTCTCGGTTCGGGTGCCAGGTTCGTCTCGCCGCGCGCCACCTGCAGGCCGGACAGGTGCCAGCCCATGGTGCCGTTCTTCAGCGCCACCACCTTGTTGGGGATGCCGGCGTTGCGCAGGCTCTGCGCGCCGATGATCGAGCGCGTGCGGCCGGCGCAGTTCACCACCACCGTGGTGTCGGGCGACTTCACCAGCCCGGGCACGCGGTACACCAGTTCCGCGCCCGGGCAGTCCATCGCACCCGGGATGCTCATCATGCGGTACTCGTCCATCGGCCTGGAATCGAAAACGACGATGTCGCGGCCCTCGTCCTGCCAGGACTTCAGCACCTTGGCGTCGACGTGCGGCGTCTCGTTCGCGTGCTCGACCACCTCGCCGAACGCCTTCGAAGGCACGTTCATGCCGGAGAAGAGCTCGTAGCCCGCGTCGCCCCAGGCCTTGACACCGCCCTTGAGCACCGCGAGGTTCAGGTAGCCGTGCGTGCGCAGCACGCCCGCCGCCTTCTGCGCCAGGCCGTCGTCGTCGTCGACCAGCACCACGCGCACGTCCTTGCGCGGCAGGAGCGCGGGGATCCGCAGCTCGAGCTGCGACAAGGACACGTTGGACGCCACCAGCAGGTGCGAGCGCGCGAACACGCCGCCTTCGCGCACGTCGAGCAGCGCGAGTTCGCCGCCGTCGGCGAGCATGGCGCGCAATTCGCCCGGACTGATGCAGGGCGAATACAGCTCCGGCACCGCCATGAAGCGCTTGAGCGGCCCGCCGGAAGCGTCCGGGAAGTACACCCGCTCCGGCAGCCGCGCGAGGCTGCGGCCGTACAGGTGCAGGTGCAGCGTCGAGCTGCCGCTCTTGACCTCTATGGTGTGGAAATCGTCAGGCAGGAAGGCCACCGCGTTGCCGCGCTGGCAGGTCAGCTCCCAGCGCTTCTCGATCCTGCCTTCGCCGGGTTTGGCGCGGTCGTCGACACGCTCGTAGGCGACGTTGTGCTCCTCGCCCCGGACCCCGGAGATCGCCGCCCACGTGGTGTGGTTGTGCGGCGGCTGCGACTTGCCGCCGGCGCCCGCCGAGGCGTACAGCGCGTAGCGCAGGTCGGCATCCACGGACAGTTCATAGATGCCGCCGTGCTTGCCGGCCGGCACCGGGAATGAATCCGCCGGATACAGCTCGGTCCTCGACGCGAGTTCTATCAGCACCGGCTTGATCTTCTCGAGCTGTTCGCGCGTGACATCGGCGGCGGGCGCGATCTCGCGCACCTTCGCCATCGCGGCGCGCACTGCGTCGTGGCGCGCCTGCATGATCTGGGTGTTCTGCATGGGGTCTCCGCTAGAATCCGTCCCGAGGGGGACACGATGGTATTTCACGGCAAATGGTACGACGAAACCGAGGTCGGCATGCGCTTCGGCACCCGCCTCACGGTCACCGAAACGCACCTCGTGCTGGGCTCGGGCATGTTCGGCGACTTCAATCCGCTGCATGTCGACGAGGAGTTTGCGAAACAGTCGATGTTCGGCTCGCGCATCCTGCACGGCCCGTTCACCAGCGCGCTGGTCGCCGCGCCGGTCGGCATGTTCTTCGCCGGCACTGCGATCGCCTACCTGGAGCACGCCTGCCGCTTCAAGGCACCGGTGCGCGCCGGCGACACGCTGGCGACGCAATGGACGGTCACCGATCGCCTCGACAAGCCCAGGCACAAGGGCGGCATCGTCGTGATGCGCTGCGAAACGAAGAACCAGCATGGCGAAACAGCCGTCGAGGCCGACGGCAAGATCCTGGTCGCGTCGCGACCCGCAGCGACCTGACGGCGGCTTACGCCGGCTTCGCTTCCTCGCGCTTGCGCAGTTCCTTTCGCTGCACCTTGCCGGTGGTGGTCATCGGCAACTGGTCGATGAATTCGATTTCCTTGGGGTACTCGTACGGCGCCAGCCGGCCGCGCACGTGCGCGCGGATCTCGTCTTCCAGCGCGGCGGACGCCTGCTGTCCCGGCTGCAGCACGATGAAGGCCTTGATGATGGCGCCGCGCGTGGCATCCGGCTTGCCGATCACCGCCGCGTTCGCCACCGCCGGGTGGCGCACCAGGCAGCTCTCGATCTCCGCCGGGCCGATGCGATAGCCGGCACTCTTGATGACGTCGTCCGAGCGGCCCTGGTACCAGATGTAGCCGTCCTCGTCCATGCGTCCCTGGTCGCCGGTGCAGCCCCAGTCGCCGATGAACTTGTGGCGCGTGGCGTCCGGGTTCTTCCAGTACTCGAGGAAGAACACCGGGTCGGGCGCGCCGTGCACGTCGGTGCGCCGCACCGCGATCTCGCCCAGTTCGCCTCGCGGCGCCTCGCTGCCGTCTTCACGCAGGATCGCTACCGTATGGCCGGGATACGGCCGGCCGATCGAGCCCGGCTTCACCGGCCACGCGGCCTGGCAATTGCCGACGACGTAGTTGATCTCGGTCTGGCCGAACATCTCGTTGATGGTGACGCCCAGTTGCTCGCGTGCCCAGTCGATCACGGTGACGCCGACCGATTCCCCCGCGCTCATCACCGAGCGCAGGTCGAGCCGGTACTTCGCGCGCGGCGCGGGAACCGCCTTCATCATCAGCTTCAGCGCGGTGGGAAAGAGGAACGTGTTCCTCACGCCGTAGCGCGCCAGCAAGTGATAAGCGCGCTCCGGGTCGAACTTGCCGCGATAGCCGAGGATGGGGAGCCCGAACGCCCAGGTCGGCAGCAGCGCGTCGAACAGCCCGCCGGCCCATGCCCAGTCGGCCGGCGACCAGAACATGTCGCCGCGCTGCGGGAAGAAATCGTGCGAATGCACGAAGCCCGACAGGTTGCCGATGATCGAGCGGTGGGCTTCGAGCGCGCCCTTGGGCGCGCCGGTGGTGCCGCTGGTGTAGATGATGATCGCCGGATCGTCGGCGGACGTATCGACGCAGGCATAGTCGCTGGACGCACGCGCGAGCAGCGCGTCCCAGTCGTGCACGCCGGATTCCCGCGCGCCTCCCGCGCCGATGACGTGGCGCAGTTGCGTGAGCCGATCGCGGATCGCGGCGAGGTTCGGCAGCGTGGACGGCTCGACGATCGCCACCGAAGCCCCGGCGTGCTCCATGCGGTATTCGAGCGCGTCCGGTCCGAACAGGTGCGACAGCGGCAACGCAACCGCACCCATCTGGAAAATCGCGATGTAGGCGATCGCGCTCTCGGGCCGCTGCGGCAGGATCAGCGCGATGCGATCGCCCCGCTTCACGCCCAGCGCCGCGAGCGCGTTCGACAGCCGGTTCGCCTGCTGCTGGATGTCCCAGAACGAGTACGCCGCCTTCGCGCCCGACTCGTCCTCCCAGTACAGCGCGAAGCGCGAACGATCCGGCGCCCATTGACCGCAACAGGCCTGCGCGATGTTGTAGCGGGCGGGCACCTCCCAGCGGTAGCCCCGGTACAGCGCGTCGTAGCGGTCCATGGTGCGCTGATTATCGCCCGATCCCGCCGCTGCCGCGGCCGGACGGTTTGTTACCATCGACGCCATCGTGAGGTTCTGCTCGAGTTGCGCCGCTCCGGTTTCCCTGCGCGTCCCGCCCGGGGATTCGCTGCCGCGCTTCGTCTGCGACCAGTGCGGGGACATCCACTACCAGAACCCGCGCCTGGTGGTCGGCACGATCCCCGAGTACGAAGGCAGGCTGCTGCTGTGCCGGCGCGCGATCGAACCGCGCTACGGCTACTGGACGCTCCCCGCCGGCTACATGGAGAACGGCGAAGGCACGGCCGACGCGGCCATGCGCGAGACGCGCGAGGAAGCCGGCGCGGAAATCGAGCTCGGCGCGCCGTTCTCGATGATCTCCATCCCGCACGTCAACCAGGTGCACCTCTTCTACCGCGCGAAGCTGCTGGATCTCTCGTTCCAGCCGGGGGACGAGTCGCTGGAAGTGGCACTGTTCGACGAGGAACGACTGCCCTGGAAAGACCTCGCGTTCCGCACCGTATCGATGACGCTGAAGTACTTTGTCGCGGATCGCCGTACCGGTACCTTCGGCTTTCACGCCGCCGACATCGCGAAAACCTAGCGCCCTATTGCTGCGCGCGCCCCGGGCCGGCATCCGGGGTGGCCGAGATCCTGTGTATCGACAGGTCAGCGCCGATGAACTCGGCTTCCTCGTCCAGGCGCAGCCCGGTCGTCGCCTTCAGCGTGCCGTAGACGATGGCGCCGCCGGCGACGGCAACGAGGATGCCGAGCGCGGTCCCGGCGAACTGGGACATGAAGCTCACCCCGCCCATGCCGCCGAGCGCCTGCAGGCCGAAGATGCCGCAGGCGATGCCGCCCCATGCGCCGCACAGGCCATGCAGCGGCCAGACGCCGAGCACGTCGTCGATCTTCCAGCGGTTCTGCGCGATCGTGAACAGGCGCGTGAACAGGACGCCGGCGATCGCACCGACGACGAAACTGCCTGCCGGGTGCATGACGTCGGAGCCCGCGCACACCGCGACCAGCCCTGCAAGCGGTCCGTTGTGCACGAAACCCGGGTCGTTCCTTCCGGCGACCAGCGCGGCCAGCGTGCCGCCGGCCATCGCCATCAGCGAATTCACCGCGACCAGCCCGCTGATCTTGTCTATGGTCTGCGCGGACATGACGTTGAAACCGAACCAGCCCACGGCGAGTATCCAGGCGCCAAGCGCGAGGAAAGGGATCGACGAGGGCGGATACGCGACCGGGCGCCCGTCCTTGCCATAACGACCCCGCCGCGGACCCAGCAGCAGCACGGCAACCAGCGCGATCCAGCCCCCGACCGCGTGGACGACGATCGAGCCCGCGAAATCGTGGAACTCGGCGCCGAACGTCGATTTCATCCACGCCTGGATGCCGAACGCCTGGTTCCATGCGATGCCCTCGAAAAAGGGGTACACGAGCGCGACGATCGCGACCGTCGCGGCAAGTTGCGGGCCGAAGCGAGCGCGCTCGGCGATGCCGCCTGAAATGATCGCCGGCACCGCTGCCGCGAAGGTAAGCAGGAAGAAGAACTTCACCAGCTCGTAGCCGTTCTTTTGCGCGAGCGCCTCGGCGCCGGTGAAGAACGACACCCCATACGCGATGCCGAAGCCGATGCAGAAGTACGCCACCGTGGAGGCGGAAAAATCGACCAGGATCTTCACCAGCGCATTGACCTGGTTCTTGGCGCGGACGGTGCCCAGTTCCAGGAAGGCGAAGCCGGAGTGCATGGCGAGCACCATGATGCCCCCCAGCAGGATGAACAATGTGTCCGAGCCTGACTTGAGTGTTTCCATCTTTCCCCTCCCCTTATCCCCGGAAACATTGTTGCACAGCTTTGGTGCGCGTCTTTCGTTCGCTACAATCTGCTCATGCAGCGCCGTGAGTTCATCAAGCTGTGCGGCGCGTCTGCGGCGGCGGCAGGCTACGCCGGGTTCGCCAGCGCCGACGCCGCGCCGGCAATGTACGCGCGCGTGAAGCTCGTCGACGATGCCGGTCGCCCGCTGCGCGCTTCCGCGGTGCCCGCGCACCGTAACCTGATCTTCCACTACCCGTACACCAGCACGCCCTGTTTCCTGCTTAACCTAGGCCGGCCGCTGACCGCGTCGCGTACGCTGCGTACCGCCGACCGGCAGGACTACCGCTGGACCGGCGGCGTCGGAGCGCAGCGCTCGATCGTCGCCTACTCCGCGATCTGCGCGCACCAGCTTGCCTATCCCACGCGCGAGATCAGCTTCATCAGCTACCGCGCCGAGGCGAGCGCGCGCAACAAGCATGCGCGCGTGATCCACTGCTGCGCCGAGCACAGCCAGTACGACCCCGCCGAGGGCGGCCGCGTGCTCGCCGGTCCGGCGCGACAGCCGCTCGCCGCGATCCTGCTGGAGCACGACGCGCGCTCGGACGAACTGCATGCGGTGGGCACGCTCGGCGGCGAGCTGTTCCGGGAGTTCTTCGCCAAGTACGAGATGCGCCTGTCGATGGAGAAAGGCGGCGCGGCGCGCAAGGCGGCCGAAGGCAGTGCGACGGTCACCGACATGCAGTTCTACTGCCGCCAGCAGGTAAAGTGCTGACGCGGGCTTGAGATGATTCCCTGGCTGCAGCGGGGAAGCCCCTTCCCGCCGGTGGAGCACGCGCTGCAGGAGCCAAACGGGCTGTTGTGCGCGGGCGGCGACCTGTCGATGGCACGGCTGCTCGATGCCTATCGCCACGGCATCTTCCCCTGGTACTCGGGCGACCAGCCGATCCTGTGGTGGTCCCCCGACCCCCGCATGGTGTTGAAGGTAGCGGAATTCAGGGTGTCGCGCTCGCTCGCGAAGAGCCGTCGCAACCGCGGCTACGAGATGCGCGTCGACACCTGTTTCGGCCGCGTGCTCGAGGAATGCGCCGCGGCGCGCGATGGCGGCGGCACCTGGCTGCTCGCCGACATGCGCGAAGCCTACTCGCGCCTGCACGACGCGGGGCACGCGCATTCGTTTGAAACCTGGCGCGACGGCGAACTCGTCGGCGGCCTGTACGGCGTCGCGCTCGGGCGCATGTTCTACGGCGAATCGATGTTCTCGCGCGCCACCGATGCATCCAAGGTGGCGCTGGCCGCGCTGGTGGACGAGCTGCGCGCGCGCGGCTGGCCGCTCATCGACTGCCAGGTGCACACGCCGCTGCTTGAATCGCTCGGCGCACGCGAGATTCCGCGCGCTGATTTCTTGCGCGAACTCGCACCGTTGGTAAACTACCCGGCGCTACCGGAGACTTGGGCCCTTGTCGCGACTTAACGACCTGCCGCACGCAGTACTGCAGTTCTACGTCACTGCGCCGTATCCGTGCAGCTACCTGCCGGACCGGATGGCGCGCTCGCAGGTCGCCACGCCCAGCCACCTCATCAACACCGAGCTGTACGGCGACCTGGTAAAGGCAGGGTTCCGCCGCAGCGGCATCTTCACCTACCGGCCCCATTGCGATGCCTGCCGCGCCTGCGTCCCGGTTCGCATCCCCGTGGACGAGTTCCAGCCCGCGCGCTCGCAGCGCCGCGCCTGGAAGCAGCATGCGAACCTGACGATGCACGTGCAGCCGCTGAAGTTCCGGCTCGAGCACTACGCGCTGTACCTGCGCTACCAGTCGCGACGGCATTCGGGCGGCGGCATGGACAACGACAGCCGCGACCAGTATTCGCACTTCCTGCTGCAGAGCAGGGTCGACACGCGGCTGGTGGAATTCCGCGACCAGGGACAGTTGATGATGGTGTCGATCGTCGACCATCTGCCCGACGGGCTGTCTTCCGTCTACACCTTCTTCGAACCGGAGCGGCGTGGCGCCAGCCTCGGCACCTACAACGTGTTGTGGCAGATCGAGACCTGCAGGCGACTCGGCCTGCCCTACCTGTACCTCGGCTACTGGATAGGCGAGAGCCCGAAGATGGCGTACAAGTCGCGCTTCCTGCCGATCGAGGGTTTCGTCGGCGGCGGCTGGCGCAGGCTCTCCTCGCGCGAGATCGCGCAAGACCGCTCCTGAGATGCTGTATGCGCTGGCTCGCCCGCTGCTGTTCGCGCTCGACCCGGAGACGGCGCACGAGCTGACGCTCGGCCTCAGCGACGCGCCGCTGCGGCTCGGCCTGTTGCGTTTCCGCCGCCCGGCCCCCCTTCCCGTGACCGCCTTCGGCCTGCAGTTCCCGAACCCGGTGGGACTCGCCGCGGGACTGGACAAGAACGCCGAGCACATCAACGCGCTGGCGGCGCTAGGCTTCGGCTTCATCGAGGTCGGCACGGTGACGCCGCGGCCACAGCCCGGGAATCCGAAGCCGCGAATGTTCCGCCTGCCTGCTGCGCGTGCGGTGATCAACCGCTTCGGCTTCAACAACGTCGGCGTCGCCGCATTCGTCGAGAACGTGCGCCGCGCGCGCTTTTCCGGCGTGCTGGGAATCAACATCGGCAGGAACTTCGACACCCCGAATGAACGCGCGGCGGAGGATTACCTGACCTGCCTCGAAGCGGTCTATCCGCATGCGAGCTACGTCACGGTGAACATCTCGTCGCCGAATACCCGGAATCTGCGGGCGCTGCAGGAGAAAGCGGAGCTGAACGCGCTGCTGGCGCGCATCGCGAGCTCGCGCAAGGGCCTGGAGGACCGGCATGGCAGGCGCGTGCCGCTGCTGCTCAAGATCTCGCCTGACCTGGCGCCGGAGCAGCTGCGCGAGATCGCCGAGGCGCTGCTGGCGCACGGTTTCGACGGCGTCATCGCCACCAACACGACGACGACGCGCACCGGCGTCGAGGGGCTGCCGCACGCCGACGAGAGCGGAGCACTCTCGGGCGCGCCGATCCGCGCGCGCGCCACCGAGGTTCTCGCTGCACTGGCGAAGGAACTCAAGGGCCAGTTGCCGATCATCGGCTCCGGCGGCATCCTCAGTGGCGACGATGCGCGCGAGAAGCGCGACGCGGGCGCCACGCTGGTACAGCTCTATACCGGCCTGGTGTACCGCGGACCTGGACTGGTCGCCGAATGCGTGAACGCACTGCGGTCGCGCTGATCGACGAGCCGCGCTGCATCGGTTGCGCGCGCTGCATGGAGGCCTGCCCGGTGGATGCGATCGCCGGCGCGCAGGGCTGGATGCACACCGTGATCGCGGACTGGTGCACCGGCTGCGAGCTCTGCCTGCCGGCATGCCCGGTGGATTGCATCGCGCTCGCGCCTGCACCCGGCGCCTGGACTGCGCGCCACGCCCGCGAGGCGAGGGCCCGCGCGGCACGGCGCAACGCGAGGCTGTCGGCGCTGCGCGCACCGCTCGGCGCGGGCAAGTCGCGCAAGGCGGCCGTGGCGATGGCACTGCAGCGGGCGCGGGAGAAGCGGCGTTGAACCCTGCCCGCCGGCGCGCCATCTACGAGAAACTGCGCGCGGCGAACCCACACCCCTCGACCGAGCTCGCGTATGCCACGCCGTACCAGCTGCTGGTCGCGGTCGTGCTGTCGGCTCAGGCAACCGACAAGTCCGTGAACCAGGCGACCGCGAAGCTCTTCCCGGTCGCGGGTACGCCGCGGGCGATGGTCGCGCTGGGGGTGCAGGGTCTGGAGGCGTACATCAGGACTATCGGCCTTTACCGCACCAAGGCGAGGAACGTGGTGGCGCTGTCAGGCCTGCTGCTCGAAAGGCACGGCGGCGAGGTGCCGGCTGCGCGCGAGGCGCTGGAGGCGCTGCCCGGCGTCGGGCGCAAGACCGCGAACGTGGTGCTGAACGTCGCCTTCGGGCAGCCGACCATCGCGGTGGACACGCATATCTTCCGCGTCGCGAACCGCACCGGGCTGGCGCCCGGCAGGACGCCGCTGGAAGTGGAGGAGAAACTGGTGAAGTTCACCCCGCCGGAATTCGCCAGGGATGCGCACCACTGGCTGATCCTGCACGGGCGCTACGTCTGCCTGGCGCGCAAGCCGCGCTGCCCCGGATGCGTAATCCGGGGAGAGTGCGAATACCGCGGAAAAACGCGGCCCTAGCGCGCGGCGCGCAGGCCCGAAGGCTGGCTGGAGAACCAGGCCGCGAGGTCCTGGATTTCCTGCTTCGAGAGCTGCGAGGCGAAGCCCTTCATGATGGCATTGCTGCGCTTGCCGGACTTGTAGTCGGACAGCGTCTTCACCAGGTAGTCGTAGTGCTGGCCGGCGAGTATGGGGTTCTCCGGCGCCACCGGCTTGTTGCCGTCGGCGCCGTGGCACGCGGCGCAGACCTGCGCGGCCTTCGCCTTGCCGTTGGCGGGATTGCCTTTCGCCTGGACGTTGAACGCCATGGTTGCTGCCAGCACGGCAGCGGCGATTGCGGCTGCGCGCGTCATTTGCTCTTGCTCCCGTAGTAGGCGGCGAGGTCCGCCATGTCCTGCTCGCTCAGGCTCGACGCGATTCCCACCATCGATGGATGCTTGCGTTCCCCGCTCTTGTACGCCTTCAGCGCATTGACGATATAGGCCGGCGTCTGTCCACCGATCTTGGGTACGTGATAGACCTCAGGAAAGGCAGTCTTGTAGCCCGCCACGCCATGACAGCCGATGCACATGGACACCTTGTCCCTGGCAGCCTCGGCGTTCCCAGCGGGCCCCTGGGCGAGCGCGGTAGCCGCGCCCAGCGCGATTGCGGCGGCAAAAACAGGCCTGACGATGCGGTGCAGCATGCGGGAATCGTTCTCAAGTGATTGAAGCGGCGAGATTCTAACGGAAGCGGAAGTACCACTCAACCCATGTTGCGAACGTGCCTAAGGCGTATAGTCACCGCTGCACGGGGGGATCGCGTCATGCATGCTCGGTTGCTGCTCGCTTCTTGTCTTGCACTGTCTTTCGCCACGTCCGCCGCCATCGGCGCACCCGCCGATGATGTACGCGCCCTGCTCGAGCAGGGCCGCTCGGCCGAAGCCTACGCGCTGGGCCGCAAGCATCCGGATGAGCTGGGCAAGCCCGAGTTCGACTTCCATTTCGGCATCGCGGCGATCGACAGCGGCAACGCGGGCGACGGCGTGCTCGCGCTCGAGCGCTACATCGTGCGGTTTCCCGCCAATGACCGTGCCAGGCTCGAGCTCGCGCGCGGCTACTTCGTCCTCGGCGAGATGCTGCGGGCGCGCGAGGAATTCGAGGCGGTGGCGCGCAAGAAACCGCCGCCCCAGGTGCAGGCCACGATCGACCGCTTCCTCGATTCGATCCGCGCGCAGGAATCCCGCTACACGCCGACCACCAACCTGTGGGTCGAGCTTGGTGCGGGCTACGATTCCAACGTCAACAGCGGCGTCGGCAACGGGCTGATCTCGGTGCCGGCGTTCGGCAACCTGCAGCTGCAGCTCGCGCAGACCGGCGTCAGGAGCGGCGACAGCTTCCTGTCGCTCGCCGGCGGCGCGCAGGCATCGGTGCCGGTGGCGCCCGGCGTCGCGCTGCAGGGCGGCGCGCAGTTCGACGGCAAGTTCCAGTCGACCGCCTTCGACCGCCAGTTCGACCAGTCGAACCTCTCGGGCTACGCCGGCGTGTCGGTGATCAAGGATCGCGACCTGTTCCGCGCCACCGTCTCGTACAGCTCGCTGTACGTGGACTACGACCGCTTCCGCGACGTCGCCGCGCTGGGCGGCGAATGGCATCGGCAGACCGACGAGCGCAATACGCTTTCGGGCTTCCTGCAGTACGCGAGGCTCGACTATCCCGGCAGCCCGGTGCGCGACGCCGATTTCTACGCCATCGGCGCGGGCTGGCGCCATGCCATGCAGCACCGGCTGCAGCCCATCTTTCAGCTGCAGGGCCTGGTCGGGCAGGAACGCAATGACTTCTCCCCGGTGCGCAACGACCTGTCGCGCGATCTCTACACCCTGCGTGCCGGCGTGAGCCTGACGCCGGCGCCGAAGTGGGGCCTGAGCGCGGGGGCGAACTTCACGCACAGCCGCTTCAAGGCGGCGGATCCGCTGTTCCGCGCCACCCGCAAGGACGACTTCGTCGGCCTCGACGCCGGCGTGTCGTACCGCTGGTCGAAGCAGATGACGATCAAGGGCGAGTATGCGTATTCCGACAATCGCTCCAACCTCGCGCTCTACAAGTACGACCGCAACGTGATTGCGCTGAAGCTGCGCTACGAATTCAACTGAGGCCGCCATGCAGAAATCCTCTCTTCGCGCCCTGATCGCTGTCCTCGTCCTGCTTCCCGCGCTCGCGTGGGCGCAGGCAGCCGGCCGCGTGCTGATGGCAGTGGGCGATGTCAGCGTCCAGCGCGGCACCGCGACGATTCCGCTCGCGGCGAACGCGTTCATCTTTCCTGGCGACACCATCCGCCTCGGCGTCGACAGCAACGCGCAGATCCGCTTCAGCGACGAGTCGATCGTCGGACTGCGCGCGGGCTCGGTGTTCCGCGTCGACGAGTACCAGTTCTCCCAGGGCAGCGGCAAGGGCATCTTCAGCCTGCTCGCGGGCGGCATGAGGACCGTCACCGGCCAGATCGGCCGGCTGGTGCAGGACCGCAGGAACTACGCGGTGCGCACGCCCACCTCGACCATCGGCATCCGCGGCACGCACTACACCGTGGTCCACTGCAACAACGACTGCGGCAACGCGAAGACCGCCAGCGCGCTGCTGGCCGCGGCTTCGATGGACACCGCGAGCGATGCGGGCCCGCTGGCGCAGGCCGGCGGCGGCGGCAGTTCGGTGCCCAACGGCACCTATGGCGGCGTCACCGACGGGCGCATCAGCGCTGCTCCCAACGACGCGCCGGAGCTCGGCCGCGAGTTCGGCCACGACGAGTATTTCTACGTCGCCACGCCGAACTCCGCGCCCGAGAGCCTGCTCGCGCCGCCCGCCTTCCTGCACGATCGCCTGAGCGGGCAGCGCCGCAGCAGCGGCCAGCAGGGGGAGGAGTCCGGTGAAACCTTGGCGCAGGGCGGCATCAACGCCGAGAGCCGCCCGGGCAGCGTGCCGGAAGGCCCGCAGCCCAGCACCTTCGTCGTCACCGAGCAGAGGACCGCGACCGGCGAATCCGCGGTCGTCGGTACGGTCACGCCGACGCACGGCGGCCTCGCCGGCTGGATCAGCAATGACGGTGCGGCGGGCGCGGGCGGCGCCTTCTTCGTGCTGGGCGAGACGGCGAACGCCTCGTACATAGTGGCTGACAGCAACAACCTGCCGACCAGGATCCGCGCCATCGCCGGATGCACCGGGCCCAACGACGGCTGCGAGAGCGGGCTGACCGCCACGCTCGGCGCACCCGCAGCGGGCACGACCGGCGCGGGCTCTTCGGTGGCGATCTACTGGGGGCGCTGGGACAGCGGAACCATCGACGAAGGGGAAGGCGTCATCGACCTCGCGAACCCGTATCGCGGCGGCGCGCACTTCCTGTACGGCCCGCTGACGCCCCCCGAAGTGATCGCCAGCAAGACCGGGTCGTTCACGTTCCTCGATGCGGCGGGCACGACGCCGACGAACAATCTCGGCCAGGTCGCCATCTCCTCGAACTTCCCCGAAGTGCAGGTCAACTTCACCAGCAGGACGGCGAACACCGTGAACGGGATGTCCTGGTCCTTTACCGGGCCGAATCCGCAGAGCTGGAACGTTCCCGGCGGACAGCCGCTCAAGTTCACCATCGTCACCGGCCAGGGCGCGCATCTGTACGGCATGGTCAACTCGGTCGCGACCTGCAGCGGCTCGGGCTGCGGCGCGGCCAATGGCTTCTTCGAGTTCAGCGGCATCTTCATGGGGCCCAAGGGCGACCACATGGGCACGTCGATCGCGGTGGGAACCACCACGTCGCCATCGGGTGCGCAGGCGGTGCGCGTCTACAACTGCTCGGCCTGCTGATCCCCGCGGCTCGCCGCGCCGGCGGCTTGCTAGAATCGGGCTTTCCCGAGGAATGCCCGCGATGCGCTTCAACGGTTCCGAAGAGTACGTCTCCACCGAAGACCTGACGCTCGCGGTGAACGCGGCGATCACGCTGCAGCGCCCGCTGCTCGTGAAGGGCGAACCCGGCACCGGCAAGACGATGCTTGCGGTGCAGGTGGCGAAGGCGCTGGGCGTGCCGCTGCTGGAGTGGCACATCAAGTCCACCACCAAGGCGCAGCAGGGCCTGTACGAGTACGACGCGGTGTCGCGCCTGCGCGATTCGCAGCTCGGCGACGAGCGCGTGCACGACATCCACAACTACATCGTCAAGGGCATGCTGTGGCAGGCGTTCTCGCAGGACAAGCCGGTGGTGCTGCTGATCGACGAGATCGACAAGGCGGACATCGAGTTCCCGAACGACCTGCTGCGCGAGCTCGATCGCATGGAGTTCTACGTCTACGAGACGCGCGAGCTGGTGAAGGCGAACAACCGCCCGATCGTCTTCATCACTTCGAACAACGAGAAGGACCTGCCGGACGCGTTCCTGCGCCGCTGCTTCTTTCACTACATCCGCTTCCCCGACAAGGAGACGATGGAGAAAATCGTCGCCGTGCACTTCCCGCACCTGAAGAAGTCCCTGCTGAAGGAGGCGATGGAGGTGTTCTTCGAGGTGCGCGAAGTGCCGGGCCTGAAGAAGAAGCCATCCACCTCCGAGCTGCTCGACTGGCTGAAGCTGCTGCTGGCCGAGGACATCCCGGCGGAGGCGCTGCGCTCCAAGGACCGCAAGACCATCATTCCCCCGCTGCATGGCGCGCTGCTGAAGAACGAGCAGGACGTGCACCTGTTCGAGCGACTGGTATTCATGACGCGGGCACAGCGGCAGTAGCGCCGCGTCGCGTCCGCGCGCCCCGTCACGTGACGGCGGCCACGCGGCAGGATCCCGGATGAGCCCAGAAACGCTTGCCGCGTCCGCAGTCGTCATCGCCTGCACCTACCTGATCTTCGGCATGACCGGCTTCGGCTCGACCGCGCTCGCGGTGCCGCTGCTGGTGCACCTGGTGCCGCTGCGCTACCTGGTGCCGCTCCTCGCGCTGCTCGACCTGCTCGCGGCGCTGCTGGTCAGCGTGCGCGCAAGGAAGGGTGTGCGCTGGGACGAGATGCGGAGAATCGTTCCCGCGATGGTGTTCGGCAGCGCGGGCGGCGCGCTGTTGCTTGCGCGCGCGCCGGAGCAGTCGCTGCTCATCTTGCTGGGCTTGCTGCTGGTCGGCTACGCCGCCTTCGCGCTGCTGCGCCGTGGCGGCCCGCCGAAGTTCTCCTCGGCCTGGGGCGCGCCGACCGGACTTTCCGCCGGCCTGCTGGCGTCGCTCTACGGCAACGGCGGCCTCGTCACCGCGGTGTACATCAGCGGCCGCATCCACGACAAGGACGGCCTGCGCGCCACCGCCGCCGCGATCGTCGTCGTGAACGCTTCCGTGCGCACCGTCTTCTTCGCCGCCACCGGGCTGCTGACGCAGGAGGCGCTGCTGTTGTCCGCGGCGCTGCTGGTGCCTTCGCTGCTGCTCGGGCTCGCCCTGGGCGGCCGCCTGCACACCGCGGTGCCGGCACGCCTGGTGCTGCGCACTGTCTACCTCGTCATCGCCGCCGCCGGTCTTCTGCTGCTGGCCAGACAGATTGCCCGCTTGTGGACGTAGCGTGAGCGCAGATCCCGCCGAACGCCTGCGCGAAGACCGGCGCCTGCTCGGGCGCCTGCTCGGCGACGTGGTGCGCGAGCAGGCTGGCGCGGCGACGTTCGACACCGTGGAACGGATCCGCCAGACCGCCGTGGGCTTTCGCCGCGCCGAGACCGAAGACGGCGCGGTCGCCGCGTCAGCGAAGGCCGACCTCCAGGCGCAGCTGAACGTCCTCGACATCGAGCAGACGCTGCACGTGGTGCGCGCGTTCAGCTACTTCTCGTTGCTGCTCAACATACCCGAGGATGCGCACGCGCACCGCGAGGATGCCGGCGGCCCAGGGACCTTCGCCCACGCGCTGGCGCGCATCGCCGAGACCGGTGCCGGGCGCGAGGCGCTCGCCGCCTGGTTCGGCCGCGCGCGGGTGAGCCCGGTGCTCACCGCCCATCCCACCGAGGTTCAGCGCCAGTCGGTGCTCGATTGCGAGCGCGAGCTCGCGCGTCTGATCGCGCAGCCGCCGGACACGGCGCGCGACGCGGCGCTCGAGCGCGAGGTGCTGCGGCTCTGGCTCACGTCGATGCTGCGGCTGTCGAAGCTGGAGGTCGCCGACGAGATCGCCAACGGCCTCGCCTACTTCCGGCTCAGCTTCTTCGAGGAACTGCCGCGCCTGTACGCGCGGCTGGAGGCGGCGCTAGTCACCGCTCTCCTGCCCTCGTTCCTGTCGATCGGCACCTGGATCGGCGGCGACCGCGACGGCAATCCGAACGTCGGCGCCGCGACGCTCGAGTTTGCGCTCGCGCAGCAGGCACGCCTCGCGCTAGGCCATTACCTGCACGACGTGAACGAGCTGGGCCGCGAGCTCTCGGTGTCCACGCGCATCCGCGCCGCGCCGCCGGAGATCGTGGCGGCGGCGGCCGCCTCGGGCGACGACTCGCCGTATCGCTCCGACGAGCCCTACCGCCGCATCGTCTCCGGCATCTACGCGCGGCTTGCGGCGACCGCGCGGTCGCTGTGCGGCCTCGAGGCGGTACCCGCGCCGAGCGTGGCGCGCCCCGCCTATGCCGGACCCGCGGAGCTCGACGCGGACCTCGCGCTCGTCGAGCGCGGGCTGGAGGCCCAAGGCGCCGGCCGCCTCGCGGCGGGGAGGTTGCGCGCGCTGCGGCGGAAGGTGGACGTGTTCGGCTTCCACCTTGCGCGCATCGACCTGCGCCAGAGCTCTTCGGAGCACGAGGCGGTGGTCGGCGAACTGCTTTCTCGCGCGGGCGTGGCCGACAGCTATGCGGGCCTGGATGAAAACGCCCGCGTCGCCCTGCTCGCGCGCGAGCTCGCGGGGCCGCGGCCGCTGCGCTCGCCGCACCTGGACTATTCGGTGCACGCAACGCCCGAACTCGCGGTGGTCGCGGCCGCAGCCGCCGGACGGCAGCGCCTCGGCCCGCACGCGGTGCCGCACTACGTGATCTCGCACTGCCAGTCGGTGTCCGACCTGCTGGAGGTCGGCGTGCTGTTGCGCGAAGCGGGACTGCTGCGTCCCGGCGCGCTCGACATGGACATCGTGCCGCTGTTCGAGTCGATCGACGATCTGCAGCGCGGCGGCGAAGTCATCGGCGCGGCGCTCGACCAGCCCTTGTACCGCTCGTGGGTGCGCGCGCGCGGCGACGAGCAGGAGGTGATGCTCGGCTACTCCGACAGCAACAAGGACGGCGGCTATCTCGCCTCCAACTGGGCGCTGTACAAGGCGGCCGCCGCGCTGCGCGAGGCGTGCTCGGCGCGCGGCGTGCGCCTGCGCCTCTTCCACGGCCGCGGCGGCAGCGTCGGGCGCGGCGGCGGCCCGAGCCACGACGCGATCCTCGCGCAACCCGCGGGAACCGTCGACGGTGCGCTGCGGCTGACCGAGCAGGGCGAAGTCATCGCCAGCAAGTACGCCGATCCGGAGCGCGCGCGGCGCAACCTCGAGATCCTCGCCGCCGCCACGCTGGAAGCGAGCCTGGGGCGGCGCCCGCCGCATCCGAACCGCGAGCGGCACGTCGAGATCATGGAAGCGCTGGCTGCGCATGCCTTGCGCGCCTACCGCGCGCTGGTGCGCGAGACACCGGGATTCCTGGACTACTTCCGCGCTTCCACCCCGCTCGAGGAAATTGCCGCGCTCAATATCGGCAGCCGGCCCGCGTCGCGGCGGGGCTCCGAGCGGCTCGAGGACCTGCGCGCGATCCCCTGGGTGTTCAGCTGGAGCCAGTGCCGGCTGATGCTGCCCGGCTGGTACGGCTTCGGCGCCGCCATCGACGCGTGGCTGCAGGAGAAAGGCGGCTCGCTGGAAGAGCTGCGCGAGATGCAGCGCGGCTGGCCGTTCTGGCGCTCGGTGCTGTCGAACATGGACATGGTGATGGCGAAGTCGGACCTGGGCATCGCATCGCGCTACGCCGAGCTGGTGCCGGATGCGCGCCTGCGCGACGAAGTGTTCGGCAAGATCTCCGGCGAGTGGCAGCGCACGCGGCGGCATCTGCTGCAGATCAACGGCCAGGAGGATTTCCTCGGCGACAACCCCGCGCTCGCGCGCTCGATACGCAACCGCTTTCCGTACCTCGATCCGCTGAACCACCTGCAGGTGGAACTGCTGCGGCGCTATCGGGCTGGCGATACCGACGAACGCACGCGGCGGGCGATACACCTGACCATCAACGGGGTGGCGGCGGGGTTGAGGAATAGCGGGTAGCACCGCCGCATCGCGCGCGGGCGGTCACTCCCGGAACAGCGAGTTGAGTTCCTTGCCCGTTGCCGCATCAGCGAATCCGTCGAACTTCCCCTCCTCCGCCAGCATTCGCGCGGCGCGCATGAAGCCGCCCCACGCGGCGCGTGCCAGCGCGCCGCCGACGCTGACGCGCCGCACGCCGAGCGCGGCGATCTGCTGCATGTTCAGGTCGCTGGTCGCGCCGACCAGCAGGTTGACCGGCTTCGGCGCGACGGCGTCCACGATGGCGCGGATCTGCTCGGGTGTGCGGATGCCGGGCGCGTACAGGCAGTCGGCGCCCGCATTCGCATAGGCCTTCAGCCGCAGCATCGCTTCGTCGAGATCGGTGCGGCCCCACAGGAAGCCCTCGGCGCGGCCCACCAGCAGCGTGTCCCCGCCCGAGCGGTCTATCGCGCGCCGCGCCGCGCGCATGCGCTCGACCGCCACGTCCAGCTCGAACAACGGTTTCGCGGCATCGCCGGTCGAATCCTCGATCGACAGCCCGGCCACGCCGGTCTCGACCGCCAGGCGCACGCTCTCCGCGACGCCAGCCGCGTCGACCGCATGGCCGTTCTCGAAATCGGCGTTCACCGGCAGGTCGGTCGCCGCGACCAGCTCGCGCAGGTGCGCCAGCACCGCGTCGCGCGGCACGCCGCCGTCGCGCCGCCCGATCGACCAGGCGAAGCCCGAGCTGGTGGACGCCAGCGCCTTGAAGCCGAGGCTCTGCAGGTAGCGCGCGCTGCCGATGTCCCAGGGATTCGGGATGAGGAAGCAGCCCGATTCGTGCAGCTTCCGGAACGCACGCCGTTTGTCCGCGATGCTCGCCATGCACCCGCCTCCTTTTCGTCCGTCGATTCATTCTAGCAAGCGCCCGGCGCTACAATCGCCCCATGCTGATCGACTTCTTCCTCAAGCTGAAGAGCCACAAGCTGCCGGTGTCCATCAAGGAGTACCTGACGCTGCTGGAAGCGCTGGACAAGGGCGTGATCGGCCAGTCGGTGGACGACTTCTACTACCTGTCGCGCGCCTCGCTGGTCAAGGACGAGGCCAACTTCGACAAGTTCGACCGCGCGTTCGCCGAGTTCTGGCAGGGCGTCGAGACCATCCCCGGCATGGAGCGCGAGATCCCGCTCGAATGGCTGAGGAAGCAGGTCGAACTCACGCTGACCGAGGAGGAGAAGAAGCAGATCGAGGCCATGGGCGGCTGGGAAAAGCTCATGGAGACGCTGAAGAAACGGCTGGAGGAGCAGAAAGGACGCCACCAGGGTGGCTCGAAGTGGATCGGCACCGGCGGCACCTCGCCCTTCGGCGCCTACGGCTACAACCCCGAAGGCATCCGCATCGGCCAGGACAAGAGCCGCAACCGCAGCGCGGTGAAAGTCTGGGACCAGCGCGAGTACCAGAACCTGGACGGCGAAGTCGAACTGGGCACGCGCAACATCAAGGTGGCGCTGCGGCGGCTGAGGAAGTTCGCGCGCGACGGCGCGCCGGACGAGTTCGACCTCGACACCACCATCTCCAGCACGGCGAGGAAGGCGTACCTCGACATCCACATGCGCCCGGAGCGCAGGAACACGGTCAAGGTGCTGATGCTGATGGACATCGGCGGCTCGATGGACGACCACATCAAGCTCGCGCAGGAGCTCTTTTCGGCGGCGAAGACCGAGTTCAAGCACCTGGAGTTCTTCTACTTCCACAACTGCCTGTACGACTTCGTCTGGAAGGACAACCGCCGCCGGCACTCGGAGCGCACGCGCACCTGGGACCTGCTGCACAAGTACGGCCACGACTACCGCATCGTGTTCGTCGGCGACGCGACGATGAGCCCCTACGAAATCCTGCAGCCCGGCGGCTCGATCGAGTATTTCAACGAGGAGCCAGGCGCGGTGTGGCTGAAGCGCGTCACCGACGTGTACTCGCGCTGCGTGTGGCTCAACCCCGAGCCCGAGGAGATCTGGCCCTACCGCCAGTCGGTGCAGATCCTCAAGGAACTGATGAACGGCCGCATGTTCCCCACCACCATCGACGGTCTCGAACGCGCGATGAAGGCGCTGGCGAAGTAGGCGGTTCCTGCCCGCCCCTAGCGGGGATCCCGTACGAAGGAAAGGATCGCACGCCCGAGCGTGTCATCCGCGGTGTTGATGTGCGCGATGATCGACGTATGGTTGTGCCCGGCGAGTTGCAGGATCCGCGGCGCGCGCCGGCGCAGCGCCGCGATGCGCCAGGCAAGTTCCAGGCAGTAGACATCGAGCAGCGGGTTCTCGTATTCGGCGATGGCGATGAACGTCGGCACCGGATCGCTTCCCAGCAGGCTCACCGCGGCGCGCGACTCGTACACGGAAGCGTCGGTGCCGTAGTACGCCTCGACCTTGCGCGCGTTCGGGTTGTGCGGCAGGTTGTCCGGCCGCACGCGGCCGCTCACCATGATCGCCCCCGCCGGCGGGGGCGAGCCCTTTCGCGCCGCCTCGCTGTAGGCATAGTGCGCCGCGTGCGCGGCGCCTGCCGAGTGGCCGAACACGAACAGGCGTTGCATGTCCGCGCCGAGTTCCTGCGCATTCGCGGCAGCCCAGCGCATCGCGGCGGCAAGGTCATCGGTCGCCGCCGGATAGGGAAATTCCGGTGCGAGCCGGTAGTCGAGGTTCAGCGCGACGATGCCGTGACGCGCCAGGTACCAGCAGACGTTGGAATAGACCTCGGTCGAGCGGTTCTTCTCGCCGTCGACGAAGGCACCACCGTGCAGGAAGGCGACGATGGGCGCACGCGCGGCGCCATCCGGCACGTACGCATCCAGCACCTGCCGCGGATGCGCTCCGTAGGCGAGGTCCATGCGCCGCGTCACGCCGGCTTTCGGGCAGCCGGCGAGCAGCGGCGTGAACGCGTCGACCATGCGCCTGACGTTGCCCGGCACGTCGCTCGCCCAGCGCGGACCGATTTCCGCCATCAGGCGGCGCAGGGATTCCGGGATCTGCGCGGGCGTCATGCGGATGCCTTCAGGCCGGCGAACTTCCACTGCGAGCACTCTTCCATGGCGTAGCGCACGCCCTCGCGGCCGAAACCGGACTGCTTGACGCCGCCGAAGGGATACATGTCGAGGCGGTAGCGGCTTGCCTCGTTTATCCACACCGAGCCGCTGTCGAGGCGCTCGATCACCTTCATCGCCGCGTCCAGGCTCGCGGTGAAGCACGCGCCCTGCAGGCCGAATTCCGAGTCGTTCGCCTGCGCGATGGCGTCGTCCAGGTCCTTCGCGCGCAGCACCACCGCGACCGGGCCGAAGGCTTCCTCGCCGAGCAGCCGCGCCCCGCGCGGCGCATCGGCGAGTATCGCGGGTGACACCACGGCGCCGCGCCGCTGCGGCGCCAGCGCCAGCGTGGCGCCGCGCTGCTGCGCGTCCGCCACCATGGCCATGACGCGCTCGGCGGCCGCCTCGCTCACCATCGGCCCCACGTCCACGCCATCCTCCTCGGGCAGCCCGACCTTGAGCGCCGACGCGGCCTTGACGAACAAGGCGAGGAAACGGTCGAACACCGGCGCCTCGACGATCACGCGCTGCGCCGAGATGCACTGCTGTCCGCTTGCCTCGAACGCCGCGCGCGCGATCTTCTGCGCCGCGTCGGCGAGGTTCGCATCGGCGAGCACCAGGTTGGCCGCGTTCGAGCCCAGCTCGGCGCAGAACTTCTTCGCCCCTGCCGCGCGCGCGAGCGCGTGCGCCGCCGCGACGCCGCCAGTAAGCGTGACGACCGACACGCGCGGATGCGCGGCCAGCGCGAGCGCAGCATCCCGATCGCCCGGTACCACGTTGAAGAGCCCGCCGGGCAGTCCCGCCTTCACGCAAGCCTCGGCAATCAACAGGGCAGTCAGCGTGCCCGCCGGATGCGGCTTCACCACCACCGCATTTCCGGTGGCGAGCGCGGGCCCGATTTTCTGCGCCAGCAGGTTCGCGGGCGCGTTGAACGGCGTGACCGCGCCCACGACGCCGTAGGGTATGCGCTTGGCGAGTCCGAGATGGCCGGCGCCCAGGGGCACCGCGTCCAGCGGCACCAGTTCGCCGCGCCACGTCGACAGCTCCGCCGCGCATGCGCGCAGGAACTCCGGCACGCGCCCCACTTCGAAGCCCGCGGCGCGGCGCGGCTTGCCTATCCCCCGCACGATGCTGTCGATGATCGGCCCCGCGCCGGCCTCTATCGCCGCAGCCATCGCGTTCAGCCAGCCGATGCGCACCGCCGCGGCCTCGTAGCGATGGCGCGCAAACGCCTCGGCGGCATCGTTCACCGCGCGATCGACCAGCGCCGCGTCGGTGTCCGGCAAGCGCCCGATGCTCGTGCCATCGACAGGACTGGTCAGATCGATACGCCTGACTGCAGGCGTGACCTGCTCACGCCGACCACCTACGAATGCCTCGATGTCATTGCTCATGCTTGCCCTCCGCGCCGGGAGCGGCAGGGTATCAGCGACCGCGCCGGATCGCCACCGTATCGAGCTTCATGCGCTCGCGCACCGGCAGCGCGGATACGGCGACGCAGGTGCGCGCGGGCTTGTGCGGCGCGAAGCGCTTCTCGTACACCGCGTTGACGCGCGGATAGTCCTGCATGTCGGTGAGGTACAGCACCACCTTCACCACGTCCTGCAGCGTGCAGCCCGCGGCGGCGAGGATGCGCTCGGTGTTGGTGATCGCCTGCTCGGTCTGCGCGATGACGTCGTCCGACACCACCTGCCCGCTCGCCGGGTCCAGCCCGCCCATGCCCGAGGAAAACACCCACTCGCCCACCGAGCTTGCGTGCGAGAACGGCCCCGGCGGATTCGGCGCGTCCGGCGCGGTGTGCAGCTTGATCTCTTGCATGTCTGTTCCTGTCTGGTGGTGAGTCGGTGTCAGGCGGCGATGGCGACGCCGTGGCCCTTCAGCCAGCCGCGCAGGCTGCCCGCGGTGGCAAAGCCGGTGATGCGGTCGGCGAGCACGCCCTCGCGGAACAGCAGCGTGGTCGGCAGCGAACGGATCTCGTAGCGCTCGGACACGTCCGCGAGCGCCTCGGCGTCGACCTTGGCAGATGCCAGCGCATCGCCCGCCTCGGCCACCACCGCGGACAGCATCGGCGCAAGCTGGCGGCAGATCATGCATTTCGGCCCGGTAAATGTGACCAGCACCGGGCGCGGCCCGGCGATCAGCGCATCGAGCTCCGCCATCGACGCCACCAGCGCAAGCGGCGCGCCGCTCATCGCTCGGCCGCCCACGCCTCGCCGCGTTCCTTCAGGTAGCCGCCGAGGAACTCGTCCGCGCCCACGTTCAGCGCGCCGTTGATCAGGTTGAACGCATTCCCCGTGTTCACGGTCTCCAGCGCCTCGACGATCTCGCCGTCGGTCGCCCCGGCGGCGCGCAGCGGCGCCAGGTCCTCGGGCCTCATGCCGTGCGGGTCGCCGTTTGCCTTCAGCGCGTATTCGAACAGCGCCTGCTCCTTGGCCGACAGGCCGATGCCCTTGGGGTCGAAGCGCAGCGCCGCCTGTACTTCCTCCTCGCTCGCGCCCGCCTCCTTCATCGACGTGGCGTGGAAGGACACGCAGTAGTCGCAGCGGTTGATCTCGGCCAGCGCGGTCATCACCGATTCCTTGAACTTGACGCTAAGCGTGCCCTTGGTCAGCAGCACCATCAGCCGCTTGAAGTTGGCCATGCCCAGTTCCGGGAACGCCGAGTACGCCTTGAACAGGTTCGAGGTCTTGCCCTTGCCGCGCACGCGCTCCAGTTCGTCGTAGATTTCCTTGCGCAGCCCGGTGGCCTGCTCGTACGGCACCAGGTCTATGAACGGTTCCGGATGATCCTTGCGGCTCCACTGCCCCATCGCTTGCTCCGTGCATGTCGTGAAACCGAACCATTGTTGCGGAGCGTCAATGGCAAGTCAAAGCATCGGCACGCAAGATGCGACTTTTGCATGAGCCCCGGGCCGACGACTAGCGGGTTTCCAGCGCCTGCACCTCGGCGTCCGCAGCCCGCAGGCGCTGCGATATCGCGTAGGCGATCCATTCGAACACCTTGCTGCCCAGCGCCGGGTTGCTGCGCGCGAGCGCGTCGAAGCGGTCGCGCGACAGCGCGAACAGGTCCACCGGCGTCGCGGCAACGACGTCGGCCGAGCGCGGCTCACGGTCGAGGAACGCCATCTCGCCGAAGTAGTCGCCCTGGCACAGCGTGGCGAGATGATGGTGCTTGCCGCCGGCGAGCGGCAGCAGCACGTGCACGCGCCCGCGGCGGATCAGGAACAGTTCGTCGCCGGTCTCGCCGCGCGAGAAGACGCGCCCGCCGGCGGGAACCGAGCGCGGCTGCACTGCGGTCGCGAGGTCGCCCAGCGCCACCGGGTCCAGGTCGGCGAACAGTTCGATGCCAGCCAGCTCCAGCAGTTCCTCGGCGCTGGGCGGCTCCCAACCCTGAGTCTCCAGGATGCGATCCTCCATCCATTCGATGGCGCCATCGCGGGTGTCGAAGATACGCACGCCGGGTCCGCTGGCGAGGCCGAGCTCGCCGAGGTAACGCCCGATATCCTGGTGCGTCGGCAGGCTCGAGGGCATGCCGCTGAAGAGCAGCTCGCCGCCGCGCTCGCGCAGGCGGTCGCGCATCTGCTCGAGCAGGTGTCCCGCCGTGTAGTCCATCGAATGCACGCGGCGCAGGTCGAGCAGCAGGAAACGCAGCGTGCCCAGCTCCTTTTCCAGCTCGGAGAACAACTGGTCCGTGGTGCCGAAGAACAGGTTGCCCTGCAACTGCACCACGGCAGCCTGCTGCCCGTGCGCGGCGAGGATCTCGCGCTCGGCCAGCAGGCGCTTGCGCTTGGCGTGGGTGCGGTCCAGGTGCACCAGGCTCGCGATCACCGAGCCGCGGATCTGGTCGCGGATGAACAGCATGATGGCGATCGCCACGCCTACCGCCGACGCCAGGATCAGGCCGACCTGCGCCACCGCGACCACGGTGGCGATGACGGCGAAATCGACGCGAGTTCCCGGGCGCTTCAGCAGGTGGAACATGCCGCGGTCGAACATGCGCCACGCCACCATCAGCAGCAATCCGGCAAGCGCGCCGATCGGCACCCAGGCGATGAGGTCGCCAAGCAGCAGGAATGCGGCGAGAACGAAGATGCCTTCCATCACGCCGGACCAGGGCGCGCGGCCGCCGCTGGTGACATTGACCAGCGTTGCACCCATGGTGCCGGCGCCGGGCATGCCGCCGGCGAAGAATGCGGCAAGGTTCGCGCTGCCCTGCGCCAGCAGTTCGCGATTGGAGTTGTGGCGCCGGCGGGTAAGCGCATCCAGCACCACCCCGGTCTTAAGCGTGTCGATCGACAGCAGCACCGCGAGGGTCAGCGCCGAGCCGGATATCAGCACGATGTCGGCGATCCCGATGCTCGAGATCGATGCCGCGCGTTCGCCCGCCGCGCCGAGCAGCGAACCCGAGGCGCCGATCGGCCCGATCACCAGCCGGTTGCCCTCGAGCACCAGCAGCATCGGGTCGAACCACGCGAGCGCGAAATACGCCGCGATGCCGGCAGCAAGGCCGATGATCGCTGCCGGCACCTTCTGCGTCAGCGCCGGGGCCGCGGCCATCGCGACCATGGTCACCGCCCCCACGGCGATGCCGGTCCAGTTCCAGGTTTCGGGCGAGAGCAGGCCGCGGCCCAGCGGCACGTCCGCCGGCAGGCCGAGCAGCTTGGGCAGCTGAGCCACCGCGATGACCAGCGCGACGCCGGAGAGGTAGCCGCTCACCACCTGGTATGGAATGAACTTGATCAGGCGGCCGGCACGCACCAGGCCGAACAGCACCTGCAGCAGCGCGGCGACCAGCGCGGTCAGCGCCAGCAGCCCGAAGATCCGCTCGGGCGGCATGTCGCCGCCCTCGACGAAGCCGGTCGCGAGTCCCGCCAGCACCGCGGCCGCCGGCGCGCACGGCGCGGTGATGAAGCCGCCGTTGCGCCCGACCAGCGGTGCCACCACGCCAAGCACCGCGGCGCCGACGATGCCGGCCAGCGCGCCGGCTCCGGCGTGCCCGGGACCGACCGCCGAATACACCAGCACGCCGAACGCGATCGAGGATGGCAGCGCCACCAGCATCGCGGCAAGCGCACCCCACATCTCGCCCGACCATCCGCCCTGGCCTGCCGCATCGGTCCCGCCGGTCATGTCCACTGTTCTCCTGGCGCGGCGGCAGCAGAGCGCGCAGCGCATGTGAATCATAGCGTCCCCCGAATCGGGCCGGGAACGCTTTCGAAACCAGATCGATACACAGGGATTCGCCGCGGACATGCGGCCGATACCGGCGTCGTTCAGCATGCCCGCATGCAAACCCATCTCAAGTCGACAGACCGGGGAACCTGGCTTCTCGTTGCCGCCGCCGTAATGCTTCTCGCCATCACCATGGGCTCGCGCTCGGTGTTCGGCCTGTTCATCTCGCCGCTCAACTCCGCCACCAGCCTGGGCATTGCCACCATCAGCTTCGCGGTGGCGATAAGCCAGCTCACCTGGGGCGCCGCGCAGCCGTTCTGCGGCATGCTCGCCGAGCGCTTCGGCACTGCGCGCGTCATCGTTGCCGGCAGCCTGCTCGCCGCCGCGGCCGGCGCGCTGGTGCCGTTCGCGGACAGCGCCTCGATGCTGGTCGGGGTACTCGCAATCGCGGGCATCGCCGCCACTGTCGGCAGCCCGTCGCTGCTGGTCGGTACGGTCAGTCAGCGCGTGCCGGCGGAGCGCCGCGGCCTGGTCGCCGGGATCGTCGGTGCCGGCGGTCCGCTGGGCCAGTTGCTGCTCGCACCTGCAACTCAGGCGGTGATCTCCCTCGCGGGCTGGATCGCTGCGGCGTTCTCAATCGCGGCGCTGTCGCTGCTCGCGCTGCCTCTTGCACTGGCTTTCCGCCCCCGTCCGGGCAGAACTGCCGCAGCGGCGCCTGATGCCGTGCCGTCGCCCACTGCTCCAGCCGGAGCCACGGTGCGCGAGGCGCTGTCCAGCCGCGGCTTCTGGCTCATCAATGCGACGTTCTTCGTCTGCGGCTTTCACGTCTTCTTCCTCGTCACCCACCTGCCGGGCGTGGTCGAGCTCTGCGGGCTGCCGGCGAGCATCTCGGGACTGTCGCTGGCGCTGCTCGGCCTGTTCAACATCGCCGGCAGCATCGGCTCCGGCATCGTCATCCAGCACTTCTCGATGAAGTACACGCTCGCCGCGCTGTTCGCGGCGCGCGGCGTCGGCATCGCCCTGTTCCTCGCCGCACCGAAGACCGAGCTCACCGTGCTGGCCTTCTCGATGTGGATGGGGCTTACCTACATGGCGGTGCTGCCGCCCACGTCGGGCCTGATCGGCAAGCTCTACGGCACGCAGCGACTCGCCACGCTGCTGGGTCTGGTATTCCTGCTGCACCAGGTCGGCGCCTTCCTCGGCTCCTGGCTCGGCGGCGTGGTGCTGGAGGCCACCGGCAGCTATGACTGGATGTGGCTCATCGACATCGCCCTCACCGTCGTCGCCATCGCGCTCAGCCTGTGCGTGCGAGAGGCGCCCCGCGCGGCGGCGACGGAAACAAACAGGCAACAAATCGGCGGCGCGCGGCAATCGCCCGGATACCTGCGCCTGCCAGCATTCCCGCTACCGGGACGGCCCGGAATCGGGCGCACCTGAAACGCCACACTCACAGAGGAGAAGCCATGATGCATACGTCTACCGCCACACCGCAACGCAGGACCACCTCCATGCGCGCGCACGCGCGCCACCGCATGGTCAGCGACCGCCGCGCGCGGCGCAGCCTGCGCGCACGCGTCGCCGAAGCCTTCCGGCGCATGGCGCACGGCGCCCGCGACAGGGCCGCCTACGCCGCCACGGTGCAGTTCTACCGCTCGGGCGGGCAGGCCTGGACCAGGCAGTTCGGCTGAGCTCAGCCGCGGCGAACGCGGCGCGCGGTTGACGCAGATCAAGCATCCCCGGTCAAAGCTGTGACCAACTACGTCCATTGCGAAACGTAGAACCCAAGGAGACTCGCCATGCTTGCCAGGGATGTGATGACCACGTCGGTGCTCACGGTAACGCCGGATACCGACGTCGCCGAGATCGCGCTCATGCTGCTCGAATCGCACATCAGCGCGGTGCCGGTGGTGGACGCCGCCGGTGCGCTGGTCGGCATCGTCAGCGAAGGCGACCTGCTGAATCGTGCCGAGGCCGGCACGCGGCATCGCCCGGCATCGTGGTGGCTGCGGCTGCTGGCGTCCCCCGACGACGCCGACCATGACTACCTGAAGTCACACGGCAGGCACGCCGCCGACGTCATGACGCGCGACCCGATCACTGTCGGGCCGGACACGCCGCTCGCCGACATCGCGTCCCTGCTGGAGAGGCACCACATCAAGCGCGTGCCGGTGCTCGACGGCACGAAGCTCGTCGGCATCGTCAGCCGCGCCAACCTGTTGCGCGGCGTCGCCTCGTGGCAGCCGCCCTCTGCCGGCCGCGTGGAGGACGGCGAGCTGCGCGCCCGGCTGCTGCAGGAGCTCGAGCAGGCCGACCTGCCCATGCACCTGATGAACGTCACGGTGACCGATGGCGTCGTCGAGCTCTGGGGTGCGGTGGAAACCGAACTGCAGAAGAGCGTCGCCCGCGCCGCGATCGAGTCGGTGCCAGGCGTGGTGCGCTTCGAGAACCACCTGATGCGGCGAAACGTCGGCCGCAGCTGGACCTAGGGACACTCTGATTTATTCGCCGCGAGCTGCGTTGCGACAGGGCGCCCGCCCGCGAGGCGTCGTGGCGCAGCAGGTAGCGGGACTACCTGCAAGCCGCGCAACGAAGCGGGCGGGTGCCCTGTCGCAACCCTTCGGGACGGGCGATAGGGCCGCATGGCTTTGTCGCGCGTCGCTTGCTTGGAATGACCAAGCGGCGCTCCTTGCTTCGCGCCCTGCGGCCCTATCGCCCGTCGCAGCCGCGCGGGAATGATTCAGAGTGTCCCTAGGGACACTGCACCCCCCGCGTGAGGCGGGGCACAGTCCGCAGGCTTGACAAGGCCGCGCGATGCGTCAAGCATTGCGCCACTGAACCAACTGGTTCAATAACGGCTTGCGGAGAAGACCCTTGAGCACTCGCGGCACCAGCCCCGCCGTATCCACGGCGCCCACGCCAGCAGATCCCGTACGGCTGGGCTGCGACATCGGCGGCACCTTCACCGACATCGTGCTGCAGCGTGCCGATGGCCGCCTGCACATCCGCAAGGCCTCGACGACGCCCGACGATCCTGGCCGCGCGGTGGTCGAGGGGATCGGCGCCTTGCTGGGGGAAGTCGGCGTCAGCCCGGCAGACGTGATCGAGGTGGTGCACGGCACCACCACCGCGTCCAATGCGATCCTGCAGAAGGCCGGCGCGCGTACCGGCGTGCTGACCACGCGCGGCTTCCGCGACGTCGTGGAGATCGGCCGCATCCGCACGCCGACGATGTTCGACCTGCGCTGGGAAAAGCCCGAGCCGCTGGCGCCGCGTCGCTGGCGACTCGAGGCCGGCGAGCGCGTGGCGGCCGATGGCAGCATCGTGCGCGCGCTGGACCCCGCGGAAGTGCGCGCGGCGGGCGCGTTCTTCGCGCGCGAGGGCGTAGAGACCGTCGCCGTGTGCTTCATCAACAGCTACGCGAACCCGGTGCACGAGCTCGCGGCGAAGCGGATCCTCGAGGCCGAATTCCCGACGCTGCTCGTCACCGCCTCGTGCGAGGTGCTGCCCGAGATGCGCGAGTACGAGCGCTGCAGCACCACCGTGGTGAACGCGTACATCCTGCCAGCGATGCGCGGCTACCTGTCGAGGCTTCGCCAGGCGCTTGCCGGCATCGGCATCGACGCGCCGATCCAGGTCATGGCGTCGAACGGCGGCATGATGGGCGTCACGCTGGCGAGCGAGCGCCCGGTGTTCGCCGTGGCCTCGGGTCCCGCGGGCGGCGTCACCGGATCGGCGCGGCTGGGCGAACTCACCGGTGATCGCGACGCGATCGTGTTCGACATGGGCGGCACCACCGCGAAGGCGACGATCATCGCCGACGGACTGCCCGCGATCAGCAACGAAACCGAGTTCCGCGACGGCATCTCCTCGCCCAGCCGCTTCGTCAAGGGCGGAGGCTACGTGCTGAAGGTGCCGGCAATCGACATCGCCGAGGTCGGCGCGGGCGGCGGCTCGATCGCCAGCGTGGACGCTGGCGGGCTGCTGCACGTCGGCCCGGAGTCGGTGGGGGCGAACCCCGGCCCCGCATGCTACCGGCTCGGCAACGAGCGCCCCACGGTCACCGACGCCAACATGGTGCTCGGCTTCCTCAACCCGGTGGCGCTCGCCGGCGGCAGCCTCGCGGTGGATATAGAACTGGCGCGCAAGGCGATCGCCGCGCACGTCGGCGCACCGCTCGGCCTCGACGTGTTCGAGGCGGCGCATGGCGTGCGGCACATCGCCAACATCAACATGGCGCGCGCGATCCGTGCGGTGACCGTCGAGCGGGGTCGCGACCCGCGGGAGCTCACGCTGGTGGCCTTCGGCGGCGGCGGCCCGGTGCACGCCGTGGATGTCGCGCGCATCCTCGGCATACGCCGCGTCGTCGCGCCGGTGATGGCGGGCGTGTTCTGCGCCGCGGGCATGCTGACCGCGGATGTCGAACACGACCTGGTGCGTGCGGTGCTGCGGCGACTGGATGCGGGCGCGGGCGGCGACCTGCAGGCCATCGCCGACGACCTGCGCGCGCAGGGCCTGGTAACCCTCGCCGCGGAAGGCTATCCGGCCGACGCGGTTCACTTCGAGTTGAAGGCCGACTTGCGCTACATCGGGCAGTCTTCCGAGCTCTCGGTGCGGCTGCGCGGCACGACGCTGGATGCCGCCGTGCTCGGCGCGCTGCGTGAAGACTTCCAGCAGGCCTACCTCGAGACCTTCGGCTACTCCAGCGACGAGCCGCTGGAACTGGTGAACCTGCGACTCACGGCGCGCGGCGCCCGCCCCAACCGGCTGCGCTTCGGCAGCGCGTCGCTGGAACAGGCCGCGCTCGCCGGCGTGCAGGGCATGCGCCAGGTCAGCTTCGCCCGCGGCGAGGCACCGGTGCAGACGCCCGTCGTGGCGCGCGGCGCGCTCGGCGAAGCGTTCCGCGACGGCCCGCTGATCGTGGAATCCTATGACACCACCGTGGTGGTGCCGCCCGGCGCGCGGGTGCGCGCCGACGCCATCGGCAACCTGATCGTGGAGATCGACGCATGAAGACCCCCATTCCCGAGGCCCGGCCGGGCGTCATCGACCCGATCACCTTCTCGGTGATCAAGAACGGACTCGACTCGATCGTCGACGAGGTCGCCTACACGGTGATCCGCACCGCCCGCTCGCAGATCGTCAAGGACGTCATGGACTACTCGGCCGCGATCTGCGACCGCCAGGGCCGCATGGTGGCGCAGGCGAAGACCATCGCGCAGCACCTGGGCGCGATACCCGAGGCGATGGCGGCGATGCTGGCGCGCTACGGCAACGACCTGCACCCGGGCGACGCGGTGATCATCAACGATCCCTACGAAGGCGGCATGCACCTGCCCGACATCTTCATGTTCGCGCCCTTCTTCCACAACGGGTCGATCGAGGGCTTTTGCGTGGTGATCTGCCACCACACCGACGTCGGCGGGCGCGTCGCGGGTTCCAACGCGAGCGACTCGACCGAGATCTACCAGGAAGGGCTGCGCATTCCGGTCGTGAAGCTGTACGAGCGCGGCCGCGTGAACGACACGCTCGAGCGCCTGATCGCGCTGAACGTCAGGGTCCCCGACCTCGTGCTCGGCGACCTTCGCGCGCAGTATGCCGCCTGCCACGTCGGCCTGCGCGAGCTGGGCAGGCTCTACGAGCGCTACGGCCGCGACACCGCGCGCAGCTACCTCGAGGAGCTGCTCGACTACGCCGAGCGCCTGACGCGCGAGCAGATCCGCGGCTGGCCCAAGGGCACCTTCACGTTCCTCGACCACATCGACGACGACGGCCTGTCACCCGAGCCGGTGCCGATCCGGGTCGCCATCACGGTGCACGAGGACAGCGTCTCGGTGGACTATGCGGGCTCGTCGCCGCAGGTCAAGGCGGCGATCAATTCGACGCTGTCGTTCACCAAGTCCCTCAGCTACCTGTCGGTGCGCTGCGCGCTCAAGGGCGACGTGCCGAACAACGCCGGCGTTTTCCGCTGCATCGACGTGAAGGCGCCCGAAGGCAGCGTGCTGAACCCGCTGCCGCCGGCCGCCGTGGCAGCGCGCGCGCTCACCGGCTACCGCGTGTTCGACGTCATGCTGGGCGCGCTGGCGAAGATCGTCCCCGACCACATCCCCGCCGCCGGCGAAGGCGGCAACACCGTGGTGTGCATCTCCGGCAGGCGCCCCGACCGCAGCCCGTTCATCGTCGTCGACATGATCTGCGGCGCCTGGGGCGCGCGCCCCCACGCCGACGGCATCGAGGCAATCACGAACGCGTCCCAGAACCTCTCCAACACGCCGGTCGAGACGCTCGAGGCCAGCCACCCGGTGCGCATCGAGGCATACGAGCTGGTGACCGACTCCTGTGGCGCCGGCAAGTGGCGCGGCGGGCTCGGCATCAGGCGCAGCTACCGCCTCCTCGCCGACGAAGCCCTGTTGCAGCTTCGCGCCGACCGCATGCGCTTCCTGCCCTACGGGCTGGAGGGCGGCGAGCCGGCTGCCGCCGCCCGCAACCTGATCGAGCGCGACGGGACCACCAGCGCGCTGCCCTCGAAAACCACCTCCTGGTTGAAGGCCGGCGAGTTGATCACGCACGAGCAGCCCGGCGGCGGCGGCTTCGGCGACCCGCTCGCGCGCGACCCCGCGCGCGTGGCGCGAGACGTCTGGAACGGCAAGATCAGCGCCGACTACGCGCTGCGGCACCACCGCGTGGTGGTGGACGCCGACAGCGGCCGCGTGGACGCGCAGGCGACCTGGAAGCTGCGCGGCGAAGCACGCAGCGCTGCCTGAGCGGCCGCGCGTTCTAGCGCCGCCGCGGCCCGCGGGACGTTGCC
Organism: uncultured Enterobacteriaceae bacterium; assembly: GCA_964612335.1. Taxonomy (GTDB): domain Bacteria; phylum Pseudomonadota; class Gammaproteobacteria; order Burkholderiales; family SG8-39; genus CAZTDU01. The sequence goes on along the minus strand of CAZTDU010000002.1, from coordinate 255,156 downwards.
GGCGGCTTCGAGCACAGGTATGCGAGCACCATCTCCGGCACGTGCTCGCGTCGACGCGCCAGCCGTGCGGGCGTTGACAGGTCCACGCCGAGCACGAACGACAGCGTGTAGCGGTTCGACACGAAGTACGACGCCATGCCGGAGATCGACACGTACAGGTCCACCCAGTCGACGTCCGCGCGGAACACGCCCTGGCGCTGGCCTTCGCGCAACGCGCGCTGGATCGCGGCCTTGAGCGGGTTGTACATGCCCCGAATCGCGCTCGAGCGCCGGATGTGCTCCGCGTGGTGGATGTTCTCGGTCGCCAGCAGCGAGATGAACTCGGGCTGCTCGGCGAAGAATTCCACCATGTGCACGACCAGCGCGCGCATGTCGGCCACCGGATCGTGGCCGAGCATCGCGATATCGCCCTGCCGCGCTCGCATGGCCGCGTAGGCGCGCTCCATCACGCGCAGGAAGAGTTCCTCCTTGCCTGCGTAGTAGTGGTACAGCAGATTCTTGCTGATGCCGCAGCGCGCGATGATGCCATCGATGCGCGCGCCATCGTAGCCGTGTGCGGCAAACTCGTCCGTGGCGACGCGCAGGATCTTCTCGCGCGTCCATTGCGGGTCGCGGATGCGCACGCCCCCGGATCCCGCGGCGCGGGCCATCAGAACGGCAGCTGGTGTTCCGGCACCGGGTCCTGGGGCGTCCCGGCCGGCTGCGGAAATGCGCTCAGGTCGCTGGTGATCGCGGCGCGCAGGAAGGAATCCACCCACCAGAACACGTCCTGCTCGCGGATCGATGCGCGCAGGCGACGCATCCGCGAGGTCCTTTCGGCAGGGGCCATGTCATAGGCCTGCCGGATCGCGTCGGCGACGCCCTCGGTGTCGTAGGGGTTCACCAGCAGCGCGCCGCGCGCAAGCTGCGCCGCGGCGCCGGCGAACTCCGACAGGATCAGGACGCAATCCTCCTCGACGCTGCAAGCGCAGTATTCCTTCGCCACCAGGTTCATGCCGTCCTTGAGCGGCGTGATGAGCGCAATATGGGCGGCGCGGTAGTACGCCAGCAGCTCGGTGCGCGACAGGCTGCGGTACTCGTACCACACCGGCACCCAGCCCCCGGGACGCGCGAAGCTGCCGTTGATCTGCCCGACCAGCTGCTCGATCTCCGCATGCAGGCGGTGGTACTCGGGGATGTCCTCGCGGCTCGGCACCACCACCTGCATGAACGAGACCTTCTCGCGCAGCTCGGGGTGGCGCGTCAGCAGCGTGCGGAAGGCCTTCAGCCGCAGCGGTATGCCCTTGGTGTAGTCGAGCCGGTCGATGCCGAGTATCAGCCTGCGGTCGGGCAGGCGGCGGTGCAGCTCCTGCGCTTTCTCCGCGACCTCTGCCGATTCCGCCCGCCGGGCGAACGCCTGGTAGTCGATGCTGATCGGAAAGCTGCCGACCCGCACTTCGCGCCTGCCCGCGCGCGCCGCGAGCACGTGGCCGCGCCCCTCTGCCTGGAAGTCGTGCAGCAGCAGCCGCGCGCAACGCACGAAATTGCGCCGGTCGCGCGCCGTCTGGAAGCCGATGAGGTCGAATTCGAGCAGCGCGTGCAGCAGCGACTCGCGCCACGGCAGCTTCATGTACAGGTCCGGCGGCGGAAACGGGATGTGCAGGAAGAAGCCGATGCGCGATGCCACGCCGAGCTTGCGCAGCTCGGTGGCCGTGTTCATCAGGTGGTAGTCGTGGATCCAGATGAAGTCCCCGGGCCGTGACTGCGCGCGGATCACTTCGGCGTACTTGCGGTTCACCTCGCAGTACGTGCGCCAGTACTCCGGATCGAAATTGCACAGCGACTGCAGGTCATGGAACAAGGGCCAGATGATCTCGTTGGAAAAGCCGAGGTAGAACCTGTCGACCTCCTCCGGTGTCAGGTCCACGGCGCCGAACGAGTAGCCTGCGCTCTCGCCGCTCTCGCCCAGCGCTTCGGCGAGTTCCTCGCGATTTCCGCTCGCCCCCGGCCAGCCTATCCAGACTCCGCCGCGATTGCGCAGCACCGGCAGCAGCGCCGTGACGAGTCCACCGCCGCCGGGTTCCGCGCGCCATTTGCCATCGGCATCGCGCCGGAACGCAAACGGCAAGCGGTTGGATACGACGACGAGACGCTGCGCGCCATTCTCCCGCTTGGCTGTCATGGTCTTTGTCGCTGATTGTCCCGGCAAGCGCCTGTTCCCCGTGTTTTCGGACGTTGAAGCACAATTAGACACCGGAACCGCGCCAGATCCGGCGAAAAGCAGAACTTGTGCGCCGCTTTCGGTGTCGGATTGGCGCAAGAACGGCGCAAATGCGCCGTTTCCGGTCATTCGGCATCCGCAATCGGCGGTCAGCGGCCGAAAAATGTGGCATACAAGAACTCATGATGACCGATCAGGACATCTACTTTTTCCGCGAAGGCACGCACGCGAGCCTGTACCGGAGCATGGGCTGCCAGCTCGAACCCGGTGGCGCGCACTTCGCGGTATGGGCGCCGAACGCGCGCGCGGTATCCGTGCTCGGCGACTGGAACGGCTGGAATCCCGCCGCGGACCGGCTGGCGCCGCGGGCTGACGGCGCGGGCATCTGGGAAGGCCGCGCGCGCGGCGTGGCGCACGGTCATGCCTACAAGTTCCGCATCGAATCCAACGCCGGCGGCACCGTGCTGGAAAAGGCGGATCCGTTCGCGATCTGCGCCGAGTGCCCGCCCGCGACCGCATCGCGCGCATGGTCGCTGGAGTACGAATGGGGCGATGCGCAATGGATGAAGGAGCGCGCATCGCGCAACGCGCTGGATGCGCCGGTTTCGATCTACGAAGTGCACGCGGGCTCGTGGCGACGCAAGGATGGCGCGTTCCTCGGCTACCGCGAATTCGCGCACCAGCTCGCCGCCTACCTGCGCGACACCGGCTTCACGCACGTCGAGCTGATGCCGCTCACCGAACACCCGTTCTACGGCTCGTGGGGCTACCAGACCACCGGCTATTTCGCGCCCACCGCGCGCTATGGCTCCCCGCAGGACCTGATGTACCTGGTCGACCACCTGCACCAGAACGGCATCGGCGTGATCCTGGACTGGGTGCCTTCGCACTTTCCCACCGACGCGCACGGCCTCGCCGCTTTCGACGGCACGCACCTTTACGAGCATGCCGACCCGCGCCAGGGCTTCCACCCGGAGTGGAAGTCCAGCATCTTCAACTACGGCCGCAACGAGGTACGTGCGTTCCTGCTGTCCTCGGCGCGCTTCTGGCTGGATCGCTACCACGTCGACGGCCTGCGCGTCGACGCGGTGGCGTCGATGCTGTACCTGGACTATGCGCGCGACGACGGCGACTGGATCCCCAACCGGCACGGTGGCAGGGAGAACCTCGAGGCGATGGAGTTCCTGCGCGTGCTGAACACCGCGCTGTACCGCGACTTTCCGGACACCATGACGATTGCCGAGGAATCGACCGCCTGGCCGATGGTTTCGCGCCCGACCTACCTCGGCGGCCTCGGCTTCGGCCTGAAATGGAACATGGGCTGGATGCACGATACGCTCGCCTACATGCGGGAGGATCCCATCCACCGCAAGTACCATCACGGCAGACTGACCTTTTCGCTGATCTATGCGTTCAACGAGAACTTCGTGCTGCCGCTGTCGCATGACGAGGTAGTGCATGGCAAGGGATCGCTCATCGGCAAGATGCCCGGCGACAGCTGGCAGCAGTTCGCCACCCTGCGCGCGCTCTACGGCTACATGTGGGCGCACCCCGGCAAGAAGCTGCTGTTCATGGGCTGCGAGTTCGGCCAGCGCCGCGAATGGGCGCACGACGGCGAACTCGAATGGTGGGTGGCGCAGATGCCGGGCCATGCCGGGGTACAGCGCTGGGTGGGCGACCTGAACCGCCTGTACCGCGACGAGCCCGCGCTCTGGCAGGTCGACTTTTCCCACGAAGGCTTCGAGTGGATCGAGGCGGACGATGCCGAGAACAGCGTCCTCGCATTCCTGCGCAAGCCCAGGGGTGGCGGCCCGCTGCTGCTCGCGGTGAGCAACCTGACGCCGGTGCCGCGGCAGAACTACGCGCTCGGCGTGCCGCGCGCGGGGCACTGGGCGGAGCTGCTGAACAGCGACGCCTCGGCCTATGGCGGCGCCGGCTGGGGCAACCTGGGCGGCGTCGATGCCGCCCCCGTCGGCGCGCACGGGCGCATGTACTCGCTGAACGTGACGCTGCCACCGCTTTCGACCCTGTACTTCCGGAGCGACGACAATGCCTGAGCGCAAGGCTTCGCAACCACGTCCCGACGGCCGCGTGCGCGCGGTGATAGACGCGGTGCGGCCGTGCGTCGATGCGGGCCGCTTCGCCGTCAAGCGCATCGAGGGCGACGCGGTTCACATCGAGGCCGACTGCTTCGCGGACGGGCACGATGCGCTGTGCGTCATGCTGCGCTGGCGCGCGGACGATGCGCCGCAATGGCAGGAGGTCGCGATGCGGCCGCTGGGCAACGACGCCTGGCATGGCAGCTTCGTCGCCGGGCCGCCAGGCCGCTACCGCTATACGGTATGCGCCTGGGTGGACCACCTGCTGTCCTGGCGCGAGGAGTTCGCGCGCCGCGAGGATGCCGAGGACCTCGCGGTCGCGGCGCAGGTCGGCGCGGCGCTGGTCGATGCCGCCGCTGCACGCGCGCCGGCGAAGGATCGCCGGCGCCTCGCCGACTGGGCGGCGCAGTTGCGGCAGGCGCACGACACATCCGCGCTCAGGCGCATCGGCCTGGACGCGGAACTCTTCCGGCTCGCCTCGCGCTACCCGGACCGCAGCCTCGCCACGACATGGCCGCAGGAACTGCCGCTGGACGTCGACCGCGAGCGCGCCCGTTACAGCACCTGGTACGAGCTCTTTCCGCGCTCGGCCTCGCGTGAGCCCGGCCGCCACGGCACGCTGCGCGACGTCGAGGCGCGGCTCGACTATGTCGCCGAACTCGGCTTCGACGTGCTGTACCTGCCGCCGATACACCCGATCGGGCGCGAAAAGCGCAAGGGCCGCAACAACGCGCTCGCCGCGCAGCCGGGCGAGGTCGGCAGCCCGTGGGCGATCGGCGCGGCCGAAGGCGGCCACACCGCGATACACCCCGAGCTCGGGACCCTGGAGGATTTTCGCCACCTGGTGGCGGCAGCGCGCGCGCGCGGCATCGAGCTCGCGCTGGACATCGCGTACCAGTGCGCGCCCGACCATCCCTGGGTCAGCGAGCACCCGGCCTGGTTCCGCCGCCGGCCGGATGGCACGGTGCAGTACGCCGAGAACCCGCCGAAGAAGTACCAGGACATCTACCCTTTCGATTTCGAGACCGGCGACTGGCAGGCGCTGTGGAGCGGCCTCAAGGGGGTGTTCGAGTTCTGGATCGGCGAAGGCGTGAGGATCTTCCGCGTCGACAATCCACACACCAAGGCATTCGCGTTCTGGGAATGGGCGATCGGCGAGCTGAAGCGCGCGCACCCGGACGTGCTGTTCCTCGCCGAGGCGTTCACGCGGCCCAAGGTGATGCACCGGCTGGCCAAGCTCGGCTTCTCGCAGTCGTACACGTACTTCGCCTGGCGCAATTCCAGGCAGGAGCTGACCGAGTACTTCACCGAGCTCGCGCACGGCCCGGGACGCGAGTACTTTCGCCCGAATGTCTGGCCGAATACCCCCGACATCCTCACCGAGGCGCTCCAGTTCGGCGGCCGGCCGGTCTTCATGGCGAGGCTGGTGCTCGCCGCCACGCTCGCCGCCAGCTACGGCATCTACGGACCGGCGTACGAACTGATGCAGGCGACGCCACGCGAGCCGGGCAGCGAGGAGTACCTGGATTCCGAGAAGTACCAGCTGCGGCACTGGGACCTCGAGCGCGCCGACAGCCTGAGGCATTTCATCGCGCTGGTGAACCGCATCCGCCGCGAGAACCCGGCGCTGCAGTCCGATTCCAGCCTGCGCTTCTTCCACACCGACAACGAGCAGGTGATCTGCTACGCCAAGCAGACGCCGGATCGCGCCAACCAGATTCTCTGCGCCGTGAACCTCGACCCGCACAACGCGCACGCGGCCTGGGTCGAGCTGGACGCGGCGGCGCTCGGCCTGGAGCCTGGCGCGCAGTTCCAGGTGCACGACCTGCTGACCGGCGCGCGCTACCTGTGGCAGGGCACGCGCAACTTCGTGCGGCTGGATCCGTCGCGCGTTCCTGCACACGTATTCCGCCTGCGCCGCCGCCTGCACCACGAGCAGGACTTCGACTACTTCCAGTGAACATGGACCGATCGTGAACGCACCGGAGACCAGCTCCAGCATCGAAGCCGCCGCAGCCACCGCCGGCGATCCGCACTGGTACAAGGACGCGGTCATCTACCAGCTGCACATCAAGGCGTTCTTCGACGCCAACGACGACGGCATCGGCGATTTCAAGGGACTCAACGCCAAGCTCGACTATGTGCAGCAACTTGGCGTGAACACCATCTGGCTGCTGCCCTTCTACCCCTCGCCGCTGAGGGACGACGGCTACGATGTGTCGGACTTCCACAACGTGCACCCGCAGTACGGCACGCGGCAGGACATCCGCAACTTCGTGCGCGAGGCGCACCGCCGCGGGCTGCGCGTCATCACCGAGCTGGTGGTCAATCACACCTCCGACGCGCACCCCTGGTTCCAGGCGGCACGGCGCGCGCCGCCCGGTTCGGCGAAACGCAACTACTACGTCTGGAGCGACACCGACCAGAAGTACCGCGGCACGCGCATCATCTTCACCGACACCGAGAAGTCCAACTGGACCTGGGACCCGGAAGCGAAGGCCTACTACTGGCACCGCTTCTTCAGCCACCAGCCGGACCTGAACTTCGACAACCCGCACGTGCTGAAGGCGGTGTTCCGCACGCTGCGTTTCTGGTTCGACATGGGGGTCGACGGGTTTCGCCTCGACGCGGTGCCCTACCTGATCGAGCGCGAAGGCACGTCGAACGAGAACCTGCCCGAGACGCACGCGGTGATCAGGAAGATCCGCGCGCTGGTGGACGCGAGCTACCGCAACCGCATGCTGCTTGCCGAGGCCAACATGTGGCCCGAAGACGTGCGTGAATACTTCGGCGACAGCGACGAGTGCCACATGGCCTATCACTTTCCGCTGATGCCGCGCATGTACATGGCGATGGCGCAGGAGGACCGCCATCCGGTAGTCGACATCATGCAGCAGACGCCGGAGATTCCGGACGCCTGCCAGTGGGCGATCTTCCTGCGCAACCACGACGAACTGACGCTCGAGATGGTCACCAATGCCGAGCGCGACTACATGTACCGCATGTACGCCGCCGACCCGCGCGCGCGGATCAACCTCGGCATCCGCCGGCGCCTCGCGCCGCTGATGGAGAACGACGTCGACCGCATCAAGCTGATGAACTCGCTGCTCTTCTCCATGCCCGGCTCGCCGATCATCTACTACGGCGACGAGATCGGCATGGGCGACAACATCTACCTCGGCGACCGCGACGGCGTGCGCACGCCGATGCAGTGGAGCCCGGACCGCAACGCCGGCTTTTCGCGCGCCGACCCGCAGCGCCTGTACCTGCCGCCGATCATGGACCCGGTGTACGGCTACCAGGCGGTGAACGTCGAGGCGCAGTCGCGCGAGCCGAATTCCCTGCTCAACTGGATGCGCCGCGTGCTCGCCGCGCGCAAGACCAGCCGCGCCTTCGGCCGCGGGCGGCTGGAGTTCCTCAAGCCCGGAAACCGCAAGGTGCTTGCTTACCTGCGCGAATACGAGGACGAGACGATCCTGTGCGTGGCGAACCTGGGGCGATCGGCGCAGCCGGTGGAACTGGACCTGCGCCGCTACCGCGGCCGCGTGCCGGTGGAGATGTTCGGCCGCACGCCCTTCCCGCCGATCGGCGAGCTGCCGTACCTGCTGACGCTGCCCGGATCGGGCTTTTACTGGTTCCTGCTGTCGCGTGACGCGGACATCCCGCACTGGCACGAGGACAGGCCGATACGCGAAGACCTCCCGGTGGTCGTGCTGTTCGACGGCTGGACCAGCTTCTTCCGCGACCGCGTCGTGCCGTGGCGCATCTCGATGGCGGTGAAGACCCGCCAGCAGCTCGAGGAGCAGGTGCTGCCGGGCTACATCGACATGCAGCGCTGGTACGCCGGCAAGGGAGAGCCGGTGAAACGCGCGCGCCTCGCCGACCACGCGATCTGGGAACGCGGCGGGCGACAGTGGATGCTGTCCATCGTCGATGTGGAGTCCGCCGCATCGGCGGCGCCGGCGCGCTACTTCATGCCGCTGTCGCTGGACTGGGAAGATGATGGCGACGCGCGCTCGCGCGAACGCACGCCGGCGACCATCGCGAAGGCACGCCAGCAGGCCCGGGTCGGCATGCTCACCGACGCACTCGCGGACGAGACCTTCTGCCGCGCGCTCGCGGAAGCCATCGGCAGGGAGTCGGAGGTGCCGACGACCGCCGGCCGCCTGCGCTTCGTGCCCACCGCCGCCTACGCCGGGCTCGCCGGCGACGGTGTGTGGAAGCTGCCGGTAAGCGCACCGCAGACGCAGAGCTCGAACACCGCGGTGACGCTGGGCGAGCGGCTGTTCCTCAAGGGCTACCGCCACCTGCGCCAGGGCGTCAATCCCGAGTTCGAGGTCGGCCGCTTCCTCACCGACGTCGCGGAGTTCACGCACTGCGTCCCGGTGGCGGGCGCGCTCGAGTACGTCGCCGCCGACGGTTCGAGCACCGCGCTGGCGCTGCTGCAGAGCTACGTCGCCAACGAGGGCGACGGCTGGACCTACACGCTCGACTACCTCGACAGGCATCTGGCCGACGAGCGCCCGGTGGCCGCCGAGCCGCACCCCGACGCGCATGGACTGTACCGCGCGCTCGCACGCACGCTGGGAGAACGCACCGCGCAACTGCACCTGGCGCTCGCCAGGCCCGGGGGCGGCGCGGACTTCGACCCCGAGCCGGTGCTCGAATCGGACGTCGCCGCGTGGAAGGCGCAGGTGCGCGCCGACGCCCAGGCGACGCTGGACCTGCTCGCCCGGCGCACCGAACGCCTGGACGAGCGGCTGCGCGAGGAGGCGAAGGCGCTGCTGAAGGATCCGCGCGGCCTGCTGGCCCGCATAGACGCGGTCGAGTTCGACCCCGCGGGCGCGATGAAGCTCCGCTACCACGGCGACTTCCACCTCGGCCAGGTGCTGCTGCGCCAGAACGATTTCATCATCATCGATTTCGAGGGCGAGCCCGGGCGCACGCTTGCCGAACGGCGCGCGAAGCACTCGCCGCTGCGCGACGTTGCCGGCATGCTGCGCTCGTTCGACTACGCGCGCTGGAGCACGCTGCGCCAGGCGGCGCCCGGCCGTCAGGACGATCCGCGCTGCAGGGCGCTGGCCGCCGCATGGCTGGAGGCCGCGCGCGGCGCGTTCCTCGACGGCTATGCCACGACTGCGTCCGCGGCGGGGCTGTTCGCGTCGTTCAGCGCCGCACGCGGCCTGCTAGGGCTGTTCGAAATCGAGAAAGCGCTGTACGAACTGCGCTACGAGCTGGACAACCGCCCGGCGTGGGCCGCGATACCGCTTGCAGGCCTGCGCGCGCAGGCCGGCTGACCACTGGAAAGACAAGGGAGGAGCCATGAACGTAGACCTGCTGATCGAACCCCTGCAGGCGCTGCTGCGGCAGGCGGGGGAGTTCCTGCCGCGGCTCGCACTCGCGGCGGTGGTACTGATCGCCGGCTGGCTGATCGCGAAGGCGGTGCGCTTCGCGGTCGTGCGCGGCCTGCGGGCAATCAACTTCAACGTGCTCACCGAACGCGCCGGCATGGACGGCTTTCTCAAGCAGGGCGGCATCGACACCGACACCACCGACATCTTCGGCGTGCTGGTGTACTGGCTGGTGATCCTCGCCGCGCTGCTGATCGCGTTCAACGGCCTGGGGCTCACCTACATCACCGACCTGCTGGGCAAGGTGATGCTGTTCGTGCCGAAGATCATCGTCGCGCTGCTGATACTCGCCTTCGGCGCGTATTTCGCGCGCTTCGTCGGCAATGCGGTGATCGCCTACTGCCGGAACGTCGGCATCCGCGACGCCGAGCTGCTCGGCAGCTTCGCCAAGTACGCGCTGGTGGTGTTCGTGGTGCTGATCGCGCTGGACCAGATGAGCGTCGGCGGCGACATCGTGCGCCAGAGCTTCCTCATCATCCTGGCAGGGGTGGTCCTCGCCCTCGCGCTTGCCTTCGGCATCGGCGGCAGGGACTGGGCGGCGAGCCTGCTCGAGCGCTGGTGGCCGCACGAGCCCCGGGACCGCGAGAAGTAGCCAGTGGCGCCGATCGAGCGCGGCGCGGCCGGCACCGATGTGCCATTCACCGCGGTATGGCGTGGCTCGCCGCACCCGCTGGGGGCGAACTGGGACGGAGAAGGCGTCAACTTCGCGTTCTTCTCTGCGAATGCCGAGAGCGTGCAACTGTGCGTCTTCGATGCCAGTGGCCGGCGCGAGCTGCAGCGCATCGATCTGCGCGAACGCACCGGCGACATCTGGCACTGCTACCTGCCCGAGGCGAGACCCGGCATGCTCTATGGTATCCGCGCGCACGGCCCCTACCGCCCCGACGAAGGCCATCGATTCAACCGCCACAAGCTGCTGACCGACCCGTACGCGCGCGAGCTCGTCGGCGGGCTGCGCTGGAGCGACGCGCTCTATGGCTACACCATGGGCAGCAAGCGCGACGACCTGTCGTTCGACCGCCGCGACAGCGCCGCTTTCATGCCCAAGTGCCGCGTCATCGACGAGGCCTTCACCTGGGGCGACGACCGCAGGCCCGCGATCGACTGGCACGACATGGTGATCTACGAAACGCACGTCCGCGGCTATACCCGGCTGCACCCGGGGATCCCGGTGTCGCAGCGCGGCACCTTCGCGGCGCTCGCCTCCGCGCCCGCCATCGACAGCCTGCGCAGGCTCGGCATCACGACAGTCGAGCTGATGCCGGTGCACGCGTTCATCGACGACAGGCGGCTCGTGGACATGGGGCTGCGCAACTACTGGGGCTACAACACGCTGGGCTTCTTCGCGCCGGAGCCGCGCTACAGCGCCTCGGGCAGCTCGAAGGAGTTCAAGACCATGGTCAAGCGGCTGCACTCGGCCGGCATCGAGGTGATCATCGACGTGGTCTACAACCACAGCTGCGAAGGCAGCGAGCTCGGACCGACGCTGTGCTTTCGCGGCGCCGACAACGCCAGCTACTACCGCCTGACCGAGGGCGACCGCCGCCGCTACTCCGACTTCACCGGCTGCGGCAATACGCTCAACCTCGAGCACCCGCGGGTGCTGCAGATGGTGATGGACTCGCTGCGCTACTGGGTCGAGGTCATGCACGTCGACGGCTTCCGCTTCGACCTCGCGCCGGCGCTCGCGCGCGAGGGCCGCGGCGTGGAGCCTCTGGCAAGCTTCTTCAGCGTGGTGCGGCAGGACCCGGCACTGAACAGGGTCAAGCTGATCGCCGAACCCTGGGACATCGGCCAGGGCGGCTACCAGACCGGCAACTTCCCGCTCGGCTGGGCGGAGTGGAACGACCGTTATCGCGACGGCATGCGGGCGTACTGGCGCGGCGATGGCGGCGTCATCGGCGAGTTCGCGCGCCGTCTCACCGGCTCGTCCGACCTCTATGGCCGCAGCGGCCGCCGGCCTTTCGCCAGCATCAACTTCGTCACCGCGCACGACGGCTTCACGCTTCACGACCTGGTGTCGTACAACCACAAGCACAACGAAGCCAACGGCGAGGACAACCGCGACGGCCACGACCACAACCTGTCCTCGAACTACGGCGTCGAGGGCCCCACCGACGACCCCGCAATCAACACGCTGCGCGCGCGCCAGAAGCGCAACCTGCTCGCCACGCTGCTGCTGTCCCAGGGGGTGCCGATGCTGCTTGCGGGCGACGAGCGCGGACACACCCAGCGCGGCAGCAACAACGCCTACTGCCAGGACAACGACGTGTCGTGGCTCGACTGGACGCCGACCCCGGAGCGCGAGCGCCTGGCCGAGTTCGTGCGCATCCTGATCGGCATCCGGCGCTCGCACCGGACCTTCCGCCGGCGCGACTTCTTCCAGGGCCGCCCGCTGCACGGCAGCGAGGTGAAGGACATCCACTGGATCAAGGCGGACGGCACCGAGATGAGCACGCAGGAGTGGGAGCACGGCGAGGCCCGCTGCCTCGGCGTCTACCTGGCCGGCGGCGCGCTCGGCGAAGTCGACCGCTTCGGTGCACCGGCCTACGACGACGACTTCCTGATGCTGTTCAACGCGCACGCCGAGGACGTCGAATTCACGCTGCCCGCCTCCGGCCGCACCTGGCACGGCGTCATCGACACCATGCACGAGGACGGGCTTGCCCGCGACGGTCCGTTTCCGCCCGGCCGCGTGTTTCGCCTGCACGGGCGTTCCTTCGTCCTGCTGACGCGCCTGGTACACAGCGCGTGAAGCGCGCACACCGCATGCCGTTCGGGGCGGAATACCGCCCCTGCGGCGCAACCCGGTTCCGCCTGTGGGCGCCGGGGGCCGCACACCTGCACCTCGAACTGATCGACGCGACGGTGCGCGCGCGACTGCCGATGCAGGCTTCGCAGGACGGCTGGCACGAGTTGGTGTGCGATGACGCGCCGCCGGGCACGCGCTACCGCTACGCCCTGGACGCGGGACTCTGCGTACCCGACCCCGCGTCGCGCAGCAACCCGCTGGACGTGCACGGACCGAGCGAGGTCGTGGACCCGGGCGCGCACGACTGGCAGGACGCGGCCTGGCGCGGCCGCCCATGGGAGGAAGCGGTGATCTACGAGCTGCACGTGGGCACCTTTACCGCCGAGGGCACGTTCGCGGCCGCGGCGGCGCGCCTGCCCACGCTTGCCGCGCTCGGAATCACCGCCATCGAGCTGATGCCGGTGGCGGACTTTCCCGGCAAGCGCAACTGGGGCTACGACGGCGTGCTGCCCTACGCGCCGGACGCGGCGTACGGTTCGCCGCGTGACCTCAAGCTGCTCGTCGAACGCGCGCACGCGCTCGGCATCATGGTGCTGCTCGACGTGGTCTACAACCACTTCGGCCCGGAAGGCAACTACCTGCACGCGTACTGTCCGCCATTCTTCGATGCCGGCCGCGCCACGCCCTGGGGCGCCGCGATCAACTTCGACGGCCCAGGCAACCGCACGGTGCGCGATTTCTTCGTCCACAACGCGCTGTACTGGGTCGAGGAGTTTCACGTCGACGGCCTGCGCCTGGACGCGGTGCACGCCATCAGCGACCGCTCGCCGCGACACATCGTCGCCGAGATCGCGGATGCGCTGCGCGAAGGGCCGGGACGCGAGCGGCACGTGCACCTGGTGCTCGAGAACGATGCCAACCAGTCACGCTACCTCGAGCGCGATGCGGCATCGGTGCCGCGTTGCGCCACCGCGCAGTGGAACGATGACCTGCACCATGCCGCACACGTGCTGCTCACCGGGGAATCCGACGGCTACTACGCGGACTATGCCAGCGCACCGCTGGCGCTGCTTGGCCGCGCGCTTGCCGACGGCTTCGTCTACCAGGGCGAGGCGTCGCCGTTCCGCGACGGCGCCCCGCGCGGCGAGCCGAGCGCACACCTGCCGCCGACGGCGTTCGTGTCGTTCCTGCAGACGCACGACCAGGTCGGCAACCGCGCGCTCGGCGAGCGCCTGCACGCGCTCGCCGATCCCCGCCTCGAGCGCGCCGCCCTCGCCTGCCTGCTGCTCGCGCCGCACGTCCCGCTGCTGTTCATGGGCGAGGAGTTCGCCGCTTCGACGCCGTTCCTCTATTTCTGCGACTTCGAGCCGGAACTGGCGCGCGCGGTCGCCGAAGGCCGCAGGCGCGAGTTCGCGCGCTTCGTCGGCTTCGGCGAGGAAGCGGCGCGCGCAAGGCCGCCGGACCCGGGCGATGCGGGCACTTTCGAGGCATCCAGGCTGCGCTGGGCTGAACGCGGCGAAGGCGCGCACGGCGAGCGCCTGGCGCTGGTGCGCGAGCTGCTCGCGCTGCGCCACCGGCACGTCGTTCCGCGGTTGCGCGGGGCGCGTGGCGGCGGCCGCCTGGAGCTGATCGAGGGCGTGCTGAGGGTCGAGTGGCGCATGGGCGACGGTGCGCGGCTCAGGCTGCTCGCGCACTTCGGCCCCCGCGACGTGCTGGTGCCACCGTTGCTCGCCGGCGAAGCCATCTACAGCGACGGCGTGTCCGCGACCGCCGACGGCGGCGCGCGGCTGGCCAAGGGCGCGGTTCACGTGCTGCTGGCGCCTGCCGATGGCTGATCCTGCCGACGCCTCGGCGCTGCATCGCCTGTGCGCCGCGTGTGGCATGGCCACCGGATTCCACGACATCTGGGGGAACTGGAACGAGGTCGCCGACGCCGACCTCGTCGCGCTGCTCGCTGCCTTCGGCATCGATGCCGCCAGCCCGGCGGGGATCGCCGCCGCCGATCGCGATCTGTTCGCCGCCTCCGAGCGCGAGGGACTGCCGCCGGTCGCGGTGATCGACGCGGGCGCGGAACGCTGGAGCGTGCCGCTGCGCACAGCGTCTCCGGGGGAACTGCGCTGGACGCTGACCGAGGAAGGCGGGGCGCGCCACGCCGGCCGCGCGGATGCTTCGGCAGCGCTGCAGATGACGCTGGTGCTGCCCTCCGGCTACCACCGCCTGCGCATCGACGGCCTGCCCGGGGAGACGCTGCTCATCGCCGCCCCGTCGCGCTGCTACAGGCCCGCCTCGCTCGCCGACGGCGGACGCATCTGGGGACCTGCGCTGCAGCTCTACGCGCTGCGCTCCGAGCGCAACTGGGGGATAGGCGATTTTGCCGACCTCGGCACGCTGATCGAACATGCCGCCGGGGTCGGCGCCGGCATCATCGGCCTGAACCCGTTGCATGCGCTGTTCGCGCACAATCCCGCGCACGCCAGCCCCTACAGCCCGTCGTCGCGGCTGCAGCTGAACACCCTGTACCTCGCGGTCGAGGCGATCGAGGAATTCCGCGAATGCGAGGCGGCGCAGCGCCGCGTGCGCTCGGCTGCGTTTCAGGCGCGACTCGCGCAACTGCGCGAGTCGCCGCTGGTCGACTACCCGGGCGTCGCCGCGGTCAAGTCGGAGATACTCGAACTGCTGTACGCGCACTTTCGCGAGTCGCACCTTGCCGCAGGCAGCCTGCGCGCGCGCGAGTTCCGCGCCTTCCAGGCCCGCGCAGGCGAAGCACTGCGCCAGCACGCGCTGTTCGAAGCGCTGCAGGAGCACTTTCACCGCGCAGACGCGACGGTATGGGGCTGGCCGGCCTGGCCGGAAGCCTTCCGGGACCACGACGCGCCGGCCGTCGCGCAGTTCGCCGAGGAACACCTCGCGCGCATCGAGTACTACGAGTACCTGCAATGGCAGGCGCAGCGCCAGCTTGCGCAGGCGAGCGAGCGCTCCCGCGCCCGCGGCCTCGCCGTCGGCCTGTACCTCGATCTCGCGGTATCGGTGGATCGCGCCGGCTCCGACACCTGGACGCAGCAGGAATGCTACGCACCGCAGGCGAGCGTGGGCGCGCCGCCGGACGAATTCAACCCGAACGGCCAGGACTGGGGACTGCCGCCGCTTCGCCCCGACCGGCTGCGCGACAGCGGTTACGCGCTGTTCATCGCCACGCTGCGCGCCAACATGCGCAGCGCCGGTGCGCTGCGCGTGGATCACGTGATGGGCCTGATGCGGCTGTACTGGATCCCGCCCGGCAGGACGGCGCGCTCGGGTGCCTACGTGCACTACGCGCTGGAAGAGATGCTGGCGATCGTGGCGCTGGAAAGCGAGCGCAACCGCTGCATGGTGATCGGCGAGGACCTCGGCACCGTCGCGGACGAAGTGCGCGCGGCGCTGTCGCGCCGAGGCGTGCTGTCTTACCGGCTGCTGTACTTCGAGCGCGGCGAAGGCGGCGCTTTCCGGCCCGCAGGCGATTATCCGCAGGAAGCGCTGGTCGCCGTCAGCACGCACGACCTGGCGACGCTGGCCGGCTGGTGGACCGGGCGCGACCTGGCGCTGCGCCGCGAGCTCGGCCTGTACCCGGACCAGGCGGCCTACGAGAGGCAGCTCGTCGAGCGCGCGCAGGAACGCGTGCGCCTGATGCTGGCATTGCAGCACGCCGGCCTGCTGCCCCAGGACGCAGTGGTCGAGCCCACCGGCGCGCAGGCGCTGACGCCCGCGCTTGCCGAGGCGGTGCATGCCTTCGTTGCCTCGGCGCCGTCACGGGTGATGATGCTGCAGCTCGAGGACGCGGTCGGCGAGGTCGAGCAGGCGAACATGCCGGGCACCACGCACGAGCATCCGAACTGGATGCGCAAGCTGCCTTGCACGCTGGACGCACTTTTCGCCGATGCGCGCTGTCGCGGCCTCGCGGCTACGCTGGCGCGCATCCGCCCGCACCCGGCGCCACGGCCGGCGGCAGCACGTGGCGCGAGCGCCCGCGTGCCGCGCGCAACGTACCGCCTGCAGTTCAGCAGCAGCTTCACCTTCGACGATGCGTGCGCGATCCTGCCCTACCTCGCCAGGCTCGGCATCAGCCACGTGTACTGCTCGCCGATCCTGCGCGCGCGCCCCGGAAGTGCGCACGGCTACGACATCGTCGCGCACGACGAGATCAACCCGGAGATCGGCGGCCGCGAGGGCTTCGAGCGTTTCGCGGCGGCGCTGCGCGGGCGCGGCATGGGCCAGCTCCTGGACATGGTGCCCAACCACATGGGCGTGCTGGGTGCCGACAATGCGTGGTGGATGGACGTGCTGGAAAACGGCCAGGCATCTCCCTATGCGCGCTATTTCGACATCGACTGGCATCCGGTCGACGCCGACCTCGAGGGCAAGGTGCTGGTACCGGTGCTCGGTGGCCACTACGGCAACCTGCTCGCCGAGGGCGAACTCGCGCTGCGCTTCGAGGCCGAGGCAGGCATGTTCGTACTGCGGTACCACGAGCACCGCTTCCCGCTCGATCCGCGCAGCTACCCCGTGGTGCTGAAGCGCGCCGAAGCACTGCTCGCCGACGCCGGACTGCGCACCGCCGTGTCCAGCCTCGCCTCGGCATTCGGCCACCTGCCGCCGCGCGACGCCAGCGAAACCGATGCGCTTGCCGAGCGCCTGCGCGACAAGGAGATCCACAAGCTGCGGCTGGCGCGCCTGGCCGGCAGGCAAGCGGAGGTCGCGCAGGCGATCGACGCCGCGCTGGCCGTGATCAATTCGCCCGGTGCGCACGACGCGCTGCACGCGATCCTCGAAGCGCAGCCGTACCGGCTCGCGTACTGGCGTGTGGCCTCCGACGAGATCAACTACCGGCGATTCTTCGACATCAACGATCTCGCGGCACTGCGCATGGAGGATGAGCAGGTGTTCGAGGCCACGCACGCCTTCGTGCTCGAGCTTGCCGCTGCGGGAAAGATCGATGGCCTGCGCATCGACCATCCGGACGGGCTCTACGACCCGGCGCAGTACTTCAGGCGCCTGCAGGAGGGCTACGCGCGACGCGCCGGGTTGCCGCCGCCCGCGACCGACGCGCAGGGCCGCCCGGAACGCCCGTTGTACGTGGTCGCCGAGAAGATCACCGCCCCGCACGAGAACGTGCCGGAAAGCTGGCACGTGCACGGCACCACCGGCTACCGCTTCGCCATGGTGGTGAACGGCGTGCTGGTGGACGGATCCGCCGAGCGCAGGCTGGAGCGCATCTGGCGCGGTTTCACGCGCGAGACGCACGGCTTCGCCGAGCTTGCCTACCTGGGCAAGCGCGCGATCATGCGCAGTGCGCTCGCCTCCGAGCTCACCGTGCTCGCCACCGAACTGCTGCGCATCGCGCGCGCCGACCGGCGCACTCGCGACTACACCTTCAACACGCTGCGCCTCGCGCTCGCCGAGGTCGCCGCGTGCATGCCGGTGTACCGCACCTACATCGTCGAGAGGCCGTCGCAGCAGGACCTGCGCTACGTCGACTGGGCGGTGGCGCAGGCAAGACGCCGAAGCCACGCCGCCGACGTGTCGATCTTCGACTTCGTGCGCCGGGCGCTGCTCGGCGAGCCGATCGAGGGCTCGGATGATGCCGCGCGCGCCCGCGTGCTGCGCTTTGCCGCGCGGTTCCAGCAGTTCACGTCTCCGGTCGCGGCAAAGGGCGTGGAGGACACTGCGTTCTACCGCCATGCGCGCCTCGCCTCGCTGAACGAGGTCGGCGGCGACCCCTCGCAGTTCGGCATGAGCGTGCGTGCCTTCCACGGCGCCAGCGCCGACCGCGCCGCGCGCTGGCCGCACACCATCCTCGCCACCTCGACGCACGACAACAAGCGCTCCGAGGACGTGCGCAATCGCATCAACGTGCTGTCGGAGATTCCCGCCGCATGGCGCCTCGCGCTCGGCCGCTGGCACGCATTGAACCGGCCACTGCGCGCGCAGCTCGAGAGCGGCGCCTCGCCCTCGCCCGCCGACGAGTACCTGCTCTACCAGACGCTGCTCGGCACGTTTCCGACGCAGGGGCTGGACGAGGCATCATTGCCGGCCTACCGCGAGCGCATCGAGCGCTATGCGCTTAAGGCCGCGCGCGAGGCCAAGTCGCGCACCAGCTGGGTCAGCCCCGACGAGGACTACGAGCGCGGCCTCGCCGCCTTCGTTCGCGGCCTGCTCGGGCGCGTGCGGCCCAACCCCTTCCTCGACGACCTCGGCGCGCAGGCAGCGATGCTGGCGCGCTTCGGCGCGCTGAACAGCATTGCGATGGCGGCGATCAAGTTCACCTCGCCGGGCGTGCCGGACCTGTACCAGGGCAACGAGGTCATCGACCTGAGCCTCGTCGACCCGGATAACCGCCGCGCGGTGGACTACGCGCTGCGCGAGCGCCTGCTCGGCGACATGGAGGCGCTGGCCGACGCGCCGGACCTCGCGCAGAAACTCGCCGCGCTGCTGCACGACCCGTGCGACGGACGCGCCAAGCTGTGGGTGACGTGGCGGCTGCTGCAGTTGCGCCGGCGCCTGCCGGAACTCTTTTCGCACGGCGGCTATCGCGCCCTCGCCACCAGCGGCGCCGCGGCCACGCATGTCGTCGCCTACCAGCGCGCGCACGCCGGCAACGTACTGGTGGTCGCGGTCGGCCGGCTCTTCGCCAGGCTGCTGCGGGACCCGCAGGCTCCGCCGCTGGGCGACGCCTGGGGCGACACGCGGATTGCATTGCCAGGGCTGGCGGAGGGAACGGTCCTCACGGACACGCTGAGCGGCGCGAGCCACACGCTCTCGGGCGGCGCGCTGCCGCTGGTGCAGGCGTTCGCGGTGCTGCCCGTGGCGGTGCTGCTTGCCGCGCCGCGGGACGCGGCAGGCCGCTAGGATTCCGAAACCCTGAGCGGCAGCGAGGTCATGCCGCGGAACACCATCGAGTTCAGCCATTCGATGCGTTCCTCCGGCACCGCCAGCTCGATCTTCCTCCACTGCCTCACCACCGCCGGCAATGCCACCTGGCCTTCCATGCGCGCGAGCGGAAAACCGAGGCAGATGTGCATGCCGAAGCCGAAGGTCAGGTGCGCCGGCCCGCCGCGCGCCAGGTGCAGCCGGTCGGGCTGCTCGTAGGCTTCCGGGTCGCGGTTGGCGGCGTTCAGCATGATGAATACCCGGTCGCCCGGCTTCAGCAGCCGGCCACGCATCTCCTGCTCGCGGGTGACGATGCGCACCTGCGCGCCGCTGGGGCCGTCGTAGCGCAGCAGTTCCTCGATCGCGCGCGGCGCCAGCGCCGCGTCCTCGCGCAGTGCCTGCAGCTCGCCTGGAAATCGCAGCAGCGACAGCAGGCCGTTGGCGATGTGGTTGGTGGTGGTTTCGTGGCCCGCGAACAGCAGCAGGATGCAGGTCGCGACCAGTTCGTCCGGCGTCAGGCAATCGCCATCGTCCTCCAGGTGGACCAGTTGCGACAGCAGGTCGGCGCGGGGCGCGGCGCGGCGCTCCTCGATCAGCTCGCGGAAGAAGCCCGCCATCTCCTTCGTCGCGCGCTCGGCGATGTCGTACTTCTCCGGCGACATGCGCGAGCTGCCGATGAACAGCGCCATGTCGTCCGACATGCGCTTCACCTCGCCGAGCGACTCGCGCGGCACGCCCAGCATCGCCATGATCACCAGCGCCGGCAGCGGCCCGGCGAAATCGGCGACGAAATCGATCTCGCCCGCCGTGCCGATGCGCTCGCGTATGCGGCCGAACAGCCACTCGGTGAGTTCCTCCGCTGCCGGGCGCATCGCATTCATCGATTGCAGGTTGAACACCGCGCTGGTCAGCCGGCGCAAGCGCGTGTGCTCGGGCGGGTCGCGGAACACCATCCAGTGCGTGAGGTAGCGGATGATGTCTGCGATGCGCGCGGCTTCCGCGCCGGGCAGCGTGGCGAAAAAGGGGCGCAGCCGGTCGGACGAGATCTCCCGGTCCATGCAGACCGCGCGGCAATCGTCGTAGCGCGTCAGCACCCAGGACTTAAGGCGCGGGCTCCAGTGCACCGGGTCCTCCTCGCGCATGCGCCGGAACAGCGGAAACGGATCGCGCAGGAAATCCGGCGCGTCCGGCCTGAAATCGATGCTCGTTGCGGTCGCACTCATGCAATGATTATGTTGCATTTCGGTACGCACCAATCCGGCGCACATCGCGCGCTTGGGTTAGATTTGCCTGATGGCATCGACAGACTCCGCTCCCTGGATTCCCGCATGATCGTCCTGCTGCCGGTGGACGGTTCGCCGTCGTCCACACAGGCGTTGCGCCTGGTCGCGGCGTACCGGGGCGAGCGCTCCTCGCTCGTGCCGCTGCTCGTGAACGTGCAGCGCCGACCCTTCAGCCTGTGGCCGCAGCCGGCGCTGGACGTTCGCGCCGTCGACGCGGTGCTGCACGAACAGGGCCTGGACGTGCTCGCCCCGGCGCGCGCCGCGCTTGCCGAGGCCGGATTCCCGGTGCGGGCCGAGGTTCGCATCAGCATTCCCGCGCAGGCGCTGCTTGACGAGGCGGCGCACAAGGGTGCCGGGCTGATCGTCATGGGCACGCGCGGCGTGGGCGGGCTCGCGGCGCTCGGCTCGGTGGCAACGCGGGTCGTGCATGGCGCGCAGGTGCCGGTGATGCTGGTCCGGCAGGATGCACGCCTGCCTGCGGAGTTCGGCCTTCGCCAGCGCGTGCTGCTGGCCGTGGACGGCTCCGGGCACGCACTGGCAGCGGCGCGCTGGCTGGCCGCACGGCCGCGCTGGCTGGGCGAGGCGAGCGTGTGCCTGGTGCATGCGCAGGAGCCGCTGCCGCTCATCGCCGCGATGCTGCCGCCACATGGCGACGTGCTGGACCAGTGGAGCGGCCGCCACAGCCGCGAGCTGTCGCGGCCGGCGGGCGAAGTCCTGGCGGACGCCGGCATCGCGCACGAGCTGCATGCGGCGGCGGGCGAGCCGGCCCGGACGCTCGCCCGCCTGGCGGACGAATTGCGCGCGGACCTGGTCGTCATGGGCACGCGCGGCATGGGCGCCGCCCACCATGCCTTCATCGGCTCGGTCGCGCTGGGGACAGCGCAGCTCAGTCCGGTGCCTGTGCTGCTGATACCTTGACCGAAAGCAATGCCGGAGACCCGCATGAAGCTGACATCCATCCTCGTCGCCACTGATTTCTCGGCGCACGCGCATCACGCAGCGCAGCGCGCAGCGCTGCTTGCGCGCGAGCAGCAGGTACGCAAGGCCGTGCTGCTGCACGTGGTGCCGCGCTCCATGCTCTCCGCTGTGCTGCGCTCGAGCGCCATCGAGGCGATGGAGCGCACCTTGGCGCAGCTCGCAGGCGAGCTCAAGCGCAGCACCGGCTTCGCGTTCGAGCCGCGCGTCGCGCGAGGCCCGGTGGTCGATGAGCTGGTGCGCGCGTCATCCCGGTTCGACCTCGTCGTCGCCGGCGCGCGCGGCATGCATCCGCTGCGCGATTTCGCCCTCGGAACCAGCGTCGAGCGCATGCTGCGCAAGCTGCAGCGGCCGGTTCTGGTCGTGAAGCGCAAACCCGCCGGCCCCTACCGCAGGGCGCTGGTACCGGTCGATTTCTCCGCCGACGCCCGTGCGACCGTCGAACTGGCAGGCAGGCTCGCGCCCGGCGCGGAACTCAACCTGCTGCACGCCTTCGAGGTCGTGTTCGAGGGCAAGATGCGCTTCGCCGGCGTGGCCGAAGAGAACCTCCTCTACTACCGCAGGCATGCTCGCGCGCAGGCGCAGAACGAGATGCAGGCAATGATCGCGGCGCTGGCACTCCCTGCCGAACGCATCACGCGCACCATCGCCCACGGCTATCCGCCCAGGCTGATCGCGAAGGCAGAGAAGGAAACGCGCGCCGACCTGGTGGCGATCGGCAAGCACGGCAAGTCGGCGCTGGAGGACCTGCTGCTGGGCAGCGTGACGCTGCACGCGCTGGCGGAATCCGCCTGCGACGTGCTGGTGGTGCCCGCTAGCGAGAAGGCGCCCCGGGCTCGCTGAGCTGCAGGTCGGCAACGCCGAGCCGGCGCAGCAGCAGCTTCTCGCCTTCGAGCAGCAGCAGCATCGCCGCGCCGATGGCGATGACGAGCACGCCGTCGGCCAGCGCCACCGGCCGGGTGGCGAACCAGCGCTGCATGAACGGCGCGTAGGTGAAGGCGAGCTGGGCGGCGGTCACCGCCGCGAGCGCGATCAGCACCGCCGGCGTGCCGAGCACGCCCCTCAAGGTGATCGACGGCGCGTGCAGGTAGCGCACGTTGAACAGATAGAAGATCTCCATGACGACGATGGTGTTCACCACCAGCGTGCGCGCGGTCTCCAGGTCGTGCCCGCGCTCCAGCGCGTGGAAGAACACCGCAAGGCCGGCAGCCATGAACAGCAGCGACACCAGGACCACGCGCCACAGCAGGAAGCGCGACAGCAGCGGCGCGCCGAAAGGCCGCGGCGGCCTGTGCATCACGCCAGACTCCGCAGGCTCGAAGGCCAGCACCAGCCCCAGCGTCACCGAGGTCACGAGGTTGATCCACAGTATCTGCGCCGGGCTCATCGGCAGCGTGAACCCGGCGGCGATCGCGGCGATCACCGTAAGCGCTTCGCCGCCGTTGGTAGGCAGCGTCCACGCGACGACCTTCCGGATGTTGTCGTAGACGGTACGGCCTTCGTGCACCGCGTTGACGATGGATGCGAAGTTGTCGTCGAGCAGCACCATCTCGGAGGCTTCCTTGGCGGCCTCCGTGCCCTTGATGCCCATCGCCACGCCGACGTCGGCCTGCTTCAGCGACGGTGCGTCGTTTACCCCGTCGCCGGTCATCGCCACCACTGCGCCGCCGGACTGCAGCGCGCGCACGATGCGCAGCTTGTGCTCCGGGCTGGTGCGCGCGAACACCGTCGTGCGCCTGACGGTGTCGGCAAGTTCGTCTTCCTGCATGCCGTCCAGCTCGGCGCCGGTGATTGCCCGCGGATCCTGCGCAAGGCGCAGCTGGCGCGCGATGGCGGTCGCGGTAGCCGCATGGTCGCCGGTGATCATCTTCACCGCGATTCCGGCGGCATTGCACTCGGCCACGGCGCCGATGGCTTCGTCGCGCGGCGGGTCGATGAAGCCGACGATGCCGAGGAACGCCATACCGTCGGCGACGTCCGCCATGCGCAGGCGATCCTGCACCACCGCCAGCCGCTTCGCTGCGAAGCCCAGCACGCGCTCGCCCGCCGACGCGGCTTTCGCGATCTGCGCCTCCCATGCGTCGGCGCCGTTCCCGCCAGCCATGCGCAGCAGTTGCTCCGGTGCCCCCTTGACGAAAATCACACCCTCGCCCTCGGGGCTCCGGTGCAGCGTTGCCATGAAGCGGTGCGCGGCGTCGAACGGGATCTCGTCGATGCGCGGCCATTCCGCGCGCGCGTGCGCGGGATTGAGGCCGGTTTTCATCGCCAGCGCGACCAGCGCCCCTTCCATCGGATCGCCTTCCACCACCCAGGCGCCGTCGCGTTCGCGCAGGTG
Organism: uncultured Enterobacteriaceae bacterium; assembly: GCA_964612335.1. GTDB lineage: Bacteria > Pseudomonadota > Gammaproteobacteria > Burkholderiales > SG8-39 > CAZTDU01. The sequence continues at coordinate 231,198 of CAZTDU010000002.1, read as the reverse complement.
CGCGTCGTTGCACAGCAGCCCGCAGCGCACCAGCGGTGAAGCTGCAGCGACTGCCGCCATATCGTCGCCGTGCCCGACAGCCTGCAGTTCGCCATCGGGGGCGTAGCCCGATCCGCTCACCGCCACCTCGTGCCGCGGCGTGACGATGCGCCGCGCGGTCATCTCGTTGCGCGTCAGCGTACCGGTCTTGTCCGAGCAGATCACCGAGGTCGCGCCCAGCGTTTCCACTGCCGGCAGGCGGCGGATGATGGCATTGCGTGCCGCCATGCGCTGCACGCCGATGGCGAGCGTGATGGTGATCACGGCCGGCAGGCCCTCGGGCACTGCGCCGACCGCAAGCGCCACCACCGCGATCAGCGCCTCGGGCCAGGCGTAGCCGCGTACCAGCACCGCGAACGCGAACACCAGCACTCCCGCGCCCAGCGCCAGCCAGGTGAAGCGCCTGCCGAAGCGGTTCATCTGCCGCAGCAGCGGCGTGGTGAGTTTCTCCACACCCTGCAGCAGGGCGCTGATGTGCCCGATCTCGGTGTGCGCACCGGTGGCCACGACGACGCCGCTTCCCTGCCCTGCCGCCACGAGCGTGCCGGAATACGCCATGCCATGCCTGTCCCCGAGGGCGGCATCTGCCGCCACGGGCTGCTCGAACTTTTCGGCGGCGACCGATTCACCGGTCAGCAGCGCCTCGTCGATCAGCAGGCCGCGCGCGCGCAGCAGCCGCAGGTCCGCTGGCACGCGGTCTCCCGCCTCCAGCAGCACGATGTCGCCCGGCACCAGTTCGGCGACCGCGATCGACTGGCGGCTGCCATCGCGCAGCACGCTGACCCGTGGCGAAATCATGCGGCGCATCGCCTCGAGCGCCTCCTCGGCCTTGCCTTCCTGCAGGAAGCCGATCACCGCGTTGACCACCACCACTGCGACGATGACGGCGGAATCGACGAAGTGTCCGAGGATCGCGGCCGCAACCGCGGCGGCGAGCAGGAAGTAGATCAGCGCATTGTTGAACTGCGCGAGGAATCGCAGCAGCGGATGGCGGCGTGGCGGCTCCGCCAGCGCGTTCGGCCCGTGCGCCTGCAGCCGGCGCGCGGCCTCCCGTGCATCGAGCCCGCGATCGGATGCATCGAACTCGCGCAGCACCTCCTGCGCCGGCATCGCGTGCCAGCCGCTAGCGGACATCGCAGGCGAGCTTCCAGAATCCTTCGTCGACTGCACCGGGCAGCACGGCTTCCCAGCGGCCGGTCCGGCTCGCGGAGGCGGCCACGCGCCCCGCGCCCATGCGCCCGGAGTGATCCACGTGCGCGAGCAGCCGTACCTGCCTGCCGGTGCAGTCGTACTCTCGCTCCACCGTTGTCGACGAGTACGCTTCTCCCTCCGGCGTCAGGTCCGGCCGCGCGTAGTCGTACAGTCCGCGCATCCTCGCGCTGCCGCCCTTGCGGCGGATGCTGTCCCTGTCCGCGTAGGCGGTGAAGATCGTGTCATCGCCGCCCACCGCGGTCCAGTCGGCAAGCGCCGGGCTGCCGAGCGCGCACAGCAGCAGCATCACGCCGGCACGCTTCAGCTTCAGAATTTCTCGTTCCTCCCGAGATAGCGCCAGCGTCCCTGAGGCAGGCCGCCAAGCTGCACACTGCCGATGCGCACGCGCTTCAGCCCGGTGACCCGGAGGCCGACCAGCTCGCACATGCGGCGAATCTGCCGCTTGCGCCCCTCGCGCAGCGCAAAGCGCAACTGGTCCCGGTTCTGCCACGACACCTTCGCCGGCTTGAGTTCCCTGCCGTCCAGCGACAGCCCGTGGTTCAGCAGCGCGAGGCCGCGCGCGTCCAGCGTACCCTCGACGCGCACAAGGTACTCCTTCTCGATCGACGAGTCCTCGCCGATCAGCCGCTTGGCGATGCGACCGTCCTGTGTCAGCACCAGCAGCCCGGTCGAATCGATGTCCAGGCGCCCCGCGGGCGCGAGCCCCTTCAGGTGCGCAGGGCGGAACTGCTCGCACACCGGATCGTCGGCCCAGCGGTTCTCCGGCCTGACCAGCGTGTACGCCGGCACATGGCCGTCCTCCGCCTGCCCGGACACGTAGCCCACGGGCTTGTGCAGCAGCACGGTGACACGCCCACCCTGATGGCGGCGCGCCGCCTCGGCTACCTCGATCACCGCGTCCGGCCGCACGCGCGCGCCGAGCGTATCGACGACCGCGCCGTCCACCCTCACCCAGCCGTTGGCGATCCAGTCGTCGGCTTCGCGGCGCGAGCACAGGCCGCGCTCGCCCATCAGCTTGGACAGGCGCGGGTTGTCCGCCATGTCAGGTCATCGCCTCGGGCCGCACCCAGTCGTCGAACTGCTGCGCCGTGACGTGCCCCGAGGCGATCGCCGCCTCGCGCAGCGTGCTGCCCTCGCGGTGTGCCTGCTTGGCGATCGCCGCCGCCTTGTCGTAGCCGATGTGCGGCGCGAGCGCGGTCACCAGCATCAGCGAGCGGCCGAGCAGTTCGCTGATTCGCGCGCGGTTCGGTTCTATGCCCGCAGCGCAATGCGTGTCGAACGAATGCATGGCGTCGGCCAGCAGCCGCGCGCTTTGCAGGAATCCGTGGATGATGAGCGGCTTGTAGACGTTCAGCTCGAAGTTGCCCGACGCACAACCGAACCCGACCGCGGCGTCGTTGCCGATCACCTGCGCGCAGGCCATCGTCAGCGCCTCGCACTGGGTCGGGTTCACCTTCCCCGGCATGATCGAGCTGCCCGGTTCGTTCTCGGGGATCGTGATCTCGCCCAGTCCCGAACGCGGCCCGCTCGCCAGCCAGCGCACGTCGTTCGCGATCTTGACCAGCGCCGTCGCCAGCCCCTTCAGCGCGCCATGCGCCAGCAGCAGCGGCTCGTGCGAGGCGAGCGCGGCGAACCTGTTCGGCGCCGTCACGAACGCGCGCGCGCTGCGTGCCGCAAGCGCGGCGGCGACCCGCGCGCCGAACTCCGGGTGCGTGTTCAGTCCGGTGCCGACCGCGGTGCCGCCGATCGCCAGCGCCAGCAGTTCCGGTAGCGTGCCGCGGATGGCGCGCGCGGCGACGTCCAGCTGTGCCGCGTAGCCGGAGAACTCCTGGCCGAGCGTCAGCGGCGTCGCATCCTGCAAGTGCGTGCGGCCGATCTTGACGATGTCGTCGAAGGCGTCCGCCTTCGACGCCAGCGTCGTCCGCAGGTGCTCGAGCGCCGGCAACACGTCGTCTTCCAGCGCGGCCACGGCAGCCACGTGCATCGCCGCGGGAAACACGTCGTTGGAGGACTGGCCGCGGTTGACGTGGTCGTTGGGATGCACCAGGCGCGCCTCGCCGCGCTGGCCGCCAAGCAGCTCGGAAGCGCGGTTGGCGAGCACCTCGTTGACGTTCATGTTGGTCTGCGTGCCGGAACCGGTCTGCCAGACCGAGAGCGGGAAGTCGCCGTCATGCCGGCCGGCCAGCACCTCGTCGGCCGCCTCGACGATCGCGTCGGCGAGGCGCGCCTCGAGCAGGCCGAGCTCGCGGTTCACCAGCGCCGCGGCCCGCTTCAGCTCGACCAGCGCGCGTATCAGCCCGGTGGGCATGCGCTCGTGCGAGATGCTGAAGAAATGCAGCGAACGCTGCGTCTGCGCGCCCCACAGCCGGTGCGCAGGGACCTCGATCGGCCCGAATGCGTCGCGCTCGATGCGGGTGGCGCCGTCAGCCACGCGATCCGTTCCGCCCGGACTTCAAGCCGGCGGTCAGCACGAACTTCATCGCTTCCTCGCGCGACATGTCGATGGGCCGGACCTCGTCGCGCGGCACGAACACGGTGTAGCCGCCGATCATGTAGGCCATCGGGAGATACACCGCTACTTCGCCCTCGCGTCCCAGGCCTTCCGGCAGGTCGGAAAAGTCGGTGCGGGTGACGAAGCCGATCACGCGCATCTGCCCGCCCGGCAGCGTGACGCTCACCACCTGCAGCGGCGTCGCGCCCTCGCGCGGCGCGATCAGTCCGAACAGGTCGCGCAGCGCGGTGTAGACCGAGCGCACCAGCGGCACGCCGAGCAGCAGGTTCTCGGCCCACTGGAACAGCCTGCGGAACAGCACGGCGTGCATCAGCAGGCCGACGCCGAACACCACACCGAGCGCGATCACCAATCCCATGCCGGTGCGGTAGTAGTTGTCCGGAATCAGCCACTTCAGCTGCTGCCCGAAGAAGTACTCGATGGCGCCGAGCAGCCACAGCGTGAAATACACGGTGGCCATCACCGGCAGTACCGTCAGCAGCCCGGTGGCGAACACCTTGCCGATCCACTTCATCTTCAGGTCGTGCTTGCGATCAGGCACCGGCATAAGCCTCCCCGGCACGCGCGGCGCCACGAGGCTGCGCGAGCAGATAGATAGCGGGAATCACCAGCAGGCTGACGAACATCGAAAACAGCAGCCCGAACACCATGCACACGGCAAGCGGCCGCAGCATCTCGGAGCCCTCGCCGATGCCGAGCGCAAGCGGTGCCATGCCGACCGACGTGGTCAGCGTCGTCATGACGATCGGTCGCAGGCGCAGCCGCGCCGCCTCGACGATCGCCTCGCGCACCGCGCTCCCCCGCTGCCGCAGCAGCTCGATGTACTCGACCAGCACGATGGCGTTGTTCACTACCACGCCGATCAGCATGATGATCCCCAGCCACACGGGCATCGACAGCGGCAGCCCGGTCGCGTACAGGCCGATGACGACGCCTATCAGCGCGAACGGCACGCCGAGCAGGATCACCACCGGGTTGCGCAGGGACTCGTACTGCACCGCCATGACGACGAAGACGAGGAACAGCGCGAGGCCTGCAAGCGTCAGCACCAGCTGGTTGCCGCGCTCCAGGCTGTCGAACGCGCCGCCGAAGTAGATGACGTAGCCCGGTGGCAGCTCGACGCCGCGCAGGTCCTCGCGGAGCGCGCCCGCGATCTCGCCCAGCGGCACCTGGCCGGTGAGTGCCGCGCTCACCTCGACGATGCGGCGCTGGCTCTCGCGGCGAATCTCGGTCGGCGTCACCGCAAGCTCGACGCTGGCGACGTCGCCCAGGTACACCGGCGCGCGGCCCGCCTGCGCGCCGAACAGCAGCAGCGCTTCCATCGCCGCCGGGCTGTCGATGCTGCCGCCAGGCAGCCGCACGCGAACGTCATAGGCGCGGTCGCCCTCGATGTAGTCGCTGACGATCACGCCCTCGAGCGCGATGCGCAGCGCGCGCCCGGCCTGCACCACGTCTATCCCCAGTTCAGCCGCGCGCGTGCGGTCGATCCGCACGGCGAACTCCTGGCGCCGCTCCTCCGCCGAGTGCCGCACGTTGCGCAGCCCGGGCCGATCGCGCATGCGCGCGACCAGCGTATCGCCGATCGAAGCCAGCACGTCCAGGTCCGGACCCTGGACGCGCACGCTGACGTCCTCCTCGGCGCGCGAGACGCGAACGCCGCGGATGCCGGACGGTCGCGCCAGCACCCGCACCCCGGCGAGCTCGCGCGCGGCGACCGCGCGCGCATAGTCGGCGACCCAGGTCTCGACGCTGCGCGTGCGCGCCGCCACCGGCACCAGCTCGATGGCGATGGTGCTGCGATTGGGCCGCTCGCGCTGCGAGCGGCCGAAGATCGAGCCGCCGATGATCGACGACACGCCCGCGACGTCGCCCTGCCCGCGCGCGAGCTCCTCCAGCACGCGCACCGTGGCATCCATCTCGTCGAGCGAGATCCCGGTGTCGGTGATCACCTGTACCTGCACGCGGCCGTCGTCCATGCTGGGCAGGAAGGCCTGCTTGCCGGCCAGGCCATGGAACACCGCGAGCGCGCCGCCAAGCATCACCAGCGCGACGGCGACGACGACGAGCGGCGCCTTCAGGCAGGCTGCGACCGCCGGCGCGTAGAGGCGCTGCAGCGCCTCCATCAGCCGCTGCACGGCGCGCGTCACGCGCGAAGGCGCCGGCGGCCTGCCGCGCGCGGCCAGTGTCGGCACCAGCGTTACCGCGACGACGAGCGAGGCCACGATCGCCGCGGTGATGGTGAAGATCAGCTCCCTGAACAGCAGCCCGACCAGACCGCTGATGAACAGGAACGGCAGCACCGCGGCGAGGTTGGTGCTGGTGGCCGCTATGATCGGGCTGTTGACCTCCGCCGCGGCGTTCCCCGCGGCCTCGATTCCGGTCTCGCCCTCGCGCTGGTGCCGCTCGATGTTCTCGAGCATGACGATGGTGTTGTCCACCAGCATGCCGATGCCCAGCGCCAGCCCGCCCAGCGTCATCAGGTTGAGCGACAGGCCGCCCAGCGCCATGATGATGAACGAGATGATGATCGAGATCGGTATCGCGCTGCCGATGATCAGCGTGCCGCGCACGCTACCGAGGAAAACATACACCACGGCCATCGCCAGCGCCGCGCCCGACAGCGCGGCGAGCGTGGCGTTGTCCAGCGACTGGCGCACGTAGACCGCCTGGTTGGAGACGGTGTCGATCTGCACGTCCTCGGGGAGCTGGCCGCGCGCGCGCAGCGTGCCCAGGCGCGCGGACACTACCTCGGCGACATCCACCGTGTTCGCCGTCGGCTGCTTCTGCACCGCCACGCGGACCCCCGGAACGCCGTTGTAGCGCACGCGTATGCGCTCCTCTTCCTGCGCGTCGAGCACCTGCGCCACCTCGGACAGCGGGATCGAGTTGCCCCCGGGCAGCCGGATCGGCAGCGCGCCTATCGCGGCGATGCTGCGAAAGCGCCCGGCCGTCCTGCTCGCGTACTCCTGCCCCGCCATGCGCAGCCGTCCCGCGGGCGAATCGACGTTGCCGCGCTCGATCGCCTGCACGATGTCCTCCACCGACAGGCCCAGTCCGGACAGGCGACGCTGGTCCGGCAGCACGTGCACCTCGCGCACCAGCCCGCCCCCCACCTCGACCGCGGCGACGCCCGGCAGGTTGAGGAAGTACTTCGCGAACTCGTCGTCGGTCCAGCTGCGCAGCTCGGTCATGCCGCGCAGCGGCGAACTGACGACGAACTCCATCACCGGGATCTGCGAGGGATCGCGCTTGAAGATGATGGGCGGGTCTATGCTCGCCGGCAGGAAGCGCTTGGCGCGATCCAGGCGCGTGCTGGCGTCGCGCAGCGCGACGTCGATGTCCTTGCCGTAGTCGAAGTACAGCTCCAGCTCGGACGCGCCCTCCAGGGTCGTCGACTCGATGCCCACCGAATCCTCGGTGATCGCGAGCTGCTCCTCGATCTGGCGCGTGACGCGATCCTCCATGATGTTCGCCGGCACCGCCGGGTCGATGATGCGCACGCCGATCTCGGGGTAGATCAGCTGCGGCAGCAGGTCGATAGACAGGCGGCTGAGCGCGAACAGCCCGAGGACGATGCCGGTAAGCGTCAGCATCACCGTACTCACCGGATGGTGGATGCACCAGACGGCAATGCCGCCGCGACGCTCGCTCATCCTTTCGCCTCGCCGCGCGGCGCCACCGGCTGCACCGTCTTGCCCGGCAACAGGCCGAGGAAGCCCTTGACCACCACGCGCGCGCCGGCGTCGATCCCTTCGAGGATCTCGACGCGGTCGGCAAGCCTCAGGCCGCTGGCGACGCCGCGGCGCAGCACCTTGCCGTCCTGCTGGTGCACGTAGACGAACTCGCCCTCGGCGTCGCGTTGCAGCGCCGCCAGCGGCACCACCAGCCGGTTCGTCGTCCCGGTGGAGAGGACCACGCGGCAGAACTGCCCCGGACGCGCGCCCTTGGGCACCGGATCGAGCACCACCTCGACGCGGCCGGTGCGCGACGCCGGGTCTATCGAAGGATGCACGCGCACGATCTTGCCCGGATGCATCGCGCTGCCCAGCGCATCGATGCGCACCTGCGCTGCGTCGCCCACCGACAGGTAGGGCATCACGAGCTCCGAGACATTGACGTCGGTCACGAGCTGAGACGGGTCGATCACCGTCAGCAGGTGCGTATGCTGCGGCGTGACGTTGCCGGGCTCCACGAGTCGCCGTGCCACCACGCCGGCGAACGGCGCGGCGATCGTCATGTGGCCGACCCGCGTGCGCAGCAGCCGCTCCTCCGCGCGCGCAATTTCCAGCGCCGTCGCGGCGCGCGACACTGCGTCGTCGCTGACGAAGCCCTTCTCCCGCAACTGGCGATTGCGGCCATGGTCGGCATCGGCCTGGCGCGCGGTCGCGACCGCCTTGTCCAGCTGCGCGCGCAGGATGCGGTCGTCGTAGCGCACCAGCACCTGCCCGGCGGCGACGCGGTCGCCCTCGCGCACGCGCACCTCGGAAATCGAGCCTTCCTCCTGGTTGACGATGCGCACCTCGCGCAGCGCGCGCAGGCTGCCCGCCCGATCCGCCGTGTACGACAGGCGCCCGGGCTCGGCCACGGCGAGTTCGACCAGGTGGGGGCGCGGCTTGGCTGCGGCCGGCTTGGCCGACCCTTTCGACTCGGCCCCGCAGCCCGCGAGCGCGGCCAGCGGCAGCAGGATCCACAACAGCATGCGATATTTCGACATGCGCGGTGTTATACCGCGCCCGGCGCTGCGCCGCACGGACTGGATCGCGGCAGCTGCGCCCCGGGGTCGAATCGGAAAACGACAGGAGGCACCATCCCATGGCCAGCAATCGAAAACCCCGTATCCGCCGCATCGCCATCACCACCGGCGGCGGCGACGCCCCCGGACTCAACGCGGTGATCCGCGGCGTCGTGCTGACGGCGCGGCGCCTGGGCTGGGACTGCGTCGGCATCCGCTCGGGTTACGACGGCCTGCTGTCGGGCTCGCCGCGCAAGGGGCTCGTGCCGCTGACGCCCGAGCGGGTGCAAGGAATCACCGACCAGGGCGGCACCATCCTCGGCACCACCAACGCCGGCAACCCGCTGAAGTACCCGACCAGGCTGGCCGACGGCAGGATGGTCGAGCGCGACCGCTCGCGCGAACTGCTGCTCGCGCTGAAGAAGCAGCGCATCGACGCGCTGATCGCGATCGGCGGCGACGGCTCGCTCGGCATCGCCAACGGCCTGGCAAGGAAAGGCCTGCGCGTGGTCGGCGTGCCCAAGACCATCGACAACGACCTGGACAGCACCGTCGTCACCTTCGGCTTCGATTCCGCGGTGTCCTTCGCCACCGAGTGCATCGACCGACTGCACACCACGGCCGAATCGCACCGCCGCGTGATGGTGGTCGAGGTGATGGGCCGCTACGCGGGCTGGATCGCGCTGAACAGCGGCGTGTCGGGGGACGCGCACGGCATCCTGATCCCGGAAATCCCGTACGACATTCGCAAGGTCGCGAACGCGATCCGGGCACGCGAGCGCCGGGGCCAGACGTACTCCATCGTCGTCGTGGCCGAAGGCGCCAGGCCGCTCGGCGGCGGGCACTCGGTGATCGAAAAGCGCGTCGGCGCGGCCGAAAGGCTGGGCGGCGCGGCTGAACGGGTGGCGGCGGAACTTGGCAGGCTTACCGGCAAGGAGACGCGTCACGTGGTGCTGGGCCATCTGTTGCGCGGCGGATCGCCGACCACGTTCGACCGCCTGATCTCGCTAAGGTTCGGCGCCGCGGCCGTGCGCGCGCTGGCCGAGGGGCGCTCCGGCGTCATGGTGGCGCTGGACCCGCCGACGGTGCGCTACGTGCCGCTGGCGAGAGCGACGCGCCGCATGAAGAACGTGCCGCTCGCTTCCGACACCATCCGCACCGCGCGCGACCTCGGCATCGCGCTAGGCGACTGAGGCCACGGCGCCGCCGCGCAGCAAGCGCTCGAACGCAGGCGCATCGAGCGGCGGGCTGAAGCGGTGCCCCTGCCACTGCTCGCAGCCCAGCGCGAGCAGCCGCTCGAGCTGGGCATCGTCCTCGACGCCTTCGGCAGCCACGTGCAGTCCCAGGCTCCGCGCCATCGAGGCGATCGTTTCGACGATCACCGCGTCGTCGCGGTTCGAAGCCAGCTCGCGCACGAATGACTGGTCGATCTTGAGCTTGTGTATCGGCAGGCGTCGCAGGTAGGCCAGGCTCGAATAGCCGGTGCCGAAATCGTCTATCGCCAGCCGCACGCCAAGCGCGCCTATCCTGCGCAGCGCCTCGATGTTCTCCGCGACGTCCCCCATCAGCGCGCGCTCGGTGACCTCCAGCTCCACCGATCTTGCGCTCACGCCGTTGCGCCGCAGCGAGTCCTCCAGTCGCGCGACGTACGCCGCACCCTCGGCGAGTTCGGCGGGCGACACGTTCAGCGCGAACCAGGGCCCGTCCGGGCCGATGCGCCAGGCGCCGATCTGCGCCAGCGCGCGGTCGGCGGTCCACTCACCTATCGCCCGTATCAGGCCGATCTCCTCGGCCAGCGGGATGAACACGTCCGGCATCAGCAGGCCGCGCTCGGGATGGCGCCAGCGCACCAGCACCTCGGCACCGACGATGCGCGCCTGCGCCGCCGACGCCCGGCCGGTGAGCACCGGCTGGTAGTGCAGCGTGAGCTCTCCGCGCGACAGCGCGCGGCGCAGGTCATTCTCCAGCGCCAGACGCTCGCTGCCGCTACGCCCCATCTCCGCCGCGTAGCGGCGCACGCCGTTGCGTCCGCCGGACTTGGCACGGCTCATGGCGAGATCGGCGTTGCGCAGCAATTCGCCAAACGTCGCGCCATCGCGCGGATACACCGCGATGCCGATCGACGCGCTGATCGCCAGCGAACGGCCATCCACCATGAACGGTGGCGCGAGTGCGTGCAGGATGCGCTGCGCGACCGCATCTGCCTCGCTGTCCGCGCGCATGCCATCCCACAGCAGCGCGAACTCGTCCCCGCCGAGCCTCGCCAGCGTGTCCTGCCGCCGCAGCGTGTTCGCCAGGCGCTCGCCCACGGCGCGCAGCAGCGCGTCGCCCGCCGCGTGGCCAAGCGAATCGTTCACCAGCTTGAAGCGGTCGAGGTCGAAGGTCAGCAGCGCGAGCTGGCCCCGCGCGCGCGCGGCGGCAACGATCGCCTGTTCGGCGCGCTCGGCAAGCAGCAGGCGGTTCGGCAGCCCGGTCTGCGCATCGCGCGTGGCAAGGAACTGGATGCGCTCCTCGGCGAGGCGCCTGGCGGTGATGTCGGCGCCGGTGCCACGGTAGCCCTGCAGGTTTCCCGCCGCGTCGAACACCGGCATGCCGTTCACCTGCTGCCAGATGACGCGGCCCGACTTCGTGATCGAGCGGTGCACCAGTTCCCGGAACGGCCCGCCACCCGGCACGCGCTGCTCGAACCATGCATCCACCGACCTTGCCTCGCCCAGCGGCATGAACTCCCGCGGCGAGCGCCCGAGCATCTCGGACTGCGTGTAGCCGAGCACCGACTCGATTCGCGCCGACAGGTAGGTGTAGCGCCACGCTGCATCGGTTTCCCAGACGAATTCGCCCGAGGCCTCGACCACGTCGCGGAAACGCTGCTCGCGCTCCGCGAGCTTCTCGCGCGCCTCGCGCGCTTCGGAAACGTCGCGCACGACGGTCTGCAGCAACAGGCGGCCGCGCTCGAGGTACGAGACTGACGCCATCTCGACCGTCATCGCCGAGCCGTCGGCGCGCAGCAGCCTGAACTCCGCGAACGAGGTCGTCCCGGGCCCCGCCAGCAGGAAGTCGAGCCGCTCGCGGTGCCGATCGCCGTCCGCCGGGTGTATCAGGTCCTCGGTGCGCTGGCCGACCGGCGTGCCGGTGCGCAGCTGGTTCCAGAGGCGTTCCGCGGCTGCGTTCGCGTATTCGACGTAGCCGTTCCACGACACCACCACGCCGTCCGGGGACAGGTCCACCAGCGAGCGATAGCGTTCCTCCGCGTCGCGCGATGCCTGCTCTGCGCGCTTGCGCGCGTCGATGTCCACCACCATTCCGGTCATGCGCAGTGCACGCCCGTCGGGCCCGCGCCGTGTCACGCGGCCGACGACATGGAGCCATTTCCACTCGCCCTCCTCGGTCCTGAAGCGGCCTTCGGCATTGAACACCGGCGCGGCGCCGGTGATCGCGTCGAGGAACGCGCGGCGCATGCGTTCGCGATCCTGCGGATGCGCGTGTTCCAGCGAATCGAAACTGACGCCGCTGCGAACGCCATGGGCATCGCCGAGCAGCTGGTACCAGCCCTCTCCCAGGTGCGTGCGCCGGCTTTCCACGTCCAGGTCCCAGATCGCCGAGTTGCCGCCTTCGATCGCGAGTTCCAGCCGCTCCTTCGCCAGCGCCAGCGCCTCCTCGGCGGTGCGCTTCGCGGTCACATCCTTGCCGACGCCGCGGTAGCCGATGAAGCGGTCATCGGCGTCGAAGCGCGGTTCGCCCGACACCACGTGCACGCTGCGCGTGCCGCCCGGGCCGTAGCTGACCACTTCAAGCTCGTGGAAGGGCTCGAGCCGCTCGAGCCGGGCAAGGTGGGCGGCCAGCGCCTGCGGCTCGATCTCGATCACCGGCACTTCCCACAAACGCCTGCCGTACGCGGACGCGCTGCCCAGCAACTGTGCCACCGCCGCCCCGCCGGTCAGCCAGGTCATGCGATGCTCGGCGTCCGACTCCCAGAACCAGTCGGCAGACAGCGCGGTGAGGCGCCTGAAGCGCTCCTCCTCCGGACTGAAGCCGCGCGCAGTGTCCCAGCCGCGCGCGCGGAGCAGGGACAGCAACGCAGACAGCATGCCCATGCGCTACGCGCCGTCGCCGCCGGCCGCCGGCGGCGCGACCTTGAGCACTTCCTCTATCGTCGTCACGCCGGCGGCGACCTTCATCGCGCCGCTGACGCGCAGCGGCTTCATGCCTTCCTTCAGCGCCTGCGCGCGGATCTGCGCCTCATCCGCGCTGGCAGCGAGCAGCTGCCGGATCGCCGGCGAGTTGGCGAGGATCTCGTAGATGCCGATGCGGCCCGCATATCCGGTCATGCGGCATTCCAGGCAGCCGACCGGCTTGTACACCACCGCCGGCCGACGCGCCTTGTACGGCGCGACCAGGGCGTCCCACACCGCCTCGTCCTCGCTGCGGTGGGTGCCGACCTTCTCCTTGCAATGCGGGCACAGGGTGCGCACCAGGCGCTGCGCCATGACGCCGTTCAGCGTCGCGTTCAGCAGGTAGGACGGCACGCCGAGCTCGAGCAGCCGCGCGACCGAGGTCGGCGCATCGTTCGTGTGCAGCGTGGACAGCACCAGGTGGCCGGTAAGCGCCGCCTGAACCGCCATCTGCGCGGTCTCGAGGTCGCGCACCTCGCCGACCATGATGATGTCCGGATCCTGGCGCATCAGCGCACGCAGGCCCTCGGCAAAGCCGAGATCTATCGCCGGCTGCACCTGCATCTGGTTGAAGCTCGACTCGACCATCTCGATCGGATCCTCGATGGTGCAGACGTTCACCTCGGGCGTCGCGAGCTGCTTCAGCGTCGAGTACAACGTCGTCGTCTTGCCGGAGCCGGTGGGCCCGGTGACCAGCACGATGCCGTTCGGGCGCTGCGTCATCGCGCGCCAGCGCGCATAGTCCTCGTCGGAGAAGCCGAGCTCGCGGAAATCGCGGACCAGCACCTCGGGATCGAAGATCCGCATCACGAGTTTCTCGCCGAATGCCGTCGGCATCGTCGAAAGCCGCAGTTCGACCTCCGAGCCGTCCAGTGTGCGGGTCCTGATGCGTCCGTCCTGCGGCCTGCGCTTCTCCACCACATCCATGCGGCCGAGTATCTTGATGCGGCTGGTCATTGCGGCGAGCACCGCGGCGGGTATCTGGTAGACCTGATGCAGCACGCCGTCGATGCGAAAGCGCACGATGCCCGATTCTCGCCGCGGCTCGATATGGATGTCGCTCGCGCGCTGCTCGAACGCGTAGCTCCACAGCCAGTCGACGACCCGCACGATGTGCGCGTCATTGGCGTCGAACTGCTTGTTGCTGCCCCCGAGATCGACCAGTTGCTCGAAGTTGCCGCCGCCGCCCTGCGCGGTACGGCTCGCGCCCTTGATCGACTTCGCCAGGTTGTAGAACTCGACCTGATAGCGCTCAATGTCGAGCGGATTGGCGATGACGCGCCGGATGTCGAGCTTGATGACGCCCGCGACCTCCTTCTCCCATTCGCGCACCCACGGCTCGGCGGTGGCGATGGTCGCCTCCCTGGTGGTGACGCCGACCGGCAGGATGCGGAAGCGGGTCGCGTACGCGGAAGATACCACCTCGGTAACGGCTGAGAAGTCGACCTTCAACGGGTCGATGTGCAGGTACTCCAGGCCTACCCTCCCGGCGAGCCATTCGGTCAGGGGCTCGAGCGCGAGCAGGCGGTGCGGCGGTTTCGCGCTCTTCCAGCCCTGGTCGGCGATGATCACCAGCGGATGCTGGGTGCCCTTGTAGTACCGACGCTCCTTCCTGAGCCGGTCGGCGACGGCCGCCTCCACCAGACCGTCCTCGACCAGCCAGTCGAGCAGTTCCGGTAGCGCGAGCCTGTGCTCGCCAGCGGGCGTACGGACGGCTGCCATAGCGGTCCCGCATTATGCCCTGCGACTACAATGCGCGCATGTCTGCCGCCCGTACCAGCGCCCTCGCAGGCGACGTCAGGCCGCGCGAGGTCTGGGCGTGGAGCATGTACGACTTCGCCAACTCGGGCTACACCACGGTCGTCATCACCGCCGTGTTCAGCGCCTATTTCGTCGGCTCGGTGGCAGGCCAGGCACCCTGGGCGACCTTCGCCTGGACGGCGGCGCTGTCGGTGTCCTACGCCGCGGTGATGCTCACCGCGCCCCTGGTCGGCGCCTGGGCCGACGCGCATGCGGCGAAAAAGCGGCTGCTGCTCGTGTCCACCGCCGGGTGTGTGCTCTTTACCGCGGCGCTGTGGTTCGCGGTGCCGGGCGCGGTGGTACTCGCACTGGTGCTGGTGGCGCTGTCGAACTATTTCTTCGCCACCGGCGAGAACCTGATCGCCGCCTTCCTGCCCGAACTGGCCGATTCGGAAGCCATGGGCCGCGTATCCGGCTGGGGATGGAGCCTGGGCTACCTGGGCGGCATCGTGTCCCTCGGACTGTCCCTCGCCTACATCACCTGGGCACAGAAGCAGGGCCACGGCGCGGGCGAGTTCGTGCCGGTGACGATGCTGATCACCGCGGGGCTGTTCGCGCTCGCCGCTGCGCCGACCTTCCTGCTGCTGCGCGAGCGGGCACTGCCGCAGCCGAGGACGCAGGATGCCTGGGCGCGCGTGCTGGATACCCTGCGCCACGCGGCTCAGTTCCGCGACCTGCGCCGCTTCCTCGTTTGCATCCTGTTCTACCAGGCCGGCATCGCCGCGGTGATCGCGCTGGCGGCGATCTACGCGCAGCAGGCGATGAAGTTCACCACGCAGCAGACCATCACGCTGATCCTCGTGGTCAACATCACCGCGGCCGCCGGCGCGTTCGCCTTCGGCTACCTGCAGGACCGTATCGGCCACGTCAGGGCGATGGCGATCACGCTGGCGGGCTGGATCGCGATGATCGCCATCGCCTACACCGCGCAAGGGGCACCCGCGTTCTGGGTGGCGGCAAACATCGCCGGCCTGTGCATGGGATCGGCGCAGGCCGCCGGCCGCGCGATCGTCGGCTACCTCGCGCCACCCGCCCGGCTGGCGGAGTTCTTCGGCCTCTGGGGCCTCGCGGTAAAGACGGCGTCCATCTTCGGCCCGATCACCTACGGTACCGTCACCTGGATGTTCGCCGGCGACCACCGCCTGGCGATGCTCGCGGTCGGCGCCTACTTCGTGATCGGCCTCGTGCTGCTCTCGGGCATCGACATTTCACGCGGCCGCGCCGCAGCGCTGGCCTCCGCCTGAAAGCGATGCGTTAAACTCGCGCTCCCGATCAGACATACCGGAGATTCCCTCAATGACGATCAGTGTTGGCGACAGAATTCCAGACGGCAAGCTCACCGAATCCGCAGGTTGGGACGACGCCACTTCCTGCCCGATGCCGCCGAAGGACGTTGGCGTCGCCGAGGCGCTGGCTGGCAAGCGCGTCGCGATCTTCGCGCTGCCGGGCGCGTACACGCCCACCTGCTCGGCCAAGCACGTCCCGAGCTACCTGCAGAACCTGGATGCGCTGAAGGCGAAGAAGGTGGACGAAGTCTGGTGCGTTGCGGTCAACGACGGCTTTGTCATGGCGGCCTGGGGCCGCGACCAGAAGGCGCTGGGCAAGATCCGCTTCCTCGGCGACGGCAGCGCGCTGTGGACGAAAGCGCTTGGCCTCGAACTCGACCTCACCGCGCGCGGCATGGGCGTGCGCTCGCAGCGCTACTCGATGTTCGTAGACAACGGCGTCGTCAAGCAGCTGAACATCGAGGCGCCGGGCAAGTTCGAGGTCAGCGGCGCAGACACGATGCTGAAGCAGCTCGCCTGAGGCGGGTCGCGGTTCCTTCCAGCCCGGGGTCGGCGGCGTTCATCGACGCCGCACCCGTCGATTGCGGCGCCCCGGGCGTGAACTATTCCGCACTGGCGCCGTCGCGGCGCATGGCGCGCACAGGCGCGCGCATGCTAAATTTGGGCATGTTCGCAAGCCGGCTGCGCCAGATACTTCTCGCGGGGCTTCTTGCCGCCAGCGGCGCAGCGCTGGCGCAGGACGCCACGCTCGATCGGGCGCGCCAGCTGCTCGACGCCAGCCAGCCCGCGCAGGCCTTTGCGCTGCTCGATCCGCTCGAAGCGCAGCGTGCCGGCGACCCGGACTTCGATTTCCTTCTCGGCCTCGCGGCGCTCGATTCCGGACGTCTGACGCGCGCGGTGTTCGCGCTGGAGCGCGTGCTCGCCGCGCGGCCGGACGACCCGCGGGTGCGCGCCGAGATCGCGCGCGCGTTCTTCCTCATGGGCGAGAACGAGAACGCGCGCAAGGAGTTCCAGGCGGTGAAGGCGGCCAAGCCGCCGGCGGAAGTGGCGGCCACCATCGACCGGTTCCTCGAAACGCTCGACATCCGCGGCAACCGGCCGCCGAACGAGCGCGAGGGCTTCACCGGCTTTCTCGAGGCAGGCGTCGGGCACGACAGCAATGCCAACTCGGCGACCGCCACGTCGAGCTTCGCGATCCCGCTGTTCCCGGGGGCGACCTTCAACCTGGGCGCCGGCGCGACCAGCCGCTCGGACGAGTTCCTCACGCTCGCCGGCGGCATCACCGGGACGAAGTTCCTTTCCGGCACGGTGACGCTGTTCGGCACCGGCAACTTCGACCAGCGCATCAACGATACCCTGGATCGCTTCAACACCGGCAGCCTCGGCGGCTCGGTCGGCATCACGATCGACCGCGACGCCGACGAATTCACGTTCGCGGCGCAGGCACAGAGCTTCGACGTCGATAACTCGCGCTTTCGCAACGCCATCGGCGGCATCGCCCAGTGGCGCCGCAACTTCGGCCCCTTCGACCAGCTCACCGCCTACCTGCAGCGCACGCGCCTGACCTACCCCGGCCAGCGCACGCGCGACTCCGACCGCACCGCGGTGGGTGCGGCCTGGGCGCACGCCTTCGACCATCCGCGCGCGCCGGTGCTGTTCGCCAGCGCGTACCTGGGGCAGGAGGACGAGCGCGCGTCCGGCGTGGCCCATTTCGGCCATCGCTTCATCGGCGGGCGCCTGGGCGGCCAGATCGACATCACGCGCGGGCTGAAAGCTTCCGCCAACCTCAGCCACGAGGAGCGGCGCTACGGTGGCCCGGACCCCTTGTTCCTCGGCAAGCGGCGCGATCGCGAAACCAGCCTGCGCCTGGCGCTGCCCTGGGACATCGCGCGCAACTGGCAGCTGACGCCGCAGCTCAGCTTCACGGACAACCGATCCAACATCGTCATCAACGACTACTCGCGCACGCAGATTTTCGTCACGCTGCGCCGCGACTTCCGCTGAACCAGGAGGCCCCATGCAACTGACCCACGCTCTCCTCAGGCAGACCGCGATCGCGGCATCGGTCGCCGCGGCGTTCCCCGGACTCGCCTTCGCCCAGAATGCCGCCCGCGTGGATTTCGCCATCGGCAACCCCACCGCCACCGGCACCGATGGCCGCAGTCGTCCCCTGGTGAAGGGCGCCGATGTCCGCGTGGGCGAACTGGTCAGCACCGGCCAGGGCCGCGTGCAGCTGCGCTTCGCCGATGGCGCGCAGATGGCGCTGCAGCCCGGCACCGACTTCAAGGTCGAGGAGTTCCGCTTCGCGCAGAAGGGCGAAGGCGAGGATAACGTCGTCATGAACCTACTGAAAGGCGGCATGCGCACGATCACCGGGCTGATCGGGCGCAGCAACCATGCGAAGTACGCGCTGAAGACGCCTTCGGCCACCATCGGCATACGCGGCACCGAGTTCACCGCCGAGTTCGCGGATTCGCTGCGCGCGTTCTGCGTCGAAGGGCTGATCTTCCTCGCCAACGAGGGCGGCAGCCTGCTGCTGGGCAGCGGCCAGGGCGCGTTTGTGTCGACGTTCACCGCGCCGCCGCAGCGCGACGACACCAAGCCTTCGCTGCCGACGATCTCCAAACAGGAAATGGAAGTGCTGCTGCAGCTCGCGGGCGTGGATCCGACCAACCCGCTGCAGGACTTCGACCCGGTGGTCACGCTGCAGACCGCCCTGGCGCAGGTTTCGGAGACGCGCCTCGTCGGCACGCTGAACGGCAACTGGACGGCCGTGATCAACCAGTCCGGCTCGGACCCCGGTTCGGTTCGGAACACTTCGCTGACATTCGACAATTCCGGCAACCTGACGCAGTTCAACGATACGTCCGCGTCGTACACCGCCAGCACCGGTACGGCCACCTCGAAGTCCGCCGGCAACGACGGCATCATCGCCTGGGGCAAGTGGTCCGACGGCACCACCAGCGGCAACAACCCGGCGTTCGGCAACAAGAACCTCGCCGACGGCCCGCTGCACTACGTCGCCGGGCTGCCGGTGTCGAGCACGCCAACAACCGGCGTCGCCACCTACTCGCTGCTGGGTTCCAGCGCCTCGTGCTTCGGCAACGGCTGCACCACGGCGACCGTGGAGAGCTCGTCCCTGTCGGTGGACTTCAAGGCGCTGTCGGTCTCGCTGTCGATGGGACTCAGGGTGGACGGCACGGACAGCGGCCTGTACCAGTACACCGGCAGCAGCGGCACGCTCAGCAGCGGCGGCTTCTCGCTCAGCGGTGCGTTCAGCGGCGGCACCGGCAGCTCGGGCAGCAGCTTCAGCGGCGCGGGCTTCCTGTCGGGTTCCGGCGCGCTGCGCGCCGGCCTCGCCTGGGACGGCGTGCTCGGCGCGAACAGCACCCGCGTCGCCGGCGCGAACGCGTATTCGCGCGGCACGATCAGCGACTCGCCCGCGCCGCTGCTCACCGGCACCTTCAGCGGAAACTGGGCCGCCGCCGAGCTTGGCGGCAGCCAGTGGAAAGAAACCGGCCAGCAGGTGACGCTGGACAGCGGCGGCCGCTTGACCCAGTTCGCCGACAACTACGAAAGCCCGGGCACCACGTCGCTGGGCACTGCGACGGCGACATCTTCCGGCAACGATGGCGCGATGGCATGGGGCAAATGGATGGGCGGCACGACTGCTGGCGACGGCTTTTTCTCCAGTTCGGACCTCAGCTCGTCGCCGCTGTACTACGTGGTCGGCCTGCCGGTTTCCTCGATGCCCACGTCCGGCACCGCAACCTACAACCTGGGCAGCCACGTCGCTTCGTGCAGCGGCGGCAGCTGCACCAGCGCGACGGTGAACAGTTCCTCGCTGTCGGTGGACTTCGGCGCCATGCAGGTCGGCGTGGCGATGAGCCTGACCGTCAATGGATCGAACGCCGGAACCTGGTCAGTTTCCGGCCTGACGCCCTCGCTGAACGCCAGCGGCGGATTCTCGGGTTGCGCCAGCATTACGGGGCCCGGCTGCGCTGGCATCCTCTACGGCGCGGGCTTCCTGTCCGGGACCGGCGCCGCGCGCGCAGGCATGGCCTGGAACGGCTACGTCGGCATCGGCACCAACGTCGCAGGCGCGAACGTGTACACGAAGCAGTAAGCAGCGCAACGAATGGCGGCACTGCCGTTTTCGTGCGTGCCGGGAATCGCCTGGCCGGCGCTGCCGACAGCCGCAGGCGCAAGCATGCTGGCCATGCAGTGGCAACTCGAGCAATCGCAGTGGTGGCCGGCGCAGGCCCTGCTCGAGCGCCAGTTCACGCAGCTCGCGGAACTGCTCGAGCATGCGCTCGCCCGGGTCCCCGCATACCGCAGCATGCCGCGCATTGACTTGGGCAAGCTGACGACCGAATCCTTCCGCCGCTGGCCGATCCTGAGGAAGCCCGACGTCGCGGGCAGGGAAGCGCACTTCTTCGCCGATGCGACGCCGGCGGAACACGGCCGGGTGCTTGCCGGCGCTACCAGCGGCTCCAGCGGCGTCCCGCTCAGGCTCGCGTGTACGGATGTCGCCCAGTTCCAGTTCCATGCGCTGGTGGTGCGCAACCACCTGTGGCACCGGCTCGACCTGTCGGCCAAGCTGTGCGCAATCAACTCTCTGCTCCAGGATGGCACTCAGGCCTCCTGGAGCCCGGTGACCGCGGCAGCGTTCCGCACCGGGCCGGCCGCGATGCTCAGTTCCAGCAACGACACCGACGTGCTCCTCGACTGGCTGATCGACGAACGGCCGGGATACCTGCAGACCCGGCCCAGCACGCTGCAGTCCCTCCTCCTTCGGAGTCGCGAGACCGGCAAGGCCCCCCCCGGCCTGCGCGCCGCGATCCTGATGGGCGAGTCCGTGCCCGCGGGCCTGCGCGAGCTGGCCCGCGAGCACTGGCACCTCCCGCTGATCGACGTCTACAGCTGCGGCGAGTTCGGCACGCTGGCGCTGCAATGCCCTGATCACGAGCACTATCACGTGCAGGCGGAATCGGCCTACGTCGAGATCCTGCGCGAGGACGGTACGCCCTGCGCCGTCGGCGAGACCGGGCGGGTGGTGGTGAGCACGCTGCACAACTTCGCCATGCCGCTGATCCGCTATGAGCTTGGCGACTTCGCCGAAGTCGGCCCCCCCTGCCCCTGCGGACGCGGCCTTCCGGTGCTGGCGCGCATCGCCGGGCGGGTGCGCAACATGGCGGTCGACCCGGACGGCAGGCGTTTCTGGCCCTCGTTTCCTGCCTATGCGTTCCTCGACGTCGCGGCGCTGCGCGGCGTGCAGCTCGTTCAGCATTCCGCGTCGCGGATCGAGGTTCGCTACCTGCTCGACCGCGCGCTGGAACAGGACGAGGAGGAAGCACTGCGCCGCAACCTGCACGCGTACCTGCGCTATCCGTTCCAGTTGAGCTTCACCCGGATAGACGCGCTGGAGCGCATGCCGGGCGGCAAGTTCGCGGACTTCCTCTCCCGCATCGGGCAATCCGGCGCCGGATGAGCGTTGCGGTCGCAAGGTCGCTGCTGGACAGCGGGCAGCTGGGCGCCGCCGAGCGCGCATGTGAGGCGGCGCTGGCGCTCGGCGACTCGTTCGAGCTGCGCTTCCTGCTGGGAACCGCGCGCTTCCGCCTGGGGCGCCACGGCGCGGCTGTCACCGCGTTCGACCGCTGCCTGCAGCTCGATCCTGCGAGGACGGAGGCCAGGTTCGCCCGGGCATTCGCCCTGGAGAAGCTCGGGCGCGCGGCCGAGGCGGCCGAGGACCTGCAGGCCTGCCTCGACGCGAAGCCGGATTCAGCGGACATCGCCGCGATGCTGGGGACGCTGCGCGAAGACCTGGGCGACACGGACGCGGCGATGGCGCTGTACGCACGCGCCCTGGACGCAGATCCGGGCTGCGTGCCCGCGCGCCTGAACCGCGGAGCGCTGCTGCTGCGGCAGAACCGGCCCGCGGAAGCGCTGCGCGAGTTCGACGAACTTGCCGCCCGCTCGGGGCTTGCGATCGCGCAGGTCAATCGCGCGCAGGCCCTGTTCGCCCTGCATCGCGACGACGAGGCGCTGGCGGCGGCAGACAGCGCCCTCGCGCAGGAGCCGCAGAACGTCCTCGCGGCGTGCAACCGCGCCATCGCCCTCGCCGCGCTCGGGCGCACCGCCGAATCCAGCGAAGCATTCCGACGCGCGCGCGACATCGACGCGGCGCAGTGCGCGCGCATCTTCGCGTCGCCTGCCTACGGCGCATGGACCGACTCGGTGCCGGACCCGCTGACCATCGCCGCGCTTCGGGCCGTGCAGCGCCGCCAGGTGTGCGACTGGCGAGGCGGCGACGATGACGCCGCGCGCGTACGCGCGCTTCCCCGGCATCCGCTCGGCAAGCTGCTGGCGCGGCGGCACCTCGCGATCGCCTTCGACATCCTTGCGCTGCCGCTCGGTCCCGGGGAGCTGCTCGAGTTCGGCAAGCACGTCGCACGCGCGTTCGCGGCGCAGCCGCGCCCGCGCCCGCCGGTGCGTGCGGCGGGCGGCCGCATCCGGGTCGGGTTCCTGTCGCCGGATTTTCGCGCGCACCCCACCGCGTGGCTTGCCCGCCTGCTGCTGCGGCTGCTCGACCGGTCGCGCTTCGAGATCCACGCCTACGCGCTGAACCCGGACACCGGCGACGCCTTGCGGCTCGACATGCTGCGCGAGGCGGATCGCTTCATCGACATGTCGCGCTGGACCGACGAGGATGCGGCAGCGCGCATCGCCGCCGACGGCATCGACGTGCTGGTCGAGTGCGGCGGCTACTGCGATGGCACGCGCGCGGGCATCCTCGCCTCGCGTCCCGCGCCGGTGCAGGCAAGCTTCCTCGGCATGCCGGGCACGCTGGGCCTGGACGCGATCGACTACCGCATCAGCGACGCCTACTGCACACCGCCAGCCGACCAGGACTTCTGGACGGAGAAGCTGGTGCTGCTGCCGGAAACACACCTCGTTTACCACCCGCCGCCGGAAGCGGAGGCGCCCTCGCGGGAATCGCTCGGCCTTCCCCCGGATGGCTTTGTCTACTGCTGCTTCAGCAACCCGCTGAAGATCGAGCCCGTGATCTTCGCTGCCTGGATGCGCATCCTGCGCGCCGTACCCGGCAGTGTGCTGTGGCTGTACGCCGGCCGCGAGCTGGCGCGCGACAACCTCCGCCGCGAAGCCACGGCGGCCGGCATCGAGTCGCGGCGCCTGGTCTTCTTTCCCGGCGTGCCGCGCACGCACTTCGTCGCCGCGGCCGGCCTCGCGGACCTGTTCCTGGACACGCTGTACTTCGGCGCGCACACCACCGCTATGGACGTGCTGTGGGCCGGGGTTCCGCTGCTCACCTGCCCCGGCGAGACCATGGCCTCGCGGCTCGCCGGCAGCCTGGTGCACGCGGCGCGGCTGCCGGAACTGGCAGTCCCGGGCCTCGATGCCTACGTCGATACCGCGGCGCGGCTGGCCCGCCATCCCGAGGAACTCGCGTCGCTGCGCGAGCGCCTGCGCGCCGCGCGCACCGCGGCGCCGATCTTCGACGTGCCGGCGAGAGTCGCCGCGTTCGCCGCTGCACTCGAGGCGATGCATCGTCGAAGGCTGGCCGGCCTGGCGCCGGATACGCTGGTCGCCGGACGCGACTTCTAGGGTGCCGGCGGGACGTCGTATCCCGCCATCAGTTCCTCGACCACCTGGTGGTAATGCGCCCACGGCGCTTCGCGGAAGTTGTGGTTGCGGATGATGAACGAGGCGCCGGCGTAGAACTTCTCGTACTGCGCGTGCCTCCCCGCGAACTCGGAACCGACCAGGTCCCAGGCGAGCTTGAAGAGTTTCATCCGCTCGACCGCACCGAGCTGCGGCGTCTGCCAGTACTTCTCGAACTGCCCGCGCAGCTTTGCGTCGTGCATCACCGAGATGTCCGCGGGCATCTGGAACACGCCCCCGCCGCACAGTTCGCGCAGTGCGTCGATGATGGCCGAGTGGCCTTCGGTGCACCAGTTCAGCGCTGCGTACATGTAGCGGCGGTTGTAGGTACGGTAGCCCGCAGGCCAGTCCTCGGCATCCTGGATCTGGCCGGCGATCATGCCGCCCAGCGTCGCCTCGAGCGCGGCGAATCGCCCCAGCACCTCGCGCACCGCGGGAATCTCGTGCGCGCCCGAAGCCTGCGCGACCTTGCTGGCCAGCCCTACGATCAACTGCATCTTCTCGTGGAAGCGCACGTTCGACTGATGGTTGCCGTAGCAGTGCGCCGGCGTCTTGATATAGATGTCGCGCGCGAGCACCGCGTCGTTGTGCACGAACACCTTCTCCCACGGCACGTGCACGTCCTCGCACATCACCATGGCGTCGGACTCGTCGAAACGGTGCGCGAGCGGGCTGTCGAACTCGGTGCGCGCGTCGCGCTCGAAGGGCTTGCGCGACCACAGCGTCAGCCCCTTCGCATTCACCGGCACCGCGCAGGTGATCGACTCGGCGAGCTGGTTCGGCGCCAGCGGGATCAGGTTGCCGATCCAGATCTCGTTGGCGAACACCGCGCCGGTGGCCAGCATCTTCATGCCGGAGATGGTGACGCCGCGGTCGTCCTCGGCGGTCACGCGCAGCGTCGGGATCGGCAGGTTCTGCTTGACATAGAACTCGGGGTTCCGCGCCGCCTGCGGCGGAATCACCGCGTACACCGCGTAGGCGTCGGTGCGGCGCAGGTGTTCGTAGTAGGCGAGCAGGTTCTGCGCGTACTGGCCGAACACCGGCGCGTTGGTCGCCATGCCCGTGACGAAGCTCGAGACATGGTCCGGCGAGCGCCCCAGCAAACCCTGGCTGTAGCGCGCGATGGCACGATGCAGCCTGGTGCGCTGCTCCAGGTCCTCGCGCGACTTCGCCCTCAGGTAGTACGCGCTGTAGCGCTCGCCACCTTCCTCGAAGCTGAACGCGGGGTCGGCGCGCTTCAGGTCGTAGATCGCCGCCATCGAGTGCGCGCCATTGCGGAACGCAGGATGCGTCGTGACATCGGTGACCTTCTCGGCACCGACGTAGACGGTGCGTCCGTCGCGCAGCGATTCCAGATGCTCCGCCCCGGTCTTCAGCATCAGTGCTTGCCCGAAGTCTCGTAGTAGTGGATCTCGTACATCAGGCAACCGTCCTTCGAGCTGAACGGGCCGTGAGCGACGCCAGGCGGACGGCAGGCGTAGGTGAAGGCCTGGGAGCTCTGCCCGCCCTTGCCCTCGCGGTCGTTGCCGACGATGAGGTCGCCCTGGAAGAGGTAGACCTCCTCCCAGTGGTCGTGCACGAAAGGCTCGGTGGAGAATGCGCCCGGCTCGATCCTGAGGATGCGCGTGCGGCTGCCGCGCTTGTTCACCTCGTCCAGGTCGCTGGCGAGCACCTTCTGCGTGAATCCGGGCGGGTAGCCAGGCGGGACTTCCCAGCCCGTGTTCATGTCGACGTTGACGAATTCCAGGTGCGCCTTGGGTTTCATGCCTGTCCTCCTCAATGCCTCTAGAATACCCGCGTTCGCAATCCTGGGGAGGCGTCATGCTGAGGGTCTACGGGCAGTACCGGTCGAGGGCGTTCCGCGTCATCTGGCTGTGCAAGGAATCGAATATTCCCTACGAGCATGTGGACGTCACCATCAACCAGGCCGGCGCCAGCGCGAAGGAACCCTGGTACGTCGAGATCAACCCGAACGCGCGCGTGCCCTCCATCGGCGACGACGGCGTGACGATGTGGGAATCGGCGGCGATCAACCTCTACCTCGCCGAGAAGTACGCAAGCCCGCTGTGGCCCCGGGCGGGCGACTGGCAGGCGAAGTCGCGCATGCTGCAGTGGGCGTTCTATACCTCGAACGACATCGAGCCGAACATGATCACCGTGATGCAGCACCGCGTGATGTTCCCGCCCGAGCGGCGCGACCCCGCGCTTGCCGACGCCGCGGACACCCGCCTGCAACCGGGCCTGAAGATCCTGGAAGACCAGCTGTCGCGCTCGAAGTACTTTGGCGCTGAGCGCTGGGACATGGCCGACTTCATGGTGGCCAGCGTGTGCTACTCGTTCTTCGCCATGAAGTACGACCTGTCGAAGTACCCGCGCTTCCAGAAATGGCTGATGGAATCGATCAAGCGCCCGGCGGCGAAAGAGGCGCGCGCGCTGCGTGAATAGGCGCCGCCTCCACGACGCGCTTGCGCTGCTCGACCACGGCGACTGGCAGGCCGCGCATGTCATCGTGCAGGAGGAGGAAGGCGCGCCGTTCTCGGCCTGGGCGCACGGCATCGTCCACATCATCGAAGGCGACCTGTCGAACGCGCGCTACTGGTACGACAGGGCGAAGCGCGGGTTTCCTGCGCAGCCCTCGGCGAGCGAGGAGCTGCGCGCGCTGCGACGGGCGCTTACGGACGCAGGATGATGCAGGTGGTCGTGGCGTGGGCATAGAGCCTGCCCGCGGCGTCCACGAACCTGCCTTCGGCGGTGGCGGTGCGGCTGCCGACGTGGATCACGCTGGCGACCGCCGACAGCGTGCCGGCGGCGAGCGTGACCGCGCGCACCATGTTCACCTTGATCTCCAGCGTGGTGTAGGCCACCCCCGCCTCCAGCGTGGTCTGCACCGCGCAGCTCATCGCCGAGTCCAGCAGCGTCGCGGCGATGCCGCCGTGCACCACTCCGATCGGGTTGTAGTGCTGCTCGCCGAGGTCGACCTCGAACACCACGCGGCCCTTGTGCACCTCGGCAAGACGCATGTTCAGCAGGTTCGCCACCGGCGGCGGCGGGATCCTGCCTGCGATCATCGCCTGCAGGAACTCCAGCCCGCTCAGCGTGCGCGCGGCGGCCGCTACCTGTTGCGGGTCTTCCCAGGTGATCTCGAGGCGGCGCTGCGGAGCGGCGTCTGGCACGGTGTCCTCCCTCTTCATTGCGTCATTGCGTGATCGCGAGGCACCTGCTCAGGCCGGGACGCGCAGCCGGCCCTTGATGATCTTGCGCGTCGGCGTCAGCGGCATCTCGTCCACCACCACCACGCGCTCGGGCAGCTTCACCTTGGCGATCCTGCGCTCCAGCAGCCATGCGACCAGCTCCTCGAGCGTCGGCACGGTCGCTCCCGGGCGCGGCTGCACGAACACGCAGGCGCGCTCGCCCAGCACCGGGTCCGGCATCGGCACCATGGCCGCCATCAGCACCTGGGGGTGCGCGGCGAGCAGGTCCTCGACGTCGCGCGGGTTGAACTTCACGCCGCCGCGGTTGATGACGTCCTTGCTGCGCCCGGTGATGGCCACATTGCCGGCGGCATCGATGCTGGCGAGGTCGCCGGTGCGGAACCAGCCATCCGCGGTAAACGCGGCCCGGTTCGCCTCGTCGTTGCCGTAGTAGCCGGGAAACATCAGGCAGCCGCGCACTTGCAGTTCGCCGTCCTCGCCGACGCGGACTTCGGTGCCGGGACTGGGCCGCCCGGTGCTGGTGGCGTGCACGTCCAGCGGCTCGCCGGGCCGCGTATACAAGCCGGCCTGCAGTTCGGTCATGCCCCACAGTTGCGTCACCGCGCAGCCGGGCAGGCGCGCGGCGAGGTCGCGCACCAGTTCAGGCGGGCAGGCACTGCCGGACATGATGGCAAGCTTGAGCGAACTCCAGTCATGCCGATCGAGCAGGCCCATCGCGCGCGACGCGGCAATGTGCGCCGGCGCGGCCCACAGCGCAGTGGGCTTGTCCCGCTCGACCGTCGTGGCCAGGTCGGGCGGCGTGAATGCCGGCAGCAGCACGCTCGCCGCGCCCACCGCCCATGCACAGTGCAGCGCGTACAGGCCGAACAGGTGCGTGAATGGCGCCGCCGAGAATATGCGATCGGATGCCCCTAGGCCGTGCTCGGGTGCGCCCAGGCGGGCGTTCGACAGCATCGTGTGGTAGTTCTGCGGCACCGCCTTCGGCGCAGCCGTGGTACCCGAGGTGTACAGGAGCAGGAAGGGATCCGCGGCCACCGGTCCGGGCACGTCCTTCGACAGCGGCGGCGAAGCCTCGAGCGCGGCGAAATCGAGCGTCGCATCCGAGCCTTGCCCGACCGCGACCACGATGTCGAGCAGGCCCCGGAACGCCGCCACCGGGGACCAGTCCTTCGCCTGCGCGAGGCAGATTGCCGCGCGCGCGCCGCCGTGCCGGACGATGCCCGCGATCTCGGCTTCGCGATAGTTCATGTGCACGGTACCCATGACCGCGCCCAGCCTGCAGATGGCGAGGAAGGCGATCGCAAACTCGGGGATGTTGGGCAGCTGCACTGCCACCACGTCGCCGCGCGCGACGCCGGCGCGGCGCAGTCCCTCGGCGACGCGAGCCACGCGCTGCGCGAGCTCGCGCCAGGTGAGCGTCGCGCCGCCATGCACCAGCGCCGGCGCATCCGGGCGCCCGGTCTCGTGGCGCGCAAGCCACGCCGGCAGCGTGTCGGCAGCCCACCAGCCGCGCCGCGCGTACTCGCAGGCGCGTCCTGCATCGAACTTCATCGCCTCGCGCAGCCTCAGCGCCGCCTCGCCGTAGCGCGAGCGTTCCTCCAGCCGGACCACGCGCTCAGGCCGGTAGCGGCGGCCGCCGCCCAGGTCCAGCAGATAGGCGGTCTGCCCGGTGCGGAAACGCCGCGACTCCTCGGTATTGCGGATGAACATCACCTGCTCGCGCGTAAGGCCGAGCCGCTCCGCGATCTGCGCGTCGTTCATGCCCATCGCCTCGCGCTGGCGCTCGATCTCGGGCCAGTCCAGTCGCCGTATCGGGTCCCCCTCGCGCAGCTGGAGGTTGTGGCTCATGCGGAATACCGCCTCGCCGTAGCTGGCGATCATCGAGTCGGTGACGCCGATCTGCTCTCGCGTAAGTCCCCGCGCCATGGCTACGCTTCCTTCGCGCGCGTCGGCTCGGTGCGCAGTATCGGGTCCGCCTGCGGCGCGCGCGTCGCGATCGGGCAGACTCGCATGCACTCGAAGCACTGCGCGAACCATGCTCCCGAGCCTGCCGACACCTTGTACCAGAGCATCTTGCGGTCCGGATCGAGCAGGCCTTCCGCGCCGTGAGAACGCACCTCATCCTTGACCGCCTCGGCAAGGATCTTGGGCACGGCCTCGTATTCCTGCGTCAGCTCGGCGCAGGCCGCCATGTCGTAGCGCATCAGCTTCTGCGCGCCCTTGTCGTCGATTTCGCCTGACAGGCATTGCGCGGGGCAGAACTTCATGCACGGCGTGCGGCCGATCTGCCGGTACATGTTCACGCATGACGGCGCCGGGCATGGGTTCTCCGCCAGTGGCGCATCCGGCGGCAGCTCGAGCTCGGTGAACACCGACGCGTAGTACATGAAGCCGAACTCCGGATGCAGCAGGATGTCGCCCGCCAGCGAGCGCGCGCCGATGCCTGCCAGCTCGGCGTGCAGCTTCAGGCTCTGCAGCGGCACGCGCGGGCCGCCCTCGGGGTCGAGGTCCGGCGGCACGTACACGGATGGCGCACCGAACTTCTGCTCGATGAAGAACGCGAGCCCGTATGCCACGCTGTAGGCGCGCACTTCGGTGGAGCCCGAATAGGCCATCGCCTTCGCCGGGAGTTGCCACGCGCCCTGCGTCTGTCCGCCGACGCCCAGGGCAATCACGGACCTGACGCGCGGAAACAGGTCGCTGGGCCGATGACCTGGCGGCGCAATCCCTTCGCAGGCCGCGAGATCCGCCACGCCGACCGCCAGCGCGCCGCGCTTCCGGCAGTACTCGAATATCGCCTGCTTGGCCGAAGCCGTATCAGTCCTGTCCACGCTCGCTCCTTCCGGCCGATTATGGCGCAGGCGGATTGCAGTGTCTGTCCGGCAAGGGACATAGTGCATTGTGCCGCGGACAGTGTGCATCCCGGAATGGACACGCGGAAATGCCCCCTGCTAGACTGTGTCCACATTCCGTCTCCGGAGGCTCGCATGTACCGCAAATCCCTTATTGCAGGCGCAATTGCGGCGGTATTTGCCGCGTCCCCCGTGCTTGCGCAGCAGCAGAGCATCAAGATCGGGTTCATCACTACCCTCTCCGGCCCCGCCGGCGTCATCGGCAAGCACATGCGCGATTCCGTGGAAATTGCGCTCGACCACCTGAACCGGCGGGTCGGCGGATTGACCACCGAAGTGATCTACGGCGACGACCAGTTCAAGCCCGACGTCGGCTTGCAGGTCGCCCAGGAAATGCTGACGAAGAACAACGTCGACATCATGTCCGGCATCATCTGGTCCAACGTAATGATGGCTGTCCAGCCGGCGGTAAACAAGGCCGGCCGCATCATGGTGGGCACCAATGCCGGCGCCAGCCCCCTGGCAGGAAAAGGGTGCAATGAACTCTACTTCTCGACCTCGTGGAACAACGACCAGACGCCCGAGGCGATGGGCAAGTTCATGCAGGAACAGGGCATCAATGACGTCTACATCATGGCGCCCAACTACCAGGCCGGCAAGGACATGGTGGCCGGTTTCAAGCGCTACTACAAGGGGCGCATCGTCGATGAGGTCTTCACCCGCGTCGGCCAGCCCGACTACCAGGCCGAACTCTCCCAGTTGCGGGCGAAGAATCCGAAGGCGGTATTCGTGTTCTACCCGGGCGGCATGGGCATACAGTTCCTGCGGCAATGGTCCGAGGGCGGCTTCCGCGGACAGTTTCCCCTGTACTCGGTATTCACGGTCGACGAAACCACCATTCCCGCAATCAAGCATGCTGCGCTCGGGCAGTACGAGACCAAGTTCTGGAGCCCGGATCTCAAGGTTCCGGCGAGCCAGAAGTACGTCGCGGACTTCCAGAAGAAATTCGGCTACACGCCCTCGTTCTACGGCGCGCAGAGCTATGACGGCATCATGCTGATCGATTCTGCAGTGCGCGCAGTGAAAGGCAACGTGAAGGACACCAAGGCCATGGTGATGGCCATGCGCAAGGCAAACTACAACTCGATCCGCGGAAAATTCACCTTCAACGTGAATCACCATCCGATACAGGATTTCTACCTGCTCAAGGCAGTCACGGGCCCGGCGGGCAAGGATCCGGTCATGGAGATCCAGAGGAAGGTGTTCGAGAACCACAAGGACTCGTACTACAAGGAATGCAAGATGAGCTGGTAGGCCGCAGCCCTCACCTGAACAGGGCGCGGCACGGCCGCGCCCTTTCTTTTTCATGCCCCTGACCCTGGTCCTCGAGCAGTTGCTGAACGGAGTGCAGTTCGGCGTCATGCTGTTTCTCATGGCGGCCGGACTGACGCTCGTGTTCGGCATCATGAACCTGGTGAACCTGGCACACGGTTCGCTGTACATGATGGGCGCCTACCTCACGGTGGCCGCAATCGGCTGGACCGGGAACTACCTGGTCGGCGTCGCGCTGGGACTCGTCGGAACGCTCCTGCTCGGCATGCTCGTCGAAGTCGTGGCGCTGCGCACGCTGTACGATCGCGACCACCTCGACCAGGTTCTGGCGACGTTCGGACTGATCCTTTTCTTCAACGAGCTGGTCGCCATCCTCTGGGGTCGCACCGCGCTCTACCTGCCGCGGCCGGAGTGGCTGCAGGGACACATCGAGCTCTTTGCCGGGTCCCGCTATCCGCTGTACCGCATGGTGATCATCGGCGTCGGCCTCGCCGTTGCCGCTGTGCTCTGGTACGTGGTCACGCGCACGCGGCTCGGCATGCTGGTACGCGCCGGCGCGTCCAACCGAACCATGGTGTCGGCACTGGGCGTGAACATCCGCATGCTCTACACGGTGGTGTTCGGCGTCGGCGCGGCGCTGGCGGGACTTGCCGGCGTGATGGCCGGGCCGCTCTATGCCGTGCAGCCAGGCATGGGCGAACTGATCCTGATCCAGGTTTTCGTCGTCATCGTGATCGGTGGCATCGGATCGATCCGCGGCGCGTTCATCGGGGCACTGATTGTCGGCATAGTAGACACGCTCGGCAGGGCATTCCTGAAGCCCTTGATGGCGACATTCGTCTCGCCACCTGCGGCGGAGGCTGCCGGTCCCGCGCTTGCCTCCATGCTGATCTACATGCTCATGGCGGTCGTGCTCGCGCTGCGGCCCGAGGGCCTGTTTCCGTCCCGGGGAAGCTGATGAACCGCGCGCGACTGCTGGTCTGGGCCCTGATCGTCGCGGCGCTGCTGCTTCTGCCGCCGATCTCGCTTGCGGTCAACGAACCGTTCTACCTGGACCTAGTGCGCAAGGTGATGATCTTCGCCATCGCGGCTGCGAGTCTGAACCTGATCCTCGGCTACGGCGGGATGATCTCCTTCGGCCACGCTGCGTACCTGGGAGTCGGCGGCTACGCAGTAGGGATCCTCGCGTTCTACGGCATCGACAACGGCTGGCTGCAGTGGGGCGTGGCGATCGGTTCCTCGGCACTGGTGGCGCTGGCGATCGGGGCCGTATCAATACGCACCAGCGGCATCTACTTCATCATGATCACGCTGGCATTCACGCAGATGCTGTATTACCTGGGAATATCGATCGAAGAGTTCGGCGGCGACGACGGCATGCGCGTGAAGACTCGCAGCAGCTTTTCCGGCCTCATCGACCTCGGCGACCCGGTGGCGTTCTACTATCTTTCTCTCGTGCTGATGCTCGCCTGCCTTTACCTGGTACACCGTCTGGCGAATTCCCGTTTCGGCATGGTGCTGCGCGCGGCGAAATCCAACGAGCGTCGATCTCGCGCGATCGGTTTCTCGCCCTATGCCTACCGGCTCGCGGCATTCGTCATCGCCGGCGCCATGTGCGGGCTCGCCGGTGCGATGTTCGCCAACCATACCGCGTACATCACACCGGAGTTCATGCACTGGACGCGTTCGGGCGAGATCATGTTCATGCTGATCCTCGGCGGAATCGCCACCACGGCCGGGCCGCTGCTGGGCGCGCTGGTGCTCCTGGTCGTGGAAACGCTTCTGGCGGGATGGACGCAGCACTGGCAGGTCATCCTCGGGCCGCTGCTGATCCTGTCGGTGCTGTTCTTCCGCCGCGGCCTTGCCGGCATCCTGCCTGGAGCGAAGGATGACTAGGCCGCTGCTCGAGGTACACGGCCTCGCCAAGAGCTTCGGCGCACTGCGCGCCACCGACGGCATCGACTTCGACGTGCGCGAAGGCGAGACGCATGCCGTGATCGGCCCGAATGGCGCCGGCAAGACCACGTTCATCAGCCAACTCTCGGGCGACCTTCGCCCGGATGCCGGGCGGATACTCTTCGCCGGCGAGGACATCACCGCCCTCGCTGCGCCCGCGCGCGCGCACAAGGGCTTCGCGCGCTCGTTCCAGATCACGAGCATCTACCGGGAGTTCACCGCGCTGGACAATGTCGCGCTCGCGGTGCAGGCGCATGCGGGGCACAGCTTCAGGTTCTGGAAGCCGGTGCGCGAGGAGGCCTCGCTGCGCGAGCCCGCACGCCGCATGCTGGACGAGGTCGGCCTCGGCGCCCGCGCCGACGTCGTGGCCGCGAATCTGGCGCATGGCGAGCAGCGCCAGCTCGAAGTGGCGATGGCGCTGGCGACCCGGCCCCGGCTGCTGCTGCTGGACGAACCGGTTGCCGGCATGGGCAGCGAGGAATCGCAGCGCATGGTGCAGTTCCTCGGCACGCTGAAAGGACGGCAATCGATCATCCTGGTCGAGCACGACATGGACGCCGTGTTCTCGCTCGCGGACAGGATCTCGGTGCTCGTGTACGGCCGCATCGTCGCCACCGGCGCCCCGCAAGAGATCCGCGCCAACCCGGAAGTCCGGCGCGCCTACCTCGGCGAGGAGGCCTGATGCTCAAGGTCGAGGGCCTTGAGACCGCATACGGCGTATCGCAGGTACTGTTCGGCATCTCCTTCGATGTCGGCCAGGGCCAGGTGGTGACGCTGCTGGGACGCAATGGCATGGGCAAGACGACCACCGTGCTTTCTCTGATGGGCGTGGTGCCCGCGCGCGGCGGCTCGATCACCTTCGAAGGCAAGGCGCTCCGCGGCCTGCCCTCCTACCGCGTTGCGCAGGCGGGCCTCGGCCTGGTGCCCGAAGGCCGCCAGATATTCCCCAACCTGACCGTGCGCGAGAACCTCGTCGCCACCGCAGCCAACCGCAGCGGCGCGGCACGGCCGTGGAACCTGGAGCGGGTATTCGAGCTGTTTCCCAACCTGGCGGCCCGGCAGGCGAACCTCGGCAACCAGCTCTCCGGCGGCGAGCAGCAGATGCTCGCCATCGGCCGTGCGCTGATGACGAACCCCAGACTGCTGATACTCGACGAAGCGACTGAAGGACTGGCACCGCTGATCCGCGCCGACATCTACCGCTCGCTCGAGCGCCTGAAGGGCGAAGGACTCGCGATACTCGTCATCGACAAGGACCTGAAGGCGCTGAGCGCGGTCGCGGACATGCACTACGTGCTCGAGAAGGGACGCGTGGTGTGGAATGGCGACTCGGCCGCGCTGCATGCCAGCAGCGACGTGCAGCACCGCTATCTCGGCGTCTAGGCCGTCGCCGGAAAGACAGCGCTGAAACCCGTCAGCTCATATGCCGCGGCATTCGGCCGCTTCGCCCTGCGTGCATCCGGCTGGCGGATCGAAGGCCGCCTGCCTGAGGCGCGCAAGTACGTCCTCATCGTCGCCCCGCACACGTCGAACTGGGACTTCCCGGTCGGCCTCGCCGCCAAGTTCGCGCTTCGCCTCGAATGCCACTTCATCGCCAAGGATTCGCTGTTCTGGTGGCCCCTGGGCACATTCCTGCGCTTCGTCGGCGGATTGCCGGTGGACCGCTCGGCAGCCGGCGACGTGGTCGCGGACGCGGCGCGCGCGTTCGCGGCCGCGGAGCGCTTCGTGCTGGTGATCACGCCAGAAGGCACGCGCTCGCCGGTACCGGCATGGAAATCCGGCTTTCACCGCATCGCCCGCGCGGCAGGCGTGCCGATACTCCTCGTCACCTTCGACTACAGCCGCAAGGTCATCCGCCTGGGACCGCAGTTCGCCGCCGGCGAGGACTACGAACGCGACCTCGCGGAGGTGCGCTCGCACATTGCGCCGTCGATGGCGCGGCACCCGCGCAACTACACGCCTTGAGAACGGCCTGCCTCAGTGCAGGCCCTCGCGAAACGAGGCGTCGTCGGCCCGCGCCAGCCGTGCCGTCCGCCCCAGCACGTCGCGCACGTAGCGCAGTACATCCGGATCGGTGATGAAACCAGCCGAGCTGGTGGCGCCGAGGATTGCCGCCGGGTCCTGCGCGCGCGCGATCGCGAAGCCCTGCACGTAATCGATGCCGACGCCGGCGAGCGACTCCACCGTGGCGCGGTCCTCGGCCCACTCGGCGATCGACTTCATCCCGAGATTGCGCGCCAGTTCGGCGATCGCCTCGACGATGGACAGGTTCGCCGGATGCGCGTTGACATTGAGGATGAAGCTGCCGTCGATCTTCAGCGCATCCGCCGGTAGCTCCTTGAGGTAGGAGAAGGACGTGTAGCCGGCGCCGAAGTCGTCCAGCGCCACCTTCGCGCCGTAGCCGCGCACACGATCGATGAACCTGCGCGTATTGGCGAGGTCGTGCAGCGCAACGCCCTCGGTGACCTCGATGCACAGGCGCTCGGTGGCATGCGGACTGCCGGCGAGCATGCTGAAGGCGTCCTGGATGAAGCGCTCGTCGTTCAGCGACGCGCCCGAGAGGTTCATGGTGACGAATCGGGTCGCCGCCAGCGCGCGGTGATGCTGCTCCAGCCACGCGAGCGTGTTCGACAGCACCCAGCGGTCGAGCACCGCGGCGCGGCCGTTGCTCTCGGCAGCAGCCACGATCACGCCACCCGGCGTCACCGAACCGTCGGGCTCGCGCATGCGGATCAGCACTTCGAAATTGAGCGATTCGAACGGCGCCGTGAGCGACATGATCGGCTGCATCACCAGGAACAGTCCTTCCGGCACGCCACCGGTACCCAGGCGCTCCACCAGGCGCATTTCCTGCGCGCGGTCCGCGAACACGCTGGCCTGCCGGTCGTAGACCACCAGGCCATCCCCCACGCCTGCCTTGGCGGCGCGGCAGGCGCGGTCGGCCACCGCGATCGCGTCCTTGACCGGCAGCTTGCCGGCAACCTCGACCAGCCCGATCGAGGCCTTCACTTGGAATGCCTTGTCGCCGGTCTGGAACGGCGCAGCGCAGATTGCGTCGACGATGGCGCGGCAGATGGCCGACGCCGCGGCGATCGGCGCACCGCGGAACACGATGACGAACTCGTCGCCGCCGATGCGCCCAAGCGCGCAGCCGTCGGAGAGCAGCCGCTCGGCGCGCCGGCACACCTGGCGCAGCACGTCGTCGCCGGCGAGGTGGCCGAACAGGTCGTTGATGAGCTTGAAGCGGTCCAGGTCCAGGTAGGCGACCGCGAGCGGCCGCCCTTCCGCGGCAAGCACGGTGGCCTCCTCGATCGCCTTCTCGATGCCGCGCCGGTTGAGCACGCCGGTCAGGGGATCGTTCTCGACGAGGAAGCGGAGCTGCTCGGTCGCCTGCTGCCGTTCGGTGATGTCCTGCAGCGAGCCGTCGATCTTGTCTCCTGTCAGCACCGCCTCGACGTGGAACCACTTCGGCGGCTCGTCCGCCTGGCAGTTGCCGCGTATCTCGAGCACGCCGTCGCCGTGCTCGGCCAGCACCTCCTGCAGTCTCTCCCACGAACCCGCCTCGAAATGCTCGCGCCAGTACCGGCGCGGACCCGCGACAGGGTCTTCGCCAAGCATGGCGACCAGCGCCGGGTTGACGCGATCGAAGCAGCCGTCGTGCGCGAGCGTGAAGAGCCCGATAGGAATCGCCTCATAGGTGCTCTTCAGTTCCGCCTGCGCCTGCATGCGCTCGATGCGCTCCTGGCGCATCTGTTCGGCGATGGCGAGCGCCGCCATCAGGCAGGACGAAAGCGCCGCGGTCACGCTATTGATGGCGCCAATCAGGTCCTTCACGCCCAGCGCCGCCGCAACCACTTCGGAAAAACCGGCGAAGACGACGATCGCGAGCGACCCGCCGTACCACATCGCCACGCGCGAGCGCGTCACCAGCAGGATGCGCACAAGGTAGAACACGATGACGCTGGCGCCGACGCCTACCGCGACCCATAGCACCTGCACGAAGCCCGAGAACGGCAGCGCTGCCGCCGACACGAGGATGGCCACGCACGACCACTGCGCAACGCCGAGCGGCCAGCCGGCGCGCACGCGCAGCAGGTCCTCGCGAAACAGGCGCGCAAACAGCGCGTAGGTAACCACGAAGTAGAACGCGATGGTCAGCTTGCGCACCGGCAGCAGCCAGTCCGGTGGAATCGCCCGGCCCATCCATTGTGTATCCCAGCCAGCGGAAAGCGCGCCCAGGCGCAGGCTGGCGAGCAGCCAGACGGCGAACAGTACGTACAGCCATTCGCGGTTGACGATCGCCGTGACCAGCACGAACACCGACAGCACGACCAGGCCGCCTTCGAGCAGGCCTGCGCTGTGCTGGAAGTCGCGCGCGGACGCTGCCAACCCGTTTCCGGACCACTGCAGCACGCTGATGCGCGCCGGCCCTGCGAACAGCCCGCGGCACAGCACGTCTACCGGTGCATCCAGGTAGCCCAGGTCGATCGCGAAGCCCGCCTTGATTGCGCGCATCTGCCCGTCGGCGGCGCCACGATCGGCACTCCCCAGCGGCCGCAGCGTCGCAGACTCCCAGCACTCAACCCGGAGCGCATGCCGCGACACGAGCTCGGCCTCCGCCCTGCCGCCGGATTCGGCGGTGAAAGCAAACCAGAACGGCGCTTCGGATAGCCGCGTGTCGTGGTGCATCACCGGCCGCGCGTCGCGCAGGCGCTCTGCCGCCTGCGCCGCGCCCAGCGCCGCGCCGTCGTCCCGCAGCACCTTCAGCGCCAGCGCTTGTGACTGCCCGGTCTCGAGCTGCCGGTCCCAGGCGAACACCGCCACCAGCGTGAGCAGGCCGGTGGCGAGCGGGACGCCGTACACCGACAGCGCATAGATGAGCGCATCCAGCGCCGGGCGCAGGCCGCGGCGGCGGATGCGCTCCGCCGCGAGCGCCACGCCTTCAGCTTGCGGTTGGCTAGGCAGCGAGCGCGGCCTCCAGCGGGGCGCAGCGTGCCACGAGTTCATACACCGGCGCCGCCTCTCCTATGTCGATGTCCGGATGCAGGGTGTTCACGAACAGGTTGTACATCGGGTGGCGCGCCGCTCGCCAGCGCGCGTCGGCGGTGTCGAGTTCCAGCGCCAGGATGCGATGCGGCAGGTTTCCCGCGTGCTTCAGCGGCACGTAACCCTGCTCCGGGAACAGGTCCCTGAACAGCAGCGCCTCGTACATGCGATCCAGCGGCGCGCGCGCACCGATCACCATCCAGTCGATGTCGTTGCGGATGCAGT
Organism: uncultured Enterobacteriaceae bacterium; assembly: GCA_964612335.1. Taxonomy (GTDB): domain Bacteria; phylum Pseudomonadota; class Gammaproteobacteria; order Burkholderiales; family SG8-39; genus CAZTDU01. The sequence continues at coordinate 193,139 of CAZTDU010000002.1, read as the reverse complement.
ACAGGTAGAACGCCTTGAACAGCATCGTCTTCACCACGCGACCGATGCGCGCCTCGGATACGGCGAGCCGGGTAGCTTCCGCGAGGCTGCTCTCCGCTAGCCAGCCGGGCAGGTCCACCGAGCCTTCCAGCGTCAGCGCCCGATACCGGTTGGTCTGGATGCGCAGGGTGCCCAGGGGCTCGCCGTCCAGCTTTGATTCAGCCAGCAGCACCACGCAGCCGCGCTCGGTGTCGCCCGGCTCCGGCACCCTGAGCTGCTCGCCGAGCGCCGGCACGTGGCGTCCGTAGGCGCGGTGCCGGATGTTCACCGCCTTGCGCAACTGCGCCTCGTTCATCACCGTACGAACCGTGAACGGCAGCCGCTCTTCCGCGGCAGCTGCACCCGCCGCCATGCCGCCCGTCATGCGGGCCATGGTCCCCTGCTGGTCCATCGTCAAGCGCGCATCCATGATCAAGCCCCCCCTTGAGTTGTCGGGCTCCCCCCCGTGCCGCGGGATCGCGGCCCCGGTCGCATGCGTCCGGGACGCCCACCCCGGCAATGTAATTGGGAAACGCAAAAGAATGTCAACGAAATCATCAAAACCCCTGCCCGATTGGGCAGTTAGCGTTGGCTTCTCGCGATTTACCTTAATGTCCCGCGAGGTCCGCCAGGCGCCGCGGAAAGCGGAGTGCTTTCAACCCACTAGGGCGGGCAGCGTCTCGCTGATCGAGCCGCGCAACACGGCGTCGGCCAGCGCATCCATCGGCGTCGGCTCGGCATTGAGGATGACCACCCTGGCGCCCGCATCCGTCGCCAGTGGTACCGCCCCCGCCACGGGAAACACCTGCAGCGTAGTCCCCACGGCGATGAATACCTCCGCCTGCGTCGCCACCCGCATCGCCCGCTCTATCACCTCCGGCACCAGCGCCTGGCCGAACGAGATGGTGTCGCTCTTCAGTATGCCGCCGCAGTCGCGGCACGCCGGGTCATCCTCGCCTGCGCGCACGCGCGCCAGCACGCGCTCCATGTCACCCTTCATGCCGCATCCCCAGCACATGAACCTGCGCATGCTGCCGTGGACTTCGATCACCTTGTCCGGCGAATTGCCTGCGATCTGGTGCAGTTCGTCGATGTTCTGCGTCACCAGCGCGTGCAGCTTGCCGCGGCGCTCCAGCGCAACCAGCGCGAGGTGCCCCGCGTTCGGCTGCGCCTGCCATGCGGGAGATTCCAGGCGGCTGCGCCACGCCGCCTTGCGCACCTCCCGCTCCGCGAGGTAGTGCTGGATCGTCGACAGCTTCTCCGCGGCCGGGTTCTTCGTCCACACGCCCTGCGGGCCGCGGAAATCCGGAATCCCCGAATCAGTCGATATGCCCGCCCCGGTAAGCACGACGACCCGATCGGCCGAGTCGATCCAGCGGCGCACGCGCGTGATGTCGTCGTTCATAGGGCAGCCGCCTGCGGCCGGCGCGCCATGAAAGCCGGCGCGATGCTCCAGAGACGGGCATCATCCATGCGGCCGCTGCGCGTCATGTAGTCATAGGCAAGCTGCCAGGGCGGCAACTGCATCTTTCCTGCAAGGCGCTCGTACCAGTACGAGCTCTGCCGCGCCGCGGCGACGATCTTCTCCACTACCGGACGCCGCTGGGATTCGAAGCGCTCGAGCGCCAGCTGCACGTCCTCGCCAGCCTCGGCCAGGGCCTTGTCCAGCGCGATCGCATCCTCGAGTGCCAGGCGCGTACCGGAACCGACGGAGAAATGTCCGGTGCGCAGTGCGTCGCCGATCAGCACCACATTGCCACTGCGCCAGTGGTCATTGGTCAGCAGCGGAAAGCTGCGCCACACCGACCGGTTGGATACCAGCGGCCTGCCATCGAGGTCCGGCGCGAAGACTTCGGCGCAATAAGCGCGCGAGGCCTCGTCGTCCATGCAGTCCAGGCCTGCCCTGCGCCAGGTCCCCGCATCGCACTCGACGATGAAAGTGCTCATGGTCGGCGAATAGCGGTAGTGATGCGCGACGAAATGGCCGTCGCGGTTCTGCCGGAAGGTCAGCGTCAGGCAGTCGAATGGCTTTTCGACGCCGTACCAGACGAACTTGTTGGAAAGCCATTCGATACCCGGCCGGAACGTACTCGCGAGCGTGGTGCGGACAAGGGAATTCACGCCATCGGCGGCGACGATCAGATCGGCTTCGGGCAGGCTGGTGACCGGCGCGCAGAAGATCATCCGTACGCCGGCCTCGCTGCAGAGATCCTGCAGGAACTGGTTTAGTCGCAATCGCGCGATCGACGAGAACCCGTTGCCGTCGATGTCCACGCGCTCGTCGCGGTGCACGATGCGCTGGATTGGCCAGCTCTCCATGCGGCCGGTGAGCGCGCGGTAGAAATCCGGCGCATCGCGCTCGAGGAAGGCAAGCGCGCCCTGCGAGAACACCACGCCGAAGCCGAATGTCGCATCCGCGGGGTTCTGCTCGGAGACCCGGACGTCCCAGCGAGGCCAGCGCCGCTTGGCGAGCAGCGCGAAGAACAGTCCGGCCGGGCCGGCGCCGACGACATGGATGCGCACGCGCCAATTCTGCCACCATTGCCACGGCGGCCAGCGCTCAAGCCGCCGGTGCGCTGACGATCTGGTTGCGGCCGCCCTGCTTGGCCGCGTACAGCGCCTTGTCGGCAGCCCGCAGCAGCGCCTCCCAGTCCGCACCGTCCTCGCCGAGTGAGGCGACGCCCCCGCTGACGGTGACGTGCAGCAACCTGCCCGCGAACTCCATTTCGCGGGCCTGCACCGCATGCCGGATCCTCTCTGCGACCTTCACGGCGATGTCCTTGCCCAGATCCGGCATCAGCACGACGAACTCCTCGCCGCCATAGCGCCCCGCGACGTCGTGCCTGCGTACGCTCGCGCGCAGGATGTCGGCAAACTCGCGCAGCACATGGTCGCCGGCCGGGTGGCCGTGGCGATCGTTCAACTGCTTGAAGCGATCGAGGTCGAACATCACCAGGCTGAATTGTCCGCCAGAGCGACTGACGCGCGAGATCTCCCGCTCGAACTCGGCGAGGAACGATCCACGGTTGTGCAGCCCGGTGAGGGTATCGAAACGCGCCAGACGGCGCAGGTCCTTCTGCAGGTGCTCGATCTCCATCCACATGATGCCGAGCGTAGAGACAGAGATGAAGGTCGCGTAAAAGAGGAAGGTGACACTGTTGAGCGGACTGGGCTGCAGGAAGTAGTCGATCGGGAACATCAGCGCTGCCACGCTGCGGAAGGCAGTCAGAACCCCGACCAGCCAGAAGAAGTTCTCGGTGAACTTGAACGACAACTCGCAGCCGGGCATCACATGCGCGCGCAGCACCAGGGCCGCCCGGATCGCGATCGAAGCGACGGCAGCGTTGATCGAAACGGTGCGCACCGTGTAGTTGTCCCAGACCTCGGAACTTAGCAGCAGGAGGATGAACAGGAGCGCTGTCAGGCCCCACCCGAGCAAGTCCTTCGGCGGAACCCCGCAGAAGACGCGCAGGCCGCGTATCGCGACCACCAGCCCCGTCACGACCGCGGTGTTCGCGAGCACGATCGACACCAGATCCGGCACGGTTCCTCGAAGCGCCAAGCCGGCGAGCCCGGCAGCGACGAACAGCATCGCTGCGCCCCAGGACGCAATGAGCCGGGTGCTGCCCTGCATCCGCGCGAACACCAGCGACACCGTGCCCATCAGCGCTGCGATGAGCACGCTGGCGACGACCAGCGAGCGGGTATCGAGTTCCATGCCTGCCTATGGTCGCCGCGCGCCAGAGTGCCAGCAATACCGGATTGTCATACCTTGTTGCGGCGCAACAATCCTTTACATCGTCATGGCACCAGCTGCCTCGCGGTGGCGCGGCGGGTCTCGCGCATGTCGTCGCCACGCAGGTCGCGCAGCGCGTACGTGGCGTACGCGCCCGCAACTCCCTTGCGCCAGTAGAGGTCGAGGTCCGTGTTATCCAGGGGCTTGGCGCGCGAGGCGATGATCGCGGAGGCCTCGGCGATCACCTCGTCGGTGAGGCGCTTTCCGACGAGGAACGTCCCCGCCTTGTCGACCAGGAACGGCCGCGACGCCACCGCGCCCAGCGCGACGCGGGCCTGCTCCACCGTGCCGTCGGCGGCCACTCTTGCCGCCGCCGCCACGCCCAGCACCGGGAAATCGAAGGCGCCGCGGCGGCGCAGCTTCCAGTAGACGCTGCGCCACCCGGGCAAGTCGGGCAGGCCCACCTCGGTGAGGATCTCGTCGGGCCGGCGCGCCATGTAGTCGATGCCATCGTTGCGATAGAACTCGGCCAGCGGGACCTCGCGCGCACCCGCTGCGGACGCCAGATTCACGCTCGCGCCGAGCACCAGCAGCGCGGGCGCGCAATCGGTCGAGGATGCAGCCACGCAGCGCTTGCTCGCGGTAGCGACCCAGCAGGTCTCGCCGTCTTTCTTCAGGCAATAGTCGATCGCCTTGCGCCACTCGTGGCTCTGGTTGTAGTAATTGCAGCGCGTATCCAGGCACAGGTTTCCGCCGATGGTGCCCATGTTGCGCAGGTGTGAAGTGGCGACCTGTGCCGCGGCCTGCGCCAGCGCGGCATGGCATTGCCGCAGCTTCGGCTGCGCTGCCAGCTGCGACAGGGTCTGCCCCGCGCCGATGCGCACGCCGCTGCCGTTGGAAAAGCCTCGCAGCTCGTCGACGCCGCGCAAGGACACCAACGTGCGCGGCACCTGCTGGCGGCGCTTCATGTTCGGCAGCAGGTCCGTGCCGCCGGCGATCAGCATCGCACCGCCGCCCTCGCCGGCGAGGATGCGCGCCGCCTCGTCGACCGAACGCGGCTGGCGGAAATCGAACCACGGCAGGCGCATCATCGCGCGGCCCTCCGCGCGGGTTGCGGCAGCTCCTTGCCGTCGCCGCCTTCCCATGGCGGCGCAACCCGCACCGGCTCAGGGTAAGGCACGCTGGGAAAATGCTCCGGCCCGACACGAGGCGTCTCGCCCTTCGCCTTGCGTTCCAGCGCGCGCAGCACCTTGTCTGGCGTCACCGGAATCTCGTCCACGCGCACGCCCACCGCGTCATACACCGCATTCGCCAGCGCCGGCATTACCGGCAGCAGCGGCCCCTGTCCCACTTCCTTCGCGCCGAACGGGCAGTTCGGATCGGGATCCTCCACCAGTACGACGTCGACTTCCGGCATGTCGAGCGCGGTGAGGCTCTTGTAGTCAAGCATCGACGGGATCCTGTGCACCAACGCGTTCGACAGCTTGGGCGGCAGGCGCCTGAACGCCTGCTCCTCCATCAGCGCTTCGCCCAGCCCCATGTACACACCGCCGATCACCTGCCCCTTCGCCAGTTCCGGGTTGATGGTGCGGCCGATGTCGTGAGCGATCCAGATTTTCGGCACCGTGATCCAGCCGGTCGCCGGATCGACCTCGGTCTCGACGACGCACGCGGAGTACGAATAGGCGGGCGAAGGGCCGACGCCCGCCCCCTTGAAGCGGCCCGGAGCGCGCGGCGGCGCATACGATCCCACCGCGCCGATGGTGCCGAACTTCTCCTCCGCGACCGCCACCGCCTCGCGAAAATCCATCCCTTTCGACGGGTCGTCGGCGAGGAACGCGCGCCCGTTGGCGAACACCAGCCGGTCCGGAATGGTGTCCAGTTGCGCGGCGGCCGCGTCCGCGAGCATCTGCCGCACGCGCTCGGCTGCCTGGATCGCCGCGTTGCCCATCATCACCGTCACGCGACTGGAGTACGAGCCGAGGTCTATCGGGGTGATACCGGTATCGCCGGTGATGCAGCGCACCTCGATCGGGTGGATGCCCAGCACCTCGGACACGATAGCGGCCAGCACGTCGTCCGAGCCCTGCCCGATCTCGGTCGCGCCGCAGAACACCGTCACCTGGCCGCTACGGTCGAGCAGGAGCTGCACGCCGGAGTGCGGCATCTTGTTCCAGTAGATCGGCAGGCCGGCGCCGCAGAGATACGAGCCGCAGGCGAGCCCCAGGCCGCGGCCTTCCGGCAGCTTCGCGCGGCGGCGCTTCCAGTCCGAGCGCTCGACCACCTGGCGGATGCACTCCGCGAGACCGATGGAACCGATCTTCAGCCAGTTCGCAGTGAGCGAATCGGGCTTGGCCACCATGTTCAGGCGCAACTCCGCCGGATCGATGCCCAGCTCGACCGCGATCTTGTCCAGCTGTACTTCCTGGCCGAAGCGCGGCTGCGGCGTGCCGTGACCGCGCTTGGGGCCGCAGGGCGGCTTGTTGGTGAAAGTGCGGCAGCCGTCCCACTTGTAGCGCGGCAGCTCGTAGGTCACCGTCTGGAGCGCGCCGGTGTAGAACGTGCTCGCAACGCCGTACGAGCCATAGCCGCCACCGTCCACCAGCGTCTGCAGGTGCATTCCGGTGAGCCTGCCTTCCTTCGTCACCCCGGTTCGCAGCTTCATCAGCACCGGATGCCGGCCACGGTGCATGTAGAACACTTCCTCGCGCGTCAGGCAGATCTTCACCGGGCGGCCGAGCCTGAGCGCGGCCTTCGCGACCACCAGCTCGTGGTTGGCGATGTCGCACTTGCCGCCGAAGCCGCCGCCGTTCGGGCAGGCGATGACACGGATCTGCGAAGCAGGCACCTGCAGCACGCGCGCCATGGCGCGATGCAGGTAGTGCGGGACCTGCGTGCTGGCCCAGATGCAGAGCTTGCCGTCCGGGTCCATCGCCGCCACCGCTGCGTGCTGCTCCATCGGCAGGTGGGTATTGCCCTCGAAGAAGAACAGGTCTTCGAACACGCGGTCCGACTGTTCCAGCGCCTCATCGACGTCGCCGAACTCAAACGCCTGCAGCCGGTGGATATTGCCCTGCTCGCCATAGTCGTGGATGCGCGGTTCGGGATGGTCGAGCGCGTCCTGTGCGTCCGCAATCGTGCGCAGCGGCCGGTACTTCACCTTGATGAGTTCGACCGCCTCACTGGCCGTGTGCTCGTCCCGTGCGATCACCGCAGCCACCGGGTCGCCGACGTAGCGCACCCGCTGCGGCGCGAGCGGATACTCGTCCTGCGTCACCGGCAGGATGCCGTATGACACCGGGAAGTCCTTCCCGGTCAGCACCAGCAGCACGCCGGGGTGCTGCCGGGCCGCGGTGGTGTCGATGGATTCGATCTCCGCATGCGGCAGCGAGGAGCGCAGCAGCTTCGCATGCACCATGCGCGGCAGCACCACGTCGTCGGCGAATCGAGTCTGGCCGGTCGACTTGGCGCGACCGTCTACGCGGCGGCGCGGCTTGCCGAGGATGTCGAAACGCGTGCGCGCGTTCATGGCTTGCCACCCTTGCGCATGCGGGCCGCGGCGTCCTCGACGGCATCGACGATCTGCTGGTAGCCGGTGCAGCGACAAAGGTTGCCGGCAATCGCCTCGCGGATGCGCTCGCGGCTGGGGTTCGGTTCGGCGTCCAGCAGCGCCTTCGCCGTCATCAGCATGCCCGGCGAGCAGTAGCCGCATTGCGACGCACCGTGGTCGGCATAGGCCTCCTGCAGTGGATGCAGCTCGGACCCGCGCGCGAGGCCTTCCACCGTCTGCACGGCGCGGCCCTCGCATTCCAGCGCCAGAACGAGGCACGACAGCACCGGTACCCCGTCCAGCAGCACCGTACAGGCGCCGCACTCGCCCAGTTCGCAGCCGTGCTTCGTCCCGGTCAGCGCCAGGTCCTCGCGCAGCACCTCGAGCAGGGTCTTGTAGGGTGAAAAGGCGACTTCCACCGCCTCCCCGTTGACGGACAGTGCCATTTGCACGTTCCGGCGCATGCGGATAGCGGCTTCGTTACCGGCATTCATTGTTTGGGCCCCAAACTAATCGGCTGCCCTACTTTACCCCTGAGGCGCATCTGCGACAATGGGGCCGACATCGCCGCAAGGAAAGACGATGAAACTGGTGCTCGCACAGATGAAGCACGAAACCAACACCTTCTCGCCGGTGCCGACGCCGATCGGGCGCTTTGCCCGCGGCAGTCCCCTGCCGCTCGAAGGCGAGGCCGCGATCGGTGCGTTCCGCGGCACGGGCGACGGGCTGGGTGCCTATATCGAGCTGGCCGAAAAGGCAGGCGCCCAGTTCGTGCTGCCAATCGCCGCGAGCGCGTGGCCGAGCGGGCCGGTCGAGGACGCTGCATTCGACTACATTGCCGAACGCATCTGCAATGCGGTGGCGAAGGGCTGCGACGCCATCCTGCTCGACCTGCACGGCGCCATGGTGACCGAGTCGCACGAGGACGGCGAAGGCGAGCTGCTCCGCCGCATCCGCGCGATCGCGCCGCAGACGCCGATCGCGGTGTCCCTGGACATGCACACCAACCTCTACCCGGCGATGGTGGATCAATCGACGGTGATCGCGGGCTTCCAGACCTACCCCCACATAGACATGCACGCCACTAGCCTGCGCGCCGGCAAGGCCCTGTTCGCAATGCTCGAGGGACGCGCGAAACCCGCGATGGCCTGGGGTCAGCGTCCGATGCTGCCGCACGTGATGCGCCAGTCCAGCCTGGACTCGCCGAACCGGGAGATACAGGCGCGCGCCGCGCAGATGGAGAAGCAAGGCGCGCTGTGCGCGTCGCTGTTCGTCGGCTTCCCGCACGCCGACATCGAGAACGCCGGCCTGTCCGCGGTCGTGGTGACCGACAACGATCCGGCTCTCGCCCGCAAGTGGCGCGACGAGCTCCTGGACATGGCGTGGAACAGCCGCGAGCAATGGGTGTACCGGGTGGAGCCGCTCGCACAGTCCTTCGCGCGGGCCAGCGCGATGTCGGCGCGGCCCGTGGTGCTGCTCGACCACTACGACAATGCCGCCTCGGGTGGAACGATGGACACCATGACGGTCCTCGCCGGCATCCTGGATGCGGGGCTGGAGGACGTGGCCGCGTTCGCGATCTTCGATCCCGCCGCGGTGACGGCCATGGGGCAGGCGGGAATCGGCGCCAGGCTCACGCTGCCCCTGGGCGGAAAGCTCGACATGCCCAGCCTGGGGCTGAAGGGGGAGCCGCTGCAGGTCACCGGCACGGTGAAGAACCTCACCGACGGCCAGTTCCGCAACCGCGGCCCCATGGGGAAGGGCGTGCTGATGGACATGGGGCCGACTGCGGTGTTCGACACCGGCAAGGTCGAGATCATCGTCATCTCGCGCCAGCAGGAGCCCAACGACCTGGAGTGCTTTCACTCGCAGGGCATAGACCCGGCGGGCAAGCGCTTCATCATGCTGAAGAGCCGCGTGCACTGGCGCGCCGGATTCGGCGAACTGGCGCAGGCGATCGTCGAATGCGCGGGTACCGGCGTCTGCACGTCGGACTACGGCGTGCTCGAGTTCAGGCAGGTCCGGAGGCCGATCTACCCGCTGGACCGCATGTAGGCGAAAAAAGGCCCCGGCAGCGCTGCCGGGGCCTGTGGATCTGCGAGGCGGCGAGACTACTTGCCCATCACCTCGCCGAAGCGCACCCAGGTCTTGCCGTCGAACTTCGCCAGCTGCACGGATTCAATCGGCGCAAAGTCGGTCGCGCTGGTGTTGATCTTGATGCCGGGCAGCAAGGTAGGCAACTCCAGGTTCTTCAGGCTTGCCGCCTGCTTCATGACGTTTGCGCGCGTCAGGTTGTCCCCCGCCTGCTTCAGCACCTGGACCATGGTCTGCGCCACGGAGTAGCCGTAGACGTTCGACGCATCATGAAGGTTGCCCTCGGGGTAGTACTTCTTCATGAACGCCTTCCAGTCGTTGATCGCTTTGTCGTCCTTCCAGTCGGCGTCGTCCGGGTCCTTGAGGTACTGCGTGGTAATCAGCCCGACCGACTTTTCCAGGCCCGCCGGCTTCAGCACCGAACCGATCTGCGCGGAAACGTTGTTCAGGTACTGCGTCGGCTTCCAGCCGATGTCGTAGGCTTTGCGGATCGCCTGCGCGGCAAACTTGGGCGTCGTGATGTTGAAGAAGGTATCCGCGCCGGAAGACTGCAGCTGCACGATCTGCGAATCGACGGTCGGGTCGGCAACCTCGTAGGAAACCTCCTTGACGATCATCTTCGCCTTGGCGCCCAGTCCGTCCTTGAAGCCCTTCAGGTAGTCCTTGCCGTAGTCGTCGTTCTGGTACAGCACGGCGATCTTGGCGCCCGGGTTGTTCTTCAGGATATGCTGTGCGTATATCCTGCCTTCGGTCTGGTAGTTCGGCTGCCAGCCCATGGTCCAGGGGAAGCCCTTTGGATCGTTCCACTTCGTCGCCCCGGTCGCGACGAAAAGCTGCGGCACCTTCTTCGCGTTCATGTACTTGTGGATTGCTGAGTTGGGCGGCGTGCCGAGCGGCTGGAACACGAACAGCACCTCGTCCTGCTCGACCAGCTTCCTCGCCATCTCGACCGTCTTCGGCGGGCTGTAGCCGTCGTCATACGAAATCAGATTGACCTTGCGGCCGTTGACTCCGCCTTCGTCGTTCACCTTCCTCAGGTAGGCGGCGATCGCCTTGCCGATCGTGCCGTACGCCGAGGCCGGTCCGCTGTACGGATTGATGTGCCCGACCTTGATCTCCTTGTCGGACGCGCCCGGATCGTACTTCTTCTGCGCGAGGGCGGCGGGCGACGCCAGCGCGAAGGCGAGCAGGGCCGCAATGGGAACTAGCATGGGTTTCATGGTGCTTTCCTCCTTCATGTTGGACGTCAGGGAATCTGCGTTCTTCGCTGCAGCCGCGCCATCACCATGCGCACGGCTCCCGCGACTCCACCCGGCATCACGTAGACGAAGCCGAGCAGGAACACGCCGAAGATCGCCCATGGGGCGGCCTTCGAAATCTCGTCGGCGATGTTCGGCACGAACTGTATGAACAGCGCGCCGTAGAGCGCCCCGGAAATCGACGCCAGGCCGCCGATCACGATGCCGACGAGGAATACGATGGAAAGGAAGATGTTGAAACTGTCCGGTGCGACGAACTGCACGGCGATCGCGCCGAGCGCCCCCGCCACGCCGGTGTAGAGCGCGGATACGCCAAATGTCATCGACTTCACCATCGCGGTGTCGATCCCCATCGCCTCCGCTGCAATGTGCTGGTCGCGGATCGCGACCATTGCCCGCCCGATGCGGCCGCGCAACAGATTCCACGCCAGCACGAACATCACCACCAGCACCGCAAGCGTAAAGAAGTACAGCCAGCGGTCCGGGTTCAGCGGCAGCCCGAACGGCGCGTCGGGCTTGGTGATGACGATTCCCTGCACGCCGCCGGTCCACTGCTCCAGGTTGTGGTGCTTGAGCAGGTGCGGCAGGGACACGCCGAGCGCGAACGTGGCGAGCGCCAGGTACAGCCCCTCCAGCCGCAATGCCGGCAGGCCGAAGAGGAACCCGGCGATGAAACACACCGCACCGGCAGCCGGGATCGTGGCCCAGTACGGCACGCCGAACTTGTCCATCAGGATCGCCGCGCAATACGCCCCAATGGCGTAGAACGCGCCGTGCCCGAGCGAGATCTGGCCGTTGTACCCGGTCAGCATATTGAGTCCCAGAAGCGCGATCGCGTACACCAGCACCAGCGTGAACTGGAACGTGCGGTAGTTGCTGATGAGGAACGGCAGCACGCACGCCGCCACGAGGAGCAGCGCGAGCAGAATGAGCTGGCGCCTGCTCATACGCGCGTCACGTGGACCTTGCCGAAGAAACCCGAGGGCTTCACCAGCAGCACGCCAATGATCAGCACCAGCGCCACGGCAAGCTTCAGCTCGTTGCCGATGACGAATGCCCCCAGCAGGTTCTCCAGCACGCCGACGAGGAAGCCGCCGAACACCGCGCCGCCGGGACTGTCGATGCCGCCGACCAGCGCCGCGGCAAACGCGTACAGCAGGATCCCGCCCATCATGTTCGGGTCGAGGAAGACGATGGGTGCCACCATCATTCCCGCCACACCGCCGATCGCGGCTGCGAGGCCCCAGCCCAGCGCCAGCATCCAGCCAACGCGAATACCCACCAGGCGGCTGGATTCGGGGTTCTGCGCGGCGGCGCGCATCGCGAGGCCCAGCGTCGTGTACCGGAAGAACGCGTACAGCAGGGCCAGCACCACCAGCGTGACGCCGATCGCTCCGGCCTGGTGCGAAGACATGTACTTGCCGAAAACCGGCTCCGCGGGAAACGGGCTGGGAAAAGTCTTGATGGTGTAGGTGAAGATCCAGCCGGTGACGCTGTTCAGGATCACGAGCAGGGCGATGAACACGACCACGATCGCCAGCACCGGCGAATTCTCGACCGGGCGGATGATGACGCGCTCGATGACGACTCCGAGGACAAACGACAGGATCACGGTGAGGAAGAACGCGGGCCAGTACGGAACGCCGGCCGCGATCAGCGTCCACGCGATGTAGGTCGCGAACATCGCCAGTTCGCCCTGCGCGAAATTCACCAGGTGCGTGGCCTGGTAGATCATCACCAGCGCGAGCGCGAGGCTGGCGTAGATCCCTCCCGTGGCCAGCCCGGCGAGTACCTGGTGCAGGAGTGCGTCCATGTCCACCCCTTCAGTGCCCGAGGTACGAGCGCCGCACGGCGTCGTCCCGCTTGATGTCCGCCGAGGTACCCGATAGCACCACGCGGCCGGTCTCTATCAGGTAGGCGTGGTCGGCAAGGTCCAGCGCCATGGCCGCGTTCTGCTCCACCAGCAGCATGCTGACCCGCTCGCGCTCGTTCACCGTGCGCAGGATGCCGAACAGTTCCTTGACGATCAGCGGGGCGAGGCCGAACGAGGGCTCGTCCAGCAGAAGCAGCCGCGGGCGCAGCATCAGCGCGCGGGACACCGCCAGCATCTGCTGCTCGCCGCCGGACAGCGTTCCGGCCTGCTGTCCGCGACGTTCCTGCAGCCGCGGGAAGTAGCCGTACATGCGCTCGAGGTCGGCATCCACGGCATCGCGGTCCCTGCGCGTGTACGCGCCCAGGCGCAGGTTCTCCTCGGTGGTCAGGTTGACGAAAGTCCCGCGCCCGTCCGGCACGTGGGCGACGCCGAGGCGCACGATGTCCTCGGTCGCCCGGCCGTCGATGCGCGCCCCCGCGAAGCGGATCTCGCCTTCGGTCTTCACCATGCCGCAGAGCGCGCGCAGAGTCGTCGTCTTGCCGGCGCCGTTTGCGCCGAGCAGCGTCGTGATCGAACCCTCCTCCATGCCGAAGCTGATGCCGTGCAGCACCCGGGTCTGGCCGTAGGCGGCATGCAGCGCGGCGACTTCGAGCAGCACCGCCATCACGCCGTCCCCAGATAGGCCTGGATCAGCTCGGGGTGCTCCTGGACTTCGGCCGGCGTGCCTTCGGCGATCTTCCTGCCGAAATTGAGCGCCACCACCCGGTCCGAGATGCTCATCACCAGGCTCATGTGGTGCTCGACCAGCAGCACCGTCAAGCCGATGCGGTCGCGGATGTCGCGGATCAGCTGGCCCAGCGCGCCGACTTCTTCGTGATTCAGGCCGCTCGCCGGTTCGTCCAGCAGCAGCAGCTTCGGCTCCGCCGCAAGCGCGCGCGCCAGTTCCACCCGCTTCTGCGTGCCGAAGGGCAGGTCCGCCACGCGCGCATGCGCGACAGCATCGAGGTCCAGCAACCGGATCAGCTCGCGTGCCTTGTCGAGGGTGGCGCGTTCCTCGCGCTTTACGCCGGGCGTGCGCAGGAAGTTGGCCGCGAAGCCGGTGCCGGTGCGGCAATGCCGGCCGATCATGACGTTGTCCAGCACCGACATGGTGCGGAACAGCGCCAGGTTCTGGAACGTCCTGCCGATGCCGATGCCGGCGATGCGGTGCTTGGGCAGGCGCAGCAGCGACTCGCCGTCGAACATGATGTCGCCGCTATTGCAGTCGTACAGCCGGGACAGGCAGTTGAACAGCGTGGTCTTGCCGGCGCCATTGGGGCCGATCAGCCCGACGATGCGGCCGACCTCGACGTCGAAGGACACGCTGTCGAGCGCGACGATGCCGCCGAAGCGCACACCAACTCCCTGCACGCGCAGCAGCGCTCCTGCAGCATCCGGTCCGATAGCCCCCTCCTCCACCAGAGTCGAATCGTCGCACGCACCTCCCTCCCGAAGCGACGTGCGACCGTTTGCAATTGGCGTCGGATTGTCGGACGATCCCATCCGAGCGTCAATACTCAATGCCCGAAGTCCTCGAAAAATTTCCGCGCATTAGCCCGACGCCAGCGTATCGCCTGGTTGCACAGGCGATCGAGCAACGCATCCTTTCGGGACAGATCCGCCCTGGCGAATCGATCGGCACCGAGGCCGAGCTGGTAAAGCAGTTCGGTGTCAACCGCTCCACCGTGCGCGAGGGCATTCGCCTGCTGGAGCATGAAGGCTTCATACGACGCGAGTCGAACCGGCGGCTTTCCGCCGGACTGCCGCACTACGACAGGCTGGCAACCCGCTCGACACGCGCGCTGGTGCTGCACCAGGTGACGTTCCGCGAGTTGTACGAAGCGTCGATGGCGTTGCAGATCGCGACCATCGAAGGCGCCGTGCGGCGCGCAACGCCGGACCTGGTCGCGGCGATGCAGGACAACGTCGCCGCGACCGCGCAAGTGCTGGACGATCCCGCCGCCGTCGCCGCGCTGGACACCGTGTTCCACCGCCTGATCGGACAGGCGTCCGGCAACCGGGTATTGCAGCTTGCGCGCGAGCCCTCGGACCTGCTCGTCTTGCCCACCACCACGCTGGTGCTGCGCGAGGTGCCCGAAGGCGCCTCGCGCCTGCTGCACGCGCATCGTATGATGCTGGAGGCCATTCGCGACCGGGACGAGAACGCCGGCCGGCTGTGGGCGCGGCGCCACATCGAAGACTGGCGCAAGGGCTTCGAGCGCGCCGGCAGGGACCTGGACCAGCCGATAGACCGCGTCTACCCGGGATCGGCGGCAGAAGACGGGGCAGTCGCCGGCTGATCGCCCGCTGCCCCGGCGTGACAGGCGCATCGGGGGAGGTGAAGCTTGGACATCCGTTCCACCATGCAGCGCGTGCCGCTGTCGATCAACCACTTGCTCGAGCGCGCCGGGCGGCTGTTCCCGGACGTCGAAATCGTCAGCCGCCTGCCGGACAAGTCACTGCTGCGCCACCGCTTCGCGGACTTCCATCGCCGCGCCCGCCTGCTTGCCGCAGCGCTGCGTGCCGCCGGGCTGAAAAAGGGCGATCGCGTCGCGACGCTGTGCTGGAACCACTATGCGCACCTCGAATGCTACTTCGGCATCCCTGCCGCGGGCGGCGTGATGCACACGCTGAACCTGCGCCTCGCGCCGGACGAGATCGCATGGATCGCCACCCACGCCAAGGACCGCTTCCTCGTCATCGACGACATCCTGCTGCCCCTGTACGAGCAGTTCAGGGCGAAGACCGCCTTCGAGCGCGTGATCGTGGTGCCCTTCAGCGGCGCGAAAGTCGCCGCGCACCACACCGACTACGAGGCGTTTCTCGCCGGTGCGCCGCAGACCTTCGACTACGAGCCGCACGAGGAAGATGACCCGATCTCGATGTGCTACACGTCGGGCACCACCGGGCGCCCCAAGGGCGTGGTCTACTCGCACCGTTCGACGATGATCCACACGCTGATGGCCAACCAGCCCGATCATTGGGGCCTCGCGGCCGGAGACAGCGTTTGTCCGGTGACGCCGATGTTCCATGCCAACTGCTGGGGCGTGCCCTACGGCTGCGTGATGATGGGGATCAAGCTGGTGTTCCCCGGGCCGCACCTGCACCCGGAAGACCTGCTGTCGCTGTTCCATGCAGAGAGGCCCAGCTTTGTGCTCGGCGTGCCGACCATCTGGCTGACCTTGCTGCAGCTGCTCGAGAGCGATCCCGCGCGCTACGCCCTGCCCCCCGGCATGAAGATGCTGGTCGGCGGCGCAGCGGTGCCGGAAGCGCTGATCCGCAGCTTCGCCCGGCTTGGCGCGGAGATCCGCCAGGGCTGGGGGATGACGGAAACCAGTCCCGTGGGGTCGATTGCATACCTGAAGCCGGAACTGCAGGGCGCCTCCGAGGACGAGCGCTACGCGCGCTTCGCCAGCGCCGGCGTGCCGGTGCCGGCAATGGACATCCGCATTGTCGGCGACGGCGGCGTCGAGCAGCCTTGGGATGGCCGATCGGTGGGTGAGATCCAGGTGCGCGGGCCGTTCATAACGGGCGCTTACCATGACGTACCTGCGGACCCCGAGAAGTTCACCGATGACGGCTGGCTGCGCACCGGTGACGTCGCCTCGATCGACCCGCACGGCTATATCCGGATTTCCGACCGCACCAAGGACCTGATCAAGTCGGGCGGGGAATGGATCAGCTCGGTGGCCATGGAGAACCAGCTGATGGCGCACGCCTCTGTCCAGGAAGCGGCGGTCATCGCGATCCCGGACGCAAAGTGGGGCGAACGGCCGCTCGCCTGTGTGGTGTTGAAGCCCGGCAGGACGGCCACCCCCGAGGATCTCCGCGCGCATCTATCCGGCACCTTTGCGAAGTGGCAACTGCCCGATCGCTTCGAGTACCTCGATGCGATTCCGCGCACTTCCACGGGCAAGTTCTGGAAGATGAGGCTGCGCGAACTCTACGCGCGATGAACCGCGTCGCCACCGGCAAGCGCGCCGGCGTCGCCTCCGGCCTGCTGGGCACGCTGTGCGTGCTGGGCGAACTGTGCTTCCTGCTGCCCGACCTGCTGGTAACGCCGGACGCGCTACCCATCTACAAGGCGAACCTCGACCTCTTTCGCGGCATCCTGCTCGCCTCGATACTCGCCACCTTTGCGCTCGGCATGGCGAGCGTGCTGCTGCTGCGCTCCAGGACCTACGGCCTCGCGGGCATCCTGCTCGCGAGCGTCGCCCTGCTGATGGGTGGCGCGGAAGCCGAAGCCGTGGACGTAGGGCCGCGTGCGTTCAGCGCGGGCCTCGACTACTTCGTGCTGGAACTGCTGGTGCTGGGACTGGTGTTCATACCGCTGGAGCGCTTGTTCGCGCTACGCCCCCAGCGCATCTTCCGCGACGGCTGGCAGACCGACCTGAAGCATTTCTTCGTCAGCCACGCGGGCGTACAGGTGCTGTCGTTCGCGACGCTGATCCCCGCGCAGGTGTTCTTTGCGTGGGCGGTACGGCTGGACTTCCAGCAGGCGGTCGCCGCGCAGCCGCTGTGGCTGCAGTTCATCGAGATCCTCATCACGGTCGACTTCATGACCTACTGGGTGCATCGCGCATTCCACCAGGTTCCCTGGTTATGGAGCTTCCACGCCATCCACCATTCGAGCCGGCAGCTCGACTGGCTGGCCGGCTCGCGCATGCACCTTGTCGACGCCGTCGTCACGCGTTCCGCCGCGTTCATCCCGGTGTTCGTGCTGGGCTTCTCGCCGTCTGCGCTATATGCCTACCTGGTGTTCGTTTCGTTCCACGCCGTCTACATCCACGCCAACGTGCGCTGGCGCTGGCCCGGCTTGCGCTGGGTGATCGCGACACCCGAGTTCCACCACTGGCACCACAGCTCGGACGAAGAAGGACTGGACAAGAATTTCGCCGGATTCCTGCCGGCCTGGGACCTGCTCTTCGGCACCGCGCACCAGCCGGACCACTGGCCGCGGAACTACGGCACGGTAAAGTTCCAGCCGCCAGAAAGCTACCTCGGGCAGTTGCTCTACCCTTTCCGGCGCAAGGGCGCAGTCACGCCTTACGGCTAGGCATAGCCCGCGACCGGCACGGCAGGCTTTCGGTCGGTGCGACGGGAAACCAGCGCCGCAGCGTCGCGCGCGCGGCCGTCCTTCAGGTAGGCGGCGAGTAGCGTGTACTCGACCAGGTCGCGCTGCGCGCGGCTGCCGCCGATGCGCACGGTCTCGGCCAGCGCGCCCTCGAACAGGCGGATCGCGCCCGGCCAGTCGCCGCGTCCGTAGGCATCGAACGCCTCCCCCAGCCGGTAGACCACGCTGCCAGCGGGCAGCTTGCCGCCGACATCGCGTTCCTTCAGTTCCTTCACCAGCCGCTCGACCCCCCGCCCGGTAGCGGCAGCCGCCACCGCGGCATGCACGTCCACGAACGATATGCCGGTGTTCGGAAACGAAGCCTGCAGATGGGCGTCCACCGCGTTCCAGAGTCCGTCGCGCCTTGCCTCGCCCGCCAGTTCCGCACGCCACAGGAACGACGTCGAGTCGGTCACGGTATTCAGCGCCGGACCCCACGAGCCGCCCGGGTGCACCTGGCGCTCATACACCCGCCACGCCTTGTCCATGTCTCCCAGCGCCAATGCGAACATCGCGACATGCCATGACAGGTGGCAGTGCAGCACCGACTCCCTCGGGTAGGCGGGCATCCAGGCGTCCAGGTAAGCCGCCGCCGCGCGCTCCTCTCCCGCTTCGTAATGCACATGCGCCTTGATGTGCGCGCCGTGCGCGTTGCGCGGGTTCGCCGTCATGCTGCGCTCGATCCAGTCGCTCGCCTCGTCGAGCCGCCCCGTTTCCCCCAGCGCGAAGGCATAGACGCACTGGAACCACCAGTCATCGCCCAGATGCGGCACCAGCGGTGCCAGCAGCTCGACCTGCTCCGGCTCGCGCCCCTGCCGCCCGCTGAAGCCGATCAGGCCGAACACGCCAGTGGCCGGGGCGAGCACCATTGCATCGCGCGGATACGCGTTCATGTGTTCACGCGTGGCCGCAAGCGCATCTACCGGCCTGCCCTCGATCGCGAGGCACAGCGCGTTCACATGGCTGGCCTCGCGCGCGGAAGCCGACGCGGCAAGCGTGCGCGCGGTCGCTGCGCTGGCTCGCGCGTCGGCGACCTTGGCAACGATGAAGTACGCACGTGCCAGCGCAGCATGCGCAAGCGCAAACTGCGGATCGGCAGCGACCGCCTGCTGCAGGCTCGCCTCCCCGCCCGCGTTCGCCGACAGCACGCAGTCGCAGCCGGCAATGTAGGCATCGCGGGCCGTCGAGGACGCGGTGCTAAGCTGCAGGCCATAGCGGTCAGTTGACATACATGGAGATGATAAACCGATGCCGGCGACGATCAGAAGAATCCAGATTCTCAAGGACACCCTTCTCGCGGAAGCGGGCAGCCCGGCGGCAAGGCCGGTGACGCGCGCTATCGGCATTGCGGTGATCGCCAATCCGTTTGCCGGCAAGCATGTGGCTGACCTGTCGGCGATGTTCGACATCGGCGCCGAACTCGGCGATCTGTTGATGCCGCAACTGGTCGCGCTGCTGCCCGGCAAGGCGGTCGCCTACGGCAAGGGCGCGATCATCGGCGTCAACGGCGACGCCGAGCACGGCGCGGCGATCTGCCACCCGAAGATGGGCAAGCCGATGCGTGCCGCGCTCGGCGGCGGGGAAGCCGTGATTCCGTCGACGACCAAAGTCGGTGCCGCAGGTGCGACGATCGACCTGCCGCTGGGTCACAAGGACAACCCCTGGTCGTTCGACGAGATGGAAAGCGTGACCCTGAGCGTGGGCGATGCCCCGAGACCCGACGAGATCGTCGTCGTGATCGGCATCAGCGACGGCGGTCGCGCCAACCCACGCGTCGGCAAGGGCCGCATTCTCTAGGTACCGGCTTCCAGGCAAATCAATCGGTTGCAGCACCCGCCTGGGCGAAACAATTCGTAACCAACGCTTACGCATGCGCGCGTCGTCGCAGGCCAGACTGTGCCTACCGTAACGCCACACAAGGAGTACCAGCATGCGCAAGACCTGGAGCATCGCCCTGCTGTCCGGAGCCCTACTGGCCGGCGCCGCCGGCACCGCGTCGGCTGACTCGCGCATCGGGGTGCATATCTCGCTCGGCGCCCCGGCGCCGATCTACTATCCCGCGCCACGCGTGGTGTACGTCCCGCCACAGCGGGTGTACTACTACCCGCCGGCGGTCTACTACGCCCCGGCGCCGCGCATCGTGTATCGCGCGAAGCATCCGCACTGGCGGCATGAGCATCGGCGCGACCGGTACGACCGTCGCGACCGCGGCTGGCGCTGACCACCCGGCCGCCAAGGAAAGCGCGCGCTAGCCGCGAAGCTTGAAGCGCTGGATCTTGCCGGTGGCGGTCTTGGGCAGGTCGGGCACGAACTCTATCCAGCGCGGGTACTTGTAGGGCGCGAGCTTCTCCTTCACCCAGGCCTTCAGATCGCCCTCGGTCGTGGACATCCCCGGCTTGAGGACGACGAAGGCCTGCGGCTTGACGAGCTTCTGCTCGTCTTCCCTGCCCACCACCGCTGCCTCGAGCACCGCCTCGTGCGAGACCAGCGCCGCCTCGACCTCGGCTGGCGATACCCAGATTCCCGAGACCTTGAGCATGTCGTCGGTGCGTCCGCCGTACGCGTAGTAGCCATCGGCGTCCCGGCTGTACTTGTCGCCGCTGCGCGTCCACTCTCCGACGAAGGTGCTTCGGCTCCTGGCGCGGTTGTTCCAGTACTGGCTGGCCGCGGTCGGCCCCTTGATCAGCAGCTCGCCGAGATCGCCATCCTTGACGTCCACGCCCTGCTCGTCCACCAGCCGCAGCTCGTATCCCGGCACTGCCTTGCCCGTGGTGCCGTAGCGGAAGTCGTCCGGCCGGTTGGAAAGGAAGATGTGCAGCATCTCGGTCGAGCCGATTCCGTCGAGGATATCGATGCCGGTAAGATCCCTGAAGCGCTGTGCGATCTGCGGCGGCAGCGCCTCGCCTGCCGAGACGCAGCGGCGCAGCGCCAGTCCCGATGGGAACGCAGGCGCGGCAAGCATTGCCGCGTACAGCGTCGGCACGCCGAAGAACAGCGTCGGCTTGCGCTCGACCAGGCGCTTGAACACCGCGTCCGGCGTCGGCCGCTCGGCCATCAGCACGGCAGTGGCGCCGGCGTCCAGCACGAACGACAGCGCGTTGCCGAGGCCGTAGGCGAAGAACAGCTTCGCTGCCGAGAACACGACATCGCTCTCCTGCATGCCCAGCACGCCCCGCGCGTAGAGCTCCGCAGTGATGCGCATGCTCGAATGCACATGCACCGTGCCCTTCGGCATCCCGGTCGAGCCCGAGGAATACAGCCAGAAGCAGGCATCGTCGCTGGTCGTCGGCGCGGGCGCGAGGTCCGCGCTGGCCTTCGCGGCGAAATCGCCGAACGGCGAGGTGACCACGTGCCTGAGGAACGGCAGCCTGCCTATCAGCGGCTCGAACTGCGGCTTCAGCGCCGTCGAGACCAGCAGCGCCTTCGCGCGACTGTCGGCAAGCATGAACTCGTAGTCCTTCGTCGTCAGCAGCGTGTTCACCGCGATCGGCACGATGCCCGCCTTGATCGCGCCGAGGAAGGCCACCGGCCAGTCGATCGAATCATGCATCGCGATGAGGATGCGGTCTTCCATGCGCAGGCCGAGGTCCAGCAGCGCGTTGCCGAAGCGATTCACACGCTCGGCGAGCTGCGCGTAGGTACACGTGCCGGCATCGTCGATGAACGCCAGCTTGTCGCCCCGGCCGGCGACGAGGTTCCGGGAGATCAGGTCTTCGGCGGCGTTGTAGTCACGAGGGATCATGCCGTCTGCTCCATGTCTGCACGCACCTGGGCCAGCCATGCCGGTCCCCATTCGACCGCCGTCTCCTCGGGCAGCACGCCGGACGACGCATCGCATTGCACGCGCTCGCCGATGCGGCGCGCGCCCAGCTCGGCGAGAATGTTGTCGAACTTCATGCCGCCGTAGTTGTACGTCTCCGCATAGGTACGATCGCCCAGGCCAAACACGCCGTAGCGTACGTGCGAGAGGTCGGGACGCTTCGCCAGCAGGTCCTCGTAGAAGGCACGCGCGTTGTCCGGCACGTCGCCCTGGCCGTAGGTCGAGGTGCAGACGAGAAACACGCCGTCGCGCGAGAACACGCTGCTGTCCAGCTTGTCCATCGGCAGCGTTTCGACCTGCGTGTCGCCGTCGTCCCACGCGAGCTCGAACTCCTGCGCCACCAGTTGCGCCGTGCCGGTCATGGTTCCCACCAGGATGTTCACTTTGATCGCCATGTTGACATCCACTATATTGCACACTAGAATCTCCGTCAAGCAATATACTACATGAACGCGCCGCTTCCCCGCACTGATCGCGATGCCGAAGCCGCCTACCTGGGCAGGCTGGGGGAGCGCGTACGCGCCTGGCGCACCGAACACGGCATGACGCGCAAGGCGCTGGCGATGGCATCCGGGGTGTCCGAGCGCTACCTGGCGCAGCTCGAAGCCGGCGACGGCAATATCTCGGTGCTGCTGCTGCGCCGCGTCGGCCACGCCATGCAGGTCCCGGTGGAAGACCTGGTGCGGGAGCACGTCGATTCCGCGCGCGACGGCCGCATCGCGCTGGTCGGCCTGCGCGGCGCGGGCAAGTCGTCGCTCGGCGCCAGGCTCGCGCACGCGCTGCAGGTGCCCTTCGTCGAACTCGACGACGAGGTGGAGCGCGAGGCAGGCACTGCGCTTGGCGACATCTTCTCCATCTACGGCCAGGATGCCTACCGCCGCTTCGAGCGCCGCGCGCTGGAGCGCGTGCTGCAACAGACCCCGCGCGCCGTGATCGCCACCGGCGGCTCCATCGTCACCGAACCGCAGACCTACGAACTGCTGCTGAAGAACTGTCGCTGCATCTGGCTGAAAGCCTCGCCCGAGGAACACATGGCGCGCGTGATTGCGCAGGGCGACATGCGGCCATTCAAGGGCAGGTCGGCGGCGCTGGACGAGATTCGCCAGCTTCTCGCCGACCGCGACAGGCTGTATGCAAGGTCGGACGCAGCAATAGACACGTCGGGGAAACCCGTCCGGCAAAGCCTCGCCGAACTGCGCGCGGCAGCCGCCCTGGAGGACTGATGAACGTCACATTCGATACGCATCCGGATCGCTACAACCACTGGAAGCTCGCCTTCGACGGCCCGGTGGCCACGCTTACCCTCGACATCGCCGAGGACAAGGGCCTGATGCCCGGCTACAAGCTGAAGCTGAACTCGTACGACCTGGGCGTGGACATCGAGCTGCATGATGCGCTGAACCGCATCCGCTTCGAGCACCCCGAGGTGAAGAGTGTCGTCGTCACCAGCGGCAAGTCGCGCATGTTCTGCTCCGGAGCGAACATCTACATGCTCGGCATCAGCACGCACGCATGGAAGGTGAACTTCTGCAAGTTCACCAACGAAACGCGCAATGGAATCGAGGACTCCAGCGCACATTCGGGACTCAAGTTCCTCGCCGCGCTGAATGGAACCACCGCGGGCGGCGGCTACGAGCTGGCGCTCGCCTGCGACGAGCTCGTGTTGGTCGACGACAGGTCGAGCACCGTCAGCCTTCCGGAAGTGCCACTGCTGGGCGTGCTGCCCGGCACCGGCGGCCTCACCCGCATCGTCGACAAGCGCAAGGTCCGCCGCGACCTCGCCGACATGTTCTGCACGACCTCGGAAGGCGTGCGCGCCGACCGCGCAAAGGAATGGAAGCTGATCGACCACACCGCCAAGCCACAGCAGTTCGCCGAGTTCGTGAGGAATCGCGCGCTCGAACTGGCGAAGCTGTCGGACCGCCCCGGCGGCGAGGGCGTGGCGCTCACCCCGCTCGGTGCGCGCAGGCTGGTCGAGGTGAAGGTCGACGCCGGCGCGCGTACCGCCGAGATCGTGGTGCAGGGACCGCCGGCGGGGCTCGCCGTCGAGCACAGTGCCGACTGGTACCCGCTGCGCCTCGCGCGCGAGCTGGACGACGCCATCCTGGACCTGCGCCACAACCACCTCGACATCGGCATCTGGATCCTGAAGACGCGCGGCAGCGTGGATGCCACTCTCGCCATGGATGCCCTGCTCGAGGCGAACAAGCCCGACTGGTTCGTGCGCGAGACGATCGGCTACCTGAGACGCACGCTGGCACGGCTGGACGTGTCCTCGCGCTCGATGTTCGCGGTGGTGGACCAGGGCTCGTGCTTTGCCGGCACCCTCGCAGAGCTGCTGCTCGCCGCCGACCGCAGCTTCATGCTCGACGTGGCGGACAGCCCGAAGACAGCGTTGTCGCCGCTCAACTTCGGCACCTTTCCCATGGTCAATGGCGAACACCGGCTGGCGGCGCACTTCTGCGGCGATGCTGCGCCGGTCGAAGCCGCCCGCCAGGTGCTTGGCCAGGCGCTGGACACGCACGACACGCGGGAACTCGGCCTCGTGACGCTCACGCCGGACGACATCGACTGGGAGGAAGAGGTGCGGATCGCGATCGAGGAGCGCGCGAGCCTGTCGCCCGATGCGCTTACCGGGATGGAGGCGTCGCTCAGGTTCACCGGGCGCGAAAACATGCTGACGCGGGTCTTCGGACGGCTTTCCGCCTGGCAGAACTGGATTTTCATCCGGCCGAACGCTGTGGGCGAGCAAGGCGCGCTCAAGGTGTACGGCACCGGCTCGAAGGCGAAATTCAACTGGGAAAGAGTCTGACCATGAGCGGCATCAACTACTCCGAGAAGATCCCGAACAACGTCAACCTCGCCAACGACCGCACGCTGCAGCGCGCGCTGGAGCACTGGCAGCCGGCATTCCTGCAGTGGTGGCAGGGCATGGGCCCGACCGATTTCCAGGGCGCGGACGTGTACCTGCGGACCGCGGTGTCGGTAGATGCCGACGGCTGGGCGCAATACGGCGCGGTCAAGATGCCCGATTACCGCTGGGGCATCTTCCTCGCCGATGCAGTGGCAGACAGGAAGATCGGCTTCGGCGACCAGATGGGCCAGCCGGTGTGGCAGCAGGTGCCGGGCGAGTACCGCTCCACGCTGCGTCGCCTCATCGTCACGCAGGGCGACACCGAGCCCGCCTCGGTCGAGCAGCAGCGCCTGCTCGGACACACCTGCCCTTCCCTGTACGACCTGAGGAACCTGTTCCAGGTGAATGTCGAGGAAGGCCGGCACCTGTGGGCGATGGTGTACCTGCTGCATGCGTACTTCGGCCGCGATGGCCGCGAGGAAGGCGAGGAACTGCTCGCGCGCCATTCGGGTGACGCCGACAAGCCGAGAATCCTGTCCACCTTCAACGAGCCGATCTCGGACTGGCTGTCGTTCTACTGCTTCACCTATTTCACGGATCGGGATGGCAAGTACCAGTTGAAGAGCCTGGCCGAGTCCGCGTTCGACCCGCTGTCGCGCACCTGCAGGTTCATGCTCACCGAGGAAGCACACCACATGTTCGTCGGCGAAACCGGCATCGGCCGCGTCGTCAAGCGCACGCTGGAGGCGATGAAGGAACTGGGCACCGACGACATCGCCGCGCTGCGCCGCGCGGGCGTGGTGGACCTGCCGCTGCTGCAGAAGTACCTGAACTTCTGGTGCTCGTCTTCGCTGGACCTGTTCGGCAACGAGATTTCGTCCAACTCGGCGTCCAACTTCGCCAACGGACTGAAAGGCAGGCCCGACGAGGAGAGCTACCAGGACCACGTGCTGCGCGAGGCCCGGTTCCGCATGGACACGCCGGAAGGCGCGCAGGACGTGCCGATGCTGAACGCGCTGAACGAAGTGATGCGCGAGTCCTACCTCAAGGACTGCGAGATCGGGCTGCGACGCTGGAACCGCGCCATCGAACGCGCCGGGCATTCGGACCTGAAGCTCACGCTGCCCTCCAGCAGGTTCCGCCGCAGCATCGGCGCCTGGGTGAACCAGCCCGTGGACCCGGCAGGCAGGATGCTGTCGCGCGAGGAATACGCGGCTCGGCTCGGCGACTGGGTCCCGAACGAGGTGGACCGCGCATACGTGCGCTCGCTGATGCAGCGCGTCGCGGAGCCCGGAAAAGTCGCCGGCTGGGTCGCGCCACCCGATCGCGGCATCAACAACCTGCCGGTAGACTACGAGTACGTGAAGCTGCACTAGTCGGCACCAGACGCTCGAGGAGGAGGAATGGCCGCGCTGCACTCGGACCTGCGCTTCGCACCCGCGCGTGTCGATGTCGAGAAGCGCGCCGACGGCACCCTGCTGCTGCGCTCCCCGCACGCGCTGGGCGGGCATGCCCGCTGCATCGGCGAATGGCTGGAGCACTGGGCGGACACGGCGCCGGATCGCGTATTCCTCGCCGAGCGCGCGGGTGATGCCTGGCGGGAGGTCAGCTACCGCGACGCACGGGATGCCGCACGCCGCATAGGACAGGCGCTGCTCGAGCGCGGCCTCGGCCAGGATCGGCCGGTGGCAGTGCTGTCGGACAACGGCGTCGATCACGCCCTGCTGATGCTGGGTGCGATGCACGCCGGCGTCGCCTATGCGCCGGTTTCCCCGGCGTACTCGCTGATGAGCCAGGACCACGCCAAGCTCAGGCACATCTTCGAGTTGCTGCGCCCGGGGCTGGTCTACGTCTCGGACCCCGCCCGATTTGCGCCGGCGCTCGCCGCGGTGAAGGCCACGCCGGTGCCGATCGCCGAACTGCTCGCCGCGACGCCGGACGACCGGATTGCCGACGCCTATGCCCGGGTGACGCCCGACAGCATCGCCAAGATCCTGTTCACTTCGGGCTCCACCGGCATGCCCAAGGGCGTGATCAATACCCACCGCATGCTATGCGCCAACCAGGAGATGCTGGCCGTCGGCTGGCCCTGGGTGGCGGACAAACCGCCCGTGCTCGTCGACTGGCTGCCATGGAACCATACCTTCGGCGGCAATCATGACTTCAACCTGGTACTGCGCAATGGCGGCACGCTGTACGTGGACGGCGGCAAACCGATGCCCGGCCTGATCGAGACCACAGTCAGGAACCTGAAGGAAGTTTCACCCACGCAGTACTACAACGTGCCGCGCGGCTTCGACCTGCTGATGCCCTACCTCGAGAATGACGCGGAACTGCGGCAAAGCTTCTTCCGCAGGCTGGACATCGTGTTCTACGCCGGCGCGGCGCTGCCGCAGAACCTGTGGGAGCGATTCGAGAAGCTGGCGATCGCGGAAAAAGGCGGCAAGCTGGCGATGCTGTCCGCCTGGGGATCGACCGAGACCTCCCCGCTCGCCACCCAGGTGCATTTCGCCATCCGGCGTGCCGGCATCATCGGCCTGCCGGTCGCGGGCTGCGAGCTGAAGCTCGTGCCCGCCGGCGGCAAGCACGAGGTGCGCGTGAAGGGACCTCACGTCACGCCCGGCTACTGGAAGCGCGACGATCTGACGCGCGCGGCGTTCGACGAAGAAGGCTATTACCTCATCGGTGACGCGGTTAAGTTCGCCGATCCGGCCGATCCGGCGCAGGGCATCGTCTTCGACGGACGCGTCGCCGAGGACTTCAAGCTCAGCACCGGAACCTGGGTAAGCGTCGGCACGGTGCGCGTGAACCTGATCGCGGCCGGCAATCCGCTGATACAGGACGCGGTCATCACCGGTCACGACCGCAACGAGATCGGCGCGCTGGTGTTCCTCAGCGCGGCGGCGAAGGACATGGCACGCGACGACATCCGCGCCAGGCTGCAGCAGGCGCTCGCCGCCACGGTGGGCGCGGGCAGCTCCACGCACCCGACGCGCCTGCTGGTGCTGGATTCTCCGCCCTCGATCGACGCAGGCGAGATTACCGACAAGGGCTACATCAACCAGCGCGCGGTGCTGGAGAACCGCGCGGCGCTGGTGGAGAAACTTCATGCCGGCGACGCCGGCGTGCTATTTCCTTGAGCCCATCAGGATCACCGCGCCGATGACAATGAAGGCGCCGAGCACCTGCAGCGGCTTCACGCTCTGCCCCAGGATCGCCCAGCCCATGAACAGCAGCGCGATCGGCTCGAAGTTGAGCGCGGCGGTATAGCGCGCCACGCCCGGCATCGGCTGCACCGTGAACACCGCGGTAAGCGCCAGCCCGTACAGCAGGCTCATCAGTGCGAGGCTCGCCCAGCCCGTGGTGCTCGCGGGCAGCGAGAAACTCACACCCCCAAGCGCCGCGGCGAGCATCACCACGGCGGTCACGCTGACGGTGAGGAATGTCCGCATGCGCCCGTCCACGTCCTGCAGCCAGCGGCCGGTGAGATAGAGCGCGAGCGCGTAGGACACCGCGGCGCCGAGGCCGAACGTCACGCCGACACCGATGTCCTGCCAGCGTCCGGCCAGATCGACGCCCACCAGGTCCAGCGCGAGGCCGAGCCCGAACAGCGCGAGGAACATCGCAACGACGATGCGCGCGCTCGGCCGCCTGCCGTCCAGCACCCACGCCAGGATCGCCAGCAGCACCGGGAACGCATTGAACGCGAGCAGCGCCAGCGCGACCGGAATCCGTGCCACCGCGGAGAAGATGCAGAAGCTCTGCGCGCAGATGAGCAGCCCGATGACTAGGCCGCGCGCCAGCGTGCCTCCGCGCAGCGCCATCTTCACGCCGCCCAGGCGCATCAGCACGAACAGCAGCACCGCCGTGACGCCCGCCCGGGCAAAGACCGCAGTCGCGACGCTCGCGCCATGCTCGAAGCTGATGCGCGCGGCGATGTGGTTGGCCCCGAACACCGTGGCGATGACCAGCAGCAGCAGCACGGCGGTTCGCGGCGACAGCGTTGATTTCATGCGTCGATTCTGTCAGATTGGAGCGATGGAAAACCTCGCAAGGTTCAGGAGTTTCATCCAGGACATGACCCGACTCGCAGAGCGCAATGGCGCGGACGAGCCTCGCATGCTGGACGAAGGCTCGCGGCTGCTCTCGTCGCTCGTTTCGACGGACGACTGGCTGCCGGACGCCTTCGCCGTGCCGTCCGACGAGTCCTACCGCCAGTACCTGCTGTACTGCGACCCGCTCGAGCGCTTCTCCGCGGTGAGCTTTGTCTGGCAGCCCGGACAGAAGACGCCGGTGCACGACCACACCGTCTGGGGCCTGGTCGGCGTGATGCGCGGTGCGGAACTGTGCCAGGAATACGCCGACGCGGTCGCGGGCAAGCCCATGCACCAGACCGGCGAGCACCTGGTGAATCCTGGGGACGTGGACCGCGTATCGCCGCGCATCGGTGACATCCATGTGGTGTCGAACGTCGGTGCCAGCACCGCGGTGAGCATCCATGTCTACGGCGGCAACATCGGCGCGGTGCGCCGCCATGTCTTCGATGCCGCCAGCGGCGCACCCAGGGAGTTCATCTCGGGCTATCACAACCGCGTGTTGCCCAACCCCTGGGACCGTTCGAAGGAAACACGCTAGCCGCGAGCGGGCCGCCGCGGCGCATGTCGCGGCTACTTCGCGCCGCGCGACCTCAGCATCGCCGCAAGCGGCTGGTTGCGCGCAGCCTCGGCCATCGCCAGCGCGGTCACGCCGCTTGCGCTCTGCGCGTTGACGTCGGCGCCCGAATCGATCAGCAGCTCGGCCACTTCCACGCGCGCGTAGAGCGCCGCCGTGTGCAAGGGCGTCGTCCCCATCCGCGTCCTGCTGTTGACGTCGGCACCTCGCGACAGCAGCAGGTCGATCATCGGCATGCGGCCCCGCATCACCGCGTAGTGCAGCACCGATGCGCCGGCGCCCGGATCCTTCGCCTCGATGTCTGCGCCCTGTTCGATCAGCTTCAGCGCGGTGGTGTAGTCGCCCTTGGCGATGAATTCGTGCAGGCTGCCGGAGCTCGCCCGGGCAGACGGCGACGGCTTTACCGGCTGCGCCTGGACCTCGGCCTGCTCGGACGGGACGGTTCGCGTCTCCACCGGTGCCGGAGCAGGCGCTGCCGGAGGCTCGCGCTCGGCAGCAGGCTTCGGCTCCTCGGAGAAGATGCGGTTGAAGAATCCGCGCAGGCGATCGAGCACGCCCGGTTCCTGCGCCGCCTGTGCGAAGGCGGGTGCGGTCACCGTCACCGACAAAGCCACCGCGATCAGTCGCAGAAAACCCATGCCACCTCCCGTGGCCATCATACCGCCCTGCGTCGGGCGGCGCCCAGCAGCGCGGCGAGCATCAACGCCGCCACCAGCCAGCCCAGATGCGGCAGCCACGGCAGCAAGGCCTTTGCCGGTGCCTGCGCCGCGATGCCGGTTGCGAACGCGCCAACGCGCAGGAAAGCGGCGAGCGCGAGCACCGCGAACATGCTGCCGAGCAGCGCGCCCTCGCGTCGCGACCTGCCGAACGCGATGGCAGCCGAGTAGCTTGCCATGCTCATCGCGCCCCAGCACCCGCCGGCAAGGAACTGCGCGACGCTCAATGGCGCCAGCCCCGGCGCGAGCACGCTCGCCAGCGTCGCGATCGCCCCCAGCGCGGCCGCCACGGTCATCACCGCCACCGGCCCATGCCGCGAGACGAATCCGGACGCGGGAAACATCATGACGTTGAAGCCGATCCAGAATATCGGCATCAGGTAGGGCAACTCCGCAGGCGAGGCATAGCGCAGGTACTGGCCGGCCGAGTTCAGGGCGAAATGGACCTGGAAGCCGAGCGCCATCAGCACCAGCGCGGCAAAGAACACGTACACCAGCCTGCGTCCCTCGGCCGAATCGAAGTCGAACGGCGGCTCCGATTCGCCGGCAGGCTGCGCTGCCGCGCCCGCCAGCCTGCGCTCGACCCACACCAGGCCTCCGACCGTGGCGAGCAGCGTGAGGCTGGACAGCGCGAAAGGAATGCGCGGGTCGATGTTGCGCAGCGTCACCCCGAGGTAGGGACCGATCGCACCCGCAATCGCGGTGCCGGTCAGCACCAGTGCCGACAGCCGCGGCACGCTGGGTTTGGCAGCGTACCGCCCAAGCAAGGCCCAGGTCGGCGAGCGCAGCGCGGAAGACGTCACCGCCCACACCGCGATCAGCGCGAGCAGCGCTGCAGGCGAGCCGCCTGCGAAGGGCAGCACAAGGAACGCTGCGCACGACACTGCGGTCACCGCCAGGATCCAGCCGCCGATGCGCGCGAGCCCTCGGCGCACGCGATCCACCCAGAATCCGGTCACCACGTCGGTAAGCGCAAACACCAGCTGGTCGGCGACGATGATCCAGGGCACCCATTCCTTCGCGATTCCCGCCCTGGCGACAAGCTGCGGCAGGTAGATGACGTAGATGGTCCAGGTCGTCGCGAACAGGAACTGGACGACGCCGAGGTAGATCGCGGCCGAGCGCGGCACCATCCCGGTCAGGGCTTGAACTGCGGGTCCACCGGGAAGCGCAGGCCGTTGGCCAGGCGGTTGGTCTCGTTGGCAAGGCCCACCACCGCCATCAGTTCCATGAACATCGCGTCGCTCATGCCCTTCTTGCGCGCCGACGCCGTGTGCGAGTAGGTACAGTATTCGCAGTTGTTGGTCGCGCTTACCGCGACGTAGATCATCTCCTTCACCAGCGGGTCGAGCGCGCCCGGCGCCATCACCTGCCTGACGTTGTCCCAGGTGCGCCTCAGCATCGCCGGATCATTCGCCAGCGCCTTCCAGAAATTATTGACCCAGTCCGTGTTCCGGGCCTGCATGATCTCGTCGTAGACCGCGCGCACTTCGGGCGCCGCCTCGGCATACTCCACCAGTTTCACCAGCGACATGGGTTCTTCCTCCGTTGGGTAATAATAGCGCCATGCTCCTGAAAGGTTCCTGCCACTGCGGGGCGGTGCGCTTCAGCCTGAAGTCCTCGACCCCCTTCCCGTACATGCATTGCTACTGCTCGATCTGCCGCAAGACGGCCGGCGGCAGCGGGTGCGCGGTCAACATCATGGGCGATGCGCAGACCCTCAAGGTATCGGGCAGCAGCAACGTCGCGACGTACCGCGCGAGAATCGCCGGCAAGCGCTCGCCCGCGCGGCGGAACTTCTGCCGCAAGTGCGGGTCTGCGCTATGGGTCAGCGATCCGCGCTGGGCACAATGGGTATATCCCTTCGCCTCGGCCATCGATACCAGCCTGCCTGTGCCGCGCGAGCGCCAGCACATCTTCCTCGGCTCCAAGCCGGCCTGGGTGAAGCTGGCCGCAGGCGCGAAGGACAGGCGGTTCAGTGCCTACCCGCGCGAATCCATCGCCGACTGGCACGAAAGGAGAGGGTTGTTGAAATGAAGTTCCTGTTCGACCTGTTTCCGGTGATCCTCTTCTTTGCCGCGTTCAAGGTATGGGACATCTACGTCGCCACCGCGGTGGCCATCGCGGCGACCTTTGCGCAGGTCGGCTGGCTGAAGCTGAGGAAGCGCCGGGTCGAGCCGATGCTGTGGGCGACGCTCGCCATCATCGTCGTGTTCGGTGGCGCGACGCTGCTGCTGCGCGACGAGCTGTTCATCAAGTGGAAGCCGACCGTGCTGTACTGGCTCTTTGCCGCGGTGCTGGCCGTCGCGATGCTGGCGTGGAAGAAGAACCTGATCCGCAGCATGCTCGGGGCGCAACTCAAGGTGCCGGAGCATGTCTGGACCACCCTGCTGTGGAGCTGGGCCGGGTTCTTCGCCGCGATGGGCGTGCTGAACCTCGTCGTCGCGTTCAACTTCTCCACCGACCTGTGGGTCAACTTCAAGCTTTTCGGCGGCATGGGGCTGATGCTTGCGTTCGTCATCGCGCAGGCGCTTTACATGTCGCGCTACATCGAAGAGGAAGGCAGCAAGCCATGAACTACGATGCCCGCATCCGCGAGCGCCTGTCCGTGCTGGCGCCGCTCAGGCTGGAGCTCATCGACGAAAGCGAGAAGCATCGCGGCCACGCCGGCTGGAAGGAAGGCGGCGGCACGCACTGGCAGCTCGCCATCGTCGCCACCGCGTTCGACGGCAAGCCCGTCGTCGCGCGGCACCGGATGATCTACCAGGCGCTTGGCGACCTGATGGACAAGCCCATCCATGCGCTTTCCATCCGCGCGCTGGCGCCGGGGGAAAACGGCGCATAATGCCGCCCGCATTCAACCCGCGCAGTAAAGTCGCGCAGAAGTCGCGCAGTAAAATCGAAAGGACAGCAATGAAGCTCCCCCACCTTGCCCTGGCAGTTGCGTTCTGCCTGCCGCTCGCGGCGACCGCACAGCCGACGCTGCCGACCAAGGCCCCCGCCAAGCCTGCCGCCCCGGTGGTCAAGGATCCGGTGGCGATCGTCAACGGGGTGGCGATCCCGAAGGCGCGCTCGGACGCACTGGTACTGCAGCAGGCGCAGCGCGGGCAGGGCGACTCGGCTGAACTGCGCGGGGCGATCCGGGAACATCTGATCAATGGCGAGATCCTCGCCCAGGAAGCGACGCGCGCGGGGATCGCCAAGCGCCCGGACGTGCAGGCCCAGATCGATACCGCGCGCCGGGAAATCATCGTCAATACTCTGATGCGGGATTGGCTCAGCAAGCATCCGGTCACGGATGGAGACATCCAGAAGGAGTACGAGCGCGTCAAGGGCATGTCCAGCGACAAGGAGTACAAGGCCAGGCACATCCTGGTGAAATCCGAGGACCAGGCGAAGACGCTGATCGCCGACCTGAAGAAGGGCTCGAAATTCGAGGACCTCGCGAAGCAGCACTCCGAGGACACGGGATCCAAGCCGCGCGGCGGCGACCTCGACTGGAACGTGCCCGGCACCTTCGTCAAGGAATTCGCCGAAGCGCTGGTCAAGCTGGAGAAGGGCAAGGTCACCGAGGCACCGGTACAGTCGCAGTACGGCTTTCACGTCATCCGCCTCGACGACGTGCGCCAGGCGCAGTTTCCGCCGCTCGCACAGGTGAGGTCGCGGATCCACCAGCAACTGCAGGAACAGAAACTGCAGGCTTACGTCTCCGAGCTGCGCGGGAAGGCGAAAGTCGAGTAGGTCTTCCGCCGCGCGGACGGCGCCGGGAAGGAGCACTCATGGCAATTCCCTGGCTGGTGGTACTGCAGAACGTGCCCTGGGCGGAAGTGGTGAAGAACGCGCCCAAGGTGGCCGATGGCGCGAAGAAGCTGTGGAACGCGGTCGGCAGGAAGGCGCCGCTCGCGGAGCCGGCGCAGGACGCGACCGCCGCCGATGCCGCTGCCGACGAGCAGAACGTCCCTGCGCTCCTCGCCCGTGTCGCCGCGCTGGAATCGTCCGTGGCCAGCCTGCACGAACAGATGCTGGCGTCCTCGGAACTCATCAAGAGCCTGGCCGACCAGAACACGCTGCTCGTAGCGCGCATCGAGGCCAATCGCACCCGGGTCGCCTGGCTGACCGCGGCTACCGCCTTGTTCGCGCTGCTCGCCAGCTTCGGGCTGGGCCTGGCACTGACGCGCTGAGCGCCGGCCGGGGTATCCTGTAAGGAACGGCTTCCGGACCCGACTCATGGCCATGATGAAAGCCATCCTCCTTGCCTCGCTGCTCGCATTTGCGTCGGGCAGCGCATTCTCCCAGGCCACGGCCAAGGCCACGTTCGCCGGCGGCTGCTTCTGGTGCGTCGAGGAAGCCTTCGACAAGGTCCCCGGCGTCGTCTCCACCACCTCCGGCTACATTGGCGGCAAGAAGGACAACCCGACATACGAACAGGTGTCGACCGGGCGCACCGGGCACACCGAGGCGGTCGAAGTGGTGTTCGATGCGAAGAAGGTCAGCTACGAGCAGCTGCTCGAGGTGTTCTGGAAGAACCACGACCCGACCTTCCTCGATCGCCAGTTCTGCGACCTGGGCGACCAATACCGCCCGTCTATCTTCTGGCACGACGAGGAGCAGCGGAAGCTCGCTGAGGCGTCCAAGACTCGCGTCGAGAAGACGAAGAAGTTCAGCCGCAAGGTGCTGACCCCGATCGTCAAGGCGACGAAGTTCTGGCCGGCCGAGGAGTACCACCAGGACTACCACCTGAAGAACCCCGCGCGCTACAAGTTCTACGCGGTGAACTGCGGCCGCTACTCGCGCCTCGCGGACCTGTGGGGCAAGAACTAGGCGGCTTCGCTAGTCCGCATAGCGCCCCAGCCTGACCATCGTGGTGCCGGGCTTGAGGTGGATCAGGGACGGCATCACCATCACGCAGTCGTCGTACGGCGTCTTCCACACCATGTCGCCGTCGGTGGCGACGACCGAACCCGCTTTCGGTATCACCTCCAAGCCCCCCCAGGGCCTGGCGAAGCGGAAGCCCATGGTCTTCGCAACCACCGCTTCGGTGACGCGGATGACGCGCTGCGGTGTCACCGGCTGCAGCCGCAGCCTCGATTTGGCCCAGAGCTCCTCGACCGCGCCGGTGACGGCGAGGAACCGCAGCGCGGTGTCGATGGCGACGTCCGCGGAGCGCTTCTCCCAGTGATGGCCGCACTCGATCAGCACCGCCCTCTTCGGGCTGTCCGGGTCGCCGAAGCCGCCGCGCTCGATCATGCGCAGGCCGGCGGGATGCCCGGTGTCCAGCAGCAGCGCGCGCGGCACGCCGATCGCGCGGGCGAACGCCGCGTTCTTGTCCACGGTGCCGCAGACCATGATCGGCTCGCACGGCTCGTGCATCGAGTGCAGGTCGAGCAGCAGGTCGGCTGCATCGACGAAGGGCCGCAACTGCCTGGCGCGGCGGAGTTCGACCGATTCGCGCGGCCCATCGAGCACGGCGTCCGACCAGACGCGGTTGTAGTCCTCGTCGACGTAGCGCGAACGGTCGGGCTCGTCGTAGTCGAAGCGCTCGAATGCGGCAATGTTGGCGAAACTGAGGGTCAGCTTTCCCTGCCTGGGCCTGACGCCCTCGCGCATCAGGTAATCGATCGCGATCGCGCCGCAGATCTCGTTGCCGTGCGTCAGTGCCTGGATCATCACGTTCGGCCCGGGCTTGCCCGAGTCGAGCACGTGCACGTAGTCGACGCCGGTGTTTCCCGTCGTGTAGGGCGAGATGTCCGGCGGGCTCAGTTCGATCCTGTACTGGGTGGGCACGGCTTCCTCGCTTGATCGGGAGGCGGAAGGATAGCCCAACTCGGCTATAGTGCTCGCCGGTCAAACGGAGGATCCGCCATGGCAAACAGGATCGCAATCATCACGGGAGCAGGGTCAGGCATCGGGCGCGCAACTGCGCTTGCATTCCTCAAGGACGGCTGGTGCGTAGGCCTCGCTGGCAGGCGCGCCGAGGAACTGGCGAAGACGAAATCCCAGGCCGGCGCGGACGGCGAGCGCGCGCTCGCCGTCTCCACCGACGTGGGCAACCCGGCGGCGGTGAAGAACCTTTTCGCGAAGACGGTCGAGGCCTTCGGCAGGCTTGATTTCCTCTTCAACAACGCCGGCATGGGAACGCCCGCGATTCCACTGGAAGACCTCACCTACGAGCAGTGGAGCGCGGTGGTGGCGGCCAATCTCACCGGGCCGTTCCTGTGCACCCAGGAGGCCTTCCGCATCATGAAGGCACAGTCCCCGCGCGGCGGACGCATCGTCAACAACGGCTCCATCTCCGCGCACGCGCCGCGTCCGTTCTCGTCGCCCTACACCTCGACCAAGCACGCGATGA
This sequence comes from uncultured Enterobacteriaceae bacterium, assembly GCA_964612335.1. GTDB lineage: Bacteria > Pseudomonadota > Gammaproteobacteria > Burkholderiales > SG8-39 > CAZTDU01. The sequence continues at coordinate 157,047 of CAZTDU010000002.1, read as the reverse complement.
CCGGGCTCACCAAGTCGATCGCGCTGGATGGCCGCGCCCATGACATCGCCGGCGGCCAGATCGACATCGGCAACGCCATCACCGAAATGACCGAGCGCATGACCAAGGGCGTGCCGCAGCCGAACGGCTCGACGATGGTGGAGCCGCGCATGGACGTGAACCACGTCGCGCAGGCGGTACTGCAGATGGCGAACCTGCCGCTGGAATCGAACATCCTCTTCATGACCATCATGGCCACGAAGATGCCCTTCGTCGGCAGAGGCTGAGCGACTGACGAAGGCACCCAGGGGGTACGGGGGATTCGGGAGGGCCCCGCTGCTCATGCGGAAGGGGCCCGAATCCCCTGTTCAACTCCTGGGCGGACCGGCGGTGCCCAGGCCGGTGCGGGTGGCCTCGGTGTCGATGATCGTACTCGCCGCCACGTTCGCGATGTTCAGGCCCGGGCCCAGCGCTGCGAACAGCGACTTCTTCATGTCCTCGATGTCGCAGCTGCGCACGTCGCTGATCCACGGCCCGGGCAGCTCGATCATCACGCGCGACATGTCGAGCGACTTCACCAGCATGTCGACGGTGCGCTTGTGCAGCTTGCCGTTGCGCACCAGCTCCGCCGCCTCGACCAGCACCAGCGAGGCGCCGGCGGCAAAGCAGTCCTCGGCCTGCTTCACCAGCAGCGCGGGGTTGCTCAGCGTTTCCTTCGAACCCACTTCGCCGTAGACCTCGAGCCCCGCCGCCACGGCGTTGCGGATCTGGCCGCGGCGCTGCGCGGGCGTGAGCGGCACCACGTTGTCGGAGATCTCGATCGCGGCGAAGCCGAGCGCGCGCGCCTCCCTGTAGTAGGCCGGAAGCGCCTTCGCTCCCAGCATCGCGAACACGTACTCGTGGAACTGGCCGCCGAGAAAGGGCTGGATGCGGTTCTTCCTGTACATGCGCAGCTTCGCCACCAGCTGCTCGCGCGGATACAGGCGCGCAGTGCCGGTCTTGATCTTCGCGAGATCGATGTACGCGCCGGCGAGTGCAACGAGATCCTTCGCCACGCCCAGCGGCATGCCGTCGTCGATGATCATGGTGCGCCCGGTCGTGCGCGGCTTCTTCAGCGGACGCCCCGCGGGCATGGGGACAAAATGAAATGGCGGCTTACGCATCGACCCTCCTGTTGAGCATAATGCTAGCAGTCAAAGCGGAGAAACAATGGCAAAAGCGCGAAACGTCCTGGTCATCATGTCCGACGAGCACAATCCCCGGGTGCTCGGCTGCGCAGGGCATCCCGTGATCCACACGCCGCACCTCGACGCGCTCGCCGCGCGCGGCACGATGTTCTCGTCTGCCTACACCACCAGCCCGGTGTGCATACCGGCGCGCGCGGGCTTCGCCTGCGGCAAGTACATCCACCAGATCGGCTACTGGGACAATGCCGACGCCTACGACGGCGCAACGCCATCCTGGCATCACATGCTGCGCGACAGCGGGCACCGCACGGTTTCGATAGGCAAGCTCCACTTCCGCGCGCCGGGCGAGGACCACGGCTTTTCCGAAGAACAGATCCCGATGCACATCTACGAGGCCAAGGGCGACCTGCTCGGGCTGATCCGCGACGACATGCCCCGGCGCGGCAACTCGAAGAAGATGGCCGCGATGGCAGGGCCCGGCGAATCGACCTATACCTTCTACGACAAGGACATCTGCTCTCGCGCGCAGGTCTGGCTGCACGAGGAGGCGACGAAACCGCAGGACAAGCCCTGGGTGCTGTTCGTTTCTTTCGTCGCGCCGCACTTTCCGCTCACCGCGCCGCCGGAGCACTACTACCGCTACTGGAACCGGGAGCTGCCGATGCCGCTGCTGTACGCGCGCGAGCACCGGCCCCGGCACCCGTACCTCGAGGAGTACGGCAGGACCTTCTGCTACGACGACTTCTTCGAGTCCGACGCGGACGTGAAGCGCGCGCTGTCGGGCTACTTCGGGCTGGTGTCATACCTCGACGAGCACGTCGGCAAGGTGCTCGCCGCGCTGGAGGAAACGGGCCTCGCGCGCGACACCGTCGTGATGTACACCAGCGACCATGGCGACAACCTCGGCGCGCGCGGACTGTGGGGCAAGTCCACCATGTACGAGCAGATCGCCGGCGTGCCGATGATCCTCGCCGGTCCTGACATTCCGCGCGGCCGCAGGGTCGACACTCCGGTCAGCCACGTCGATGCGCTGCCCACGATCCTGGAAGCCGCCGGCGAGCGGGTGCCATCCGGCTTTCCCGGCGTATCGCTGCACGCCATCGCGCATGGCGCGACGCCCGAGCGCACGGTGCTGTCCGAGTACCACGGCATGGGTTCGTCCACCGGCGCCTTCGCCATCCGCGTCGGCAAGTGGAAGTACGTGCACTACGCCAAGTACCCACCGCAGCTGTTCGACCTCGAGGACGACCCGGACGAGATCCACGACCTGGCCGCGGAACCCGGCCATGCCGCGGCGCTGGAAGACTGCCGCAGGAAGCTCTATGCGATGCTGGATCCGGAGGAAGTGGATCGGCGCGCGAAAGCGCGGCAGGCCGAACTGCTGGCCGCGAACGGCGGCCGCGAGGCGGTGATCAAGCGCGGCGACTTCGGCTTCACGCCGGCGCCGGGCACGGTGGCGGACTTCAAGTAGCGGCCGCTACTCGCTTTCCTCTATCCACATCATCTGGATCGCCTCGAGGATCTTCTCGCCCGAGTGGTTCGGGTCATCGTCGAAGCCGGGCAGCGCCAGCACCCACTGGCGCAGGTCGGTGAAGCGCACGGTCTTCGGGTCGACGTCGGGATGCACCTCGGTGAGCGCGATCGCGATTTCTCGGGAATCCGTCCACTTCATGAATTCAGCTCCCTCGCGTGATTGATGGTGTACTTGGGGATCTCGATGACGAGGTCCGTGTCGCCCATGCGGGCCTGGCAGGACAGCCGCGAGTTCGCCTCCAGTCCCCAGGCCTTGTCCAGCATGTCCTCTTCCTTTTCCTCCGCCTCGGCGAGCGAGTCGAAGCCTTCGCGCACGACGACGTGGCAGGTGGTACACGCACACGACTTCTCGCAGGCGTGCTCGATGGCGATGCCGTGTTCCAGCAGCGCGTCGCACAGCGACCCGCCCGCGGGCACCTCGAACTCGGCCCCCTGCGGACAGAGCTCGGCATGCGGCAATACCTTGAGCTTCGGCATGCTCAGCTGCCCAGGCTGGCGATCTTGCGGCCCGACAGCGCCCGCCTCACGCTCGCATCCATGCGCCGCGCGGCGAAGGCATCCGTGGCGTGATTCAATGCCTCCACTGCCTGCTTGATGGCGCGGTGATCCGTGCCCTCGAGCACGCGGGAAAGCTCGCCGATGTCCCGGTCGATCACCGCCCGCTCCTCGTCCGACAGCAGCGCGGCGTCCGCCTGCAGCGCGCCCTGCACCGCCTCGATGAGCCGCTTGCCTTCCACGCGCTGCTCCTGCAACGCCCTCGCGTGCATGTCGTCCCGGGCGTGCTCGAAAGAATCGCGCAGCATGCGCTCGATGTCGCCATCCGCGAGTCCGTAAGACGGCTTCACCGTCACTGAAGTCTCGGCGCCGGTCGTGCTCTCGCGTGCCGACACCGACAGCAGCCCGTCGGCATCCACCTGGAAGCTCACGCGCACCCGGGCCGCCCCGGCCGCGCGAGGGGGAATTCCCCTGAGCTCGAATCGCGCCAGCGAACGGCAGTCCGACACCAGTTCGCGCTCGCCCTGCACGACATGGAAGCTCATGCCGGTCTGGCCGTCCTTGAACGTGGTGAATTCCTGCGCACGCGCGGTCGGAATGGTCGAGTTGCGCGGGATGATGCGCTCCACCAGCCCTCCCATGGTCTCGATTCCCAGCGACAGCGGGATCACGTCGAGCAGCAGCCAGTCGTCGCCGGAAGCCTTGTTGCCCGCGAGCACGTTGGCCTGCATCGCGGCGCCCAGCGCGACCACCTTGTCCGGGTCGAGGTTGTTCAGCGGATCGCGCCTGAAGAATTCGGCCACCGCGCGCTGCACTGCCGGCATGCGCGTCGCACCGCCGACCATCACCACACCCTTGATGTCGGCAGCCGTGAGCCCCGCGTCGCGCAGCGCCTTGCGCGTCGGCCCCAGCGTCTTCTGCACCAGGTTGTGCGTGATGCGGCAGAAGGTCTCGGTGGTGATCTTCACGTCGACAAACTCGCCGCTGGACAGTTTCGCGGTGATCGGTGCCTCGCCGTGGTAGGTCAGCGCCTCCTTGGCTTCGCGCGACTTCGTCTGCAGCAGCCGCCAGTCGCGCGGCTGCAGCGGCGCGAGCTTGGCTTCCTCGAGCACCCAGCAGAACACGCGATGGTCGAAGTCGTCGCCTCCCAGCGCCGCATCGCCATTGGTTGCGAGCACCTCGAAAACGCCTCGCGACAGCTTCAGGATCGAGATGTCGAAGGTGCCCCCGCCGAGGTCGAACACGGCATAGGTGCCCTCGGATGCATTCTCCAGGCCGTAGGCGATCGCCGCCGCGGTGGGCTCGCTGAGCAGCCGCAGCACGTTCAGGCCGGCGAGCCGGCCGGCGTCCTTGGTGGCCTGGCGCTGCGCGTCGTCGAAGTACGCCGGCACCGTGATCACCGCGCCGGACACTTCTCCGCCAAGCGACGCCTCTGCGCGCGCGCGCAGCGACTTCAGGATCTCCGCGGACGCCTCCACCGGGCTTACCGACCCTGCGGCGGTGCGGAACTGCACCATGCCGGGCGCGTCGACGAAGTCGTAGGGCGAGTTCTCCACGTGCGCCACGTCCTGCAGCCGCCTGCCCATGTAGCGCTTCACCGACACGATGGTGTTGCGCGGGTCTTCGGACTGCCTCGCCTGCGCCGCATAGCCGACGTCAACCCTGCCCGGCGCCAGGTAGCGCACCACCGACGGGAGCAGTGCCCGGCCCTGCTCGTCCGACAGCACCACCGGCACGCCATTGCGGACCGTGGCGACCAGCGAATTTGTCGTGCCCAGGTCGATGCCGATCGCCAGCCTGTGCTGGTGCGGCCCGGTGGACATGCCCGGCTCGGATATCTGCAGCAGTGCCACGATGCTCCTATCGAAACGCAGTCATGCGTTGGCCTCGATCTCCTCGTACATCGCGTCTATCTCGTCGTCGAGGCGTTCGAGAAACTTCAGCTTGCGCACCAGGCCGCCGGCGCCCGCGTAGTCGTGCTCGCGGTCTATCAGCGCGCCCACGTCCGCCTCGAGCCCGCGCCGCAGCGCGGCAAGCTCGGTTCGCAGCGCGTCGAGCGCCGCGGTGTCCTTCTTCGCCGCCGCATCTTCCAGGCTCTCGCGCAGTTCCATCTGCTGCGCGAGGAAATCTCCCGGCATCGCGGTATTGGTCTCGAAACCCACGTCCACCCCATTCAGCTCGAGCAGGTACTTCGCGCGCGCGAGCGGGTCCTTCAGCGTGCGATAGGCCTCGTTCGCCCGCGTGGTCCACTGCATTGCCGCGCGCCTGTCGGCGTCGCCAGCGCTCGCGTGGCGATCCGGGTGAACCTGCGCCTGGATCTCGCGGTATGCGCGCTCAAGCAACCCTGCGTCGAGCGTGAAGGCCGGCTCGAGGCCGAAGAGTTCAAAGTGGTTACGCATCATCGTTGCAGCGACGTCTCACGCGCCTCCGCATGCGCATCCCGCATGTCGGCCGGCAGCGCGAGCGTCGTGCAATCTGCTAGACGTTGAAGCTTTCCCCGCAGCCGCACTCGTCCTTCACGTTGGGGTTGCGGAACTTGAAACCCTCGTTCAGCCCTTCGCGGGTGTAGTCCAGTTCGGTGCCATCTATGTAAGGCAGGCTCTTCGGGTCCACCAGCACCCGCACGCCGTGGCTCTCGAACTGCACGTCCTCGGGCGACGGCTGGTCTGCAAACTCGAGCTTGTAGGCAAGCCCCGAGCATCCGGTCGTGCGCACGCCCAGGCGCAGGCCATAGCCCTTGCCGCGCTTCTGCATGAAGCCCTGGACGTGGTTGGCGGCCTTCTCGGTAAGCGTGATGGACATGGCGCTCAGGCGGCCTCTGTTTCAGCCTTCTGCGGCACGCCGTGCTTCTTGCGGTAGTCCTCTACCGCGGCCTTGATCGCGTCCTCGGCGAGGATGGAGCAGTGGATCTTCACCGGCGGCAGCGCGAGTTCCTCGGCGATCTGCGTGTTCTTGATCGTCGCCGCCTCGTCCAGCGTCTTGCCCTTGACCCATTCGGTCACCAGCGAGGACGACGCGATTGCCGATCCGCAACCGTAGGTCTTGAAGCGCGCGTCCTCGATGACGCCATCCGGCCCCACCTTGATCTGCAGCTTCATGACGTCGCCGCAGGCCGGGGCGCCGACCATGCCAGTTCCCACGGACTCGTCGCCCTTGTCGAAGGCGCCGACGTTGCGGGGATTCTCGTAGTGATCGATTACCTTGTCGCTGTATGCCATTTTCAGTACCTCAATGAGCGGCCCACTGGACCGTATTCAAGTCTACGCCATCCTTGTACATTTCCCAGAGCGGCGACATCTCGCGCAGCTTGCCCACCTTCGACTTCACATGATCGATGGTGTAGGCAACCTCTTCCTCGGTGGTGAAGCGCCCGAGCGTGAAGCGGATCGAGGAATGCGCGAGTTCGTCCGAGCGCCCCAGCGCGCGCAGCACGTACGAGGGCTCGAGCGAAGCCGAGGTGCACGCCGAGCCCGAGGACACGGCGATGTCCTTCACCGCCATGATCAGCGACTCGCCTTCGACGAAGTTGAAGCTGACGTTCAGGTTGTGCGGAACGCGCCGCTCGAGGTCGCCGTTGACGAACACCTCCTCCATCTGCTGCAGGCCGCCGAGAAGCTTCCCGCGCAGCATGCGGATGCGCTCGTTTTCGACCGCCATCTCGAGCCTCGCCAGGCGGAACGCCTCGCCCATGCCGGCGATCTGGTGCGTCGCCAGGGTCCCGGAACGAAAACCCCGCTCGTGGCCGCCGCCATGGATCTGCGCCTCGAGGCGCACGCGCGGCTTCCTGCGCACGTACAGCGCGCCCACGCCCTTGGGGCCGTAGGTCTTGTGAGCCGAGAAGGACATCAGGTCCACCTTCAGCGCCGCGAGGTCTATGGCGACCTTGCCCGTGGCCTGCGCGCTGTCGACGTGGAAGATAATCCCTTTCGAGCGGCAGATCTCCCCCATCGCGGGAATGTCCTGGATCACGCCGATTTCGTTGTTCACATACACCACCGAGGCGAGGATGGTGTCGGGGCGCAGCGCCGCCCTGAACCGGTCCAGGTCGACCATGCCGTCCGAGTCCACGTCGAGGTAGGTCGCCTCGAAGCCGCGGCGTTCCAGTTCGCGCACCGTGTCCAGCGTCGCCTTGTGCTCGGTCTTCACGGTGACGATGTGCCTGCCCTTGGACTTGTAGAACTCGGCCGCGCCCTTCAGCGCCAGGTTGATCGACTCGGTGGCGCCGGAGGTCCAGACGATCTCCTTCGCGTCGCAGTTCACCAGCCGCGCGACGTTCTCGCGCGCTTCCTCCACCGCCTCCTCGGCCTTCCAGCCAAACACGTGCGAGCGGCTCGCGGGATTGCCGAAGTCCTCGCGGATGTACTGGATCATCTTGTCGGCCACCCGCGGGTCTACCGGCGTGGTGGCCGAATAATCCAGGTAGATCGGCAGCTTCAGCGCGCTCATACCGCTTCCGCCATTTCCGGCTTCTGCGGCGACTTGCCCGCGCGCAGGTCCACCAGCACCGCCACCTGCTTGCCGCTCTGGTGCGCGACGAGGTCTGCCAGCGTCACCGACGCGAGGTACTCGTAGATCTTCTCGTTCAGCCGCGTCCACAGGTCGTGCGTCATGCAGCGCTTGTCGTCCAGGCAGTTCTCCTTGCCGCCGCAACTTGTGGCATCGAGCGGCTCGTCCACTGCGACGATGATCTCGGCAACGGAAATATCCTGCGCGGCCATGGCGAGGTTGTACCCGCCTCCCGGCCCGCGCACGCTGTTCACCAGCTTGCGGCGGCGCAGCTTGCCGAACAGCTGCTCGAGGTAAGACAGCGAGATCCGCTGTCTTTCGCTGATCCCGGCGAGCGTCACCGGCCCGCGCGACTGCCGCATGGCCACGTCCACCATCGCCGTCACTGCGAACCGCCCTTTTGTCGTCAGCCTCATGCAGACTCCTTCAATACCCGATTAATGGCGTCAACTATAACAAAGACCCACGGAATACGTCAACTATTTAAGCCCTTGATTAAAAGCTATTTCACAACCCGTAGCAGACTCGATTCGCGCTCCGACTCGAGCCGGGAAAGCTTCTCGCTGAGCGCTGCCAGCGCGTGTTCCAGCTCCTGCGAATGCGCCACAAGCGACTGGATCGCCTTGGCATAGGGATCGTCCTGCCCCTGCACGACCGCATAGGCGGCGAAACGCTCTGCTTGGGTAGCGCCGCCCTCGACGACGCGGCCCGGAATGCCGACCACGGTCGCGCCCGGCGGGACTTCCTTCACCACGACCGCGTTCGATCCGATCTTCGCGCCGGCGCCGACGTTGAAGCCGCCCAGCACCTTCGCGCCCGCGCCGACCACGACGCCCGTGCCGAGCGTCGGATGGCGCTTGGTGCCGCGATACAGCGACGTGCCTCCCAGCGTCACGCCCTGGTAGATGGTGGCGTCGTCACCGACCTCGGCGGTCTCGCCTATCACCACGCCCATGCCGTGATCGATGAATACGCGACGGCCTATCACGGCCCCGGGGTGGATCTCGATGCCGGTGAACCAGCGGCCGAGCTGGGAGATCAAGCGACCGAGCCAGCGCAATCGCCGCAGCCAGAGCCAGTGCGTGAGCTTGTGCACGTAGATTGCGTGCAGGCCTGGATAGCAGGTCAGGACCTCGAACGCGGAACGCGCCGCGGGATCGCGCTCCATGATGCTGGCGATGTCTTCGCGCAGGCGTCTGAACATGGCGCGATTCTAATTTACCCGACGAATCTGATCAACTATTGTTTACCCTTTCCAGTCAATGACTTGAGCAGCCCACGCAGAATGTTCACCTCCTCCCGTTCGAGCGCCGCGCGCGAGAACATGCGACGGAAGCGTTCGCGCAGGCGCTTGGGTTCGGCAGGGTCGAAAAAGCCGCTATCGGCGGCGACCTGCTCGAGGTGCGCGTACAAGCCCTCGAGGTCCCCCACCGTCGCGGCCTTCTCCGCACGCGGTGGCGGCACCTTCCCCTCCCCGGCGGCGCAGCGCAGCTCGTAGGCCACCACCTGCACCGCCTGCGCGAGGTTCAGCGAGGTGTACGCGGGATCGGCCGGAATGTGCACCAGCACCTGGCAGGCGAGCAGCTCTTCGTTGGTCAGGCCCGCGGTCTCGTTGCCGAACACGAACGCGATCGGCCCGGCATGCGCGCGCGACAAGGCCGGCGCGACGGCGTCGCGCACGGCCTGCACTTCCAGCGACCACTCGCGCGGGCGCGCGGTGAGGCCGTATGCGGCGACGCAGTCGCCTATCGCCTCGACCAGCGTTCCATGGATGCGCGCCGCGTGCAGCACATCCACTGCGCTGCTCGCCAGCCACTCCGCCTCCGGCGCCGGATAGCGCTCCGGCGCCACAAGCCGCAGGTCGGCAAGTCCCATGTTCTTCATCGCCCGTGCAGCCGATCCGATGTTTCCCGGATGGCTGGGCCGGCACAGCACTACGCGCACGCGTTCCAGTATCGAAGGCATGCGCGCAGTGTACCCAGAGTAGAATGCGCGCCTCCCACATGCATCCCGTCCTCAACATCGCCGTAAAGGCCGCGCGGCGCGCGGGTTCCGTCATCGCGCGCGCGTCCATGGACGGCACCGCGCTGGAAGTGCACTCGAAGCGCGCGAACGATTTCGTCACCCAGGTCGACAGGGCCGCCGAGGCGGCAGCGATCGACGTCATCCGCAAGGCGTACCCGGATCACGGCATCCTCGCCGAGGAATCCGGCGAGAGCGCCGACGCGTCACGGGCGGAGTACCTGTGGATCATCGATCCGCTGGATGGCACCACGAATTTCATCCACGGCTTTCCGCAGTACTGCGTGTCGATCGGCGTGCGGCATCGCGGCGTGATGACGCAGGCGGTGGTCTACGACCCGAACAAGAACGAGCTCTTCACCGCGACGCGCGGGCGCGGCGCGTTCCTCAACGACCGCCGGATCCGCGTCACGCGCTGCATCCGGCTTGCCGATGCGCTGGTGGCTACCGGATTCCCGTTCAAGGAACTGTCGCGCATCGACCGCTACCTGGGGCAGTTGCGCACCGTCATGACCTCGTCGGCGGGCATGCGCCGCGCGGGTTCCGCGGCGCTGGATCTCGCCTACGTTGCCGCCGGGCGCTTCGACGCATTCTGGGAGCTGGGGCTGTCCAAATGGGACATGGCGGCGGGGTCGCTGCTGATCACCGAGGCCGGCGGCCTGGTCGCCGACCCGCAGGGCGGGCAGGACTTCATGGAGTCCGGCGACATCGTCGCTGGCACGCCCAAGGTGTTCGCGCAGCTGCTGGAGGCGCTGAAATGACGTCGCGAATGATGCTCGTCGCTGCCGCGTTGCTGCTTGCGGCCTGCGGCTCGAAACTCAGCGAGGAGAACTTCGCCAGGGTCAAGGAAGGCATGAGCGAGCAGGAAGTCATCGCCATACTCGGCACGCCCGCCGAAACCAGAAGCGTGCAGATCCTCGCCGTGTCCGGCACCTCGTCGACGTGGAAGGACGACACCGCCACGGTGTCAATCCAGTTCGTCAACGGACAGGTGCGGCTGAAGTCCTACTCGAAGACGCCAGCCACAGCTAAGTAGCGTCGATGCCGCGCCGTTCGCGCATCGCGCGACCGACGACGGCGAGTTCGGCATCGGTAAGCAGGCGCGCCGCCATCGGCAGCAACTCGCTTTCCTCGCGCGCGATGTGACGCTCGTAGAGTCCCGCCAACGCCTCCACATCTTCCTGCGGCAGCGGCACCGGATTTCCGGCGGCGATCTGTACAAGCGCAGCGCGCACGCGCCGCCAGCAGGTTTCCAGTTCGCGATGCTCGGCGCTGAGCGCCTCGGTGAGTTCGCGGATGCACACCGCGTCCGACCCGGCCATCGCCTCGAGCAGCGCCGGAAACAGGTCCTCTTCCTCGTCGGCGTGGTGCTGCGCGCCGGAGGTATCGAAGTAAAGCATCACACGCGCAGCCGCCGCGCGCGCTTCGTCGTCGGCGCCATGCGCAGCGACATGCGGCACCAGCCGTCGCAGCGTGCCGCACTGGCGCGCGACGCGGCCGTGGCAGGCAGCGAGCATCTCCAGCGGCGCTTCCGGGCCGGCCGCGGGCGTGGGAAATCCGGGAAAGTCGTCGCTCATGTGCCTAGATCGCCTCTCGGGGAACGCCGTGGCGTCATCTGTATCGGAGTGTAAATGATGTAAAACCGCTCGACGTCCGGTCGCCGCGTGCGTCAAATGGACATCATGAAAAACATCGCGAAATCCAAGGCAGGACTGGCGCTGGTCGCGACAGCCGCGATCGGCTTGTGCATCCCCGCGTACGCTGCGCCGCCATCCAGGTATCGCGACGGCGGGCAGCGGTTGCAGCATTCGCACCGCGCCCCCGCACATCGGGCGCCGCAGCGACATCCTCGCCACGAGCGCGACAGCGGCGCGGGGCTTGGCGTGCTGCTCGGCATCGCCGCGCTGGGCGCGCTGATCATCGCCTCGCAGGCGGATGACGAGCCCGTACCGGCGCCGGCATACGGTGGGCCCCCATACGGGCCCCGATATGTGCCGCAACCGGCGCCGCCGGCGGTGTACGGCCCGACTGCCCCGCCGCCGCCCGTCGTGGAACAGCGACTGCCCGCAGGCTACTGGTACTACTGCGCAGAGGCCAACGCCTACTATCCGCAGATACAGCACTGCGAAGGCGGCTGGCAGCAGGTGGCGCCAAGCCGCTGAGGCCTGCGGCATGCCGCCGCTTGCGCTTGGTGCGTAAGCGCACCAAGCGCAGGAACTGCTTCCGTCCCTGCCGGTCTGCGAGCAGCACAATCGGCCTTTGACCGGGAAGGAAGGAACATGGCCTACGGCATGTACCTTGTGGTGGCGCCGGGCGCGGCGCTCGATGAACTCGCCGACAACATCCGCGATCGCATCGGCGGCGCGTCGGGCGATCCGCTGGCGGCGGTGGGCGCCAATCGCGGCCTGGTGCCGGCAGCGGTCGCGCAGGCACTTGCAGACGCGCAGCCCGGTACGCCGGTTACTGACCAGTTGATGACGCTGGGCGCCGAAAGCGCCGAGCCGGTGACTGCCGCTCGCGCCGCGGAACTCATGCGGTCGCGCGAGCCTACCGAGCTCGCACTCGAACGCGGCGACGGCAGCGCAGCCTTGGTCAGGAACGGCATCGACTGGCACCTGGCAAGAACCCGGCTCGCCGACGCATGGAACCTGCTGGGCGGGCGCGACCACATCGACTGGGGAGACATCCTCGTCGGCCAGATCGACACCGGCTTCACGCAGCATCCGGCACTGGGCTTCGTCAACGGGTCACCCGCGTGGATCGACGCCGACCGCGACGCCAATTACTTCTACGCCGAAACCTGGCCGGAACCCGGCTCGCACGAAGCGCCGGCACCGGTGGATTCGGCGCTGGATCCACTCACCGGCCCGAACGGCGGCCACGGCACGCGCACCGCGACAGTGCTGGCGGGATACGACCCGGCGCAGGGCTACTACGGCGCTGCGCCCAGGGTTCCGGTGCTGCCGGTCAGGCTGTCCAACTGCATTGAGATCGGCACCGACATTGCCGGCCTGCACGAAGCAATCGCGCACCTGATCGACATCGGCGGCTGCGACGTCATCACCATGAGCATGGGCACGGCGCCGGGCGGCCTGACGCCCGAGGCGCGCCGCGAACTGCGCCGCGCCTACGACAACGGCATCATCGTCTGCTGCGCGGCGGGCAACTATGCGCCCTTCGTCGTCGTGCCGGCACGCGAGCGCTATACCATCGCCGTCGCCGGCAGCGCGCCGAACGACGAGCCCTGGAGCGGCTCGAGCTGCGGCCGGCAGGTCGACATATCCGCGCCCGCCTGGCCGATCCGCCGCGGCAACGCGCACCGCAACCGCGATGCGCCGCCCACCTACGACTACGGCTACGGCGACGGCACCTCGTTCGCGACGCCGCAGGTCGCCGCCGCGGCCGCACTGTGGCTCGCGCACCACCGCGGCCGCCTGCGGAACAGGTACCCGCAGCACTGGATGCGCGTGGAAGCGTTCAAGCGCCTGCTCAAGCGCACCGCCGACACCGTCGACGGCACCTGGGACACGGAAAACTACGGCGCCGGCATCCTCGACGCGCGCGCACTGCTCGAGGCTTCCTTGCCAAACGCAAATACTTTGAAACGCGAGGAAGAACAGGCCTGAACGTTGAAACGGGGGCTGGCGCCCGGCAGCCGTTAGGCGTGAAATCCGGGTTGGCCGGACGCACCGGCACACCGGAGACGCGCACATGATCGAAGCCCCCGCCGACTTCCTCGACCCGCGGCACTACGCCGGCGTGAGGAAACCCCTGCTCGAAGCCGAGACCATGCCGGTCTGGACCTACACGTCGGAAGCCTTTTACCGGCGCGAGGTAGAGCGCATCTTCATGAAGGTGTGGAACTTCCTCGGCCGCGCCGAGCAGATTCCCAAGCCCGGAGACTACTTCGCCGCCAACTTCGCCGGCGTGCCCATCTTCGTGGTGCGCGGCGACGATGGCCAGGTGCGCGCGTTCGCCAATACCTGCCGGCATCGCGGCTCGGAGCTGCTCGAGGGCAAGGGCAATTGCCGCGCCATCGTCTGCCCGTACCACAGCTGGACCTACGCCCTCGACGGTCGCCTGGTCGGTGCACCGGAGATGGGCAAGACCGAAGGCTTCAGGAACCAGGAGAACGGCCTGGTTCCGGTCCGCCTGGAGACCTGGGAAGGGTTCCTCTTCGTCTGCTTCGATCCGAAGGCCGCCCCCTTGTCGGCCTACCTCGGCAGTCTGGGCGAAAAAGTGGCGCCCTACCGGCTCGGCGACATGGTGCTCGGGCGGCGTCGCGAGTACGTCATGGAATGCAACTGGAAGCTCTTCGTCGAGAACGCGAAGGAGTCGTACCACATCGCCACGGTGCACAAGAGCACCATCAACAAGTACGCCTCGGCCCGCACCGCCGGCTACTGGGTGGAGGAAGCGAAGGGCGAGTACTGCGTCACGTTCGCGCAGCACGAGGGCAGCATGGCGCTGCTGCAGGGCGACGCCGGCTTCCCGGTGATGGAGTCACTCGCCGGGCTGCGCGAAGCAGGCGGCACCTGCGCGCCGCTGATCTACCCGAGCACCTACCTCGCCTGCACCATCGACTGTGCGTGGTACCTGGAACTGCACCCCATGGGCCCCAGCCGCACGAAGTTGATCCATGGCGCGCTGTTCCCGAAGGACCGCCTCGCGCGCGCGGATTTCGAGACCATCGCCGCGAACTACTACAAGCGCTGGGACATCACCATCGACGAGGACATCGTCGCCTCCGACCGCCAGCAGCGCGGACTCAGCTCGCCCTTCGCGATGCCCGGACGCTTCTCGCACCGCGAGCCGCTGGTGCACGAGATCGACAACTGGGTGCTCAATCGCGTGCTCGACTGAAAGGACGTCAGCTTCCACGATGTGGTGACAAAACGCACCTGAAGCGGAACTAGTTCACAGTTCCGGCCTTGCCAGACCGCTGCCCAGCGCGATAAAGCTCGGGTTAACCCAGAGAGGCTTCCATCGACGATCGTGCGCAGCGGCAGGGGCAGACAGGCGATCTGCGCAAGCAGGCGGCGCTATACGCTGCCCTGCTAGGCGTCGACGACGCGCTGGTTGGCGCGCAAAGCGAGGTTGCCATGCTGCAACAGGTGTGCGACCGCGCCTTCGCCGCGCAACCATTTGCCGCCGCCTGGGCGAGCCTGCACGATCCGGCAAGCGGCTTCTTCGAGCCCGTCGCATTCCCCTCCAGCCTGGCGCCATTCCGGCAGTTGGTGCGCTCGCTGCTGCTGGCCTCGAACAGCGGCGAGTATTCCCCTACCCGGCGCGCCCTGGACTCCGGCACAGCGCAGTTCGTCGACCGCATGCGGGATCTGCCGTGGCCGGCCGCGGCGCAGCCGCTGATATCGCTGTTCCGCATCGGCGGCGTGGCTGCGCTGCCGCTGCGCCGCAGCGGCGAGGTGGCAGGCGCGCTTACCCTGTACGTGGCCGAGCCTGAGTACTTCGACGCCGATAGCCGCCGCGCGCTGGTCTCGATTTCGCGGCGCATATCCTCCGCACTCGACGCAATCGACGCCAACCGCCAGTTGAACCATGCACTGGCCCGGCTCAGCGCCCGCGAGGCGCAGTTCCGCGCGCTGGTCGAACAGTCGCTTACCGGCATCTACATGATCGAGGACGGGCGCTTC
Source organism: uncultured Enterobacteriaceae bacterium (assembly GCA_964612335.1). Lineage (GTDB taxonomy): Bacteria > Pseudomonadota > Gammaproteobacteria > Burkholderiales > SG8-39 > CAZTDU01. The sequence goes on along the minus strand of CAZTDU010000002.1, from coordinate 141,674 downwards.
ACCTACGTGAACCCGCGCCTGTGCGAGATCCTCGGCCATTCCGCCGAAGCACTGCTGCAGATGGGCCCGCACGAGGTCACGCTGGAAGAGGATCGCGCCCTGGTGGACGCGCAACTTCGCCGCAGGCAGTCCGGCGAGCTGGCCGCGGCGCGCTACGAATTCCGCATCCGGCGTCCGAGCGGAGAGATCCGCCACGTCGGCGTCCACGGCTCGGTCGCCACGATCGACGGTCGCCGCGTGATCATCGGCGTGCTGCAGGACATCACCGCGCGGGTGCAGGCGGAGCAGCTGGCCGCCACGCAGCTCGGCCGGCTGAGCAACGCCATGCACGGCACAGTCGGCGCGGTGTCGCGCATGGTCGAGTTGCGCGACCCGTACACCGCCGGGCACGAGAGCCGCGTCGCCGCGCTGATGCACGAGATCGGCCGAACGATGGACTTCGCCACGGACCGGCAGCAGGGGCTGGCGGTGATCGGCGGGCTGCACGACATCGGCAAGATCGCGGTACCCGCGGAAATCCTAGTCAAGCCGTCGAAACTGACCGGCGCCGAGTTCGACCTGATCAAGGAACATCCTCTGCGCGGCAGTGAAATCCTCGCAGGCCTGGAGTTTCCCTGGCCAGTGGCGCAGGCCACGCTGCAGCACCACGAACGCATCGACGGCAGCGGGTACCCACATGGCTTGAAGGGCAAGGACATCCTGATCGAAGCGCGCGTGCTCGCGGTGGCGGATACGGTCGAGGCGATGGCCTCGCACCGCCCCTACCGCGCCGGCCTGGGCATCGACATCGCGCTCGCGGAGATCGAGCGCGGCCGCGGCAGCGCCTACGACGCCGACGTCGCCGATGCCTGCCTGGCGCTGTTCCGCGAGAAGGGTTATCGGCTCCCGGCCTGAGCCGCGGCGCCGGCGCGCCCGGCGAGGATAGGCGGCGAGCCGTTGAGCTTCTCGATGGCAAACCCGGCCGCCGCCTGGTAGGTGCGCATGAAGTCATTGCGCTCGGCGAGCGGGATGACCTTGTCGATGTCGTCGAACACGCCGCCGCAGCGCTCATCCAGCAGGTTCAGCAGCCCGAACGGCCCGGCGCCGCGATTGCGCAGCACCACCGCCGAGATGTCCTTGCACAGCTTCGCGTCGTAGGCCTGCAGCGCGGCAGGCGTGACGCCGTGCTCGAGCAGCACGGCACCGAGCACTCGCGCGTCGATGACCGCCTGGCTGGCGCCGTTGGAGCCGGTGGGGTACATCACATGCGCCGCATCCCCCAGCAAGGCGACGCGCCCGTCGACCCAGGTCGGCACCGGGTCGCGGTCGATCATCGGGTATTCGTAAACGTCGGCGGCGCCGCGCAGCATCGCCGGAACGTCCAGCCAGTCGTACGTCCATCGCTCGAAATGGTGGACGAAGTCCTCGTGCCGCACCTTCTTGTTCCAGTCGCCCTCCGGCAGCCCGCCCGCGTTGTCGACGGTGATCTCGGCGATCCAGTTGATGTCGGCGAGGCCGCTCGCGGGATCGGCGCGCGAGATCGGATAGAACACGACGCGGTGCCGGTGCGTGCCGAAGCCGACGAACGAGGCGCCGGTGCGAATCGGCACGCCGCGGGTGACGCCGCGCCACATGATTGCGCCGCCCCACTGGATCGGCGGCTGGCCCGGGTGCATCTGCGCCCGCACCGCGGAATGCAGCCCGTCGGCGCCGATCAGCAGCGACCCGGCGATCTCAATGCGTTCTCCCGAACGCGACTCCACGAGCGCGTTCACGCCCGTGCCGTCCGCATGGTTCCGGTAGCCGGTCACACGCAGGCCGGTGCGGACGGCGTCGGCGCCCAGCCGCTCGCGCGCCGCCCGGTACAGCAGCATCTGCAAGCCGCCGCGATGCACCGAGTACTGCGGCCAGCGATAGCCCGCCTTGAGGCCGCGCGGCTCGGCGTAGACGTCCTTGCCATTCAGCCCCACCAGCGCCCACTCCTGGGTCTGGATGCCGATGGCGTCGAGTTCATCGGCGCCGAACCCCATTTCGTAAAGCTCGCGCACCGCGTTGGGCTGGACATTGATGCCCACGCCCAGCGGCTTCAGCGTCGCCACCGACTCCAGCACCACGCACGGCACGCCGATCTCGTGCAAGGTCAATGCGGCGGCGAGGCCGCCTATGCCGGCGCCGGCGATCAGTACGGGGGTTTGCTTCACGGCCGGTATGGTAACCGCTGTCCCCGCATCCTCGCGCCGCGAGCACGGGCACCTGGACAAGCTACCATCGCGATTCTCCGCATGGAATCGCCTCCGAGCCACACTCCCGTCATGCAGCAGTACGTTTCCCCTATGGGAAGGGCATAGGGAAATCGACGACCTACACCGCGACCTATACCGGCGACAGCGCGACGGACGGACAAGAATGGACACGACGCCCACCGCAGGTCCGCCAGTTCTTCCAGCTCCACTGGGCAGCGTCGAGCCACACGCTGGACTTCTGAACGTCCCGAGGGGTGACCAGCTCCTCTACAAGATGATGACCGTCGAGAATCTGTTGCGGTCAATTCTCGGAGGCTATCTTCACTTTAACCGGGTCGACAGCTACACGGACTTCCCCGGCGCCGACTCGCATGATGGGCGGCAATTGCCGGCAGATGAGGCCGGTAACGCAGCAGCACGCTTTCTAAAGGCACCCGACTATTCTGCAGCGGACTACTACGATCAATCGCGCAGTAGAACCTATGCATGCTGCTTTTCTCTCGAAAACTCAGACTTCATCTGGCGCAACTATGCGAACGGCAGCGCGAAAGGCAAAGCGTGTGTCGTCTTTGAGTTCGGCAAACTGAGAGCCGCGTTGAACAAGACTTTTCAGCCCGGCAACGCCGCGCTCGAATATAACGGCTTGCGGTGCCATCAGATCTTTTCTCTTAACTATGGAACCGTGGAATACGTTGATTGGGACCGCCACAGAGCAAATGCTGAGCACCTGCCCAATCCGATCAAGTACACATACCTGAAGGGCCAGGCGTTTTGCGATGAAAAGGAATTGCGCGTTTCCCTTTCCGCCCTTGGTATCGGGCATTTTCGCCTGAACGATGGCAGCTTCCTCGAGTTCCCACCTGCTCTCCGGGTTCCGTTCGATTTCAGAGCGGCCATAGCAGGTGGGACCATCGCGCAAATTCTGTTCGCACCCAGCGCCGATGGCGACTTTCTCAAGAGCGAGCTAAACAAGCTGCGCATAGTTCCCAAGTAGCGGCGTTATCAGTCTGCGGGCTACGGCGCGTTAGCATCTGCTGACCGGTCGAGGTCCGGGGCAATACAGGAATTGCTCGACTTGCCCTTTTGCAGTCTCTTCATCACGATGACGCACCTTCTCTTCTAGCGAATCCGTCATGTCCATCACCCACAATAGCAACATCGTCGTGAATCTCAGTCCAGGCGGAGTATCGGGATGGCCGGGCGGTATGGGAGTGCACCGCCTACGTTTCTCGGTTCAATACCAATCGCCGGCAAGGAAAGAAACGTTTGTCGCCCACAACTTCCGAGCGACGGTCACGGTCTCTCGCTCCCACGAGGGCGGAGCCTATCTCGGTATTGCATGGCCGGAGAGCGCTTGGGCTCTGCGTACGGCCCCGTACGCTCAATACGCCGCCCTGCTCTTCGACTTCGATCTCAGAAGCGAACAGCTCGCTCTGATCGAGGATCTGCGCGGCGGTGGAGATCTCGTGTTCAATCTTCATTTCCTTTGCGAGGTATCGCATGAAAACGATATTCAAAGAGGAGATGATGACGTCCGCTACTACGTGAACAAGAGCAGCTGGATCGCATGCATGAAGCAGTTCGGCTTAGATCGCATTGTCCTCCTCGAAGTCGATCTGCCCGATGAAGCCGGAAGTCTGCATGCCGCTGTTTCTCTGCTTAAACGCGCTCGGGAAGAACTCGACGCCGGAAACTACGATGGCGTAGTGCAGCAATGTCGTCGAGCGATAGAGAGCGTTCAGAAAGCCCTCAAGTTAAAGCCAGCCATCAATGCCGCGATGGAAACCTTCGCCAGGGGTGACCGGAAGACAATGAGCAAGAGCGCTCGCGCGCTCGTCGTGAACGAAGCCGCGTTGCACTACTCTCACCCTGCACACCACGTGGACGAAGACGGACAGACGTTCGATTATGGCCGGCGCGACGCCACGTTCATGTTGGCGCTCGCCAGCGCTGTTGTCGCCAATGGCGTCGGCGGCGTCGATTGAGGCGAACCTAAGCGTTGCGGCCTAGACACCCACTACGTAACCTCCGCGCCGCGTTTGTTCTGTCGGGATTTCCTCCGACGCTCTACCGCATCCAGGCCGTTGAAGTGGACCGTCGGCCGCGCATGTAGCCACTCCATGACCTCGCCACGCAACCACCCGACCGAGAACTCGCTTCCGATCTGCCGCGGCTTGGGAAACGTTGGGTCGCGCCGCATGAGGTCGTAGATCGACTGGCGCGAGCGCCGGCCAAGCAGCGCCAGGAGCGCGTTGAACGTGAGAACTTCCGATTCGTTGTGTTGCATGTCTCTGGTATGTCCTATTTCAACAACTCGGGAATGCCGCGCGGGTCATAGTCAAAGGTCTCCGGCCGGCCGGCCGCTTCGGACATGGGGACCCCCATAGTCGACTTGTTCAATTCCGGCTTGCTACTCCGCGCGGGCTTGCGTCCCACGATCTGCTTCTTGCGATAGCGCTGCAGGTAGCTGCGGTACGTATGCTCGCTGATCGCGAAGCCCTGCTCGTTCAGTGTCTGGATGATGTCCACGTGCCGAATCCCCTCCTTAATCTTCGCTTCGATCACCGGCATCAGGCCGCGCAGCCTGCCCGCCTTCGTTCTCGCTTCAAGCTTCTCGATGTAGATCTTCAGGTCGCCCGCCATTGCGCTCTCGAACTGCACTCATTTCGCACTGAATCTGTCGCTGTGTTGTTCCGTAGCTGCTCTTGAAGCGCCTCAGGTTTGGTCTGCTCTTCCGCTGGTTTTGCCGCTGAAATGCCGCCGACGCTGAAGCGTCGGCAATTAGGACGCTCTTCGGGCGTCTTTAACGCCCGAAAACCCATACACACCATACGCCCCCCCAGAGTGCCCCTAAGCCCGCGTCATCGTTCAACTTCCGTGCAAGTGGGGCATATGCGAAGTCAGTGCATCTCGCTTCCAACCCCCTGGCCGACAAACAAATCCCAGCTTGCGCATTGCTGGCGCGCTCTCGGCCGTTCATCGCCCAGCGTCCAGATCGTCGAGCACGACGTTGACCTGATTGATCGTGCTCGAAGGCAGGCCACGCGCCCGCAGTCTCGTTTCGATCACCTCTCGCGCCGCGGCGCGCGGCACGCGAACAGCCACGGGCTTTGCCCCTGGCCCGAGCGAAAGCCTGGAGATCGTGACGTTGATCTCGTCCAGGCGGTCGAGGATCAGAGTCGTGTTCCTGCTCACGCCATCCACCGGCGAGCCTTGGAGAAGCCATTTCACATAGCTCGCCACGGGCATGTGAGCAGCCGCCGCGGCGCCCTGCAGGCGCATGTATTCCGACGGCGAAAAGCCAATCGTTACGTTCTTACGCATTCATCACCGTTGTTGTCCAAAGATGCACGCGCAGCGTACGTGCGCACGTGAGCCCTTGCAGCAGGAGAAAAGCGCGGTTTTCTCCTATTGAACGGCGCCGGAGTCTGTGCTACTGGCTCGGGGGCGGTATAGTAGAAACAGACAAGCGGTAACAAGCGGGGGACAGGGTGGCGGGCAAGAAGAAAACCAACTCCTCAAGTACATCTCCGACGCTTTCGAAGAACTGCACGCCAGGCTCGACGCAGAGGAATTGCAGACAAGGTTTGCGCCTGATATGCGAGATCACCGTAGCTCGCGCTGGTCATGCGTAAAACCAACCTAGTCCGTCCTAGCCGAGACGGAGATCAGTTTCACTACTTGTGGGCAGCGCGACGCTGCCTTCGGCTTCTTTCACCCCAGGGCGATTTGGTCGCCATCAGCATCGAAGGGCCTTCTCCAGAAGAGCGCGCCGGCGAGCTTCCTGTAACGGCCGGCGAGGAGGTCATCGACATTGCAGAGTACTTTGGCAGCGAAGGGGTCAAGAATGCCCGCCTTGTTCGTTACATGCAGCTCAAACATTCGACGCTGCACGCTACCGATCCCTGGACCGCAAGTGGCCTCGAGAAAACCGTTAAGGGCTTCGCCAATCGCTACCGGGAGCTGACTCAGACCTTCTCGGCCGATGTGCTCGCGTCGAAGCTGGAATTCTGGTTTGTCACCAACCGGCCCATCGCCGCAGCCTTCGCGGAGGCAGTGGCCGATGTCGCGGTCGGAGTTCCACCGCGTTACCCGGAGGAACTCAAGAAACTTGAGCGATTCACCGATTTAACGGGAGACACGCTTGCCGCTTTTTCGAGACTTCTGCGCTTCGAGGATCGACAAGACGACTACTGGGAGCAGCGGAACATCCTCTCTCAGGAAGTACAAGGTTATCTGCCGGAGGCGGATGTATACGGACCACTGAAGCTAAAGGAGCTTGTTACTCGACGAGCGTTATCCGAGAGCGAAGCTAACCCGACAATCAAGAAGATGGACGTCTTGCGGGCGCTTGATACCGACGAAAGCCTGCTCTTCCCCGCCCCATGCCTGATTAAACCGCTCGATACAGCAGTGCCACGCGCCCAGGAGTCCAACCTAATACAAGCGATCGTAGGGAAAACAGGCCCGACCGTAATTCACGCGTCGGCCGGTGTCGGAAAGACTGTTTTCGCGACACGCATCGCTCATGGCCTTCCGGACGGATCGACATGCATTTTGTACGACTGTTTTGGCAACGGCCAATACCGAAATGCGTCCGGTTATCGGCATCGACACAAAGACGCGCTCGTGCAGATTGCAAACGAGCTTGCAGCGAAGGGGCTGTGCCATCCGCTCATACCCACATCGCATGCAGACGCAGCGGCTTATGTGCGCGCGTTCGTTCATCGGATAGACCAAGCGGCCACGCTGGTACGGCTCGCGAATTCTCGTGCGCTTCTTTGTATGGTGGTGGACGCGGCGGACAACGCCCAGATGGCGGCAGAAGAGATCGGAGAGGCACGCTCCTTCGTCCGCGACTTGATTCGGGAGAGAATGCCAGACAACGTTCGCCTGGTTTTTCTCTGCCGCTCGCACCGGCAGGCCCATCTTGATCCGCCAGTTGAGGCGACAAGGCTCGAACTAAGACCGTTCAGCCGCGAGGAAACGGCCGCCTATCTTCGACAGCAGTTTCCAGATGCGAGCGAACACGACATCGAGGAGTTCCATCGTCTCAGTTCCTGCAATCCGCGTGTCCAGGCGCTTGCCTTATCACGCAACAAGACACTTCCTGAAACGCTGCGTTTGCTAGGACCCAACCCTACGACTGTTGAGGACACGATCGGAAGCCTTCTGGAAGGGGCCATCGCAAAGCTGAAGGACAGCGTCGGCCCTATCGAGAAGAACCAGATTGACAAGGTTTGTGCCGGGCTAGCGGCTCTGCGTCCGTTAATCCCGATTCCGATTCTGTCGAAGATTTCCAGTGTCGACGGAGCGGCAATCAAAAGCTTCGCGATCGACCTTGGCCGCCCGTTGCTTGTGGTCGGGGACACTATTCAATTCCTCGATGAACCCGCGGAGACCTGGTTTCGAGAGAGATTCAAACCGGCGCATGGCGCGATGACAGAGTTTATCGCGTGCCTCTCGCCGCTCGCAGCAGGGAGTCCCTATGTGGCATCGGCCCTGCCGCAGTTGATGTTGGAGGCAGGAAAGTTCTCAGACCTTGTGACGCTGGCACTATCCTCCGCAGCGCTTCCCGAAACGAGTCCGCTAGAGAGGCGCGACGTTGAACTACAACGGCTTCAATTTGCCCTGAAGGCAGCGCTTCGAGCAAAGCGCTATCCAGATGCAACGAAATTGGCGCTAAAGGCAGGTGGTGAGACGGCGGGTGATGACCGGCAACGAAAGATTCTTCAGGCCAACACCGATCTCGCAGCGGCGTTTCTGGAAACCGATCTCATTCAGGAACTCGTGTCGCGCCGGACGTTTGGTTCGGGTTGGCTCGGATCCCACCACGCATACGAGGCCGCTTTGCTGTCAGGTTGCCCCGCGCTCGTCGGCGATGCGCGAAGCCGCCTGCGCATGGCCCATGAATGGCTACGCAACTGGAGCCAGTTAACTGAGGAAGAGCGCAAGAAGGAAGAGATCTCAGACCAGGACGTCGTTGAGTTGACTCTAGCTCATATCAATATTCATGGAGTCACCAATGGCGCACACGAGCTGGGACGCTGGCAACCGCGCGAAGTGTCATTCCGGGTAGGCCGAACTGTAGCGAGGCGGCTCATCGATCATGGCCGATTCCAGGATGCAGAAGAGTTAGCCAGCGCTGCTGGCAATAACCTTTGCCTTGTACTCGCGGTCGCTATTGAATTTCGAGAGATTCAGCGGACGCTGCCTACCGCAGTAACGCGCCGGGCCTTCCGACTCCTTGCGAGTACGCGCGTAAAGCTGCCAGATAGTCACGCCTGGGATGAACGGGATTCGGCGCTCAACGCTATAACCGCGCTCATAGAGTCCGCCGTACAGCAAAAGGTATGCACCAATGATGAGGCGGCCGCCCTCCTCTCGCGGTACCTACCGGATGAGCCTCCACGAGGTCTCTCGTCGCGATTTTCGAGCACGCGATTTCCGGTGCTTCGGGCTTATTCCTTACGCTCCGCCTTAAAGGGGGAACAACTAGAACTCCGTGATCTCGCTCATCCTGAGCTTCGGGCAGAGATCGACAAGAAGAACCAGCACTCCACGTCTGGTGATCTCCGGGAATTCCAGGAAGACATAGGCGCTCTTCTGCCATGGCACCAGCTCTGGGTGGCAGCTCTTCTCGGTCGCCTTACGAAGGCATCGCTGGGTGGCGAACTCAATCGGACGCGGACGGCGTCTGGAAAAGCGTTAGGAACCTACTACCACAACGACGCGCATGCCCATACGTCAAACGATATCGCGTTGTTATGGCTCGACATCCTCTTCAGGCTCGATGCAGCTGATGCGACCACATTAGCAACCTTCTCGGAATGGAAAAATGGCTTGAAGAGGCCGCTCTTCACGCCGACGCTGACAGCTCTTGCCCAGCTGTGCGGTCAGAAGGAAGCAACGCAGGCGATGGCGATCGAATATTCTCGTGAAACGTTCAATCTCCTCAAGGAGGAACGTTCCGACGCCGAGAACAAGTCCGAAGGTTATATCGATGCCGCTCGAGCGATTCTGGCGGTCAGCAAATCGGACGCCAAAGCGTATTTCAATGAAGCCGTTGAGGTGGCGAGCAAGATCGGCGACGAGAATCTGTCGCGTTGGGACGCTATTCTAGATTTGGCGGGTCGTGCCGCTCGCCCTGAGCGCCCCTCACCAGAATCGGCCTATCAATTTGCACGCTGCGCCGAGCTGACCTACGACTATGTTGCGCGCGACAAGCATTTCGACTGGGATGCGACGATCGAGGCGCTCTGTGATCTTTGCCCATCGTCAGCCCTGGCAATCCTCAGTCGGTGGCGCGATCGGAACTTCGGATGGTCCGAACGAATACTTCCGATTGCGGCCGAGCGGTTGATTGCTCGTGGCAGCTTGGATCCACTGGACGCTCTGCCTTTAGTCGGCTTTCGCGCTCGATGGACGTACTCCCGGCTATTAGACTGGGTGTTAGCAAGGTGCGATACACGAGACGAAAAACAAGTCGCGACTTCCTATCTCTATCGCTACATGCAATTCGATGGCGGAGATTTTGCAAAGCTGAAAGAGGTCCTGTCTCGCCATGGGATAACAGTGACCGGACTCGACGAGGTTATCGAATTTGAGAAGAAGAGAACAGACGGCAGTACGAGACGCCGGCACGAGCAGGTCAGTAAGACGGCCGAGGATGCGTGCAAGCCAAAGCGAGATTGGAGCGACGTTTTCGCTGGGTGCGACCCGATAAACGCCGAGGGTTTGTCCCGAGCCTATGCGGCATTCAAGCGCACTGATCCGCCATGGGAGCACAGCCAGTTTTTTAGCGAAGCAATCCGACGGGTGACAGTTGGTTCTGAATCGGCCTTTATCGAGATCGTTGGGAGCACGCCGGAATTCGGGCTCTATGACTTTCGGGCTTTCCTGGAGGCGGTTCCCGACACCTGGAAGGGCCGGCCTGCTACTACGCATGCCTTTGCTAATGCGCTAAGAGCTTATTGCCGCCGCTATTGCATGACGATCGGGAAGAGCCGGTACCATGAAGTGCTGCCGTTCAAGACGGCGTGTGCACTGGCTGCGATGAGCGATTCCGATATGTTCGGTGTCGTTCTGGATGCCGTTGGCCAGACGCCAGATCTTGCGAGTGCCAACCGGCTCTTTTCTTTGGTGGGCCTGTTGGTCACTAAACTTTCCGAAGACGACGCGCTCGGAGCGTTGAAGTTCGGTCTCGACCTTCTTACTCCGGTCCTGGAAGACCGAGATGGAGATGGCCCCTGGTCAAATGATCTTCGACCACCCAGCGACATCAAGGCCTCGGTCGCCGGATACATCTGGGCCTCCATGGCTGCGCCCGAAGCCGTCTTGCGCTGGGAAGGCGCACATGCAGTCAAGGGCCTTGTCACCTTGGGACGTCGGGACGTCCTCAGCCACATCGTCAACCTTGCATCCAAGGGGGTTGGTGCGCAATTTGTCGATGCGAGGCTACCTTTCTACGCGTTGCATGCGCTGCAATGGTTCCTGATCGGCGTCGCGCGTGCCGCGGCCGAGGCTCCGCAAGTGCTTGCGCCCTTTGCGGGTCAAATCGTCGACTGGGCGCTTAAGAACCAGCCCCATGTCCTGATCCGACAATTTGCCGCGCGCGCAGCGCTCTCGCTCGTGAACAACGGGGTAATGGCGGACCCGGACAATCTCAGGGAGCGTCTAATCCGCGTCAATGTATCGCCGTTTCCAGTTGTCGAATCCAAGTCATACGATCGTATTCGCCACGAAGGGAACGAAGCTTCACCCATCAGTGACGACGACGACCGTTACTACTTTGGTATCGACATGGGCCCCTATTGGTATGCTCCGCTTGGGCGGGTGTTCGCACTCTCGCAGCAGGATATTGAGTCGGCGGCCCTGAAGGTAATCCGGGGAGACCTTGGCTTCACCGCGAAGGGGCGGTGGGATGAAGATGAGCGCAGCCGACGGAGGCTGTACGAAGAAAATCACACCAGGCATTCCCACGGTTCGTATCCCCGCGCCGACACACTTCATTTCTATCATTCTTATCACGCGATGATGATCGTTGCCGGGAAGCTTTTGGCGGAGACGCCGACGCATCGCGATTCTCAGTATGACGAAAGTGATGAGTTCGCAGAGTGGCTTGGCGGTCACGACCTTTCGCGAAATGACGGACGCTGGCTTTGGGATCGGCGAGACCCGCAACCACTGGAGCGGCCCTCTTGGCAAGATCGAGAGAAAAAGGATGAGGGCTGGCGCGTCGTCACGACGAGTGATTTCGATGAGGCGCTCTATGCTGGGAGCATGCTGAATGTATGGGGACAATGGACGACCGCGGACTCCGAGCATGAGCAATCGGTCGGCATCAGCAGCGCGCTCGTGTCTCCGGATAAAGCTTCTGCTCTGCTACGAGCGCTTGGCACGGCTAAGGACGTCCACGAATATGCGCTGCCAAGCGCCGGCAGCGACATGGAAATAGACAAACCCGGTTTTGCACTCAAGGGATGGATTGTCGACCGCAGCCGTGACCAAGGTTTGGATGGTCATGATCGCTGGGCGGGCGATATTCGTTTCCCCCCACCAATGCCTGCACGCGGCGTCGTTGATCTGATGAATTTGGAAGCAGACCCGGATCGTAGACTCTGGAAAGACATCGAAGCAGCAGTCGTGATGACGTCGCGGGTTTGGGGTCACTACGATGAATCCACGCGTCAAGATCGTAGCAATCCGGAACGTGGCGCCCGGCTTCAAGTATCCCTGGGTTTCGTGAAAGATGTATTGGCCAAGCTCGGCCGCGATCTGATCATCGAGGTACAGATTGATAGGCGCCGGCGATATCAGCCGTATCGAAGTGGTGTCGGAGATGACAAAGAACGAGTCCCAACCAAAGCCAGGCTCTACCTCGTCGGACCAGACGGGAAATTCCGCACGCTCTGACGCCACTTTGGCTTTAGGGCGCAAACTGGTCGATGAGCTTGGATTGGAGCCATCGGTAGATACGCTCGGCCGCTGGATGGCGCATTACATTGCCGATCTCATTGCTAAAGCTGAGAGTGCGCCAGAGGACGAGAAGTCTGCGAGCAAGAAGGCGTGCTTCGACGCAATACTGGCACTATGGAAGCATCGAGCCGAATTGCCGAATGGCAAGCGCCCGTTCGAAGATTTGGAGCCGATCATTCGTGCAATTGAAAGCTTAGATCCCGACGACGACACGCCTCGGTACTTTCGTTCTGTCCAGTCGCCGCAGCGTCAGAACAAGGAGAAGTCTGAGGTCGATCAGTGGCTCGACATGGTTAGTGGCCTAGATTTCTCGGCGAAGAGCTTGATTGGATATTGTCTTGGTGAAGCGGCACGTGCCGCTGTCGACAAGTCCGAGGAATGGGTCAGGCTAGCAGAGGCTGCTGCTACGGAGGACGGCGCCGCCGAGATCGTGATCCGCTTTGTCTCAAGCAACGCCGATCTCGGGAACAGGCCAGATGCCAACGTCGAGATCGGGCGGCAATTGCAGGATCGAATAGAGCGGTTGGAGGGTTTCACTAAATTGGCTGAGGCGGTTTTGGGTGATCTGAGAGCTCGACTAAAAGCCTTGCCAGCTAGCAGCGAGACGGACCAGGACGGCTGATACCCGGGGGCTTGCGGCGAAACGTCGGCAGATGGGCGAAAGAGCCTGCGGTTCGCCACATCGGACGATTCGGCTCATGTTCCAAAGTCTCGGTGGTTTTTGATAACTACCGAAACTATGGAACAATACGCTCCTATGACGGCTTCCCAGCATAGAGTCGAGAAGCTTCTTGGGCGCGGCGGGGCACTGCGGTCCAGGGAGCTCGTGCATGCGGGTGTTACTCGCAGCGAGCTGTCGCGCCTGGTTGCGTCTGGGCAGCTGCTACGGCTTGGGCGCGGTCTATACGCGGCGCCGGGCTATCAGCCGGGGGAGCACCAAGCGCTCGTCGCGGTGGCGAAGCGTGCGCCGAATGCCCTCTTTTGCCTCCTTACCGCGCTGCGGCTTCACGATCTGACGACGCAGGCACCGCATGAGGTCTGGATCGCGATCGGCAACAAGGCGCATCCGCCACGGCTCGACTATCCGCCGGTGCGACCGGTTCGCTATTCGGCTGAATCGCTGGCCGTCGGTGTCGAGCAACGCAAGGTGGAGGGGGCAACCCTCCGAGTGACCAGCGTCGCGAAGACGGTGGCCGACTGCTTCAAGTTCCGCAACAAGATCGGTCTCGACGTTGCACTGGAGGCGCTGCGCGAGGCGCGCCGCTCGAAAAAGGTCTCCGCCGACGAGCTGTGGCGCTACGCGCGCGTCAACCGCGTCGCGAACGTCATGCGCCCGTATCTCGAGGCGGTGGCGTGAACGCCGGCGCAGCCGCCTCGATACACGCGCGGCTGCTGGCGCTTGCGAAGTCCCGCGGCGAGGACTTCAATCTCACGCTCAACCGCTACGCGCTCGAGCGCTTCCTCTATCGGCTGTCGATCAGTCCCGCGCGCGAAAACTACTGGCTCAAGGGCGCCCTGCTCTTCGACCTATGGTTCGAGGCGCCGCACCGCCCGACGCGTGATGCGGATTTCCTCGGCTTCGGTCCCGCCGACGCCGAAGAGGTGCGCAAGGCGCTCGGCGAAGTCTGCCGCATTGAGGCTGCGGACGCGATGACGTTCGATCCGGACTCGATCGCAATCGAGGAGATCCGCGAGGACGCGCGCTACGGCGGGTTGCGCGTGCGGATCGTCGGGCTTCTCGGCAAGGCGCGCTGCGCGATCCAACTCGACATCGGCTACGGCGACGCCGTAACGCCAGGACCGGAGGAGATCGAGTATCCGACACTCCTTCCGGACCAGCCTGCGCCGCGGCTCCATGCCTATCCGCGCGCCTCGGTAGTGGCGGAGAAGCTGGAAGCGATCGTAAGTCTTGGCATGGCCAACAGCCGGATGAAGGACTACTTCGATCTGCGCGCGTTGGCGCGTGAGGGCGCCATCGAAGGAAAGGAACTGATTTCCGCGGTTACCGCGACGTTCGCGCGGCGCAAGACGCGTATTCCGGCCACTCTACCGCTGGGCCTGACTGATGAGTTCGCCCAGGACGCCGCGAAGAAGGCGCAGTGGAAGGGTTTCCTCGGGAAGAACCGGCTGGAAGCGCCTTCGCTGGAAGAAGTTGTGGCCGAAGTCCGCCGGTTCGCCGAGCCGGCGCTGAAGGCGGCGTTCAAGCAGGTGCCGCCGTGAAGACAGGCTTCACGGAGTCCGTCGTCGAAGATGCCGCCCTCGAATGGCTAGGAGCGTTGCGGTACGCCGTTGTTCAGTAGGCTACGAGCATTGACTTCCGCGTTAGGAGGTTTCAGGCTGTCCTGGACTCATTCATCAAGCGAGGACAGTCATGATTTACTCGGTTCACTTCCGGGCGCCGCGCCGGAGGCACAGTCGCGCCCACGCGCACATTCGCTTCGCAAGGAATCTTGAAGAGGCTCGACGCATAGCTCGCAAGGTCTTAAATGAAGGCGCCTTCGTCGCGCGCATTTGCGATGGCCAGCGCGTCCTTTGGAACAGTAATACTGTCGCATTTGCTTGCATGCAATCAAGCACTTAGCAACAAACGCTTGTAATCGAAAACAGAAGACTCTTGTATTCAAAGTGGGCATGAGCCGGTGCTTCACGGCCCGCGCCAGCCGATAAGGCGCGCCTGTCACGCGCCGTGAGCCGGCGCACCGGCTAAGAAACGAAACGGCGGCCGCATCTCGCGAAGATTCGGCGCGCTCTATCCCCGCCACAGCCCCTCAACCTTCTGCGAAGGGGACTGTGGGGGGATAAAAGCAGAGCGCGCCGAAGGGCGCGATTTTTTCGTTGCTTGGAAATTTCCCCACCCCCCGCCCGCCCCGAGGGCGGGTGCGAAGGAGGTTCAGCGAGAGGATGTGGTTTGCGGTTCGAGCGGCTGTATGGTCAGTTTGAGACCGGCAACCTTCAGGATCGCGAGAAATGCTGAAAGTTCGCAGATTGACGCCCGTGGACAGCGCGCGCTGAAGGCGATCGCGTGGCACTCCAGCAACCTTGGCCACCTTCGCCATGCCTTGTGCCTCCGCCACCGTTCTGAGGGCAATGAGACACACGCGCGGATCGTCGTCCTGCGCGGCCGCGTTCAGATATTCCGCGGCAAGTTCCGGATCAGCGCGCAGTTCTTTGACAAGCCACGCGCGGTGCGAGACGGCCAGCGCTGCGCGCTGAGCTCGCGCCCGTCGTGATTTGCGAGTCTTCGCCATTGCTACCCCGCGCGCGTAGCCGAGAGCGCCACCGCGTTTCGCGTATTCAGGGCATTCGTCATGCCTCTCGCTGCGGATCGGTGGCCGTTGGTGCGCCCGGCGGTACGGCTGATGTCGTCTGTGGCGCTTCGCTAAGGAGTTTCTGCCAAAAAGCAGGATCCACCGGGATTCTGAAGTGGCGGCATGCAATAAAGTCAATGAACGGGATCCCCGCGCGCGCGGCGGAAGTCATAACCTGATCCCTAATCGGCCCCTTCGCCCGAAGCTCCAGGATTTCATCGCGCATGGCCTGCGCTGTGGCGGGAAGGCGGATCGGCGCCTCGGTGATGCCGGACCGCATGTGGGCGGGTCCGCCGTAGCGCAGCGCGTCGGTACCCTCATCCGGATACCAAAGCTGCAAGTCTGTTTCCTTGAGGGCATCTGTCTGAAGCTTGGCAAGGTGCGCGTAGGCCTCATGGGCGCCAAGCACGACCGCCCATTGCGCGACCGTCGGGATCAACCAGGACATTTCCTTCAGCTTCTCGAGGTCGACCGAGTGACGATCGACCTCGAAAGCCACAAGATCATCGAAGCTGTCCGTGCTGATGGGAAACCACTTGCCGATACGGAAGGCATAGGTGAGCCGCGGAATGAGTTCCTCAAGCCAGTCTTTACCTGCTTGGGCGTCCTCCGTGAAGCAAAATAGCGTGAGCGCTAACGCGATCTCGATGCAGTGATTGTCATAGCAGGGAGAGCCACTTGTCGGGTGCGAGCGCAAAAACGCCTGCAGCGTTTCGGCTACGGTTTTGGCAGCCTGCGCTCCGGCTTTGACATCCCCGTTTACATAGCCAAAGAAAAAGTGCGAGAGCCCGAGGGTCGCAACCCGGCCGATCTCCTCGAATACGCGTTCATTCAGCATGGAGGATTCTCGGTAGTAGCGCGCAAGGGCGTTCCGCTCATGCAGGTGCGGCTGCACCTTGTTGAAGTAGGTGGTCGAGATATCGAGATAGGTCTGTACAAGGCGGTAGTACGCTATCCGGACCTTCTTGTGCTTCCCAAGATCGTGCTTGCGGATGGCATCCCAAGCCCAGAGGAGGGTGCGCTCGGCCGCGATCGCGGCGCTTCGCAGATTGTCCTCCTGCTGCGCCCAATGCCACAGGATCCCCAGCGCAAGATTGGCCGTCGCCAAAGCTCGGAGTCGGAGCTTGGCTTTCTTCGCGGGCTTTTCCGCCTCGTGGACTTCCCACGCGAAGAGCTCCTTCAGGATTGCGTAGTAGTGCTCGAGGTCGTAGTCGGATTCCCCGATGAGAGCCAGAGCACGGCGGAGGTTCGATCGCGCTTGCGCCGGCAGCACGTGCTCGTCAAGCAGGTGTTCTTCGACGAGGGCGGCTACTTTGTCGCCATTCCAAAATTCATAGCGTCGACCGTCTTGAGTCCGACGGCTCGTATAGCCGACGCGCTCCTGTTCGTTATCCTGCTTAAAGTCGCCGGTGGTGGCGACGACGATCTTGATGGGAAGCCCTTGGTGTTCCGGGCGGACGTTATTTCGCAGGAAGGAGTCCTCGATTTCGTTCAGGGACTGACGAACCGCCTGCGGACCGCTATCCCATTCGGTACGGCCAATATCGCCACGCTTGAGAACGAAAAGCCATAGCGTTTTTGCCCCGTCCTCGTCATTACCTACGGCGGCAAGATCCACTCCCGCTTGACGCACGCCGACCTGCGGTGCGCTCAGGGGCAGGATCCGCATGGCGCGAAGGAGATCCGGGAAGAGCACGTCGAACTCTCCCGATTCCTTCAGCATGCCGAGGTACTCACGGATGAGGAGCCTCATTTATCGCCCTTCTTCGCCCGCCGAAAGAGATGGCGCTGGCGCTGGGAGCCCATGGGATCCGCGACTTCGGTACGCGGCAGCGGGATCGTCTGCGAAATCTCTTTGAGCGACATGATGTCCGTATAGCGGTCCTGGAACCGTTGAAAGGTCCGCCGTCCCGCCTTCAGGCGAACCTCCGCGGCGATCTGCCTCCAGATGGACTCTTTATTGGCTTCCTCCATAGCCTTCGCCATCTGCAAGTGGCGCTCTCTGGCGAACCGACGCACCCTGTACGGGTCGGGATAGAACTCTTTCAGGAACGGCAAGGCTTCCTCGGCGGCCTGCTGCTCCTCCAGGCGTTCCGCGATCACACCGCAAAGTTCCCTGACCGCTGAGTCGAGGTTCGCGTCCTGCGCCTTCCCCCTAAGGAATTCGAGGGTCTGCTCGGGGAAATCGTAGCCAATGAGATCAAGCACGACGCCCGAGAAAAAACCGAAAGTACGCGAGGGCGCGTCGCAGGTTGCGAGCATTGAGAAAAGAAGTGCGAGCTGCACTTCGTGCCCGATGAGGTAGCCAAGGATTCGACGAACGAGGAATCGGAGTTCATCCTCGGAGAGCGTATCGAGGATGCCTTTGTCGAGGCCGAGATTCGTGAACCGGGCGACGCGCATCGCGGAGGCAACGTCATGGGCCGCGAGACCGAAGCGTTCATCTTCGGCGGCGAGAAGCCATATCGTCATCGCCTTGCCCAAGGCGCCCGACACGTTGGCCAGCCGCGGAATGGTGGAGCCGAAAAGCTTCGATAGCCCGGGGTCCTTTAACATCGCGCCTGGCCGTTCGGCGATCCAGCTATTCAGAAAGTCGATGACGCGGTCAACCCGGCTTCCGTCACGGAGTACCCGCGAGAGCGCATGATCCAGCGAGTGGACCGCATGCACGGGTTCTCCTAGCCAGGCGAGGTGCTTCATCAGAGGCCAGAACCATGGACGATCCCAGGCTCTGTGGTCCGCGAGGACCACGTTGCAGATCTCCGTAAGGACCTCGGACCCATGCGTTTGCGCTGCGTGGTCAAGAAGCGCGGGGATACGCGTCTCGTCGTGCAGCACAAGGCGCCCGGCACAGCGTACAGCAGGGGCATAGCCCGGATGTGTCTGGTCCTGGATGATTTCGGCACACCGGTTGATCACGCGTTCAAGCGCTGCTCGCCTTGCGGATGGCGCGAAGTCGACAAGCCCTAAGGCCTGGAGTGCGGGGCGCGCGATATATTGCTCACCTGAACCGGCGGCTTCGATGATGATCTCAAAGCCCGAATCGAAGTCGTGTACTGCGAGGGCATGAAGAACGGCGCAGTAAAGCGCGGAAGTAGCTTCGTCTGGAGCCCTCTCCTGCAAGGCGATGATCTCCCGGGCGATGTCAGGATGCGTCGGCAACCAATTGCCCAAGGTCGCATACAGGCTGCCTGCCGGAATGTGGCTCTTCTCCAGCTGGAAGCACGCGGACACTAGGCCGAAGATTGTCGCGGCGTTGCCCTTCGCGAGATGCGGCACCGCCGCTTCCAGGACGTGAATCACGTCGAAGACGCGCACCCCATCGGCAATAGCGCGCCGGGCTGCTTCGAACGCGTCCAGCTCGTCTGTGTTGTGCAGGGTGCTGAGGATGCGCCCGGATACTGGGTTGTCTGCTCCTGCTTCATGCTGCCACAAGGCCTGCAGCCGCTGAAAACAAGCCGTAGGCGACGCCTTAAGCGCATCCCGTTCGTGCCGCAGGACGTAGTCAGCTGCATGAACCGTCAAGACCTTCGCGTCAGCGAAACGAATTCCGTTTTCGTCGCGCACGAGAAGGTTGCAGGTTATTGCCTGCTCGAGCGCCACCCGTTCGTCCCCTTCCGGTTCCGCTACGCTCGAACCATTCGCATCCCAGGAGCGCCAAGCCAGATTTTCAAGTGCGATCTTCAAGCCGCCATTCTAAGTGCCACTACCTGGGCGCTCGGCGGCGAGCAGGCATCCCCGAGGCCGTCCGATTAGGCGGCTCTCGCAGTGGAAATTGCGACGACGTTGCGCACGGTGAGCGCATCGAGGTGATCCGCCCACTTCTGCAGCCAAGTGCGAGCCTCGGCGTCGTAGCTGTGGCGATCGTAGATCGCTGCGACCGAGCTATCGACGTGGTTGAGGATACGGTCCTGAACGACACGCGGGCAGCCGAGGCGCGCGAGGCCGGTGGCGACGGTTCGACGAAGATCATGGACGGTCCAGGGTGCTTCGATCGGGTCTTTGGTGCCGCTCTCCGAGTCGGTGTGCCGCGCGGTGTACTGCGCGAGGCCGAGCGCCTTCTGCGCCACGTGCTGGCCTGGAATGCGCGAAGGGAACACGTGCGTCTTGTCGAGGCCTTTGCGGTAGTTGAGCAGCTCGACCGCCTGCTGCGGGAGCATCACGTCGTGCGGCTCGCCGTTTTTCGTCTCGCGAAGTGTCCAGACGGCGCGCTCGAGGTCGATGTCGTTCCAGCGCGCGGCGATCACTTCGCCCGAGCGGCAGCCCGTGAGGAGAACGAGCTTCAGCGATTCGCGCACGATGCGGCTGTACGGACTGTGCGGGAGCCATTTGAGGAAGGTAGCCAACTCAGCGTCCGTGAGCGCGCGTTTCCTCCGCACTTGCGATGCGCCCTTGATGCCGAGCGTCGGCGGGCTGAAGGAATCGGGCAGCCGCCCCTGCTCCACCGCGTGCAGGTAGGCGCAGCGGATGCGGGATAGGAGCTGTGTCGCCTTGCCCGGATGCTTGAGCAGCGTCGGGCGGATCAGCTCGTCCTGCAGCTCGCGCCGCGTAAGCTCGCTCGCCGGCTTGGTGCCGAACAGCGAAACGAAGTCCCGCCGCAGCAACCGCGCCGAATCCGGGCCGCGCTTCTGCTTCGAGAGCGCTTCCTTGACGTATTCCTCGATGAGATCGCCGACGGTGTACTCGCGCTGGCGCTCGACCGCGCGCTCGCGCATCGCTTCCTCGCGCGCCTTGCGCTTCTCGAGTTGCGGGTCTATGCCCTGTTGACGCTCAACGCGCTTTTTCATGGCCGCGTCGCGAGCCTTGGCAAGCGTCAGCGGGCCGACGTCGCCCAGGATGATTTCGCGCAGCGCGCCGTCTTGCGACCGATAGCGATAGAAAAAGACCTTCTTGCCAGTGGACGAGCAGCGCACACGCAGTCCGGGGACCTGGGCGTCGCCGCGCTCCTCGCCAGGGGCCATGTCTGCGACAATCGCGGCTGTCAGGGGCTCAGGTTTCTTCGGTGTAGGTTTCAGTGTAGGTCGTTGCTTCATCCAGCCTCCCAGTCCGGCGACCTACACCGCCACCTACACTGATCAGCCCGGCAAGGACTTGCAAACCCTTGCCCAAGCTTGACCAGCTAAACGGTCCGTGAAGGCATATTTTCCTTGGAACGACAAGACTTTATAAAGCAAAAGGGCA
The DNA here is from genome assembly GCA_964612335.1 of uncultured Enterobacteriaceae bacterium. Taxonomy (GTDB): domain Bacteria; phylum Pseudomonadota; class Gammaproteobacteria; order Burkholderiales; family SG8-39; genus CAZTDU01. The sequence continues at coordinate 120,985 of CAZTDU010000002.1, read as the reverse complement.
GCGCGGACAAGGCCCTCGGCGGGTCCGGAAACTCGGACCACACGCCCATGATGCAGCAGTACCTCCGGATCAAGGCCGAGCATCCGGACGTGCTGGTGTTCTACCGCATGGGGGATTTCTACGAGCTGTTCTACGACGATGCCGAGAAAGGCGCGCGGCTGCTCGACATCACGCTGACCTCGCGCGGGCAATCGGGCGGTGCGCCGGTGAAGATGGCGGGCGTGCCGGCGCATTCGGTGGAGCAGTACCTCGGCAAGCTGGTGAAGCTGGGCGAATCGGTCGCGGTGTGCGAGCAGGTAGGCGATGTCGCCACCGCGAAGGGGCCCGTGGAGCGGCAGGTGACGCGCATCGTCACCCCGGGCACGCTCACCGACCCCGAACTGCTGGACGAGAAGGCCGACAACGTGCTGCTCGCGCTGTCGGCCGACCGCGCCACGGTGGGCATGGCCTGGCTCTCGCTATCGGGCGGCAGCTTGCGCGTGGCCGAGATCGCCCCGCAGGCGCTGGAAAATGAACTGCGGCGCATCGCGCCCGCCGAGATCCTCGCCGCCGAGGGTGTCGAACTGCCCGGCTTCACCGTGACGCGGCTGCCGTCCTGGCATTTCGACGATGCGTCGGGCAAGGCCAAATTGCTGGCCCAGCTTGGCGCGGCGTCGCTGGCGGGCTACGGCTGCGGGGACCTGACGCTCGCCATCGGCGCCTGCGGCGCCCTGCTCGACTACGCGCGGCGCACGCAGGGCCGCGCGCCCGCGCACATCACCTCGGTAAGCGCCGAGCACGCGTCGGAGTTCGTGCGCCTGGATGCGGCGACGCGCCGCAACCTGGAACTCACCGAGACCTTCCGCGGCGAGCCCGCACCGACGCTCTTTTCGCTGCTCGACGAATGCGCCTCGGCCATGGGCAGCCGGCTGCTGCGGCACTGGCTGCACCACCCGCTGCGCGACCAGGCGGCGGTGGCGGCGCGGCACGAGGCGGTGGACGCGCTGGATCGCCCGGCCGGCGCCGCACGCGCGGTGCTGCGCAGGTTCGCGGACATCGAGCGCATCACCGCGCGCGTCGCGCTGCGCAGCGCGCGGCCGCGCGACCTTGCGGCCTTGAGGGACAGCATCGCCCTGCTCGCCGAGCTGCGCGCGGCGATCGCCGCCGCGCAGGCGCCGCTGCTGTCGACGCTCACCGCGGACCTCGACACGCCGCAGGAATGCCTGGACCTGCTCGCGCGCGCGATCGCGCCCGAGCCGGCCTCGCGCGTGCTGGATGGCGGCGTGATCGCCGAAGGCTACAGCGCGGAACTCGATGAACTGAGGAAGCTGCAGGCGAATGCGGGCGAGTTCCTCGTCGCGCTGGAAGCGCGCGAACGAGAGCGCACGCAGATCCCCAACCTGCGCGTCGCCTTCAACAGCGTGCACGGCTACTACATCGAGATCACCAACTCGCACGCGGCGAAGGTGCCGGACGATTACCGTCGCCGGCAGACGCTGAAGAACGCCGAGCGCTACATCACGCCGGAGCTGAAGGCCTTCGAGGACAAGGCGCTGTCCGCGCGCGACCGTGCGCTCGCGCTGGAAGACCGCCTGTACCGCGAGCTGCTGGAACTGCTCGCCGCGCACGTGCAGCGGCTGCACCGCATCGCGCAAGCGGTGGCGCAGCTGGACGTGCTTGCCTGCTTCGCGCTCGTCGCCGCGCGGCGCGGCTATTGCAGGCCGTCGTTCTCCGCCGAGCCGATGCTCGAGATCGAAGCCGGGCGCCACCCGGTGGTGGAGGCGCAGATCGACGCCTTCATCGCCAACGACACGCACCTCGCGCCAGCACGGCGGCTGCTGCTGATCACCGGCCCGAACATGGGCGGCAAGTCCACCTATATGCGCCAGGTGGCGCTGATCGCGCTGATGGCCCATGCGGGTTCCTTCGTGCCGGCGAAATCCGCGCGGCTCGGGCCGCTGGACCAGATCTTCACGCGCATCGGTGCGGCGGACGACCTTGCCGGCGGTCGCTCGACCTTCATGGTGGAAATGACCGAGAGCGCGAACATCCTGCACAACGCCACCGACAGGAGCCTGGTGCTGATGGATGAAGTCGGCCGCGGCACCTCGACTTTCGACGGCCTCGCGCTCGCGTGGGCGATCGCACGCGCGCTGATCGAGCGCAATCGCAGCCTCACCCTGTTCGCCACGCACTACTTCGAGCTGACGCGGCTGGCGCTGGAATACCGCGAAGCCGCCAACGTGCACCTGGATGCGGTCGAGCACAAGGACAGCATCGTCTTCCTGCACGCGCTGGAGGAAGGCCCGGCGAGCCGCAGCTACGGCATCCAGGTGGCGGCGCTCGCCGGCGTGCCGAAGGCCGTGGTGCAGCGCGCGCGGCGCACGCTACAGCGGCTGGAAGAACAGAGCCAGGCGAGCGGCGGCCAGGCCGACCTCTTCGCCGCGACCGCGGCAGCGCCCGAGCCCGAGCCGGCCGCCGACCCGCTGCGCGAAGCGCTTGCGCAGCTCAACCCGGACGAGCTGTCGCCGCGCGAGGCGCTGGAGCTGCTGTACCGGCTGAAGAAGCTATAGACCGGCGACCCGGCGGCCCACCGCCGGGATTTCCTCGCGACGCAGGCCGATGTCCGCCAGCGCGTGGTCGCTCAGTTCGCCCAGTTCGCGCACGGTTCGCCTCGCCTCGAGTTGCGCACGCAGCGCATCGGAGAGCGCACGGATGCGCGTGCGCAGTGCCAGCCTCGCGCCACGTCCGTTCGCCCCCACATCCGCGCCGACCAGCACCAGGCCGTTGCCACGCACGCGGTATGTGGACCCGGCGGCGACGCAGCCGTCCTCGGGGAATCCCGCCTCGGTGACCCACAAGGCGCCCTCCAGCGCCTCGATGCTTGCGCCGCGCGCCTGCGTAAGTCGCAGGATGTTCCTGCTGCCGAGCCTGAATTCCATGTGCGATCTCCGTGCCCGGATACTGCAGCGCGATGCGGCAGCAGAACAGATTCAGTTTTCGGATTCTGTTTGCAGTACAGTTCTTATAGCAGGAACTGTACTGAACACACCCAAGCGGAACTGTATCTGGCACCGGTACAGCGCGGCTGCGAGGATGCCCCCATGCTGACTACCGCCCCGCTCTACCACCAGCTCGCCGAACAGATCCAGGCGCTGATTCGCACCGGCACGCTGCGCGCCGGCGAGAAAGTGCCGTCCGTGCGCCGCCTGTCGCAGCAGCAGCAGGTAAGCGTGTCGACGGTGCTGCAGGCCTACCAACGCCTGGAGGACGCGGGCGTCATCGAGGCCCGTCCGCAGTCGGGCTACTACGTGCGTCGCGCCCCCGCCCCGGTGGCAGAACCGGCGCCATCGCGGCCGCCGCAACGCGCGCTCGCGGTCGAGGTGAACGCGCTCGCCGACGCTGTGCTCGCCGCCGGCCAGGACCCGAAGATGATCTCGTTCGGCTCCGCCTGCCCGCACGCGGACCTCTTTCCGCTCGAGCGCCTGCGACGCGTGTTCTCGTCGCGCGCGCGGCGCGACCGCGCGTCGCTGGGGCGCTACGGCCTGCCGCCGGGATCGGACGCGCTGCGCCGCGCGGTCGCGCGCCGTGCGCTCGAATGGGGCTGCCGCCTGGACTATCGCAATATCGTCACCACCAACGGCTGCATGGAGGCGATCAACCTGTGCCTGCGCGCGGTGACGCAGCCCGGAGACACCGTGGCACTGGAATCGCCGACCTACTACGGCTTCCTGCAGATCCTGCAGTCGCTCGGACTGCGCGCGCTGGAGATCCCTACCGACCCGCGCAGCGGCATCTCGCTGGACGCGCTGGAGGCGGCCCTGGACGAGCGCGGCGTAAAAGCGGTGCTGGTGATGCCGAACGTTTCCAATCCCATCGGCGCGACGATGGCCGACGCGGCGAAGAAGCGCCTGGTGGAGATGCTCGCGGCGCGCAACGTGCCGCTGATCGAGGATCACATCTACGCCGAACTGAACTACGAGAGCCAGGCGACGCGCGCAGCGAAGGCCTACGACAGGACCGGCAACGTGATGCTGTGCAGTTCGTTCTCGAAGACGCTGGCGCCGGGCCTGAAGTCGGGCTGGATCGAACCGGGGCGCTGGCGCGACCGCATCCGCACGCTCAAGTTCGTCGCCAGCGGCGGGCACACCGAACTGGTCGAGCTCACGCTTGCCGAACTGCTCGAGTCGGGCGGCTATGAGAGGTCGCTGCGCCAGTTGCGCCGGCGCTGCGCGCAGCACGTGGACAACGCGCGCTCGGTGATCGCCGAGAGCTTTCCCAGGGGCACCAGGGTGACGCGGCCGGCAGGCGGGTTCATCGTCTGGGTCGAGCTGCCCAGGGGCTGCGACGCCATCGCCATGTTTCCGCTGCTGCTGGAGCGCGGCATCAGCATCGCCCCCGGCCCGATGTTTTCCGCCTCTCAGCGCTACCGCAACTGCATGCGCATCAGCCTGGGCCAGCCATGGAACGAACGCACCGAGCAGGCGCTGCGCGAAGTCGGACGGCTCGCGGCGCTCTGATGATAGACATCGGCGCCAACCTCACGCATGCGTCCTTCGCGCCGGACCTGGATGCCGTCCTCTCCCGCGCGCGCGAGGCCGGCGTCGCGGCAATGGTGGTCACCGGCACCAGCGTGAAGGAAAGCCGGGCTGCGGCCACCCTCGCCGCGTCGCACCCGCAGCTCTACGCCACCGCCGGCGTGCATCCTCACCATGCGCGCGACTGCGACGAGACGACGATTGGCGCCCTGCGCGACATCGCGCGGCTGCCGCGCGTCGTCGCGATCGGCGAATGCGGCCTCGATTTCAACCGCAACTACTCGCCGCACCCGAGCCAGGAGCGCTGGTTCCTCGAACAGCTCGAACTCGGCATCGAGCTGGCGAAGCCGCTGTTCCTGCATTCGCGGGATGCGCACCCGCGCTTCGCCGAGGTGCTGCACGCGCACCGCGATCGGCTGCCGCGCGCGGTGGCGCACTGCTTCACCGGCGAACGCGACGAACTGCGCGCCTACCTGGACCTCGGGCTGTACGTGGGCATCACCGGCTGGATCTGCGACGAGCGCCGCGGCAGGCACCTGCTGGAACTCGTGAAGGAAATCCCGGCCGATCGACTGATGCTGGAAACCGACTCGCCCTACCTGACGCCGCGCGACATGCGGCCGCAGCCGAAGTCGCGCCGCAACGAGCCCGCGTTCCTGCCGCACATCCTGCGCACCGTGGCGCGCGCGCGGGGCGAAGCACCGGAGGCGCTGGCCGAACGCACCACACTGAACGCCAGGGCGTTCTTCGGCCTCGACTGAGGCCGCACCGCGTCAGGGCATCGTGCCCGAATCGCCGCTTGGCGGGTACGCCGCCCAGTCGAGCATGTCGATGGTCTCCTGCACCACGCCGTCATAGGAAAACTGTATCCACATGACGCGCATCTCCTCGTAGTGCTGGAACAGGTACTCCCAGACGTCGCGCTGCTGCCGGTCCATGCGCACGATGTTCCCGGGGGGTCCGAACAGTTCGCGTACCTCCTTCGCCGTGCTGGTGCCGGGCACCAGTTTCGCGAGGTTGGCCTTCGACAGACGCGGGCTCGCCTCGCGCACGCGGCCGTCCTTGCCGATCACGACGGCCAGGGTTTCCCGGCCGCCGAGGAAATACAGCACCTGGTCACCGTCGGCGCGCTGGATGCGCTCGGCCGGCTTGCCGAGCTTCGCCTCGACCTCGGCTGCGGTCGCCTTGCTGGCGACGAATTCGCGGCCGTCGAAGGTGGCGCAGCCGCCGAGCAGCGCCGCCACCGCAATGATGCACATCGCCCTCATGGCCCGACCTCCTTGCCTAGCCGGCCCGGCGCAGCACTTCGACAAGCTTGCGCGCCGGGTCGACGCGCACCCAGTCGCCCGTCCTGACCACGTCGCCGGGCCTGGCGTCCCAGCCTTCCGTGATCACGATTCCGGCGTGGATCGCGCCCTGCACCATGACCGGATTGGTCACACCGAAGATGAACGCTTTCGGCGCGATTTTCTTCCACTTGATGTCATAAAAAGCCCAGCCGGCGGCGATACCGCCCTTGGCGGTGGGAAAGAAGCAGACCTTGTCCTTGATGCTCGCGCCTTCCAGCTTGTGGCCGGGCTTGGTGATCAGGCCGCTCCAGCGGTCGAGGTCGTAGCGGGGCGAAAACCCCTCCTCTGACACCAGCGCCTCGCCCTCCACCGCGTCGCCGTACGCACGCTGCACATGGATCGCCGCCAGGCTCAACGCAGCACCCCGGTGCAGGCGATCTCCACGCAGTCGGCGGTGCGGCGCAGGATGGTATTGAACTTGTGCGCGCCGATGATGTTCACGATCTTGGCCGAGTTGGACACCATGTTCGTCCAGCGGTTCGCGAGCCGCATCGGCGTCAGGTTCTGCAGGATGTAGAAGCAGACGCCTTCGAGCACCGTGACCCCCGCGGCTTCGAGCGCCTGCGCGTAGCCGAGCGTGCGCGACTGCGCGAGCACCGCGCCGTTGGTGGTGACGAAACAGCTCGAGCCCTCCTTGACGCGGCGGCCGGCGAATAGCTCCGCCAGCAGCTTCATCTCGAACAGCGACTGCTGCGGGCCCGAGAACACCACCAGGCGCGCGTCGCCGTCGCCGAGCTTGTAGCCCCGATACACCTTCTCGATGTCCTCGTCGGTGATGACGATGCGCTCCGCGGGCGCCTTGCCGCCCATCGCCGCCTCCACCGAGGGCGCTTCCGGCGTCACGCCGACGAAGTGGTACATGCCCATCGAGCCATAGCTCGCGAGCGCCGCGCCCAGGTGCTTCAGCTCGTCGGCGCCCGGCGCGCGGCGGTAGCCGTGGAACACCGGCACCGAGAAGTAGCTCTGGTGCGGCTCGCCGACCAGCTTGCCCACCGCGCCCCAGTCGGCGAGGTCGTCCAGCTTCGCCTGCAGCTCCACCGTGAAACCGCCACGGCGGTGCTCGTCGAGGTGGAAGCCGTACTCGGGCGTACGGCCGGTGATCGCCGCGGCGAGCGCCGCCGGACCGGATTCGAAATTGGTGCGCGCGCCGAATACCGAGTTGGCGTAGATCACGGTGCCGGTGTCGCCCCAGGCCACGCGCTCGCCCAGGTGCGGCTGGTACACCGTCTGGTAGTTGATGCAGGTGTCGGTGGTGATGACGTTCATGCGCCGCAGGCAGGCGATGAGCTCGCGTTCCTTCTCGGCTTCCGCGGCGTCCTGACCCAGCTTTTCGCGGTGCACGAAGTCGATGCAGCGCGCATTGGTAGTGGCGCCGACGGCGCAGCGCGCGCCGGACTTCTCGCACTTGCGCAGCCAGTCGAGGCCGCCGTCGCCCATGACCTCGATGTCGCCCATCATGTGGACGTTGCTCACCGGCACGAAGCGCTTCGCGCCCCAGAACTTCCCCACCTCGATCTGGTACTCGAGGGCGCGCTTCGCCGCCTCGCCGCGCGCGCCTGCCAGGATTCCGCGCTCTTCCGCGGAAAGCTCCATCGCTACTCGCCCTTGCCGGGGTTGGGCGAGAAGTACTTCTCGAACTTGCCCTTCACTTCCTTCCATTCATCCGCATCGGGAGGCGGCGTGCCCTTGCGCGTGATGTTCGGCCACTTGGCGGAGTACTCCGTGTTCAGCTTCAACCATGGCTCGCCCTTGGCATCCGAATCGGGCACGATCGCCGCGGGCGGGCATTCCGGCTCGCACACGCCGCAGTCGATGCACTCGTCGGGATGGATGACGAGCATGTTCTCGCCTTCATAGAAGCAATCGACCGGGCAGACCTCCACGCAGTCCATATGCTTGCACTTGATGCAGTCCTCGGTGACGATATAAGTCATGTTCTCGGGAGCGGTTTGAAAACGCGATTATCGCAGGTTCGGTCCCTCGCACCGAGCGCCTGTTTCAGCTACTCTTTCCGCGACGCCCGACCAGGACGGGCAAATGGAGAATGCTGATGGACCAGGACGCCGGCGGCACGCCCGTGCCGTACATGGAACGCACGCGCAACTACTACCGCGCGCTCGGCTACGACAAGGACTACGTCTGGGCGCACTTTGACGATGTGCCGTTCGCCCGGCCCGCGAAGCCGCTGTCGCAGATGAGGGTGGCGCTCGTCACGACCGCGGGTCCGCCCGACCGCTCGAACCGCGACGCCAGAGGCCGCAAGCAGGTCTGGACGGGCGACGTGTCCGCGCCGCCGGCCGGGTTCGACACCGACCTCGCCTGGGATCGCGAGTCCACCCACGTCGACGACCGCGAGACGTTCCTGCCGATCGACGCCATGCGCGGGTTGGTCGCCAGGGGCGTGGTCGGCAGCCTGTCGCCGCGCTTCGTCGGCGCGCCCACGGACTACAGCCACCGCAAGACGCTGGAGGAAGACGCGCCCCGGATCCTGCAGCACCTGCGCGAAGACCAGGTCGACGCCGCACTGCTGACCGCGCTCTGACCCGTCTGCCACCAGACCGTGAGTCTGGTCTCCCGGGTCCTCGAGGCGCATGGCATCCCCACCGTGCTCGTCGGTTCCGCGCGCGACATCGTCGAGCATTGCGGCGTCGCCCGCTTTCACTTCTCCGACTTTCCGCTCGGCAATCCCTGCGGCCATCCGTGGGACCGCGACATGCAGGCGGCTACCGTGGAGGCCGCGCTGCGCATGATCGAGACCGCAACCGCGCCGCGCACCACGCTGCGTTCGCGATTCGAGTGGAAGCCGGATCCCGGCTGGCGCGCGCGCTACAACCGCGTGCTGCCCGAGGACCGCGAGCGCCTGCTGGCGATCGGCGATGCGCGTCGCGCCGCGCGCGGCCAGCCGCCGCGCAAGGGCGCGGCCTAGCCGCGCGTCACGCTCCACTCGGCGAGGCTGCGGTCCTCCTCGACCAGTTTGACCAGCAGCGGCGCGGGCTCCCAGTGCATCGGTCCGAACAGCGCCCGGTATTTCCGCATCCCATCGAGCAGCGCCTTCAGGCCGATGGTCTGCGCGTGGAACATCGGCCCGCCGCGGTAGCGCGGAAAGCCGTAGCCCGAGGTCCACACCACGTCGATGTCGCCGGGGCGCATCGCCACGCCCTCCTCCAGAATGCGGAAGCCCTCGTTCATCAGCGGCAGCAGGCAGCGCTCGAGGATCTCCTCGTCCGTGTGCGTGCGCTGCGGCACGCCCAGCGCCCGCGCGCGCGCGCGCAGGATGGCGATCGCCTCGGGATCGTCGATGCGCTCGCGCCCCTCGTAGCGGTAGTAGCCCTTGCCGTTCTTCTGCCCTTCGCGCCCCGCCTCGTACAGCGCGAAATCCGCCTGGTAGTAGGTCGGATCGGGGGGAAACCGATGCGCATTCGACTTGTGCACCGACACGCCCACCCCTATGCCCGCCATGTCGAAGACGGCGAGGATGCCCATCGCCATGCCCCAGTCCTCGAGCACCGTATCCACCTGCCGCGGCGTCGCGCCTTCCAGCACCATGCGCTCGGCCTCGCGCGCGTAGCCTTCCATCATGCGGTTGCCGATGAAGCCGTAGCACACGCGCGCCAGCACCGGCGTCTTCCGCAGCGGACGCGCGAGGTCGATCGCGGTGCGGATCGCATCCGGCGCCGAATCCTTCGTTCGCACCACCTCGAGCAGCGGCATCACGTTCGCGGGCGAGAAGAAGTGCATGCCGACCACGTCCTGCGGGCGCTTGACCGCGGTGGCGATGTCCTCGATGTCGAGCGTCGAGGTATTGGTCGCCAGCAGCGCGCCGGGCTTCGCGTGGCGGTCGATCTCGGCGAAGATCCTTTTCTTCAGCGCGGTATCCTCGAACACCGCCTCGATGACCACGTCGGCGTCGGCGATGCTGGCGTAGTCGAGCGACCCCTTGACCAACGCCATGCGCTTCGCCTTGTCGGCCTCGCTGATCCTGCCGCGCCTGATCATCGTGTCGTAGGTAGCGCCGACGACGGCAATGCCGCGGTCCAGCGCATCCTGGCTGGCATCGAGCAGCGTCACCGGGAGGCCGGCATTGGCGAAGCAGATGGCGATGCCACCGCCCATGGTTCCGGAACCGACGATCGCTGCCTTCTTCACGCGGCGCGGCTCGGTTTCGGCAGGAATGTCCGGCACCCTGCGCGTTTCGCGCTCGGCGAAGAACACGTGCACCAGCGCCTTCGACTCCACCGTGGACTTGGCGCGATTGACGAGTTCGGTTTCGTATTCCAGCCCGCGCGCAAAGGGCATGCTCGCCGATGCCGCGACCGCGTCGATCGCGGTCAGCGGCGCCTGGCGATTTCGGTACTGCTTCTTCGCCAGCGCGGTGTAGCGCGCGATCACATCGTCGCCCACGGCGTCCACCTTGCAGTCCGCGGTGCGGCGCGGCTTGCTCAATGTCTTCGCCCAGGCCACGGCCTCCTTGCGGATGTCATCGCGCGCGAGCCTGTCAACGAATCCCAGTTCCAGCGCCCTCGACGCATCCACCGGCTTCGCGCCCAGCACCATGTCCAGCGTCGCCTCGATGCCGATCAGCCGCGGCAGGCGCTGCGTGCCGCCGGCGCCCGGGATGATGCCCAGCGTGACTTCCGGCAGCGCAAAGCGCGCGCCGCTGGCGGCAATGCGGTAGTGGCAGGCGAGCGCGATCTCGAGTCCCCCGCCCATCACCGTGCCGTGCATGCCGGCGACCACCGGGATCGGCAGGTCCTCGAAGCGATTGAACAGCGCGCGATACTCGGCTTCCTTCGGCGGGCCGGAGAACTCGCCGATGTCGGCGCCCGAGAAGAACGTGCCGCCCTCGCACACCAGCACCAGCGCCTTCGCCGCGGGAAGCCCGTCCAGCGCGGCCGACAGCGCCGCGCGCACCTTCGCGTTGATGGTGTTCACCGGCGGGTTGTTCACCGACAGCACGGCGATGCCGTCCTCCACGACCAGCGTTACGATGTCGTCCATGCCGCCTCCCCGGAGATTGTTACCTAATATTACAATACGCCATGGCTGAGAGGATCCAGGTCGGCATCGTCGGCGCCGGTCCCGCGGGACTGCTGCTGTCGCACCTGCTGCACCTGCGCGGCATCGAATCGGTGGTGCTGGAGTCGCGCAGCCGCGAGGAAATCGAGGCCACGGTGCGCGCCGGCGTGCTCGAACAGGGCACCGTGGACCTGCTGAACCGGGCCGGCGTCGGCGCGCGCATGATGCGCGAGGGCTTCGTGCACGAGGGCATCGCGTTGCGCTTCGGCGGCCGCAGCCATCGCATCGCGTTGACCGAACTCACCGACGGCCGCTCGATCATGGTCTACGCCCAGCACGAGGTGATCAAGGACCTGGTCCTGGCGAGGCTGGCCGCCGGCGGCAGGATCCTGTTCGGCGTCAAGCGCGTGGCGCTGGAAGACCTGGATACCGCGTCGCCGAGGATCCGCTTTCGCGACGCGCAGGACGCGGCGCACGAGCTGGCCTGCGATTTCGTCGCCGGCTGCGACGGCTTTCATGGTATCTCGCGCCCGTCCATCCCATCGCGCCGGCGGCGCGAGTTCACGCGCATCTATCCCTTCGGCTGGTTCGGCATCCTCGTCGAGGCGCCGCCGGCCACCGACGAGCTGATCTACGCGTACCACGAACGTGGCTTCGCGCTCATCAGCACGCGCTCACCCACCGTGCAGCGCCTGTACCTGCAATGCAACCCCGAGGATTCGGTAACCGCGTGGCCGGACGAGCGGGTGTGGGAGGAACTGCACGCGCGCCTGGCCGGCGACGACGGCTGGAAGCTCACCGAGGGGCGCATCTTCCAGAAGGGCGTGGTGGCGATGCGCAGTTTCGTGCTCGAGCCGATGCGGCACGGCAGGCTGTTCCTCGCCGGCGACGCCGCGCACATCGTGCCGCCCACCGGCGCCAAGGGCCTGAACCTGGCGGTCGCCGACGTGCACGTGCTGTCGCGCGCGCTCGAGGCGTACTACGCGGGGGCCGGCGAAGCGCTGCTCGACGCCTACTCGGATACCGCGCTGAAGCGCGTCTGGCGCGCCGAGCACTTCTCGTGGTGGATGACCTCGATGCTGCACCACTTCCACGACGAGACGCCGTTCCACCACCGCCTGCAGCGCTCGCAGCTCGAGTACGTCACCAGCTCCCGCGCCGCCGGGCAGTCGCTGGCCGAGAATTACGTGGGCCTGCCGCTGGATTGAAGGGGTTTCGCAGCCAGGTAGCCGGAATATTGTAGATTGGATACAATTCTTCGGATAATCGAGGAAGCCCCCGGAGGCACCCCATGGCTGCAGGCAATGCGAAACGGCTGGTCATCCGCAACGGCACGCTGATCGACGGCAGCGGCAAGCCTCCCGCCGCAATCGCCGCGATCGTCGTCGAGGGCAACCGCATACGCGAGGTACTCGCCGCGGGCGCCAAGTTCGCGCCGCGCCCCGAAGACACCGTGATCGACGCCGCCGGGAAGTTCGTCATGCCCGGCATGATCGACGGGCACGTGCACATCTCCTCGCACCAGGGCGCGCTGCCCGGCGTGCGCTACTGCTCGACGCCCGAGTACGCGGCCCTGTGGACCGCGCGCATCGTCGGCAAGGTGCTGCACGCCGGCGTCACCGGCATCTCGGTCCCGGGCGGCAAGTGGTTCGTCGACGCGACGGTGCGCGAGGCCGTCAACGGCGGCATGATCGAGGGGCCGCGGATCTTCTGCGCCGGGCGCGCGCTCACCCCGCACGGCGGCATCTTCGACAACTCCGGACCCGTGCTCGAGGCAGGCACCGACGACTCGGTCGGCGTGCTGTGCAATACGCTGGATGATTTCATCCGCGAGACGCGGCGCCAGTGCAAGCGCGGCGTCGACATGATCAAGATCGCCGATTCCTACTGGGGCGACACGCAGACCGTGTCCTTGCAGGAAATGCGCGCGGTGGCCGACGAGGCGCACCGGCGCAACGTGCGCGTCACCATCCACGCCAGGGGCGCGGGTTCCACGCGCGACGCCGCCCTCGCCGGGCTGGACTGGATCTACCACTGCGACCACGCCACCGACGCGGACCTGGACGAAGTCGCCAGGGCCGGCGTGCCGATCATGCCGGTGTTCACGCAGTGCCAGATGATCACCGAGCAGGACGAGGCCAAGGGCTTCGCCTCCGGCGTGCGCGCGCGCGCAAAGGCGCAGCTGGAGAAGAACTACGAGGCGATCCGCAAGGCGCGCGCACGCGGCATCACAATCCTCGCCGGCACCGACTCCGGCAACGCGGCGGCATTCGAGCACGGCAGGTACCACGGCCGCGAGGCCGAGCTGCTGGTCAAGATGATCGGCATGACGCCGATGGAAGCGATCACGGCCTGCACCAGCCTGAACGCGCAGGTGATCGGCCTCGACGGCAAGGTCGGCGTCATCGCGCCGGACATGCTCGCCGACATCATCGTCTGGGACAGGGATCCGCTCGCCGACATCCGCGTGCTGCAGCAGCCGGATCTGCTGGCGGCAGTGATCAAGGATGGCCGCGTGATCGACCGCAGCCGCGAAGGCTTCCGCAAGCTCGACGTGGAGCCGCCGCGCGCCAACATCACCGCGCAGGGCTGAACCGGGACCACCCTTGGCGATCGGACAGTCCGTACTGCGGCGGGAGGACGAGCGCCTGCTGCGAGGCCGCGGCCGCTTCGTCGACGATCACCGTCCGGCGAATGCCGCGTACGTTGCGCTGGCACGAAGCCCGCACGCGCACGCGCGCATCCTTGCCATCGACACCTCGGCGGCGGCCGCGATGCCGGGCGTGATCGGTGTGCTCACGGGCGACGACTGGATCGCCGAGGGTTTCGGCGAGCTGCCCTGCATCTGGCAGGTCGATTTCAGCGACGGCCGGCCGATGAACGAGGCGCCACGTCCAGCGCTCGCGCCGCTCGCGGGTGGCAAGGGCAAGGTCTGTCATGTCGGCGACATCGTCGCCGCCGTCGTCGCGGAAACCGCGGCGCAGGCGCACGATGCCGCCGAGGCGATCGCGGTCGAGTACTCCCCGCTGCCAGCCATCGTCGCTACCGCCCACGCGCTCGATGCGTCGGCGCCGGTCGTCCATGAGCGTTTCGGCTCGAACCTGTGCTTCGACATCAGCTTCGGCGACCGCGCCGCGATCGACGCGGCATTCGCCGGCGCGGCGACGATCGCCGAGCTCGACCTCGTCAACAATCGCATCGCGCCCAGCCCGATCGAGCCGCGCGCGACGGTCGGCGTGTACGACCCCGACGCGGACCACTACACGCTGTGGACCTCGAGCCAGAATCCTCACCTGGTGCGCCGCTGGCTGGCGGAAAGTTCGCTGAAGATCGCCGAGCACCGTATCCGCGTGGTCTCCCCGGACGTCGGCGGCGGCTTCGGGCAGAAGATCGCGCACTACCCCGAAGAGCCGATCGTGCTCTGGGCGGCAAGGCGCTACTGCCGGCCGATATGCTGGAATGGCACGCGCTCGGAGAACCTGGTCGAGGACACTCAGGCGCGGGATCACGTCACGCGCGCGCGCATGGCCTTCGACGCCGAAGGCCGCATACTCGGACTGCAGGTCGACACCATCGCCGCGATCGGCGCGTACGCGTCCGCGTTCGGCCCTTCGATCCCGGGCTATTTCTATGCGCCCCTGCTCGCCGGCATGTACCGCACGCCGGCGATCCACGCCCGCATCCGCGGCGTCTACACCAATACCGTGCCGGTGGATGCCTACCGCGGCGCAGGCCGGCCCGAAGCCACCTACGTGGTAGAACGCCTCATCGAGGACGGCGCGCGGCGCATGGGCGTCGACGTGATCGAGATCCGACGCCGCAACTTCCTCGCCGCGGGCGACTACCCCTACGTCTCTCCTGTCGGCATGCGATACGACTCGGGCAACTACGCCGGCCTGGTCGAAAAGCTGGACAGCCTGGTGGACTACCACGCGCTGCGCGAGGAGCAGCGCCGCCTGCGGGAAGCCGGCACCTGGATGGGCATCGGACTCGCCGGCTTCATCGATTCCTCCGGCGGCTCGCCGAGCCGGGTCGCCGCGAAGCTCGGCAGGCGCGTCGCCAGCTGGGACAACGCCGTGGTGCGCGTGCATCCCACCGGCAAGGTGACGGTGTTCTGCGGCGGCCATTCGCACGGCCAGGGGCACGCCACCGCATTCGCGCAGATCGTCGCCGAGCGCATCGGCTGCGCGGTCGAGGACGTCGACATCGTCGAGGGCGACACCGACCGCATTCCCTACGGCCACGGCACCTACGGTTCACGCTCGCTGTCGGTGATCGGCGTGGCGATCGCGCTCGCGACCGACAAGGTCATCGCCAAGGGGGCGAAGATCGCCGCGCACCTGCTCGAATGCGCCGAGCAGGACGTGTCGTTCGCCGGCGGCCGCTACCGGGTCGCCGGGACCGACCGCGCGATCCCATTCGGCAAGGTGGTACACGCGGCGCACCATGTCGACTCCTACCCCGCAGGCCTCGAGCCCGGACTGGAAGAAACGTCGTTCTACGATCCGCCTGGCCGCAACGTGCCCGCAGCGCTGCACCTGTGCGTGGTGATCGTCGACGTCGAGACCGGCCTCGTGCGCATCCGCGATTTCTACGCCGTGGACGACGTCGGCAGGGTGATAAACCCGATGATCGTCGAGGGCCAGGTACACGGCGGCATCGCGCAGGGCGTGGGCCAGGCGCTGATGGAAAACGCGGTATTCGACGCCGCCGGCCAGCCGCTCGCGGGGAGCTTCATGGACTACGCGATGCCGCGGGCAAGCGACCTGCCCGCCTACGCCACCGCGCTGCAGGAAACGCTCTCGCCGGACAACCTGCTGGGCGTCAAGGGCGCCGGCGAGAGCGGCACCATCGGCGCCCCGGCCGCGCTGGTGAACGCCGCGATCGACGCGCTGGCGCCGCTGGGGATCCGGCACCTGGACATGCCACTCACGCCGCTGCGCGTATGGAATGCGCTGCGCGCCGCGCGCAATAACAACTCAACCACATGAGGCCAGCAGACACGCCATGATCGCCATACAGCCAGGTGTCTTTCTCCGTTACGACCCGACAGGCAAGCCGGTTCCGGTGCTCGTGGACGTGTCCCGCAGCGGGCGCGAGTACCCGCACGATTTCCGCTCGCCGCTGCCGTTCAGCGAGGTGCACGACAACATCTCGATGTACGTCGAGGAACTCTGCGCGGCGGCACCCGAGCTGGGCGCCACCCTGCTCTATGCGTGCTTTCCCAACACCTACATCGACACCAATCGCAGCGACGCCGACATCGACGAACGCATGATCGAGGGCAAGTGGCCCGGACCGATCGTGCAGAGCGATTTCACCGAGCGCGGGCTGGGCCTGCTGAAGCGCCTGTCGCGCTACGGCACGCAGATGCAGGAACGCAAGCTCACCGTGGCGGAAGTGCAGGAACGGCTGCAGAACTACCATGAGCCCTACCACCGCGAGCTCGGCCGCGTGCTGGGACAGATGCGACAGTCCTTCGGCGCAGCCTGGCAGATGAGCTTTCACTGCATGTCGGCGGTCGGTGCGCCCACGCACGCCGACCCGGGAAAGGCGCGCGCCGACTTCTGCATCGGCGACGTGAACGGGACCACCTGCACGCCCGACTTCCTGCAGTTCGTCGCCGATACGCTGAAGGGACTCGGCCATACGGTGAGCGTCAACTTCCCGTACTACGGCGGCTACCTGACCAAGCGTCACTCGGACCCGGCCAACCGCATCAACAGCATCTTCATCGAGATCAACAAGCGCCTGTTCATCGATACCAGGACCTTCAAGCGCACCGAGGGCTTCGGTCCGACCAAGGCATCCATCGACGCGCTGCTCGGCAAGGTGAGCGCGTATGCCGCAGCGCAAGCCGGTGGCAAGGCAGCTTGACGCAATGAGGCTGGCAGAGTAGTTTTGAATACAGTTTTCAATCTACGCGGGAGGCCGCTTGGCGGCGATCAACATCAACGTTTCCAGACCTGACAGCCTCAAGGCGACACCCGCCTCTCGCCTGCCCAGCCTCGCGGAGATCGCCTACCAGCAGGTACGGGACGCGATCCTCGACGGCACGCTCGCGGCCGGCGAATCGATCGGCCAGGAAGCGGTCGCCGAGCGCATCGGCACCAGCCGCGTGCCGCTGCGCGAGGCCTTGCAGCGGCTCGAGGCCGAGGGCCTGGTCATGCTGCGCCCGCGGCGCGGCTACATCGTCACGTCGCTGGACCCGGCCGAGATCACCGACATCTTCGACATCCGCATGATGCTCGAGGAGCGCGCCGGATACCTTGCCACGCTGCATGCCACACCGCAGGACGTCGAGGACCTCGAGCGACTGCTGCACGCGATGGACGACGCGTCGCTGGCGAGCGCGCAGGACATTTCCGTCTTCGCCGATCGCAACAGCTCGTTCCATGACCGGCTGTACGCCGGAAGCGGGCGCGCGCAGTTGTGCCGGCTGATGGGCGTGCTGCGCAACAACGTCGAGCGCTACATCCGCATCGGCGCACGCATCGCCGGCAACCTCGAGCGCGTGCGCGAGGAGCACTACGCCATCTTCAAGGCGTTCAAGCGCGGCGACGCGCAGTCCGTGGGCCGCCTGTGCCGCGAGCACTGCGCCGCCACCTGCGAACGCCTGATCGCCCGCCTTGCACAGCAGAACGATTCGGCACAGCCCGGCGACGCCGGACGCGCCGCCTGAAGCACCCCGCAACCCGCACACTGAACCCACCACGAGGAGGACATCATGACCACGCCACTACGCAAAGCTTTCACGCTGTTTGCCACCGCCATCGCTTTCGCCGCCACGCTCGGCACCGCGAACGCCCAATCCAGCGTCGAGCGCATCGACAAGGACAAGACGCTGCGCGTCGGCTGGGCGGTCTGGCACCCGTACGTGTTCCGCGATCCCAAGACCAACCAGCTCCAGGGCATCACGTACGACCTGGTGGCCGACATGGGTAAGGCGCTGGGCGTGAAGATCAACTGGGTCGAGGACAACTGGAGCACGCTGCCGGCGGGCATCCAGGCCAACAAGTTCGAGATCACCAACCTGATGGCGATCACGCCACCGCGCGCCGCGGTGGTCGATTTCAGCGAGGCCGTGACCAAGCACGGCCTGTCGCTGATCGCGCCGAAGGCCGAGGTCGCCAAGACCAAGTCCTGGCAGGACTGGGACAAGCCCGGGATCAAGATCGCCGTGACGCTGGGAGCGAACTCCGACCTGTTCGTCACCGAGCGCTTCAAGCGCGCCGAGATCGTGCGCCTGAAGACGGTGCCGGAGAACGTGCTCGCGCTGGTCAGCGGCCGCGTGCACGCGCACGCCAGCACCATCGACGCGCTGAAGAGCATCCAGAAGGAGCACCCGGGAATGGACATCGTCCCCGGCTCGTACGGCGGCAGCGAAGTCGCCTTCGCGCTCCCGAAGGGCGACAAGCAGCTCGCGGAGCGGGTGAACAAGTTCGTGCGCGACGCGAAGAAGTCCGGCCGCATCAAGGAGCTGCTGGCCAAGTACGGCCTCGAGGCCTCGTTCGCCGTCGAGTAAACGGCGAACAGTGCGCCACCGCAGGAAGCCGAAACCGGAGATGCCGGCATGACCTACACGTTCAAGTTCGACGTCGTCTGGAACAACCTCGGCTTCCTGCTCTCGGGCATCGAGCTCACGCTCATCGTCACCGGCGCCGCCCTGTCGAGCGGCCTGGTGATGGGCCTCATCATCGCGCTCGCGCGCATGTCCTCGAAGCCGTGGCTGAACCTGCCCGCGATCGCGTACATCGAGGTGTTCCGCAACACGCCCGCGCTGATCCAGCTGATGTGGGTGTACTACTGTCTGCCCATCCTGACGGGGCTCGAAATGAGCGCCGCGACGTCCGCCACGTTCGCGCTGGCGGTCAACGGCGCGGCCTACATCGCCGAGATCATCCGCGGCGGCATCCAGAGCGTCGACCGCGGCCAGACCGAGGCCGCGCGCACGCTGGGCATGTCGCACGCGCAGGCGATGCGCCGCATCGTGCTGCCGCAGGCCTTCCGCCGCATGATCCCGCCGTTCGTCAACGAGTCGGTCTCGATCCTCAAGTTCTCCTCGCTCGTCTCGGTGCTCGGCGTGGCCGACCTCACCTACCAGGCGCAGGTGCTGTCGACGACCACCTTCCGGCCGATCGAGATATTCACCTTCATCGCGGTCGTGTACTTCGTGCTCTGCACCGCGCTTTCATACTTCGCGCGGCGGCTCGAGCTTCGCCTCGCGGTCTCGGACTGACCAGTGGCGGATACTCCTCTCCACAAACCGATGGTGCGCATCGAGCGGCTCGGCAAGTGCTTCGGCGAGCTGCAGGTGCTGCGCGACATCGACATGACTGTCTCGAAGAGCGAGGTGGTCGTGCTGATCGGCGCCAGCGGCTCGGGCAAGACTACCCTGCTTCGCTGCGTGAACTGCCTGGAGACGCCCACCAGCGGCCGCATCTGGGTGGACGAGGAGCCGATGGGCGTATTCACGGAATCAGGCAGATTCCAGCCGCTTTCCGACGCCATGCTCAACCAGCGGCGAGCCCAGATCGGCATGGTGTTCCAGCGCTTCAACCTCTTTCCGCACATGACCGTGCTGCAGAACGTCAGCCTTGCGCCGGTCATGGTGAAGAAGACGCCGCAGGCCGAAGCCGAGCGCATCGCCGAAGATCTGCTCGCCAAGGTAGGACTGAGCGAAAAGCGCGACGTCTATCCTTCCAAGCTCTCGGGTGGGCAGCAGCAGCGCGTCGCGATCGCCCGTGCATTGGCGATGAACCCCAAGCTGATGCTGTTCGACGAGCCCACGTCCTCGCTCGATCCCGAACTCGTCGGCGAAGTCCTGGAAACCATGAAACAGCTCGCCAAGGAAGGCATGACCATGGTGGTCGTCACGCATGAGATGGGCTTCGCCCGCGAGGTGGGAAACCGGATCCTGTTCCTGCACGAAGGCAGGATCCTCGAGCAGGGCAGCCCGGACGAGATCTTCAACCATCCCCGCGAGGAGCGCACCCGCGCCTTCCTCAGCCGCGTGAGGTAGCGATGGCGCGCCTGCATGCAGAGGTGGTGGGGGCGGGCTTCGTCGGCCTGACCGTCGCGGCGCGCCTGGCGCAGGCCGGGTGGTCGGTCCGCGTGCACGAGCGCGGCAGCGAGATCCGCGCCTTCGGCGCCGGCATCTGGCTGTGGGACAACGGCGTGCAGGTGTTGCACGCCATCGGCGCGGCCGACGACGCGCTGCGCGGCACGCGCGGCATCCCGCGCATGTGGAACATGGACGGGCACGACCGCATGATCCACGAGATCCCGTTCGCGGCGCTGCACAGCGATTCCGGGCCCCGCATGTTCTGCGTCACGCGCCAGCAGCTGCTGATGGCCATTCATCGCGCCGCCGAGAAGGCCGGCGTCGAGTTCGTCGTCGATTCGCACATCGTGCGCGCGAGCGCTGACGGCACGATCGAGGACGAGTCAGGCAGGACCTGGCGCGCCGACCTGGTGGTCGGCGCCGACGGCGTCAATTCCAAGGTGCGCGACTCGCTGGCGCTGGCGCGCGAGCGCCGCCAGCACATCGACGGCGCGATCCGCGTGCTGGTGGACCACGTGCCCGGCCGCACCGACAAGCCCGAGTGGGCCTACCTGCTCGAGTGGTGGAGCGGCAGCCGGCGCGTGCTCTACAGCCCCTGCGAAGGCAACGTGTTCTACTTCTGCTTCGCGGCGCAGCGGCGCGACGAAGCGGGCTCGCGCACGCCGCTGGACGCGGCGTCCTGGGGCGAATCCTTCCCGACCATCGCGGACCTGATCGCGCGCGTCGACAGGCCGACGCGCTACGACATCTTCGAGACCGTGAAGCTGCACGCCTGGCACCGTGGCCGCGTCGCGGTGGTCGGCGACGCGGCGCACGGCATGCCGCCCGGCCTCGGCCAGGGCTGCGGCATGGGCATCGTCAACGGCCTCACGCTCGCCAACCTTGTCATCGACAAGGGCCCGGGCGAGGCGACGCTCGCCGAGTGGGAGCAGCGCAACCGGCCGATCACCGAGCACACGCAGTTGTGGTCGGACATCTCGTGGCCCAAGTCCCGCTGGCCGCTGTGGGGCGTCAAGGTGTTCTACGACTTTCCCCTCTGGCAGGGATGGGTGCGCGACCAGCGCAGCCGCACCGCCCGCTTTGTTCCCTATGGCACCGAGAAGCTCCCGCGCTGGAAGCCCGTCAACCTGGATGCACGCGCACATGCCGCTTGAAGAACACGACCTGCCCTTCGAGGGCACCACCATCCACTGCTGGGAAGGCGGCAGCGGCTTTCCGCTGCTGATGCTGCACGGCTCGGGCGCCGGCGCCTCCATCCCCGGGAACTTCCGCAAGGTGATCGAGCCGCTGTCGCGCAAGTACCGCATCCTTGCCGCGGACCTGGTGGGATTCGGCCTGTCGGGAGGAAAGCGGGAGAAACCCTACTTCGACATGGACATGTGGCTGCGCCAGGCGCGCTTCCTGCTGCAGCGGCTCGATGGCGAGGCCGGCGCGATCGGGCACTCGCTGTCGGGCGCGCTGGTGCTGAAGCTCGCGGCAGCAGAGCCGAGAGTAACCCGCGTCCTCACCACCGGCACCATGGGCGTGTCCTTCCCCTGCGTGCCCGGCACGCGGCTGTGGCGCTACCCGGAGGACCGCGCCGCGCTGCGAAAGTCGACTGAAGCAACGGTGCTCGATCCCGCGTTCATCGACGAAGCGGAGATCGACTACCGCTACCGCATCCTGACCAAGCCCGGATACCGCGAGTACTACGAGTCGATGTTCGACGGCGACAAGCAGTTCTATATCGACAAGAGCGCCGTGACGGCCGAAGAGCTGGCTCGCATCAAGGCGAAGGTGCTGATGATGCACGGCCGCCAGGACCGCTCGTTCCCGCCCGAGGACACCTGCCTGCAGCTGTACAAGTCGCTGCGTGCCGACGTCTGGCTGATCGATGGCTGCGCGCACAGCGTAGCGCTGGAGGCGCCGGCGAAGTTCCTCGCCGGAGCGGATTTCCTCTTCGGCGGCTAGCTGCCCGCGAGGCTACGGCCGCAGCTTCAGCAGCCTGACAGCGTTCTCCTTCATGATCAGCGGCCGCACCTCGGGCTTGATGTCTATCTTCTCGAAGTCGGCGAGCCAGCGGTCGGGCGAGATCACCGGGTTGTCGGTGCCGAAGAGGACGCGGTCCTTCAGCAGCGTGTTGGCATAGCGCACGAGCTTCGGTTCGAAGTACTTGGGCGACCAGCCCGAAAGGTCTATCCACACGTTCGGCTTGTGCGTGGCCACCGACAACGCCTCGTCCTGCCACGGCACCGACGGGTGCGCCATGACGATCTGCAGGTCCGGGAAATCGGCCGCCACGTCGTCCAGGTGCATGGGATTCGAATACTTCAGCCGCAGCCCGCGCCCGCCCGGCATGCCGGCGCCGATGCCGGTCTGCCCGGTGTGGAAAATCGCCGGCAGGCCGGCTTCCGCGATCACCTCGTACAGCGGGTAGGCGATGCGGTCGTCCGGATAGAAGCCCTGGATGGTCGGGTGGAACTTGAACCCGCGCACGCCGAAGTCCCTGATCAGCCGCCGCGCCTCGCGCACGCCCATCAGGCCGCGCGCCGGGTCGATGCTGGCGAACGGGATCGCGACGTCGCCGTGCTCGTGCGCGAGCTCGGCCACCTCCTCGTTGCTGATGAAGTTGGCGAGGCCCATGCCGCGCTCGTGGTCGACCGTGAAGACGACGAAGCCGATCTTGCGTTCGCGGTAGTAGGCGGCCATCTGCGGGATCGACGGGCACTGCACCGCATAGCGGAAGTAGCGTCCGCGCGCCTCGAAGTATTCCTGCGTCTCCCTGTCCGGCACCAGGCGCGTCGAGGTCTCGGCGTGCGTGTGGATGTCGATGGCGACGAGCTCGTCGATGTTCATGGTCTTCATTCCGCTGCTCCAATCACGTCCGCTCCCGGTGGCTCTTCATACAGTGCGTCGACCAGCGCGGCCCGGCGCGACAGCACCGCGCGCTGGTTGATCGATCCCTTGTCGGTCATCTCTCCGGCATCCAGCGACGGCGGCTCATGCATCACCAGGATGCGTTCGATGCGGTTGGAGCTGCCAGTGGCCTGCGCGGCGAACGTGCGCAGCCGGTCGGCAAACGCCTCGCGCGCATGCGCGCCGTCGGGAAACACCAGCGCGGCGAGCATGTCGCGCCCGGCGCCGGCGATCACGACGTCGCGCACGAGCGGCGCGAAGTGCGCGATGAACGCGGCACGCAACTGTCCCACGTGCACCCACGTCCCGGTGGCGAGCTTGAAGTCCTCGGCGACGCGGCCGCGGAACAGCAGTCCCTTGCCCGCGTCGGCCTCGTCGGCGAAGGCAAAGGCGTCGCCCAGTCGGTACCAGCCCTCCTCGTCGAACGCCTGTGCGGTGAGTTCCGGCTGCCGCCAGTAGCCCGGCGTAATGTGCGGCCCCTTGATCCGCATCTCGAACTTGCCCTCGAACGGCACCAGTTTCAGCTCGACGCCGGGCGGCGGCACGCCCATGTTCGACGCGTCCTCGGTCTCGGCCAGGCGCGCCAGCGTCATCGGCGCGGTTTCCGTGGAGCCCAGTCCGGTCAGGAACGGCACCGGCTCGCCGCGCTCGGCACGTGCCAGCGCCCGCATCTCGTCGTACACGTGCTGCGGCACCGCGGCGCCGGCGAACCACAGCACCCGCAGCCGGCTGAAGAACGTCCGCCGCAGCACCGCATCGTCGCGCAGGAATGGCAGCAGCGCCTCGAAGCCCTTGGGCACGTTGAAGTAGAACGTCGGCGCGATCTCGCGCAGGTTGCGCACCGTGGCCTCGATCGCGCCCGGGATCGGCCGGCCCTCGTCGATGTAGTACGAACCGCCGTTCACCAGCACCAGGCCGAAATCATGGTTGCCCGCGGCAGTGTGGTGCCACGGCGCCCAGTCGACCAGCACCGGCGGCTCGTCGCGGAAGTACGCCAGCATGGTGCGGATCATGGCCTGGTTGGCGCACCACATGCGCTGCGTGTTGACGACCGCCTTTGGCACGCCGGTCGAGCCCGAGGTGAAGAGGAACTTGGCGATCGTCTCGGGGCCGACGCTCGCGTGCGCGGCGTCCACCTCCGGCCCGACCGGATGCGCGAGCAGCGCGTCGAAGGGCGTCGCGGCCACGCCTGCGGGCGGATTGCGCGTCACCACGAGTTCGGCGCCAGGGGGCACTGCGGCGGCGATCGCGCCGGCAAAGGCAGCGCCGTCGGCCGCGAACACCAGCCCCGGGGTAAGCAGCCGCATGACGTGGCGCAGCTTGCCGAAATCGGTCGACAGGAGCGAGTACGCAGGCGACACCGGCGCGTACGGAATTCCCGCGTAGAGCGCGCCCAGCTGCAGCAGCGCGTGCGCGATGTCGTTTCCCGACAGCACCGCCACCGGGCGCTCGGCAGACAGCCCGCGCGCGAGCAGCGCCGCGGCGACATGCCGCGCGGCATCCAGCGCCTGGCCATAGCTCAGCGTGCGCCAGCCGCCCTCCGCAGCGCGCTCGGCGAGGAACACGCGGTCCGGTGCCGCTGCCGCCCAGTGCTCCAGCCACTCGGTGATGCGCGCGGCATAGGGCTCCAGCGCATGCGGCGAGCGCAGGCGGACCGTACCGTCGTCATGCCAGGCGGCATGGATCTCGGTCGGACCAAGCCTGGGGCCGGCGTTCATCCGGCCAGCTTCGCCAGCAGCCGCAGCAGCTCCCGACGCTCTGCCGGCGTCAGCCTGCTGGCCCTCGCGTGGTCCTCCGCGACCACGCTGCGCTTGAGCGCGCGCACGAACTTCTCGCCCGCCGCGGTCAGGTGCAGGCCCCAGGCGCGGGCGTCGTCCGGGCGCCGCCTGCGCTCGACGTAGCCCCGCGCCTCCATCCAGTCCACCAGCAGCATCGCGCCCGAGCGGGCGATGCCCAGCACCTCGCCGAGCACGCTCTGGCCGAGCCCGGGGTTCGCGCCGATGAGGCACAGCGCGGTGAAACGCGGCGGCGTGATGTCCAGTCCGCGCGTCGCGGCGTGGAAGGCGAGGAACATGGCGACCTGCGCCCGGCGCAGCGAATAGCCGAGCAGGTCGTCGAGCACGTCGTAGTCGACGCTGGCGACGTAGGGGATCGGTGCCAGGCTGCGCGGCCGGTGCGGCGACGGGGCTTTTTTCATGTTGACCGTGAAATTGTAATGGTCTATAACAAATCGTCGCAATGCTAAACTATTGATACTGCAGCGCAACATTCCCCGAGGAGGACGTATGGATCGCAGAAACTTCAACAAGTCGCTCGCCGCCGCCGGCACGCTGGCCGGCCTCGCGCCGTTCGGCATCGTGCGTGCACAAGCCCGGAAGCTGAAGGTCGGCATGATCCTGCCGCGCTCGGGCTACCTGGGCTTCATCGGCCAGTCCTGCCAGAAGGGCGCCGACCTCGCGCCCGGCGTGATCAGGGAAATGCTTGGCGTGGACATCGAGCTGATGAACGCGGACTTCGAGTCGAACGTCGACACCGCGCGCACGCGCGCCGAGCGCCTGATCCAGGAAGGCGCCAACGTGCTGGTCGGGCCCTTCGACTCCGGTGCCGCCGCGGCGATCGCGCAGGTCGCCGAGCAGCGCGGCGTGCCCTTCGTCATCAACATCGCCGCCGCGCCGCAGATCACCGAGCAGGGCTACAAGTATGTGTTCCGCAACTTCCAGACCGCGATCGACATCGTCCGAAACGGCCTGTCGCTGATCGGCGACCTGTTCCGGGAGACCAACACGGTGCCCCGCACCGCGGTGTACATGCATGTGAACGATACGTTCGGGCAGGCGATGACCAAGGGCATCAATGCCCTGCTGCCGCGCCAGACACAACTGCCCTTCAAGGTCGTCGACACCATCGCCTACGACCCGAACGCGAAGGACCTCACCGTGGAGATCTCCAAGGCGCGCGCGTCCAAGGCGGACTTCCTGCTGCTGGTATGCCGCCTGAACGACGCGATCCTGTTGCGGCGCGAGATGGTGAAGCAGCGCTGGAACCCGATGGGCATCATCAGCCCGGGCTCGCCCGGCATGTACGAGGAGCAGTACTTCAGGACCCTCGGCAAGCTGTCCGAGTACTCGGTGTCGAACGTGCCCTGGTACAACCCGAATGCCAAGCTGACGAAGGTGGTCGAGAAGGCGTTCCTGAAGCAGAACCCGAAGGACAAGCTGGTGTTCCACGGCCTCAACGTCGGCTTCACCTTCGAGGCGCTGCTGATCGCCGCCGACGCCTTCAAGCGGGCGGGCACCGCCAATTCGAAGGAACTCACCGAAGCAATCCGCCAGACCAACATCACCGACAAGATGTCGCTCGGCGGCCCGATCAAGTTCAACGCCAAGGGCCAGGTCGAAGGCATCGGCTCGGCCTGCGTGCAGAACCTGAACCTCACGCCCACCGTGGTGCTGCCCAAGAGCGCCGCGACCGCCAAGCCGGTGTTCCCGGCGCCGGGCTACAAGGCCTGAGGCCCGCGGTGCCTGACCAGGGGCCGGCGACGCCGGCCCCGTTTTTTTCATGACGCCCGACCTCGTAGCCAACGTCGTCATCGCCGGCGTGCTGACCGGCATGGTCTACGGCCTGATGGCCCTCGGCCTGTCGGTGATCTTCGGCGTCGTGCGCGTGGTCAACTTCGCGCACGGCGAGATGATGACGATCGCGATGTATGCCACCGTCATCCTGTTCGCGGCGCTGAAGCTCGACCCGTTCCTCGCGCTGCTGCCGGTGGCCGCGGCGTTCTTCGCCTTCGGCTACGCGATGCAGGCGGGCATCATCAACCCCTTCATCACGCGGCCCGAGCATTCGCAGTTCATGCTGCTGGTCGCGGTGGCGATCATCATGGTGAACGGGCTGCTGATGGTGTTCGGCCCCGATGCGCGCAGCGTGCAGGTCGACTACCAGCTCGAATCGTTCGCGCTCGGGCCGCTGTTCTTCGACAAGGCGCGCGTCTACGCCGCGGGGGTCGCGCTCGCGGGCAGCGCGGCGCTGTTCGCGTTCTTCCGCCTCAGCCGCACCGGCAAGGCGATCCGCGCCTGCGCCGACAACCACCTCGGCGCGCTCGTCGTCGGCCTGAACGTGAAGCACCTGTACGCGCTCACCTTCGGCATCGGCTCGGCCTGCGTCGCCGTGGCCGGCAGCATGATGGTGCTGCTGGTGGACGTGACGCCGCAGCTCGGTCCGGCCTACACGCTGCTGGCGTTCGTCATCGTCATCGTCGGCGGGCTCGGTTCGATGAGCGGCGCGATCGTCGGCGGCATCCTGATCGGCGTATCCGAAGCGATGGCGGGCCTGTTCATCACGCCTTCGGCCAAGAGCATGTTCAGCTTCGGCCTGCTGATCCTGGTGCTGCTGTTCCGGCCGCAGGGGCTGCTGGGGAGGAAGGCATGAACGCCCGCGCGG
This sequence comes from uncultured Enterobacteriaceae bacterium, assembly GCA_964612335.1. Lineage (GTDB taxonomy): Bacteria > Pseudomonadota > Gammaproteobacteria > Burkholderiales > SG8-39 > CAZTDU01. The sequence goes on along the minus strand of CAZTDU010000002.1, from coordinate 93,704 downwards.
CGGCGATGCTGGCGGTGCTGGGCGCGGCGCTGCTGGTGCTGCCCGCCTTCGCCAGCAGCTACGTGCTTTCGGTAGCGACGCTGATCCTCTTCTTCGCCTACGCCGGCCAGGCGTGGAACGTGATGATGGGCTTCGCCGGGCAGCTCTCGCTCGGCCACTCGCTCTACGTCGGCGTCGGCGCGTACATCTCCGCGGGCATCTTCGTGCACTTCGGCGTCGGACCCTGGGCGGGCGTCTGGCTGTCGATCGCGGCTTGCGTGCTGCTCGGCTGCCTGATCGGCTTCCTTGCCTTCCGCTTCGGCATCTCGGGCGTGTACTTCGCGCTGCTGACCATCGCGTTCGCCGAGTTCACGCGCATCGGCTTCGATCACATGCCGTGGTTCGGCGGGCCGGGCGGGCTGTTCCTGAAGGTGGCGCAGCGCGACCAGATCGACATCCTGAACTTCCGCGGGCCGCCCGCGATGTACTACTACGCCATCCTCGCGCTGGCTGCCGGCGCCTTCGCGCTGTGCGCCTGGCTGCTGAGGAGCCGCGCGGGCTACTACTGGCAGGCGATACGCGAGAACGAAGAGGCCGCGCAGGCGCTGGGCATCAACACCTTCCGCTGGAAGATGCTCGCCGTGGCGATCAGCTCGGCGATGACCGCGGTGGCCGGCGTGTTCTTCGCCTTCTACTACAACAACCTCTTTCCCGAACAGATCTTCCACATCAGCCGCTCGATCGAGATCATCCTCGGCCCGATCATCGGCGGTGTCGGCACGCTGTTCGGGCCCATCCTCGGTGCCGCGGTGCTGACGCTGCTCGCCGACGGCATCACCGAACTGCTCGCCGCGCTGGGACTGGAGTTTCCGGGCGTAAAGCAGGTGTTCTACGGCATCGTGCTGCTGGTGGTGGTGATGTTCCTGCCGCATGGCATCTGGCCGACGCTGGCCCGCAAGCTGGGAATATCCAAATGAGCGCCCTGCTGCAGGTGAAGCGCGCGAGCAAGGCCTTCCGCGGGCTGAAGGCAGTGCAGGAGGCGTCCTTCGACGTGCCGCAGGGCGCCATCGTCGGCCTGATCGGCCCGAACGGTGCCGGCAAGACCACGCTGTTCAACGTCATCGCCGGCGTCTACGCGCCGGACTCGGGCGAGATCCTGTTCGACGGCCGCCCGATCGGCGGGCTGCGCCCGGACCAGGTCTGCGGCGCCGGCATCGGCCGCACCTTCCAGATCGTCAAGCCCTTCGCCGGACTGTCCGTGCTCGACAACGTCATCGTCGGCGCGCTCGAGCGCTCGCGCAGCGTCGCCGACGCACGCGCGTACGCGCGCGCGATGCTGGCGAAGCTCGGCCTCGAGTCGAGGATGGATTCGCCCGCGTCGTCGCTGACGCTGCCCGACCGCAAGCGCCTGGAAGTCGCGCGCGCGCTGGCGACGCGCCCCAGGCTGCTGCTGCTGGACGAGGTGATGGCCGGCCTACGCCCCACCGAATGCGACCAGATGGTCGAGGTGTTCCGCGACCTGAACCGCAGCGAAGGCGTGACCATCCTGCTGATCGAGCACGTGATGCGCGCCGTCATGGCGCTGGCGCAGCACATCGTCGTGCTCCACCACGGCGAGATCATCGCCCGCGGCGCGCCCCAGGACGTGGTGCGCGACCCGGCGGTGCTCGAGTGCTACCTCGGCGAGGAGGCCGAGGTCTGATGTCCGCCGCGCCGATGCTGTCGGTGGACAAGCTCGACCTCTACTACGGCGACGCGCAGGCGCTGGACCAGGTGTCGCTGCAGGTGGCGCGCGGCCACATCGTCGCCATCGTCGGCGCCAACGGTGCCGGCAAGACCTCCCTCATACGCACCATCGCGGGCATCGAGAAGCCGCGCGCCGGAAGCGTACGCTTCCTCGACGCGGACATCACGGGCCACGAGCCGCACCGGGTCTGCAACCTCGGCATCGGCCAGGTCGCCGAAGGCCGGCAAGTGTTTCCGACCCTGTCCGTGCACGACAACCTGGAGATGGGCGCGATGATCGCGCGCGCGCGGTCGAGGGCCGCGCAGACGCTGGCCGAGGTGTACGCGATGTTCCCGCGCCTGGCCGAGCGGCGCGACCAGCTCGCCGGCACGCTGTCCGGCGGCGAGCAGCAGATGCTGGCGATCGGCCGCTGCCTGATGGGCCAGCCGGAGCTCATCATGTTCGACGAGCCTTCGCTCGGCCTCGCGCCCACGGTGGTGCAGGAAGTGCTGCAGACGATCCGCGAGCTGAACCGCAAGGGCATGACGATCCTGCTGGTCGAGCAGAACGTCGCCGTGTCGCTGAAGATCAGCCAGCAGGCCTACGTGCTGGAGAACGGCCGCGTGGTCATGAGCGGCGCCGGGCCCGACCTGTTGCACGACGACCGCGTGCGGCAGGCCTACCTCGGCCTCTGAGGCCGCGCGAGCGGCTCAGGCGGCCTTCGCCCCGGCCCCGGGGACGTCGTACGATCCCATGAACTGCTCAACCCTGGCGTGGAACTCGCGCCACGGTGCTTCGCGGAAGTTGTGGTGGCGCAGGATGAACGTGGCGCCGACGTAGAACTTCTCGTAGCTCTGGTGCCTGCCGGCGAACTCGGTGCCGGTGAAGTCCCATGCCAGCTTGAACAGCTTCATCCGGTCCAGCGGCGACAGCTGGGGCGTATGCCAGTACTCTTCGAACTGCTGCCGCAGCTCGGGATCCTCGATCACCGACGCATCCGCCGGCATCTGGAACACGCCGCCGCCGCAAAGCTCGCGCAGGCCGTCGATGATCAGCGAATAGTTCTCCACGCACCACAGCAGCGCGGAGTAGACGTCGCGGCGGTTGTAGCCGACGTACTGCCCGCCCGCCCAGGGTTCGCAGTTCTCCACCTGCGCCACCGCGAGCCCGCGTATCAGCGCCTCCTGCGAGGCGAGGCGCCCGAGGACTTCCTGGACCGCGGGAATCTTCTCCGCGCCGGTCGCCTGCGTGACCTTGCTCGCGAGGCCGACGATGAACCCGAGTTTGGACCAGAAGCGCACGGTCGACTGGTGGTTGCTGTAGGCGTGCGCCGGCGTCGTGATGTAGATGCCGCGCGACAGCTCCGGGTCGTTGTGGACGAACACCTTCTCCCAAGGGATCTTGACGTTGTTGCAGATCACCATGCTGTCGGTCTCGTCGAAGCCCCAGGCGAGCGGCGACTCGAACTGCGAGCCGGCATCGCGCTCGAACGGCTTCCTCGACCACAGCGTCAGGCCCTTCGCATTCACCGGCACCGCGCAGGTGATCGATTCGGCCTTCTGGTCCGGCGCCATCGGCAGGATGTTGCCGATCCAGATCTCGTTGGCGAACACGGCGCCGGAGGCGAGCATCTTCATGCCCGTGACGACCACGCCGTCGTCGTCCTCGCGCACCACGCGCAGCGTCGGCGCCTGGATCTTGCGGTCGCGGTAGTACTCGGGGTTGCGCATCGCCTGCGGCGGCAGCACCGCGTAGCAGCAGTACAGGTCGTTCCTGCGCAGGTGCTCGTAGTAGTCGAGCACGTTCTGGCCGCAGCCCTTGCGGCCGGCTTCGAACACTTCTGGCATGTACGCGAACGCGGTGACGTAGCTCGCCACGTGGTCGGGCGAGCGGCCGAACATGCCCAGCGTCATGTCCGCGATCCGCTTGTGCGCGAGCATGCGCCTGCGCAGGTCCTCGCGGCTGCGCGCCTTGAGGAAGTACATGCTGTAGCGCTCGCCCCCTTCCTCGTACCACAGGTCGGTGCTCGCCGGATCGCATTTCGCATCGTAGATGCCGGCGATGGTGCGCGCGCCGTTGCGAAACGCGGGGTGCGTGGTGACGTCGGTGATCTTCTCCTTGCCGACGTAGACGACCCTGCCATCGCGCAGCGATTCGAGGTGTTCCTTGCCTGTTCTCAACAACGCGCTTCCTCCATGGTTCGAATCGGCATCATCGCCGATTCTAGCGCCGCGAACCGTCGCGGTTTCAAAACAGCGTCCACGCTGTCAGAATCGGAGCCGTGCGCCTTCCATCGGCACCGCATCCTGCCCCGGCCACCGCATGACCGACGGCATCGACCCCTACGCACCTCCCGCCGCCGAACTCGACCTGCGGCAGCAGGTGGGCGAGGTCGCGCGCGACGGCAAGCGCGTACGCATGGAGAGGAACGGGCAACTGCCGCACCGCTGCGTCATCTGCAACGCGCCCGCGCTCCCCGCGCGCGTCAACCGCACCTTGTACTGGACGCCGTGGCAGTGGCGCGCGTTCGCCTGGGGCCTCGCGATCGCGCTGTTCATGTTGACGTCGCAGGGCTCGGGCTTCGCCGTGATCCTGTTCTGGCCGGCGGTACTGGTCATCATCGTCGTGCACATGCTGATCCGCAAGCGCGTGCGGCTCGAACTCGGCATCTGCGCGCGGCACCAGCGCTGGCGCGACATCCTCTTCTGGCTCGCCGTGGGCGGCGCCGCGCTGTCGATACTGGCGGCCGTGGTCATGCTCGCGGCGCGCGAGAACCTGTTCGGCGAGGCGACGCTGATGATGATTCCCCTGATGTTCGCGCTGGCCTTCGCCAACGGCCTCGGCCCGGCGAACATGGTTCGAGTGGCAAAGGTGTCGGCGCAACACCTGTGGCTGGCCCGCACCGGCAAGGCCTTCCGCGATTCCCTGCCCGACGTCCCGTCCTGAAGCGGCGCTGCTACCGAAGACGCCGGCGCAGGCGCTCGAGCATGGCGTCGCGGGTGCCCAGCTCCGCCAGCGCGGCGCGCGTATGCTCGAAGTACTCACGGCAGCTTCCCAGCGGTCCGCGCGCCTCGTTCACCACCTTCGCCACCCTTGCCTCGGCCAGCCGTCCCGCATAGCGCGGGTGACGCCTGTCCATGGTGAAAACCAGCGCCTTGCGGCGCCCCACGCCGGCGATCTGCAGCACGAGCCAGCGCGGTGCGTACGAGCCGGCGATCATCTCCCGCCGCCACAGCAGCGCCAGTTCGTCCTGCACGTTCCCGCGCGGGATGCGCAAGGCGGCACCGACGCAACTGCCCCCGCGCTCGAGCCCGAGCATCAGGCCGGGCCGCTCGCGCGTGCCGCGGCCGACATAGGACCACAGGCAGTAGCGGCGGTGATAGCCATGCAGGCGTGCCGGACGCCGCGCGGCATGGTGGATCACCGGATTCCACAGCAGCGAACCGTAGGCGAACACCCACAGGTCGCCGCGCGGCGCGTGTCGCATGGCCCGTGCCAGCGACTCGGCAAGCGCCTGCGGGCTCAGCCGGTCGGCGACGCCGCCATGGCGGTCGAACATGCGGTCGATCGCGCCCGAGCGCAGCGCTTCGCGGGTAAGGCGGTGCTGCCGGCGGGTCAAGCGTAGCGTGGCGGCGTGACGCGGATCGTCATCGGCGCTGCGATTCCCGGACGTGTTCGGCTTCGTGTTCGATCTCGCGTGCGAGCGCGTCGATCGCGGCCGCATCGGCGACGCCCCTCGCGCGCAGCAGGCGCTCGAGCGCCTTCATCCAGTGCTGGTAGTAGGTGTCGCCGAGGTCCGGATCGCCCGCCACCTTCGCCTCCGCGATCACCGCGCCCAGCGTGTCCGCCCACTCCTTCCAGCTGTAGAAGCCGCGGTCGCCGAGCTGCACCACTAGCGCGAATACCTGCGCCTCCCATGGCGCGTTGAAGTGGGTCGCGGGCTCAGGCCGCTTCAAGATAGTCGTCCCAGAGGTCGATATGCACGCTGTCCGGCCCTGGCCGGCCCCACAGCTCCATCGCGCTGAAGCGCACGCTGTAGCAATGCTGCGGCTTCTGCCCCTGGTCGAGCGCATGCGTGTCCGGGAAGATCATCACGCCATGGTCGCGAAACACCACGCCCTGCCGGCCGCGGCAATAGCGCGGTATGCGCGTATGCGTCAGCGGGTGCCGGTTCAGCACCCGCACCCGGTCGCCGGTCCTGAAGCGCGCGGGCACGTCGACGTCCACGCTCGCCTTGCCGCCCTTCCTTAGCAGCGCGGCCGCCTGCGTCGCATCCGGTGCCTTCAGCTTGCCGGCGTCCTCGAGCAGGCCGCGATCCGCGATCAGGCTTTCCAGCCCCTTGAACCAGATTTCGTAGTAGCTGGAGCCGAGGTAGTCGCGCGGATCGCGGTTCTCGCGGTACCAGCGAGACATGTCGATGTTCCAGCGGCCGTGGAAGCCCATGGCGACGGTAAGCGCGAACGCGCGCCTCTCCCATTCGGCGTGGAACACCGGCTCGTTCGGCTCCGCGTTCACCGCGCCGAAACCATGAACGCCACCGAGATCCTGTCCCCCATTCATCGCGCGACGCCGATCATGTGGTCGCGGGTGACCAGGTCCGCGAGCTGCTCCTCGCTCATGCCCTCGGTGCCGGCGGGGCGCTGCGGGATGACCAGGTAGCGCAGCTCGGCGGTCGAATCCCAGACGCGCACTTCAATGTCATCGGCCAGTTCGACGCCGAACTCGCGCAGCACGCCGCGCGGATCGGCGACCGCGCGCGAGCGGTACGGCGCGGACTTGTACCAGACCGGCGGCAGGCCCAGCACCGGCCACGGATAGCAGGAACACAGCGTGCACACCACCATGTTGTGCAGCTTCGGCGAGTTCTCCACCGCGATCATGTGCTCGCCCTGCCTGCCCTCGAAACCGAAGGATGCGATCGCGGCCGTGGCATCGCGCAGCAGCCATTCGCGGTACCCTGCGTCGCTCCAGGCCTTGGCCACCACGCGCGCGCCGTTGCGCGGCCCGACGCGCGTCTCGTAGGTCTCGATCAGCTCGTCCATCGCTGCCGGATCGACCAGGCCCTTGTCGACCAGCAGCCGCTCCATTGCCTTCACCCGAAAGCCGAGCTCATCGTCCTTTGTGTGCTCGTGCCCATGGTTCCCGCTCACGCCACCCACTCCGAAACAGGCGCTTTTGCCTCGTGCAAGGGCTGGCAGACGATGTCCACCAGGCTCGGCCCGCCGTGCGCGAGCGCCTCGCGCAGCGCGTCGGCGAGCCTGCCCGGGTCGGTGACGCGCCAGGTCTTGACGCCGTAGGCCTCGGCGACCCTTGCATGGTCGGTGGACTCGAAATCCACCGAGAAGTAGCGCTGCTGGAAGCCGGACTTCTGCCCCGCCTTGATCCAGCCGTACACCGCGTTGGAGATGACGACAAAGGTGATCGGCAGGCGATGCCTCACCACGGTCTCGAGCTCGCCCACGCACATGCCGAAGCTGCCGTCGCCCATCACCGCCACCGTCTTCACGCCCGGGCGGCCGAAATGCGCACCCACCGCCGACGACAGCGAATAGCCCAGCGCGCCGTGTGCGCGGTTCGAGTACAACGTCCTGCCCGCCTTGCGCACCGGGTAGTAAGCGGACAGGTAAGGGCAAGGCGTGCCCGGATCGGCGACGACGATGGCGTCTGCGTCCAGCGCCCTGGCGAGTTCCGCCACCACGCGCTCGGGCTTCACCGGCACGTCGTCGGATTCTGCGAGCGCGCGGAACCTGGCGAACTTCGCCTCCTTCGCCTTCTGCACCGCCGCCGCGTCCAGCGTGCGCCGAGTCGAATCCATGGCCTCGTTCAGCGCCGCGAGCGCGAGCTTCGCGTCACCCACCAGCGGCACGTCGACGCGGTAGGTGGTGCCGGGAACCTTCGGGTCGACATCGAGGTGGATCACCTTCGTCTTGCCCGGCGCGGGATGCCGCCAGCGCTCGGTGGTCACCGAACCCGCGCGACAGCCGATGAAGAACACCAGGTCCGCCTGGTCGACGATGCCGCGCGTCTCCGGCGTACCGCCGTTGGAGCCGACCACGCCGACCGCGAGCGGGTGCTCTTCGGAGATCGAGCCCTGGCCGCTGATGGTGGTCGCCACCGGCATGCTGAGCCTTTCCGCGAGTTCCAGCAGCTCGCCCTCGGCGCCCGAGATCACGACGCCGCCGCCGACGATGCACACCGGACGCTGGGCGCCGCGCAGCAGCTTCGCCGCCAGCTCGACATGGAACGGGTCCGCGCCGACGCGCCGCGACGGATAGCGGCCCAGGCTCGGGTCCGCCCAGACGTCGGCGCGCTCCACCGGCCCGCCCTGCACGTCGTAGGGCAGCGCGATGTGCGCCGATCCCGGCCTGCCCGAAGTCATCTCGTTGAACGCCGCGCGCACCACGCGCGGGATGTCCGCCGCGCGGTCGATCACCGCGTTCCACTTGGTCAGCGGCCGCATCAGCGCGCCCTGGTCCAGCTCGGTCAGCGTGTAGCGGCCGCGCGAGGACACCGAGATGTCGGAGGTGATCGCGAGTATCGGCACCGAGGATTCGTTCGCCTCGACCAGGCCGGGCAGGATGTAGGTCGCGCCGCCGCCGCTGGGGCCTTCGCACACGCCCACCCTGCCCGACACGCGCGCATAGCCATCGGCCATGTACGCCGCGTGGCGCTCGTCGCGCGTGAGGATGTGGCGCATGCCGTGGGGCAAGCGCGCCAGCGCATCGTAGAAAGGCAGGCTGGTATCGCCGCAAAGGCCGAAGATGATCTCGACGCCGTGCTTCTGCAGCATCTCGACCATCGCCTCGGCGCCGGTCATGCTCGCCGCGTGCTGCTCGACTGGCTTGTTCATGCGGCTATTATAAGGAATGGAAAGTAGCCAGCGACCCGAGCCCGGCAACCTGTTTCTCGATCACATTGCGCATTTCGTCCCCGGCCTGGATGCCGCTGCCGCGGTGTTCGAGGGCCTCGGGTTCAAGGTGACGCCGCTGTCGGTGCAACAGACGCAGGACGGGCCGGCAGGTTCGTCCAACCGCTGCGTGATGCTGCCGCAGGGATATCTCGAGATCCTCACGCCTACGCACGACACGCCGGTCGGCCGGCAGATGCGCGAGGCCATCGACAGGCACGTCGGCGTGCACCTCGCCTGCTTCGGCACGCCCGCGGCGGACGCCGAGCACGCCAGGCTCGCCGCGCACGGCTTCGAGCCGCTGCCGGTGGTGAGGCTCGCGCGCGACGCCGGCGACGGCCTCGAGGCGCGCTTCAACGTCGTGCGCGTGCCACCGGAGAAGATGCCCGAAGGCCGCATCCAGTTCGTCGAGCAGCTCACGCCGGAATCGATCTGGCGCCCGCAGTACCTGGCGCACGACAACGGCGTGCTGGGCCTCGCCGCGGTGTTCGTCGTCGCCTACGATCCGGTCGCGGTGGCTGCGCGCTACGCCCGCTTCTCGGCGCTGCTGCCACGGCGCGAGGATGGCTTCATCCGCCTTGCCTCGGAACGGGGCGACGTGCTGATTGGCACGCAGGCACAATGGATCGAACGCCTGGGCGCGGCACCCGCGGCGCCTGCGCTCGCGGGCTACGCGCTCGCGTTCGACGACGCGGCCGTGTTCGCCCGTCGCTGCGAATCCGCCGGCCTGGAAGTACGCGGCAGCGTGGTGCGGCTGCCGCCGTCGCTGGGCGGCGCATGGGAGCTGCGATGACCGACTCGCTCGGCTGGCGACGCAAGTTCGGCGTGCTCGCGCCGTCCACCAACACCTCGGTGCAGCCCGAATACGACGCCATGCGCCCGGTCGGCGTGACAAACCACTTCTCGCGCATCGTCATACCGGACTCGAAGGTCACCGACGACAAGTCCTTCATGGTGATGATGGACAACATCCGCGGCGCGCTGATGCCGGCGCTGGACGCCGTGATGAGCTGCTCGCCCGACTACGTCGTCATGGGCATGTCGGCGGAAACCTTCTGGGATGGCCTGAAGGGCAGCAGCCAGTTGCAGCGCAGGATGGAGAAGCGTGCCGGCGTCGGCATCGCCATGGGCTCGGACGCCTGTCGCGCGGCGCTCCGCCGCTACGGCCGCGGCATCCGCAGGCTTGGCGTCATCACGCCCTACATGCCGGTAGGCGACCGGCAGGTGCGGCGCTTCTTCATCGAATGCGGCTACGAGGTGGTGAATCTCGTCGGCCTGAAGTGCCGGGGACCGGTCGCGATCGCACACGTATCCGAGAAGACGCTGCGCGACGCCATCCTCAGGGTCAATCGCGGCAAGGTCGACGCCATCGTGCAGGTCGGCACCAACCTGGCGATGGCCCGCGTCGCCGGGCTGGCGGAATTCTGGCTGGACAAGCCGGTGATCGCCATCAATACCGCGACCTACTGGTGGGCGCTGCGCCAGAACGGCATCAGGGACCGCGCGCAGGGCTGGGGTTCGCTGCTCGCCGAGTACTGAGGAAGTCGGGCAGCAGCGACAGCGCGCATACGAAAACGCGCGTGAACGCCCGCGCCAGCCTGTGGTCCAATCGGGCATGAAAATCCTCAGCGCGTTTCTGTTGTCCCTCCTCGTCCCCTTCGGCGCGATCGCGCAGGAGATGAGCCCCGACGAACTCGTGCGCAAGGTCACCGCCGAGGTGCTCGACGCAGTGAAGTCCGACAAGGAACTGGCGCAGGGCGACCGGGACAAGGCGCTCGCGCTCGCCGAACAGAAAATCCTGCCGCACGTCGATTTCGAGGAAGCCGCGCGCCTCGCGGTCGGCCGCCCATGGGCAACTGCATCGGCGGAACAGAAGAAAAAGCTCACCGAAGAGTTCCGCACGCTGCTGATCCGCATCTATTCGCAATCGCTGGACAGCTACAAGGGCCAGACCATGCGCGTGCTGCCGCTGCGCGCCGAGCCCGGCGCCACCGACGTCACCGTGCGCAACCAGTACCTGAAGCCGGGTCAGCAGCCGGTAGTGGTGGACTACTACATGCACAAGACCGCTGGCGGCTGGAAGATCTACGACATCGTCGTCGCCGGCGTCAGCCTGGTGCTCACCTACCGCTCCGAGTTCGAGCAGGTCACGCGCGCTTCCGGCATCGACGGCCTCGTCTCGCGCCTGGCGGAGAAAAACCGCCGCTGAGCGGCTACTATCCCGGAATGGACCTCATCCATTCCGTCGCCGAGCTGCGCGAGCGCCTGCAGCGCGTACCCAACAACGTGTTCGTGCCCACCATGGGCAACCTGCACGACGGCCACATCAGGCTGGTCAACAGTGCGCGGCCGCGCGGCGCATGCACCGTGGTCAGCATCTTCGTCAACCGCATGCAGTTCGGCCCCAGGGACGATTTCGAGCGCTATCCGCGCACGCTGGAGTCCGACTGCGCGAAGCTGCGCGAGGCCGGTTGCGACGTCGTCTTCGCGCCCGACGAGAAGGAAATCTACCCCGAGCCGCAGGCCTACGCGGTGGAGCCGCCCGGCATCCAGCACATCCTCGACGGCGCGGCGCGCCCGGGGCACTTCCGCGGCGTCGCCACGGTGGTACTGAAGCTGTTCAACATGGTGCAACCGCACGCGGCGATCTTCGGCAAGAAGGACTACCAGCAGTGCATCGTGCTGAAGAACATGGTGCGCCAGCTCGCGCTGCCGATCGAAATCATCCTTGCCGACACGGTGCGTGCCGAGGACGGCCTCGCGCTTTCGTCGCGCAACGGCTACCTCAGCCCGGCCGAGCGCAAGGAGGCGCCCGCGCTGTACCACGCCCTCACCCGCGCGCGCGGCGAGATCACCGGCGGCAAGCGCGATTACCTGCGCATCGAACTCGAAGCCATGGCGACGCTGGCCGCGCGCGGCTGGAAGCCCGACTACGTCGCGGTGCGCCGCCAGGCGGACCTGCTGGAACCCGGGCCGGAGGACAGCGAGCTGGTGATCCTCGGCGCCGCGCGCCTGGGCGGCACGCGGCTGATCGACAACCTGGAGATTGCCCTGCATCATCGGCGCGAGGAAAAGCCCCAGCGATGAAAACCGACCTCTGCACATTCACCGCCACCGAGCTGCTGGCCGCCTATCGCACGAAGTCGGTGTCGCCGGTCGAAGCCGTGAAGGCGTCGCTGGCACGCATCCGCAGGCTCGACCCGGTGCTGAACGCCTTCGTCCTGGTGGACGCGAAGGCCGCGCTCGCCGCGGCCAAGGCGTCGGAATCGCGCTGGATGAAAGGACAGCCGCGCGGGCTGCTGGACGGCGTGCCGGTGAGCGTCAAGGACCTGCTGCTCACCAAGGGCTGGCCGACCCTGCGCGGCTCGAAGACCGTGGATCGCAAGGGGCCGTGGAAGGACGACGCACCCTGCGTCGCGCGGCTGCGCGAGCACGGCGCGGTGCTGCTCGGCAAGACCACGACGCCGGAGCTCGGCTGGAAGGGCGTCACCGACAGCCCGCTCACCGGCGTGACGCGCAATCCGTGGAACCCGGCGAAGACCCCGGGCGGCTCCTCGGGTGGCGCCGCCGCCGGCCTCGCCAGCGGCATGAGCCCGCTCGCGCTCGGCACCGACGGCGGCGGCTCGATCCGCATTCCCTGCGCGTTCACCGGCCTGTTTGGCATCAAGCCCTCGTTCGGGCGCGTGCCGGCCTGGCCGCTGTCGCCCTTCGGCACCGTCGCGCACGTCGGGCCGATGGCGCGCAGCGTGCGCGACGCGGCGCTGATGCTGAACGTGCTGGCGCTGCCCGACGATCGCGACTGGTTCGCGCTGCCGCACGACGCGCGCGACTTCACGCTCGGGCTGGAGGACGGCGTGCGCGGCCTGCGCATCGCCTACTCCGCCGACCTCGGCTATGCGAAGGTCGATCGCGAAGTCGCCGCGCTGGTGGCGAAGGCGGTGCGCACCTTCGCCGACCTGGGCGCGCACGTGGAAGCGAAGGACCCGGGATTCGACGACGTCGGGCCGATGTTCCGCACGCACTGGTTTGCCGGTGCCGCGCACATCTACGCCAAGCTCACGCCGGCGCAGCGCAGGATCATCGATCCAGGACTGCGCGACATCGCGCTGCAGGGCGCCGGGATCCCGCTGATGGCATATCTGGACGCGGTGCAGCAGCGCGGCGCGCTGGGCGTGCACATGAACCGCTTCCACCGCCGTTACGACCTGCTCGTGACGCCGACCCTGCCGATTGCGGCATTCGAGGCAGGCCGCGAGTTCCCCGCCGGCAAGGGCTACGCGCGCTGGACCGACTGGACGCCGTTCTCGCTGCCCTTCAACCTGACGCAGCAGCCCGCCGCCAGCATCCCTTGCGGCTTCACCCGCGCCGGCCTGCCGGTGGGCCTGCACATCGTCGGGCCGAAGCACGCCGAAGCGCTGGTACTGCGCGCCGCGCGCGCCTTCGAATCGGCGCACCCGCTGCGCATGCCGGCGCTGAAAGGGCTGAAATGAAAGGCGTCGTCTTCCTCGGCAACCGCAAGCTCGAGATCCGCGACTTTCCCGACCCGACGCCCGGCCCGGGCGAGGTGGTGCTGGAGATCAAGGCCTCGGGCATGTGCGGCAGCGACCTGAAGTTCTACCGCGCCGCCGGCGGCGCCGCGTCGCTCGGGCTGGGCAAGGTCAGCGGCCCGCTGATCGCTGGGCACGAGCCCTGCGGCGTGGTCGCCGCGGTCGGCGCCGGCGTGCCGCAGAACATGGCGCGGGTCGGCATGCGCGCGATGCAGCACCACTACCGCGGCTGCGGCGTGTGCGCGCAATGCGCCACCGGCTGGATGCAGCTGTGCGACGAAGGCGTCGCCGAGGTCTACGGCGTCACCGGGCACGGCGCGCACGCCAGGTATCTCAAGTGCCCTGCGCGCACGCTGGTGCCGCTGCCGGACGAGCTGTCGTTCGAGACCGGCGCGGCGATCTCCTGCGGCACCGGCACCGCCTGGGGCGCGCTGCAGCGCCTCGGCCTGCAGGGCAATCACACGATCGCGATCTTCGGCCAGGGGCCGGTGGGACTGTCGGCCACCCAGTTGGCGGTGGCGATGGGCGCGCGCGTCATCGCGCTGGATGTCAGCGCCGAGCGCCTCGCGCGTGCGCGCGAGTTCGGCGCCGACGCCACCATCGATCCCTCCGCCGCCGGCGACGTGGTGCAGGCGATCCGCGAGCTGACGCACGGCCGCGGTGCCGACCTGTCGCTGGACACCTCGGCCTCGCCCGAGGCGCGCGCGCAGGCGGTGCGCTGCGTGCGCACCTGGGGCAAGGCCTGCTACGTCGGCGAGGGCGACAAGGTGACGCTGGACGTCAGCCCCGACCTGCTGCGGCGCCAGGTCACGCTGATCGGCTCGTGGACCTTCTCCACCGTCGGCCAGGCCGAGTGCGCGCGCTTCGTCGCCGATCGCGGCATCGACGTCGATCGCCTGTTCACGCATCGCTGGAAGCTCGCGCAGGCCGAGGAAGCGTATCGGCTGTTTGACGCGCAAAGCGCCGGCAAGGGCGTCATCGACCCGTCGTGATCGCATGAACACGTGAACGCGGCCAAGCGCATCGTCCCCAGCACCTGCTGGGAGTGCAGCACCGCCTGCGGCGCGCTGCTCACGGTGGAAGGCGGGCGCGTCACGCACGTGGCGCCGAACCCGGCGCACCCGGTGTCGCGCGGCGCCTTCTGCGTCAAGGGCATACGCGGACTGCCCGGCATCGCGTACCACCCGGACCGGCTGCGCACGCCGCTGCGCCGCGCCGGCGCGCGCGGCAGCGGCGCCTGGCAGGAAATCGGCTGGGACGCGGCGCTGGACGAGATGGCCGACAGGCTCGCCGCGGTGCGCGCCGCGCATGGGCCGCTGGCGATAGCCGGCGCCACCAGCGGCGCGTTCTTCTCGCGCAGCGTCGCGCTCGCCCTGTTCCTGCGCTCCCTGGGTTCGCCCAACTGGATGATCAACCAAGACCTGTGCGGCGGCTGCCGCGCGGTAAGCGACATGGTGACCGGGCTTGCGATTGCCAACGGCGAGGACGTGCCGCGTGCCCGCGCGCTGCTGCTGGTCGGCGCGAACCCGCAGTCGGCGAACCCGGTGCAGTGGCAGCGCATCAAGGACGCGAAAGCGCGCGGCGCGAAGATGGTGGTGCTCGACCCGTTGCGCACGCAGGCCGCCGCGATGGCGGACCTGTGGCTGCAGCCCAGGCCAGGCACCGATGCCGCGATCGCGATGGCGATGATGCATCTGCTGCTCGCCGAAGGCCGGCACGACGCCGGCTTCGTGTCTCGCTGGTGCCACGGTTTCGACAGGCTCGCCGCGCGCGTCGCCGACTGGACGCCGGAACGCGCAGCGCGCGTGAGCGGCGTCGCGGCGAGCGATATCGTCCAGGCGGCAAGCTTGTACTCCGATGGCCCCGCCTGCTTCGTCAGCGGCCACGGCATCGATGCGGTCTCGAATGGCGTGCAGACCTTCCGCGCCTTCCACTGCCTGCTCGCCATCGCCGGCAACCTCGACCGCCCCGGCGGCAACCTGCGCGCGAAGCGGCCGCGCGGGCTGCGCAGCAACTTCGACGCGCTCGCCGACCCCGCGTTCGCGCTGCCCGGGGACGTCGCGCGCCAGGCGCTGGGTGCGGCGCGCTATCCGCTGTGGGCCGGGCCGCAGGGCTGGCAGGGCGCCTGCCACAACCCGACGGTGATCGACGCCATCCTCACCGGGCAGCCTTACCCTGTGCGCGCGATGGTCGTGAGCGGCGTCAACATCGCCGTGACCTATCCCGATTCGCCGCGCACCATGCAGGCGCTGCGGGCGCTCGATTTCCTCGCCGTGGCGACCAGCCAGATGAACCCCACCGCGGCGCTCGCCGACCTGGTGCTGCCGAAGACCACCACGCTGGAGGAGGAGGAAGTCGCGCTGCAGGCCGCCGGCGCGTGCCTCGGCTACACCGCGCCGGCTGCCTCGCGCGTGGGCGAGGCGCGCAGCGACGTCGAGATCGCCGCCGCGCTGCTGGACAGGCTGCGCGCGCGCGGCGCGCTGGACGCCGAGCGCATGCCCTGGCGCACGCAGCGCGAGTACAACCAGTACCTGCTCGGGGACTCGGGCATAGAGATCGACGCGCTCGCGCGCGACGGCTTCATCGCGTTCGAGCACCCGCGCGGCGACTTCGCGAACCAGGCGTTCCGCACGCCAAGCGGAAAGGTCGAGTTGTATTCGGAGCGCCTGGCCGCGCTCGGCCTCGATCCCCTGCCCGATTGGGTGCCGGCCGCCGCGGCGGCGATCGACGACCCCGCCTATCCGCTGCGCCTGCAGACCGGGCTGCGCGAGAAGACCTACCACCACTCGCGCTTTCGCGAGCAGCCGTGGGCGAAGAAAGTGTCGCCGGATCCGCTATTGCGCATGCATCCGCAGACCGCGGCCGCGATCGGCGTCGCGGACGGCGACTGGGTGGCGGTCGAGACGCACGGGCACGGCGGCGCCTGCCGGCTGAAGGCGCGGCTCACCGACGCCACCGCGCCCGGCGTGGTCGTCGCCGGCATGGGCTGGTGGCGTCCCGACGGCGCCGCGCCGGATTACGGCGCGCTGGACATCAACATCAACGCCGCGATGAGCTACGCCGGGCCCTATGACCCGATGAGCGGCTCGAGGGACACGCGCGGCCTCGCCTGCCGGGTGCGCCCGGCCTAGCCGCGAAGCTCCACCACCCAGGCCGACAGCAGCTTGCCGCCGTCGAACAGCGCGCCGCGCGCGCTGTAGTGCGCGGCATCGCGCTGGAGCAGCGTCTCGCTGCCGCGGAACCTGCCGGTGGCGCTCTCCCAGGTGGACAGGATGGCGTCGCCGAGCAGCAGGAAGCGGCCATTCAGCGCGCCCAGCGTCGGGCTCTGCGAAGTCCAGGGCGTGGCAAGGTTGCCGCGCGCGAGCGGCACGATCTCATAGGCGCTGTGCGACTCCACCGGCTTGGGTGCGCGCGTGCGCATCACCGACGCGAACATCCAGCGCTCCGGGTAGTGGCGCAACTCGGCCTCGCCCTCGACCTCGGTGCGCTTGCCCAGCGCATCGATGTACTCGCCCTCGGCGCGCCAGACACCCTCCTTCAGCAGGAACGTATGCTCGCTCATGTGCGCCCACTATACTGCGCGCGGATGCCGGCCGAACAACCGCCCCACTTGCGCCACTGGCCGCCGGGACTGCCGCGCTCGCTGCGCGCGCCGGCCGGGCTGCGCCTGCACGACATGCTGGAGCACGCCGCGCGCCGCGACCCGGCGAAGCCGCTGCTGCACTTCGAAGATCGCACGCTGCGCTACGGCGAAGCGCTCGCCGCGGTCGAGCGCCTGGCCGGGTACCTGCAGCACGCGTGCGGCGTGCGCCGCGGCGACCGCGTACTGCTCGACATGCAGAACAGCGCGGACTTCGTCATCGCCTGCTTCGCCATCCTGCGCGCCGACGCGGTGGTGGTGCCGCTCAGCCCGATGAACATCGCGGCCGAGCTCGCGCACTACGCCGCCGACAGCGGCGCCACGGTCGCGCTCGCGAGCGCCGACCTGGCCGATCGATTCGATGGCATCGCGCGTGCGCTGGTGCCGGGACGAACCGACTTCGGCGCGTACGCGCCCGCGCCCTCGCTCGGCGCGCCCGGGGACCTGGCGATGATGCCGTACACCTCGGGCAGCACCGGCAAGCCCAAGGGCTGCATGCACACCCACGCCAGCGTGATGCACAACGTGGTGGGCGCCGCGGCGTGGAAAGGGATGGGCGCGGAGACCGTGGCGCTCGCCACCGCGCCGTTCTTCCACGTCACCGGCCTGGTGCACAGCTTCCTCGCCACCGTGTACGCGGGCGGCAGCATCGCCATCCAGCAGCGCTGGGACCCGCTGCTCGCCGCGCAACTCGTCGAGCGCCACCGCTGCACGCACTGGGACAACGTGCCCACCATGGTGGTGGACCTGCTGTCGCACCCGGGCGCGCTGGCGCACGACGTGAGTTCGCTGAAGTCGATCTTCGGCGGCGGCGCGGCGATGCCCGAGGCGATCGCGCAGAAGCTCTTCGACATCTGCGGCGTGCACTACGTCGAGGGCTACGGCATGACCGAGACCATCTCGCAGACGCACATGAACCCGCCGCAGCGGCCGAAGAAGCAGTGCCTGGGCATCCCCACCTTCGACACCGAGTCGCTGGTCATCGACCCGGACACGCTTGCTCCGCTCGCGCCCTGGGAGGCTGGCGAGATCGTCGTGCGCGGGCCGCAACTGCTCGCCGGCTACTGGAAGAACGAAGCCGCCTACCGCGAATCCTGGGTCGAGGTCGACGGCAAGCCGTACTTTCGCACCGGCGACCTCGGCCGCATGGACGAGGACGGCTACTTCTTCATCGCCGATCGGCTGAAGCGCATGATCAACGCGGCGGGCTACAAGGTCTGGCCGGCCGAGGTCGAAGCGGCGATGTACCGGCATCCGGCGATCAAGGAATGCTGCATCATCGCCGCGCCGGATGCGCGCCGCGGCGAGACGGTCAAGGCGGTGGTGGTGCTGAAGCCCGGCGCCCGCGCGAGCGGCGACGAGATCCTCGCCTGGGCGCGCGGGCAGATGGCGGCGTACAAGGCGCCGCGCCTGGTCGAGTTCTCGGACGCGCTGCCGCGCACGCCCTCGGGCAAGCTGATGTGGCGCGCGCTGCAGGAAAGGGAGTTCGCATAGCAGCCCGCGTCGATCGCCCTGCGCTGCGCAGCGCGCGCGGCACCGCGTGGCGCCGCTGGGGCAAGGGCGCGCCGCTGGTGCTGCTGCACGGCGGCGCGGGAAGCTGGTCGCACTGGGTGCGCAACATCGACGCGCTCGCCGCCGCACATGCGCTGTGGATTCCCGACCTGCCCGGCATGGGCGACTCGGCCATGCCGCCTGAGCCGCGCGACCACACCGCGATCGCCGCGGTGCTGGCGCAGGACCTGGACGAGCTGCTTCCCGGCACGGAACGCATCGACCTCGTCGGCTTCTCCTTTGGCGCCATCGTCGCAGCCTGGCTCGCCGGCCTGCGGCGGGCACGCATCCGCCGGCTGGTAATCGTCGGCGCGGGCGGCCTCGGCCTGCGTCCCAAGGGCGAAAGCCTGCTGCACGCGTGGAAGCACCTCAAGGATCCCGCTGCAGTCGCCGCCGCGCACCGCCACAACCTCGGCGCGCTGATGCTGTCGCGGCCGGAGCGCATCGACGACGCGCTGCTGGCGATGTACGCCGCCGACGTGCTGCGCGCGCGGGTCAACAGCGCACGCTCCTCGCGCACCGCGGCCCTGAAGGACAAGCTCGCCACGCTCGGCGTGCCGCTGCACGGCATCTGGGGCCGGCTGGACGTGACCGCGCATGCGCGCTTCGACGACATCCGCGACATGCTGCGCGCGGCGCATCCGCAGGCGCAGTTGCACGTCATCGAGGATGCGGGCCACTGGGTGCAGTTCGAGCAGGCGAACGCGTTCAATGCGGCACTGCTCGGCTTGCTGGACAATGCGTGATGCGCCCAAGCCACGCCACCCTCGCGCTGCTCTGCGCGCTGCCGCTTGCCGCACTGGCGCAGTCCGGCCGCGACGCGTGCATGGCCGGCCTGCGCGCCGAGGCCGCTGCGCGCGGCATCGTCGCCGAACTCGAGCCCGACCCCACGGTGCTGGAAGCGCTGGAGAGCCAGCCCGAGTTCAAGACGCCGATCTGGGATTACCTCGCGTTCCTGGTCGATGCAGAGCGCATCGCCGACGGCCGCGCGCGGCTGGCCGAGCACGCGGAGCTCCTCGCCGAGGCCGAGCGCCGCTACGGCGTCGACCGCCACGCCATCGTCGCGATCTGGGGCGTGGAATCCGACTACGGCCGCGGCCTTGGCACGCGGCCGCTCTTGCGCTCGCTCGCCACCCTGGCCTGCGACGGCCGCAGGCAGAAGTTCTTCCGCGGCGAATTCATGGCGACGCTGAAGATCCACGAGGCGGGAGATGCCGACGCCGCGACGCTCGCCGGCTCCTGGGCGGGCGCGTTCGGCCACACGCAGTTCATGCCCTCGACCTTCCTCAGGCTGGCCGTGGACTTCGATGGCGACGGGCGCCGCGACCTCGTCGGCTCGATCCCGGATGTCATCGGCTCGACCGCCAACTACCTCAGGCGCGCGGGCTGGGCCACGGGCGAGCCCTGGGGCTACGAAGTCAGGCTGCCGCCCGGCTATGCCGGCACGTCCGGGCGCCGGAACCGCCAGCCCCTCGCCGCGTGGTCCGCGGCCGGCATCCGGCGCATCGACGGCGCGCCGCTCGCGGGCCCGGGCAACGCGGCATTGCTGCTGCCCGCAGGGCGTGCCGGACCGGCTTTCCTCGTGTTTCGCAATTTCAACGCCATCTATTCCTATAACGCCGCCGAATCCTACGGCCTCGCGATCGCGCACCTGTCCGACCGTCTGCGCGGCGCGCGCGGTTTCGCCACGCCATGGCCGACCGACGACCCTGGCCTGTCGCGCGCCGGTCGGCGCGAAGTGCAGGAGCTGCTGCTCGCGCTCGGTTACGACATCGGCGCGGTGGATGGGGGCATCGGCCCGGTGACGCGCGCCGCGATACGTCAGTTCGAGGCTTCGGCCGGGCTGCAGGAAACCGGCCGCGCCGGCACTCGCGTGCTCGAGGCGCTGCGCGCCGCGAAGCAGGCGCGGCGGTGAGGGCCCGGGCGTGCGCGCGCTGATCCTCGCACTGTCCTCGCTGTTCGCCGGCATCGCGCTGCTGCTGCTCGGCGTCGGCCTGCTGTTCACCGTCCTCGGCCTGCGCGCGGGCTTCGCCGAATTCCCGGTCGCGGTGACCGGCATGGTCATGTCGGCGTACTTCGCCGGCTTCGTCTTCGGCACCTATGCCTGCCCGCGGCTGGTGCGCCGGGTCGGCCACATCCGTGCCTTTGCCGCAATGGCCTCGGTTGCCTCGGCCACGCCGGTGCTGCACGCACTGCTGATCGACCCGTGGTGGTGGGGCTTCCTGCGCTTCGTCGCCGGCGCCTGCCTGGTCGGGCTGTACATCGTCGTCGAGAGCTGGCTGGCGACGCTGGCGCCGAATTCGCAGCGCGGGCGCCTGTTCGCGATCTACATGTCGGTGACGCTGGTGGCCATGGCCTGCGGCCAGTTCCTCATCCTCACGGTGGATACGCTGGGCTTCGCGCCGTTCGCGCTGGTGTCGGTGCTGCTTTCGCTCGCGCTGGTGCCGATCACGCTGACGCGGGTCACCGAGCCGGCGCCGGCCGACGCCCCGCGCCTGCGGCTCGCGCGCCTGTACCGCCTGTCGCCGCTGGGCGTCGCCGGCGCACTCGCCTCGGGGCTGCTGAACGCCACCTTCTACAGCATGGGCGCGGTGTTCGCGCTGCGCGTCGGCATGTCCGAAGCAGGCACCGCGACCTTCATGGCGGCGACCATCCTCGGCGGCGCACTGCTGCAATGGCCGATCGGCGCACTGTCGGACCGCTACGACCGCCGCAGCGTGCTGGTGTCGGTGTGCGTGGGCGCGGCGACGCTGGCGGCGTTCGGCTCCGTGGTCGCGCACATGTCCGAGAGCGCGCTGATCGTCATCGCGTTCTTCTACGGCGGCCTGGCGTTCACCGTGTACGGCCTGAGCGTCGCACACGTGAACGACATGGTGGACCGCTCGGAAGCGCTGGAAGTGACCGGCGGCCTGCTGCTGCTGCACGGCATTGGCGCGGCGGCCGGGCCCGCGGCGGCGGGCGCGCTGATGAACGCGCTCGGCCCGGGCAGCCTGCTGCTGTTTTTTGCCATCGTGCTCGGCGCGCTCGGATTGTTCGGCGTCTACCGCACCTGGCTGTTCCCGGATCGCCCCACCGAGCGGCCGGCCTACGTGCCGATGTCGGACGCGTCGGCTGCGGTGCTGCGCATGGATCCGCGCACGCCCGAGCGCGGCTAGCTGCGCCGCACTCAGTGCCGGTGCGCGCTGCCCCGCGTGGCGGCGTAGTGCTGGCGCAGCAGGTCGCGGCCGAAGTCGCCGCTGAAGTCGCGCCATACCGTATGGATGTGGTTGCCCCCGCCCTGGGACGAGTCGTACTCGATGAGGAACCGCGGGCCCTGCACGCGGTAGTAGTGCGGCTTGCCGCGCTCGGTGGCGCCGGCCCAGCCGAAGCGGATGTTGTCGATGCCGCCCGCGCGCACGCGCGCCATGCGCGCCGCCGCGAGCCCGGGCTCGAAGCTCGAGGCATAGGCTTCTATCAGCTTGAGCAACTGCGCGCGCTGGCGCGCGTCGAACTTCGCCGCCGGCACGCCGACCGGGTTCGCCGGATCGACCTTCGCCGCGTTGCCGGTGACGATGTCGCCATAGGTGCGCGACTCGAACACCGCTTCGCTGCGCTGTTCCGGCGTCAGCAGGGCGAGCAGCGCACGCGCCTCGTCCTCCTCGGCGGCGAGCACGCGCAGGCCCTTCTTCGGCCCGCGGGGAACGGTCGCCGGGTTGGCGCCGAAGAAGCTGGGCGTGTCCGCCACCCGGCGCGTGCCCGCCAGCGTGAAGTTGAGCGACAGGTGATGCCCCTCGAAGCGCCAGCCCCAGGCGGCCACGCGATCCGGACTGCCGTACACGGTGAGGTGATAGCGCTCCGGATCGCGCATCAGGCCGAAGGTTTCGAGTTCCTTCAGCACCAGCTCCAGCTCGATGATGTTGACCGCCTTGCGATACCCCGCTGCCGACAGCGCCTGCTTCAGCAGGGCATGCACCGCCTGCCTGCCCTTCGCGTCGAGTTCCTTCAAGGCCACGCCGTTGCGGCTGCGCGGCGTGTAGTGCCAGTCGAAGCGGTCCGCGTCGTCGAAGGGCCGCTGCACCTGCGCGCGGGCGGCGTCGGGCAGCGCGGCGAGCAGCGCCACCGCGGCATCGTGCATGCGGGACGCCACGCCCGCCGCAGGCTGCGCCGCCTGCTGTGCCGCGGCATGGCCGGAGACGCACAGCAGCGCCGCGAGCGCCAGCGCGAGGAGGGTGCCGGACGATGCCTTCATAGGCGCTTGGCGACCTCCTCCAGCATCACCTCGGTGGCGCCGCCGCCGATGGACTGCACGCGCGCATCGCGGTACATGCGCTCGATCACGGTGTCGTGCATGTAGCCGCTGCCGCCGTGGCACTGCAGGCAGGCATACATGACTTCGTTCACCAGTTCGCCGCACCAGGCCTTGGCCATCGACACTTCCTTCACGCAGTCGCGACCTGCCGCGTCCAGCGCCGCGGCATGCTGCACCAGCTGCCTGCCCGCCTCTACCTTCGCCGCCAGCAGCGCCAGCTTGTGCCGGATCGCCTGCTTGTCCCACAGCGGCGCGCCGAAGGCCTTGCGCGTCTTCACGTAGTCGAGGGTCAGCTCGAGGGCACGGGCGGATTCGCCCATCGCCATCGCGGCAATGGCGATGCGCTCGTTCTGGAAGTTGCGCATGATGGCGTAGAAGCCGCGGTGCTCCTCGCCGAGCAGGTTGGCGGCCGGCACGCGGCAATCCTCGAACGCAAGCTCCGCGGTGTCCGAGGAACGCCAGCCGAGCTTGTCCAGTCGTCGCGCCACCGTCAGGCCGGGCGTGCCGCGCTCGACCGCGAACATCGACAGGCCCTTCGAGCCGCCCGCCGGGTCGGTCTTCGCGGCGACGAAGACCAGGTCCGCCAGCGCGCCGTTGGTGATGAACATCTTCGCGCCGTTCAGCACATAGTCGCCGCCGTCCCGCCGCGCCGTGGTGCGGATGGCTTTCACGTCGGACCCCGCGTCCGGCTCGGTGACCGCCACCGCAGTGATGCATTCGCCGGAAACGATCTGCGGCATCCAGCGCGCAAGTTGCGCAGGCGACCCGGCGTTCGCGAGGTGCGGCGACGCCATGTCGGTATGCACCAGCACGGTGATGGCGAAGCCGCCGAACGTGGAGCGGCCCAGCTCCTCGGCAAGCAGCGCGGTGGCGCGCGCATCCAGCTCGCCGCCGCCGTACTCGGCGGGATGGCGCAGGCCGAGGAATCCCAGCGCGCCCATGCGGCGCAGCAGCTCGCGCGGCACCGCGCCTTCGGCCTCCCACGCGGAAGCGTGCGGCACGACTTCGCGCTCGACGAATCGTCGTATGCTCTCGCGCAGCATGCCCAGCGTCTCATCGCGCTCTTCCATGGTGGCGGCAGTGTACCTTGCGGGGTGCTGCGCATCCGCGAGCGCGGAGGACGCGGTCACCGTGACGGCTACGCGCGTGGAAAGGCCCAGCCTGGACGTGCCCGCGTCGATCGACCGCGTGCACGCCGGGGACATCCGCTTCGCGCGCCCGGGCGTCAACCTGTCGGAGTCGCTGTCGCGCGTGCCGGGCATCGTGGTGCAGAACCGGCACAACTACGCGCAGGACCTGCAGGTGTCGGTGCGCGGCTTCGGCACGCGCGCGAGCTTCGGCGTGCGCGGCCTGCGCCTCGTCGCCGACGGCATTCCGGCCAGCATGCCCGACGGCCAGGGCCAGGTGGCGAGCTTCGATCTTGCCTCGGCCGAGCGCATCGAGGTACTGCGCGGGCCGTTCTCGGTGCTGCATGGCAATGCGTCCGGCGGCGTGATCAACGTGCTCACCGAGTCCGGCGCGCGCGAGCCCGGCGTCGAGGGCGACTTGATGCTCGGCGCGCACGGCAGCTGGCGCGCGGGCTTCAAGGCTTCCGGCGCCAGCGCCGCGGTGGACGGCATCGTCAGCGCGTCGCGATTCCGCAGCGACGGTTATCGCGAACATGCCGCGGTCACGCGCGACCAGTTCAATGCAAAGCTGCGCTTTTCGCTGTCCGACGCGACGAAGGTCTCCGTCGTCGCGAATTCGCTGGCCGCACCGGAAACGCAGGATCCGGCCGGCCTGACGCGCGCGCAGGCCGACGCCGATCCGCGCCAGGTGGTGGCGACGGTGAACACCTTCGATACCCGCAAGTCCAGCGTGCAGCACCAGCTCGGCGCGACGCTCGAGCACCGCTTCGGCAGCCACGCGCTCAGCGCCACCGTGTTCGGCGGCCATCGTGACGTGCGCCAGTACCTCGGCTTCGCCGGCGCGGTGCCCGCCACCGCCGCCGGCGGCGTGGTGGACCTGGACCGCGACTACGGCGGCGCGTCGCTGCGCCTCACGAGCCGCGGCACGCTGTTCGCGCGGCCGATCACGTTCAGTATAGGCGGCGACGCGGAGCGCATGGCCGAGCGCCGCCGGGGCTTCGTCAACGCCAACGGCCAGCTCGGCGCGCTGCGCCGCGACCAGGACGACGTGGTGTCCAGCGTCGGCGCCTGGGCGCAGGCCGAGTGGCAGCCCGCGGAGCGCTGGATCGCCCTTGCCGGCCTGCGCGCGAGCCGCGTCGATTTCCGCTCGCGGGACCATTACATCGTTCCCGGCAACCCGGACGACAGCGGCCGGAAGCGCTATGCGCAGGCCACGCCGGCGCTGGGCCTGGCGTACCGCTACGCGCCCACCGCCAGCGTGTACGTCAACTACGGCCACGGCTTCGAGACGCCGACGTTCGCCGAGCTGGCCTACCGCACCGGCGGCAGCGGCCTGAACTTCGACCTCGCCGCATCGCGCAGCCGGCATGCCGAGATCGGCGTGAAGGCGCTATCCGGCGCGGGCGCGCGCCTGAACGCGGCGCTGTTCCACGTCGCGACGCGCGACGAGATCGCGGTCGACACCTCCGCCGGCGGGCGCAGCAGCTTCAGGAACGCCGGCCGCACCGCGCGCCGCGGCGTCGAGCTCGCCGGCGAGCTGCCGCTGCCCGCGGGCTTCGAAGCCGCATTCGCGTGGACGCTGCTGGATGCGAAGTTCCGCGATGCCTTCACCGCGGGCGGCGGTGCCGTCGCCGCCGGCAACGTGCTGCCCGGCGTGCCGCGCGCGCAGGCCTGGGCCGAACTGAAGTGGCGCCACGCGCCCGCGGGCTTCACCGCCGCGCTGGACCTGCAGCACCGCTCGCGCGTGGCGGTGAACGACCGCAACAGCGAGTACGCGCCCGGCTACACGATCGCCGGCTTCGGCGCGGAACTGGTGCAGTACGCCGGCGCCTGGCGCTTCACCGAGTACCTGCGCATCGACAACCTTGCCGACAGGCGCGTCATCGGCTCGGTGATCGTCAACGAGGCCAACGGCCGCTATTACGAGCCGGCGCCGGGGCGGAGCTGGGTGCTGGGCGTGCGGGCGAAGTCGCACTTCTAGGCGGATTGCATTTCCCTGCTGCGCAGGGCCGCGATGCCGTCCACGCTCACTTGGCATACAGCGAGCGGGCCGGGAATGGCGGCAGGCTGGTGCCCAAAGTCACCAGAAGATCCCGGAACTTGCCGCTGCCCCCTTCCCCGCAGCCCCGCAATACGCGACATTCGTAAACCTGGGCTACATTCGGGCGCTCCGGATCCACACGCGACATCGACAATAAGAGGTAGACATTGGCCAGGCCCAGGAAGAAGAACACGGATGCGGCGGCAGGTACCGGCGCCACCGTCGGCTACGAAGCCCAGCTCTGGCAGATGGCCGATGCGCTGCGCGGCAGCATGGACGCCGCCGAGTACAAGCACGTCTGCCTGGGCCTGCTGTTCCTGAAGTACATCTCGGATGCCTTCGAGGAGAAGCACGCCGCGCTGGTGGCCGAAAAGGCCCAGGGCGCCGACGCCGAAGACCCCGACGAGTACCGCGCGCATAGCATCTTCTGGGTGCCACCAGAGGCGCGCTGGCCGCACCTGAAGGCGCAGGCGCGCCAGAGCACCATCGGCCAGCTCGTCGACGACGCGATGGCCGGCATCGAGCGCGACAACCCGGCGTTGAAGGGCGTGCTGCCGAAGGACTACGCCCGCCCCGCGCTGGACAAAGTCCGCCTGGGCCAGCTGATCGACATGATCAGCAATATCAAGGTCGGTGACGAAGCCAGCCGAGCCAAGGACGTGCTCGGCCGCGTGTACGAGTACTTCCTGTCGCAGTTCGCCAGCGCCGAGGGCAAGAAGGGCGGCGAGTTCTACACGCCGCGCTGCGTGGTCAAGCTGCTGGTGGAGATGCTCGAGCCCTACCGTGGCCGGGTGTACGACCCCTGCTGCGGCTCGTCGGGCATGTTCGTGCAGTCGGTGGAGTTCATCCGCGCGCATGCATCCGGGAATGGAAATTCAGGCAACGGCGGCAATAAGGTGAAGGGCGACATCTCGATCTACGGCCAGGAGTCGAACTACACCACCTGGCGCCTGGCGCGCATGAACCTCGCCATCCGCGGCATCGACAGCGGCCAGATCGCGCAGGGCGACACCTTCCACAACGACCGCCACCCGGACCTCAAGGCCGACTTCGTCCTCGCCAATCCGCCCTTCAACATCTCCGACTGGGGCGGCGAGCGCCTGCGCGACGACAAGCGCTGGCAGTACGGCACGCCGCCGGCGGGCAACGCCAACTTCGCTTGGGTGCAGCACATCGTGCACCACCTGGCGCCCGCGGGTGTGGCCGGCTTCGTGCTGGCCAACGGCTCGATGTCGTCCAACCAGTCCGGCGAGGGCGAGATCCGCAGGAGCCTGATCGAGGCCGACCTCGTGGACTGCATGGTCGCGCTGCCCGGCCAGCTCTTCTACT
Organism: uncultured Enterobacteriaceae bacterium; assembly: GCA_964612335.1. GTDB lineage: Bacteria > Pseudomonadota > Gammaproteobacteria > Burkholderiales > SG8-39 > CAZTDU01. The sequence continues at coordinate 66,569 of CAZTDU010000002.1, read as the reverse complement.
CGACGCAGATCCCGGCGTGCCTGTGGTTCCTCCGCCGCAACAAACGCCTTCTCCCCTCTCCCCCCGGGAGAGGGGCCGGGGGTGAGGGAAAGGACCGCTCCCATCAACTCCTCTTCATCGACGCCCGCAAGCTCGGTCGCATGGTGGACCGCACCCACCGCGAGCTGGCCGACGAGGACGTCGCCCGCATCGCCGACACCTACCACGCCTGGCGTGGAGAGAAAGAGGCCGGGGAGTACGCCGACATCCCCGGTTTCTGCAAGAGCGCGCCACTGGACGAGGTGCGCAAACACGGCCACGTGCTCACTCCCGGCCGGTACGTCGGCGCCGAGGCGCAGGAAGACGACGGCGAGCCGTTCGAGGAGAAGATGCGGCGGCTCGCCGCCACGCTCCGCGAGCAGCAGGCCGAGGCCGCGAAGCTGGATGCCGCCATTGCCGCCAACCTGAGGGAGCTTAGGTATGGGGGGTGAGTGGCAGCGGATGACCCTTCAGGCGGCCAACGTGACGCTGATCGACTGCGATCACCGAACGCCACCGGCTGCAGACGAGGGCTATCCGTACGTCGCCATCCCCCAGATGCGAAGTGGGCGCATCGACCTGGCAGACGCTCGCCGAATCAGTCACGAACACTACTTGGAGTGGACTCGGAAGGCGCGGCCGTCGACGAACGACGTTATTCTTTCGCGGCGCTGCAATCCAGGGGAAACCGCTGTTGCTCCACCTGGCGCTGAGTTCGCGCTCGGCCAGAACCTTGTCCTTCTTCGCGCCGATGGGACGAAGGTCTACCCACCCTTTCTCCGCTGGCTCGTTCGAGGGCCTGATTGGTGGGAGCAGACTGCAAAGTTCAACAACGTCGGCGCGGTTTTCGACAGCCTCAAGTGCGCGGACGTTCCGAAGTTCGAACTGTGCATCCCGCCCCTCCCCGAACAACGCGCCATCGCCCACATCCTCGGCACGCTGGACGACAAGATCGAGCTGAACCGGCGGATGAGCGAGACGCTGGAGGCGATGGCGCGCGCGCTCTTCAAGTCGTGGTTCGTGGACTTCGACCCCGTCCGCGCCAAGGCCGAAGGGCGCGACCCCGGCCTCCCCAAGCCCCTCGCCGACCTCTTCCCCGCCCGCCTGGTCGACTCCGAACTCGGCGAGATTCCGGAGGGGTGGGAGGTGGCACGGTTCACAGACACCATTGAAATCGTCGGTGGCGGTACGCCCAAGACCTCGGTCGTGGAGTATTGGGACGGCGACATCCCGTGGTTCTCGGTCGTAGATGCCCCATCCGGCTCCGAAGTCTGGGTTGTGGACACGGAGAAGAAGGTAACGCGTGCCGGCGTTGAGAACTCATCCACGCGCGTTCTCCCGGTTGGAACGACGATCATCTCAGCGCGCGGAACGGTTGGGCGCATCGCACTGGTTGGAGTACCCATGGCCATGAATCAATCTTGCTATGGGCTACGAGGTAAAGCTGGAGCGAATGGGTTCTTCAACTACTTCTCGACTCGGGAACTGGTCGCGCGCCTCCAACAGCACGCACACGGTTCCGTTTTCGACACAATCACCCGCGACACGCTCGCCGGCATACAAGTGGTGGTGCCGCCGGTCGAGTTGATCGACGAGTTTGAAAAGCGAGTCGGCCCATGTCTCGAACGTATCCGAGAAGGGTTGTTGGACACCCGCACTCTCGCCGCCCTGCGCGACGCACTGCTGCCTATGCTCATCTCCGGTCAGCTGCGGATTGAACAGGCGGAGCGAATGGCAGGAGAGTGTCCGTGAACAAAGCAAATCCAAAGAAATCAGTGCGGCCGGCGAGTCGGTCAATCCTCGAGATGACCGCGAAGCAGGCGCGTACGTTCCTATTGAAGCCAGAGAGTTACTGCAGCGTCGATTTGCCTCCTTATTTCAAGTTCTCGAAAGTGCTTTCCGCTGCATCGAAGGAAGTGCTCGGAAAGTCTCTTGCGAGCATGTCGTCTAAGCCACGTGATCATGAAGGCGTCAACTACTCGATGCTCTCCAACAAGGATGGTCGCCATGCTTGGAGGCCGCTCCAACTGATCCACCCCGCGCTCTACATCTCCCTCGTTGAAAGCATCACCAAGCCTGAGAACTGGAAGGTTGTACGCGAGAGGTTCAAGGAGTTTCAGAAGTCGCCCAACTTCAATTGCCTCAGCCTTCCACTCGAGGCATCGTCCAGCAGAGTCGATAAGGCCGCACAGATCCTGAATTGGTGGCAAGGAATCGAACAGGGCTCAATCGAGCTTGCCTTGGATTTCAATTACGTAGTGCACGCCGACATCACCGACTGTTACGCCGACATTTACACGCATTCAATCGCTTGGGCGCTGCACACAAAACCCGTAGCCAAGGCAAATAAGGGAGACAAATCCCTCATTGGCAACATCATCGACTGGCACATCCAAGACATGAGGCACGGGCAAACCAACGGTATCCCGCAAGGCTGTGTCTTGGTGGACTTGATTGCCGAGTTGGTGCTTGGATACGCAGATCTTGATCTCAGTAACCGGCTGACAGCCGCCGGTATCACAGAATTTCAAGTCCTTCGTTACAGGGACGACTACAGAATCTTTGTCCAAAACCCGCAAGTTGGTGAAGCGATACTGAAGAGCCTGACCGAGGTCCTGATCGACCTCGGTCTAAAGCTGAACACCGGCAAGACGACCGGGTCCCTGCAAGTTGTGGCCTCGTCTATTAAGCCAGATAAGCGAAGTTGGCTTCGCGGCCGTCAGGACGACCCAAACTTGCAGAAGCATCTTCTGATCATCCACGCACATGGTGTCGATTTCCCAAACGCAGGTAGTCTCACCGTCGCACTTACGCATTTTCACGAGCGACTAACGAAAGCCAAGCGAATCCAAAACCCACGCGTCTTAATCAGCATCGCCGTTGATATCGCGTACGGCAGCCCCAGAACGTTTCCGGTGTGTGCTGCGATTATTAGTAAACTCTTGAGCACCCTAGACGGAAAAGACGAGCGAGTTAATGCGATCAGGAAGATCTACCGCAAGCTATCACAGCTTCCCAACACAGGACACATGGAAGTCTGGCTCCAGCGCATCAGTCACTCGCTCGAACCCAAACTCGCCTACAAAGAGCAGTTATGCCAGCTGGTGAAGGGTCGCACAGTAGACCTATGGAATAACAACTGGATCACGTCAGCAAAGCTGAAGGCCGCTCTAAACCCGTCGCAAATCGTCGATAAGTCGACGCTACGAGCTATCAAGCCGGTTGTCAGGCCAATCGAGATCGCGCTCTTTGCGACATGGAGGTACTGATTGGCAGGCTTTACAGAGTCCATCGTCGAAGAGGCCGCACTCGCCTGGCTCGAAACCGCGGGCTGGCAGATTCGCAATGGCGCAGAGATCGCCCCCGATGAACCTGCGGCCGAGCGCGACGACTACGGGCAGGTGGCCTTGGCTCAACGCCTGCGCGACGCTTTCTCACGGCTCAACCCGGCGCTGCCAGTCGAGGCACGCGACGACGCCTTCCGCAAGCTGACGCGCCCGGAAGGCGCGGATCTCATCGTGCGCAACCGCGCGCTGCACCGACTGCTGGTGGACGGCGTGACGGTCGAGTACCGCGACGCCGACGGCAGCATCCGCGGCGCGCAGGCGCGAGTGATCGACTTCGACGACCCGGCGGGCAACGACTGGCTGGCGGTGAACCAGTTCAGCGTCGTCGAGCACAAGCACTCCCGCCGGCCGGATGTGGTGCTGTTCGTCAACGGCCTGCCGCTGGCGGTGCTGGAGCTGAAGAACGCCGCGGCCGAGAACGCGACGATCTGGAGCGCGTTCCAGCAGCTGCAGACCTACCAGGCCGAGGTGCCGGTGCTCTTCGCGCCGAACGCGCTGCTCGCGGTGTCCGACGGAGTCGAAGCGCGGGTGGGTACGCTCGGCGCCGGACGCGAGTGGTTCAAGCCCTGGCGCACCATCGCCGGCGACACGCTGGCCGGCGCGCACCTGCCCGAACTGCGGGTGGTGATCGAGGGACTGTGTGAACCGCGGCGGTTTTTGGATCTGCTGCGCGACTTCATCGTGTTCGAGGACGACGGCGGCCGCATCGTCAAGAAGATGGCCGGCTACCACCAGTTCCACGCGGTGCAGGCGGCGGTAGGCGAGACGCTGCGCGCTGCGCAGCTCCAATTTGGCCCGCAGGGTATCCAGGGAGAGCAAGGGCGGTACGAAGCGGGTAGGCAACCCGGCGGCAAGCCGGGGGACCGGCGCGTGGGCGTGGTGTGGCACACGCAGGGCTCGGGCAAGAGCCTGACGATGGCGTTCTACGCCGGCCGCATCATCCGCGAGCAGGCGATGGGCAACCCGACGCTCGTCGTGCTGACCGACCGCAACGACCTCGACGACCAGCTCTTCGCCACCTTCGCGCGCTGCCGCGACCTGCTGCGCCAGCCGCCGGTGCAGGCGGTGAGCCGCGCGCACCTGCGCGAGCTGCTGAGCGTGGCGGCCGGCGGAGTGGTGTTCACCACCATCCACAAGTTCTTCCCGGAGGAGAAAGGCGACCGGCACCCGAGACTCTCCGACCGCCGCAACATCGTCGTGATCGCCGACGAGGCGCACCGCAGCCAGTACGACTTCATCGACGGCTACGCGCGCCACATGCGCGACGCGCTGCCGCATGCCTCGTTCATCGGCTTCACCGGCACGCCGATCGAGCTGCAGGACTCCAACACGCGCGCGGTGTTCGGCGACTACATCAGCGTCTACGACATCCAGCGCGCCGTGCAGGACGGCGCCACGGTGCCGATCTACTACGAGAGCCGGCTGGCGAAGCTGGCCCTCGACGAGGCCGAGCGGCCGAGGATCGACCCTGGGTTCGAGGAGGCCACCGAGGGCGAGGAAGTCGAGAGGAAGGAACGCCTCAAGACCAAATGGGCGCAGCTCGAAGCGGTGGTTGGCGCCGACAAGCGGCTGGCGCTGGTGGCCAGGGACATCGTCGAGCATTTCGAGAAGCGGCTCGAGGCGATGGACGGCAAGGCGATGATCGTCTGCATGAGCCGGCGCATCTGCGTGGAGCTGTACCGCGAGATCGTCAAGTTGCGGCCGCAATGGGAAAACAGCGGGGACGGTGCCGACGACGAGCACGGCGCGCTCAAGGTGGTGATGACCGGCTCGGCCTCGGACCCCGCCGACTGGCAGCCGCACATCCGCAACAAGCCGCGGCGCGAGACACTGGCCAATCGCTTCCGCGACCCGAAGGACCCTTTCAAGCTCGTGCTCGTGCGCGACATGTGGCTCACCGGCTTCGATGCGCCGAGCCTGCACACCATGTACATCGACAAGCCGATGCGCGGGCACGGGCTGATGCAGGCGATCGCGCGCGTGAACCGCGTATTCAGGGACAAGCCCGGCGGGCTGGTGGTGGACTACCTGGGCCTGGCGCAGGAGCTGAAGCAGGCGCTGGCCACGTACACCGAGAGCGGTGGCACCGGGCGTACGGCGCTGGACCAGGACGAGGCGGTGGCCGTGATGCTGGAGAAGTACGAAGTCTGCACCGCACTCTTTCACGGCTTCGACTGGGGAAAGTGGACGACCGGCACGCCGGCCGAGCGGCTGGGCCTGCTGCCTGCCGCGCAGGAGCACATCCTGGCGCAGGAGAACGGCAAGGAGCGCTGCGTGGGCGCGGTGCGCGAGCTGTCGCAGGCCTTTGCGCTGGCGGTGCCTCACGTCGAGGCGATGCGCATCCGCGACGACGTGGCGTTCTTCCAGGCGGTACAGGCGGTGCTCGCCAAGCGCGCCCCGGGCGACGCGCGACCCGAGGAGGACATCGAGCACGCGGTGCGCCAGATCATCTCGCGTGCGGTGGCGCCCGAAGGCGTGATCGACATCTTCGCGGCGGCGGGGCTGGCGAAGCCCGACATTTCGATCCTCTCCGAGGAGTTCCTCGCCGAGGTGCGCGGGATGCCGCAGCGCAATCTTGCGGTCGAGTTGCTGGAAAAGCTTCTGAAGGGCGAACTGGCGACCCGCCGGCGCAAGAACGTCGTGCAGGCGCGCTCTTTCGCCGAGATGCTGGAACAGACGATCCGACGCTACCAGAACCGCGCCATCGAGGCGGCGCAGGTGATCGAGGAACTGATCGCCCTCGCCAAGGACATGCGCGAAGCCCACCGACGCGGCGAGGCACTGAAGCTCTCGGACGACGAGCTTGCGTTCTACGACGCGCTGGAAACCAACGACAGCGCGGTCAAGGTGCTCGGCGACGACACCCTGCGCACCATCGCGCAGGAGCTGGTGAAGACCGTGCGCGCCAATGTGACCATCGACTGGACGCTGCGCGAGAACGTCCGCGCGCAGTTGCGCGTGCTGGTAAAGCGCATCCTGCGCAGGTACGGCTACCCGCCAGACAAGCAGGAGAAGGCGACCGAGACGGTGCTCGAGCAGGCGGCGCTGCTGTCCGGGGAATGGGCGACTGCGTGAGCTGCGGGCCGCCGAAGGTGCCGAAAATCACCGCCTGCTCCAGTTTCCCGCATTTCCCCCCTTCCACCTGAGCACGCGAGGGAACGACATGCGCTACGCCGACACCTACCCTCCCCGCAGCCATCGGATGCCATGGCACTGCCGGCGACCGATCCTCGGATCTCTCGCCCTGCTGCTTGCTGCTGGCTGCGCGACGAACGTCGAGCGCGACGTATCGGTGCGTTCGGTAAGCGACCTGGTCCGTGCACCCGTGGCGGCACCCCTCCCCACGATACGCCCAGTCGCGCCAGCACCAGCAGCCTCCAGCCTTGCGCCTCCCCCGCGCGTGCTTGCTCCGCCGCGGCTCGCTGCACCCGAAGTCGTCGCGCCGCCTGCGATCGCGAAGCCGGCTTCAGGCAAGATCGGCATCGCGCTGGCTGGCGGTGGCACCAAGGCCGCCTCATACGGCATGGGGGTACTCGCGGGCCTCGCAGACACCGGGCTGTACCCTCGCGTGGACGTGATCTCCACGGTGTCCGGCGGCGGCTATGCAGCGTTCTTCCTGTACAGCAAGCTGATGCTTGGGCAGTCACTGTCCCAAGGCAAGCCGGAACTCCGGCATCTCTTCGCCGACTGCCTGCCGTACGTCTACCGTGGTCTGCTTCCATCAGGCCTGGATCCGGAACGACTCTGCCCGCAAACGCTGGACGACGCCCGCATGAATGCGTTTCGCTTCCAGCAGTTCGTCCGCTGCCGGCAGGACGTACTGGAGAACAACTGCGACCCTGGCTACGACGGATCGGACGGCACCGAGTACGCCAATGCACTCGTGCTGACCGCGGCTTCCGCGCTTGCCTTCGTGCCGAATTTCGTCGCCCGAACGCTGTTCGACTGGCCGGTCACCATGTCGCCCTCGCGAGAAGCCTACATGCAGGGAATCGGCAGTGCGTACGGGCTGTTCCCGCTGTCCGCGACAGCGCTAAGGCAGTCCCGGGACCTGTCCGAGACCTGCGGCGATCACTTCCTCAACTGCAGCAGCGACACCGGCCCGGGGTTGCTCGTCCGGGATCACATCCGGTTCTGGGACTGGAAGCAATATTCCGAAAGCGCGGAGGGGCAGAGAATGCCGGAGTGGATCATCAACGCCACGGCCAGCCCTAACCGGAGCATCTTTGGCTGGGCGCGGGCGGGACGGCGGGATTTCACCAAGTACACGCTGCGGATTTCCGCGCGCGGCGCGCACTCGGGTTTCTACGGTGAGATCAAGAACTTCGGCACATCCCACGGCAGGGATTTCGACCTGCTCGATGCTGTGACCTCGTCGGCCGCGTTCTTCGATTCCAACCAGACGGCGCTCGCACAGCCCGGGCGCATGCTCGCCGCACTTGGGATGCACGCGTTCGCACTGGATTGGGGAATCGACATCCCGAACCCGAACGTGCACCCGATCGAGCGCTATGCGCACACCATGCTCCCGCTATGGCCCTGGCCCTGGACCACGCCTGTTGCAGTTCCCAACCTGCCCTTTCCGACCTACTTTGCCGACGGCCTGGTACGAGAACTGCGCGGCAGGCGGGACAATCAGTCGTCCGCTTTCATCCGCCTGCTGGATGGCGGCAACAACGACAACCTTGGCGCCTACACGCTGGTCCCGCTGGGGATGCAGCACCTGGTGATTTCCGACCACGCGCAGGATAGCGAAGGCAGGATGAGCGACCTGTGCATGCTGCACAACGAAGTACGACTGCGCGGCGACCCCAACCAGCCCGGCCGCCCGAAGCGCTTGCTCGTTCCGGGGCTGCAAGACTTCGCGCGGCACTGCCTGGACGCCGCAAAGGAGTCCGAGTGCGGCGACGCGGCGTGCGACGCGATACCCGGAGTGAAAGGTAGCGCGCTGGCCGCTGGCGGCTACCCGATCGACCGCTGGAAGCATCGCGTACTGCTGGGCTGTATCGTCGATGGCAATCGCGACGGCACGGTCGAGGGCAGGCCCGCAGCGAACATGCGCGACGATACGGCGGGCGACTGCGAAGGCGATGCGGACACGCGCCTGTACATACTGAAGCCGGCGCTGGACCGCGCAGCGTTCGATGCGGCATTCATTGAGGGCGGGAAGGTCAGCAAGTTCGCATGCGAGGGCGAGGACAGCAGCGCATGCGAAGTTGCAGCTTACCTTCTGCGCAAGATCCCCGCCGACAGCGGCAAGCAGGACCCCGGGTCTTTTCCGCAGCACACCACTGTAGGCATGACCTTCGCATCCAACGCGGCACGCTACGGCGCATATCGGGAACTGGCACGGTGGCAGATGCAGAAGGCCGCGCGCTTTCTATACGGGCAGCATGACTTCGTCGCCGAAGCCATGCGCCAGCGTTGCGATCCCATCAAGCGCGTACTTGCATCCGGCGACCAAGCAGCTCCTGCCGCGGAGAGCACGGCGGGCGGTGCTGCTTGTCCCGCACCAGGAGTGGCGCACCGACCGTAGCCCGGACTGGCAGCCGCCACGCCGAGTTGGGCGTGCGTGCAAAGCGGCTCATCCAGCGGTTTGGTCTCCAGCCGTTCGCCTCGCCGGCAGTCCCGATGGCATATGCCATTGCCATATATCATCTGGGAGCACGCTATGGATACCGCCAAGCTGTTCATGACCGGCCGCAGCCAGGCGGTACGCCTTCCCAAGGCTTACCGGCTGGAGCGTGAGTTCAAGCGCTTGCCCGGCTTGCGCGTGGAGAACTGGGCGTAGCACCCCTCGACCTGGATCCTGACCATGGCCCTCCTCGGCAAAGCCGCCATGCTGCTGTCCTTCGATGTCGTGCCGGAGGCCGTGGCGGAACACGACGACTGGCATTCAAGGGAACACCTGCCGGAGCGGCTGTCGATTCCCGGCTTCCTGCGCGGCACCCGCTGGACGGCGCAGGACGCGCAGCCGCGCTACTTCGTCATGTACGAAGTCGAATCCCTGGACACACTGACCTCTGCCGCTTACCTGGAACGCCTGAACAAGCCCACGCCCTGGACCACGCAGATGATGAAGCATTACCGCGGCATGCGCCGCGGCTTCTGCACTGCCACGCGGAGCATTGGCTCAGGCGTGGCCGGCGCCGCGCTGTTCCTGCGCTTCGAGCCGGATGCGGCACACGCGCCAGCGCTGCCCGATCCAGGTTCCACCCAGGGCCTGACCGGCGCCCACGCCTTCGAATCGGCGGCGACGCCGCCCGCCACGAACGAGCAGCGCCTGCGCGGCGGCGATGCGCCCTTCGGCAGCGCGCTACTGCTGACCGGCTACGACGCCGGGCGATTGCAGGCAATGCTGGATACCGGGCTCGCCGCGGCGCGCGATGCCAGCGCCGGCGGAGGCCTGTACCGCCTGGCGCAATCGCTGAGCGCCCGCGACGCGGCCGGCGACGGCGGCACCGGCATGGAGGTCGCGCGTCCGCGCTAGCGCGCGTGGCGGCAGGCTGATGCAAACACCGGACACGAGGCCGACCGTTCGTACCCTGATCATCGCGGGCGCGCTGCTCGCAGGCTGCGCCGCGCAGGCCCCGCAGGGCGAGCCTACCGGCGAGCGCCGCGTCGACTACCTGTGCGCGAATGGCGAGGGAGTGCAGATGCGCTTCTTCCCGCTGCAGGGCGTCGGCGTGCTGGTGCGCGGCGGCAGGACCATGGAGCTGCAGCAGCGGCCCGCCGGATCCGGGTTCCTGTACAGCAACGGCCCGAACAGCGTGCGCGGCAAGGGCGATGAGTTGACGATCGAGGTCGGCCGCATGGTGCCGCTGCGCTGCCGGGCCCGCTAGCGCGACGGCAGGCGATCGAGGCCCCGATGCTCGAACCAGGCGTGTTGATGGCGGTGGCCGGCACCTTCCTCCTTGCGGGCATGGTCAAGGGCGTGATCGGCCTCGGCCTGCCTTCCGTGAGTCTCGCGCTGCTCACCGTGGCGCTCGGCCTGCCGAGCGCGATGGCGCTGCTGCTGGTGCCATCCTTCGTCACCAACCTGTGGCAGGCGCTGGTCGGCGGGCATGCGCTGGCGATCCTGCGGCGGGTGTGGCCGTTCCTGCTGATGGCCACCGCGACGGTGTGGATAGGCACCCTTGCGCTGACGCGCGTGGACCTCGCGCTGCTGACCGCGCTGCTCGGCGTGCTGCTGGCGGCCTATGCGGCGATCAACCTCGCCGGCATCCGCGTCGCCATTCCTGCGCGGCACGAGGCCTGGGCCGGACCGCTGCTCGGCGGCGCGAACGGCGTGCTGACCGGCATGACCGGCTCCTTCGTCGTGCCGGGCGTGATGTTCCTGCAGGCGATCGGGCTGTCGCGCGACATGCTGATCCAGGCGATGGGCATGCTGTTCACCGTATCGACGCTGGCGCTGGCGGCGGCGATGCAGCAGGCGAACCTGCTGAGCGCCGAGCATGGCCTGCTGTCCGCCGGCGCGGTGCTGCCCGCGATCCTCGGCATGGTGATCGGCCAGCGGCTGCGCGCGAAGTTGTCCGAGCGTCGCTTTCGCCAGGTGTTCTTCGTCGCCCTGCTCGCGCTGGGCGCGTACATCATTGCCGGCGCGCTGCGCTAGGGGCATCGATGGCGCAGCCGCCCACCGGGCAGCGCTGGACCGGACGGCTTTCCCGGCACGCCGCGACGCTCGCTCTGGTCGCAACGCATGTGTTCGTCGTCTACACGGCGATCGAGTCTGGCTGGAAGCTCGCGACCGTGACCTGGCTCTACTGGTGCGGCGGCTTCTTCTTCGCCGCCACCGTGTTCTGGCGCATGATCAACTCGCGCGCCATGGACCTCGCCGAGCTGTTCGCGTGGTTCTTCGGCTTCTGGCTGCTGCAGTCAGCCGCGTTCATCCTCACCAAGATGAGTGGAGGCCCGTTGCCCTGGGATCAGGACTTCGGCCTCGCCCTGCTGGGCATCTTCACCAGCCAGTGCCTGGAGCTACGCGGCGCCCGGGCTGTCGACCGCGAGGATCCACCGGCGCTCGCGCACTTCGGAATGCTGGGCATGGCGCGCTTCACGCCGCTTGCGCTGATGGTCGCGTTCCAGCTGGCGTTCGAAGGCTGGCTGGATCGCAGCCCGTTCACCTATCTCATGGTGTTCCTGCTCACCATCGCGGTCGCCGACATCGTCCTGCAGGTACGCGGGCGACACATCGGGCGCACGTTCCTGCCGTCCTAGCCAGGAGCTTGCTGCACCGGCTCCGCCAGCAGGTGCACGTGCGCGGCGACCACGCGCCAGCCTTCGGGCATGCGCACCCAGGTCTGCATCTGGCGGCCGCGCCGGCCCGAGCCGGTGCGCCGGTACTCGCAGCTCGCGGTGGCGAAATCGCGGCCGTAGCTGGTGATCACCACGCGCGTCAGCTCGCGCGCGAGGTCCGCCGGGTCGCGCGCCGCGCGCACTGCGGCGATCGCCGCGTGGCCGTAGGACTGCTCGGCGAGGCCGTAGCGGATGGTGTGCGGGGAATCCCAGAACAGCTCGTTCAGCGTCGTGACGTCGTTCGAGGTCAGCGCGCGCTCGTAGCGCATGAACGCGGCCTCGACTTCCTTCAGCACCTCGGGAAGGTTGATCTCCATCGACGCGGGATCAGTCCCGCAGCGCGACCACGCGCTCCGCGACCGGCGCGGCTTCCTCGGCGGAGACCATGCGCGCCACGCTGCGCCGCAGCCGCGCGCTGCCGGAATCGATCGCCAGCTTGACGCGCTTGGTGACGAACGGCGCGGCTTCGGCCGCCTGGATCGCCTCCAGCACCACCTTGTCCTCCAGGAAGGTGCTGGTGACCTGGTCCATCAGGTCGGCCGACACCGCGGCGTCGCCGACGCCGAAGTTGCGCAGCACGAACCAGAAGTAGTACGTGGACTCCTCGGTCTCGGGCGTCATGAAGTGCGCCGAGTACAGGCGCACCGCGGCGTCGCGCGCTTCCTCGCTGCGCGCCATGCCGGGCGCGCCGGCGCCGAAATCGACCACCGCGATGTTCGGCGCGTAGAACCAGTAGTACTGCCAGCGATCGACGTTGCCCGGCCACTTGCCGTAGCGCTGCAGCATCGGCGACGCGGGTGCGTTCGGCGTCCAGCGCGACACCAGCAGCGCGCCGTCGACCTCGGATGCCTCGATCGGGATGTTCACCATCGCCGGGCTGCCCAGCGTGCGCTTGTGCACGTACACCACGTGCGCCGGATCGACCAGGTTCTCGCACAGCAGCAGGTAGTTGCCCTTCACGTGCATCGGCTCGCCGACGATCAGGTCCCATTTCGAGCCGGGCTGCTGCGAATCGGCCCAGCGCGGCAGCCGGTCGAAGATCTTCGCGGGGTCGGCGAGCGCCGGGTCGCCTGGCCAGATCCACACCATGCCCATGTGCTCGGCCACCGGATAGGTGCGCACGCGCGCCTCGTCCGGGATGCGCGTCTGCCCGGGCGCGACGATGCACTTGCCGGCGTGGTCGAAGGTCAGCCCGTGGTAGCCGCACTCGATGCCCTCGTCCTTCAGGCAGCCCTTCGACAGCGGCAGCAGCCGGTGCGGGCAGCGGTCGAGCATCGCCACCGCCTTGCCCGAGGGCGAGCGGTAAAGCACCACCGGTTCGCCGAGGATGGTCCGCGCGAGCAGGCCGGAGCCCAGTTCACTGCCGAATGCGGCGACATACCAAGCGTTGCGGACGAAGCTCATGCAGACCTCCTGTGCGCTGACCTTGACCACCCCTGTGCTTATGTGGTCCTATAAATAGAACCAGTATTCCACAAGGGCCATCCGGACTCAAGCCTTGGCGCTTCCCCTCTTCGCACGGCCGCCGGGCCCGGCGAGGTCAACCTCGAAACGGACCACGTCCCCCCTGTAGATGAACTCCCCCACGTACAGCACGACGCCGGCGTGATCCCTCACCACACAGCGCGCCTCTACGGTCGGCGCGTTCATCGCGAGCTCCAGCAGCCGCGCGGTCTCGATGTCCGCCGCCGCAACCGAGAACGTCAGCCGGGCCTGCGCGACGTCATCGCGTGCCAGTTCGAGCAGCAGATCCAGCCCCACCCGTGCCTTGAAGCGCCCGGCCGCTTTCCTGTGTACCGGCTCGGCAACATGGATGCTCGCGATGCCGAACGGCGCCTTGCCGCGGCGCTGCAGCGAGCGGATGTACACATAGGACGCGGCCGGCGTGCCTTCTTCGGCGGCGATGCGCGGGTTCGCCCGGGTCTTCGTATCCAGCACCTGCAGCCGGTTGTCGCGGATCGGCGCGAGCAGGCCCTCCCAGTCGGTCGCCAGCCGCAGCCATCGCTCCACCGGCGTCTGCTTCGCTACAAAGGTTCCTCGTCCCTGCTCCGGCCGCAGGATCCCCTCGCCGGCAAGGAGCTGTATCGCCTGGCGCACGGTGACGCGGGCGACGCCGAACTCCTGCTGCAGCATGGCGACGGTCGCGATCGGCTTGCCGACCCGCCAGACGCCATCGCGGACGCGACGGCGCAGTATCGAAGCCACCTGCAGGTAGCGCGGCATGCGCTCCCCGGCGGTACGGAATGTCGCCACTACCACTCTCCCTTCGTGATCGGCGCAACTTTGCCGGCGATCATACAAGCTGCCGCGGTATGCGCATCTTTCATGGCAAAGCGGATCGCCATGCCGGTAGTAGAATTCATCAACGAGCCTTCGTAAGGAGAAGACCATGCTTCACGACATGCTGCTGCGCGGCGGACGCGTCATCGATCCGGCGCAGAACCTGGACGGAAACTTCGACGTCGCCATCAAGGGCGGCAAGATCGCCGCTGTGCTGCCGACGATCGCGCCCTCGAGCGCGAAGCAGACCATCGACGTATCCGGCAAGCTGGTGCTGCCCGGCCTCATAGACACGCACGGCCACGTGTTCCAGTACGTCACCGGCCGCTTCGGCCTCGACGCCGACATGTGCGGCGTGCACTCCGGCGTCACCGCGCTCGTCGACCAGGGCGGCCCCTCGTGCATGACGCTGCCCGCGTTCCGCGAGTACGTGGTCAACGCGAAGAAGAGCCGCGTGCTGGCGTTCCTGTCTGCCTACCTGGTGGGCGGCATGGAGGGCCACTACTACGCGTCGCTGTACAAGCCCGACTGCGTGGACGTCGAGGCGACCGTGAAATCCGCCCTCGAGAACGCCGACATCGTCAAGGGATTCAAGGCGCATGCGGAACTGGGCGGCTTCGCGCGCTGGGGCATCGAGGTGATCCGCCTGTCCGCCGAGATCGGCAAGAAGGCGAACCTGCCCGTGTACATACACTTCGGCCAGTTGTGGCCGCTGCCGGCCGAAGGCACGAATGGCGTCGACCCGGACACCATCCTCGAACAGGTGGTGCCGCTGCTGAAAGCGGGCGACATCCTCGCGCATCCGTTCACCAAGCACCCGGGCGGCTTCGTCAATCGCGACGGCAAGGTGCACCCGATGGTGAAGGAAGCGATCGCGCGCGGCCTGAAGGTGGACGTCGGCCACGGCTCGCACTTCAGCTACAAGATGGCGCGAATTGCGCTGGACGCCGGCATCATGCCCGACACCCTGGGCGCGGACATGCACGGCTACAACACCGCGGTCCCGAAGCCCAAGGGCACGCCGGACGAGCACCCGGACAAGGACCACATGTTCTTCGGCAAGGTGCGCTTCTCGCTGGTGTCGACGATGACCGCGATGCTGGCGCTGGGCCTGAAACTGGAGCAGATCGTGCCGATGGTCACCAGCAACCCGGCGAAGATGCTGGGCATGGAGAAGGAACTCGGCACGCTCAAGCCGGGCGTGGACGCCGACATCTCGGTGCTGCACGACGAGCGCGGCAACTGGACGCTCGCCGACAACGAAGGCACGCGCGTGAAGGCAGAGCGCATGCTGCGCCCCCACTTCTGCATCCGCGCCAGCGAGCGCTTCGACGCCGACGCCGCGATCCTGCCGCCGCTCGCGCAGGCGGCATGAGCGAGAAAGGCGTCGGGGCGCGTCTTCCGCGCAAGGAAGACCGTCGCTTTTTGCGTGGGCAAGGAGAGTACGTCGCCAACATCCGCCTGCCAGGCATGCTGGACGTGGCCTTCGTGCGCTCGCCGATGGCGCACGGCAGGATCGTCTCCATAGGCAAACCCGCCGGGCTGGAAGCCAGCGTCTTCACCGCTGCCGACCTCGCCGGCGTGAAGCCGATCCGCGCGGTATCCGGTGTCAAGGGCGTGAGGGGCTTCAGGGCCTCCGAGCAGACCGTGCTGGCCAGCGGCAAGGTGCGCCAGGTGGGCGAACTGGTCGCCATGTGCGTCGCGCCCACGCGCGCCGAGGCCGAGGACATCGCCGACCAGGTCGAGCTGGAACTCGAGGAACTGCCCGCGGTGGTGGACATGCTCGCCGCGCGCACCGACCCGCCCGCGCTGGTACACGAGGAATGGGGCGACAACGTGTTCCTCGAGACGCTGGTGGACGACGACCTGGAGGAAGTTCGCAAGAAGGCCGCGGTCAGCGTGCGCCGCTCGATCCGCACCGCGCGCCAGCACATGTCGCCGATGGAAGGCCGAGGCGTGGTGTGCGAGTGGAACCGGCGCCTCGAGCAATTGGTGATGTACAGCGCGGCGCAGATGCCGCACATCAATCGCGCCGGCCTGTCCGAATGCCTGGGGCTGGACCAGGGCGCGATCCGCGTCATCGCGCCGGACGTCGGCGGCGGCTTCGGCTACAAAGGCATCCTGCTGCCCGAGGAAGTCTGCCTTGCGTGGCTGTGCCGCAAGCTCGGCCGCCCGGTGCGCTGGATCGAGGACCGCCGCGAGCAGCTCTCGGCGCAGGCCAACTGCCGCGAGCACCACTACGACATCACGGTGCACGCCGATGCGAAAGGAAAGCTGCTCGCCATCGACTGCGAGGCGACGGTGGATTCCGGCGCGTACTCGTCCTACCCCTTCACCGCCTGCCTCGAAGGCGGGCAGGTGGCGTCGATCCTGCCCGGGCCGTACAAGATGGACCGCTACCGCTGCCGCACGTATTCGGTGAGCACCAACAAGCCGCCGATCCTGCCCTACCGCGGCGTCGCGCGCACCGGCGTGTGCTTCGCCATGGAGCTGATGGTGGACGCGGTGGCGCGCGAGCTGAAGATGGAGCCGCACGAGGTGCGCCTCGCCAACCTGGTGCAGCCGCAGGAGATGCCGTACCTGAACATCACGAAGAAACACTTCGACGGCGGCGACTACCCCGAGGCGGTGCGCCGCGCAGCGAAGCTGATCGACGTCGCCGCGGTGCGCGCGCGCCAGAAGAAGGGCGAGCCGGACGGGCGGCGCATCGGCGTGGGCTTCGCGGTGTTCTGCGAGCAGGGCGCGCACGGCACCTCGGTGTACTACGGCTGGGGCGTGCCGATGGTTCCCGGCCACGAGCAGTGCGCCGCGCGCCTGTCGCCGGACGGCGTGCTGGAGCTGCGCATCGGCGCGCAGTCGCACGGCCAGGGCATGGAAACCTCCATGGCGCAGGTGGCCAACAGCGTGCTCGGCGTGGACCCCGAGAACGTGCGCCTGATCCACGGCGACACCGGCGTCACGCCCTACTCCACCGGCACCTGGGGGTCGCGCTCGATGGTGATGTCCGGCGGCGCGGTCGCCACCGCCTGCGAGGTGATCGCCGGCCGCGTCAAGGCGATCGCCGCGAAGCTGATGGAAGTCGCCGCCGCCGACCTGGTGCTGGAAGAAGGCGAAGTGCGGGTCGCCGGCACCGACAGGAAGATGACGCTCGCCGAGGTTGCGCACACCTGGTACCGCAAGCCGCAACTGCTGCCCGCGGACGTGGACCCGGCGGGGCTGGAAGCCACCGCCGGCTACAAGGCCAAGGTGGATACCGGCACCTTCAGCTATGCCTGCCACGCCACCGTGGTCGCGGTGGACACCGAGACCGGGCACGTCGACATCCTCGATTACGTCGTCGTCGAGGACGGCGGCACGCTGGTGAACCCGATGATCGTAGATGGCCAGGTGTACGGCGGCACCGCGCAGGGCGTGGGCACCGCGCTGTACGAGGAGATGCCCTACGACGAGCAGGGCCAGCCGCTGGCGACCACGCTCGCCGACTACCTGCTGCCCGGCTCCACCGAGGTGCCCTCGATACGCCTCGACCACATGGAGACGCCGTCGCCGTACACGTACTTCGGCCAGAAGGGGATCGGCGAAGGCGGCGCGATCGCGCCGCCCGCGGCGATCGCCAATGCGGTGAACGATGCGCTCGCGCCGCTGGGCGTCGAGCTGACCGACTGCCCGCTGACGCCGCGCCGCATCGTCGAAGCCATCATGGCGAAACGAGCATGAAAGCCTGCGCCTTCGAATACGCCAGGCCGCGCGACGTCACCGAGGCAGTCAAACTGCTCGCCGAGGCCGGCGACGAGGCCAAGGCGATGGCCGGCGCGCAGTCCATGGGGCCGATGCTGAACCTGCGCGTGCTGCAGCCGAAGCTGGTGGTGGACCTGCGTCGCATCGAGGAACTTCGCGCAACGCAGGATGCCGCCGATAGCGTCACTTTCGGCGCCTGTGTCACGCACGCCGAGATCGAGGACGGCCGCGTGCCCGAACCGACCCGCGGCTTCATGCCCGAGGTGGCCTCGAACATCGCCTACCGTGCGGTGCGCAACCGCGGCACCATCGGCGGCAGCCTGGTGCACGCCGACCCGGCCGCCGACTGGCCGAGCACGCTGCTCTTGCTCGGCGCGACCGCGATCATTGCCGGGCCCGGCGGACGCCGCGAGCTTCCGATCGAGAAATTCCTCACCGGGCTGTTCGAGACCGCGCTGAAGCCGGGCGAGATCCTCGCCGGCGTGCGCGTGCCGAAGCTCTCGGCAAAGGCGCGGCGCGGCTACTGGAAGTTCTGCCGCAAGGCGGGCGAATTTCCGCAGGCCATCGGTGGCGCGCTGGACGATCCCGACCGCGGCCGCGCGCGCGCGGTGATCGGCGCGACGCGCAGTTCGGCGCACCTGGTGGCCGACGCCAAGGCGCTGATCGGCAAGCCGGACATGTCCGCGCTGCTCGCCGCCGCCGGCGCCGCCGACCTGGGCGACGACGCCTACAACCTCCAGTTGCACGCGGTCGCCCTGCGCCGCGCGATAGAAAGGCTGGCATGACGCGCATTTCCCTCACCGTCAACGGCAAGCCAGTGCAGGCCGACGTCGAGCCGCGCACGCACCTGGCGGACTTCCTGCGCGAGCACTGCATGCTCACCGGCACCAACCTCGGCTGCGAACACGGCGTCTGCGGCGCCTGCACGCTGGAGGTCGACGGCGCGCCCGCGCGCTCGTGCATCACCTACGCGGCGGCCTGCGACGGCGCCAGCGTGCGCACCATCGAGGACTTCGAATCCGATCCGGTGATGAGCGCGCTGCGCGAGGCGTTCACCGCCGAGCACGCGCTGCAATGCGGCTACTGCACGCCCGGCATGCTCGCTACCGCGCGCGACATCGTCATGCGCCTGCCGGACGCCGACGAGGCGCGCATCCGCAAGGAGCTGTCCGGCAACCTGTGCCGCTGCACCGGCTACATGGGCATCGTCGCGGCGATCAAGCGCGTGCTCGCACAGCGGCGCGGCTGAGCCCGGCGCAAGCGCAGGGATGAGCCGCGGCGCGCGTCCCTGGATCGAAGCCACCACCGGCTACTGGCAGGACTTCGCGCCTGCCGAGGCGCACCACGGCCCGCCCTACCGCTACGGCTATCCCGCGCGGCTGCCTGACGGCCGCGTGCTGGTGCTGCCGATCCGCCCGGTGCCGGGCGCGGGCGACCGCGCCGTGGCCTCGCTGATCGCGAACCAGGCCTCTTTCACGGTAATCGACGGGCTCGCGCGGTGCATGGCGGAGCTGGCACGGCCGCTACAAGCCGAGAGCGTCGTGGGACTGCCGACGCTGGGACAGGTGTTCGCAGCGCCGGTCGCGGCGCTGCTCGGCCACGCGCGCTGCGTGCCGCTCGGCTACTCGCGCAAGTTCTGGTACGACGAGCACCTGTCGGTGGAACTGCGTTCGCTTACCACGCCGGATTCCGCCAAGCGCGCGTACCTCGACCCGAATCAGCTCGCGCTCGTCGCCGGACGCCGCGTGCTGGTGGTCGACGACGCCGCCAGCACAGGCTCGACGCTCGCCGGCGTGCTGCCGCTGCTCGAATCGCTGGGCGCGCAAGTCGCCGGCGTGGTGGTGGCGATGCTGCAGAGCGACGCGTGGCGGGAAACGCTGGGCGCGCGTGCGCACCTGGTACACGGCGTCATCAGTTGCCCGCGGCTGGAGCTGCGCAAGGACGGCTGGTATCCGGCGTCCTGAGCGCCGCAGGCGGATCGGCGTGCGGTCTACTGCCTGGTCGTCGCGCGCCTGACGATCTGCGCGCGCAGAAACTCCGACACCAGCCACACACCCACCGCCGAGACGAGCAGGATCGGTGCCGTGCCGGCGATGTCGACCGTCAGGCTGCCCAGCCAGCTGCCGATGGACTGCCCGGCGAAGAGGAAGAACGCGAACCCGGACACTGCCGCGCCGCGCGCCTCGGGCGCCATCTGCGTCGCATGCACCTGCAGCGTGCCATGCATGCCATAGAGGCCGAGCCCGGAGACCACCAGCATCGCGATCACCAGCGCATCCTGCGCCGCCAGCGCGACCAGCCCCATGCCGATGCCATATATCGCGCCGCCGTAGCGCACCAGGCCGCGCTCGCCGAAGCGGGCGATCAGCCTGGCGGCGGTGAGCGCGTACAGCAGGCCGCCGGTGGCGATCAGCGCCACCAGCAGGCCGCTCAACGCAAGGTTGTAGCCGAGCGTGCGATGCAGGTGCAGCGGCATGAAGGCCAGCGCCGCGAACGACACCATCGCTTCGAAGAACACGATGCCGAAAATGACGCGCACCCAGCGGTCGCGCAGCAGGCCGATGACGCTCGCGCGCCGTGCCGTGCCCGCCGCGGCGCGCGCGGACGGATTCGCGCGCCATTCGAGCGCGAGCAGGATCGAGGAAACCCCGAACAGCGCCGCGAACATGAAGAACGAGCCGCGCCAGGACAGGTTCTCGGCGAACCAGCCGCCGGCGGACAGGCCAAGCGCGGTGCCGCAGATCATCCACGCCGTGAGCTTCGCCAGCACTGCCTGGCGCTGCGCGTACGGCACCACGTCGCCGATCCAGGCGAGCGACAGCGGGATCACCGCGCCGACGAACATGCCCGCCACCAGCCGCGCCAGTACCAGCGCGTCCAGGCTGGGAGACAGCGCGCAGCCAAGCGTCGCAAGCGCCGCAAGCGCGGCCTGGATCGCGGTCACGCGCACCTTGCCGTAGCGGTCGCCGATCGGGCCGTGCACGAACTGCAGCAGCCCGTAGCCGATGAAGAAGGCGGTGGTGGCGAGCGCGGCGCTGCCTGGCGTGGTGGCGAACTCCACGGCCAGCCTGGGCAGCAGCGGATCGGTCGCGCGCAGGCTGCCGGACGCGGCCATGCAGCCGACGCCGAGCACCAGCACCGCGCGCCGGTAGCGCGATGCGTCAGTCTCCAAGCCGGAACTCTGCGATCGCGTGCGCGCGCAGCTTCGCCTTCTGCACCTTGCCGCTGGCGGTCATGCCGATGGCCTCGAAGCTCGCGACGATGCGAAGGTAGCGCGGCACGCGGAAGTTCGCCGCACGCTGCTTCGCGTAGGCAATCAGTTCCGCCTCGCTTGCCGCGGCGCCGTCGCGCAGGGTGACATAGGCGCAGGCCACCTCGCCCAGGCGCGCATCCGGGACGCCCACCACCTGCGCGGTCTGCACCGCCGGGTGCGCCAGCAGCAATTCCTCGACCTCGGCCGGCGCGACGTTCTCGCCGCCGACCCGGAACACGTCCTTCAGCCGCCCGACCATCCGCAGCCTGCCGCCCGGATGCAGTTCGCCCAGGTCTCCGGTGCGCAGCCAGCCGTCCTCGGTGATCGCCTGTGCGGTGGCCTCGGGATTGTTGTAGTAGCCGCGCATCACGCTCCAGCCGCGCACCTGGATCTCGCCCGCCACCGTGCGCAGGTGCAGGCCCTCGTGCGGCGTGGCGAGTCCCTGCACGCGCAGATCCTCGGCGTCGCGCCAGTCGCTCATCACCACATTGGGCGAGGCTTCCGACAGGCCGTAGGCCGCGCAGATCTGCCGCGCGCCCAGCTCGTCGATGATCCTGCGCATGGTCTGCGGACCGGCCGCCGCCCAGCCGCCGCGCAGCACCAGCTTTCGTTTCGGGAAGTCGGCGTGCCCCATCAGCATCTGGAAAATGGTGTCGTTGCCCGACGTGAGCGTGCAGCGCTCGCGCTCCATGATTTCCAGCGCGGCGCCCGCGTCGAAGGTCGGCAGCGTGACCAGGCAGCAGCCGCTCGTCAGCGACACCAGCGCTGACAAGGTCGAACCGCCGACATGGAAGAACGGCCGGCAATTGAAGTAGCGGTCCTCCGGCACCACGCCGATGCGCGTGCCCGCCGCTGCGGCGTTCCGCAGCATGTTGTCGTGCGTCAGCATCACGCCCTTCGGATAGGCAGTGGTGCCCGAGGTGAACTGGATCAGCAGCAGCTCGTCCGGCCGCACGGCATCGTCCGCATACGCGGCGCCCGATGGCACGCCGGCAAGCGCGTGCGCGAGCAGCGGCAGCTCTGCCCTTGCCTCGCGCACCATCGCGGCGAAGTCGATGCCGAGGAAGCTCTCTGCGTAGAAGATCGCCTTGCAGTCGGCCTGCTTCAGGCAGTACGCCAGCTCCGCCGCCTTGAAGCGCGTGTTCACCGGCACCGTGACCGCGCCGAGGATGGCAGCGCCGTAGAACAGCGCCAGCCAGCGCTCGTCGTTCGGCATCAGGATGCCGACGTGATCGCCGTGGCGCAGCCCCATCGCGTGCATGCCGCCGGCGACTTCCCGGGCGCGCCGCGCGAGCTGCGCCCAGGTCAGGCGCGCGCCCGGCGTCACCACGGCCTCCGCATCCGGCCGCGCCGCAGCCTGCGCATCCAGCACCTGCGCCAGCGTGCGCGGCGACCATGCGTCCGCGATGCTCACTCCGCCCTGCCCATCCAGCCGCCCGAGGCAAGCTGCGCCTCGATGGCGTCGATCTCCGCCTGCAGCGCGCCCGCCGGGTCCAGCGTCACGCCGCGGTCGATGGTGCGCTTTGCCGCCGCCAACGTCGCGGCAGGCGCAGCGCAGATCGCCTGCGCGATGCGCGCGACCTCGTCTTCCAGCGCGCCGGGCTCGACCAGGCGCGATACCAGGCCGTGATGCAAGGCCTCGTCCGCGCTCAATGTGCGCCCGGTGAACATCAGGTCCTTGGCGAGGCGCTTGCCCAGCACGCGCGGCAGGCGCTGCGTGGCGCCGATAGTGCCGCGCAGCGCCTCGGGTGTGCGGAACGACGCCGCCGGCGTGGCGACGATGAAGTCGCAGGCGGCGGCGATCTCGCAGCCAGAGCCGATCGCCGGGCCCGCGACCACTGCCACCGCGGGCATCGGCAGCGCCTCGAGCGCGGCATAGGCGTCGAAGCCGCGCATGCGCCGCGCGCGCACCGCGTCCGCGTCCATGCCCTGGCGCTCCTTCAGGTCCGCGCCGGCGCAGAACACCGTACCGTTCGCGCGCACCAGGAACAGCTTCACGGCTTCGTCGGCCGACGCCGCGCGCGCCGCCGCGAGCAGGCCTTCGCACATGGCGAGATTCAGTGCGTTGCGGCTCTCAGGCCGGTTCAGCGTCGCGGTCGCCACGCCATCGGCCACCGCATAGAGCACCGCGCTCACAGCGCCTTCGCCGCGCGCAATTGCGCGATGCGCTCCTTCGTATAGCCCAGGCGCTGCTCGAGGATCTCGTCGGTCTGCGCGCCAAGTTGCGGCGGCGATCCGATCCCGGGATCGTCCCAGCCGAGGAACTTGTAAGGCAGCGCGAGCGCCTTGAACTCGCCCACGCCGGCGTAGTCGAAGCTGCCGAGCAACCGCCGCGCGCGCACATGGGGATCCGCCAGCACCTCGGCGACGTCGTTCACCGCGCCGACCGGAACCTGCGCCGCGTCCAGCCTCGCGATCAGCTCGGCGCGGTCCAGCGCCGCGCAGGCTTCGACCAGCCGCGCCATGACTTCCTCCCGGTGCTCTACCCGCCCCGCGTTATGCGCGAGTCGCTCGTCCGCCGCCAGGGAATCGATTCCGAGCGCCTTGCACAGCGGCGCCCAGTGCTGGTCGCTGGCGGTGACATGCGCATACCTGCCGTCGCGGCAGCGGAACGTGGCGCTGGGCACGCGCCCCGGATGCTCGGTGCCCAGGCGCGGCGGTACTTCGCCCAGCGCGAAGTAGCGTGCCGCGGCCAGCGTGAGCAGCGACACCTGCCCGTCCAGCATGGAGAAATCCAGGTACGCGCCCTTGCCGGTCCTCTCGCGGCCGGCGAGCATCGCGAGGATGCCGATCGCCACCCACAGGCCGGAGGTCAGGTCTGCCACCGGCAGGCCCGGCTTCACCGGCCCGCCGCCTTTCTCGCCGGTGAGGCTCATCAGCCCGCCCATGGCCTGGAACACCGTGTCGTAGCCCTTCTTCGCCGCATACGGCCCGGTCTGGCCGAATCCGGTGCAGGAGACGTAGCACAGGCGCGGATTGAGCGCGGACAGCGTCGCCCAGTCCAGCCCGTGGCGCACGAGCGTGCCGGTCGGGAAGTTCTCCACCAGCACGTCGGCCTGTTGCGCGAGTTCGCGGATCACCTGTCGACCTTCCGGCGTGCGCAGGTTCACCGTGATCGATGCCTTCGAGCGGTTGCAGGCGAAGTAGTACGCGCTGTCCTGCGCCAGCTGCGGCTCGAACGATCGCGTCTCGTCGCCCGTGCCCGGCTGCTCCACCTTGATCACCGTCGCGCCCAGCTCGGCGAGGATCATCGACGCGAACGGGCAGGCGAGCACCCGGGACAGGTCGAGTACGGTCAGGTGCTCCAGGGGCTTCATGGTCGCGCGGCTAGCGGAAGGTCAGCAGTGTAATGCCGGCCAGCACCAGCCCGACGCCGACGAAGGTGCGCTGCGTCAGGCCCTCGCCGTTGCGCAGCACGAACATGCTGAACGGGAACACCACGATCGGCGTGGTATGCGTGATCAGCGCGGCTACCGAGATCTCGATGTACTTGGACGCGCTGATGAGGAAGTACGCGCCGCCCAGCGTCGCAAGCCCGCCAGCCGTGTAGAGGACGTAGCCCGAGCGCGGCGCGGCGCGGTACTCGCGCGCGATGCGCTTCCAGTCGCGCGTCATCGC
This sequence comes from uncultured Enterobacteriaceae bacterium, assembly GCA_964612335.1. Lineage (GTDB taxonomy): Bacteria > Pseudomonadota > Gammaproteobacteria > Burkholderiales > SG8-39 > CAZTDU01. Next base: position 42,020 of record CAZTDU010000002.1, on the reverse strand, counting down.
CGCCTGCATGGCGAGCGCGGCAGCGGCGCCCAGCAGCGTGCCGAACATCGCCTCGTCCCACTCCCGTACCGCGGCGCCACGAATGGCGTTGCTGGCGGCGAAGCCGGTAATGGTAAGCAGGCCAAACACCGCGCCCTTGCGCAGTGCGCGGCGGTCTGTGCGCGACACACCCGGATCGCGGCCGGGCGGCTGCGTGATCCACAGGCCGACCAGCACCATCAGCATCAGCCCGATCTCGTAGTAGCCCAGCGTCTCGCCAATCAGCAGCCACGCAAAGAGCAGTGTCGGCACCGGCGCACAGGAATGGAACACGCTGGTGCGCGCCGGGCCGAGCAGCCGCACTGCCTCGAACAGCAGGCGCCGCCCCAGGTACGCTCCGACCAGGCCGGCGGCGGCGAAGTACAGCGCCTGCAGCGGGCGAAACTCGAAAGGCGCGTCGCGTGTCGCCAGGTCGACGAGGAAGATTGCGCCGCAGACCACCACGTTGACGCCGAGCACGATGAGAAATCCGCTGTCGATCGGCATCCGCGTCATCGCAAAGCGGGAGATCAGCATGTTCGACGCAAAGCACAGCATCGACGCGATGGCCAGCGCCGCGCCCAGTTCCGGGTTCATCCGCGCCGGAACCCGCGCATGCGCTGGTTGGTTTCGCGTCCGCGCGCGAGCGCGACTTCCAGCGGCAGGTCCGCCGCCTCGTGGAAGAGCTGCTTGGTTGCCGCCATTGCCGGGCGGCTGACCGCGGCAAGCCGCCTGGCAAGCTTCATCGCCTCGTCCATCAGCGATCCGGCGGCGACGACGCGGTTGACCAGGCCAAGCGCGGCCGCCTGCTCCGCGCCCACCGGCTCGCCCAGCGCCACCAGTTCGAACGCGGCCTTGCGCCCGACCTGACGCACCAGGTTCGCCATGACGATGGCGGCGACGATGCCATGCCGGGTCTCCGGATAGCCGAGCTGCGCGCCTTCCGCCATCAGCGCCATGTCGCCCGCCACCGCCAGCCCGGCGCCACCGCCCATCGCCGCGCCATTGATCGCCGTGACGACAGGCTTGGAGAGCCTGGGGAAGGCGAGATGCAGTTGCATGGTCAGTTCGGCGCGCTCCTCGACGCGGTGCTGCTGCGCGGGAACAAGGTCCTTGAACTCGCCCAGGTCCGCGCCGGCGCAGAATGCCTGCCCGGCGCCGGTCAGCAGCACGCAGCCCGTGTTGTCGTCCGCATCCGCCGCGCGCAGCGCCTCCAGCAGATCCCGGGTCAACGCGGTGTCCAGCGCGTTGCGCTTGTGCGGCCGGTTCAGCGTCAGCACGCGCACCGCGCCGTGGTCTTCCAGCGTCAGCACATCGCTCATAGCGCGGCGAGCCTCGACCTCGCGTCCTCGGCCTCCGCAACCAGGCGCCGCATCAACTCGGCGGCCGGAACGATGTCCTCGACCAACCCTGCCGACTGCCCGGCCTCGAGCTTGCCCTCGGCGATGTCGCCGTCCAGCGCCGCCTGCTTCAGGCTGGACGCCTTGAAGATCGCCTCCAGGGCTTCCGGCGCCGCGCCCGCGCGCTCCGCGGCGTCGTAGCGCGCCGAGAACGCGTTCCTGATCTGGCGGATCGGCAGCCGTCCGCGCGCCACCAGCGTGGTGTCGCCGACGTCGGCGTCGAGTACTGCCTGCTTGTACGCCGCGTGCACCGTCGCCTCGGGCGTGGCGATGAAGCGCGTGCCCAGTTCCACGCCATCCGCGCCCAGCGCGAGCAGCGCGGCGATGCCGGCGCCGTCGGCCACGCCGCCACTGGCGACGACCGGGATGCGGCACGCCTTCACCAGCCGGCGCACCAGCACCAGCGTGGTGACTTCGGACGGCGCGGGATGCCCGCCCGCCTCGACGCCCACCGCGACCAGCGCATCGACACCGGCGGCTTCCGCCTTCCGGGCATGCTCCAGCGTCGTCACCACGTGCAGCCAGCGGCAGCCGATGCCGTGGAAGCGCGCGAGCTGGGCCTTGGGCGAGCCCTGCGAACCGATCAGCACCGGGCAGCGCGCCTCGAACGCGATGTCGAGGAACTCCGCGGCGCGCGGGTTGTACAGCGGCACGTTCACCGCCCAGGGCTTGCGCGTGCCGGCACGGATCTCCTCCAGTGCCCGGCGGAACGCATCCGGGCGCATCGGCCCGGCGGCGATGGTGCCGAGGCCGCCGGCGTTCGACACCGCGATCACCAGCGCCGAGCTCGAAGACGCCCAGCTCATGCCTGCCTGGATGATCGGATGCTCGATGCCCAGCAGCCCGGTGATGCGCGTCTTCATGCCGCGGACTTTTCCACGGCGATGAGTTCGCGCGCCTGGCCGGCGAGCTTTGCGAGGGCGGCGTCGAGCACCTTCCGTTCCTGCGCGCCCAGGCGACCGAGCAGCGTGGCATCGCGCTCGATCGCGCTGCGCATAAGCCCGCGGTACAGCTTCCTGCCCCCGGCAGTGAGCGCGAGCCGCACCACGCGCGCGTCGCGGCTGTCGGCGTCGCGCGATACCAGGCCGCGGGCGGCCAGCCCGGACACCACGCGGCTCATCTGGCCCTTGTCCACGCCTGCCTCGCGCGCGAGGTCGTTCAGCGATTGCGGCGCCTGCGCGCCGAGCAGCGCGACGGTACGCCATTCCCACAGGCTGACGCCATGCTCGCGCCGGTAGCGCAGCTCGGCGCCGCGCGACAGCAGGTTCGCGACCACGTGCAGCCGGTAAGACAACAGCTCGCGAATCGTCCTCATGGGCGAGCAGCCGAAGTCGGGGGTCGCAAGGGGGCGGAGCCCCTTTGCTCCATGCGGCGTTCAGTCATCGAAGAACGGGGTTTCGTTCTCGCCGCGCAGGCGGATGTCGAAGCGGTAGCGGCCGGCGGACTCGCGCCGTGCCACCAGCAGTCCGCGGCGCGCGGCAGGAACCGCGGCGTAAACGGGATCGCCCGGCGCGGCATCGAAGAACATCACGGTCTGCAACTGCCGCATCAGCCCGGAAAAGAGCAGCAGCAGATTCAGATGCGGTGCGCGGCCGTCGCGCGCGCCCGGCATCAGCGTGCGAAACAGATACTCGCCACTGCTGTCGGTGGCGGCTCGCCCCCAGCCGAAAAAATCCGGGTCGGCTTCCGGCAGCAGCGGATCGGCCGGATCGCGGTAGATGCCCTGCCAGTCCGCCTGCCAGAGCTCGAGCACCAGGTTGTCCACCGGATTGCCGTCGGCCTGTGTGACGCGGCCTGCGATGTCGATCCTTTGCCCGCCGTTTGGCGAGCGGCGCCCGAGTTTCGTCAGGTCGTTCGCGCCCTGGCCGAACTCGCGCGGGAAGAACGGCCCGACGGTCATCTCGGCGGTGGGGATGCGGCGCGTCACGGCATCTCCGGCGCGGCGCTGCAGCCTCGCACCACCAGGTCGAACTCATAGGCGAGCGCGTTGGCGGGCGCCTGCGCAGGCGGCAGCATGCGCGCGATGCAGCGTTCCCGCGCCTGCGCGTTCGGCACTGCCATCAGGATGCGGTCCTGCTCGTTCAGCGGCTCGCCGGGAAAATACATCTGCGTCACCAGCCGCGACAGCCAGACCCTGCCCCATACCGAGAAATGGATGTGCGGCGGCCGCCACCATTTGCCCGAATCCGGCACCGGATAGGCTGCCGGCTTGACCGAGCGCAGCGCGAACGCGCCCGCGTCGTCGGTGACGCCGCGCGCCGCGCCGTAGAAGTTCGGGTCGGCGGGCGCGTCGCTGGTGTCGTTCTCGTGGATGTACTTGCCCGCGGCGTTGCAGTGCCACAGTTCCACCACCGCGCCCGGCACCGGCGCGCCGTCCTCGTCCAGCACGCGCACCTTCAGGTGCATCAGCTGGCCGATGGCGCGCTTCGCGCCCTCGCCCGCGAGGTCGGCGCGCACCGGCGCGAGCCGGCGCAGGATTTCCTGCGGCCCGGTGAGTTCCGAGCGCGTCTGCGGCCGGCGCACCAGCGGCTGCGCCGGCCAGCGCTGGAAGGTCTGCGGGTAGCCCTCGATCTCGGTCGCCGCGCGCGAGCGCGGGTCCAGCGGTTCGATCAGCGTGCGCATGATTGACACGCTAGCGCCGACCGTTGACAATGTCAACGATATGGACGTAATCCTGTGCGAGTGTTTCGCACGCGACGGCCTGCAGCACGAACCCGGTTTCGTGCCGACGACGACCAAGCGCGCGCTGATCGAACGCTTCGCGGCACTGGGCTTTCCGCGCATCGAGGCGACCTCCTATTCGAACCCGAAGGTGGTGCCGCAGTTCGCCGACGCAAGCGAATTGCTGGCGCAGCTGCCGCGGCGCGACGGCGTGCACTACAAGGCGACCTGCGCCAATCCGCGCGCGGTGGAGCGCGCGCTTGCCGACCACGCCGCAGGCCATGGCGTGAACGAGATCAGCCTGCTGGTGTCGGCGAGCGAGGCGCACACGCAGAAGAACCTGCGGCGCACGCGCGACGAACAATGGCAGAACGTCAATGCCATGGTCGCTGCTGCCGCGGGTCGCTTCCGGCTGGTAGGCGTGGTGTCGGTCGCGTTCGGCTGCCCCTTCGAAGGCAGGGTCGATCCCGGCGTGGTGGCGGCGGACGCCGCGCGCTTCGTGTCGCTGGGCGCGGCGCACGTCGCGATCGGCGATACCACCGGCTTGGCGACGCCGCCATCGGTGAAGGCGATGTTCGCGCGTCTGGCGCGCGAGGTGCCCGGACTGATACCGGTCGCGCACTTCCACGACACGCGCGGCACCGGCCTGGTGAACTATGTCGCCGCGCTGGAAGCCGGCGTGCGCCACTTCGATTCCAGCTTCGGCGGCGTCGGCGGCCACCCGGCGAAGGTGAAGTACGGCGGAGGCCATACCGGCAACGTCTGCACCGAAGACCTGGTAAGCCTGTTCGAATCCATGGGCGTCGCCACAGGCATCGACCTGGACGGGCTGATTCCCGCCGCGAGATACTGCGAGGAGGTGCTGGGCCGCGAACTCTACGGGCGCGTCACGCGCAGCGGGCTCAATCCGCTGCGCTAGCCCCAGACTTCCCGGGCGACTTCCACAATGCGTTCCAGCTTGCGCCATTGGTCGTCCTGCGACAGCGCATTGCCGTGGTGCGTGCTCGAAAAGCCGCACTGCGGGGACAGGCAGAGGTTTTCGAGCGGCACGAACCTCGCCGCGGCGGCTATGCGCCGCTTGATGGTGTCCTTGTCCTCCAGCTCGCCGACCTTGGTCGTCACCAGCCCCAGCACCACCTTCTTGCCCTTCGGCAGCAGGCGCAGCGGCTCGAAACTGCCGGAGCGCTCGTTGTCGAATTCCATGAAGAACGCGTCCACGTCGGCAGAGAACATCGCCTCGGCAACCGGGTCGTAGCCGCCGGTGGCAACGAAGGAGCTCTTGAAATTGCCGCGGCAGGTATGCATCGTCACCGTCATCCCCGCAGGCCGGTCGCGCAACGCGCGGTTGATGGCATTGGCATAGGTGCGCGGCAACTCCGCCGGATCGTCGCCGTTGGCGCGGCAGTTCGCCTGGATCTTCGGGTCGCACAGGTACGAGAACGACACGTCGTCGAGCTGCAGGTAGCTGCAGCCGGCGTCCGCCAGGTGCCGGATCGCGGCGCGCCAGGCGGTGGAAACGTCGTCCCAGAATTCGTCCATGTCCGGATATGCGTCCGCAGAGATCGACTTGCGGCCGCCGCGCAGGTGCAGCATGGAGGGCGACGGGATCGTCATCTTCGCGGTCTTCGCCGTCACCGATTCGAGGAACGAGAAGTGATCGGCCATGATCGGCTGCGTGCAGCGGACCTTGCCGGTCACCATCGGGATAGGCGGCTGCTCTTCGGTGCCGCCGAACTTCGGTCCCGGGTTGGCGATCATGCTGACGCCTTCCATCTGCCCGATGAAGTCGAGGTGCCACCAGTCGCGGCGGAACTCGCCGTCGGTGATCGATTCGAGGCCGATGGCTTCCTGCTTCGCCACCGCGGCGCGCACGGCAGCGTCCTCCAGCGCGCGCAAGGCGTCGGCAGGAAGGCTGCCTTCCTTCCACTGCTTGCGCGCCTGTGCCAGTCCGGCCGGGCGCAGCAGGCTGCCGACGTGGTCGGCCCTGAACGGAGGCTTCATCTCTTCTTCGTCGCCTTCACCAGCACGAAGTCGTACGCTGCCTCGTGCACACCGTCCTTGCCCTTCCTGAAATCGACGATCAACGAGGGCTTGACGCCGAATACCGCGTCCGAATCCAGGTACTTGCCGCCCTTGACGAACAGGTGCGTGACCAGCGGCCTGTAGCCGCGCGCGGTGATCCAGAAATGGAAATGCGGCGGGCGCATCGGGTGCCGCCCGGTGGCCTTGAGCATGCGCCCCACCGGCCCGTCGTGCGGCACCGGGTAGTCGGTGGGCTTGACGCAGCGAAACCAGAAGCCGCCGTCGCGGTCGGTGCGCAGGATGCCGCGCAGGTTCATCGCATTGCCGCGCTGCGAGTCGTACAGTCCTGCTGCGTCGGTTTCCCAGACATCGAGCTTCGCGTTCGCGATCGGCCTGCCCCGCACGTCGCGCACGCTGCCACGGATGACGCACGGCTCCCCCGGCGTGCCGGGCTTGTGCAGCGAAGCACCGAGCGGCAGTTCGGGCGCGCCTTCGCGGTGGAACGGCCCGAGCACGGTGGATTCGGTGGCGCCGCCCGAGGCGCGGTTGTTGAGGGAGTCCACCAGCATCGACACGCCCAGCGTGTCCGACATGAGGATGAACTCCTGGCGCTTGTCGTCGCACCACTGGCCGGTCTCGGTGAGGAAGCGGATGCCGGCGAACCATTCCTGCTGCGTGGGCTTCACCTCGCGCACGAAATCGTGCATGTGGCGGATGAAGCTCGACATCACCTGCTTCAGGCGCCTGTCGCGCGTCTTCGCGATGCTCTTCAGCACGCGCGCGGTCAGCATCCTGTCGTCGAATTTCGCCGCCGACCTTCCCGGTCTTGCCATTGCGCCCTCCCTGCGTCCGGCGTGAATGCTAGCATCCGGACCCTATGGAAATCGCCCTCGTCGGAGAGAAGACCTATCCGCGCATGTGGCTGCCGCGCCTGCGCGAGCGCCTGCCGCAGGACCGCTTCCACGTCCATCCGGAAACGCCCGACCCGGCCGCGGTCGAAGTCGCGCTGGTCGCCGCGCCGCGGCCGGGCGAAGTCGCGCAACTCACCGGCCTGAAGCTGATCCAGTGCCTGTGGATGGGCGTCGACGCGCTGATGCGCGACGACACGCTGCCCCGGGGCGTGCCGGTGTCGCGCATGGTCGACCCGAGCATGGTCGCGGCGATGACCGAGACGGTGCTGCACGCGGTCATCGACTTCCACCGCAACTTCTACGTCTATCGCGAGCAGCAGGCGGCGCGGCACTGGAAGCAGCTGAAGCAGTACATGGCAGCCGACCGCTGCGTCGGCTTCCTCGGCATGGGAGAACTCGGTGCCGATGCCGCGGCGCGGCTGGTGTCGCTCGGCTTCAAGGTGCATGGCTGGAGCCGCACGCCAAAGTCTCTCGCCGGCGTGGCAAGCCACACCGGCGACGCCGGACTCGCCGAAATGCTGCCGCAATGCGACATGCTGGTGTGCCTGCTGCCATTGACGCCGCAGACCCGCGGCCTGCTGTCGGCGAAGCTGTTCGATCGCATGAAGCAGGGCGCCGCGCTGATCCACCTCGCGCGCGGTTCGCAGATGGTGAGCGCGGACGTCATCGCCGCGCTGGACTCAGGCAGGCTGGCGCACGCGTACCTGGACGTGTTCGAGACCGAACCGCTGCCGGCGGACGATCCGCTGTGGGCCCACCCGAAGGTCACCGTGACGCCGCACATCGCCGCGCTGACCGAGCCGCGCACCGCGCTGGACATCATCGCCGACAACGTCGAGCGCGTGCGGCGCGGCGAGGCGCCGCTGTATCAGGTGGACGTCGGCGCCGGGTACTAGCCCACCCTTCTCCGGATGGCCACCGGGACCACGCAGGACGTTCAGGCGCATCATGCGCGGGTTCGCGCAGAGCTAGCGCGCGTGCTGTTTCGGAGTTCCCCGTGGCCGGTTGCAGCCAACTTCGGCGTCGTCGCGCTGAGCCTCCTCGTATTGTGGGATCATGCACCGCGCGAGCGCCTTCTGGTCTGGGCCGCCCTTGTCTGTGCAACCGCGGTCGCCCGCCTCGCGATGAGTATCTTCATGGAGCAACGCCCGCGGGATGCCGCCGAGACCCTGCGCTGGGCATGGGCCTACTCCGCGCTCGCCGGCATCACGGGAACGCTGTGGGGGGCGCTCGGCATCTGGATCGCCGACCCCGCCCATCCCGCAACGCTGGTTTTCATCGGCGTCGTGCTCGGCGGACTCGTCGGCGGATCGGTGGCGTCGTTGTCGACGTTTCCCCCGGCCTTCTACCTCTACTCGCTGCCGACAATGGCGCCGTTCCCCTGGCTCGCACTTTCGCAGCAAAGCCCGGTGTTCGCCATCGCCACCCTCCTCTTTTGCCTGAACTTCCTCTATGCGCATGTCGTGTTCCGCAAGGCCTTCGACGCCACCGAATTGCGCTTCCGCAACGAGGATCTCCTCGATCAGCTCGGACAGGAAAAGGCGCGCGTGGAGGCGGCAAGCCAGGCCAAGACCACATTCCTTGCCTCGGCGAGCCATGACCTGCGCCAGCCCGCGCACGCGCTCAGCCTGTTCGTGCAGGTACTGGCCCAGTTCTCGCTGCGCCCGGAGGGGATCGGACAGGCCGAAGCGGCACGCCTGGCCAACCGCATGCAGAGCTCGCTCGACGGCTTGAACGACCTGCTCTCGGCGTTGCTCGACGTGTCGCGGCTGGATGCAGGTCTGGTTTCGGCGCAACGGGTGCCCATAGACCTCGCCGACGCATTCGCGGCGATGCACGACTCATGGTCTCCGCTGGCGATTGCCAAGGGGCTCGAACTCCGCGTGCGCAACTGCGGCATCGGCGTGATCAGCGATCCGGTGCTGTTCCAGCGCATCCTCGGCAACCTGGTGTCCAATGCGATCAAGTACACCGCCAGCGGCGGCATCCTCGTAGCCGCGCGACGGCGCGGAATCGACGTAAGCGTGGAGGTCTGGGATACGGGGAGCGGCATTCCCGCCGATCGGCAGGAGGAAATCTTCGACGAGTTCGTGCAACTGGAGAATCCAGCGCGCGACCGCAGCTCGGGCCTGGGGCTGGGTCTCGCCATCGTGCGTCGAGCTGCCGCCATCCTCGGCCATCCCGTGACGCTCAAGTCCAGGCCGGGCAGGGGCTCCTGCTTTTCGTTTCGCGCCCCTGGCATCGCCATCGAGCCGCCGGCTCTCGCGCCATCGGCGCCGCGCTCCGCGCCCGGCTGCGAAGGGGCGTGCATCCTCGTCATCGACGACGAGGCATCAGTGCGCCATGCCACCTGCGACATGCTTTCGTTCTGGGGCTTCGAAGCGATCGCCGTACGCGACGCGGCCGAAGCGCTGCGCGCGCTGGCCGGCGAAAACGTCGCGCCCGACCTGATTCTCGCCGATTACCGCCTGGCCGGCGGGCAGACGGGGGCGGAAGCCATCGCCCGCGTCAACGCAACGCTGCCGCGACCCGTGCCCGGACTCATCGTTACCGGCGACACTTCACCAGACCGTCTGCGCGACGCTGCCGCTTCGGGCCATCGCATCCTGCACAAACCCGTCCAGCCGGAACGACTGCGCGAGACCATCGGCGTGCTGCTGCACGGTACCGCGCTCAGTAAAGGCCGCTCCTGACGGCAAAGGCAGCCACTTCGGCGGCATTCGAGAGCGCCAGCTTGCGCATGATGTTCTCGCGGTGCTTGCGCACGGTGCCGGCGCTAATCCCCAGGCCAGCGGCGATATCGGAGGTGCGTGACCCGCACGCGATCATGCGCACCACATCCTGCTCGCGCGGCGTAAGGGAGTCCAGCATGCCGCGCAGGCCAGCCGGCAACTCGAAACGCTCGGCGATCGCCGGGTCGACGAAAGTCCCGCCGCCGGCCACGGTCCGGATCGCGCCCAGCAGGTGCCGAGATCCCGCGCTCTTCAACACGCAGCCGTCGGCGCCGGAATTCAGGGAATCGCGCACCGCCTTCGCGTCACGCTCGCCGGTGACGATCAGCACGCGGGTGGATGGTGAGGCGCGCCGGATCGGGCCGACAAGCGCCGCGCCATCGCAGTCCGGCAGCAGGAGATCGACCAGCGCGACATCGGGAGCATGCTCGCCGGCGAGACGCTCCACTTCGGCCCCGACCCCTGTCTCTGCGGCGACCCGCATGTCGGCCGTCGTTTCCAGCAGCAGGCGCATGCCTTCGCGCACAAGGGCATGATCCTCGGCGAGCAGGACGCGGATTGGCGGCGCGGCGGGCATGCCGAATTCTCACACGCGCACCGGGCGCGGCGAATCTCCGCTCAGCGGAACACGTACATCACGCTGATGCCCAGCGTATCGATGCTCCGCTTGACGGTATTCGCAGGCGGGTTGACGCCGGCATAGTCGCCGAGCCCGTACTCGGTATAGATATCCGCATAGCGCGTGTAGTCGACCCGCAGGTTCCAATTGCGCGCGAATTCCCACTTCGCGCCGATGCCCAGGAGATAGCCGGTCTCGGCATCCGCGCCGACGCGGCCAGCAGGAACGTTGGCGGCGGGCGTCACGAAGCCGCCGCCGGTACGGATTTCGTAGTTCGGGCGCCCATGTGCGATGCCGGCCCTGCCAAGCAGCGCGAACTGCCGGTTCAGGTTCAGAGTGCCGACAGCGGCCAGCGAGAACACCTCGGGCTTCGCCCCATAGGTGCGCGTGCCGCCTGCACCGCCTGGCGGCAATCCAGTGGCGCGATCGGTCACGCTGCCAAGATCCGCGTACTCTCCTTCGACGCCGAGCCAGCGGTTGAACTGGTAACCCGCGAACAGCTTGTAACCTTCTCTGGATTGGTCGAGCGACTTCGCCTGCAAGGCGCTGGGTGACTCATGGTCGTTGGCCTGATTCTCGAACTCGGAGCGCGACACGCCGCCGCCAAGATAGAACTGCGCGAAGGCCTGCCCCGAGGCGAGCGCCAGTACAGCCAGTACTGCGAGTTGCTTCTTCATGTGCGTGACCACCCTTTTGTACGGTAAAGCCGTTGTATAGAGCCATGCCAACGGCTGGACAATACGAGGAAGCGCGTATGCGCGAACTGCGGCACACCAAGGGCAGCAAGGACTCAGTGTTTCTTCGCCGCCCCATGGCCGTGGGAACGCCCGGAACCGGCCGCCATGCCCCGAACCTCGAGCTCGACGTTCACTTCACCCGCCTTCTCGAACTTCAGCGTCACCGGCACCTTGTCGCCCTGCTTCAGCGGCGCCTTCAGTTCCATGAACATGAGGTGGTAGCCGCCGGGCTTCAGTTCCAGCGTCCCGTTCGCGGGCACGTCCAGCCCCTTCACTTCGCGCATGCGCATGACGTTGTCGACCATCTTCATCTCGTGCAACTCGGTGCGCGCCGATGCCGCGCTGGACGCGCCCACGAGGCGATCGGGCGCCTTCCCGGTGTTCCGGATCGTGACGTAACCACCGCCTACCGCCGCGCCGGGGGCGGTGGCGCGGGCGTAGGGATTCTCGATCCTGACGTGATCTGCTTGCGCGAGCGCCCCGGTCGAGCCGACGGCGAGCGCGAGTATTGCGAGTGCCTTCTTCATGCTGGAATCTCCTGTTTGCGGGATTGAACGGATGCAAAGTCCGAAAGTCGGCGCATGTCATGCGCCGCGACTGCAGCGTGGCGGCATGGCGCATGGGAACTCCCGGAATGCCGGGTGCGCCGCGCGAACGCTCGCGCGACGCACGGCTATCGGCCGATCAGGTACCGGGCGGTGGCGCCCGAGGCTGCCGTGGCGGGCAGGATAGCGAAGCCGGACAGCCGGAATCCGCGTACGAACGCCCGCGCGCGCTTGCCGGCTCCGCGTGGTCAAGCGCAAAGCCGGCCGCCTGCGGGAGCACCGGCGCGCCCGCGCCAGAAGCACAGAAGGCGCAGTGACCATGGAACGAAGCCAGACCACGCTCGGATCGCGAATCGCCTGCGGGCAAGTCCAGGTGGTACACCACGCCGCCGGCGGTGCATACCGCGACCGACAGCGCCGGTGCTCGCGGCTTCGCCTGCGCCAGCAGCGGCCAGATGCCGTGCAGCGCCATCGCGAGGATGGCAAGCCAGGCCGGATATCTGCTGCGCGAACGACTCATGCTGACATGCTAGCCGCGCTGGAACCTCGCCGTCAACGCAACGCGCACGGCACGAGGCTCCGCGGGATGCAGGTGCTGCTTCACGACCGGCGCCGACTCGCGCGTGGCGCCTGCGCTTACTGCCGGATCGACTGCAACACCTGGCTCACGTCCAGGGTACGTGCCTTCTGCTCGATCTCCGGCAGGTAACGCGACTGCAGGCCCCGCGCCTCGCCCAGCATCGAGTCGAACGATCGCTTCAGCAGGTCGGCGGAGAGCGTGCGGCCTCCGGCGTAGTAGCCCTTCGCGACATGACCAAGCGCATAGGTGGTCGCGAACGAGAACGCCACGCTGGTGGCGCTGCGGCCGATGCCGCGACCGATGCCACCCGCCACCTGGCCAAGGATGCCGCCGAGCAGCTTGCGCCCGAACTGCTCCAGGTACTGCGAAGTGAGGCCGACGCCGAGCGTGGCGAGGAAGTCCCTGACGTGGCCGCGGTCGAGTTCGAAGCCGTGTGCCTTGCCGATGCGGTAGACCATCTTCATCTGCAGCGGAATGATGGCGACCGAAGCGAGATTCTGCGGCAGCAGTTCCAGCGCGCCGTTGAGGATGGCGTAGTTCAGGATCATCTTGTCCATCTCGGCGCCGGACACCGTCGCCGGGAACGCCGGTTCCACGGCCGTGCTGGCTGCCAGCGGCGCCGCGGCGACCACCGCCGCCTGCTCGGCGAAAGCATCCGACCTCGCCGCATCCAGCCCGAGCGCGCTGCGCAGCCGATCGAGGAAGTCCTTTTCAGCCGGCACATGCGCGCCGTCGGCGTCGCAGACGCAGACCGCCATCTCGTAGGCGTACTGGCGCAGTTCCGGGGCACCGATCGCAGCCGCCGTATCCTCCAGGCTGCGTCGCTTCAGCAGCACGTCCTGGTATAGCGCGGAAACGTTGATGCTGCCGTCGGACAGCGACTCGGCAATGCGCTTGACTTCGCTGCGCTCGCGATCGTCCTTGGCGCCGTCGGCGAATGCCGCCATCAGGCTGATGGTCAGGATGGCTTGCTGTTCTTCGCGGGTCATTCCTGTCTCTCCACAGACTGCCGGCGGCGGGACGTCCGGCCGGGCGCACCAGCTTAGTCAGGATCCGTCGGCGGGAGTTCCGTCGCCGGACACGAAGGCGTTACCGCGCCAGGTAACCGCTGTCCACCGGCAGCGTGACGCCGGTGACGCGCCGCGCCGCAGGGCTCGCCAGGTACAGGATCGCCGCGGCGACGTCGTCGACATCCGGCAGCGCGCCCAGCGGCGTGTGCCGCATGACGTCCTGCAGCACCTCGGGGTTCGAGAAGATCGGCACGGTGAGGTCGGTCTTGACGAAAGTCGGGGCCACCGCGTTGACGCGGATGTCGTGCGACGCCCATTCGAGCGCCAGCGCACGCGTCAGGTTCACCACCCCGCCCTTCGACGCCTGGTACGAGGCGTTAGGGAATATCCCGCCCGAGAACCCCATGATCGACGCGAGATTCACGATCGCGCCGCCGCGCGGCAGGCCGTCGTTGCGGCGCTTCTGCATGTAGCGCGCGGCGACGCGCGAGCAGAGGAAAGTCGCCATCAGGTTCAGGTCCATGACCTTGTGCCAGTCGGCGATATCGAGTTCCAGCGCCGGCTTGCGCACCGCGACGCCGGCGTTGTTGACCAGTACGTCCACGCCGCCGAACTGCCCGACCACGCGCTCGAACGCGCCCTCGACCTGCGCCTCGTCGGTGACGTCGCAGATGACGGGCAGCACTTCGGTCTCGGTTCCAGGGTCGAGGTCGAACACCGCGACCTTCGCGCCGGCCTCCAGAAAGAGTTCCACGGTAGCGGCGCCTATGCCCTTGCCGCCGCCGGTGACCACCGCCACCTTGTCGCGCAGTTCGAATATCCGCATGGCGGTTAGTATAGGCGCATGCACGATCTCATCATCCGCGGTGCGCTGCTGCTGGATGGCAGCGGTTCGCCGGCGCAGCGCGGCGATCTTGCGGTCGAGGACGGCCGCATCGCGGCGATCGGCAGGATCGAGGGCGGTGCGCGCGAAACGCTGGACGCCGACGGCCTCGCGCTGATGCCCGGCATCATCGACAACCACACGCACTACGACGCGCAGCTCACCTGGGATCCATTGCTGTCGCCGTCCCCGGCGTTGGGCGTAACCACCGCGGTCATCGGCAACTGCGGCTTCACCATCGCGCCGTGCCGGCCGCGCGACCGCGAACGGGTGATGCGAAACCTGACGCAGGTCGAGGGCATGTCGCTGGAGGTGCTGCAGTCCGGCATACGCTGGGACTTCGAGACGGTCCCGGAGTACCTGGCGATGCTCGAGCGCCAGGGCGCGGCTGCCAACCTCGCCTGCTTCGTCGGCCACTCGTCGTTGCGCACCTGGGTGATGGGCGACGAAGCTGCGCGGCGCGCGGCGACCGCGGACGAGATCGCCGCGATGCGGGCGCTGCTGATCGAAGGCATGCGCGCCGGCGCGGTGGGATTCTCCACCAGCACGTCGCCGGCGCACAACGGCGAAGGCGGCGTGCCGATGCCGTCGCGGCTCGCGGACGACGCCGAACTGCGCACGCTGGTCGGCTCGCTCGGCGATGCCGGCCGCGGCGTGTTCATGCTGACCAAGGGAGGGCAGACGCCGATCGCTTTCCTCGAAGAGCTCGCCGCGGGCAGCGGTCGGCCCGTGGTGATCGCGGCGCTGCTGCACAACAGCACCAATCCCCGCGCGGTGTTCGCGGACCTGGACGCCATCGCGGCGGCGAATGCGCGCGGCAGGAAGCTGGTCGGCGCGGTGTCCTGCTGCCCGCTCTCCTTTGATTTCACCATGCTGTCGCCCTACCCGGTCGAGGGGCTGGACGCGTGGCGGCCGGCGCTGGGCCTGAAGGGCGACGCGCTGAAGGCGAAGCTCGCCGAGCCCGGGTTCCGGCAGGCGGTGCGCGACGAGCTGTCGCGGCCGGCGGTGTTCCGGCTCTTCAATGGCGAGTGGGACAAGGTGCTGGTGGTGGAATCGCGCGACGCCACGTGCGAGCAGCGCACCATCGCCGAGCTTGCGCGCGCGCGTGGCGCCGACCCGCTGGACTGCTGGCTGGACCTCGCGCTCGCCGAGGACCTCGCCACCGTGTTCGTCGCGCACACGCTGAACAGCGACGAGGCCGCGGTCGGCGAGATGCTGCGCCATCCGGCGAGCATGGTGTCGCTGTCGGACGCAGGCGCGCACCTGACTTTCTTCAACGACGCCGGCTTCGGCCTGCACCTGCTCGGCCACTGGGTGCGCGAGCTGGGCGTGCTGTCGCTGGAGGATGCGGTGCGGCGCCTCACGTCGCACCCTGCCGGCGTGTTCGGCATTCGCGAACGTGGCCTGCTGAAGCCGGGCTGGTCCGCCGACCTCATGCTGTTCGATCCCGTGACGGTGGACCGCGGACCGAAGAGGCGTGTGTTCGACCTGCCCGGCGGGCACCCTCGACTCACTACGCCGGCGATGGGCGTCCATGGCGTGTGGGTGAACGGCAGCCGCATCGCCGACGAGGGCGGCATGCGGCCGCTGGAGAAGCTTCCGGGACGGCTGCTGCGGGAGTTTGCCGCCTAGGTGGCGCAGCCCCGTCGCAGCCGGGCGACGCCTTCAGCGAGTCGATCCGTTCCCGCGGCGAAACACCATCTGACGAAGCCTTCGCCTTCCGGACCGAACGCGGACCCGGGCGCCAGGCCCAGTCCGACATCGCGCACCAGCCGCTTGCAGAACGCCAGGCTATCGGTGACGCCGGCGACGCGGAAGAACGCATACATGGCGCCGGCGGGCAGCGCGGCCTCGACGCCGGGAATCGCGTTCAGCTCGCCGATGAGGAAGTCGCGTGCCTGGCGGAACCGCGACACCGTGCGCGCGATGACCGGCTCGCCCCGCGTGACCGCGGCGAGGCCGGCGCGCTGCACGAATACCGGGGCGCACGAGGTGTTGTATTCGATCAGCTTGCCCATGTCGGCGCTCAATCCGGGCGGCATCACTACCCAGCCCAGGCGCCAGCCGGTCATCAGCCAGGACTTGGAGAACGTATTGGTGCTGACGATGCGGTCGCCCTGTTCGCCGATGTCGAGGAACGACGGCGCGATGTCGCCGTCGAAGTACAGCCGCTCGTAGGCATCGTCGCTGAAGATCCAGATGCCGTGCTTGCGGCAGTGTGCAAGGATCGCCTGCAGTTCGCGGGCCGAGACGGTCCAGCCTGTCGGGTTGTTGGGCGAGTTGAGGTACAGCGCCCGCGTGCCGGGCGCCAGCGCGTCCAGCAGCCAGTCCAGGTCCAGCCGCCAGCCCTGGCGCGAGAACGCGAGCGGCACCGTTTCCACCTCGGCACCGAGGATGCGGGGGATCTCCTGCAGGTTCGGCCACAGCGGCACCACCTCGACCACGCGGTCGCCGGGATCCAGCAGCAGCTGCGAGGCGAGCATCAGCGCGTTGACCCCGGCGCTGGTCACCGCCACCTGTTCGGGCGACACCGGCCGGCGCAGCCGCGACACGTATGCAGCCAGCGCTTCGCGCAATTCGGGGATGCCCAGGTTGTGCGTGTAGAACAGTTCTCCGGCCGCGATGGCGTCCATGCCCGCCTTGCGGATGAAGTCGGGCGTCGGCTCGTCCGGCTCGCCGACCCAGAATGCCAGGATGTCGGTGCGGCCCAGTCCCGCGTTCATCAGTTCGCGGATGCGCGAGGCGCCGAGGGCGCTGATGACCGGGCGTGCCGAGAGCATGCGCTAGTGTATCTTCGTTGCTTTCATGGCTTCGGCAAGCGCCGCCCGCTGGTCCCTGATCGCCGCCATCGCGATCATGGTGGTCTGGGCTGTCACCTTCTCGGTCAACAAGTACGTGCTCGACCGCATCGGCGTCGGGCCGACGCTGTTCCTGCGCTTCGCCATCATGCCGCTGCTCGCGTTGCCGCTGGTGCTGCTCGTGTTCCGCCGAAACCTGCGCAGCGCGCTGCCGCGGCGCGAGGACATGTTGCGCTTCGCGCTCTGCGGCCTGCTCGGCCACACCCTGCACGTCGGCGTCGTCATCTGGGGCATCAACCTGTCGACCGCGTTCTCCTCCGCGCTGGTGCTCACCAGCGGGCCGCTGTTCACGCTGCTGATTCTGGCGGCGCTGGGCGCCGAGAAGCTGCGCGCGCGACAGGTCGCCGGCACGCTGTTCGCCTTCGCCGGCATCGTGCTGTTCCTGTCGGACAAGTTCGTCGCCGGTTTCGCCCGCGCCGGCCTGGGCGACCTGGTGCTGCTGTTCGCCGCGTCGCTCTTCTCGCTCTACACCGTGGTGGTGCGGCCGCTTACCGACCGCTACGGGCCGATCCTGGTGCTGGCCTGGACGCTGGCCTTCGGTGCGCCGCCGATGCTGCTGCTGACGCTGCCCGCAATGATTTCAGCTTCAGCCGCGACATTCACGCCGGCGGTATGGGCGGGCATCCTGTGGGCGACCATCGTCTCTGCCTTCCTCGGCTGGCTGGTCTGGGCCTGGGTGAACGCTGCGCGCGGCGTCGCGCGCAGCGCGCCGCTGATGTACCTGATGCCGCCGACCGCCGGCATCGCCGCGTGGCTGACGCTCGGCGAAACCTTCACGTGGCTGAAACTCGCGGGCGCCGCGATCACCATGGCGGGCGTTGCCTGGGCGCAGTTCGGCGGCGCGCGGCCCCTGCCCAGGGAATCCGCGCAGGCGGATTCCGGCTGAGGCTCAGCGCGCCGGCGTGCGGAAAGCGCCGAAGGCCCGCAGCGCGTGCTCGATGCCGGCAGCGTCCACATCCAGGTGCGTCACCAGCCGCATCCTCGCGCCGGGCAGCACGCGCACGCCGTTCGCGTTCAGGAAGTCGGCGAGCCCGTCTGGCGCCTGCCCGAACACCATGTTGGTCTGCGGCTCGGCGATTTCGTATCCGAGCGATGCCATGCCGCGTGCCAGGTGCTTCGCATGCGCGTGATCCTCGGCCAGGCGCGCAATGTGGTGTTCGAGCGCGTACAGCCCCGCCGCGGCAAGCACGCCGGCCTGGCGCATCACGCCGCCGAGGATCTTGCGCGCCCGCTTCGCGCGCTCGATCAGGTCCCGGTGCGCCACCAGCACGGTCCCGGCGGGCGCGCCAAGTCCCTTGGACAGGCATACGGATACCGAGTCGAAGCCCGCGCAGACATCCCGCGCATCGACGCCCAGCGCCACCGCCGCGTTGAACAGGCGCGCGCCGTCCAGGTGCGTGGACAGGCCGCGCCGCGCCGCGAGCGACAGCGCGGCGTCGAAGTACGCGCGCGGCAGCACCTTGCCACCGAGCGTATTCTCGAGCGCGAGCAGCCGGGTGCGCGCGAAGTGGGGGTCGTCCGGCTTGATGGCCGCCTCTACCTCGGCGAGGTCCATGGTGCCATCCGGCCGGTTGGCGATCGGCTGCGGCTGGATCGAACCGAGCACGGCGCCTCCCCCTGCCTCGTAGCGGTAGGTATGCGCTTCCTGGCCGACCAGGTACTCGTCGCCGCGCTGGCAATGCGCCATCAGCGCGGCGAGGTTGGATTGCGTGCCGGTGGGAAAGAAGAGCCCGGCCTCGAACCCGAGCATCTCCGCCATGCGCGACTGCAGCAGGTTGACCGTGGGGTCGTCACCGAAAACGTCGTCGCCCACTTCCGCCTCGGCCATCGCGCGGCGCATGCCCGCAGAAGGCCGCGTCACGGTGTCGGAGCGCAGATCGACCAGCGTGTGCATGCGCCGAGCTTACCGCAGCGTCAGCGCGCGCGCGTGCCGAGCTGATCGAGTTCCGTGTCGATGCGAAGCAGCAAGGGCTCGCCGTCAGGCAGCGCTGGCGGCAACACGGTCGCGTTGACCGGCACTGACGCCTGCTTCTGGGCGGCGGGAACCGGCACCGACGACGCGGTTGGCGCCGCGGGAACCGGCGCCGGGGGCGTTTCATCGCGCAAGGCGAGTGCGAGCGCGCCCAGCACCACGCCTGTCGCCGCGACGGCATACCAGCCGTACCAGCGCCGCGGCTCGGCGCGTGTCGACGGCTGCGCCGCGGCAACGCGTCCGGCCGCCTCGTCCGCAGCCTGCTCTGCCTGCAGGCGCCCGGCGGCAGCGGTGCGCGCTGCCTCCTCGGCTGCGGCGCGCGCGCGCAGCGCTGCCTCGAGCTGCTTGTCCGCCTCCTCGCGCGCCCTCGCCTGCGCGGCTGCGTCCTCGTCCGCGAGTGTGGCTGCTCTTGCCAGCGCCGCTGCGCGCTCGGCTTCGCGCGTGCGCAGGGAAGCCAGCCGCGCTGCCTCGGCCTCCGCCTTCCGGCGGCCCTCCGCGGCAAGCTTGCGCTGCGCCTGGAGCGCTTCGCGCTCCCGCAAGGCATCGCGCGCGCGCTGCTCCGCTGCGGCGGCCTCCTCCGCCTTCAGGCGCAGCGCCTCCTCGGCTGCGATGCGCTGCTGCAGTTCGCGGGCCGCACGGGCTTCGGCCTCGGCCCGTTCGGCCGCACGCGCCTGCCGCCGGGACTCGGCGCGTGTGCGTTCCCCGGCCGCCGCCAAGGCGCGCGCCTCGGCTTGTTCGCGATCCCGCGCCGAGATCGCCTCGGCCTCGATCTCAGCGGCGAGTTTCGCGCTGCGTTCACGCAGCAGTTCGTCGGCGATGCGGCGTTCTTCAGCCCTGGCGGCGAGCGAGCGCTCGGCCTCGCGCCTGGCGCCTGCCTGCGCCAGCGCTTCCGACTCCGCCTGGATGCGGCGCGCAGCTTCGTCCCTGAGCGCCGACTCGGCCTTCTCGCGCGCTTGCAGCGCATCGCGCTCGAACCGGGCCGCCGCAGCGGCTTCTTCCGCCTTGCGCCGCAACGCCTGTTCGGCCGCGACGCGCTGCTGCGTTTCGGCCGCGGCGCGCGCCTCTGCCTCGATGCGCTCGCGATCGCGTGCGGCCTGCAAGGCCTCTGTATCGGCCGCCTCGCGCGCAGCACCGCGCTCGCGCAGCGCCGCTTCCGCGGCCCGCCGCTCCTCGCTGCGGGCCGCAAGCGCGCGCTCCGCTTCCAGCCTTGCCTGCGCATCCGCAAGCGCCTGCGACTCTGCCCGGGTGCGGCTTTCCACCTCCTGCTTGAGCGTCGCTTCCAGCGCCTCGCGTTCACGCGCAACTTCGCGCGAGCGCCGCTCCGCGGCGGCAGCCGCCTCCGCCTGCATGCGCAAGGACTCCTCGGCCACGATGCGCTGCTGCAGCTCGCGCACAGCCTCGATATCCGCGTCTGCCGGCGCCAGTGCTCCTGGCTTCGATTCGGCGTCCGGCGCGGGCCGAGCCTCGACCCGCGACGGGCCGGACGTCGCGGTCCGCGCGGCCAGGCTGCGCGCGCGCTCTGCCTGCTTCAGCTTGTCGAGCAGCTTGCTCACTTGCGCTGCGACTTGGCGCTGAAGTCCAGGTTGATGATGTCGCCGAGCTTGTCAGAATGGGACTCGCGGACCTTGCGGATCTCCGGCAGGCCCTTGCGGAATGCCTCCACCACCGCAGGGTCGAACTGCTTGCCGGCGCTGGCAATGATCTCGCGCGCGGCTTCGGCGTGCGACAGCGGCTCGCGGTGGAACTGCGTTGTCGTCATCGACTCGAACGCATCCACCACCGCCATGACGCGGCCGGGCCAGGGAATGGCTTCACCCTTCAGCCCCTTCGGATAGCCCGAGCCGTCCCAGCGCTCGTGATGGGTCAGCGCCAGCGTCCGCGCCAGCTTCAGCAAGGGATCGTTGTGCTCGCCAATGATCGCCGCACCGAGCTCCGGGTGCCGCCTGACATATTCCCAGTCGGGCACCGACAGGCTGCCCTTCTTGCGCAGGATCTCCGCCGGGACGCCGAGCTTGCCGACGTCGTGCAGCGGCGCAGCATGGCTCATCATCTCGCAGACCTGCGGTTTCGCGCCGGCATGCCTGGAGATGATCCTGGCGTACTCGGACAGGCGGCTGACGCGATTGCCGACCGCTGCGGTCTCGTGGAACTCCATCGCGCGGGCGAGGCGGCGGATCACTTCCAGCCGCGTTTCCTCGAGCTGGCGGGTGCGCTCCTGCACCAGCGCCTGCAGGGCGTACTGGCGGCTCGCCAGCGCCAGGTGCATGCGCACGCGCGCGCGCAGCAGCACCGGGTGGATGGGCTTGGCGAGGTAGTCCTCCGCGCCCAGTTTCAGGCCCTCGACTTCGTGCTGCAGGTCCTTGTTGCCGGACAGGAAGATCACCGGAATGCGGACGGTGGCCGGGTTCTCCTTCAGCATCTTGCAGACTTCGAAGCCGCCGGGCGGCGGCATCACCACATCCAGCAGGATCAGGTCCGGCTGCTGCTTCTGCTGGGCCATTCTCAGGCCCTCGGTGCCGTTTTCCGCGAGCATGACCCGATGGTCCTTGCCGAGGACCGACTGGACCAGGAGTCGGATGTCCTCCGAGTCGTCGATCACCAGGACGACGGGTTGCCGCACCGCGGTATTGGGCATTGACTGAGTCTACGGCCTATGCATGTATAATCGGAATCGCTGGTTGCTCAAGCAGTTACTCGGTGGTCCCACGGCGCGCAGTACCTAGGTCCTCGTTTGTTCTTCTTGAAGTTCCGGCAATATGGGTGAAAGCCCGCACTTATCAATCATTACGCAAAGGAAATTGTATGGCTACCGGAACCGTCAAGTGGTTCAACGATGCAAAGGGTTTTGGCTTCATCACGCCGGATGGCGGCGGCAAGGATCTGTTCGCGCATTTCTCGGCGATCCAGGGCGCCGGCTTCAAGTCCCTCAAGGAAGGCCAGAAGGTGTCGTTCGACGTCACCACCGGCCCCAAGGGCGACCAGGCGACCAACATCCGCCCGGCCTGAACGAGCGGTACCAGCATCAGGAAAAGCCCGGGCGACCGGGCTTTTTTCATTTCAGTACAGCCCTTTCGCAGCCGCCATGCGGCCGACGATCGCGGCAAGCGCCTCCAGTGCCGGTGCATCCACGCCCGCGGCGCGCGCGAACGCCAGCGGCGCCTTGAGTATCGCCTCCACTTCCATCGGCCGGCCAAGTTCGTAGTCCTGCAGTATCGACGGCTTGTGCGCGCCGGCAGCGGACGACTGCGGCCCTCCCGGCCGTGCGGGCGCGCGGGCGAGGTCGATGCCATGCGCCGCCGCGATCGCGCGGCCTTCGCCAATCATTCGCGCGCGCAGCGCGCGCAACTCGGGATCACGCGTCACCGCCTCGGCCGGTTCGCCGATCGGCACGCAGATCGTCGCGCCGAAGTTGAGCAGCAGCTTGTCCCAGATCGCGGCGCGCAGGTCGGGCGCAGCCGGCGAGTACAGGCCGGCCGCATTGAGCGCCTCGCGCAGCACAGCAGTGCGCGGCGAAGCGCGTCCGTCGGGTTCGCCGACCACCAGCATGTTCCGGCTGCCGGCATGGTTGCGGACCACGCCAGGCTCGACCAGGTCGTTCGGCGAGTAGGCCACGGCGCCAACCGTGCGCGCATACCCGATGGCGCTCCTGAGCGCCTCGGACGGATCCAGCGAAGACAGGTCGGGCGGCGCAGGACAGCCCGGCCCGACACCGTGCGCATACCACCACGGCACGCCGTTCTGCACGAACACGCACGCGGTGTCGGCGCCAAGCAGCGGCGCCGCGGCGTCCGCGAAAGCGCGCAATGCCGTCGCCTTCAGCGTCACGAATACCACGTCCTGCTCGCCCAGGTCCGCGGCAGACGAGGATGCGCGCACGCGGGCATCGATGATGCCGTCGTCGGCGTGCAGCCGGATGCCCTTGTTGCGCACCGCCTCCAGGTGCGGTCCGCGCGCGACGATGGAAACCTCGTTGCCAGCTGCGGCGAGCCGCGCGGCAATCCAGCTCCCGACCGCGCCGGCACCGAAGATGCATACGCGCCTGATCGCCATGCTAGCGCGGCGCCTGCGGTTCGAAGCGCGCCCAGACGCGCCTGGGAATCGCGTACGGCAGCACGTAGTACGCCAGTCCGGTCTCGACCGAACTGGTGCGTGCGATCAGCGAGCCATCGGTAGCGCGGGACAGCGCAGCGCCACGCATCCGGCTGCCGGACTGCGACGGCAGCGACATGCTCAACGTGCCCTGCTCGCACTGGTAGTCCACGCCGTGCCTGAGCGTCCTGCGCGCGACAAACGCATTGCGTCGCCAGGCCGACACCTCCAGCTCGCGTGCCGGATCGCCCGCGATCTCGATGCGGTAAGCACCCTCGAGGTGCTCGCGCGTGGGCACGTCCTGCGACGGCATCAGGAACCAGCTCAGCGCGGCGCCGAACTTGCCGGACGTGGCGCCGACGTTGTCATAGGCGCCCGCGAGCACCGGGCATCCCGTGCCAGTCGCGATCGCAGGCCAGGACTCGGGCGGCGACTGGATTGGATTCGCGCAAGCGGCGAGCAGCGCGGCGGCGGCAATCCATGTCGCGATATTTTTCACCCCGCGATTCTATCTACAATGCCACCCATGAATGATCTTCTTCCCTGCGTAGAAATCGAAACTGGGGCGTCGCCAGACGCCGCGGTGATCTGGCTGCACGGGCTGGGCGCGGACGGCAACGACTTCGCGCCCATCGTTCCGGAACTCGAGCTGCAAGGCGCTGCGGTGCGCTTCGTGTTCCCGCACGCACCACAACGTCCGGTGACCATCAACATGGGCATGCGCATGCCTGCCTGGTACGACATCCTGCAGATGGGCGGCGGGCGCGAAGACGAGGCCGGCATCCGCGAGTCGCAGGAGCGCATCGAACGCCTGATCGCGCGCGAGCAGCAGCGCGGTATAGCGGCAAGTCGCATCGCGCTCGCCGGATTCTCCCAGGGCGGCGCGATCGTGCTGCATACCGGCCTGCGTCACGCGGAACGCCTGGCGGGAATCCTCGCGCTGTCGACCTACCTGCCGCTCGCGGACAAGGTGGACGCGGAGCGTCACGACGCGAATCTCGACGTGCCGATATTCATCGCCCACGGCACGCAGGATCCGATGATCGCGCTGGCGCGCGCGGATGCAACGCGACGCCGGCTGGAGGCGCTGGGCTACGCACCGGACTACCGCACCTACCCCATGCCTCACGCGGTCTGCGCCGAGGAGATCGCCGATATCTCGGCGTGGCTCGTGCGCGTTTTCGGCTTGCAGCGCTGAAGTCCCGGCGCGCGGGTCGGGCCGGTCGCGCGGCTACCGGCCCGGCGCGGAAGAGATCGCCTCGAGCAGGTCGGCCATGGTCTGGTCGGCCCAGTGCTCGGGGTCCTGCTCGATCATGCGATCGCCCGCTGCGCGTGCGGCCGGAAGCACGCCCTTGCGTTCGCAGAAGCCGTGCCAGTGTTCCTTGATTTCGTCTATCGAGATGGGAATCATGAGCTTGCCTTTCTTGCGCAGTTTAGGGCGGGTGCTAGCATCGTGCAAATGAACCTGCCAAACGACACGCACTCCAAGACCGTCGGCTACATCCTCTGGATTTTCGGCTTTACCGGATCGCACCGCTTCTACTACGGCAAGCCGATCTCGGGGACGATCTGGTTCTTCACCCTCGGGCTCCTCGGGATCGGCTGGCTGATCGACGTGTTCCTTATCCCGGCCATGGATCGCGAAGCCGACTTGCGGTTTCGCAGCGGGCGCGTGAACTATTCGGTCGCCTGGATCCTGCTTACCTTCCTCGGCATCTTCGGCGTGCACCGCATGTACATGCGCAAGTGGCTCACCGGGATCCTGTACCTCTTCACGCTGGGCTTCGTCGGCATCGGCGTGCTGTACGACTTCCTGACGCTCAACACGCAGATCACCCTGGTCAACGCCAGGGAATGAAGGCTAGCGCAGCGACTCGTTGATCCGGTCCAGCATCGCCGACCCGGGGCAAAGATCCTTTGCCTCGAGCCTGTTGAACGGCACGTCGCAGGTGTTGAGGTGGGCGTGCAGGTCCTCGGCTTCCGGGTTCACGTAGAGCAGCCCCGTGAGCACCTCGCCCTTCGCCTGCGCGCGAGCAACCTCGTTCAGCGCGACGATGCGATCGGTGGGATCGTAGTCCGGGTGCAGTTTCCTCAGCCGCAGCATCGAGCCGTCGTGCTGCGGCACCGTGATGACGTCGCCCTCGTTGTAGCTGACGTTGATGGCATCGCGCCTGGGCATGAAGTCGAGCCGGTTCACCGCTTCGTTGTGCTCGCGCACGTACTCGTAGCTCTTGGTGCTGCCGGCATGGTTGTTGAACGCGACGCAGGGGCTGATGATGTCGATGAATGCGGCGCCGGGATGCGCGATCGCCGCCTTGATCAGCGGCACGAGCTGCGCCTTGTCGCCGCTGAAGCTGCGGGCGACGAAGGTCGCACCCATGATCAGCGCCAGCGACACCGTGTCCACCGGCTGGTCGGTGTTGACCACGCCGCGCTTGGATTTCGAACCTGCATCGGCGGTGGCGGAGAACTGCCCCTTGGTCAGGCCGTAGACGCCGTTGTTCTCCAGCAGGTAGGTCATGTTGACGCCGCGTCGCATCACGTGCGCGAACTGGCCCAGGCCGATCGACGCGGAATCGCCGTCTCCCGACACGCCGAGGTAGATGAGGTCCCGGTTGGCCAGGTTGGCGCCGGTCAGCACCGAGGGCATGCGCCCGTGCACGGTGTTGAAGCCGTGCGACTGGCCGAGGAAGTAGTCCGGCGTCTTCGACGAGCAGCCGATCCCCGAAAGCTTGGCGACCCGGTGCGGCTCGATGTCGAGCTCCCAGCAGGCATGGATGAGCGCCGCGCTGATCGAGTCATGCCCGCAGCCCGCGCACAGCGTGCTGATCTTGCCCTCGTAGTCGCGCCGCGTGTAGCCGACCTTGTTGACCGGCAGCGTCGGGTGATGGAGTTTCGGCTTGGCCAGGTACGTCATGCAGCTTTATCTTTCTTTATGGGCCGCACGTTGAGCGCGGCGACGACCTCGGCGATCTCGCTGGTGATGAAGCGCGCAGTGATCGGCGTGCCGTCGTAGTGCAGTATCGAGATCAGGCTCGCCGGGTTGATGCCCGCCTCGTTCACCAGCAGCGATTTCATCTGCGCGTCGCGGTTCTGCTCGATGACGAAGACCTTCGAGTGCGACTGCACGAAATCCGCGATCTCGTCGGCGAACGGGAAGCCGCGTATGCGCAGCGCATTCACGTAGATGCCCTTGTCGGACAGTGCCTGCAGCGCCTCGTTCATCGACGGGCTGGTGGAGCCGAAGTAGATCGCGCCGAATCGCGCCGGCTGCGTCGCCGGCGTCAATACCGGCTGCGGCACCAGCTTCTTCGCGGTCTCGAACTTCTTCAGCAGCCGCTGCACGTTGTAGACGTAGTCCGGCCCTGCCTCGGAATACCGGGCGTAGGCGTCGCGCGTGGTGCCGCGGGTGAAGTAGCTACCCTTCGTCGGGTGCGTTCCCGGGTAGGTGCGGTAGGGGATGCCGTCGCCGTCGACGTCCAGGTACCTGCCGAAATCCCTGCCCGACTCCAGGTCGTCGTGGCTCATGACCTTGCCGCGGTCGTATTCCCGGCTGTCGTCCCACTTCAGCGGCGCGCACAGGCGGGTATTCATGCCGATGTCGAGGTCGGTCATCAGGAAGATCGGCGTCTGCAGCCTGTCGGCGAGGTCCAGCGCCTGCGCGGCGAACTCGAAACATTCGTGCGGATCCTCGGGAAACAGCATCGGGTGCTTGGTGTCCCCGTGCGACGCATACGCGCATGACAGCAGGTCCGACTGCTGCGTGCGCGTCGGCATGCCGGTGGAAGGACCGCCGCGCTGCACGTTGATCAGCGTCGCCGGAATCTCGGCGAAATAGGCCAGGCCGATGAACTCGGTCATCAGCGAAATGCCCGGGCCGGACGTCGCCGTGAACGCGCGCGCGCCGTTCCACCCGGCGCCGACGACGATGCCGATGGAGGCGAGCTCGTCCTCTCCCTGCACGATGGCAAACCTGTTCCGGCCGGTCTCCTTGTCCACGCGCAGCCGCGAGCAGTAGCGCTGGAACGCCTCGGCGACGGACGACGACGGCGTGATCGGGTACCAGGCGCAGACCGATGCGCCGCCATACACCGCGCCCAGCGCGGCGGCGGCGTTGCCTTCCATGAAGATCCTGTCGCCGACGGCGTCCGCGCGCCTGACCGTGATGCCGATCGCGTCCTTCAGGTGCTCGCGCGCGTGCTGCAGGCCCATCTGGAAGGCATTCAGGTTCGGCTTGAGCAGCTTTTCCTTGCCCTTGTACTGCTCGCCGATCAGCTCGGCGATCACCTCGGGCTCGATGCCCAGCATGCCGGCGAGCGCGCCGACGTAGATGATGTTCTTGAACAGCTGCCGCTCGCGCGAATCGGTATAGGTGAGGTTGCAGATCTCGGTGAGCGGCATGCCCACAGGGATGATGTCGTCGCGGAACTTCGACTTCGGCAGCGGCTTGGTGTTGTCGTAGAACAGGTACCCGCCCGGCTCCAGTTCCCTGAGGTCCTGGTCCCAGGTCTGCGGATTCATCGCCACCATGATGTCGACGCCGCCGCGCCGCCCGAGCCAGCCTTTCTCCGTGACGCGCACCTCGTACCAGGTGGGCAGTCCCTGGATGTTCGACGGAAAGATGTTCCGCGGCGAGACCGGGATCCCCATGCGCAGGAAGGAGCGCGCAAAGAGCTCGTTGGCCGAGGCCGAGCCCGAGCCGTTGATGTTGGCGAACTTGATGACGAAGTCGTTTACGGCTTCAATGCGCTGCACGATCTGCTTGATCCTTTCCCGTTCCCGTTGCCCGCGCCATGTCTGACTAGGCCGCCTTCCGCTGCAGCGGGCGGCAGCCGGGGCCGGCGTGCGTCATCTCGATGAGGAACTTCTGCATGTCCCACGCACCGGTGGGGCAGCGCTCCGCGCACAGGCCGCAATGCAGGCAGACGTCCTCGTCCTTCACCATCACGCGGCCGGTCTTCAGCCCCGACTGCACGTACAGGTCCTGCGTCAGGTTCTGCGCCGGCGCGGTCAGCCGGGTGCGCAGGTCCGCTTCTTCGCCGTCCGGCGTGAAGGTGATGCAGTCCATCGGGCAGACATCGACGCAGGCGTCGCATTCGATGCACTGCCGGGCGTTGAACACCGTCTGCACATCGCAGTTGAGGCAGCGCTGCGCCTCCTTCCACGCGGTGGCGACGTCGAAACCGAGCTCCACCTCGGCCTTGACGTTCTTCAGCGTGATCTTGATGTCCTGCCACGGCACCTTGTAGCGCACGTCGCCGGAGATCTCGTTGTCGTAGATCCACTCGTGGATGCCCATCTTCTGCGACATGGCGTTGACGCCCGGCGCCGGGCGCTCGGCGATGTCCTCGCCCGAGAGCAGCTTGTCGATGGACACTGCGGCGTCGTGCCCGTGCGCCACCGCCCAGATGATGTTCTTCGGGCCGAATGCCGCGTCGCCGCCGAAGAACACGTGCTTCAGGCTCGATTGCTTGGTGACCTCGTCCAGCTTCGGCAGGCCCCATTTGTCGAACTCGATGCCGCTGTCCTTCTCGATCCAGGGAAAGGCGTTCTCCTGTCCCACCGCGACCAGCACGTCGTCGCATTCGAACTCCTGGTCGGGTTCGCCGGTGGGCACCAGCCTGCGGCGGCCCTTGTCGTCGTACTCGGCCTTGACGCTTTCGAAGCGCATGCCGGTCAGCTTGCCGTCCTGGTGCAGAAAGGCCTTGGGCACCAGGTAGTTCAGGATCGGGATGCCTTCGTGCTGCGCGTCTTCCTTCTCCCATGGCGAGGCCTTCATTTCCTCGAATCCCGAGCGCACGATGACCTTGACGTCCTCGCCGCCGATGCGCTTCGAGGTGCGGCAGCAGTCCATCGCGGTGTTGCCGCCGCCCAGCACGATGACGCGCCTGCCGATCTTCTCGGTATGGCCGAAGGACACCGACGCCAGCCAGTCGATGCCGATGTGGATGTGCTTCGCGGCCTCCTTGCGCCCCGGGATGTCGAGGTCGCGGCCGCGCGGCGCGCCCGAGCCGACGAAGATCGCGTCGTAGCCCTCGGCGAGCAGCTTCTTCATCGAATCGATTTTCACGCCGCCCTTGAACTCGACGCCAAGGTCCATGATGAAACCGACTTCCTCGTCGATCACCGCTTCGGGCAGGCGAAACCTCGGAATCTGAGACCAGATCATGCCGCCGGCGCGCGGATCCTGGTCGAACACCGTAACCTCGTAGCCAAGCGGCGCAAGGTCGCGCGCCACGGTCAGCGACGCCGGACCGGCACCGACGCAGGCAACCTTCTTGCCGTTCTTGCGCGCCGCGGGCTTGGGCATGCGCGCGGTGACGTCGCCTTTGTAGTCGGCGGCGACACGCTTCAACCGGCAGATGGCGACCGGTTCGGCCTTCTCGCGATTTTCCTCTTCGACGCGCCCGCGCCGGCACGCCGGTTCGCACGGACGGTCGCAGGTGCGGCCGAGGATGCCGGGAAACACATTGGACTTCCAGTTGACCATGTAGGCATCGGCATGACGCCCTGCTGCGATCAAACGGATGTATTCGGGAACTGGTGTGTGGGCCGGACAGGCCCACTGGCAATCAACAACTTTATGGAAGTAATCAGGATTGCCGATGTCTGTAGGTCGCAACTCCTCGTCTCCTTGCTGCCGCTCTGCCGGGAACGCGCGTCTTCGGATGATATTGACTATCGAGTCTACTCCCGCTGTCCAGAGAGGGAAAGCCTTAGATTTCAAAACTCTAGGGCCGGATGCTAGGCTTCGGCCATGACCTCCCCGTTCCTCGCCGAAGCCGGCGAACTGCTCGCAGCCCCTCCCGAAACGCTGGTGCTCGACGCCCGCAAGGCCGAGGCCTACGCCAAGGGGCACATCCCGGGCGCCGTGCACCTGGCCACCTACGACATCTTCGTCCCGGGAACCCGCCCGGCAGAACTGGCGGCCTTCCGCGCCGAACTGGCCCGCCACTTTGGCGCGGCAGGCGTCCATCCCGGACGGCCGGTCGTGGTCTACGAGGACGAGACCGGCATGCGCGCCGCGCGGGAAGTGTGGATCCTGGAATACCTGGGGCACGCCAATGCCCGCATGCTGCATGGGGGATTGCGTGCCTGGCTCGCTGCCGGGGGCGCGCTCAGCACCGAGCACACCAGCCCGACGCCGGCGGATTTCGTCCCCGGCGAGGTCACGCAAGCCGTCATATCGGCGGACGAAATCTACGCCGCCCCCGGCAAGCTGCGCCTGCTCGACGTGCGCAATGCCACTGAATATGCGGGCAGGGACGACACCGCGTGCTGCGCGAGGCGCGGCAGGCTGCCCGGCGCGCAATGGCTGGAATGGACCGAGTTGCTTGACGCGGCCAGCGGCCGCTTCAAGCCGCCCGCGGCGATCCGCGCCGAGCTGGAGCGGCGCGGCCTCGCGCCGGCGGCGGACGAGACGCTGGTGCCCTACTGCCACCGCGGCGCGCGATCGGCAAACACCTACTACGCGCTGCGCCACGCCGGGTACGCGAACGTGCGCAACTACATCGGTTCCTTCCACGACTGGTCCGCGCGCGCCGAGCTGCCGCTGGAGACCTGAGGCCACGATGCCCACGCAACTGGACAGCCTGAAGCGCCACTCGACCATCGTCGCCGACACCGGCGACATCGATGCCATCGCGCGCTGGAAGCCGCGCGACGCCACCACCAACCCGTCGCTGCTGCTCGCGGCCGCGCAGGACGCGCGCTACCGCGCGATCGTCGACGCGGCCCTGGGCGCCGCCGACGGCGACGCGGCCGCCGCGATGGACCAGCTGTCGGTCGCCTTCGGCCGCGAGATCCTCGGCCACATCGAAGGCCGCGTCTCCACCGAGGTGGATGCACGCCTGTCCTTCGACACCGAGGGCACGGCGGCGAAGGCGCGGCATCTCATCGAGCTGTACGCAGCGGCGGGCGTGCCGCGCGAACGCGTGCTGATCAAGGTGGCAAGCACCTGGGAAGGCATCCGCGCCGCCGCGCAGCTTGAGCGCGAGGGCATCCACTGCAACCTGACGCTGCTGTTCTCCTTCGCGCAGGCGCTCGCCTGCGCCGAAGCCGGGGTGACGCTGATCTCGCCCTTCGTCGGCCGCATCTACGACTGGCACAGGCAGGCACGCAAGGTGGACGACATTCCGCTCGACGAAGACCCCGGCGTGGCGTCGGTGACGCGCATCTACAACTACTACAAGAAGTTCGGCTATGCCACGCAGGTGATGGGGGCGAGCTTCCGCAAGACCGGGCAGATCCTGCGGCTCGCCGGCTGCGACCTGCTGACGATCGCGCCCGACCTGCTGCAGCAGCTTGCACAGGCCGAGGGCGAGGTCGGAGCGCGCTTGTCGGTCGCGCAGGCGCAAGTCTCAGTGACCGAGCGCCTGAGCCTCGACGAAAAGACCTGGCGCTGGATGCACAACGAGGATGCGATGGCGGTCGAGAAGCTCGCCGACGGCATCCGCAGGTTCGACGCCGACGCGCGCAAGCTCGAAGCCTACGTGCGCGGCCTGATCGCCGCCCGCAAGGCCGCATGAGCACTGCGCTGGTGCGCGCGCAGGTCGACGCGCGCGGCGTCGCCCGAGTCACCATCGACAATGCCGCGAAGCTGAACTGCCTCAGCATCGCCGCCGCGCGCGAGCTGGTCGAGGCCATGCGCCGCGTGGCCGCGGCCCCGACGCTGCGCGTGGTGGTGCTGAGCGGGGCCGGCGAAAAGGCCTTCGTCGGCGGCGCCAACCTGGACGAGCTGGGCGCGCTCGATTCGGACAGCGCACGCGCCTTCATCACCACCCTGCACGAGGCCTGCGCGGCGATGCGCGATTGCCCGGTACCGGTGATCGCGCGGGTGAACGGCTGGTGCCTCGGCGCGGGTCTGGAGCTGGCCGCGGCGTGCGACTTCCGCATCGCCTCGGGTAACGCCATGTTCGGCATGCCCGAAGTGCGCCTGGGCATCCCGTCGGTGATCGAAGCCGCGCTGCTGCCGCGCCTCATTGGCGCCGGCCGCGCGCGCTGGCTGGTGCTGACCGGGCAGACCATCACGGCCGAAGAGGCCCTGCGCTGGGGCTTCCTCGAGCGCGTGGTGCCGCTGCAGGAGCTGGACCAGGCGGTGGACGCGGTGGTGGCCGCGATACTCGAAAACCACGACGGCGCGACGCGCGCGCAGAAGCGCCTGCAGCAGGCCTACGAGGACCTGCCGCTGGCCGAGGCGGTGCGGATCAGCATCGACGAATTCGCGCGCAGCTACGCCTCCGGCGAGCCGCGGGAGATCATCGCCGCGTTCCGCACGCAGGCGAAACGCCCGCGCTAGCCACGGCTCAGGCCGCTGCCTGGCTCGCCAGGTAGTCCTCGTAGTTGCCGGGGTAGTCGACGAGGATCGCGGGCTTGCCTTCGCCACCGGGCTTGAGTTCGATCACTCGAGTCGCGAGCGAGGACACGAACTCGCGGTCGTGCGACACGAAGACCAGCGTGCCGGTGTACTTGTCCAACGCGCCGTTCAGCGACTCGATCGACTCCATGTCGAGGTGGTTGGTCGGCTCGTCCAGCAGCATCACGTTCGGCATCGTCAGCACCAGCTTGCCGATCATCATCCGCTGGCCCTCGCCGCCGGAGATCACCTTGACAGATTTCTTCGTGTCGTCGCCGGTAAAGAGCAACTGACCGAGCGTGGCACGCACGATCTGGTCGTCGTCGCCGCGGTCCTTGCGCCGCCAGCGGCCCATCCAGTCGAGCAGCGGCTCGTCGGTGGTGAAATCGGCGGCGAGGTCCTGCGGCCAGTAACCCACGCGCGCCTTCTCGGCCCACTTCGCCGCCGGGTCCTCGAGCAGCGCCCGCAGCAGCGTGCTCTTGCCGACGCCATTGGGGCCGATGATGGCAACGCGCTCGCCCGCCTCGATGGAGAACGTGACGCCCCGGATCACTGGTTTGCCCGCCTCGTATCCCTTCGTCAGCCCCTTCACTTCCACCGCGAGGCGGTGCAGCTTCTCCTTGTCGTCCACCAGAAAGCGGATGAACGGGTACTGCCGGCTCGAGGGCTTCACGTCCTCGACCTTGAGCTTCTCGATCTGCTTCATGCGCGACGTCGCCTGTCGCGCCTTGGCCTTGTGCGCGCGGAAGCGCCGCACGAAGTCTTCCAGGTCGGCGATGCGGTCCTTGGCGCGCGCGTTGGCGTTCATCTGCTGCTGCTTGGCGAGCGTCGACGCTTCCATGTAGTCGTCGTAGCTGCCCGGATAGACGCGGATGCCGCCGTAGTCGACGTCCGCCATGTGCGTGCAGACGCTGGAAAGGAAGTGCCGGTCGTGAGAAATGATCACCATCGTGCTCTGGCGCGCGTTCAGCACGTCTTCCAGCCAGCGGATGCTGTTGATGTCCAGGTTGTTGGTCGGCTCGTCCAGCAGCAGGATGTCCGGGTCGCCAAAGAGCGCCTGCGCCAGCAGCACGCGCAGCTTCCAGCCAGGCGCCACCGCGCTCATCGGCCCTGCGTGCTGCTCCATCGGCACGCCCAGGCCCAGCAGCAGCTCGCCCGCGCGCGCTTCCGCGGTGTAGCCGCCGTACTCGGCGAACTTCTCCTCCAGCTCGGCGGCGCGCAGGAAGTCGTCCTCGCCGGAGGCCGGATTGGCGTAGATCGCGTCGCGCTCGCGCATCGCGCGCCACATCTCCTCGTGGCCCATCATCACCACGTCGAGCACGCGCTCGTCCTCGTACGCGAACTGGTCCTGCCGCAACCGGCCGACCCGCTCGTGGGAGTCGATCGCCACCGTGCCCGCGCTCGGCTCCAGTTCGCCGCCGAGGATCTTCATGAACGTCGACTTGCCGCAGCCATTGGCACCGATCAGTCCGTAGCGATTGCCGCCGCCGAACTTCACGGAAACGTTCTCGAACAGCGGCTTCGCGCCGAACTGCATGGAAATGCCGGAGGTGACGATCAAGGCGAGGGGGGTCCTGTGCAGGTTTCCTGGCAAGCCGGCGTGAAACCGCCTGCCCAGGCCGTTGGCGAGGGCGGCATTGTACGTCGGCGGCGTTGCGCCCACCGTGTGCACAGGCGCAGTCAGCGTCCCCAAGGCAAGCCGTGCCAAGACCCGCCTTCGGCGTCGTCAGTCTGCTTGAGCCTCGCTGCTTTCTGCGAACCTGAAGAGCGGCTGACTGGGTCAGCCGACCTTCATGCCTGCGTCGTTCCCCATCGTCATTTGGAAGCTTTGAATCCGGTTGCGCGGACCACCTTCGCCCAGCGCTCCCGGGACGCGCGCATGCTTTGCGTAAACTCCGGATCGGTCTGGGCAGGAACGTCGAAGCCCATTCCTTCCAGGCGAGAACGGACGGCGAGGTCGCGATGCGCCGTCACGGTCGCCTCCATCAGCCGCTTCTGGATTTCCGGCGGCGTTCCCTTGCGTATCAGCAGGCCGAACCAGATGGTTGCCGAAAGATCCGGATGGCCGAGCTCGGCGAGCGTCGGCACGTCGGGAAGCTGCCGCCAGCGTGCAGCGCCGGTCGTCAGCACGGCATTCAGCTTCCCTTCCTTGATGAAAGGGAGGGCCGCCTGAATCTGCGTGAATCCGAAGAGGATGTGCCCGGCGACCATGTCCTTCAGCTGTGGAGCGGAGCCCTTGTAGGGGACGTGCGTCATTGGCACGCCCAGGCGTTCGGCGAGCTGGTAGCCGAGGAAGTGGGAGGGCGTTCCGGGGCTGAAGGATGCGTAGGACGCCTTGTCCGGATTCGCCTTGGCCCAGCTCGCAAGCTGCGCAAGGGTCTTCGCTCCAGTGCTCGGGTGGGTGACGAGGATCAAGGGCGCTTCCACGCCCTTGATCAAGCCGACGAAATCGTCCGGGCTCCAGCGCAAGTTGTCGAACGCGCTGGGGTTGATCTCGTTCATGGATTGCGTCCCCATCCATACCATGTATCCGTCCGCGGGCGCGCGCAGTACGTACTCCGCCGAAATATTCCCGTTCGCTCCCGGCTTGTTCTCGACGACGACCGGCTGGCCGAGCGTGCGCGTCATGTGCTCCGCCACGGTACGCGCGTACACGTCGGTGGAGCCGCCGGGCGGCGTTCCAACGATCACGCTCAACGGCTTGCCCGGCCACGCCTGCGCACCGACCCCGCATGTCCAGGCCAGCGCCGTCACCGCGATCGCCCTTGTGATGACTGCTTTCATGTCTCCTCCTTGTTTGACGTTCACCACGCTCCGATCATGACGCCGCCCGCTCCGGCCGGGCTGGGACGCTGCTCGACTGCAGCGTCCGTCATCCCGATGCGATTGCGGCGATTCCTCATCCAGTCGAACAGGTGCCCGTAGAGCTCGTCGCGCACCGATTGCTTCCCGGGAGCACGCCCCAGGTCCTCGAACTCCATGGGGTCGTTGTGCAAGTCGAACAGCTGGGGAGGCAGCGCCTTGCCGAAATGGACGAGCTTCCAGCGCGCGGTTCGCGCCATGATCATCCGCGCCTCCCGGGCGCCCAGGCCCAGCTTCCTCGCGGTCGGATAGATGGCGTAGTCCATTTCCGAGAACACTGCTTCCCGCTGCCAGCCAGCCTCGCCTCCTCGCACCAACGGCATCAGCGACCGGCCTTCGCATACATGCGTCGGCACCGGCAGGCCAAGCGCATCGAGGATCGTGGGAACGATATCCACCGCTTCTGCCAGCTCCGAGCGGACCTGGCCTGCTCCGCTCATGGCGGTCGGGTCGGCCACGATGAGCGGAATGCGCACGCCCTGCTCGTACATCAGCTCCTTTTCTCCCTGCCAATGATCGCCCAGGTAGTCGCCATGGTCCGAGGTGAAGATCACGAGCGTGTCCGCCGCTCGACCACTCTGCTCGAGGAAGCTCATGAGGCGCCCGAGATGCGCGTCCACCTGGCTTACGAGGCCCATGTATGCCGGCGCAACGTTCAGGCGCACCTCGTCGCGGGAGAACGCGGCCGCCTCGGGATGCGCCTGGAATCCCATGACCACGGGGTTCGCGTCCTGGCGCTCGGCGGCGGAACGCACGGGCCGCGGCACGTCGTCCCTCCCGTACCGGTCGTGATAGGGCGCCGAAACGATGTAGGGCCAGTGCGGCTTGATGAAGGAAACGTGCAGGCACCACGGCTTGTCGCCCTGCTCGCGGATGAAGTCCATTGCGCGGTCCACGGCCCACGCGGTCTCCGACAGTTCGTCCGGGATTCGCGCGGGCCGATGGCTGTTGCGAAGGAGCCATCCGGTGGCGAGCTCGCCTTTCTCATCCAGCCCCGAGTTGGCGTAGTCGTGCCACGGGTTCTCTCCCCCGTACCCATTCCGACGCAGGAAGTCGTTGTAGGCCTGGTGGCGGCGGTTCAGCCCTCGGGGGTGGACTCCGTCGTCACGTGCGAAAGGCTCGAAGCCGCCTTCCCCGAGGAGCCGGCCCGGACCGTGCGCCGGGTCGAGGCCTAGCCGCTTCATTCCCTCGCGATCCGGCTCGTGGTGCGTCTTTCCGACCACTGCCGTGCGGATTCCCTCGGCGCCCAGATAGTCTCCGAGCGTGCGCTCCCCCACCGGCAGCGGGACGAAATTCCACGTCGCCCCGTGAGACAGCGTGTATCGGCCCGTATAGAAGGACATCCTGGAGGGCCCGCACACAGGCGCAGCCGCGAACGCGCGTTCGAAGCGTGTTCCGCGTGCCGCGAGCGCATCGATCGTCGGCGTCGCAGGCGCTTTCGCGCCATAGCAGGAAAGATAGTCCGCGCGAAGCTGGTCGCACATGACGAAGAGGACGTTGCGGACGGCCGGCATCGAAGCATTGTTTGAAGGCCGCCGCCCGCCTGTCCACGCAAATCGACGCGGATTTCATCCAGTGAAACGCGCTAGACTCCCCGCATGAGGACGATTCACGCCCTCGATCGCGGGTTGGAGGTGCTGCTCGGCCTTTCGTCTTCGGGTCCGGCCTCGCTGCATGAACTGCACCGGCAGACCGGCATCCCGAAGGCGAGCCTGCTTCGCATCCTTGCCACGCTTCAGGCGCGCGGGGTGGTATGGCGTCGCCTGGGGGACGGCCGCTATCACGCGGGCCAGGGATTCGCCGCCCGGGTACGCTACCCCGGATGGACGGAGCGGCTGGTCGAAGCCGCCTCGCCGGTACTCGACGAGTTGTGCGCGCGCATCAGCTGGCCTTCGGACCTGGCGATTCCACGCGGCGACTGCATCGAAATCTGCGACACCAACCGCCCTCGCGCGCCGATTCACCTGAACCGGCAGCTCGTTGGACTCAAGGTACCCATGCTGCGTACCGCACACGGGCGCGCCTACTTGGCGGCGTGCGAACCGGGGCGGCGTGACGCGATCCTGGCGAGGCTGCGCAGGAGCCACCGCCGCGGTAACGAACTGGCACGCAATCCGACTTGGGTGGAGGCCATGATCCAGCAGACGCAATCACAAGGCTACGGGACGCGCGACCCGAGCTTCGGCGGGCACCTCCACAAATCGGGGCGCGAGTACAGCGATGGCTTGCTGGCCATCGCGGTTCCTGTTCGCGTGAGGTCCAAGGTAGTAGCCACCATCAACATGGTGTGGGTCGAGCGCGTCGCAAGCACGCGCCAAATGGCAGCCCGGCACCTTGGAGACCTTCAGGAAGCTGCGCGGCGAATCGGTCTTGCCGCAGCACAGTAGGCGGCAGGGCGGACCGACCGCTTGGCGGCTTGTCGTTGGCGTCCCCACGGGGATTCGAACCCCGGTACTCACCGTGAAAGGGTGATGTCCTAGGCCTCTAGACGATAGGGACTTTGGCCGTGTTGCGAGCTACGAAACTTCTACCGCCAACTGCTTTGTGGTGGAGGTAAGCGGGATCGAACCGCTGACCTCTTGCATGCCATGCAAGCGCTCTCCCAGCTGAGCTATACCCCCACGCGAGGGCGCGAATTATAGCCGATTTGCGAGCCGGGACAAGACTTTATCCCGGCCGATCAGCGCCAGCACGGCGTCTATCGCGGGGGTCTGCGCCCGGCCGGTGACGACGATGCGCAGCGGCATCGCCAGTTGCGGCATCTTCAGCCCGGTGTCGGCGAGCGTGGCCTTGATGGCGGCCGAGATCGCCGCCTTTTCCCATTCCCCCGCCGCCAGCTTCTGCGCCAGCAGCGCCAGCGCCGCCTTCGCCTTGTCGCTCAGGTGCTGCGCGAGCAGCGCCGGATCGGGTTCGTGCTCGCCGTAGAACAGCGTCGCCGCCTCGGCCAGGTGCAGGATCGTCGTCGCGCGGTCCTTCAACAGCGCCACCACCGGCGCGAGCGGCGGGCCGTCGGCGGTCACCACGCCCATGCGCGCGAGTTCCGGCGCGACCAGCGCGGCGAGACGATCGTCGTCCGCGGCCTTGATGTACTGCTGATTCAACCAGGTG
The DNA here is from genome assembly GCA_964612335.1 of uncultured Enterobacteriaceae bacterium. Classification (GTDB taxonomy): domain Bacteria; phylum Pseudomonadota; class Gammaproteobacteria; order Burkholderiales; family SG8-39; genus CAZTDU01. The sequence continues at coordinate 3,658 of CAZTDU010000002.1, read as the reverse complement.
AGCTTCTCGGGGTTGAACTGCGCCGCGGCGCGGCTCACATGCGCGAGATCGAACCACTCGACGAACTGGCGCAGCGAGAAGATTTCCTCGTCGCCGTGCGACCAGCCCAGCCGCGCGAGGTAGTTGTTCAGCGCCTCGGGCAGGTAGCCGTCGTCGCGGTACTGCGTCACGCTGACCGCGCCGTGGCGCTTCGACAGGCGCTCGCCGTCCGGCCCCAGGATCATCGGCACGTGGCCGAACTTCGGCAGCGCGGCGCCCAGCGCCTTGAATATGTGCAACTGGCGCGGCGTGTTGTTGACGTGGTCGTCGCCGCGGATCACGTGCGTGATCTCCATGTCCAGGTCGTCGACGACCACGCCGAAGTTGTACGTCGGCACGCCGTCCGCGCGCAGCAGCACCAGGTCATCCAGCTCTGCATTCGGGAACGAGATCGGGCCCTTGACCAGGTCGTCCCATGCGGACTCGCCCTCTTCCGGCGTGCGAAAGCGCACTATCGGCGCGCGATCCGCGGGCGGCACCAGGCCCGCGGCCTTCGCGCGCTCGGGGCGCCAGCGGCCGTCGTAGCGCGGCTTCAGCCCTTTCGCGCGCTGCGACTCGCGCAGCGCGTCGAGCTCCTCCTTCGTCGCCCAGCAATGGTAGGCATGGCCCTGCGCGATCAGGCGCTCTGCCACCTCGCGGTAGCGTGCCAGGCGCTGCATCTGGAAGAACGGGCCTTCGTCCCAGGCTATGCCCAGCCATTTCATGCTGTCGAGGATCGCGTCCACTGACGCCTGCGTCGAGCGCTCGAGGTCGGTGTCCTCGACGCGCAGGATGAACTTGCCGCCAAGCTTCCTCGCGTACGCCCAGGAAAACAGCGCGGTGCGCGCACCGCCGACGTGCAGGTAGCCGGTGGGACTCGGCGCGAAACGGGTGCGTACGGACATGGTGCGCGAGTTTACCGTTCCTGTTTCAATCCACCGCGCCCTCGACCGGCAGCTGCTGCGCACGCCAGCGCAGCATGCCACCGGCAAGATTGGCGACGCGCTCCAGCCCCGCCTTGCGCAGGATCACCGTCGCCTGCGCCGAGCGCGCGCCGGAGCGGCAGACGGTGACGATCGGCTTGTCGCGCGGCAGCGCCGCCGCCTGCGCGGCGAGTTCGCCCAGCGGTACCAGCCGTGCGCCGCGGATGCGTCCCATGACGCCGCGGAACTCGTCGGCTTCGCGCACGTCGACGACCTGCACCTCGCCCAGGTGTTCCTCCAGCCAGTCGGGCTGCACCTCCCAGATGCCGGCAAAGGTGAGCGTCAGCGGCGCCCAGTCCGGCGTCGCCGGGCGCGGCGCGGACGCATCCGGCCTGCCGCATTGCAGGTTGGCCGGCACCGCGATGTCGATCTGCTTCGGATGCGCGAGGCCCAGGTGCGACATGTAGCCGACGAAGTCACCCTCGCCCACGTGTTGCGCAAGGCGCGGGTTGTAGCGCTTCTCCTCGCCGATGCTGCTCGCGGTGGCGCCGCGGTAGTCGTGCGCCGGGTACACCACGCAGGCCTCCGGCAGCGTGAAGAGCTTCTCGCGCACCGAGCGGAACAGCGCCGCGGCGCTGCCCTGCTGGAAATCGGTGCGCCCGCAGCCGCGGATCAGCAGCGCGTCGCCGGTGAACGCCATCGAAAGATCGTCCAGCACATACGTCGTGCAGCCGTCGGTATGCCCCGGCGTCGCGCGCGCTTCGAGCGCGCGGGTACCGAACGCGACGCGCTCGCCCTCGGTCAGGTAGCGATCCGCGCCCTGCGCGCCGCTTGCCGCCGACAGCACGATCGCGCTGCCGAAACGCTCGCGCAGCAGCCATGCGCCGGTGACGTGGTCGGCGTGCACGTGCGTCTCCAGCGTGGCGACCAGCTTGAGGCCAAGCTCGCCGATGAGCGCGCCGTCGCGCTGCACCTGTTCGAACACCGGGTCGATCAGCACGGCTTCGCGCGTGCCCGGGTCGGCGAGCAGGTAGGTGTAGGTCGATGACTGCGGGTCGAACAACTGGCGGAAGATCATGCGTCGAATGTACCAAACGCACCGCGGCGGACAAGCAGCCGGCAAAACGCGTAAAATCCGCCCCTCACGCAACGCACACGCGGGACGTTAGCTCAGCGGTAGAGCACTCGCCTCACACGCGAGGGGCCACTGGTTCGATCCCAGTACGTCCCACCAGTTTCTGGAGCCCGGAGGGAGATCCCGGATGCGCATCCTGCTCCTGCTTGCCGGCCTGGCGCTTGCCCCGCAGGCGCTGGCGGACATCTACACCTGGCGCGATACCTCCGGCGCCAAGCGCATGTCGAACGTCGCACCGCCGTGGTACAGCGAAACCGCGCAGAACGGCCCGCGCACGCAGGTGCTGGTCAACGGCCACCTGGTGGACGACACCTGGCTGTCGCCTGAGGAGCGCACCAGGCTGCAGGCCAGGCGCGCCAGGGCGGAATCCTGGGGGAGGGGTGACCCCGCGGCGAGGCGCGCGGAAAGCACGCAGCCCGCAGTGCCGGCGGCGCGCGACACCGCGCCGCAGAGGCCCGCGCCCGGCGCAGCACTGCCCGCGGGAGTTCCCGCCGAAGCGCTCGAGGGCCTTAAGCGCGCGCTCGAAGCACAGCAGGCCGCGGACAAGCTGGCCGGTGAAATGAAGGCGGCGAACCGGCCGCGCTGAACCCCGGGCGGACCGCGGGGGCGCATCGAGTACCATGCCCCGTGGCCATGATCACGCTGGACGACATCCGCGCGGCTGCGTCGCGCATCAGGGGCGCGGTGGAGCGCACGCCATTCCTGCACAGCCGCACGCTCTCGAAGCTCACCGGCGCGCAGGTTTTCCTCAAGTTCGAGAACCTGCAGTTCACGGCGTCGTTCAAGGAGCGCGGCGCGCTCAACCGGCTGCTCGGCCTCGCCGAGGGGCAGCGCCGCCGCGGCGTCATCGCGATGAGCGCCGGCAACCACGCGCAGGGCGTCGCCTACCATGCGGCGCGCCTGGGCATCCGCGCGGTGATCTTCATGCCCAAGGGCACGCCGAACAACAAGGTGCGCAGCACCCAGGTGCATGGCGCCGAGGTGCTGCTGGCGGGCGACAGCCTCGCCGAAGCAGCCGCGCTCGCGCGCGAGCACGGCGCGCGCCAGGGACTCACGTTCATCCACCCTTACGATGATCCGCTGGTGATCGCCGGCCAGGGCACGGTGGGCCTGGAAATGCTCGAAGACCAGCCAGACCTCGACTGCATGCTGGTGCCGATCGGCGGCGGCGGCCTGATCGCCGGCATCGCCACGGCGGCCAAGGCGCTCAACCCGGCGCTCGCGGTGATCGGCGTCGAGTCGCGCAGCTATTGCGCCATGTACCAGCGGCTGAAGGGCCTGCCCGTCGACGTGGGCGGCGACACCATCGCCGAGGGCCTCGCGGTGCGCGAAGTCGGCGAGTTGACGCTGGAGATCTGCCGCCAGCGCGTCGATGACGTGGTCGTGGTCGACGAAGGCGCGATCGAGCGCGCGATCGTCGAGCTGATCGAGATCGAGAAAACCGTCGCCGAGGGCGCCGGCGCGGCCGGGCTGGCACCGCTGCTCGCCGAGCCGGCGCGCTTCGCCGGCCAGCGCGTCGGCATTCCACTGTGCGGCGGCAACATCGACTCGCGCCTGCTCTCCGGCGTGCTGATGCGCGGCC
>CAZTDU010000001.1:13712-312498 GCA_964612335.1 uncultured Enterobacteriaceae bacterium | reverse complement strand
CCGGCATCGATTCGCCGGTGAGCATCGACTCGTCGACCTGCGTCTCGCCCTCGGTCACGACGCCGTCCACCGGCACCTTGTCGCCCGGGCGCACCACCACGATGTCGCCCGCGAGCACCTCGGCAGTGGGAATCCCCAGCTCCCTACCGTCGCGCACCACGCGCGCCATCGGCGGCGCGAGGTCGAGCAGCGCGCGGATGGCGTCGTTCGCGCCGGCGCGAGCGCGCATCTCCAGCCAATGGCCGAGCAGAATGAAGACCAGCAGCACCGACACCGCCTCGTAGAACTGCACGGTCTCGAAGAGGAAAGTCGCTGCGACGCTGAAGACGTAGCCCGTGCCCACCGAGAGCACCACGAGCACCGCCATGTTGAGAATGCCGTTCCTCAGCGCGCGCCAGGCGGCGACGACGAACGGCCAGGAGGGCCAGAGGACCGCGCCGCTCGCCAGCACGAACAGCCACTGGTCGAGCTGGAGGCCGAAGGGCACGCCCGGCACGGGCAGCGGCAGCCCCATCGGCGCCCACACGAAGATCGGGATCGTGAACGCGAGGCACACAATGAAGCGGTTGCGCATGTCGCGCACCATGCCGGCCATGTCCATGCCGGGGCCGTGGCCCATCTCGTGCGCCATGTCGTCCTTCGCCGCGCGTGCAGGCGCGTGGGCGGCGTGCGCGGCGTGCGCCGTCGGATCGTCATCGGGCTTACAGACATGGTGCGGAAGCTGCCGGCCGCTGCAGCCGTAGCCGCAGTCGCGCACCGCGGCCTTTATCGCGTCCAGCGTAACCGAGCGCTCGTCGTAGTCCACGGTCGCGCTCGCCGCGGCCGGATTGACCGAGGCGCTGCGCACGCCCGACAGCTTCTGCAGCCGCTTTTCCACGCCCCGGCCGCACTCGGCGGTGAGCAGGCCGCGTACTTCCAGCGTGGCGGTGCTCATGCGCTCAACCGCCGAAGCGTCGCGCCAACGCGTTGTAGATCGGCACGTACACCAGGCCGGCGAGCGCTCAGCGCGAGCGCCCAGGTCACGATCTTGAGGCTCATGTCAGCGTCTCCCCGCTTGAGTCAGCGCCGGTGTCTGCCACCCGGGACTCCGGTCCCGCCATCCTTGCGTGCCTTGCGTTCCCCCTCGTCGCCCCCGCCGCCGTGACCGCCGTGACCGCCGTGACCGAAGATATGCATGGCGACGAACGCAACCCCCACCACGATCCAGATCCAGTTCTCAGACAGCCAGTTCATGCACTGACACCTTTTTGCGCGTCCAGATTCGGCAGGCGAGCGGGCGCACGGTCAGATATCGCCCTCGCTCACGATGCCGGTGACGCGATCCGAGCCATCGACGACGGGAAGAGCACTCACACGACGCGTGAGCATGCGTTTGGCCGCCTCGCGCACGCCTGCCTCGGCCTCGATGGTCCATACCTGCGCGGTCATGAGGTCCTGGGCCTGCATTTCTGCCTCCTATGCCTTTGGGTCCTCGCCCACCACCAGCGTCCCAGCCGAAACAAAGTGATGCGGCGGAATGACGAGATTGGTCGGCGCAGGCGAGCCGCGGTACACGCGCCCGGCGAGATCAAACTTCGAGCCGTGGCACGGGCAATAGAAGCCGCCCGGCCAGCCGGACTGCAGCGAGTCCGGCTCGGGATAGTAGGAAGGAATGCAGCCCAGGTGCGTGCACAGCGCTACGGTCACCAGGGTCTCCGGCTGAATCGAGCGGGTAGGATTCTTCGCGTACTGGGGCTGCTGGCTCGCCACCTCCGAGCGCGGATCGATCAGAGACCGTTCGGACGCGGCAAGGCGCTCGAGCATATCCGGCGTCCGGCGCAGGATCCACACGGGCTTGCCGCGCCACTCGATGGTGCCCAATCGCCCGGGCTCGAGTTTGCCCAGGCTCACCTCGACCGGCGCGCCCGCCGCCTTCGCCCGCTCGCTAGGGGCGAAGCTCGCGACGAAGGGGACGGTCGCCCCAGCCGTCGCCGCGCCGCCGACCGCGGCAGTGAGCCGCACCAGGAGCTTGCGACGCGTTGCGTCTTCTGGATTCGGGTTCATGGCTTCATGTCCTCCAGAGCCTCGGCGATCAGGCCGCTGACGTCGATCGCGTTGGTCTCGTGCGCGATGGTGTTGGTGGTTACGACGCGCGCGACGCCCGCGTCGCGCAACGCGCCAAGCGCATCCGCGGAGAAGATGCCGTGTACGCCCACGCAGACGGGCGGCGCCAACCCCGCTTCGCGGATCCTCAGCGCCGCGAGCGCCATGGTGCGCGCCGACGAAATGATGTCGTCGAGCAGCACGGGCGTGTGCTCCTGCCACTGACCGAGGGGCGGCGCCTGGATCTCCACGCGACGGTCGCCGAGGCGCGTCTTGGTCATCACGGCGTGCGGCGCACCGCAGGCCGCCGCGACCTCGGCCGCCCACTGTTCGCTTTCCCCGTCCGGGCCCACGATGAGCGGCCGCGGCACGTGTTCGGTAATCCAGTGCGCGAGCGCGGGCGCCGCCGCCACCGCCGTGCCCGGAATGCGATAGATCTCGGCGAGCGAGCCGCGCCGGTGCAGGTGCGGATCCACGGTCACCAGCCAGTCGAAGGCCTGAGACAGGAGCGCCGCGAAGTGCACGGACGTGATCGCCTCGCCGTCGCGGAAGCGCCGGTCCTGGCGCATGTAGGCGAGATACGGCGCCACCAGCCCCACGCGCGCCGCACCCAGTTCGCGCGCCGTGCGCGCGGCAAAGAGCAGCGCGAGCGCCTTGGAATCGGGGGTGTTCAGCGTGCAAACCAGCGCCACGCTCCTGCCCGCGCACTCCCCGAGGAATCGCAGGTAGGACTCGCCGTCCGGAAAACGCCGCCATTGGAGCTCGAGCGCCGCTGCGTCGAGAGACTCGCGCAGGCGCGCCGCGAACGCCTCGTTGCCGGGGAAGGCGCAGATCAAGCCGCGTCCTCCAGCCTCACGATGCCCGCCTGCGACTCGAGGTACTCGAGCGCGTAAGCGAGCTCGCCCGGCGCATCCGCGTGCACCGTGAAGAGCGGCTGGTCCGCTTCCACCGTTTCGCCCGCACGCACATGCAGGTCGAGGCCGGCGGCAGGGGCGCGCGGCGCGCCCGCGAGCTTCGCGACGCGCGCAAGGCGCCGGTTGTCGAAACCCGCGACCGTCGCACGCCTGCTGCCGGCGACCACGTGTGTGACGCGCGAGCGCGGCGGCTCGCGCATGCCGCCCTGCGCCTCGCAGATCGCCTGGAACTTGCGCCAGGCACGGCCGTCCTCGAGCGCCGCGCGGGCCGACTCCAGTCCCCCGCCCTCGGGCACCGCCCGCGCAAGCTCGAGCACCGCCGCGGCAAGATGCAGGGCACGCTCGCGCAGGTCGCGTGGCGCGTAGTCCGTTCCCTGCAGCACGGCGAGCAGATCGCGCGCTTCGAGCGACGGACCGATGCCGCGTCCCACCGGCTGCGACCCGTCCGTGTGCTCGATGCGCAGCTTCAATCCGACGGCCGCGCCAGCAGCGCTCAGCCGATGCGACAGCGCGCTCGCGGCCTGCGGGCTCCGCACTTTCGCGGTCGGGCCGACTGGAATGTCGATCACCACGTGCGTACTCCCGGCGGCCGCCTTCTTTGAAAGGACGGAGGCGACAAGCTGTCCCTCGCTGTCGAAATCCAGCGGCCGCTCGACGCGGATCAGGATGTCGTCGGCGGGACTGAGGCGCACCGCCCCGCCCCAGACGATGCAGCCGCCCTCGCGCTCGACCACCCGGCGCAGCGCGGGCACGTCGAGATCCACCGGCGCGAGCACCTCCATCGTGTCCGCGGTGCCGGCGGGCGAGGTGATCGCGCGCGAAGACGTCTTGGGGATCGGCACGCCGCAGGCCGCGACGATCGCGACGATTAGCGGCGTCGTGCGGTTGCCCGGCAGGCCTCCGACGCAGTGCTTGTCGGCGACGAGCGGAAATGGCCAGCGCATGCGCTCGCCGGCGTTGGCCATCGCGCGCGTCAGCGCGATGGTTTCGGCTTCGTCGAGCCGGTCCCCGGCACCAGCGGTCACGAATGCCGCGAGATGCAGGTCGGAGTAGTTGCCCGATACGACGTCGCCGATGATGGCCTGCATGTCGGCGGCGTCGAGCCGCGCGCCGTAGACCTTGGCGCGCAGCCGGCTCACGGAGAGCGCCGGCTCCGGATGCGAGAAGGTCGCTCGGCCACCCTCGCGCGCGGCAAGGAGCCGCCAGGCATGCTCCGAAAGCCCTGCCTCGTCGCGCGCGAGCAGCGCGTCGCTCACCACGTTGAGCGTGGCGACGATCGAGCGTGCGCCGACCGTCACCTTGATGCGCGTGCGCGCCTCGAACCCTTCCGCCCGGCACACGTGGCAGTCGCGGCGCATGAAGACCACCGGATCGGTGTAGGTGTCGATCCCGAGCCTGCGCAGTGCGAGCGTGGCCGCGTTCACGTCAGCGTCACCTTCGCGCCGTCCGCGGGCACGCTCACCTTCCAGCCGAGGGCTTCCGTGATGCGCCGGCGCATCTCGTCGGCAGCGGCCGGCTCGCCGTGCGTGACGAAAGTGTGCTTCGGCGGGCGCCTGAAGCCGCGCAGCCATTCCAGGATCTCGCCGTAGTCCGCGTGCGCGGACATGCTGTCCATCTTCACGACTTCCGCACGCACGGGGACATACTCGCCGTGGATCTTCAACTCGGTCGCGCCCGCGGCGAGCGCCGCTCCGCGTGTGCCGGCGGCCTGGAAGCCGGCGAGCAGAATCAGGTTGCGCGCCTCGGGGGCGAACGCCTTGAGGTGATGCAGGACGCGCCCGCCGGTCGCCATGCCGCTCGCCGAAACGATGATCATCGGGCCGCCGCGCTCGTTGAGCGCGCGCGACTCCTCGGCGGTGTTCACCATCTTCGCCACCGTGCACGCCGCCTGGCATTGCTCGGGGGTGAGCCGGTGCTCTGCCCGATAGCGGTGGTACAGGCGCGTGGCGTCGATCGCCATCGGGCTGTTGAGGTAGACGGGCACGTCCGGAATCGCGGCGCGCGCCTTCAGGCGGGAGATGAAGTACAGCAGGCTCTGGGCACGGCCTACGGCGAAGGAAGGGATGATCACGACGCCACCGCGCCCCAGGGCACGTGACAGGTGACGGGCCAGCGCTTCTTCCGGGTCGTCCGCGTCGTGCCGGCGATTGCCGTAGGTGGACTCGACGACCAGGTAGTCCGCCTCACTCACGGCAGCGGGCGGCCGCATGATCGGATCGTTCATGCGGCCGAGATCGCCCGAGAACACGATGCGCGCCTGCGCTGTGCGCAACTCGGCCGAGGCGGCGCCGAGGATGTGGCCTGCGGGCCGCAGCGTGAGCTCGAAGCTCCCCGCCACATCGTGCCGCCGGCGGAACGGCACGGTGGAGAACTGCTTCAGGCTGCGCCTGGCGTCGGCTTCGGTGTACAGAGGCAACGCCTGCTTGTGCTTCGAGAAGCCGCGCTTGTTCGCGTAGCGCGCCTCTTCTTCCTGCAGGTGGCCCGCGTCGGGCAGCAGGATTCCGCACAGGTCCCGGGTGCCCGGGGTCGCGAGCACCGGACCCGCATAGCCTTGCGCGACGAAGCGCGGCACGTAGCCGCTGTGGTCAATATGCGCATGCGTCAGCACAATGGCATCCACCACGCTTGGACGCACGGGGGGCGGTGCCCAGTTGCGCAGCCGCAGCGCCTTCAGTCCCTGGAACAGGCCACAGTCGACCAGCACGCGGCGCCCGGCCGAGCGCAGCAGGTACTTCGACCCGGTCACGGTGCCCGCGGCCCCGAGAAACTCCAGTTCCACCGCTCTGCGCGTACCCGCCATGCCGGCCTCAGTTGCGGCTGCGCGCCGCAAAGAAGTTATACAGCGGCGCCCAGACGAGGGCGAAATACCACCCGTAGCCGTAGCTCTCGGCAAGCCCGATGAAATAGCTCTTCCAGCTGATGCCCTCGAATCCCGGGAGGAGCTTCTGCCAGACCCCGAACATCGCCCATTGCGGGAATGCGACGTCGAACGCGACGCAGGCGGTGAACGTAAAGGCGAGGAACAGGCTGGCGGTGTGACCGAGGGCAACGAGATCGATGCTCGGTCTCATGACGCGTCCCCTGCCGCCGCGACGGTGTACTTGGCGGGATCTGCCTCAAACTTCTCCAGGCAGCTCCTCGAGCAGAACGCGTAGCGCCGTCCCTCGTGCACCTTGGTGTAGCCGCGGTCCGCGCTCACTTGCATGCCGCACACGGGGTCATTCCCGCCCCCGCCGGCGCCATGACCTTCGTGCCCGCCATGGCCACCGTGCACCATGTGCGCACCGCAGCCGTACCGCATCATGACGTAGAAGAGCACACCGAAACCCAGCAGCCAGAGCAAGCCTTCCATGGTCGTACCTCCTTTCGCACTCCTCTATATCAAGGCGAGCACGCGCTCGAGGCGCTTGCGCACCGCCGTTGCAGTATCTTCGATCTCCGGTCGTTCTACAAGCTGGAGCATCAATCGCGGATCCATAATCTCGACGCGCGTTTTGCCCTCGTCCTCGCGCACCATCACGTTGCAGGGCAGCAGCGCACCGATCTGCGGCACCAGTTCCATCGCCTTGTGAGCGAACTCCGGATTGCAGGCGCCGAGGATCCAGTAGGGCACGACGTCAATGTAGAGCTTCCTCTTGAGCGTCGTCTCGACATCGATCTCGGTGAGGACGCCAACGCGTTCCTTCGCGGGCTCATCCGTAACACGCTTGATCGCCTCATCGAAACCAAGGTCGAAGGTCCTACCGAACACGTACTTTGCGACCGTGGCAGTGGACATGGTGTCTCCCTAAAGCGATGTGCGCCGCAGCCGTAGCGCGTTGGTAACCACGGACACCGAGCTCGCCGCCATCGCCGCGCCGGCGACGATAGGCGACAGCAGCAGCCCGAAGCCGGGATAGAGCACGCCCGCGGCGATGGGGATTCCGAGCGCGTTATAGGCGAAGGCGAAGAAGAGGTTCTGCCGGATATTGCGCATCGTCGCTCGAGAGAGGGCCGCGGCGCGCGCGATGCCGCGCAGGTCGCCCTTGACCAGCGTGACGCCCGCGCTTTCCATCGCCACGTCGGTGCCGGTTCCCATCGCGATGCCGACGTCGGCCTGAGCCAGCGCCGGCGCGTCGTTGATGCCGTCGCCCGCCATCGCCACCCTGCGCCCCTCGGCCTGCAGGCGCTTCACGTGCTTCGCCTTGTCCTCGGGCAGCACTTCGCCCACCGCGTCGTCGATGCCGAGCTGCCGCGCCACCACCGCCGCGGTGCGCCTGGAGTCGCCGGTGAGCATGACGATGCGCACGCCGCGCGCCTTCAGCGCAGCGATGGCCTCGGCGGTGCTGTCCTTGACCGGATCGGCCACTGCGGCGATGCCGTGCGTGCGGCCGTCGATGGCGAAGAAGACCACGGTCTTCGCCTCGTCGCGCCAGAGTCCCGCGCGGGCGTCCCACGCCTGCGTTTCCGCGCCGCGCTGCTGCAGGAACGCACCGCTGCCGACCAGCAGCCTGCGCCCGTTCACGCGCGCCTCGACACCCAGGCCGTTCACGGCATCGAAATCTGCGGCCCGCGCAGGCACGAGGCCCCGCGCCTTCGCACCGTCGACGATCGCGGTCGCGATGGGATGCTCGGAGAGCTGCTCGACGCCGGCCACCAGCGCGAGGGCCTCGGCCTCGTCGATACCCTCGCATGCAAAGTCGGTGAGCGTAGGCTTGCCCAGCGTCAGTGTGCCGGTCTTGTCGATCACGACAGTGTCGACGCTGCGCATGTGCTCTATTGCCTCGGCGTTGCGGAACAGGATTCCCATGCCGGCGCCGCGGCCCATCGCCACCGTCATCGAGATCGGCGTCGCGAGGCCCACCGCACAGGGACAGGCGATGATCAGTACCGCCACTGCGTTCAGCAACGCATACGTCAGCGCGGGCTCGGGGCCGAAGTACCACCACACCAGCGCGGTGAGCAGCGCGATCAGCACCACCACCTGGACGAAGTAGGCGGCGATGATGTCGGCGAGCCGCTGGATCGGCGCCTTGGTGCGCTGCGCTTCGCCAACCATGTGCACGATGCGCGACAGCAGCGTATCGGCGCCGACGCGCTCGGCGCGCATCACCATGGAGCCGCTGCCGTTCACGGTCGCACCGGTCAGCCGGTCGCCAGCGCGCTTCAGCACCGGCACCGGCTCGCCGGTGATCATGGATTCGTCGACGCGGCTTTCGCCTTCCAGCACGCTGCCATCCACCGGAACCTTCTCGCCCGGCTTGACGCGCAGGCGGTCGCCGGCATGCACCTCGTCCAGCTTCACCTGCTCCTCGCTGCCGTCTTCGCGCAGCCGGTTGGCGAGATTCGGCGCCAGCTCCAGCAACTGGCGGATCGCCTGGCTGGTCTGCCCCATGGCGCGAAGCTGCAGCACATCGCCAAGGATTACCAGCGTGACGATCACCGCGGCGGCCTCGAAGTAGGTGCCGACCGCGCCATCGTGCTCGCGGAACTCCAGCGGAAACAGTCCCGGCGCGAAGATCGCCGCCAGGCTGAACAGGTAGGCCAGCCCGACGCCCAGCCCGATCAGCGAATACATGTTGAGCGCCCAGTTGCGCAGCGACAGCCAGAACTTGCGCAGGATCGGCCAGCCGACCCACAGCACCACCGGGGTGCCGAGCACGAACTCGACCCAGCCGCGCGCGCGCGGCGCGAGCCCGAAGGGTTCCGCGATGCCGACCATCGGCGACATGGCGAGGATCACCATGGGGATGGAGAGCACGACGCCGACCCACATGCGACGCGTCAGATCGCGCAGCTCGGTGTCGTCCTGCTGCGCCGCCGCGGCCCCCACCGGAACCAGCGCCATGCCGCAGATCGGGCAATCGCCCGGCGCGGGCTTCAGCACCTCGGGGTGCATGGGGCAGGTGTACTGCGCCGCGGCGCCTGCCGGCGCGGGCGCGGGCGTCGCTGCCATGCCGTGATGATGGTGGTGGTGGTGGTGCGCGTGATCGTGATCGGTAGTCATGCTCGCCTCCCGGAACTGAGTGTGAGGCCAGTGTCGAGCCTGCCATCATGGGAGGGTCAACCCCCTCCTCGCACATGGCTGATTCTCGGCGTTCCCGACATGTGCAAGCCCGCTACGCTGGTTCGAGCCTTCTCAAGCCTCACTCATGGTACTTCCCCTCCGCCGTCTCTCGTGACGGGCCCCGAACCGCGGGTGCCAGGGACATAGGCGGGCACCGTCCACATGTATCGCTGGTACTGGTCTCCGAAACGCGCAAGCATCTCGCGCTCTTCGCGCCTTCCGAGCAACGCGTACATCACAACGAGCACCGGATACATCACGAGCGTCACGAGCGTCGGCCACTGCAGCAGGAACCCGGTCATGATCAGCACGAACCCGACGTACTGCGGATGGCGTATGCGCGCGTAAGCGCCGGTGGTAGCGAGTCGGTTGGCTCGCTGCGCCTCGTAGAGCACTTTCCACGCGGACGCAAGCAGCCAGAACCCGCCTCCGATCAGGAGTCCGCTGACGATATGAAACGGCCCGAAGTGCGGATTCGCTTCCCAGCCGAATATCGTTTCCAGCAAGTGCCCCGCGTCGTGGGAGAACCAGTCTATTCCCGGGAAGCGCGACGACAGCCAGCCCGACAGCAGATAGATCGTCAGCGGGAAGCCGTACATCTCGGTGAACAATGCAACCAGAAAGGCCGAGAACGCGCCGAACGAACGCCAATCACGCGCAGACTGGGGCTTGGCAAAGCTGAACGCGAAGATGATGAAGACGAGGGAGTTGATGATCACCAGCGACCAGAGCCCGTAGGCGGGAGCGGACTCATCGCTCACTTTCTCGTCTCCTGCGCCCCGTCTTTGGACTTCCCGCCGGCGCCGTGATCCCGATGCCCGTGACCCCTGTGCATGAACACATGCAGCAGGGGGCAGGCGAGCAGCAGCAAGTACGGCCAGTAGGGCAGCCACTGTGCAAGATGCGCCCGATGCTCGGCCACCAGCAAAGCGGCTGCCATGATCAGGAACACGGTGAACACGATGTTCGACCGTGACTTCATCCCGGGATCTTCACCTGAGTCATGCCTGTGCTCCATCTGCCCTCCTCGATCAAGTCGCGGTGCGGGCATGGCGCGCATGCCCGCCTGGACCACGATGGCCCATCGCTTCACGTCACTTCGCGGGCAACTGCATCATCATCTGCTGATGCTGCATCATCTGCTCCATCATCATCTGCATCATGTCCATCCGGCCCTCCATCATCTGCATGCCCTGCCCGCCGGCGGCCTGGCCGCCGCCCATCATTCCCATCATCCCGCCGCCGGCACCGCGCATCATCTGCATGCCCTCGTGCATGCTCTTCATATGCTCGGCGAGGAGTTTCTCGCGCTCCTTGGGGTCGGTGGTCTGGCGCAGCTTGTCCATCTGCGCCTGCATCAGCTTCATGCGTTCGACCATCTGCTTCTGCATCGTTGCGTCCATCTGCATGCCGGCGCCTGCCCTTGCTGCAGGCTTTCCGGACATGGCCTGGGATGCGGCGGTCAGCGGCAGGCCTGCGAATGCCGCCATGGTCAGTGCTACTGCCATCGTTCTGGGTCTCATCTGCGTACTCCTCTTGCGTGGTTGAAAACCGGTTTGCGCTACCGCGTGTGCGCCTGCATCAACTGCCAAGATCCCGCTTCATCTGCTCGAACTGCTCGCGGGTCAGTTCGCCCTTCGCATAGCGCTCCCTCAGCACATCCATTGCGCGATCTCCCTCGCGGTCGGAAGAGCTTCCCGCAAGCCATTTGACGAGCACCGTGATGCCCAGGATCACGAGGATCCAGAACAGCGCCATGTGTACGATGCCAAGGCCGATCCAGCCCCAGCCCATGCCATCGAATCCGCTCCACATCATCATTCAGCCCTCCTTTGGGATTGACCACGCGCCGCCACGGCGACCAGACCGGCGAGGCCGAGGAAAACCAGTGCCCCCCAACCCCACACCACGGCATAGCCCGGCATCGCGAACATCGGTACGGTGGCATAGACGATCGACAACGCCAGCCATACCGCGAATACGACGAAGAAGAGAACGCTGTCCACGATCATTTGCTGATCTCCTCAGTGAGCGGCGCCGCCGCTGGCGGCCAGTGGCAGGGCGCGCAACAACTCGAATGCGAGCACGGTGAGGGCGGTCGTGATGCCCACCAGAACAAGAACCGCAAGAGGTCCGGTCCAGGCGCGCGCCGCCGGCAGCGGCGAACCGCTCCAGTCAACGTCTGGCAGTGAGGGCGGCTGTCGTTCCCGCGACCCGACGGGCAGGAGGTTCGCGGCCAGAACCAGCGCGAATCCCAGCACCGCAACGGACATCACCGCACCCCCTACGCCGACCGTCGCCATCAACGCGCTCCAGTGGCCCGGCGCAGCGCCGTCGTAAGCGACGTCCAGCACCCGTCGCGGCACGCCCGAGTACCCTGCCGCCACCCCCGCAGCGCCGAACAGAGCGAGCCCGACGGTGGCGAGCTGCGGCATCCAGCGCAGCAGCTCCGGACGCCACAACGGCCGCCCCGTGAGTGCTGGAAGCGCATAGACCAATGCCGCGAGGAAGGTAAGCGTCACCGTTCCTACGGTAAGGAAGTGGAAGTACCCCGGGACGAAGAAGGTGTCGGAAAGCAGGGGCGCGAGCTTTTCCTGAATGAGCACGAAGGACAGCGCGCCGCCAAGCGCGAGGTTCACCACCGCAAAGCCGATCGCCGACATCGCCGGGTTTGCCCAGGGCAGCATCCTGATCCAGCCGAACAGGCCTCGCGCGCCGGCGCCGCGCGCATGTACTTCGAGTGACGCCACGATGATCAGGAACACGGTGACGGTGGGCACGCTGATGAACAGCGACAGCAGGGACCCAAGAGCGCGTACGCTCGCGGCAAGGTCGGGTTCGAGAAACATGTGATACAGGGAAGTCGGGGGTACCAGGATCAGGTAGGAGGCAAAGACCATCTTCGAGAAGCGGGGGCCGAACACGGACTTCACGCCGGTGATCTCCTCCACCAGCACATACCAGACCAGCACGGTCGCCAGCAGCGGCAGGTAGTGCATGTTGTGGAACAGGATGTGCCAGCTCGTCGAGTGATCCGCGGGCAACGGGCCCAGCCCCCATGCCCACCGCGCGGCAGGAAGGAACGCGAAGACCGCGGCGATCGCGCTTACCATCAGCAGCCCGGCCCAGGCGCAGGTGGCAAAGCCCACCACCGGCCATTCCGCGGACTCACCGGCCGCGAGCGGCCGAAGCGTCGTCGCCACACCCGCCACGGCCAGGAAGAACAGCCCCGCGGCGAGCAGCAGATAACCGCCGTAGAACGACACGGCGGTCGGCGAGGGTCCGCCAGCGAGCTCGGGCGGCGCATCGTAGAGCATCGGCAGGCCGGTCAAGATGGCGTAGAGGCTCGCGGCAAGCCCGGCGAGCATCAGCACGAGGCCCGCCCATGCGAGCGGCCGCCAGGCAATGCCGCGTCCGGGCGCCGCAAAGGCGGCAAACGCCAGCAGGAGTCCGGCTTGCGCGAAGTACAGCCAGTAGAAGAAGATGGCCACGGCATGCCCGGTGAGCGCCCGGTAGCCTGCGAGCGGGCCTGGATCGATGAATCCTGCGCGAGTGAGCGCGGTGGCGGCACCCCATAGGATGCCGAGCAGGAGTGCGGCAAGCGCGGCAGCAAAGGCAGCCTTCAACAACCGCTTGTCCGGCTGCGAGAGCACGGCGAGACCATCGGCCAGTGGACGGCGGCTCATGACTGCGCGCCGGTTTCGCGCACGATGATCCGGCCCTGCATGCGGTCGTGCGCAAGACCGCAGTAAACCGTGCAGTACAGCAGGTGCTCGCCGGGCTGCTGAAAGGTCAGTTCCTGCTCGACCAGCGCCCCAGGCCGCAGGCGGACGATGCGGGCACCCGGTCCGATACGGATCGACGCCCCGTGCGCGACGTCCACGGCCATCATGCGGAAGCGGTAAGGCACGCCTGTCTCGAGGCGGAGCACCTGCGGCGTGAATCCGAACTGGAACGCCATCAGGTAAACGTCGGCGGGCGCGAGTGCCGCCGCTCGCCGCGGCCGTACGCTGCCGTCGGGCTGACCATGTTCGTCCACGAATCGCTGCACGAGGGCGCGGAACTCCTCGATCTGCATTCCGCCCACAGCGCCATGCCCGCCGCCATGAGCGCCTGCGCCGTGCCCGTCACCGGGCTGCGCACCGTGTCCGCCGAAACCCAGCGGCGCGGCGCCGTAGCCGGCCCACAGGAGGTAGAGGCTGACCATACCGAACCCGGCGCCGGCGATGAATCCGCGGCGCGCCGTGAAGTGCGTGGGCGCAGCCGGGCTTGTGCCGTCCTGAGGGTGTTTCATGGCCCGACACTTGCGGCTGGCCGGTCAGCCAGGAAATGCATCGGCATCGCGAGGATCTCCGCGGATGCGGGGAAGACGGTAAGGATTCGACGTTTCATCGTGCTTGTTCAATCCCGATCAGCACATACAGGGTCTTCGGGGGCGCACCGCCGTGACAAGGGCGGGCGCGTCAGCAAGGCGTGAACGCGGGCCTTGCGGCCGGTTCACAGGCTGGAAGCAAGCGGCTTAAACGAGAATCCGCGCCGAACGGGCGTGGTATGCGGCAGGAGGAAGGGGGGACTGCTGCCGGGGCGGTGAAAAGACCCCGCGTGCGGGAACCCGCAAAGCCGGACTCGCCGCCGGATGTCCGGATATTGCTGCTGTGACCTTCGTCGTTTCGACGACGGTGGTTACGGCCGGAGACACCACAAGCGTCTGACTCAGAGACGCGCAGCATGCAACGTCGTGTCCGGAATGATGCAACGGATCGCCGCCTTGACTCGCGAGTTGGACCGGACCGGACTGAAGCGCCGCAGGCACCGGTTCAAAGGCATCGCAAACCGGGCGCGCGACCAGCACGGACATGGCCAGCAGGGCGAGGAGCAGAATCCCCCGCCACGCCTTGCTCTGCTGCGTCAGACTCATGGCGGGCCCGTACATGCAATGAATGCTATCCGGCCTGATGGCAGAGACCGTTGATCTGGATCAATCGTGCCGGTCGTTCAACGCGCAAGGGCAAGGCGTTCCCCCTCATCCGGAGTAGCGGGCATAGACAGTGGTGCGCCCCAGGCGGTCTATCAGCAGCACCTCGTAGGGTTCGCGGCGCGGCGCTTCCATGCCGGGCGAGCCCAGCGGCATGCCGGGCACCGCGAGTCCCAGCGCGGCGGGCCGTTCGGCGAGCAGACGCTTCACTTCGCGCGCCGGCACGTGGCCTTCGATGGCGTACCCGGAGATGCGCGCGGTATGACAGGAACCGAGTGCGTCCGGAACGCCGAATCTCGCGCGGTACACGGCCGGATCGGGCACATCGTGCGCACGGACGGAGAAACCATTGGCACGCAGATGATCCACCCACTTGCCGCAGCAGCCGCAGGATTCGCTCTTGTACACGTCGACGACCGGTTCCGTAAGCGCGGACGCGGCGCCGCCGAACGAGGCGAGCGTCGCGGCGGCGAACACCAGCCTGCGGCGAGCCAGGTTCAATGCCTGTGGCCTCGATGTCCGCTGCCCGGCAGCGCATCGTTATGCGCACCAGCGGTGTAGCCACGCAACTGGTCGTAGCGCCGGATCTGATCCTCGCTCAACAGCGCTCGCATGCGCCGGTGCGTCTCCAGGTGCGATAGCCGATACTCTCCGCGCAGTTCTGCCGCGGTTCTGACTGCGGCAGCCAGCAGCGCCCGGTCGGCCCTGGCGTCGCGGAACAGGGTTTCCAGTTCCCGCTCGGAGGCCACCAGCTTCGCACCGATCGCGCGAGCCTCTGTCTTGTGCGCCTGCATCAGGGCCTGCGTCTGCGCGCGCTGCGCGTCGCTCAAGGACAGCTTGTCGGCCAGCTCCAGCACGTGCATCGGCCCTGGGTAGCGGTTCAGCTCCGCCGGAAGTGCATAGCCCATGCCGTCGCCAGCGAGGTATTGCTTCACTTCGTCCGCGGACAGCGCCTTGATGTCGCGCGTCTCGTGGGCGGAATACGGCTTGTGCTGCGCAAGCGCGCCAGAGGCCGCAACTGCCAGCAACATGGCGAGTGTGGTTGTGTACTTCATGGACTTCTCCTTTCAGAACGTCCGCGTGCGCGTTCAGCGCGAGCTTGCATAAGACTCCGGCAGCGCGATCACGGTTCCCCGCGTCGGCCCTTCAAAGACGATCTTCCAGGCACCTTTCTCCCTGACCCAGTACTGCCGCTTACGGGAACGCTGCGTGAGGTTGCTGGAGCGGTAGTCCTGGTCGAAGGTCACGACCATGACCTCTGGGATCCCGGGACCGAGGAAGATGCTGGGGTCACCGATGCCGACCTTGATCCAGAGCTTGGACGAGTTCACGCGCCGCTTGTGCTCACCCCATGCGTGCCGGTTCATGGCTTCCGAGCGAAAGCGGTCCGAGTAGTGCGCAAGGTAGCGCTCGGTGTCGAGGCTCTCCCAGTCCGCGCGCCAGGTTTCCAGGGTCTGGCGGAACGCCGCGCGCCGCGTTTCGAGCTCCCGCAAGTCGACCCAGCGGACCTCGTCGCTGACGACGACCGGCGTGATGCCCACCTGGATGCTCGTGCCCAGCCTCTCGAGATCCGGATTGGACAGCGCGATGCACCCGTCGCTTGCCTGCGGAGCCCGTGCGAACGTGTCGGCAGGCACGCCGTGCAGCCAGATTCCGAATCCGGTGCGCCCCATCATGCGGTCCCAGGCATTGGGATAGTTGATCGGAAACGCCCCCCAGCCGTACAGGTCCGGAAGCTTCTGGCCTGGAATGCTGGAGGTCACGAAGTAAACGCCGAGCGGCGTCTTCTGGTCGCCTTCCACCTGCTTGGCGACCCCGTTCCTGCCCAGCGTCGTGTAGTAGTCGGCGACAAGGTGGGGAACACCCCCGTCGTTCTCATACAGGAACAGGCGGGAGCGCCGGGTATCCACGACGATGACATGACGCTGCGCCGGATCGAGCTGCACCAGATGATGCGGAACGCGTCCACGCGGCGGAGGATCGCGAAAGGTTCGCACCCGCGCCAGCGCTTCGGCGCGCAACTCGTCGATGCGATGCGGATTCGCGTGACCGGTGTTGCCCAGGGTCTTCAGCGGCCTTGCGCGCGCCAGAAGAATGTCGCCGCGCAGCAGATGCGCAAGGCGGAAGTTCGGGTGCTCGGCAATCAAACGGTCGACTTCCTGCAGCGCGGCATCGAGGCGGCCCTGGTCGATGGCCAGAAATGCGTGCTTGAGGCCCGCGTCGGCACTGTCCGATTCGGCCTCGAAATGTTCCGCGAGTGCCGCGGGCGCCGCCAGCACCGCAGAGAAGAGCAGCGCACGGAGCAGTACGGCGACACCTGTCGGAACGGCGCCGATCGCCATCATCGCTTCGCCGCGTGGCGTGCCATCTCGGCCCGCGCCGCGAGCGCTCGCTCGCTCCAGCGGCTCTTGATGTACGCGAGCACCGCCCAGATTTCTGCCTCGCCCAGCACGTGGCCGAACGCCGGCATGTCGCTCGCGTAGCCTCGCGGATAGAGCGGCGGCACCATGCCGTCGCGCGTGGTCAGGAAGAGCACCTCGTCGGAGTGATGCCATGTGTGCCCGCTGTCGTCGTGCGGCGGCGCCGGCATCCTGCCGCTGGGCAGGCGCTTGCGCCAGTCCGGCTGGCCTTCCAGGTTCGCGCCGTGGCAGGCGGCGCAATGCTGCGCGTACACCTTGGCGCCGAGCGCGACGAGCTCGGGCTTCGCCGGATCGGCGCGCGGGTCGTCCCAGCCCGATGGCGCCGCGCCGCAGCCAGCGATCACGAAAGCCAGCGCTGCAATCGGGCCGTGGACGGAAGCTACGACACCTGAGGACGGCAATGGATGCCCCGCTTCAGCGCTGCGGTTCCATGCGGGTGACGGTGTAGGCACCGCCGGTCTTCTCGGCGTCGAACTTCACCTTGTCGCCCGCCTTCACCTGATCCAGCATCGCAGGATCCTTGACCTGGAATACCATGGTCATCGGCGGCATGTCCAGGCTCTGGATCGGGCCGTGCTTGATGGTGATTTTCTTCGCGTCCTTGTCCACCCTGCGGATTTCGCCGTCGGCGAGCGCCCCCGCCTGCGCCTGTGCGCCGCCATGGTGGGCGGCATGGTCCGTGGTGCCGGTCTGCGCGAATGCCGGCGACGCAAGCGCCAATCCGGCCGACACGGCAAAAGCTGCTGCAAGCTTCATGTTCATGCTCCTTGTTGTTGGAACTACGTTCATTTGACGGTGATCCTGCCGACCATGCCGGCCTCGAAGTGCCCGGGGATCAGGCAGCCGTAGTAGAACTCGCCGGCTTTGGTGAACTGCCAGGTGATGCTCTGTTCCTTGCCCGGATCGACGTGCGCCATGTACGGCTCGTCGTGTTCCATGCCGGGGTGCTTCTTCATCAGTTCCGCATGCGCCTTCAGTTCCTGCATGCTGCCGATGACCATCTCGTGCAATACCTTGCCGTGGTTGCGCACCACGAACCGCACGGTTTCCCCGCGCCTGATGGTCAGCTCGGCCGGATCGAAACGCATGGTGTCCGCCATGCCGACGCGGATGATTCGTTTCGCATCCTTGGGGGCACCTTCCCGGCCGAAGGCCTTCTCCTCGGTCGAAACAGGCCTCGCTTGCTTCTTGTCGTGCCTGGCCTCGCCGTGCGCGAGCGCGGCGCCCGATACCAGAGCAAACGATGCAAGCGTAGCAGTCAGCAATTTGGACATTGGTCTCTCCACGTGGTTCATAGATTGTTCAGTGATTGTGATGGCCGGAAGGCTTGCGCACCTTTACGGTACGGCCACCCACCGCCGGCGCATTTCTCAGTGTCTGTGCAACAGGTGGCGCGCCAGTCCACTCGTAGGACACCGTACCCGGCGGATGCTTGTACCAGCCGGGGTCCTTGTAGTCGTTCCTTGCCAGGCCTTCCCGCACCTTCACGACGGTGAACATGCCGCCCATCTCGATAGGGCCGAAAGGGCCGGTGCCGGTCATCATCGGCAGCGTGTTGTCGGGGAGCGGCATTTCCATCTCGCCCATGTCGGCCATGCCGCGCTCGGCCATCACCATGTAGTCGGGCACGAGCTTGACGATCTTCTCGGCGACGCCGCGGTGGTCCACGCCGATCATCGTCGGCACGTCGTGGCCCATCGCATTCATGGTGTGGTGCGACTTGTGGCAGTGGATCGCCCAGTCGCCGGGCGCATCGGCGACGAACTCGAAGGCGCGCATCTGGCCCACCGCGACGTCCACAGTCACCTCGGGCCAGCGCGCCGCCTTCGGCACCCAACCGCCATCAGTGCACGTGACCTCGAAATCATAGCCGTGCATGTGAATCGGGTGATTCGTCATCGTAAGGTTGCCGAATCGAATGCGCACGCGGTCGCCTTTCCTGACCACGAAGGGGTCGATGCCAGGGAAGACGCGGCTGTTCCACGACCAGAGGTTGAAGTTCAGCATCTCGGCGATCTTGGGGGTATAGGCACCGGGTTCGATCTCGTAGGCGTTGATGAGGAAGACAAAATCGCGGTCCACCTTCATGAACGACGGATTCTTCGGATGCACGACGAGAAAGCCCATCATGCCCATCGCCATCTGCACCATTTCGTCGGCGTGCGGGTGGTACATGAAGGTGCCGGACTTCTTCATCTCGAACTCGTAGACGTAGGTCTTGCCAACCGGAATGTGCGGCTGCGTCAGCCCACCCACGCCGTCCATGCCCGAGGGCAGCAGGATGCCGTGCCAGTGGATGGTGGTGTGCTCGGGCAGCTTGTTGGTGACGAAAATGCGCACCTTGTCGCCCTCGACGCATTCGATCGTCGGCCCGGGCGACTGGCCGTTGTAGCCCCAGAGATGGGCGGTCATGCCGGGCGCGATCTGCCGGCGCACTGGTTCGGCGACGAGGTGGAACTCTTTCCAGCCCTTGTTCATGCGCCAGGGCAGCGTCCAGCCGTTCAGGGTCACCACCGGGTTGTAAGGCCGCCCGTTGGGCGGATGCAGCGGCGGAGCCATGTCGGGCTTGTCCCGCATTGGCGCCTCCGGGAGGGATGCGGCGCCAGCGCGCGATACGAGTGCGGCGCCAAGAATGCCCGCGGCCGAGGAGCGGAAAAACTGTCTGCGTGTGCTCATGAGTATTTCCTCAATGTCCGCCGGCCTGCGCCGCGGGTAGTGCCATGCTCTTGCCGCCGGTCGCCAGTGCACCCGGAGAACCCGAGGTAAGGACCGCCTGCAGGTCGGATTCCGCGAGCCAGAAGTCGCGCAGCGTCTCGATGTAGCCGTTCACGCTCATCACCGATTCGCGCGCGTCGGCCAGCAGCTCGAACACCGAGGACAGCATGCCGTTGTAGCGCAGCAGCATCTCCTCCGAAATGCGCTTCCTCAGCGGCACCACTTCGTCGCGGTAGTGGCGCGCGAGGTCGTAGGCAGTGCGGTACGCGGAATAGGCCTCCCGCACTTCGGAGCGAGCGCGAATCGCAAGCTCTGCCGTCCGGTTGACCGACTGCATATAGAAATACTCCGCGCGGGCAACGCGGGCTTCACCGAAATCGAAGATGGGAATGCGCAGCTCAACCTCCCAGCCGCGCTGCGGCAGCCCGGGTGACTCGGTGTTGTGAATGAAGCCGAGTTCGAACAGGTTCACGAAGCGGCTGACCTTGGTGAGTCCCATGGATTCGGCGAGCGCCTCGGTATCGCGGCGCGCAGTCTGTACATCGAGCCGCTGCGCGAGCGCCTGCACCTCCAGGTCACCGCCGTCACGCGGGGCCTTGGGCAGGTCTGGAAGCCTCTCGGGCAGCCGATAGCTGATGTCGTCGCCCCAGAGCCCCAGCAACCGTGTCAGTTGCTCGCGTGCCGCGACTTGCGCCTGCTTCACCCGGGCAAGTTGCGCGGTGGTTTCGGCATAGAAGGCCTGTTCGCGCTGCTGGTTGAGCTTCGACCAGTTGCCTACCGCCGCCATGCGCCGTCCGAGTTCGGCGCTCGCTTCCGCCGCAGTCCTGACCTGCGCCATGTAGCGCACCGCTTCGCCGGCGGCGATGGCGTTGAAGTAGGCCTTGCGGGCATCGAGCGCGAGCCGCAGCGCCTCCCCCGTAGCGCGCGACTTGGTCGCCTCGAAGCGCTTTTCCTGCGCCTTCGTCTGCAGGGGGATGGTGACCAGTCCAAGGATGTCGAGGAACACGCTGCGTTCGTACTCGGTTTCGCCGCCGCGACGCAGTTTCGCGAAAGAGAACGTCGGGCCGCTCCATCGGCTGGCCTGCACCAGATCCGCCTCGGCGATGCCCATCTCGGCGTAGCTTGCCTGCAGGCCCGGATTGTTCAGCAGCGCGATCTGCACCGCGCTCTCGGGCGTCAGCGGTTGCGCGAGGAGTTCCCTCACGCGCGCGCGCACCGAGTTTGCCTCGTCTTCCGAGCGCACCCATTGCGCATCCTGGCCGGTGCGCTCGCGCACCGCGGTCTGCACGGTGCCGAAGCCGCCGTCCGGACTGAGGCTCGCGCAGCCGCCGATCAGCAGCGCCAAAGCAGCGATCAACGTGGCCTTCATTTGGCGCCTCCGTGTCCGGGGTGGGCGGGCGGCCTGGCGGTTGTGGGCGTGCTGCCGGGACGCACTGACGCAGGCAGGTGGCCGACATGCCCCTTCAGGCGTGCCATCTCGTCATTTGTCTCGCGCCAGCGCACGAGCTCCGGATCGACGTACCGCTGGTAATCGCGGAACGCGGACTCGTAAGGCGGTACCCCGCCGGGTTTGGTTGCGTCTGCCGGTGTGGCGCGCGGCGCATCCTGCGCCGCCGCGCCGCCGGCGTAAAGCGCGCACAGCATTGCTGCACAGATCTTCTGCATGTTTCCCTCGTCGCATTGGTCGCGCACACTGCCCGCCGAAACTGGCGTGCGAAGCGCGCGCAGGCACGGCACCGGTCACGGCGCCGTATCGTTACTCAAGGCTCAGAGGGCGAGAGGAGGTCGTTCCAGGCGCACCGGCACCGGCGCCCTGGTAAGTCGGTCGGTGAACGGGATGGCAAAGCTGCTCGCTGCTGCGGCAGCATCGAACACCAGCGCGGCAGGCAGCGCAGGCGCACCGATCGGGCAGGCGGCACAATGGCCGCTGGCGGGTTCTTCGGCCGGGCCGCCGGCGTCCTGCTGCATGCCCTGCATGGTGTCAAGGCAGCCTTCGT
The DNA here is from genome assembly GCA_964612335.1 of uncultured Enterobacteriaceae bacterium. GTDB lineage: Bacteria > Pseudomonadota > Gammaproteobacteria > Burkholderiales > SG8-39 > CAZTDU01. The sequence goes on along the minus strand of CAZTDU010000001.1, from coordinate 291,349 downwards.
GCCCCGCCCCCGCTTCCATGCCGTGGGGAGGCCCCCACGCGACGGCGACACCGCGCAGCGGCAGCGCGACGATCGCGAGAATCAGCAGGAGTCTGGCGAATACCTTCACGGGCGAAATCCTAGCACGGCAAAATAGACAGCGTCGCGCTCGCGGAGTTCCTGCTTGACGAGACCGCGACTTGATAGAATTGGAACCGCGCTTCGCGAAAACGGTCCAAAAGTCATGCCCCGCACCGGACGCCGGAACATTCGAACGGCTTTGAGCCGGGCTCCGCGCGTTTTTGTCTCATTGTGGATCGTCATTGCGCTCCTGCTGCCGGTTCTTCCGGCATCCGCGGCAACGGACGCTTCGGCTGCACCAGGCCGAGAATGCGCCGCGATGACGGCGACGGAAGTTCACTGTGCTTCTGCCTGCCAGCCGGCGATCCCGCTGAAGTCGGCGGACCAGCATACGCCCTCCTGCCTTGGCGATGTCCCCGCCGCGGACGGGCGGAAACAGGTTGTTAGTTCGCCCGTAAGCGCCTCTCCTCCAGTCCGCTTCTTCGGCATTTCCGGCCAGCGCACCTATCTACGCCACCAACGTCTCCTCTTATAGATAAGCCGCACTCCAGGTGAAAGTGGGCACGCGGGTCTCCCCGTGCCAAGGCTCGCCGTCACGCGCGGCGAAGAGACTGAAGAGAATGCTGATAGGACGGAGCGCTGCAAATGCAGGCAGTCGAGGTAAAACCCGAGGCCGAACAACGTTCGCTCGGCCCTGCCCGACCTGAACCGGCTTGCCCGTCGCCTGCCCTGGAATGAGCCTCAAGGGACGCGTCGTGCTCGTTCTGGCTGGGACAATGCTTGTCGCGGCCACGGCGAGCGCGCAACTGCTGTTTGGGTCCAAGGACGATCTGCTCGAACCGGATAAGGCCTTCCGGATCTCGGCGCGCGCGCTCGACGCGCGTAGTGTCGAGGTCGAGTTCAGGATCGCCGAGGGGTATTACATGTACCGCGACCGCTTCAGCTTCACCACCGAATCGGGCGAGCGGCTCGTCGAGGTCGAGATCCCGCGCGGCACGCCGAAGGAAGATCGGTTCTTCGGCAGGACGGAGACTTTTCGCCGGCTGGTTCGCATCCGCGTTCCCGTTTCTCCGGGGGATGCAGCGAGGGGAAGCGTGAAACTCAAAGTCACCTCTCAAGGCTGCGCCGACGTAGGTGTCTGCTATGTGCCGATCGAGCAGTCGGTTCACGTGCGCCTGCCCAGATGAGCCCTTACCGAATCGCTGTGTGGGTTGTCGTCCCGATTGCGCTGCTGCTCGGGGTCGTTGCCGCTTATACGACGGTGCGCGGCAGCGAGCGGGGCGCCCGGTTCGAGGCGGTGGATATCACCGGCTCGGACTGGGGCAGGGGGTTCGAGTTGACCGACCACCACGGCACTCGGCGGACGCTGGGCGATTTTCGCGGAAAGATCGTGATGCTCTTCTTCGGCTACACCAATTGCCCCGATATGTGTCCCACCACATTGGCGCTTCTTGCCACGGCGGTGAAGCAGTTGAGCGAGGAGGACGCGCGCGACGTTCAGGTGCTCTTTGTGACTGTTGATCCGGCGCGCGATACGCCGGAGATTCTCGCGCGGTATGTGCCAGCCTTCCATCCGGGTTTTCTCGGCCTGCACGCCGACCCCGAAACGACCGCCCGCACTGCGCGCGAGTTCAAGGCGTTCTTCGAGATTCGCCCGCCCAACGAGCACGGAAGCTATAGCGTCGACCACAGCGGACAGGTATTCGTGTTCGACCCGCAAGGCCGCCTACGGCTCTTTGTCCGGCCGGAGGCGGCGCCTGAGGCTATTGTGCATGACGTTCGCGAGCTGCTTGTGGAGGCCGGCGTATGAGGTCTGCGGCACTCGCGCTCGCCGTCCTTTATGGTTACGCGGTCGCGGCGTATGCGGACGAAGCCGCCGTGCGGCGCATGTTGCAGGAGAAGCTCCCCGCCGGCCAGCTTGAGAGCGTGCAGAAGGCGCCGATCAGCGACCTGTACGAGGTGGTGGTGCGCGGGCCCGATGGGCTGCAGATCTACTACGTCGACAGCGCCGCCACTGTGATCATCACAGGGCGCGTCATTGATGCGAAGTCGGGGCGCGATCTCACGCAGGCGCGGCAGCGCGAGCTTACCGCCATCAAATGGGAAGGCCTGCCGTTTCAGTGGGCGATCACCAGCGTCCGTGGTACGGGGCGGCGCAAGATCGCGATCCTCTCGGACCCGAATTGCCCGTACTGCAAGCGCTTCGAGGAGGATCTCGCGAAGCTCGACGACATCACCATTCATATCCTGCCGTGGGCGGTGGTGAAGCCCGAATCGGTTCGACAGGCAAAGGCGGTCTGGTGCTCGAAGGACCGAGCCAGAGCGTGGAATGACCTCATGTTCCGACGCATCGAGCCGCGGGCGCCGACCGATTGCGACAATCCGATCGACAGGCTCATCGAGATCGGACGCAAGCTCGGCGCCAACTCCACCCCGACGTGGTTCCTCGAAACGGGCGAGCGCTACAGCGGCGCCATGCCGCGCGAAGAGGTGCGCCAGCTCCTTGACCGCGCCTCGCCACCCTAACGCTGACTTCCTGTGGAGAAGAGATGCAGACATTGAGAGCCGCACTGCTCGCCGGACTGCTCGCCCTGACGCCTGCGCAAGCCGCAGTCACCATCACCCATGTGCACGGCCTTGCCTACAGTCCGGACGGCAGGCAGCTCATGATCCCGAGCCACCACGGTCTCGCCGTATACGAGAGTGGCAAGTGGTCGACGGCGCCCGGACCGCGGCACGACTACATGGGCTTTGCGGCGACCGCGAAGAACATCTATAGCAGTGGTCACCCGGCGCCCGGCTCCGGTCTGGTGAATCCCTTCGGCCTCATCCGCAGCCGTGACGGGGGAAAGACCTGGGAAAAACTGGGCCTCGAAGGCGAGACTGACTTCCACCTGCTGGCTGCGAGCTGGAATGCGAACGCCATCTACGTCTGGAACCCTGCACCCAGTTCGCGCATCCGTCATCCGGGCCTCCATTACACCGTCAACGACGGCTTTGCCTGGAAGCCGGCGCAGGCGCATGGCCTCAAGGGCAGCCCGCGTGCGATCGCGGCTCATCCGGACGACCCGAAGACCGTGGCCGTGACGACGTCGAGCGGGGTCTTTCTTTCGCGCGACTCGGGCGAGCGCTTCGAGTCCGTCGCGCAAGATGTCCAGGGACTTGCGGTGTTCTTCGATCTTGACGGCACGCACCTGTGGTACGGCACCTTCGACCGCCAACCGGCTCTTGTGCGGTACGAACTCGGCGCGGGCAGGACCGCGCGCATCGAGTTGCCACCGCTCGGGCGGGATGCAGTCGCCTACATCGCCCAGAACCCGACGCGGCGCGACGAGTATGCAATCGCGACTTTCGAGCGCAGCGTTTACGTGTCGAAAGACGCCGGGCGGGCGTGGACACAGATCGCGCAGCGCGGCAAGGGGCACGAATGACTGCGTCGAACGAACCCGGCGGAGACAAGTTGCCACCAAGGCGGCTGGCCGTACTGGCCCCGCTCGCCGTATTCGCCGCTGTCGGCGTGGTCCTCGCCGTCGGGTTGACTCTCAACCCACGCGAGGTTCATTCCGCGCTGATCGCGAAGCTGCGACGATGACATCGGCGAGAGTCCTTTGGGGCTTGCTCGTTCTGACCGTTCTGACGACGGGACTGGTGGGCTCCTATCTGTCGCTGCGGCCCGCCGGCCAGACCGGGCCGGCAGCGCCCGCTGCATCGCCTCGCGACGGATTCGTGCTCCGCATGCATAAATCGCCGCGCCCGCTTCCCGAGGTGTACTTCGAAGACCGGCAAGGGGGCAAGCGCAACCTCTCGCAATTCGGCGGCAAGGTCGTGCTACTGAACGTCTGGGCCACGTGGTGCACCCCCTGCCGCGAAGAGATGCCGGCGCTCGACCGGCTGCAGCAGAAGCTCGGCGGGCCGGACTTCGAGGTTCTCGCCCTGTCGATCGATTCGGCTGGCGCTCAGGTCGTGAAGCGCTTCTACGAAGAGACCGGCGTGCGCTCGCTCGCCATCTACGTCGACCCCACGATGCGGGCAACTTCAACACTTGGCGCGGTGGGCATCCCCACCACGCTTCTCATAGACCAGCAGGGCCGCGAGGTCGGCCGCCGCACCGGGCCGGCGGAATGGGACGGCCCGCAAGCAGTACGCGTGATCGAAGATTTCTTGAAGGAAGGAAAACCATGACCTTGACGCGACGCGATGTGCTGAAGAGTTTCGGCGCCGGGACGTCTCTACTTGCCTTGCCAGCCGGCTTCCGGACCGCCTACGCTGCAGTGGAGCCGGACGTCGTTCTACGGCTTGTCGCCGGACCCGCGCGCTTGCCGATTCGCGAGGGTGCGGAAACGCGCGGCCTGCGCTATACAGGAGAAGTTCTGCGCGGGAGGCGCGATGCGATTGCCGCTGCACCCGGCAATCTCGGCCCCACGCTGGAGCTTCGCCGGGGCGAGCGCGTGCGCATCGAGGTCGTGAACCGAATCGGCGATCCAACGGTGATCCACTGGCACGGGATGATCGTGCCGGACACCGCGGACGGCCACCCGCATCAGGCGGTCCGCCCCGGGGACAGCTACACCGTGGAATTCACGGTACGAAATCCCGCTGGTACCTATCTCTATCACCCGCATCCCCATGGCCTCACGGGATGGCAGACGTACTACGGGCTCGCCGGGTTGCTGCTGGTGCGCGACGATGGCGAGGACAGCATCGGCCTCCCTCATCGCGAACGCGAGCTGCCACTCGTGCTGCAGGATCGCAGGTTCGCCCAGGACAATCAGCTTGTCTTCAAGCGGACGATGATGGACGACATGAACGGCGTGCTCGGCGACCGGGTGCTGGTGAACGGCACAGATGACGCCACTTTCAAGGTCGCACCGGTCCCCTACCGGCTGCGCATCGCGAACGTGTCGAACGCTCGCGTCTACAAGCTCGCCTGGTCCGACAAGCGGCCGTTTCGCGTCATCGGCTCCGACGGCGGTCTCTTAAGCCGCGCCGAAGGCGTGCAGGAGCTTCCGTATGTGACGCTCTTTCCCTTCGAGCGCGTGGAAGTACTCGAGGATTTCGGCGCTCGCCGGGACGGTGCCGAGATCGCTCTCGTCAGCCGGGCGTTCTCTGGCATGGAGGACATGATGGGGGGGATGATGGGCCGCATGATGGGTCGCGGGATGATGGGCGGATCGCAGGGCGAGGAGCTGCACATCGCACGCTTCTCGGTTCGCCCCGGCGCAAGAGCCCGCGCTTCCGCGCTCGTACTACCTCAAGAGGAAGCCGGCGCGCGCGAAGGCAAGCACGAGGTTCACACGCAGCTCGCGTTTCGGCATATGCGCGGCTTTCTCAATGGTCGGCGCTTCGACACCGACGACATGATGGCGGTCGCAAACGACGAATGGCTCCCGGTGGGCCAGTCGTCGGTGTGGACTTTCACCAATGACGGGCGCGGAATGGCGATGGCACATCCCATGCATATTCATGGCGTTCGCTTCCGGATCATCGAGCGCAGCGGTGCCCACATACCCGCGGATCTGCGCGACGGCGTGCTGCGCGTCGGGTACAAGGACACCTTCGGGATCTTCGCCGGCGAACGGGTGCGCGTCCAGGTAGCGCCGACGGTTCCGGGCCTTTTCATGTATCACTGCCACAACCTGGAGCACGAGGACGGCGGCATGATGCGCAACTGCAGGTTCGGGTCCTCCAGCTGATGGAAGCGGGCGCCGTCGGGCTTGCGGCAGCGTTCGCCGCCGGCCTGATCTCCTTTGTGTCGCCCTGCGTGCTGCCGCTCGTACCTGCCTACGTGTCCTTCATAGCGGGACAGCCGCTTGCGGGGAAGCGCTCCCGGCCGGACGCAGGCGAGCGGCTCGCAGCGCTGACCCTGAGCGCGTTCTTCGTGCTCGGCTTCAGTGCGGTGTTCGTCTCGCTCGGCGCAAGCGCCACGTTCCTCGGCCGGCTGCTGCTGCAGTACCGCTATGAGGCCAACATCATCGGAGGCGCGATCGTCATCGTCTTCGGGCTGCTGATGCTCGGCATGACGCGGGCCATGCCGTGGCTCATGCGCGACTTCCGCTTTCATCCGCGGCTCTCTGGCGGGCGGCCGCTGCCGGCATTTGTCCTGGGCATCGCCTTCGGCTTTGGCTGGACGCCGTGCATCGGGCCCGTTCTAGGCGCAATTCTCACCGTGAGCGCGGTACAGACTTCCGCCTTGGGTGGAGCTGGATTGCTGGCTACCTATGCGGCCGGTCTCGGCATTCCATTTCTACTGACCGCGGTTTTTACGCGCGAGCTCGCCGGGCGGCTGAGAGACCTGGGCCGACTCGGGGCAGCGCTGCAGATCGTCGCCGGCCTGATCCTCATACTGATGGGCGTCGCCATGATGACCGGTCAACTCTCCCGATTCGGTTTCTGGCTTCTCGAAACGTTTCCCGTATTTCAGCGCATTGGATAAGCGCAGGGACAGAGCGCGAGAGGGCCCGCCTACCCGGAAAGCCCGTCGAGGATCGGGCAGTCCGGCCGGTGGTCGCCATGGCAGTTGTGGCTCAGGTGCTCCAGCGTCGCCACCATGTCCTGCATCGCGGCGATCTTCTGCTTCAGCACCTGCACGTGGCTGGCGGCGATTTTCTTCACCGCGGCGCTGGACCGCGACCTGTTCTGCCACAGCGACAGCAGCACGCGGATGTCCTCGATGGGGAAACCCAGCGTGCGCGCGCGCTTGATGAAGCGCAGCGTGTGGATGTCGTTCTCGCCGTAGACGCGGTAGTTCGCCCAGGTACGCGCCACGTTCTTCAGCAGCCCTATCGCCTCGTAGTGGCGGATCATCTTCACCGATACGCCGCTTGCCTTTGCCGCCTGGCCGATGTCCACCAGGCCGCGACCGAGCGCATCGGCGTGTTCGAGGAATCGTTCGGGTTTTCCCATGTCACTCTCCGGTCGATGCTGTGGGCTTCCAGCGCTTCAGCAGGAGCGCGTTGGCCACCACGCTGACGCTGCTCAGGGCCATCGCGGCGCCTGCCACCATCGGGCTGAGCAGCCCCAGCGCCGCAAGCGGGATGCCGATCAGGTTGTAGACGAAGGCCCAGAACAGGTTCTGGCGGATTTTTGCATAGGTGCGCCGGGAAATGTCGATGGCGGCGGCGACCAGGCGCGGATCGCTGCGCATCAGCGTGATGCCTGCCGCGTGCATCGCCGCATCGGTGCCGGAGCTCATGGCGAAGCCGATGTCCGCAGCGGCAAGCGCCGGTGCGTCGTTGATGCCATCGCCGACCATCGCCACGGCACCCCGCGCGCTGCGTAGCGACTGCACCACCCGCGCCTTGTCCTCGGGCAGGACCTCGGGCTGCACGTCGACGATGCCCAGCTGCGCCGCAATCGCCTGCGCCGCCGCGCGGCCATCGCCCGTGAGCATGACGCTCCTGATGCCGCGCTCGGATAGCGCTGCCACGGCCTGCGCGGCCTGGGGCTTCAGTGCGTCGCCAATGCCCAGCACGGCGAGCGCAGTCGCGCGCTCGCCAAGCTCCATCAGCCAGGACACGGTCAGGCCCTGGCTCTCGAGCGCGGCCTGGCGCTCGCCCAGCGCGGCAGCGTCCACGCCCACTTCCCGCATCCAGCGCGTGGAACCGATCGCCAGTCGCCTGCCGGCTACGGTGGCCTGGATGCCGCGCCCGGGGAGCACGCGCATATCCTGCGCCTTCGGCACGGCGATCGCTTCGCCTCGCGCCGCAGCGAGTACCGCCGCGGCGAGCGGGTGCTCGCTGCCTGCCTGCACGGCGGCGGCCAGCGCAAGCGCGCCGGCGCGATTGCCATCCGCCGCTTCCAGCGCAACCAGCGCAGGCTTGCCCACCGTCAGCGTGCCGGTCTTGTCGAAGGCGACGACGTTGACGCGATGCGCGATTTCGAGGGCCTCCGCGTCCTTGATCAGCACGCCGTGCCGCGCCGCGACGCCGGTGCCGGCCATGACGGCCGCGGGCGTGGCGAGGCCGAGCGCGCAGGGGCAGGCGATGACCAGCACCGCGACCGCGTTCAGCACCGCCTGCTCCCACTGCCCGGTCGCAAGCCCCCATCCCAGCAGCGTCAGCACCGAGATCGCGAGCACGATCGGCACGAACACCGCGCTGACGCGGTCGACCAGCCGCTGGATCGGCGCCTTCTTCGCCTGCGCCGTCTCGACAAGTTCTATGATGCGGGCAAGTACCGACTGCGCGCCTACCGCGGTGGCCCGCACCACGATCAGGCCTTCGCCGTTCACCGCGCCGCCGGTGACGCGATCGCCCGGCTGCTTGGCCACCGGCAGCGACTCGCCGGTGATCATCGACTCGTCGACGTGCGTGCGGCCTTCGAGGACCTCGCCATCGGCAGCGAGCCGTTCCGCCGGCTTCACGACCACCATGTCGCCAACGACGATGGCCTCAACCGGAACGTCGACCTCGACGCCTTCGCGACGTACGCGTGCGCGTTCGGGGCGCAAGGCCTGCAGCGCGCGGATCGCTTCGGTGGTCTGGCGCTTGGCGCGGGCTTCGAGCCACTTGCCAAGCAGTACCAGCGTGATGACCGCCGCTGATGCCTCGAAGTAGAAGTGCGCCACGCCGTGGCCCCAGTGGCGCACCAGCATGTAGACGGAGAGGCCGTATGCGGCGCTGGTGCCGAGTGCCACCAGCAGGTCCATGCTGCCGGTACGCGCGCGCAGCGACGCCCAGCCCGCACGATAGAAGCGCGCGCCGAGCACGAACTGCACCGGCGTGGCGAGGATGAGCTGGATCCAGCCGGGCAAGGCCCATTCCAGGCCCAGGGGCTCGAGCAGCATCGGCAGCACCAGCGGCAGCGTCAGCGCCGCGGCGAGCGCCACCGGCCACCACGAGCGCCCGGCCGCATGCGCGACCGCGGGCGCACGCGGCTGCAGGCGCGCGTCGTAGCCCGCCTTGCGCACCGCTTCGACCAGCGATTCGGGTGGTGCGCCTGCGGCAAGCGCGACGGTCGCTGTCTCGGTGGCGAGGTTCACTTCGGCGCTGCCCACGCCCGGCACGGCCTTCAGTGCCTTCTCCACGCGCGCAACGCAGGAGGCGCAGGTCATGCCTTCTATCGGCAGGCGGATCTGGATGCTGGTTTCCACGGCTGGGGACTCCCTGATCGGTTATCGAAGGCCGCAGCATCAACCCTGCCAGCATAGGAGGGTCAAGCGCTTGACCCTCCCACGGTGGAAGCCCTGACGCTGCTCGCCGCGAAACCCGATCCCCGGGTGCCGTATCGACAGGAGACAAGCATGATCGAACTGAAAGTGCCGGACATGAGCTGCGGCCATTGCGTGAGCAGGATCACCAGGGCGGTGAAGGAACTGGACGCAGCCGCCAGCGTCGAGGTATCGCTCGCGGAACACCGGGTGCGCATCGACAGCGTCGCCACGCCGCTCGCTCTGGCGCAGAGCATTGCCGAAGCGGGATATACCGCGCAGCCGGCCTAACGCAGGTCCCGCAGCATCTCGCGCGCGCAGTTGTGCCCGGGCGCGCCGGTGACACCGCCGCCCGGGTGCGCGCCCGAGCCGCACAGATACAAGCCCTTCACCGGCGTGCGGTAGTCGCCGTGGCCGAGCAGGGGGCGCGCGCTCCACAACTGGTCGAGCGACAGCGCGCCATGGAAGATGTCGCCGCCGACGAGGCCGAATTCGCGCTCGAGGTCGGCGGGCGACAGCGCGGAGTGGGCCAGCACGCTCGCGCGGAACCCGGGCGCATGCGACTCGACGACGTCGAAGATGCGCTGCACCGCTTCGTCCTTGCGCGCCGTCCAGTCCGCGTCCGGCGCGAAGTGCTGGCAGAAGAGGCTTGCCACGTGCGCGCCTTTTGCTGCCTGATCGGGATCGACCAGCGTGGGGTCGAGCGTGCTCGCGATCACCATCTCGACGATCGGCTGCTTCGCGATGCCCTCGGCGCGCGCATCGAGGTACGCGCGGTCCATGTAGGCAAGCGACGGCGCCATGATGATGCCGGAGCCGTGATGCGGCCCTTCCTCTGGCAGGCAGGAAAAGCGCGGCAATGCCGATAGCGCAATGTTCAAGCGGAACGTCGCCGAGCCGCACTTGTAGCGTTCCATCCTGGCGACGAACTCCGGCGCCAGCAGCTCGCGCGCGACGAGCTTGAGGAAGAGCAGCTTCGGATTCACGTTAGCGGCGATCGCGCGGCCCGGGACCGATGTGCCGTCTTCCAGCACTACCCGCCCCGGCTCGATGCGCGCAACCGCCGCATCGCAGCGGATCTCCACGCCCAACCGCCATGCTTCTGCCGCCATGGCCTGCGTGATCGCGCCCATGCCACCGATGGCATGTCCCCAGGCGCCGCGTTTGCCGTTCACTTCGCCGAAGCAGTGGTGCAGCAGCACGTAGGCGGTGCCGGGATGAAACGGGCTGGCGTAGTTGCCGACCACAGCATCGAAACCGAATGCGGCCTTGATGCCGGCCGACTCGAACCAGTGCTCGAGCAAATCGACCGCCGAGCCGGTAAACAGCTCCAGCAGGTCGCGCCGCGCTTCCATGTCCAGGCGCTTCAGCATCCGGCCGGCCTTCACCCCGCGCAGGATGTCCGTCAGCCCACCACCGACGTTCGGCGGGCATTCGAGCACCAGCTCGCGCAGCACGTCGGCGACTCGCTCCAGGCGCTGCCAGTAGGTCGGCAGCCGCTCGGCGTCGCGCGCGGAATGCCGCGCCAGCTCGCGCTGCATCGCCTCTGCGCCGCCGCCCACCTTCAGGTACCCGCCATCCGCAAGCGGCAGGAAGTTCGCCAGCGGCCGCTCGACGATGCGCAGGCCGTGCCCGGCGAGATTCAGGTCGCGGATCACGCGCGCCTGCAGCAGGCTCACCGTGTATGCGGCCACCGAATTGCGGAAGCCCGGGTGGAACTCCTCGGTAACCGCCGCGCCGCCGACCACGCTGCGGCGCTCCAGGACCGTGACCTTCAGTCCGGCCCTGGCGAGGTAGCAGGCGCAGACGAGACCGTTGTGCCCCGCGCCGATGACGATCGCGTCATGCATCAGCCGCGACTACGTCGCGCTCACTCAACCGTCACCGATTTGGCGAGGTTGCGCGGCTTGTCCACGTCGGTGCCGCGCGCGAGCGCGGTGTGGTACGCGAGCAGTTGCAGCGGCACCACGTGCAGGATGGGCGACAACGGCCCGGCGTGCTCGGTGAGCTTGATGATGTGCACGCCCTCGCTTTTTTCGATGCGGCTGCCGACGTCGGCGAGGACGAACAGCTCGCCGCCGCGTGCGCGCACTTCCTGCAGGTTCGACCTGACCTTTTCGATCAGGGTGTCGCTGGGCGCAACCGCAATCACCGGCATGTTCCGGTCCACCAGCGCGAGCGGGCCGTGCTTGAGCTCGCCCGCGGCGTAGGCCTCAGCGTGGATGTAGGAGATTTCCTTGAGCTTCAGCGCACCCTCCATGGCGACCGGCCAGTTGATGCCGCGCCCGAGGAACAGGGCATGCTCCTTGGTGCTGAAGCGCCTGGCCCAGACGAGGATCTCCTCTTCGACGCCAAGCACGCGCTGGATCGCGGCGGGCAGGCGCCGCAGCGCCTTCAGGTAGGCACGCTCGGTGTCGAAGTCGATGCGCCCGCGCGCGCGCGCGGTGACCAGGGCGAGCAGGAACAGGGCCGCAAGCTGCGTCGTGAAGGCCTTGGTGGAGGCGACGCCGATCTCGGGACCGGCGCGGGTGAGAAAACGCAGCCTGGAGGCGCGCACCAGCGAGCTCTCCGGGACGTTGCAGATGGACAGCGTGGCCGTGTACCCGAGCGACTTGGCGTGCTCGAGCGCCGCGAGCGTATCGGCGGTCTCGCCGGACTGCGAAATGGTGATGAACAGGCCCTTGGGGTCTGGCACCGAGCGGCGGTAGCGGTATTCGCTGGCAATCTCGGCGCGCGTAGGTATGCCGGCGATCGCTTCCAGCCAGTAGTGCGCGATGAGCGCAGCGTTATAGCTGGTGCCGCAGGCAACGATGTGCACGGAAGTGGCGGTCTTCAGCAGGTCGCCTGCCTCGGTGCCGAACAGCCCGGCCTGAAGTGAGCTGGCGCCCAGCACGGTTTCCAGCGTATTGGCTACCGCCACCGGCTGCTCGAAGATCTCCTTCTGCATGAAGTGCCGGTACGTCCCCAGCTCGGCGGCCTCGGCAGACTGTTCAGACAGGTGTTCCGCGCGCTCGACCGGATGGCCATCGGCGTCCACGATGCGGAAGCCGCGCGGCGTGATCTCGGCGCAATCGCCATCGTCCAGGTAGATCACGCGCCGCGTCACCTGCAGCAGCGCCGAGACGTCCGACGCGGCGAAGTTCTCGCCATCGCCCAGCCCGAGCAGGATAGGCGCGCCCTTCTTTGCCAGCACCACCGCGTCCGGCGCGTCGCCGGACACCACGGCGATTGCGAACGCGCCCTGCAGTTCCGCCACCGCCTTGCACGTCGCGGCGAGCAGGTCCGCGCTGGACTTCCGGTAGTGCTCGATCAGGTGGGCGATGACCTCGGTGTCGGTTTCGGAGGTGAACCTGTAGCCCTCGCCCTTCAGGCGTGCACGGATCGGGTCGTGGTTCTCGATGATGCCGTTGTGGACGACCGCGAGCGAGCCGGAGATGTGCGGATGCGCATTCGCCTCCGACGGCGCGCCGTGCGTGGCCCATCTGGTGTGGGCGATGCCGGTGTGCCCGCTCAGGTGCTCCTTCCCGATCTGCTCGCTGAGCGCTGCCACCCTACCGAGCGCGCGCACCCGCCTGAGTCCCTGGTCGCTGACCGCGACACCCGCCGAGTCGTAGCCCCGGTACTCCAGGCGCCGCAGGCCCTCCACCAGCACCGGGACGATGTCCCGGGTGGCCGCTGCGCCGACGATTCCGCACATGCGTCAGCCCTTCTTCTTTGGCGGCTTCCAGGCGGGAACCGCAACCTGCCGCGCGCGTGCAAGGCTGAGCTGGCCGGCTGGCGTGTCCTCGCTGATGGTGGAGCCGGCGCCGATGTACGAGCCCTTCGCCACCCGCACCGGCGCGACCAGCGTGGCGTCCGAGCCGATGAAGCAGTCGTCCTCGATGACGGTGCGGTGCTTGGCGACGCCGTCGTAGTTGCAGGTGATGGTGCCGGCGCCGATGTTGACGCGGCGACCGACTTCCGAGTCGCCGATGTACGACAGGTGGTTGGCCTTCGAGCCCGCGCCGATGCGGCTTGCCTTTACCTCGACGAAGTTGCCGATGTGGACGTCCTCGGCGAGGCTGGCGCCGGGACGCAGGCGCGCATAGGGGCCGATGCGGCAGCGCGCGCCGACTTCCGCGTCTTCGAGCAGGGAGAAGGCAAGCACCTCGCTGTCGGCTGCGACCGAGACGTTGCGCAGCACGCAGTTCGGGCCGATGCGAACGCGATCGCCGAGCGACACCCGGCCCTCGAAGACGCAGTTGACGTCGATGGTCACGTCGCGCCCGCAGGCGAGCTCGCCGCGGACGTCGGTACGCCACAGGTCCGCAAGCGTGACGCCGGCATCGAGCAGCCGCCGCGCCGCCATGTTCTGGAACGCGCGCTCGGCGATCGCGAGGTCGTAGCGGGAGTTCACGCCCAAGGCCTCGCGGTAGTCGCCCAGGCGCACCGCGGCGATGTCCACGCCGTCCGCCACCGCGAGCGCGATCACGTCGGTGAGGTAGTACTCGGACTGCGCGTTGGCGTTGCCGACATTCGCCAGCCACGCCGAGAGCCGCCCGCGCGAGCAAGCGATATAGCCGACGTAGCACTCGCGGATTGCCTGCTCGGCCGGCGTGGCATCCTTCTGTTCGACGATGCGCAGCACCCGTCCCGCGACATCACGCACGACGCGGCCATATGCGGGGGTTTCCGGAAACTCCGCGGTCAGCATGGCGAGGCCGCTGCCGGCCGCGGCGGCGAGCAGGCGCAGCGATTCCGCCTGCATCAGCGGCATGTCACCATTCAGCACGAGAACGTCGGCCCCGTCGGACACGGCCGGAAGCGCGCTGCGGACCGCATGGCCGGTGCCAAGCTGCTCGGCTTGCAGTACCCAGTGCAGGTCAGCGTCGGGAAAAGCCTTCTTCACGGCCTCGGCGCCGTGCCCGTGCACGACCACGATGCGTGCCGGCTTCAGTGCACGGGCGGCCCCGAGCACATGCGCAAGCAGGGGTTTCCCCGCCAACCGATGCAGCACTTTGGGCAGCGGGGACTGCATGCGCTTGCCCTGGCCGGCGGCGAGGACGATGACCTCCAGAGGCATGGCAGAAATGTTAACACCCGAATGCGGCGAACTTCTGGCGCGCCGCTGGCGTAGCAGCCTGCTAGCGGGGCAGGTCTGAGCTCCCCATCAGGTATTCATCCACGGCGCGCGCGCACTGGCGACCTTCGCGGATCGCCCAGACGACGAGCGACTGGCCGCGACGCATGTCTCCCGCGGCGAATACCTTCGGCACAGAAGTGGCATAGCTGCGGCCGCCCTCGGTGTCCGCCTGCGCGTTGCCGCGCGCGTCTTTCGCCACGCCGAACGCAGCCAGTACCGACTGCACCGGGGATATGAATCCCATCGCCAGCAGCACGAGATCCGCGGGCAGCACAAACTCGCTGCCCGGCACCTCGCTCATCTTCCCGTCTTTCCACTGCAGCCGTACCGCCTTCAGCGCGGTCACCCGGCCGTTCTCGCCGATCAGCTCCTTGGTGGCGACCGACCAGTCGCGCGTGGCACCTTCCTCGTGCGAGGACGAGGTGCGCAGCCGCGCGGGCCAGTACGGCCACACCGGGTTGCGCAGCGGGTCCTCGGGCTTGTCGAGGAGCTCGAACTGCGTGACCGAGGCCGCGCCATGCCGGTTGGAGGTGCCGACGCAGTCCGACCCGGTGTCCCCACCGCCGATGACGACCACGTGCTTCCCCTCCGCCCAGAGTTCCCTCACGTTGTCGTCGCCGGCGACCCGCCGGTTCTGCAGCGGCAGGAAATCCATCGCGAAGTGCACGCCATCGAGCTTGCGGCCCGGCACCGGCAGGTCGCGCGGGACTTCCGCGCCGCCGGCAAGTACCACGGCGTCGAACTCCTTCAGCAGCCTGCGCGGATCCACCGGCTTCGCCTGCGCGTTGCCGGCTCCCACCGGCGCCCCACCAACGACGTGGTTGGTGCGGAACTCGATGCCCTCGGCCTTCATCTGCTCCAGGCGCCGGTCGATCAGCCACTTCTCCAGCTTGAAATCAGGAATGCCGTAGCGGAGCAGGCCGCCGATGCGGTCGTTCTTCTCGTACACGGTGACCGCGTGGCCGGCCCGGGCAAGCTGCTGCGCGCAGGCAAGGCCCGCCGGCCCGGAACCGATCACCGCCACTTTCCTGCCTGACTTGCGCGCGGCGGGAAGCGGCTTCACCCAGCCGGACTCGAACGCCTTGTCGATGATGGCGTGCTCGATGGACTTGATGCCTACCGGGTCGTCGTTGATGCGCAGTACGCAGGCTTCCTCGCATGGCGCCGGGCAGACACGGCCGGTGAATTCGGGAAAGTTGTTGGTCGAGTGCAGCGATTCGATCGCCGCCTGCCAGTCCTGCCGGTAGACGAGGTCGTTCCAGTCCGGAATGATGTTGTTGACCGGGCAGCCGGACATGCAGAACGGCGTGCCGCAGTCCATACAGCGTGCGCCCTGCAGCTTCGCCTCGTCGTCCGTGAGGTGCATGACGAACTCGCGATAGTGCTTCGTGCGCGAGGCAACCGGCTCGGCCGCTTCCGCGAGCCTCTGGTACTCCAGGAATCCCGTGATCTTTCCCATCAGGCGGCCGCCTTTCGTTGCGACGCGGCGAGTTCGCCCAGGGCGCGCCGGTACTCCTTCGGAAACACCTTGACGAAGCGCGCGCGCGCCTCTGCCCAGCTGGCGAGCAGCTCCTGGCCCCTGCGGGAACCTGTGGCCTTCACATGGCGTTCGATCAGGCCTTTCAGTATCACCTCGTCCGGCTCGCCGTGGTGCCAGAGTTCGCGCGGAAGCTTCGCCTGCTGCTCGGTTTCGCCCAGCACCGGCTCCAGGTCCACCATGGCCGCGTTGCAGCGCCTGGAAAAATCGCCGTCGACGTCGTATACGTAGGCGATGCCGCCGGACATGCCGGCAGCGAAATTTCGCCCGGTGACGCCCAGTACCGCGACTGTGCCTCCGGTCATGTACTCGCAGCCGTGGTCGCCCACGCCCTCGACCACCGCCTCGGCGCCGGAATTGCGCACCGCGAAGCGCTCGCCGGCGACGCCGCGGAAGTAGGCCTGGCCAGCGATCGCGCCGTACAGCACGACGTTGCCGGTGATGATGTTCTCGGTGGGCTCGCCGCGGAACTTCGGCGACGGCTGCACCGCGATGCGCCCGCCCGACAGGCCCTTGCCGCAGTAGTCGTTGGTGTCTCCGATGATCTCGAGCGTGATGCCGCGGGAGAGGAATGCGCCGAAGCTCTGCCCCGCGGAGCCCGCGAACTTCACGTGGATGGTGTCTTCCGGCAGGCCGTCGTGGCCGTAGCGCCGCGCGACCTCGTGCGAGAGCATGGTGCCGACGGTGCGGTTGACGTTGCGTATCGGCATGTCTATCGACACCTTCTCGCGTCGTTCGAGCGCAGCCTGCGACAGCTCGATCAGGCGATTGTCCAGCGCCTTTGCCAGGCCGTGGTCCTGCACCTCGGTGTGGTGGCACGAGACTTCGGCGGGCACCTCGGGCATGTGGAAGATGCGCGAGAAGTCCAGTCCACGCGCCTTCCAGTGCTCGACGCCCTTCCTAGTGTCGAGGTACCGCGCCGCGCCGATCAGATCGCTGAACTTCCTCACGCCGAGCTGCGCCATGATCTCCCGCACCTCCTCGGCGACGAAGAAGAAATAGTTCACGACGTGCTCGGGCTTGCCCGCGAACTTGCGGCGCAGCACCGGGTCCTGCGTTGCCACGCCCACCGGGCAGGTGTTCAGGTGGCACTTGCGCATCATGATGCAGCCCTCGACCACCAGCGGTGCGGTCGCAAAGCCGAACTCGTCCGCGCCAAGCAGCGCGCCGATCACCACGTCGCGGCCGGTCTTGAGCTGCCCGTCGACCTGGACCGCGATACGGCCGCGCAGGCGGTTCAGCACCAGCGTCTGCTGCGTTTCCGCGAGCCCGAGCTCCCAGGGCGTTCCGGCATGCTTGATCGACGACCACGGCGATGCGCCGGTGCCGCCGTCATGGCCGGAGATGGTGACGTGGTCGGCCTTCGCCTTCGATACGCCAGCGGCCACCGTGCCGACGCCGATCTCGGACACCAGCTTTACCGAGACCGAGGCTGCCGGATTCGCGTTCTTCAGGTCGTGGATAAGCTGGGACAGGTCCTCGATCGAATAGATGTCGTGGTGCGGCGGCGGTGAGATCAA
The DNA here is from genome assembly GCA_964612335.1 of uncultured Enterobacteriaceae bacterium. Taxonomy (GTDB): domain Bacteria; phylum Pseudomonadota; class Gammaproteobacteria; order Burkholderiales; family SG8-39; genus CAZTDU01. The sequence goes on along the minus strand of CAZTDU010000001.1, from coordinate 273,962 downwards.
CTCCACGCCAGGCGTCGAATAGCGCAACTCGGCGATGTATTCGGACACCTTGCGGCCCGGGAGCTGGCCGCCCTCGCCCGGCTTCGCGCCCTGCGCCATCTTGATCTGGATCATCTCGGCCGAGGCGAGGTACTCCGCCGTGACGCCGAAGCGCCCGGAAGCCACCTGCTTGATCTTGGACTTCAATACATCGCCTGCCTGCAGCGCGATGTCGCTCTCGACCCGGCTCGCACCCAGCCGCGAGCGCAGCGTCTCGCCAGCCACCACCGGCGCATAGCGCCTGCGGTCTTCGCCGCCCTCGCCGGTGTTCGACTTGCCGCCGATGCGGTTCATGGCGATGGCGAGCGTGGTGTGCGCCTCGGTGGAGATGGACCCGAGCGACATTGCGCCGGTGGAGAAACGCTTGACGATCTCGCTCGCCGGCTCGACTTCCTCGATAGGCACCGGCTGCTGCTCGCCCGCGCGGAATTCGAACAGGCCGCGGAAGGTCATGTGACGGCGGGTCTGGTCGTTGATCAGCCGCGCGTATTCCTTGTAGGTGTCGTACCTGTTCTGCCGCGTCGCATGCTGCAGCATCGCGATCGCGTCTGGCGTCCACATGTGCTCCTCGCCGCGCACGCGCCAGGCGTACTCGCCGCCGGCGTCGAGAGACACGGCGAGCACCGGGTCGTTGCCAAACGCGGCGCGGTGCAGGCGGATCGCCTCCTCGGCGAGTTCGAAGACGCCGATACCTTCGACCGTGGACGCAGTGCCGGTGAAGTACTTGTCGACCAGCGCGCGCTTCAGGCCCACTGCCTCGAAGATCTGCGCGCCGGTGTAGGACATGTACGTCGAGATGCCCATCTTGGACATCACCTTCTTCAGGCCCTTGCCAATCGCCTTGACGAAGTTCCTGATCGCCTTCGAGCCCGCCGCGTCGTCGCCGGCATGCATCGCCAGCAGCGTTTCCAGCGCCAGGTACGGATGCACCGCTTCCGCGCCATAGCCGCCGAGCAGGGCGAAGTGGTGCACCTCGCGCGCGGAGCCCGTCTCGACCACCAGGCCGGCGTTGGTGCGCAGGCCCCTGGCCACCAGGTGCTGGTGCACCGCGGACAGCGCGAGCAGCGCCGGGATCGCGACGCGCTCCTGGTCCAGCAGGCGGTCGGAGATGACGATGATGGAATCGCCCGCGCGCACCGCATCCTCGGCCTGCGCGCACAGGGATGCGAGGCGCGCCTCGATCGCTTCCTTTCCCCAGGCGACCGGATAGGTGACGTCGAGCTCGCAGGAGCGGAACTTGCCGCCGGTGTAGCGCTCGATGTGCCTGATTTTCTCCATCTCGTAGAAATCCAGCACCGGCTGCGATACCTCCAGGCGAAGCGGCGGGTTCATCTCGTCGATGCCGAGCAGGTTCGGCTTCGGGCCGATGAAGGAGACCAGGCTCGTCACCAGCTCCTCGCGGATCGGGTCGATCGGCGGGTTGGTCACTTGGGCGAAGATCTGCTTGAAATAGTGGTAGAGCGTCTTGTTCTTGTCCGAGAGCACCGCAAGCGGCGAATCGTTGCCCATCGAGCCAATCGGCTCCTCGCCGTTCGCTGCCATCGGCGTCATGAGGAACTTGATGTCCTCCTGCGTGTAGGCAAAAGCCTGCTGGCGATCGAGGATCGCCACCGCGGACTTCAGCGGCGCGGTGCGCTGCGTCTCCACATCGTCGAGCTTGACGCGGATGCGCTCGATCCACTCCACATAGGGCTTGGCGGCGGCGAGCGTGTCCTTGAGCTCCTTGTCATCGACGATGCGGCCCTTCTCCAGGTCGACGAGGAACATCTTGCCCGGCTGCAGGCGCCACTTCTTCACGATGCGTTCCTCCGGCACCGGCAGGCAGCCGCATTCGGAGCCCATGATCACCAGGTCATCGTCGGTGACGATGTAGCGGGAGGGACGCAGGCCGTTGCGATCCAGCGTCGCGCCGATCTGCCGGCCGTCGGTGAAGGTGATCGACGCCGGGCCGTCCCACGGCTCCATCATCGCGGCGTGGTATTCGTAGAAGGCGCGGCGCGATGCATCCATCAGCGTGTGGTTCTCCCACGCCTCGGGGATCATCATCATCATCGCGTGGGCTACCGAGTAGCCACCCATGACCAGCAGTTCAAGCGCGTTGTCGAAGGAGGCGGAATCCGACTGTCCGTCGTAGATCAGCGGCCAGATCTTCTTCAGGTCTTCTCCGAGCACCGGGCTAGATATCGCGCCCTGCCGTGCGCGCACCCAGTTCTGGTTCCCGCGCACCGTGTTGATCTCGCCGTTGTGGCAGATCAGGCGGAACGGATGCGCCAGGTCCCACGAGGGAAAGGTGTTCGTGGAGAACCTCTGGTGCACCATCGCCAGCGCCGACTCGAGGCGGGCGTCCTTGAGGTCGACGTAGTACTCACCCACCTGGTTCGCGAGCAGCATGCCCTTGTAGACGATGGTGCGCGCGGACATCGACGGCACGTAGAACTCCCGGCCGTGCGCGAGCTGCAGTGCCTGGATCGCGTGGCCGGAGCTTTTGCGGATGATGTAGAGCTTGCGCTCGAGCTTGTCGGTGGTGGTAACCGACTCGCCGCGGCCGATGAACACCTGACGTATCACCGGCTCGAGCTGCCTGGCGGCGTCTGCGAGGTCCGCATTGTCCACGGGGACATCCCGCCAGCCCAGCAATTGCTGCCCTTCGTCCTTGATCGCGCGCTCGATCTCGTATTCGCACGCGAGCCGGGAGGCCGGCTCGCGTGGCAGGAACACCATGCCGACGCCGTACGCGCCGACCGGCGGCAGCGCCACACCCTGCTTCGCCATCTCGGCGCGCAGCAGCCGGTCGGGGATCTGGATCAGCAGCCCCGAGCCGTCCGAGAGTTTCGGGTCATATCCGACCGCGCCGCGGTGCGTGAGGTTCTTGAGGACGGTAAGACCCTGCTCGACGATGGCGTGCGACTTCCGGCCCTTGATATGCGCGACAAAGCCAACGCCGCAGGCGTCGTGTTCGTGGCGTGCATCGTACAGTCCCTGGGCGGCCGGCAAGGCGGGGTGGGTCACGGGCAAGTCCTTGAAAGTGATGAAGTCCGCACGAGCTTGCTGCTCCGCACAAACCGAGCAGGCGGGGCTTGGGAATATACCGTTCCGCCCGCCCCCTTACAAGGGTCGGTCGCCGGCCGCGCGCGCTTTTGTCGCCCGCGCTACCGCGAGACAGCTGCCTGCGACGCCGGGCTGCAGGCTTCGATGGCAGCCCGGATCCAGGCGGGATCCAGATCTCCGCGCAGCACCGCGCGTCCGATCGCCTCGAGGAGGATGAAGCGAATCCGTCCCGCAGCCGCCTTCTTGTCAACGGCCATGAGTTCGACGTAGCGCTCGACGGCAAGCACCGGGCCGAGCACCGGCAGTCCTGCACGAGCTGTCAGTTCTCGCACTCGGGTGACGTCTGCAGCGGCAAGGAGTCCGGCTCGTCGCGAAAGCTCCGCCGCCATCACCATGCCCGCACCCACGGCCTGTCCGTGCAACCATGAGCCGTATCCGGTGCCGGCCTCGATGGCGTGACCGAACGTGTGGCCGAAGTTGAGCAGCGCGCGCATGCCCCCCTCGCGTTCGTCCCGCGCGACGACATCGGCCTTGATCTCGCAGGAACGCCTCACGGCATGAATGAGCGCCTGCGGATCGCGCTGTCGCAGCCTCGCCATGTTCGCCTCCAGCCAGGACGTGAACTGCGCATCGAGGATGAAGCCGTGCTTGATGACTTCGGCGAGTCCGGCGCACAGTTCGGAGTCCGGCAGCGTGTCGAGCACGGTGACATCCACGATCACCGCCAGCGGCTGATGGAACGCGCCGATCATGTTCTTGCCGCGGCTATGGTTGATCCCGGTCTTGCCGCCAACAGAGGAATCGACCTGCGCCAGCAGCGACGTGGGAATCTGGATGAACGGCACCCCGCGCTGATAGATCGCGGCCGCGAATCCGGCCACATCGCCGACCACGCCTCCGCCCAGGGCAACGACCAGGGTATCGCGCCCGCAGCGTGCCGCAAGCAACGCGTCGCAGATGCGGTCCAGCGTTTCCCAGCGCTTTGCATGCTCGCCGGCCTCGATCAGGATCTCGATCGGTGGCGAGCCTGCCTGTTCCAGCGCCCGCTTCACGCGCGCGAGGTATAGCGGGGCGATCGCTTCGCTGGTGATGACGGCGGTCCTGCCGCCGGTGAGGCACGGCCGGTACAGCGCCGCGTCATCCAGCGCCCCCGAGCCGATATGGATCGGATAGGCCCGCTCGCCCAGGGCGACGCTCAGCGTATGCATGATTCGGCCAGTTGCTCCATCAGTCGGCTCGTCAGCAGCTGGACCTTCTGGCGGCCGGTCTCGATGACGATGTCTGCGACTTCGCGGTACAGCGGGTCGCGCTGTGCATACAGGTCCTCCAGCCGCCTGAGCGGATCGTCCGTCACCAGCAGCGGCCGGTTCCGGTCGTTGCGCAGCCGCCGGTGCAGGTCCGCCGGCTGCGCGTGCAGGTAGACGACCGTTCCCCGTTCTGACAGTACCTGCCTCGTCTCCGCGGCCAGGACCGCGCCGCCCCCTGTCGCGAGCACGATGCCTGATGCGGCGCTCAGTTCCTCGATCGCGGCGCGTTCGCGTGCACGAAATCCGGCCTCCCCCTCGATCTCGAAGATGATCGGGATCTTGACGCCGCAACGGGCCTCGATCTCCTCGTCGGAGTCGACAAAGCGGCGCGACATCCGGCGCGCGAGCATGCGGCCGACGGTGGTCTTGCCGGCACCCATCATGCCGACGAGGAAGACGCGGTCATCCTTCACGCGGCTATCTTACCCGTGGAAAAAGAAACGGCCCGGCGCCTTCCGGGCGCCCGGCCGTCAGGGTTGAAAGCAGCAACGAATCTAGCGGATGGTCAGTCGCTCGTTGACGATGCGCGGCGTGATGAAAACGAGCAACTCGGTCTTCTGGTTCGAGGTGGCGCGGTTCTTGAACAGGAAGCCGATGTAGGGCAGGTCGCCGAGCAGGGGTACCTGCGTCACGTCCTGCCTTTCGGTCTGCTCGTAGATGCCGCCAATCACGACGGTGCCGCCGTTCTCGACCAGGACCTCGGTCTTGACGTGCTTGGTGTTGATCTGCACGCCGGCTGGCGTCGTCGCCCCCGGGGAATCCTTGTTCACGTCCAGCGTCATGATGATGTTGCCGTCCGGCGTGATCTGCGGCTTCACCTTGAGCGCGAGGTTGGCCTTGCGGAACGATACGGACGTGGCACCCGATGAGGTTGCCTGCTGGTACGGGATCTCCGTGCCCTGCTCGATGAGCGCCTCGACCTGGTCGGCGGTCAGCACGCGGGGGCTGGAAATGATCTTGCCCTTGCCGTCCGCCTCGAGCGCCGACAGCTCCAGGTTGAGGAATCGCGTCAGCGACGGCCTGAACAGCGTGAACGCGAACTGGCCGACGTTGAAGGAGTTCAGGCCCGCGGCAGGAAGGCTCACATTGTAGCCATCGGGGAAGTAACCCGTTCCAGGATCCGGCGTCTGGTTCGTGCGAATGCCCGTGCCGAGGTAGTTGCCGCTCACGATGAAGCGGTTGTCTCGCGAGCCCAGGATCGCGTTGCCGCCCCTGCCGCCTTCGTTGAGCACGGACGTGTCATTCCAGCCGAGCCGCGCGCCAAGATTCTTGGCGAAAGAATCGCTTGCCTCGACGATGCGGGCTTCGATCATCACCTGGCGGACCGGCACGTCGATCTTGGCGAGCAGCTTGCGTACCTCCTCCAGCCGGCTCGGCACGTCCTGCACGAACAGCGTGTTGGTGCGCGTGTCGACCAGCGCGCTGCCGCGAGCCGAGAGAATTCGCTGGCGCGTATCCGACAGCAGCTTCTGCACGTCCGATGCCTTCTGGTAGTTCATCTGGAAGGACTCGGTACGCGTCTGCTCGAGCTCCTGGATCTGGTTCTGTGCCTCCAAGGCCAGTTTCTCGCGGGTGGCGAGTTCGTCGCGCGGCGCGATCCAGATCACGCTGCCGTTGCGGCGCATGTCCAGCCCCCGCGTCTGCAGGATGATGTCGAGCGCCTGATCCCAGGGCACTTCCTTCAGCCGCAGCGTGATGTTCCCGCCCACGCTGTCGCTGGTGATCACGTTCAGATCCGTGAAGTCGGCGATCACGTTGAGCACCGCGCGCACTTCCACGTTCTGGAAGTTCAGCGACAGCTTCTCGCCTGTGTAGCCGCGCTGCGTGCCGCGTGCCGCCTCGGTGCGCGGCTTGACCTCGACGACAAACTGCGTGTCACTCTGGTAGGCGTTGTACTCCCACTGCCCCCTCGGCTCAATCACGAGTCGCACGTTCTCGCCCTGCTGGAAGGCGTTCATCGTGTTGACCGGCGTGGCGAAATCCACCACGTCATAGCGCTTGCGGAGATTCTCCGGCAGGGATGTCTTCAGGAAGTCAACAACCAGGTTCTGCCCTTGCTGGCGGATATCGATCCCGGTGGAGGTGTCGGCAAGCTCCACCACCACCCGGCCCTCACCCTGGCGGCCACGACGGAAGTCGATGTCCTTCACCGCGTGCTTCTGGTCCGCGCGCCCCTCGGCGAAATGCGAAACCGGTCCGGTTGCCGCGGTCGCCGGCGCGCTTAGCGTCACCACCAGCGTCTTGCCGTCCAGCGCGATATCGTGGCCGACCGCCCGGCGCAGGTTGAGCACCAGGCGAGTCTTTTCCGCACCCTGCACGATGTTCATCGACCTGAGTTCGCCCTCGCCTATGTTCTGCGAGCTGCGGCCCAGGGCGTTCGCGGTGTCGGGAAAATCGAAGGCGATGCGCGGCGGGCTGGCGACACTGAAGTTCGGCGGCAGCGCCGGCAGGGCTTCCTTGGTGGTGATCCTAACCACGACCTGCCCGCCCTGCTGGACGACATTGAAGGATTCGATGGCGTTCTGCGCGAGCGCGACACCCGCACCAAGCAGCCAGAGTCCGAGCGATGAAAGTGCGGTCAGTGTTCTCGTTTTCATTGTCATTTCCTTCCTTCCTGCAATTGAAGCGCGCTCTGGCGTTCGATCCAGTCCCCGCCCCCATCCTGGACGAGCTCCTTGAGGCTGATCTGCGCCTCGTCGATGTCCATGATCACGCCGAAGTTCTGGCCCATGTACATGCCCTTGCGTACGCGGTATAGGTTGCTGCCGGCCTTCACCAGGCCGAACGTCTCCTTGCCCTGCGTGAGCGTGCCCTGCATCTGGATCGACTCCAGCGGGAACGCCTCGAGCGGCTCTTTCGGGCGCTCCTGCTCGGCCTTGATGCGCGCGCTGCCGGCCGACGGCTTGACCTGGCCGGCCTGCGCCACCTCGATGCGGTCCGGGCGGAACGGGTCGATCTCCTTCTCGGCCTCGTACGGCACGGGCTGATACGGGGTCACGGTCGGCAGCGGATCTACCCGGCCGCGCATGTCCTTCGTCAGCTTCTCGAGCTCGGCCCTGAGGTCGCTATGCTGCTCGCCCCCGCACGCCGCGAGCATCGAGGCCGCGGTCAAGGCGATCAGGGTCCGCATGTGCATGCGCGGGATCATTTCTTAGCCCCTTTCTTAGCGGCCTGCTGCGCCTTGCGCTGGCTGCCGATCTCCTCGTCGCTCAGGTAGCGATAGGTGCGCGCCGTGGCCCCCATCGTGAGCACGCCATCCTTGCTCGCCTCGATGTTCACGTCGTTCAGCGTGACGATGCGCGACAGCTGGCCCACGTCGCTCGCAAAGGCGCCCATGTCGTGATACGTCCCGGTGACCCTGATCTCGATCGGCAACTCCGCGAAGGACTCCTTCACGACCTCGGCGCCGGGCTTGAAGATCTCGAACTGCAGCCCTCGCCCGAGCCCGGCCTGGTTGATGTCGACGAGGAGCGCATCCATCTGCGACTTGTCGGGAAGCTGCTTGAGCAGCGCGCCGAACGAGTCGTTTATCTCCCGCAGCTGCTGCTTGTGCAGGTCGAGGTTGATCGCCTGCTTCTTCTTGTTGAGGTACTCCTCCTTCAGCTTGACTTCGGCGCTTCGCCCCCGCTCGAGCTCTTCAAGCTGCGCCTGCGTATCGACGAAGTAGCCGACCACGGGAATGGCGATCACGGTGGCGACGACGACGAGCAGTTTCGGCGCGACCGACCACGTTCCCGGATCTCTCCAGTTCGTGTGCTTGATGTCTTCGATGATCTCGTTGAAGTTCACGGCCATGGCTCACCCTTTCTTTGGCGCGGCCTGGGCCGGAGCCTTGCCCTTCGAATCCGGCGCGGGAGCCTGCGCGCGCTTGAGCGCGAGGTTGAGCGTGAACTGCGACACGCGGCGCTTGTCGACGGTATCCGCTGCAATCACGATCAGGCCCGGGCTCTGCAGCCACTGCGACGACTCGATGTTGCGCATCAGCGTGGACACCCTTGCGTTGGACTGCGCGTAGCCGACAAGGGTTACGCCCAGGCCCTTCTGCCGCACGGACTTCAGGTAGACCCCCTCGGGCATCTGCCTGACGAGCTGGTCCAGCAGATGAACCGTCTGTGCGCGGTCGTTCTGCAGCGCCTCGATCGCGGTCTTGCGCGCGATCAGTTGCGCGATCTCGTCCTTCAGGCGCTTGATCTCGTCGATTTCCTTGTCGAGCTTGGCCGTCTCGCGCTTGAGGAACTCGTTCCGGCCCATCTGGGTATCGATGCGATCGGCATAGTACGCGTGGACCATGGCTACGATGCCGACGCCGATGGCGACGGCGATCCCGACCATCACCATGAAGTGCTTTCGCGCCAGCTTTCGCCGCTCCTCGCGGTGCGGCAGCAGGTTGATTCGGGTCATCATGAGGGATCGAACCTCCGCAAAGCCAGTCCGCAGGCCACGATCAGGCTGGGCGCGTCGACTACGAGCTTCTTCATCTGGATGCGCGAAGAGGCCTGCATCGACGCGAAAGGATTCGCGACCAGAGTAGGCACCTGCGCGCGCGTGTGCACCACCTCGTCAAGGCCCGGGATCACCGCGGACCCGCCGGCGAGCAGAATGTGGTCGACCGTGTTGTACGAAGTCGATGTAAAGAAGAACTGCAGCGCGCGCTGGATCTCCATCGAGAGGTTCTCCATGAAGGGTCTCAGCACTTCGGCTTCGAAGTCGTCCGGCAGGCCCCCGGAGCGCTTGGCGTTCTCCGCCTCCTCCGGGCTCATGCCATAGCGGTTGCAGATGTCCTGGGTCAGTTGCGTGCCGCCGAACGCCTGCTCGCGGGTGTAAACGGACTGGTCGTTGCGCAGCACCGTGACCTGCATCACCTGTGCGCCGATATCGACGATGGCGATGTTCTGGTCCTTGCCGCCGCCGGGAAGCTGGGTGACGACCAGCCCGAGCGCGGACTGCTGCGCCATGGACTCCACGTCCATCACCACGGCCTTCAGCCCCGCGGACTCGGCGACCGCAACGCGGTCTTCGACCTTCTCCTTGCGCGTCGCAGCGATCAGGACTTCCTGCTCGTCTGGGTTGGTCGGCGACGGGCCGACGACCTGGAAGTCCAGGTGCACCTCTTCCAGCGCAAAGGGAATGTACTGGTTGGCCTCGCTCTCGACCTGGACTTCTAGCTCGTCCTCGCGCATGCCCCCCTGGACGATGATCTTCTTGGTGATCACGGCTCCCGACGGCACGCACATCGCGACGTGCTTGGTCCTGGTCGCAAGGCGCTTGTGGCCGCGCTTCACTGCCTCGGCGACCGCCTCGAGGTTGTTGATGTTGCCGTCCACCACCGCTTCGCGCGGCAATGGCTCGATCGCATAGCGCTCCACCCGGTAGCCGCCTTTTCCGGCGTCCACGATTTCCAGCATCTTCACCGACGACGAACTGATGTCCAGTCCGAACAACGGCGGCGCTTTCGGCTTGAAGATGTCTAGGTTCATCCCTTTTTCCCTTTGGTATCTGCGCGTTAGGCAAGATACGTAGAATCTGCGTGAAATGCTAGCAACAACTATCCCCTGTGTCTAGTGAATCTTCCGCGATGGGGGAGGGCTATCATGCTACGCTTTCGCTTTGCCTGGCAATACTTTCGCCGCACCGGTCCAAGCCCCTTGATGTGGTTACGTTTTTTGCTGTTTCCGCTCGCCTTTCTGGCGGGCAGCATGGTGCTCGCCGTGCTGGGTGTCGTGTTCGTAGTTTCGATCGCCTACCCGCAGCTTCCATCGCTCGAGGCGATCACCGACTACCACCCCAAGATCCCCCTGCGGGTCTACACCGCGGAAGGCACCTTGATCGGTGAGTTCGGCGAGGAACGACGCACGATGGTCGAAATCGCCGGCGTCCCTGCGACGCTGAAAAACGCGATCCTTGCCGCCGAAGACGAGCGCTTCTACCAGCATTCCGGCGTCGACTACGTCGGCGTGATGCGGGCCGCGTACCAGAACCTGTCCCTGGGCGGTCGGCGTCAGGGGGCCAGCACGATCACCATGCAGGTGGCGCGCAATTTCTTCCTTTCTACCGAGAAGACGCTGACGCGCAAGCTGTACGAAGCGCTGCTGGCCTTCAAGATCGAGGCAAACCTGAGCAAGGACCAGATTCTGGAGCTCTACGTGAACCAGATCTATCTCGGCCAGCGCGCCTACGGATTCGCTGCGGCAGCCCAGATCTACTACGGAAAATCCCTGGGCCAGCTTTCGCTCGCCGAGACGGCAATGCTCGCCGGATTGCCAAAGGCACCGTCGTCCTTCAACCCTGTTGCTAATCCGCAACGCGCGAAGCAACGACAGCTCTATGTCCTCAGGCGCATGAGGGAGCTCGGGCACATCGACGACGCCGAGCACGCGGAGGCTTCCAAGGCGCGCCTGCAGACCAGGCGCACCGTAGACGATTTTCCGGTCCAGGCCGGGCACGTTGCCGAAATGGTCCGGCAGGCGGTGTTCGAACAGTATCCGGACGATGCCTACACGAAGGGTTTCCGCGTCTATACGACGATCCGCCAGGCGGACCAGCAGGCTGCGTACGCGGCGCTGCGTCGAGGTCTGCTCGACTACGACAGGCGCCATGGCTACCGCGGCCCGGAGGGGTTCGTAGAGCTGCCGCCGCGCGTATCGGATGACGAGTACGACGACGCGCTTGCCGATGCCCACAACAGTGAGGACTTGCTAGCCGCGCTGGTGCTGGATGCAAACCCCAAGGAAATCAAGGCCGTATTGAAATCCGGCGAGCACGTCTCGCTGACCGGGGACGGCATCAAGTTCGCTGCACGCTCGCTGGAGGCGAAGGCGGCGCCGCAGCGCAGGATCCGTCGCGGCGCCGTGATCCGCGTGCAGCGCGACGAGAAGACGGGCTGGGCGATTGCGCAATTGCCAGAGGCCGAGGCGGCATTCGTCGCCGTCGATCCCGAGGACGGGTCGATCCGCGCGCTGGTGGGAAGCTTCGATTTCAACCGCGGCAAGTTCAATCACGTCACCCAGGCCTGGCGCCAGCCCGGCTCCTCATTCAAGCCGTTCATCTATTCGGCAGCGCTTGAGAAGGGGCTGACCCCGGCCACCGTCATGCTGGACGAGCCTTTCGTGGTGGAAGCCGAAGTCACCGGCAGCCAGCGCTGGGAACCGAAGAATTACGACGGCAAGTACGAAGGCCCGATGAGCCTGCGAACCGCACTGGCAAAATCCAAGAACATGGTGTCGGTGCGGGTGCTGGATGAAATCGGACCGAAGTACGCGCAGGACTACGTGACGCGCTTCGGCTTCGACGCGGAAAAGCACCCGCCGTACCTGACGATGGCGCTTGGCGCGGGGTCGGTCACGCCGCTGCAGATGGCGCGCGCGTATGCGGTGTTTGCGAACGGCGGCTACCTCATCCAGCCGTACTACATCGAGCGCATCGTGGACGACCGCGGCAACCCGCTCGGCAGCGCCCGCCCGCAGCGTGCGGGTGACGAAGCGCTGCGTGCAATCGACGCACGCAATGCATTCATCATGGATTCGATGCTTCAGGACGTGACACGCTATGGCACGGCCGGGCGCGCGGCCAGGCTGGGCCGCAAGGACCTCGCCGGCAAGACCGGCACGACCAACGAGCACGTCGACGCATGGTTCTGTGGCTACAGCAGCTCCCTCGTCGGCATCGCCTGGGTGGGATTCGGCCAGCCGAAGAACCTCGGCCGCAACGAGACGGGCGGACGTACTGCGCTGCCGATCTGGATCTCGTACATGGAGCAGGCGCTGAAGGGGGTACCCGAACTCGCTCGCAAGCCGCCTGCCGGCGTGGTCACGGCGGAAACGCTGGGTGACACCGGTACGCCGCGCGAAGGCCAGCTGCTGCCCGAGTTCTTTTACCGCGAGAACCTGCCCAAGGAAGAGCCGCCGCCAGAACTCTTCGACCAGCCCGGGCTGAACCCGCAGCCCTCCTTCTCAGGTTGAGGCCAGCGCGACCGGGCATCCCGCCTGCGCGGACACGAGCTCGGAGAGGGCGGCAAACAGTTCCCTGCCGTCGCGGGTATCCCGCCAGTTGCGCCCGTCGTGCCGGTAGTGAAATCCCCCGCTGCGCGCCGCGACCCACAGTTCTCGCACCGCACCCTGCCGGTTGAGCACCATCCTGGATCCATCCTCGAACTCGATCTCGAGCATGCCCGTGCCCTTCATCTGCACGTCCGCATCCACGCCGCTCGCCTCAAGCGCGCGCTCGATCTGGGCAAGTGTCGCGTCGGCCAGGGCCTCGAACTCGCTGTCCGTCATCGAAATCATTCCTGCTAACATGCCCGATTCTACCGGCCCCGTCATGCGTATCGCGCACCTATTGCTGTTCGCCACCATCGGCGCCGCGCTTGCGGGATGCGGCCAGAAGGGGCCGCTTTACCTGCGCGAGAACCCGCCGCCGAACGTCAAGCCGGCGAGGGCCGACGAGTACAAGCCGGTTCCCTATCCCAGCGGCCTGCCGGCCGACGCCGAGTCCGACGGCGCCAACGCGCCGAAGTAGGCTCCGCCATGGCGTTTGCCTACCGCAACGGCGTGCTTTGCGCCGAGGACCTGCCGCTGGAGGACATCGGGCGCCGCTTCGGCACGCCATGCTATGTCTATTCTCGCGCCGCCATCGAGAGCGCCTACCGCGAGGTCCTCGGCACGCTAGCAGGCCGGCCGGCGCTGGTCTGCTACTCGGTGAAGGCGAACTCCAACCTCGCGGTACTCGCGCTGATGGCGGGCCTGGGCGCGGGATTCGACATCGTGTCCGGCGGTGAGCTGTCGCGGGTGCTTGCAGCCGGCGGCGACCCGCGCAAGACGGTGTTCTCAGGCGTGGGAAAGTCCGAGGCCGAGATCCTGCGCGCGCTGGAGGCGGGCGTACTGTCGATCAACCTCGAATCCGAAGCGGAACTGGCACGGGTAAACAGCGTAGCCGGACGGCGCGGATTGCGGGCACCGGTTGCGTTCCGGGTGAATCCGGATGTCGACGCGAAGACGCATCCGTACATCTCGACCGGGCTGAAACAGAACAAGTTCGGCGTTGCGTATGGCGATGCGGAGCGGCTGTACCTCGAAGCCTCGCGGCTCGCGCATGTGCAGGTCGTCGGCGTGGGCTTCCACATCGGCTCGCAGATGACAGGGTCCGCGCCCTTCATCGATGCCGCATCGAGGATCGTCGCGCTGGTGGACAAGCTCGAGCGCGCGGGAATCCAGCTCTCGCACATCGACCTCGGCGGCGGATTCGGCATCCGCTACAAGGACGAGTCGCCGGCGCCGATCGCCGAGTTTCTCGACGGCGCGCTAGGCCTGCTCGCGGGTCGCAGGGAAACCGTCGTCGTCGATCCCGGGCGTGCGATCGTCGGCAATGCAGGCGTGCTGCTGACGCGCGTGGAGTACGTCAAGCCGGGCGAGGAGCGCAGCTTTCTCGTCGCCGACGCCGCGATGAACGACCTGTTGCGCCCCTCGCTCTACGGCGCCTGGCACGATGTGGTGCCGCTGCGTACCCAGGATGCTTCAGGCGACACGCGTGTCTACGATGTCGTCGGTCCGGTGTGCGAGAGCGCGGACGTTCTGGCCAGGGACCGGCGCATCACCGCGCGCGAGGGCGACATGCTCGCGATCATGTCGGCGGGCGCATACGGCATGAGCATGAGCTCGAACTACAACTCCAGGCCCCGCGCCGCGGAAGTCATGGTGTCGGGCCGCGAGGCCCGCCTGGTGCGCCGGCGCGAGGCGGTGGAAGACCTCTACGCGCTCGAGCAAATCCCTTCATGGTGATTATCGTCAGGACCTTCGATGAACGACACCCGTAATCTCGCCGTCTTCTGCGACTTCGAGAACGTCGCGCTCGGCGTGCGTGAAGCCAAGTACGCCCATTTCGACATCGGCAAGGTTCTCGAGCGGCTGCTGCTCAAGGGTTCGATCGTGGTCAAGAAAGCCTACTGCGACTGGGACCGCTACAAGGACTTCAAGGCGCCGATGCATGCCGCGGCCTTCGAGCTGATCGAGATTCCCCACGTACGCCAGTCGGGGAAGAATTCCGCCGATATCCGCATGGTGGTGGATGCGCTGGACCTCTGCTACACGAAATCGCACGTCGACAGTTTTGTCATCGTCAGCGGGGACTCCGACTTTTCGCCGCTGGTGTCCAAGCTGCGCGAGAACGCGAAGACCGTGATCGGCGTCGGCGTGAAGAATTCGTCGTCGGACCTGCTGATCTCGAACTGCGACGAGTTCATCTTCTACGACGACCTGGTGCGCGAGGACGAAGCCAAGCGCAGGGCGGCGAAGAAGCGCAAGGAAACCTCCGGCGCCGCGCCGGTGCCAGGTGCCGGTGGCGCCGCCGGCGTCGACAAGAAGCAGGAGGCGGTAGATCTGGTGCTCGAGACCGTCGTCGCGCTGATCGCCGAACGTGGCGAGGGGGAGAAGATCTGGGGCTCGATGGTCAAGCAGGCGCTGAAGCGCCGCAAGCCCGGATTCAACGAGTCCTACTACGGCTTTCGCGCGTTTTCCGACCTGCTCGACGAAGTGGCGGCACGCAAGCTCGTCACGCTGGAGCGCGACGAGAAGTCGGGCGGATACATCATCCGGCCGGCATAGCCAAGGTGCAGCTTCCCCGTCCGCGCCCGTCGCGCATCGCCCTGGACGGCAGCTATTGCCGGCTCGAGCCGCTCGCGCCCGCGCACGCGGCGTCACTCTACGAATCCTGCCGGGCGCCCGGGCTCTACGACTGGCTGCCCGACGCTCCGCCGGCAGACGCATCTGCGATGGACGCATGGGTCGCGAAGGCGATGGCCGGCAATGACCCGCTGTTCTTCGCCGTCGTCGAGCGCACGTCGTCCAGGGCAGTCGGCCGGCAGGCGCTGATGCGAATCACGCCCGAGCATGGCGTCATCGAGATCGGCAACATCTGCTGGGGAGAAGGCGCAGCACGCACCCGCATCGCCACCGAGGCGCTGTTCCTGTTCGCGCGACATGCGTTCGACGAGCTCGGCTACCGGCGCTTCGAGTGGAAGTGCAACAACCTGAATTCCCCCTCGAAGGCCGCGGCACTGCGGTTCGGCTTCAGCTCGGAGGGCCTGTTCCGACAGCACATGTGGGTCAAGGGCGCCAACCGCGACACGGCGTGGTTCTCCATCATCGACGCGGAATGGCCCGGGCTGCGGGCAGAGTATGAACGCTGGCTCGCGCCGGAGAACTTCGACGTGCAGGGACGTCAGAAGTCGCGCCTGGATGCGCGCCAGCGCCAGGCCTAGCGACGACGCGGCATCGGCCACCGCGCGAGGCGGGCGCCCAGCAGCGCCGCCACCACGAGCGCATACAGCATCGGCTCGGTAAGGTCGCGCTTCACCAGCCACCAGTAGTGCAGCACGCCCAGCATCGCCACTACGTAGACGGCGCGATGCAACCGCTGCCAGTTGCGCCCGAGCCGTAGTCGCATCGAGTCAGTCGACGTCGCCGCCAGGGGCAGCAGCAGCAGGAAAGCCGCGAATCCAACGGTGATGAACGGACGCTTCACGATGTCCTTCACGATCGCCGCCAGGTCGAACCACACGTCCAGCCACACGTAGGTGGCGAAGTGCAGCGAGGCGTAGAAGAACGCGAAAAGCCCGAGCATGCGGCGCACCTGCAGCAGGCGATTCCAGCCGGTAAGCCTTCGCAACGGCGTCACGGCGAGCGTGGCGCACAGCATGAACAGCGTCCACCATCCCGTGGACCTGGTCACCGCCTCCACCGGGTTGGTGCCCAGGTCGGCACCAATTCCGAGCACGACGAGCCGCGCGAACGGCGCGAGGCAGGCGGCGAACAGCGCCGCCCTCACCCACGCCATCAGAAATGCTTCTTCAGATCCATGCCCGCGTACAGGCTCGCGACCTGGTCCGCGTAGCCGTTGAACAGCAGCGTCTTTCGCTTCGGCTGGAAGAAGCCGTCTTCGCCGATGCGACGCTCGGTGGCCTGGCTCCAGCGCGGATGATCCACGTCCGGGTTCACGTTGGAATAGAAGCCATACTCGTGCGCGGCGGCGATCTCCCAGGACACCTTCGGCTGCTTCTCGACGAAGCCGATCCTGACGATCGACTTGCCGCTCTTGAAGCCGTACTTCCAGGGCACGACCAGCCTCACCGGTGCGCCGTTCTGGTTCGGCAGCACTTCCCCGTACAGGCCGAAGCAAAGGATCGTCAGCGGATGCATCGCTTCGTCCATGCGCAGGCCCTCGACATACGGCCACTTCAGCGTCCGCGTCAGCAGCCCCGGCATCGAGCCCCGATCCATCAGTGTCGTGAACGTGACGAACTTCGCCCGCGATGTGGGCTCGACCCGCTTGATGAGCGCGGACAGCGAATAACCCACCCAGGGGATCACCATCGACCAGCCTTCGACGCAGCGCATGCGGTAGACGCGCTCCTCCATCGGCGCCGTGGCCAGCAGGTCTTCGATGTCTATCGGCCCGGGCTTGCCTACCTCGCCTTCGACCATCACGCTCCACGGCCGCGTCTTCATGCGATGGGCGAACTGTGCCGGCTCGTGCTTGTCGGTGCCGAACTCGTAGAAGTTGTTGTAGGTCGTCACGTCCTTGTAGGGCGTGAGCTTGTCCTTCGCGCTCAAGGGACTGGGCCTGCCCGGCAACTTCGCCGCGGCGGGCTTCTGCGCGAGAGCCGGAGGCAGGATCGTCCCTGCGAGGCCGAGTACGGCCGCCCGCTTGAGGAATTCCCTGCGGCGCTGGTACAGCTCACGAGGCGTGATCTCCGATGGCAGGATTTCGGCGGGGGTCCTGATCAGCATGCGGGATCTCCGTGTTGGCAGCCATTGGTCGGCCGGGCCGCGCCGAGCTTACGGGTTCAGCTGGCCGTACGCCGCGGTCGCGACCTTCAGCAGCGTGTCCTTGCTGACGTCAGCGGACGACACCGCGTAGCCGTAGCTGCGGTCTATCCAGTAGAACACGCGGACACTTCCTTCGGACGAGAAGCGGAACGCAGTATCGCCACTGTTGCGCGCGTCGGTGCGCACGTACAGCGTGATGCGGGTGCCCTGCTTGCACTGGTACATGAACTGCGCCACCGGGCGGCCCGCATCGCCCGGAAGCAGGCGCCCACCCACCAGGCTGTAGCCCACGCTGTCCAGCTTCGGCGCGCGCACCGTCGCGCCCAGGCGCTTGGAAAGCCATGCGACCAGGTGTGCCTCCTGGTCCGCGGCCACCTCCACCGGATGGCGCACCTCGGGCGAGTAGGTTGCGTGCGCGACGGCGGCCCGGCGCACGAAAGCGCCGACTTCTCCCTGCGCCTGCGCCACCGGCGCCTGCCGCGCGGAATGCAGCTGCCAGCCAGTCACCACGCCGACCGCAGCACCCAGCACGACCCAGCCGGCCGCGAGCGCGTACCGGCGCAGGCGCGGCCTGCCGGCCCTGAGCAGCCGCTCGGGCACTGGTTCGTCGAGCACCGCGTCATAGCGCTCGTGCAGGGCCTGCGACAGCACGCTCAGATCGCCTTCGGTTTCATCGAATCTCGCCATCGTCACTTCACCACGTGCAGCTTTGCCGCGGCCGGCAGGTCCAGCATCATCGCGCGCAGCTTCTCGCGCGCACGCGACAGTCGCGACATCACCGTGCCGATCGGTATGTCCAGCGCTCGCGCCGCCTCGTCATAGCTCATGTCTTCGAGCGCGACGAGCAGCAGCACCTCGCGCTGCTCGTCCGGCAGGCGCGCGATCGCGCGGTCGAGGTCCCGCATCGCAAGCCCATCGGCCTCCCTGGCATGCCCGGGAAGCTCGGACAGGTCCTCGCCATCGACGACGGCAAGCCGTCCGGTGCGAACCTGGTTCACGTAGACGTTGTGCATCACCGTGAACAGCCAGGCCCGCAGGTCGGTGCCGGAGCGGAACAGGTGCATCTTCCGCCACGCCCGCTCGAGCGTGTCCTGCACCAGATCGTCGGCGGAGATGCGCTCGCCGGTAAGCGCCCGCGCATAACGGCGCAGGCGCGGGATCACCAGTACGATCTGGGCGGACTCGATCATGTTGCCGGGCTAGCCGCCCGTGTTGCGTTCAGTCCTTGCGATAGGCGTCGTGACACGCCTTGCAGGTCTTTCCGGTGGCCCCGAACGCAGCCTTCACCGCACCCTCGTCGCCCGCCTTGGCAGCGGCGTTCAACTTTGCTACCGCGTCCCTCATGTCCATCGCGGCCTTGTCGAACTTCGCCTTCTCCTTGTAGATCTCGGGCTTGGCCCTGGTGTCCTTCACGCCCTCCGTGCTGGCGGCAAAGCCATCCCAGGGCATCTCCGACAGCACCGCGAGATAGGCTGCATTGCGCGCCACGATCTTCGCGTCGTAGGGCGCCTTGCCCTGCACCATCGCGCCGATCGGCCCGAAATACTTGCCGTGCAGCGTCAGCGCCGCCTTGCGCTGCTTGACCAGGTCTTCGGGTTTCGGCTGCGCATGCGCGTTCAGCGCGAGCGTGGTGCCCATCAACAGCGCGACTGCGGAAGCGGCTACTTTGATTTTCATGCACATCTCCTCAGGTTAAACGATTCACGATCAGATAGACGGCGCCGATCGCCGCGACGAACACCGCCAGCGCCCGCCAGCTGCTGACGAAACGCGTGGGCCGCGCCGCGATCTCGGGTGGCAGTTGCTTGATGCCGGTGAACATCGGCGCGACCAGGTTCTCCTTCTTCACCAGCAGGTGGAACAGCACCGCCACGACGTGCACGCCGGACAGCACCAGCAGGATGTCTGCATTGAGGCGGTGAATGCTGGTCAGCCGGTCCGAGAGCTCCTTGGATACCAGCGCATACAACGGGCCCTCGAGCGCGATGTCGTCGTTCGAGAACAAACCGGTGCCTGCCTGCGCGAGCAGCGCGACCAGCAGCAGCAGCACCATCCAGCCGCCGAGCGGATTGTGGCCCGCGAACGGCGCCGGCTCGCGGCTGAACAGCCGCCGTGCAAACGCGATGCAACTTGAGGGGCCGGCAAGGAAGCTGGCGAACAGGGCGTGGGTGCTGCCGGCGAATCCCCAAAGGATGCGGAAGATGACCAGCGCCAGCACGGTGTAGCCGGCGTAGACGTGGTACTGCATCAGGTTTCCGCCGACTTTGCCGCTCACGAACAGCACCGCCAGGGCCGCGACCAGCAACCAGTGAAACAGCCTCACCGGCGCGTCCCAGACCTTCACAGGCTGCTCGTTCATCGCGTGCACCCCTTCGTATACAGCGGGGTGCGCCGGTGTATTCCGCCCCCTAGGGACACTCTGACTTATTCCCGCGCGGCTGCGACGGGCGATAGGGCCGCAGGGCGCGAAGCAAGGAGCGCCGCTTGGTCATTCCAAGCAAGCGACGCGCGACAAAGCCATGCGGCCCTATCGCCCGTCCCGGAGGGTTGCGACAGGGCGCCCGCCCGCTTCGTTGCGCGGCTTGCAGGTAGTCCCGCTACCTGCTGCGCCACGACGCCTCGCGGGCGGGCGCCCTGTCGCAACGCAGCTCGCGGCGAATAAGTCAGAGTGTCCCTAGCGCAGTCCGGCGACGTACTCCGCCACCGCCTTGATCTCGGCATCGGTCATGCGCAAGGCGACGCCGCGCATCATGCCGCTCGGGTCATTGGCACGCGCACCGGAGCGGAAGGCTTTCAGCTGCAACTCGGTGTACTCGGCATACTGGCCGGCGATGCGCGGATACTGGCTCGGGATGCCCGCACCATCGGGGCCGTGGCATCCGGCGCAGGCCGCGACGCCCGTGGCGAGATTGCCGCCGCGATAGAGCTTCTGGCCTTCTGCCGCCAGCTTGCTGTCCTTCGCCGGAGCCGGCTTCAGCCGCTGGCCCGCGTAGTAGGCGGCAAGATTTTTCATGTCTTCCGGCGAAAGATTTGCGACCATGCCGGCCATGATCGCATTCTCGCGCTCGGCCTTCTTGCCGCTCTGGGCCTTGAAGTTCCGCAGCTGCTTCGCCAGGTATTCGGGAATCTGTCCCGCCAGATGCGGGTTGGCCGAGGTCGGGCTGTTGCCGTCGACGGCGTGGCACGCGGCGCAGACCTGCTGCGCGATGGTTTGCCCCTTTGCCGGATCCGGCTTGGCCGCCTGTGCCTGCACAATGCCGGACCAGCACAACCCGATACCGGCAGCCAGAGCCAGTTGTCGAAGCATGGATGAACTCCCAAGAATCCCGGAAAGCCGCGATTTTATTAGAAATTCCGGGTTTCGGCAGCCATGAATCCGTTCGCGAACGCGGCGTTCATGACCTCGGTGGCGAAACTTGCCGACCTGCCACCCGAAGGTGCGCCGGAGATCGCCTTCGCGGGACGCTCGAACGTCGGCAAGTCCAGTGCGCTGAACGCGCTTGCGGGACGCAAGCGTCTCGCCTACTTCAGCAAGACGCCCGGTCGCACGCAGACGCTGAACTTCTTCTCGGTGGGCGAGAACGCCGTGCTGGTCGACCTTCCGGGCTATGGCTATGCCAAGGTGCCGGACGCGGTGCGTCAGGAATGGGACCAGCTTGCCGGCGGCTACCTCGCCACGCGCAGCACGCTCATCGGCGTGGTGATCATCATGGACGCCCGTCACCCGTTCAAGCCGCACGATGTGCATCTCATCGACTGGCTGCGGCCGGTCGGGGTACGCGTCCTTGCCCTGCTGTCGAAATGCGACAAGCTGACGCGCCGCGATGCCGCGGCGGTACTGAAGCTCGCGCAATCGCGCGTCGGCGAGGCGATACTGTTTTCCAGCGTCGATCGCACCGGCGTCGAGGAAACCCGCGCAAGGCTGCAGGAATGGCTCTCGGCCGAGGACAAAAGAAACCCCCGGTAAGGGGATACAAACCGGGGGTTGAATGCCTTAACGTAGAGTCAAGGCATCCCGCTCAGGGAGGAGAAGCGGGAGACGAATGAAACCGTCTGTAGATAAGATATCTTCCCATCGGAAAAGTTCCCCATCGCCGGGGTGCGGCGAATAGTTTAGAAAAATCAATCAGATGAACGTCTACGGCGCTTTTCCATCGGTCCGCATGCGGCGCATGCGGCGGAACGAGTTCTCGCGACGCCTGATGCGCGAGTCGGTACTCACCGCGGACGACCTGATCTACCCGGTGTTCGTCCTTGACGGCAAGGGCCGCCGCGAGAAAGTGGCGTCCATGCCCGGTGTCGGACGGCTGAGCCTGGACCACCTGCTGCCGGTCGCCGAGCAGTGCCTGAAGCTGCGCATCCCGGTGATCGCGCTGTTCCCGGTAGTGAGCCAGCGCCTGAAGACGCTCGACGGTCGCGAGGCATTCAATCCGAAGGGGCTGGTGCCGCGCGTGGTCGCGGCGCTGAAGAAGCGCTTCCCCGAGCTGGGCGTGATGACCGACGTCGCGCTCGATCCGTACACCTCGCACGGCCAGGACGGCGTCACCGACCGTTCCGGCTACATCCTCAACGACGTCACGCTGCGGGCGCTGGAAAAGCAGGCGCTCTGCCAGGCGAATGCGGGCGTCGATATCGTCGCGCCCTCGGACATGATGGATGGGCGCATCGGCCGCATCCGGCAGGCGCTGGAGAAGGCGGGGCACATCCACACGAAGATCATGGCGTACTCGGCGAAGTACGCCTCGGGCTTCTACGGGCCGTTCCGCGACGCGGTGGGCTCCGCCGCCAACCTCGGCAAGGGCGACAAGAAAACCTACCAGATGGATCCGGCCAACTCCGACGAGGCGCTGTGGGAAGTCGGCCTCGACCTGGCCGAAGGCGCCGACATGGTGATGGTGAAGCCGGGCATGCCGTACCTGGACATCGTGCGGCGCGTGAAGGACGAGTTCAAGGCGCCCACCTACGTGTACCAGGTATCGGGCGAGTACGCGATGCTGCGCGGCGCGGTCGATCGCGGCTGGCTTGCCGAAGGCGTGATCATGGAATCGCTGCTCGGCATGAAGCGCGCCGGTGCGGACGGCATCCTCACTTACTTTGCACTGGACGCCGCGAAAGCGCTCGCGCGAGCGTAGCGCCGGCTGCGGCCGCTAGGGGCCGAGCGCGAGTTCCAGCGTCTTCAGGAAGCGATCGGCATCCTGGTAACCGATCACGCGCAGGCCCCGGATCTCGCGGCCCTGCGCGTCGAAGAAAATGATGCCCGGCGGGCCGAACAGCGAGAACCGCTTCATCAGTTCCTTGTGCGCCGGCGTGTTCGCGGTCACGTCCGCCTGCAAGAGCAGCATGCCCTGCAGCTTCGCCTGCACGCGCGCATCGGAAAACGTAAAGGCTTCCATCTCCTTGCAGGACACGCACCAGTCGGCGTAGAAATCGAGCATTACCGGCTTGCCCGGCGCGCGCAGCTTGTCGTCCAGCTCGGCGACCGAGGCGACCTGCACGTACTTGCCCTGGTCTGGCGCCGGCAGGAACATCGGCGACACGATCCACGCCGCCACCACGAGCAGCAGCACGCCGAAGAATTTCTTCACGCCGTTCATCCACGGGCCGGCGCGCGGCAGCAACGCGCCGCCTGACACGCCGATCACCAGCAACGGGATGCCCATGCCCAGCGCCATCGCGAAGAGCGCTGCGCCGCCCAGCGCCACATCGCGCGACTGGCTGATGTACAGCAGCGCCCCGGCAAGCGGCGCCGCGACGCAGGGACTGACGATGATGGCGGAGAACACGCCCATCGTCGCCACGGAGGCGAGCTTGCCGCCGGGGAGCTTCTGGCTGGTTTCAGCGAGCGGCTGGCGCAGGAAGCCCGGCAACTGCAACTCATAGAAACCGAACATCGACCCGGCGAGCGCGACGAACACCAGCGCGAACGCGGTCAGCACCCAGACGTTCTGCAGCGCCGCCGCGATCAGCGAGCCGGAATATGCGGCGGCAACCCCGGCAAGCGCGTAGGCCACGGCCATGCCCATCACGTACGAGAGCGAGAGCAGGAAGGCGCGCATCTTGCCCACCGCCTTGCCCTCGCCGACGATGATGCCGGACAGGATGGGTACCATCGGCAGCACGCAGGGCGTGAACGCGAGCAGCAGGCCGAAGCCGAGGAAACTGGCGAGCACCAGCGCGACATGGCCCTGGAACAGGCGCGCAATGTCCAGGTCGCTCGAGAAGATGGATGCGCGCTCCTCGGGCTCGACAACCCGTGGTCCCTGCGTGAGCGAAGGGGAATCGCCGCCGAATGCCGCCAGGCGGATCGTGGCGGTGGAGTCCATGGGCGCATAGCACACCCCGATGTCGGCGCAGCCCTGCGAGGTCACCTGCAATTCGAGCGGCCCGGCGGCGCGCTCGACCGGCACGCGGATGCGCACTTCCTTCCGATAGGTCTCGACGTCGCCGAAAAACTCGTCCTTCTTGCGGATGCCGGCGGGCAGTTCCGCGGCACCGAGGCCGGCATTCGGGGCCGCGAACTTGAAGCGCTCGCGGTACATGTAGTAGCCGTCGGCGATCTGGAAGCGCACTTCCACCGAACGTTCGTCCAGCGCGCGGGCGGAGAACTCGAACGCCTTCTCGGGTTCCAGCAGGTCCTGCGGACCGCCCTGCGGGGGCTTGAGCAACTGGCCGTGGGCGAACCCCGCAAAGACTGTCAGCAGGATGAGCAGCAGGCGGCGCATCAGGGGCGGGTTTCCTCTTCGACCCAGTCCAGGTATCCGGGCAGGCCGCGCTCGACTGGGACCGCGACGATCTCGGGAAGTTCGTACGGATGGCGCTTGCGGATCGCCGCTTCCAGCTCGGCGTAGCGCGCCACCGTGGTCTTGATGAGTACCGGGTACTCCTCGTCCCGCTGCAATGCGCCCTGCCAGCGATAGACCGAACGGCACGGCGCGAGGATGCTCACGCATGCGGCGACGCGGGCCCTGACCAGCGCGTCGGCCAGCTGCTCGGCTGACGCGCGGTCCGGCAGGTTCGTCAGCACCAGCAGCATCATGCCGCCGCGGCGAGATGCGGCACGCCGTCGAACACCGTCGGATAGGCGAGTTGCACGCCAAGCTCGCGCTTCATCTTCGCGTTCACCAGCCGCCGCGACTCGCGCATGAACGACAGCGTCGTCTCCGGGATCCGCCCGGCGGCTTCGTGCCTGGCGATGCGCGGCGGCCGCGGCAGGCCGGCGCGGTCGGCGACCAGATCGAGCCAGTCGCCCGAGCGCAGCGCAGAATCGTCGCTGGCGTTGTAGACACCCGCGGGCGCATCGCCTTCCAGCGCGCGCAGCGCGATCGACGCCAGGTCCTCGGCATGGATGTGGTTCGTGTAGCCGTCGTCTTCGGCGCGCAGCGCGGGAATGCGCGCGCGCAGCCGCTCGAGCGGCAGCCGGTCGGCTGCATAGATGCCCGGCACGCGCAGCACGACCAGCGCCACGCCGCGCGCGGCGCACCAGTGCTGCAGCTGGCGCTCGGCATCGACGCGGCGCTTCGCACGCGGGGACATCGGGTTCACCGGCCTCGTCTCGTCCACGTACTCGCCGGCACAATCACCATACACGCCGCTGGTACTGAAGTAGACAATGCGCTTCGGCAGGCACTCTGCGAGCAAACCAGAGAGTAGATTCGCGGTGCGCGGGTCTGTATCATCCGCGGCGGGCGGAGGCGCTGCGTGCAGGATCGCATCCGCCCATCCCGCGAAGGCAGGCAGCGTCCCGGGCCGGTCGAGGTCGGCGCCTAGCGTGCGCGACAATGCGCGCATCTCCACGCCCGGGGGTAGCCGGGCCGCGACGCGTCGGCCGATATCGCCGTACCCTGCAATCAACAGGCGCTTCATGGCGCCATTTTACTTGCGAGCAGAACATGCACACCGTCACATTGCAGCCCAGCGGGCACACCTTCCAGGTCGAGGACGGCGAGACCATCCTCACCGCGGCACTGCGCCAGGGCTTCGTGCTGCCCTACGGCTGCCGCAACGGCGCCTGCGGCAGCTGCAAGGGCAAGCTGATCGCTGGCGAAGTCGACTACGGCAGCTACCAGATGAAGGCGCTGACCGACCTGGAGAAGTCGCAGGGCAAGCTGCTTTTCTGCCAGGCGAAGCCGCTCTCCGACCTGACGCTGGAAGCGCGCACGGTCGGCACCGCGAAGGATATCCCGGTGCGCACGCTGCCGTGCCGGGTACACAAGCTGGAGAAGGTCACCGACGACGTCATGATCGTGTCGCTCAAGCTGCCGGCGAACGAACGCCTGCAGTTCCTTGCAGGCCAGTACATCGAGTTCCTGCTGCGCGACGGCTCGCGGCGCAGCTTCTCGATGGCGAATGCGCCGCACGACGACGAATTTCTTCAGGTGCACGTGCGCCACGTGCCCGGCGGGCAGTTCACCGACCACGTCTTCGGCAAGATGAAGGAACGCGACATCCTGCGCTTCGAGGGTCCGCACGGCACCTTCTTCCTGCGCGAGGATTCGGAGAAGCCGATCGTCTTCGTCGCCTCGGGCACCGGCTTCGCGCCGATCAAGTCCATCCTCGAGCACGCGTTCGAAAAGGGCATCGCGCGGCAGATGGTGCTGTACTGGGGCGGTCGACGTCCGCGCGACCTGTACCTGAACGCGCTGGCCGAAGGCTGGGCGCAATCCCACCCCAACCTGCGCTACGTGCCGGTGATATCAGACGCGCTTGCCGAGGACGCCTGGACCGGCCGCACCGGCTTCGTGCACCGCGCGGTAATGGAAGACTTCCCCGACCTCTCCGCGCACCAGGTCTATGCCTGCGGCGTGCCGATCATGGTCGATTCGGCACGCGCGGACTTCATCGCCAAGTGCGCGCTGCCCGAGGACGAGTTCTACGCCGACAGCTTCACCACGCAGGCAGACACAGCCAACCCGGCCTAGAGCGTTTCGCCCAGGTACGCCTCGCGCACCCGCGCGTCGCCCAGCAGCCGTTGCGCGGTGTCGGCAAGCGTGATGACGCCCGATTCCATGACGTAGCCGCGGTCGGCGATCTCCAGCGCCATGCGCGCGTTCTGCTCCACCAGCAGGATGGTCACGCCCTGTTTCGAGATGTCGCGCACGATGTCGAAGATCTTGGCCACCAGCAACGGCGCGAGGCCCATGGACGGTTCATCCAGCAGCAGCAGCTTCGGCCGCGCCATCAGCGCGCGCGCGATCGCCAGCATCTGCTGTTCGCCGCCGGACAGCGTGCCGGCGGTCTGCGTGCTGCGCTCGCGCAGGCGCGGGAAGGTCTCGAACTGCCGCTCGATGTCCTCGGCTACCCCGGCGTCGTTTCGGGTGTAGGCCCCCATCGAGAGGTTTTCCGCCACGCTCAGCTGCGGGAAGATGCCGCGCCCCTCCGGCACCATGACCAGGCCGCGGCGCGGCAGCTCGAACACCGGCAGGCGCGAGATGTCGCCGCCCGCGTAGCTGACGCTGCCTGCGTGCGCGGGCAGCAGGCCGCAGATCGCCTGCAGCGTGGTGGTCTTGCCGGCGCCGTTGGCGCCGATCAGGCTGACCAGCTCGCCCTCGCCTACCGCGAGGTCGACGCCCTTGACCGCGCGGATGCCGCCATAGCGCACTTCCAGGCGACTGACCTCAAGCAGCGCTGGAGATGCCAAGGTAGGCCTCGATGACCCGCGGGTCGCGCTGCACCTCGGCGGGCGTGCCTTCCGCGATGCGCTCGCCGTAGTCCAGCACCAGGACGCGGTCACACACGTTCATGACCAGGCGCATGTCGTGCTCGATCAGCAGCAGCGTGACCCCGCCCGCGCGGATCTGCTGCAGCAGGGTCTTCAACGCCTGCGTCTCGGCCGGATTCATCCCTGCCGCAGGCTCGTCAAGCGCGAGCACTTTCGGCTCGGTGGCCAGTGCTCGCGCGATCTCGAGGCGCCGCTGGTCGCCGTACGACAGGCTGCCCGCGGCGTCGTTGGCGCGCGCGCGGATGCCGACCTGGTCCAGCAGCTCCAGCGCGCGCGCTTCTATCGCCTGCTCTTCGGCGCGCGTGCGCGCATCGCGCAGGATGGCGCCGATGACGCCGGCGCGGCTGCGCGGGTGGCGGCCTATCATCACGTTCTCCAGCGCCGAGAGGTTCCTGAACAGGCGGATGTTCTGGAACGTGCGCGCGACACCGGCCTCGACGATCAGGTGCGGCTTGAGTCCGGTGAGCCGGCGGCCGGCGAGCGAGAAGCTGCCGGCGCCCGGCTCGTACAGGCCGGTCAGTACGTTGAACAGCGTCGTCTTGCCGGCACCGTTCGGTCCGATCAGGCCGTAGATTTCGCCGGCGCGGATGGCAAGACTCACGTCGCGCAGCGCCTGCACGCCGCCGAAGCTGCGCGACACGCCGGCGGCTTCGAGCAGCGCGCTCATGCGGCGAACTCGCGCTTGCGCACCGCCGAGGGCAGCAGACCTGCCGGCCGGTACAGCATCACCAGCACCAGCGCGAGGCCGAAGATCAGCATGCGGATCACCTCGGGCTCGACCAGCATCCTGCCGAACAGCGCCTGCTGCAGCGGCGCCACGGTCCAGCGCAGCAGCTCGGGCACGAAGGACAGCAGCATCGCGCCGAGCACCACGCCCCAGATGTTGCCCATGCCGCCGAGCACCACCATCGCCACCACCATGATCGATTCGACCAGCACAAAGCTCTCCGGCGAGATGAATCCCTGGATCGCCGAGAACATGCCGCCCGCGATGCCGCCGAAGGTGGCCCCCATCGCGAACGCGAGCAGCTTGATCGCCGTGGTGTTGATGCCGGTGGCGCGCGCCGCAGTCTCGTCTTCCCGGATCGCCTCCCAGGCGCGGCCGATGCGCGAATCCTGCAGCCGGACGTTGATGACGATGATGATCGCCATGAACGCGAGCAGCAGATAGTAGTACTTCATCGGCCCGCTGAAATCGATACCGAACAGGCGCTCGC
This sequence comes from uncultured Enterobacteriaceae bacterium, assembly GCA_964612335.1. Classification (GTDB taxonomy): domain Bacteria; phylum Pseudomonadota; class Gammaproteobacteria; order Burkholderiales; family SG8-39; genus CAZTDU01. Next base: position 245,815 of record CAZTDU010000001.1, on the reverse strand, counting down.
CCGTGGCGAAGCTGAAATCACCGATGCTGACCGGGTCGATGCGCGAGATGCCCTGCGGCCCGTTGGTGATGTTCAGCGGGCGCGACAGGTTGTTGAGGAAGATGCGGATGATCTCGCCGAAACCCAGCGTGACGATGGCGAGATAGTCGCCGCGCAGCTTCAGCGTCGGCGCGCCCAGCAGCACGCCGAACAGCGCGGCGACCGCGGCGCCGATGGGCAGGATCACCCAGAACGGCAGGTGCAGCCCGAAATGCGGGCTCGCGAGCAGCGCGTACACGTACGCGCCGACCGCATAGAACGCGATGTACCCGAGGTCGAGCAGCCCGGCGAACCCCACCACGATGTTCAGCCCGAGCGCGAGCAGCACGTACAGGATGGCAAGGTTGGCGATGCGCACCCACGCGGTGCCCGCGTACGAGAGCGCGAATGGCAGCGCGAGCAGCACCGCGACGATCAGCGCGCCGGCGATCCATACGCGCGCCGGGACGCCGGCGGCAGGCCTCACGCACGATCTCCCACGCGCTCTCCCAGCAGGCCGGACGGGCGGAACACCAGCACCAGGATCAGCACCACGAACGCGAACACGTCCTGGTAGTTGGAGCCGAAAAGGATGAAATGCCCATCTGCCTCGCAGCGCTCGGTGAGCCAGTCGGACACGCCGGCGATGCGGCACAGGTCGGTGAGGTCGCCGATGTAGCCCGCGCCCAGCGCCTCGACCACGCCCAGCACCAGCCCGCCCAGCATCGCGCCGGGGATGTTGCCGATGCCGCCGAGTACCGCCGCGGCAAAGGCCTTGAGGCCGAGGATCGAGCCCATCGTGTACTGCGCGACGCCGTAATAGGTGCCGACCATGACGCCGGCTACGGCGCCCAGCGCCGCGCCGATGAGGAAGGTCGCGCCAATGACGCGATTGATGTCCACGCCCATCAGGCCGGCGACCTGCGGGTTCTGCGCCGTGGCGCGCATCGCCGTGCCGAGCCTGGTGCGGTACACGAGGAACGCAAGCGCCGCCATGATCGCGACGCACATCGCGAGGATCGCGATCTGCACGTTGGTGATGGTCGCGCCACCGACGTGGTGCACGGTGTTCTTCATGATCTGCGGGAAGGCGATAATGTTGCGCGTCCATACCAGCACCGCGAGGTGCTGCAGGATGATGGACACGCCGATCGCGGTGATCAGCGGCGCGAGGCGCGGCGCGCGCCGCAGCGGCCGGTAGGCGAAGCGCTCCACGGTCCAGGCCACCAGCATGCACACGGGAATGGCGCACAGCGTGCCGGCCGCGACCACCAGCACCGGGGGCATGCCGCTGCCGGCAAGCGCGGCGATGGTCGAGAAAGCGACCATCGCGCCGATCATCACCACTTCGCCATGCGCGAAATTGATCAGCTGGATGATGCCGTAGACCATCGTGTAGCCGAGCGCGACGATGGCGTATACGCTGCCAAGCGTCAGCCCGTTGATCATCTGCTGCAGGAAGATTTCCATGCGCGGGCAAGCCTAGCAGAAATGAAAACGGCACCCGGGGGTGCCGTTCTCTGAAACGCTCGCGTGCCGGCTACTGCTTGGGCGCCGCGCCGCCGGCGAACTCGGCGAACGGGATGGTCTTGTCGCCCTTGATCACGGCCACCGGCTCGATCTTGCCGCCCTTCATGGCGAAGATGGTGATCTCGGCGGCCTTGCGATCGCCCTTGGCGTCGAACTCGATCACGCCGGTCGCGCCCTTGAAGCTGATCTTCGCCAGCTCCGGCAGGTACTTTGCCGGTTCGGCGGAGTTCGCCTTCTTCATCGCCTCGATCAGCAGGTTCGCGGCGTCGTAGGTGAACGGCGCGTAGAGGATGGGATCGACGTTGAACTTCTTCTTGTACGCCTCGGTGAACTTCTTGTCCGCGGCCTGCGGCGGGATGCCCGCCTGCGAGCACAGCAGCCCTTCGGCGGCCGGGCCGGCAAGCTCGGTCATCTTGTCGGTGCAGGCACCGTCGCCGAAGGAGAATACCGCCTTGATGCCCAGCTCGCGGCCCTGCTTGATCAACGGGCCGCCGGTGGCGTCCATGCCGCCGTAGAAGATCGCGTCGGGGTTCTTGCCCTTCAGCTTGGTCAGCACCGCCTTCCAGTCGGTGGTCTTGTCGGTGCCCTTCTCGCGCGGCAGCGTCGAAATGCCGGCCGCCTTCAGCGTCTTCTCGACCTCGTTGGCGATGCCTTCGCCGTACGCGGTCGCGTCATCGATCACCGCGACAAGCTTCGGCTTGCTGGTGGCGGCAAGGTAGCTCGCCACCGCCGGCCCCTGCTGGTCGTCGCGCGCGACGACGCGGAACTGGCCCTTGAAACCCTGCTCGGTAAGCTGGGGATTGGTCGAAGAACCGGAGATCACCGGCACGCCGGCACCGTTGTAGATAGACGAGGCCGGGATCGACACGCCGGAGTTCAGGTGGCCGACCACGCCGTTCACCTTGGCGTCGACCAGCTTCTGCGCCACCGTGGTGCCAACCTTCGGGTCTGCCTGGTCGTCCTCGCCGAGCAGCACGAACTTCGCCGCCTTGCCGTCGATGCTGATCTTTGCCTCGTTGGCTTCGTCGATCGCCAGCCGCGCGCCGTTCTCGTTGTCCTTGCCCAGGTGCGCGATGCCGCCGGTAAGCGGCGCGGCATGCCCGATGCGGATCTCGATAGACGGCGCTGGCGCAGGCGCCGCCGCCGGCTTGGGCGCTGCAGCCTGTGGCTTGGGGGGTTCGGGTTTCTTCTGCTCGCCGCAGCCGATCAGGACGATCGAGGCCGCAAGCAAGGTCAATCCGAGCTTGGTGTGCTGCATGACATTCTCCGGGAAGTGTTCTGGGGTGGGGGTGACAGGCGGCGCGGATCATACCCCCCGGAACCGGCCTTGTCAGCGGTCCCGGGGCTGCTGGCGGGATGCGCTACTTGATGCTCAGGATCCAGCTCACCAGCGCCTGCAGGTCCGCGTCCGGCACGTTAGGGTTCGGCGCCATCGGTACCTGGCCCCACACGCCCGAGCCGCCCTTCTTGACCTTCTCGACCAACTTGGCCTCGATACCCTTCTGGCCGGCGTATTTCTTCGCCACGTCGGCATAGGTCGGGCCTACGGTCTTGGCGCCCTTGACCACGTGGCAGGCCACGCAGGAATGCTTCTTGGCGAGCGCCTCATTGGCCGCCGCGGGCAGAGCAAGTAGCGACCCCGCAACCGCGAGCAGCGCCGACATCGTGATCGTCTTCATCTTCTCTCCTGACTGGAAATGCGCGGATGCTACCGGAACAGGGCTTTCTTGCAAGCAAGCCCGGACTGCCCTCGCCACACGGGGCGGTGGCTCGATTGAGGCATTATCCGCTCATGGACACCGAAAACGTGCTTTCGTTCTGGTTTCGCGGCGACGCCATGCGTAAGGAATGGTTCGAGAAGAACCCCGGATTCGACGCCGAGATCCGCGAGCGCTTCCTGTCGCTGTGGGACGACGCCCTCGCCGGCCGCCTGGAAGCCTGGCGTGCGCGGCCGCGGGACTGCCTGGCGTATGTCGTGGTCTGCGACCAGTTCCCGCGCAACATGTTTCGCGGTGAGGCGCGCGCATTCGCCACCGACCCCCAGGCGCTCGCCGCGGCCCGGCAGGCAGTGGACCAGGGCTGGCACCTGCACCTGCCGCCTGCGCAGCAGTTGTTCTTCTACCTGCCGTTCGAGCACTCCGAGGTGCTGGCGGACCAGGAGCGTTCGCTCGCGCTTTTCAAGGGGCACGCGAACTACGAATGGGCGGTGAAGCACTGGGAGATCGTCAAGCGCTTCGGCCGCTTTCCGCACCGCAATGCCGCACTTGGGCGACAGAGCACGCCCGAGGAGCTCGCGTTCCTCGCGCAGCCCGGCTCGAGCTTTTGAGACCGCCTACTCGTCGGTCACGGCGCCTTTTGACGCCGTGGACACCAGCTTCATGTACTTCGCCAGCAGACCGCTGGTATAGCGCGGCGCGGGCGCGCGCCATTTCTTCCGGCGCGCGGCGAGTTCCTTCGCCGGCACGTTCAGGCGCAGCAGGAGCTTTCGCGCGTCGATGGTGATGGAGTCGCCCTCCTTCACCAGCGCGATGTTGCCGCCGGCGTAGGCCTCCGGCGCGACATGGCCCACCACCATGCCCCAGGTGCCGCCGGAGAAGCGGCCGTCGGTCAGGAGGCCTACCGACTCCCCCAGGCCTTGGCCAATAAGCGCCGAAGTGGGCGCTAACATTTCCTGCATGCCCGGGCCGCCCTTGGGGCCCTCGTAGCGGATAACGATCACATCGCCCGGCTTGATGCGCCTCGCCATGATCGCCTTCATGCAAGCGACCTCGGAATCGAACACCCGCGCCGGCCCGGTGATCGCCGGGTTCTTCAGCCCGGTGATCTTGGCCACCGCGCCCTCGGGGGCGAGGTTGCCTTTCAGGATCGCGAGGTGGCCCTGCGCGTAGATCGGCTTGGACCAAGGGTGGATGACGTCCTGGTCCTTGCGCGGCTGCGAGGGCACGTTCCTCAGCATCTGCGCCATGGTCTTGCCGTGGATAGTCATGCAGTCGCCGTGCAGCACGCCGTTGGCGAGCAGGATCTTCAGCACCTGCGGCACGCCGCCGGCGCGATGGAAATCCACCGCCACGTAGCGGCCCGAGGGCTTGAGGTCGCACAGCACCGGCACCTTGCGGCGCACGCGCTCGAAATCGTCGATCGTCCACTTCACGCCGGCAGCGGACGCGATGGCGAGGTAGTGCAGCACCGCGTTGGTCGAGCCGCCGGTCGCCATCACCAGCGCGACCGCGTTCTCGATGGACTTGCGCGTGATGATGTCGCGCGGCCGCAGGTTGGCGCGGATAGCCTGCACCAGCACCTTCGCGGACTCGGCGGCCGAATCCGCCTTCTCCGCGTCCGGCGAGGCCATCTGCGAGGAACCCAGCAGGCTCATGCCCAGCGCCTCGAACGACGAGGACATGGTGTTCGCGGTGTACATGCCGCCGCAGGCGCCGACCGACGGGCAGGCGTTCTTCTCGATGCCGATGAAGTCGGCCTTGCTCATCTTGCCGGCGGTGAACGAGCCCACCGCCTCGAATGCCGACACGATGGTCAGGTCCTTGCCCTTCCACCTGCCGGGCTTGATGGTGCCGGCATAGACATAGATCCCGGGCACGTTCATGCGCGCGAGCGCCATCATGCCGCCGGGCATGTTCTTGTCGCAGCCACCGACCACCAGCGCGCCGTCCATGGCCTGGCCGTTCACCGAGGTCTCGATCGCGTCGGCAATCACCTCGCGGGACACCAGCGAATACTTCATCGCCTCGGTTCCCATGCCGATGCCGTCGGTGATGGTCGGCACGCCGAACACCTGCGGCTTCGCGCCCGAGGCTTCGAGCGCGCGCATCGCGCGGTCCACCAGGGGCTGGATGCCGGCGTTGCAGGGATTCATCGTCGAGTGCCCGTTGGCGACGCCGACGATCGGCTTGTCGAAATCGCCGTCCTTGAAGCCGACCGCGCGCAGCATGGCGCGATTCGGCGAGCGTGCGGGTCCCTGCGTGATGAGCCTGCTGCGACGGTTGTACGACATGCATGCCTCCCGGAGTCTAGAATTCGATTCTACCGTGCTGATGCATCCTCAAATCGATCCGGTTGCGGTCGCGATCGGGCCGATCGCGATCCGCTGGTACGGGCTGATGTACCTTGCCGCGTTCGGCGCCTTCTGGTGGCTGGGCGCGCGGCGCATCGCGCAGGGCCTGGCGCCGATCCGCCGCGAGCAACTCGACGACCTGCTGTTCTTCGGCGTCGTCGGCGTCATTGCCGGAGGGCGCCTCGGCTACGTGCTGTTCTACAAGCCGGCGTACTACCTCGCGCACCCGCTGGAAGCCTTCGCCATCTGGCAGGGCGGCATGTCGTTCCACGGCGGCCTGATCGGCGTGCTGGTGGCGATGGCGCTCTACGCGCGCGCGCGCGGGCTCGATTGGTGGCGGCTGATGGACTTCGTCGCCCCGCTGGTACCGCTGGGACTCGCCGCGGGCAGGCTGGGCAACTTCATCAACGGCGAACTGTGGGGACGCACCACCGAGGTCGCCTGGGGCATGGTGTTCCGCGGCGCCGGCAGCCTGCCGCGCCACCCCTCGCAGCTCTACCAGTTCGCGCTCGAGGGCGTGGCGCTGTTCGCGCTGCTGTGGTGGTTCTCGTCCCGGCCGCGGCCGCGCGCGCAGGTATCGGCCGCCTTCCTCGCCGGCTATGGCGCCCTTCGCTTCGTCGCCGAATACTTCCGCGAGCCGGACGACTTCCTCGGCCTGCTGGCGCTCGGCCTGAGCATGGGCCAGTGGCTGTGCGTGCCGATGATCGTCGCGGGGATCGTCCTCTACGCATGGACCCGATCGTCTCCGCGGTAATCCCGGTGTTCGGCCTGGTGCTGTGTGGCTATCTCGCGGGCAAGGCAGGCATCGTCGGCACCGAATCCAGCGACGCGCTGAACCAGTTCGTGTACTACTTCGCGCTGCCGGCGATGCTGTTCGCCGCGGTGTCGCGCGGCAGCCTCGGGCAGATCCTCAACTGGCCGTTCCTCGGCGTCGTCGTCGCGGGCACGCTCGCGTGTGCCGCGCTCGGCTTCGTGCTGTCGCTCGTCGCGGCGCATGGCGGCGGCCAGGAGAACACCATGCGCGCGCTCAACGCCTCGTTCGGCAATACCGGCTACCTCGGCATCCCGCTGGTGACGGTGGCGTATGGCGAAGCCGCGGCGCTGCCGATCGCCATGGCGACGGTGGCGACCAACGTGATGCTGTTCGCTGCCGGCATCGTGCTGCTCGAGCTCTACGACGGCCGGCACGCATCGCACGCGCGCGGCATCGCGCTGGCGCTGCTGGGCGTGCTGCGTAGCCCGCTGATCTGGCCGATCGGCATCGCCATCGCGCTGGTCGCGGCAGGCATCACACTGCCGGTGCCGGCGGCGCGCTTCGTCGACCTGCTGGCCGGTGCGGCCGGCCCGGCGGCGCTGTTCGCGCTCGGCGTGTTCGTGTCGCGGCAGAGCATCCGCGCCGGCATGGCGGCGAGCTGGCCGAGCGTGACGCTGAAGCTCACCGTTCATCCGCTGATCATGGCGGCGCTGGCCTTCCACCTGGTGCCGCTGGAGGCGCTGTGGGCCAAGGTGGCGGTGGTCGGCGCGAGCCTTCCACTGGGCGCGTCGGCCTTCGTGCTGGCGCAGCGCTACAGGTCGCTGGAGCTGGAAACATCCTGCGGCGCGGTGCTGTCCACCGCGCTGTCGCTGCTGACCGTATCGGCCGTCATGGTGACGCTGGAGGGGAGATGACCATGCAAGCTTCGAACGTGCTTCGCGTGCTGCTGACCGGCTGCCTCGGGCTATGCGCACTGTCCGCGCTCGCGACCGACAAGGCGGTGATCCGCCATGGCACGGTCGAGACGCCGATCGAGATCGCGAAACCTGCCGGCAAGGGGCCGTGGCCGCCCGTTCTGTACGTTCACGCCAAGCGCGGCTTCGAGGACGTCGATAGAGCCCACATGAAGGCCCTCGCCGCGGCGGGATTCCTGGTGCTCGCGCCGGACTGGCTGAGCGGAAACCTGATCGAGCGCTGGCCGGATCGCCATTACCCGGAAACCGAGGACGCGGTGGAAGCGGCACTGGACGCGCTCCTGAAGCGCGCCGACGCGTGCAAGGTTCCGGTGGGCATGGTGGGCAAGTCGCGCGGCCCCTACTTCGCGCTGCGCCTCGCCGCCAAGCGCCCGCAGGACGTCGCCGCGATCGTCTCCTGGTACGGGCATTTCCAGGACCCGAACGCGCCCGAGCCGCAGCAGCTCTTTTCCGTCGCACCGGAGGTGCAGAAGCTCCGCGCGCCGGTGCTGTTCCTGATCGGCGACGCGGATTTCGAGCTGCGCCGCATCGTCGGCGGCCGCGCCTTCTACCTGCTGTGGGAGCGGGGCGTGAAAGCCGAGCTGCAGATGTACCCGATGGCCCGGCGCGCGTTCGACTTCCGTCCCGACCAGACCCCCGAGGAGAAGATCGCGACGAAACACGCCATGCAGCGCGAGGCGGCGTGGCTGCGCCAGCACGTGAGGTGCGCGAAGCGCTGAGCGGGGCCCGGGCCGCCCGCGATCCCGGCTTAATGCCCCAGGATCTGCGACAGGAAGAGCTTCGCCCGTTCGGTCTGCGGCGAATCGAAGAACGTCGCCGGCTTCGCGGTCTCGACGATCTCGCCCTGGTCCATGAAGACGACGCGGTCGGCGACTGTCTTGGCGAAGCCCATCTCGTGCGTCACCACCAGCATCGTCATGCCTTCGCCCGCCAGCTCGATCATCACATCGAGCACTTCCTTGATCATCTCCGGGTCGAGCGCCGAGGTCGGCTCGTCGAACAGCATCACCTTCGGCTTCATCGCCAGCGCGCGCGCGATGGCGACGCGCTGCTGCTGCCCGCCCGAGAGCTGCGCCGGGTACTTGTCGGCCTGTTCGGGAATGCGCACGCGCTCGAGCAGCTGCATCGCCAGCACCTTCGCCTCGGTCTTCGCCGCGCGCCTGACCCACACCGGCGCGAGCATCAGGTTCTCGAGCACCGTCAGGTGGGGAAACAGGTTGAACTGCTGGAACACCATGCCGACCTCGCGCCGGATCGCCTCGACCGACTTCAGGTCGTCGTGCATCTCGATGCCGTCGACCACGATGCGCCCGGACTGATGCTTCTCCAGCCGGTTGATCAGCCGGATCATCGTCGACTTGCCGGAACCGGAAGGCCCGCAGACGACGATCTTCTCGCCGCGGCCGACGCTGAGGTCGATGTTCTTCAGCACGTGGAAGGCGCCGAAGTACTTGTTGACGCCGACGAGCTCGATCATCGGGCCGCCGGCGGGCATGTCGGCAGGCGCGTCAGGCACGGCGTTCCAGCCCCTGGCTGTAGCGCGACATGGCGTAGCAGAAGACGAAGTACACCAGCGACGCGAAAAGGTAGGCCTCGACGCCGAAGCCGGACCACGCCGGCTCCTGCAGCGACACCTTGATCGAGGTCAACAGGTCGAAAAGCCCGATGATCACCACCAGCGAAGTGTCCTTGAAAAAGCCGATGAAGGTATTGACCAGCGGCGGGATCGAGATGCGCAACGCCTGCGGCAGGATGATGAGCGCGGTCTTCCTCCAGTAGGACAGCGCCAGCGCGTCGGCGGCCTCGTACTGGCCACGCGGGATCGCCTGCAGCCCGCCGCGCACCACCTCGGCGAGGTACGCCGCGGCAAACAGGATCATCGCGATCTGCGCGCGCAGCAGCTTGTCGATCGTCACGCCCTCGGGCAGGAACAGCGGCAGCATCACCGAGGCCATGAACAGCAGGCTGATCAGCGGCACGCCGCGGATCAGCTCGATGTAGCCTACGCAGAAACCCTTCACCAGCGGCAGCTCCGAGCGCCGTCCCAGCGCCAGCACGACAGCCAGCGGAAACGCGAAGGCGATGCCGAAGGTGGCAAGGATCAGCGTCAGCATCAGGCCGCCCCAGCGCTCGTTCTCGACGTACGGCAGGCCGAATACGCCGCCCCACATCAGCACGCCGACGAGCGCAAGGCCCGCCGCCCAGTAAAGCGCCAGCAGCGGCCGCCAGAACCGCCGCATCGCGCTCAACGCGTACAGCGCCAGCATCACCAGGATGCCGAGGCCGGGGCGCCAGTGTTCCGCGTACGGATAGGTGCCGAACAGGATGAAGCGATGCTTCTCGCCGATGAACGCCCAGCAGGCGCCGGTGCCTTTCGCTTCGCGGCAGGCCGCAGGACCGCCCTGCCACACCGCCTCGAGGAACGCCCAGTCCACGAACGGCGGCACCAGCTGCCAGGCGAACCACAGGATCGCCAGGGTCGCGATCGAATTCAGCCAGCCGGAAAAGAGGTTCTGCCTCAGCCAGGTCATCTTGCGGTGCCCCGCAGCGCGATGTGGCGGTTGTACCAGTTCATGAACGCCGAAATCGACAGGCTGATGGTCAGGTACACCGCCATGATGATCGCGATGCCCTCGATCGCCTGCCCGGTCTGGTTCATCGTCGTGTTGGCGATCGACACGAGATCCGGGTAGCCGATCGCCACCGCAAGCGAGCTGTTCTTGGTCAGGTTCAGGTACTGGCTGGTCATCGGCGGCACCACCACGCGCAGCGCCTGCGGCAGGATCACCAGGCGCACCGCGCGCCAGCGCGTAAGGCCCAGCGCGGCTGCGGCCTCGTGCTGCCCTTTGTCAACCGCGAGCACGCCGGCGCGCACGATCTCGGCGATGAACGCCGCGGTATAGATCACCAGGCCGAGGAGCAGCGCAGCGAACTCCGGCGTCAGCACCATGCCGCCGCTGAAGTTGAAGCCCTGCAGCTCGGGCGTGCTGGTGAAGGTGGGCAGCGCAAGCCCGCGGTTCGACAGGAACACGCCGGGCAGCGGGTTCAGCGCATCGCGCGGCCCTGGCAGGTTCTCGGTAATCACCGCATACCAGAAGAAGAGCTGCACGATCAGCGGAATGTTCCGCATCACCTCGATGTAGACCTCGGCCAGCCTGGACAGCAGCCAGTTCGGCGCCAGCCGCGCGAGGCCGATCGCGGTGCCGATCAGCGTCGCCAGCACGACGCCGATCAGCGCGACACGGAAGGTATTGGCAAGGCCCACCACAAGCGCCTGCAGGTAGGTGCTGGCGGCGCTGTAGGCAATGAAAGGCGACTCGCCAATCTCGAAGCCGGCTTCGCGCGAAAGGAAGCCGAAGCCGCTGGCGATCCTGCGCGCCTCGAGGTTCGCGATGGTGTTCGAGGCGAAGTACCACACCACGAACACCACCCCCGCGAGCAGGCCGAGCTGATACAGCGCGGCACGGCCTCCCGCCGTGCCGAACCACTTCAGCACGCGTCGGCTACCTCACCGGCGGGGCGTACATGATCCCGCCCTTGTTCCACAGACGATTCAGGCCGCGATCGAAGCCGAGCGGCGTCAGGTTGGCTTCGAAGGATTCGCCGTAGTTCCCGACCTGCTTGACTATGTTGAGCGCCCACTTCGCGTCCAGCCCCAGCATCTTGCCGATATCGCCGGTGGCGCCGACGAAGCGCTGGACCGCGGGATCCTTGCTTCCCGCCTGCTGGTCGATGCTCTTCGAGCTGAGGCCCATTTCCTCGGCTTCCAGCATCGCGAACAGCGACCACTTCACCACGTCGAACCAGCGGTCGTCGCCGTGGCGCACCGCCGGCCCCAGCGGTTCCTTGGAGATCACTTCGGGCAGGATGACGTGATCGGCCTGGTTCTGCGCCCGCGATGCGCGGATCGACACCAGTCCGGACACGTCGGTGGTGAACACGTCGCAGCGGCCGGAGAAGTACGCGTTGGTGACTTCCTCGAGCTTCTCGATCACCACCGGCTTGAAGCTCATGCGGTTGGCGCGGAAGTAGTCGGCGAGGTTCAGCTCGGTGGTCGTGCCCGGCTGCACGCAGACCGTGGCGCCGTTCAGCTGCTTGGCGCTCGAGACGTTCAGCTTCTTCGGCACCATGAAGCCCTGGCCGTCGTAGTAGTTCACGCCAACGAAGTTGAGCCCCAGGCTGGTGTCGCGCGTCACGGTCCACGTGGTATTGCGCACCAGCACGTCCACCTCGCCGGATTGCAGCGCGGTGAAGCGCTGCTGCGCGGTGAGCGGCGTGTAGCGCACCTTGCTTGCGTCGCCGAACACGGCGGCTGCGACAGCGCGGCATACATCGACGTCGATGCCCTTCCACACGCCCTTGGAATCGGGCTGGGAGAATCCCGCCAGACCGGTGTTCACGCCGCATTGCACGTGACCCTTGGACCGGACCGCATCGAGGGTGGACTGCGCCTGCGCGGCGCCGGCGGCCAGCGACAGGGCGAGCGCGACGGCGCCCGTCAGAACGGTACAGCGGCTCATGGAACTCCTCCTTAAGGTGTGCCTGCGGGGGAGTTTAAGCCGCGTCCTCGGCCAGCGCCAGCGCCAGTACCCGGGCGACGTGCAAGGCGTCGCGGCCGGCGCCGTCGGCGATCTGCTGCCGGCAGCTGGTGCCGTCGGCGACGATGACGGTATCCGCACCGGCGGCGCGCACCGCGGGGAGCAGGCTTGCCTCGCCCATCTTCATCGACACGTCGTAGTGCTCGGCCTCGAAACCGAAGTTGCCGGCCATGCCGCAGCAGCTGGACTCGACGATCGAGAGATCCAGCGCGGGGATGCAGCGCAGCGCGCGTTCGACCGCCGGCATGGCGGCAAACGCCTTCTGGTGGCAATGCCCGTGCAGCAGCGCCGGGCGGCCAAGCGGCTTCAGCGACGGCTTGAAGCGCCCGGCGTCCAGTTCCGCCGCGATGAACTCCTCGAACAGCATGGTGTTGCGGGCGAGCGCCGCCGAGTCCCTGCCGGGCATCAGCACCGTGAGTTCGTCGCGGAACGAGAACAGGCACGAAGGTTCAAGCCCGACGATCGGGATGCGCAGGTCGACGAAGCGCTTCAGCGCCTGCAGCGTCCGCGCTGCCTCGGCGCGCGCCGCATCCGGCATGCCGGCGGCGAGGAAGGTCCTGCCGCAGCACAGCGGCCGCTCCTCCTCGATCGGCGCGGCCACGTACACGCGGTAACCCGCGGCCTCGAGCACGCGCAGCGCGGCGCGCGCGTTCTCGGGCTCGAAGTAGCGGCTGAAGGTGTCGACGAACAGCGCCACTTCGCGCTGGCCGCTCATGGTGCGCGGCCGGTCCGCGAAGGCGTCGCCGCGCCAGCGCGGCAGGCGGCGGCGGGACGAGAATCCGGTCACCAGTTCGCGCAGCGGCAGTCCCTGGAGCAGGTTTGCCAGCCAGGGTACCTCGGCCGCCAGCGGCGCGTAGCGCGGCAGGAAGGCGACCAGCCGGTCGCGCAGCGTATGGCCGCGGCGCGCCTTGTACTGCGCGGTGACTTCGATCTTCATGCGCGCCATGTCGACGCCGGTCGGGCACTCGCGCTTGCAGCCCTTGCAGGACACGCAAAGATCCAGTGCGTCCTTGACCGCGTCGGAGGCGAAGGCCTCGTCGCCCGGGCGACCGTCGAGCTGGCCGGACAGCGCCATGCGCAGCGTGTTCGCGCGCCCGCGCGTCAGGTGCCGCTCGTCGCCGGTGGCCCGGAACGACGGGCACATGGTGCCGGCGTCGAACTTGCGGCAGTGCCCGTTGTTGTTGCACATCTCGACCGCCTTGTCGAAGCCGCCCCATTCGCCCCAGTCCAGCAGCGTCTTCACCGGCACGGTCGCGTAGCCCGGCTTGAAGCGGAACAGGCTGCGATCGTCCATCTTCGGCGGATCGACGATCTTGCCCGGATTCATCAGTCCCTTCGGATCCAGCCACGACTTGATTTCACCAAGGCACGCGGTGAGCCGCGGCCCGAAGAACGGCGCGATCCATTCCGAGCGCACCAGGCCATCGCCATGCTCGCCAGAGTAGGCACCCTTGTACGCCTTCACCATCGCACAGGCTTCCTCGGCGATGGCGCGCATCTTCTGCGCGCCATCGCGCCGCATGTCGAGGATCGGCCGCACGTGCAGCGTTCCAACCGACGCGTGCGCATACCAGGTGCCGCGCGTGCCGTGCTTCGCGAACACCTGCGTCAGCCGCTCCGTGTACTCGGCAAGGTGTTCCAGCGGCACCGCGCAGTCCTCGATGAAGGACACCGGCTTGCCGTCCCCCTTCATCGACATCATGATGTTGAGGCCCGCCTTGCGCACTTCCCAGATGTCCTTCTGCAGCTTCGCATCGCTTACCTCGACCACGCTGCCGGGCAGGCCGAGGTCGCCCATCAGTTGCACCAGTTGCTTCAGCTTCGCCAGTTGCGCGGCGGCATCGTCGCCGGCGAATTCCACCAGCAGGATCGCGTCGGGCTGGCCGCGGATCACTGCATCCACGGTACGCCTGAATGCACCGATGTCGCGGGCGAGGCCGATCATGGTGCTGTCGACCAGCTCCACCGCGGAAGGTCCGAGCTTGACGATGTGCTGCGTCAGGTCCATCGCGGTGTAGAACTTCGGGAAATGGCAGACGCCGAGCGCGCGCGCGCTCGGCAGCGGCGAGAGCTTCAGGTGCAGCCGCTCGAAGTACGCCAGCGTGCCCTCGGAGCCGACCAGCAGGTGCGCGCTGTTCTCGTGCGGCGGGCCGAGGTGGTCCAGGTTGTAGCCGGCGACCTTGCGCAGCACCTTCGGGAAGTGCGCCGCGATCTCGTCCTTCTCGCGCTGGTACAGCGCGCGCAGCCAGCGATCGAGCGGCGAATCCTCGCCCATCGGGCCGAAACGGTGCGTCGCGCCGTCGCTGCACACCGCGTCGATCGCGAGCACGTTGTGCACCATGTTGCCGTAGGCGATCGAGCGCGAGCCGCAGGAGTTGTTTCCCGCCATGCCGCCCAGCGTCGCCTGCGCGCTCGTGGATACGTCCACCGGATACCACAGCCCGTGCGGGCGCAGCGCCGCGTTCAGCCGGTCGAGCACCATGCCCGGCTGCACGAGCGCGGTACGCGCCCCGGCGTCGCACTCGAGCAGGCGGTTCAGGTACTTGGTGTCGTCGATGACCAGCGCCTCGCCGACCGCCTGCCCGCACTGCGAGCTGCCCGCGCCGCGCGGCAGGATAGGCACGCCCTCGCCCGCGGCGACCGCGATCGCCGTGCGCGCCGCCTCCTCGCTCCTGGGCACGACGACGCCGAGCGGCACGACCTGGTAGATCGACGCATCCGTGGCGTAGCGCGCGCGCGTGCCCGCGTCGAACAGCACCTCGCCGTCCACTTCGCGGCGCAGCCGCGCCTCGAGCGCGCTCACGTCAGCGCGCCCACTACGGCAACGAGCTTGTTCGCCAGGTGCTCGGCCAGCAGCGCCTTCAGGCCGGGCGCGTCGCGCGCGGCCAGCGCGCGCAGGATCGACTCGTGCTCGCGCACCGCGGCGTCCCAGCGCTCCCTGGACAGGTTCGCCATGTAGCGCGCGCGGCGCACGTTCGCGTTCAGGTGCCGGTAGGTGCTGGCGAGCACGGCGTTGCCGGAGGCTTCGACGATGCCCAGGTGGATAAGTTGGTTGTAGCGGAAGTAGCCGGCCAGGTCGCCGCGCGCGTGCATCGCCAGCATGTCGAAGTGCAGCGCACGGATCTGCGCGATCGCCGCGTCGCTCGCGCGCGCGCACACCAGCTCCCCCGCCAGCGCCTCGAGCGCCCCCATCACCGCCAGCGTGTCGGCGAGGCGCGCGGCATCCAGGCGTGCGACGATGGCGCCGCGGTTGGGGAGCAACTCGACCAGACCCTCGGTCGCCAGCAGCTTCAGCGCCTCGCGCAACGGCGTGCGCGAGATCGCCAGCTGCTCGCACAGCACGCGCTCGTTCAGGCGGGCCCCGGGCGCCAGATCCCCATGCACGATCAGGGTCCGCAACTGCTCGACCGCATCCTCGTGCAGCGGCCGCCGGATGATGGGGCTTGCAGCTTGCAGGGTTTCCATTTTGCATGCAGAATACAAAAAGGGGCGGGATTCTGCAACAGCCAGCCTCTATGTTGCGCAACATACTTCCGTTTGCATGCAATAAGGAGGCCACATGGCAAGAGTCGCCGGGCGCCATTTCCTGCAGATTCCAGGCCCTACGAACGTCCCCGACCGCGTGCTGAGGGCAATCGACTTGCCCACCATGGACCACCGCGGCCCGGAGTTCGCCGACCTGGGCAAAGCCTGCCTCGCCGGCATGAAGCGGGTGTTCCGGACCAGCGCGGACGTGGTGATCTATCCGGCGTCGGGCACCGGCGCCTGGGAGGCAGCGCTGGTCAACACGCTGTCGCCGGGGGACGCGGTGCTGATGTACGAGACCGGACAGTTCGCGGCGCTGTGGCACAAGCTGGCGCTGCGCCTCGGCCTGGCGCCGGAGTTCATCGCCGGCGACTGGCGCCACGGCGCCGACGCGACGGCCATAGGCAAGCGACTGCGCGAGGACCGCCAGCACCGGATCAAGGCGGTGTGCGTGGTGCACAACGAAACCTCCACCGGCGTGACTTCCGACATTCCTGCGGTGCGCGCAGCCATCGACGCGGCAGGTCACCCGGCGCTGCTGATGGTCGATACGATCTCGTCGCTCGCCTCGGTAGACTACCGGCACGACGAATGGGGCGTGGACGTCACCGTGGCAGGCTCGCAGAAGGGACTGATGCTGCCGCCCGGCCTGTCGTTCAACGCCATCTCGCCGAAGGCGCTCGCCGCCTCCGCCACCGCGAAGCTGCCGCGTGCCTACTGGAACTGGGAGGAAATGCTCGCATCGGGCAGGGGCGGGTATTTCCCCTACACGCCGGCAACCAACCTGCTGTATGGACTGCGCGAGGCTCTGAAGATGCTGCTGGACGAGGAGGGCCTGGACCAGGTTTTTGCACGCCATCAGCGCCATGCCGAAGCCACGCGGCGCGCGGTGCGCGCGTGGGGACTGGAGGTGCTCGCCGCCAACCCGGCCGAGTACAGCCCCTCGCTTACCGCGGTGCTGCTGCCCGCCGGCCACGACGCCGACCGGCTGCGCGCGCTGATCCTCGAGCATTTCGACATGTCCCTCGGCACCGGCCTGGGCAAGCTCGCCGGCAAGGTGTTCCGCATCGGGCACCTGGGCGATTTCAACGACCTGGCTCTGATGGGTACACTGGCCGGGGTGGAGATGGGGCTGCAACTCGCCGGCGTGCCCTCCAGGAGGGAGGGCGTGCAGGCGGCGATGACGTACCTCGCGCAGTGCCGCGCCAGCCCGGCGCGCGCCGCTGCGTAGCGGGCCGTAACCAACCTAGGAGGAGGAGCCATGAAACACGCATGCATACGGACCGCGCTCGGCGCGGTGTCCGCCGCGCTGGCCGCGGCGTTCGCGGGCGGCGCGCTCGCGCAGGCCGAGATCAAGTTCGGCCACGTCGGCAATCCGGGATCCTTGTTCGCAGCCTCGGCCGAGGAGTTCGCCAAGCGTGCCAACGCGAAGCTCGGCGGCAAGGCGAAGGTCGTCGTCTACGGCTCCAGCCAGCTCGGCGGCGACAAGGAGCTGCTGCAGAAGCTCAAGCTCGGCACGGTCGACATGGCACTGCCCTCCACCGTGATGTCCTCCGAGGCCGACCTGTTCGGCGTGTTCGAGATGCCGTACCTGGTCAAGGATCGCGAGCACATGAAGAAGATCGAGAAGGACGTGTTCTGGAAATCCCTCGCTCCGGCGGCCGAAGCCAAGGGGCTGAAGATCATCGCGGTGTGGGAAAACGGCTACCGCCACATCACCAACAACAAGCGCCCGATCAATACGCCGGACGACCTCAAGGGGATCAAGCTGCGCACGCCGGAGGGCAAGTGGCGCGTCAAGATGTTCCAGACCTACGGCGCGAACCCCTCGCCGATGAAGTTCTCCGAGGTGTTCACCGCGCTGCAGACCGGCGTCATGGACGGCCAGGAGAACCCGTTCACGCAGATCTTCAGCGCGAAGTTCCAGGAGGTGCAGAAGTACCTCACGCTCACCGGGCACGTCTATACGCCGGCCTACGCCACCGTGGGGGCGAAGAAGTGGGCCAGCCTGCCGGCCGACGTGCGCAGCACGCTCGAGGCGGTGGCGAAGGAAACGCAGGACTTCGTCTACAGGAAGGCCGCCCAGGATGACGAGGACCTGCTCGGCAAGATCAAGGCCGCGGGCGTGCAGGTCAACACGCCGAACAAGGACGCCTTCGTCGCCGCGTCGAAGCCGGTGTACGAGGAGTTCGCCAAGGAAGTGAAGGGCGCGAAGGAAGTCATCGACCGCGCCATCGCGCTCGGCAAGTAGCCCCGCGCCGATGCTCGCCTCCTGCCGCAGGCGCTATGAGCGCCTGCTGGAGTGGATCGTCATCGTCCTGATGGTTGCGCTCGCGCTGCTCGTGGCGGTGGCGGTGGCGTACCGCAAGGCCGGGGCATCCCTCGTCTGGTACGACGAGGTCGCCTCGGTGCTGCTGGCGTGGATCACCTTCTACGGCGCCGCGCTGGCGGCGCTGCGCGGCGCGCACATCGGCGTCTCCGCGCTGGTCGATGCGATGCCGCCCCCCCTGCGCATGGCGGCCACGCTGTTCGCCGAAGCCTGCGTGATCGGCTTCTTCGGCCTGCTCGCGTGGGTCGGCTGGTCGGTGCTGGAAGTGCTGAGCACCGATAGCCTCGTCAGCCTGCCGCAGGTATCGGTGATGTACACGCAGTCGGTGATCCCGATCGGCGCGGCGATGTTCGTCGTCGCGGAGCTGCTGCGGCTGCCCGAGATCCTGCGCGCGGCCGCCGCGGGCCCGGCGCGGAGCCCGTCGTAGATGGCGATCGTCCTCCTCTTCCTCGGCGTCCTGGCGCTGGTGCTGCTGAACGTGCCGATCGCGGTCGCGATCGGCATCGCCGCCGTGACCGCGATGCTCGCCACGCAGGGCGCCGACGTGCTTCCCAACCTCGCCATCGTCATCTACAACGGCGCCACCAACTTCCCGCTGATCGCGATCCCGCTGTTCATCCTCGCCGGTGCGATCATGAACACCTCGGGCATCTCGCGCCGGCTGATTGCGTTCGCCTCCGCGCTGCTCGGCTTCGTGCGTGGTGGCCTGGCAATGGTTAACGTGGGCGCATCGATGTTCTTCGCCGAGATATCGGGCTCGGCGGTGGCCGACGTCGCGGCGCTAGGCTCGGTGCTGATGCCGGCGATGAAGAAGAAGGGCTACCCCGGCCCCTTCACCGCGGCGGTGACGTCCTCGTCGGCATCGCTCGCCATCATCATCCCGCCGTCGATCCCGATGATCCTGTACGCAGTGATGGCGGAAAGCTCGGTGGTGCAGCTCTTCGTCGCCGGCATCATCCCCGGGCTGATCGGCGGCTTCATGATGATGGGCCTGTGCTACTGGTACGCGGTCAGGTACGACTACCCGGTCGAGGAGGTGTTCCAGCTGCGCCGCGTCTGGCAGACCTTCAAGGACGCGGCGCTCGCCTTCCTGCTGCCGATCATCATCCTCGGCGGCATCTTCGGCGGCCTGGTGACCGCGACCGAGGGCGCCGGGCTCGCGGTGGTCGCCGCGCTCGGCGTGGCGCTCTGGTACCGCGAGCTGGACCTGAAGCAGTTGCGCGCGGCGATCGTCGACGGCGCGGTGCAGACAGCGGTGGTGATGCTGCTGGTCGCCTCCAGCGCGCTGCTCGGCGTCTACCTCACCGAATCGCAGGCGCCGCAGAAGCTCGCCGCGGCCATCACGCGCCTGACCACCGAGCCGTGGGCGGTGCTTGCGCTGCTCAACGTGTTCTTCCTCTTCATCGGCCTGTTCCTGCACTCGGCGGCGGCGATCATCCTGGTGGTGCCGATCGTGATGCCGGTGGTAAACGCGGTCGGCATCGACCCGGTGCATTTCGGCCTGGTCGTCACGCTGAACCTCGCCATCGGCCAGCAGACGCCGCCGGTGGCGAGCGTGCTGATGACCGCGTGCTCGATCGCGAAGGAGAGCGTCTGGGACGTCACGCGCGCCAACCTGCCGTTCATCGGGGTGCTGCTGTCGTTGCTGCTGCTGATCACCTACGTGCCTGCGATCCCGCTATCGCTGGTGAACCTCTTCTACAGGTGAGTGCATGAGCGACGCGATACTCGTTCGCCGCGACGGCGACATTGCCACGGTGGTGCTCAACCGGCCGGACAAGCTCAACGCGCTGACGCTCGCCATGTGGATCGGACTGGGCGCAGCGATGCGCGAGCTGTCCGCCGACGATCCGCTGCGCTGCGTCGTGCTGCGCGGCGCGGGCGGCAAGGCATTCGCGGCCGGCGCGGACATCTCGGAGTTCGAGGGCACGCGCGCGAACTCCTCGCAGGCAAAGGCCTACGGCGAATCGATCGCCTCGGCGATGCGCGCGGTAGCCGAGTGCCGGCACCCGACGCTCGCGCTGATCGAGGGCGCCTGCATCGGCGGCGGGCTGGAGATCGCCTCGCAATGCGACCTGCGCATCTGCGGCGCCTCGTCGCGCTTCGGCGTGCCGATCAAGAACCTCGGCCTGGTAGTCGCCTACGACGAGCTCGCCGGCCTGATGGCGGTGGCCGGCCGCGCGGTGGCGCTCGAGATCCTGCTCGAAGGCCGCGTGTTCGGCGCCGACGAGGCGCTTGCGAAGGGGCTGGTCACGCGCGTGGTACCCGACGATCGCGTCGAGGAGGAGTCGTTCGCCGCGGCCCGGCGCATCGCCGAGGGCGCGCCGCTCGCGGCGCGCTGGCACAAGAAGTTCGCCCGGCGGCTGGCCGACCCGCGGCCGCTCAGCGATGCGGAGTACGATGAGAGCTACGCCTGCTTCGACACCGAGGATTTCCGCGCCGGCACGCGCGCCTTCCTCGACAAGCGCAAACCCCGATTCGAAGGAAGATGACCGCCCCATGAGCACGCCCGCCACCCTGCTGGACGCTGCGGCCACCACGGCGACCAAGCGCCCCCTGCTGTCGGTCGAGGACCTGCACGTACATTTCGTCACCTCGCGCGGCGTGGTGCGCGCGGTGGAAGGCGTGTCCTACGACGTGAATCCGGGCGAGGTGGTGGCGCTGGTGGGCGAGTCCGGCTGCGGCAAGTCGGTTTCCGCGCTGTCGATCATGCGCCTGCTCACCAGGCCCGCCGGGCGCATCGTTCACGGGCGCATCATGTTCGAGGGGCGCGACCTGCTCACGCTGAGCGACGACGAGATGCGCGAGATCCGCGGGCGAGACATCGCGATGGTGTTCCAGGAACCCATGACCTCGCTCAACCCGGTGTTGACCATCGGGCTGCAGATCATGGAGCCGCTGTTCATGCACAGCGCCATGAGCGAGGAGCAGGCGCGCGCGCGCGCCATCGAGCTGCTGGGGCTGGTCGGCATCCCGGACGCGGAGCGGCGGCTGCAGCAGTACCCGCACCAGTTCTCCGGCGGCATGCGCCAGCGCGTGATGATCGCGATCGGCCTCGCGTGCAACCCGAAGCTGATCATCGCGGACGAGCCGACGACGGCACTCGACGTCACCATCCAGGCGCAGATCCTGAAGCTGATGAAGGACCTGTCGCGAGAGCTCGGCATCGCGATGGTCATCATTACCCACAACCTGGGCGTCGTCGCGCGCTACGCGGACCGCGTCAACGTCATGTACGCGGCGCGCATCGCCGAGCGCGCGGACGCGGCGCACCTGTTCGAACTGCCGCTGCATCCGTACACGGTGGGCCTGCTGCGCTCGGTGCCGCGGCTGGACCTGCCGCGCGGCGCGCGCCTGGAAACCATCGAGGGGCTGCCGCCCAACCTGCTGGAAGCGGCCGCCGGGTGCCGCTTCGCGCCGCGCTGCCCGGCGCGGCTGCCCGCATGCGACGAGGCGCAGCCGCCGCTGGACGAACCGGCGCCCGAACGCCAGTCGGCCTGCCTGCGCGCGCGCGAGCTGCTTGCCGGCGGCGCCGACGCGCTCGGCCTCGGCGCCTCGGCGCGCGAGGGCGGCGAGACGAAGTCAGTCGACCGCTCGCGGCCGCTGCTGGACGTGCGGCGCCTGAGCACGCACTTCGACGTCGCCGCGGGACTCAAGCGCTTCAGCCGCGAGCGCGCCGTGGTGCGCGCGGTGGACGACGTGTCCTTCGCCGTCTATCCGGGCGAGACGCTCGGCATGGTGGGCGAGTCGGGCTGCGGCAAGACCACCGTCGGGCGCACGCTGCTGCGTCTGACGGATGCCACGTCGGGCGAGGTGCGCTTCGACGGCGAGGACGTGCTCGCCATGAAGGGCGATGCGCTGCGCGCGTACCGGCGGCGCATGCAGGTGATCTTCCAGGACCCGTACAGCTCGCTCAACCCGCGCATGACGATCGGGCAGGTGATCGCCGAGCCGATGCTGGTATACCGGCTGCAGCCCGATGCGGCGGCGGCACGGCGCCGCGTCACCGAGCTGCTGGAGCAGGTGGGCCTGTTCGGCTACATGGCCGAGCGCTATCCGCACGAGCTTTCCGGCGGCCAGCGCCAGCGCGTCGGCATCGCGCGCGCGCTCGCGCTCGAGCCGAGCTTCATCGTCTGCGACGAGCCGGTGTCCGCGCTGGACGTGTCGATCCAGGCGCAGATCATCAACCTGCTCGAGGAGCTGCAGGCGCGCTACAAGCTCACGTACCTGTTCATCGCGCACGACCTCGCGGTGGTGCGCCACATCTCGGACCGCGTGATCGTCATGTACCTGGGCCGCATCATGGAAATCGCCGAGCGGGATGCGCTTTACAGCGATCCGCTGCATCCCTACACTAGGTCGCTGCTCGACGCGGTGCCGGTTCCCGACCCCACGCTCGAGCGGCGGCGCGAGGCGCGGCCGCTGGGAGGCGAGGTGCCGAGTCCGCTCGATCCGCCGCCGGGTTGCGTGTTCCACACCCGCTGCCCGCTCGCGGACGAGGCTTGCCGGCGCGAGGTGCCGGCTTTGCGGGAGATCCGCGCGGGCCACCATGCCGCGTGCCTGAAGCTGTAGATGCAACGCAACACCATGCCCCGGGCCACATGGCGCCGGTCAATGCCACGAGGAGGAGGACCGATGAAATTGCACAAAATCGCGCTCGTAATCGCAGTCGCGGCAGTCGCCGCCACGCCTTTCGGGGCGCACGCACAGAAGCGCGGCGGCGAGCTGAAGTTCGGCGTCAGCGCGGAACCCCCGAACTACGACTGCCATGCGAACTCCTCGTTCGCGTTCATCCACCCGGTGCGCCCGCACTACAACACGCTGCTGAAGTTCGACCCGGCGAACTACCCCAAGGTGGTCGGCGATCTCGCCCAGTCGTGGACGGTTTCGGCCGACGGCTTGACCTACACCTTCAAGCTGCACACCGGCGTCAAGTTCCACGACGGATCGAACTTCAGCTCCGCCGACGTTAAGGCGACCTACGAGCGCATCGCCAACCCGCCGCAGGGCGTGGTGTCGCTGCGCAAGGGCGCGTACGCCGACATCGCGTCGATCGAGACGCCGGATCCGGCCACCGTCGTCTTCAAGCTGAAGGCCCCGAACTCCGCGATGCTGTCGCTGTTCGCGTCGCCCTGGGACTGCATCTACAGCGCGGAGAAGCTGAAGGCCGACCCGAAGTTCCCCGAGAAGAACGTCATGGGAACCGGGCCGTTCACGTTCGTCGAGCACGCCGCGGGCTCGCACTGGGTCGGCAAGCGCAACGACGCCTACTTCGAGAAGGGCAAGCCCTACCTGGACGGCTTCCGCGCGATCTTCATCCGCAACACGGCGGCGCGCGTCAATGCGCTGCAGGCGGGCGAGATCCTCGCCGAGTTCCGCGGCCACTCGCCGGCGGACAAGGACAACCTGGTCAAGGCGCTCGGCGACAAGGTAAACGTCTACGAGCAGCCATGGAGCTGCGCGCTGGTGGTGACCTTCAACACCGAGAAAAAGCCTTTCGACGACGCGCGCGTGCGCCGCGCGCTGTCGATCGGCATCGACCGCTGGGGCGGCGCCGAGGCGCTGTCGAAGATCGCGCTGGTGCGCCACGTCGGCGGCGTGCTGCGCCCGGGCTACGACCTGGCGCCGAGCACCGAAGAGCTGATGAAGTATCCCGGCTTCGGCAAGGACGTGGCCAAGGCGCGCGCCGAAGCGCAGCGGCTGCTCAAGGAAGCCGGCGTGTCGAACCTGAAGTTCAAGTTCACCAACCGCAACGTGCCGATGCCGTACACCCCGGTGGGGATCTTCCTCATCGACCAGTGGCGGCAGATCGGCGTCACCGCCGAGCACCAGCAGCTCGATACCAAGCTGTACCAGGCGGCGCTGCGCGCGGGCAACTTCGAGGCCGGGCTGGACTTCAACTGCGACTTCATGGACGAGCCCAACCTGCAGCTGCAGAAGTACCTGTCTTCCGACATCTCGTCGATCAACTACGGCCGCTACCAGGACCGTACGCTCGACGGGCTGTTCGAGAAGCAGGTGCGCGCCACGAGCAAGGCCGAGCGCATCAAGTACCTGCGCGAGTTCGAGAAGCGCGCGCTCGAGGAGGCCTACACCTTCCCGACCATCTGGTGGCATCGCATCATCGTCAACTGGAAGCAGCTGAAGGGCTGGTACATGTCGCCCAGCCACTACCTGAACCAGGACCTGTCGTCGGTCTGGCTCGAGTAACGGCTCGGGCAGCCGTCCTGCAACGGGCGCGCGGCCCGAGCGCCGCGCGCCCGTTCTTCGATCCGCCATGCTGCGCTACGTCCTGAACCGGCTGCTGCTGATGATCCCGACGCTGTTCGGGGTCGCGGTGCTGGTGTTCGTGATGCTGCGCATGATGCCCGGCGACATCGTCGAGCTTCGCCTGCTCGCCGAAGGCGGCCAGGTGGACCAGGCGACGATCGCCGCGGAGCGCGCGCGCCTCGGCCTGGACAAGTCGCTGTGGGGCCAGTTCGTCGACTGGATGGGCGGGCTGCTCACCGGGGACCTCGGCGTGTCGATGTGGACCGGCCGCCCGGTCGTGGAGGAAATCAGCTCGCGGCTCGAACTGTCGATGCAGGTGGCGATCATGGCGACGCTGCTCGCCACCGTGCTCGCGATCCCACTGGGCACTCTCGCCGCGCTGTACAAGGACACCTGGATCGACCAGGCGATCCGCGTGTTCGCCATCGCCGGCCTCGCGGTGCCCTCGTTCTGGCTCGGCATGATCTTCATCCTGCTGCTGCTGCTCAACTTCAACTGGATCCCGCCGCTCACCTACACGCCGATCTATGTCGACCCGTGGAAGAACCTGTCGCAGCTGATCTGGCCCGCGCTGGCGGTCGGCTACCGCTACTCCGCGGTGGCGACGCGCATGACCCGCTCGACCGTGCTCGAGGTGCTGAAGGAGGACTACATCCGCACCGCGCGCGCCAAGGGCGTGTGGGAGCGCCTGGTCGTGGCGCGGCACGCGATGCGCAACGCGCTGCTGCCGGTGGTCACGGTGATCGGCCTGGAGTTCGCCTTCCTCATCGGCGGGCTGGTGGTCACCGAGCAGGTGTTCAACCTCAACGGCCTGGGCAAGCTGTTCGTCGAGACGGTGACGCGCGGGGACTACACCATGGTGCAGGCGCTGGTGATGCTGATCGCGGCGCTGTTCATCTTCATCAACTTCGTCGTCGACCTGCTGTACGCGGCGCTCGACCCGCGCATCCGCTACCGCTGACATGGCCGCCGTCCCGGGCACGCCCGACATCGCCTACAAGGTTCCGAAGCGCCGCCACCCGGTGCTGCAGTTCCTCATCACGCAGCCGCTGGGCGCCACCGGGCTCGCGATCATCGTGCTGATGCTGGTCGGCGGCATCTTCGCCGAGTGGGTCGCGCCGCACGACCCGCTGAAGGTGGACTACGGCGCGATGCTCGCGGCGCCCTCGTGGGAGCACTGGCTGGGCACCGACGCCTTCGGCCGCGACGTGCTGTCGCGCATCATCTACGGCGCGCGCACCGCGCTGATCGTCGGCCTGCTGGCGTCGTTCCTCGGCTGCACGCTCGGCGCCGTCATCGGCGTCGTCTCGGCCTACTTCGGCGGCCGCACGGACATGGTCATCCAGCGGCTGATGGACGTGCTGCTCGCCTTCCCGATCATCGTGCTGGCGCTGGCGGTGGTGTCGGTGCTCGGCAAGTGGAACGTCGGCGGGCTGGACCTCAACCTGGTGATCGCGATCGCGGTGCCGATGGTGCCCAAGGTGGCGCGCGTGGTGCGCTCCTCCGCGCTGGCGATACGCGAGATGCCCTATATCGACGCGGCGCGCACCGCGGGCTTCTCGCACACGCGCATCATCTTCCGCCACATCATCCCCAACGTCGTCGCGCCGTACCTGATCATGCTCACCGCGTTCGTCGCGCAGGCGATCCTGCTCGAGGCCTCGCTTTCCTTCCTCGGCCTCGGCGTCACCGAGCCGACCGCCGCGTGGGGGCTGATGCTGTCGGGCTCGTCTGCCGAGTTCTATCGCGAGGCGCCGTGGATGATCATCTTCCCCGGCCTCGCCATCAGCCTCGCGGTGTTCGCCTTCAACCTGTTCGGCGACAGCCTGCGCGACTGGCTCGATCCGAAGCTGAAGGTTTGAGCCGCTTGGCGCTGGCGCGGGGCGCGCGCGAAGCGGCGGGCGTTCCCGCCGCCGTGCTTGCCGCCGGCTATCTCGGATTCGGCGCCTTCGCCGCCGGGCACGCGCTGCCGCTGCCGCTGGTGGTCGCTTCCACGCTCGCCATCTGGGCGCTACCCGGGCAGCTGATCATGGTCGAGATGAACACCCTGGGCGCGCCGCTCTTGGCGATCGTGCTCACCGTGGCGCTGTCTTCCGCGCGCTTCCTGCCGATGACGCTGGTGCTGATGCCGCTGATGCGCGACGCGCGCCACCGCGGCTGGCGCTACTACGCCGCCGCGCAGCTGCTCGCGCTCACCGGCTGGACGATGGCGATGGCGCGCTTCCCGCAGATCGCGCGCGCCGAGCGCCTGGCGTGGTTCTGCGGCTTCGCGCTGGTGTGCATGGCGGCCAGCACCGCGGCGAGCGCCGCGGGCTACCTGGTCGCGGACCTGCTGACGCCGCTCGCCAAGGCCGGGCTGGTGTTCATGGCACCGATGTACTACCTGCTGATCCTGGTCGGCGGCATCCGCGACCGCGCGGCCGCGCTGGCGCTCGCCTGCGGCGCCCTCGCCGGACCGCTCGCCTACCTGGCCACGCCCGGCTGGAGCGTGCTGCTCGGCGGCTTCGCCGGGGGCACGCTGGCGTACCTGATCCTGCGCGCGGGGCGGCGCCGTGGCTGACCATGTCTGACCATGGCTGACCTATGGCTGCTGCTCGCGCTGTGCGGCATCGCCACCTACGCCTGGCGCGGCCTGGGCGCGCTGCTGTCGGGCGGCGTGGACGCCGACAGCGAGGTGTTCACGTGGATCTCCTGCGTGGCCTACGCGATGATCGCCGGCCTGGTGGCGCGCATCCTGGTGCTGCCCACCGGCGCGCTGGCCGAGACCACGCTCCTGGAGCGCGCGCTCGGCAGCGCCGCGGCGCTGGGCGCGTACTTCTGGCTGACCCGCAGGAATCTCTTCGCGGGCGTGCTCGCCGGCGCGTCCGCGGTGTGGCTGCTGAAGCTCGCCGGCTAGATCGCGCCGGCGGCGCGCAGCGCGGCGATCTGCGCCTCGCTCATCTTCAGCAGCCCGCCGAGGATCTCCTCGGTGTGCTGGCCGAGCACCGGCGGCGCCACCCGGTGCTCGAGGGGCGTCGCGGAAAAGCGCATCGGGCTCGCCACCGAGGGCAGCTTCCCGGCCACCGGATGGTCCAGCTCGACGCGGATGCCGCGCGCCTTCACCTGCGGCTCCTCGAACACCTGCGCCACGTTGTTGATCGGCCCGTTGGGCACGCCCGCGGCTTCCAGCAGCGCCACCCATTCGCGCGTGCTGCGCTTCGCGAAAATGTCCTGCAGCAACCGCGTCAGCTCGGCGCGGTTCTCGACGCGCTTGCCGTTGGTGGCGAAGCGCGCGTCGCCCGCGAGCTCCGGGCAACCCGCGGCCTCGCAGAACCTGCGGTACAGGTTGTCGTTGCCGCAGGCGAGGATGACGTCGCCGTCGGCGGTGCGAAACGGCTGGTAGGGCACGATGTTCGGGTGCAGGTTGCCGATGCGCCCCGGCGGCTTGCCGGTCGCGAAGTAGTTGGTGTTCTGGTAGGCGAGCAGCGCGATCTGCGAATCGAGCAGCGCGAGGTCCAGGTGCTGGCCGATGCCGGTCTCGGCGCGATGCGCGATCGCCGCGCAGATCGCGATCGACGCATACATGCCGGTGATGATGTCGGCCACCGGCACGCCGGCGCGCTGCGGGCCGCCGCCGGGAGCGCCATCGGGCTCGCCGGTCACGCTCATCATGCCGCCCATGCCCTGGATCATGAAGTCGTAACCCGGGTGCTCGCGGTAAGGGCCAGTCTGGCCGAAGCCGGTGACCGAGCAGTAGATGAGCCGCGGGTTCAGCGCCTTCAGGTCCGCGTAACCGAGGCCGTAGCGCGCCAGGTCGCCGAACTTGTAGTTCTCGATCAGCACGTCGCTGACTTTCGCCAGCTCGCGCACCACCGCCTGCCCCTCGGGCCTGGCGATGTTCAGCGTGATCGACTTCTTGCCGCGGTTGGCCGACGTGAAATAGGCGGAGTCCTTCGTCTCCCGGCCCTCGCGATCCCTGACCCAGGGCGGGCCGAAGGCGCGCGAATCATCGCCGATGCCGGGGCGTTCCACCTTGATCACCTCGGCGCCGAGGTCGGCCAGGTTCTGGCCCGCCCACGGTCCCGCGAGCACGCGGGAGAGGTCGAGTACGCGGATATGCGACAGGGGGCCGGCCATGGAATAGGTCCTCGCGTTGCGGAGCCGCGAATTTACACCGGTCGACCCTAGCCCGCGCGGCGCCTGCGCATCAGGTTCACGCGGCCGGCGGCGACGACCTCGCCGTCGTTCTCGTACGCCTCGTGGTTGCGCTCGATGCTGCCGAGGTCGTAGACGTAGTTCACCATGAAGCCCGCGGCATCGGCGAGCCCCCTCGCGGACGCGTCGCCCATCCAGTTGATGCGTTCCAGGCGCGCGCCGTTGCCCAGGTGGAAACGCGCCACCGGGTCGGCGGGCTTGCCCGCGGCGTTCTTCGCTTCCAGGAAGTAGCGCGCGATCGCCTCCGACAGCACCGGCCGCAGCCGGCGCTGCGCATCGGCATCGGCGTGCCAGCCGGGATCGTCCATCAGCCGCAGCGCCGGCCTGTCCTTCGCCGCGACGAAGGGCGAAGCCTTCGCGTCGCGCTCGCGCTGCAGCCAGCGCACGAAGCCCGGCACCGGCGACAGCGTCACGAAGGCCTTCAGCTGCGGCAGGTCGCGCTTCAGGTCTTCCGCCACCTGCTTGATCAGGAAGCTGCCGAAGGAAATGCCCCGCAAGCCATCCTGGCAATTCGAGATCGAGTAGAACACCGCGACGCTGGCGCGCGCCGGGTCTATCGGCTCGCGCACCTCGGCCAGCAGCGGCGCGATGGCCTGCGGCACGCTGCGCGTCAGCGCCACCTCGACGAAGATCAGCGGCTCGTCGACGAGCGCCGGATGGAAGAACGCGAAGCACCTGCGGTCGCCCGGGTCGAGGCGCCGGCGCAGGTCCGGCCAGCCGTTGATCTCGTGCACCGCCTCATGGCGGATCAGCTTCTCCAGCACCACCGCCGGCGTCGACCAGTCGATTCGCCTCAGCACGAGGAAGCCGCGGTTGAACCACGACGAGAACAGGTGCGCGAAGTCCGCGTCCAGCGGCGCCAGCTCCGGGTGCTGCGCGACCAGGCGCAGCAGGTCCTCGCGCATGCTCACCAGGCTCGCGGTGCCGCCGGGCGCGAGGTTGAGCCGCCGCAGCAGCTCCTGGCGCCGCGGCTCCGCCGCCTTGTGCAGCGCGAGCGCGGTCTGCGGCCCGGGCGCGGACAGGTAGGCCGCGATCGCGCGCTCGATGCGCTTCGGGTCGGCCGGGAACTTCTCGGCCAGGTGCCTGAGGAAGCCGATGCGCCGCTCGGGCGCGAGCGCCGCGTAGGCCGACAGGATCGCGCTCGCGCGCGCCACGCCCGAGGCCTCGCCGCGCGCGCTCATCAGCGCTTCGGCATCCAGCGCGAGCGAACTTTCCGGCGAGCGGAACAGCTTTCCGAGGAATCCGGCCTTCATGCGTCTGCGATCCTGCGAGTGGCCAACGTTACCAGATGCGCGCCAGCATCGCCGCGGCGAGCAGCAGCATGATGACGCCGAACGCGCGGCGAAGCTGCGTGACCGGCACGCGCTGCGACAGTCGCGCGCCCAGCGGCGCGACCGGCACGCTGGTGGCGACGATCAGCGCGAGCGCCGGCAGGTACACGTAGCCCAGGCTCGCCGGCGGCAGGCCCGGCAGGCCGTAGCCCGCGTAGATGAAGCCGAGCGAGGACGCCAGCGCGAGCGGAAAGCCGATCGCCGCCGCGGTGCCGATCGCGCGGCGCATCGGCACGTTGCACCAGGTCATGTAGGGCACGCTGAGGAACGCCGCGCCGGCGGCGAGGAAGCTGGCGACGAAGGAGATGCCCGCGCCCACCAGCGCGAGCCCGCCGCGCCCGGGCAGCGTGCGCGCGGGCTTCGGCTTCGCGGCGCGGAACATGTTGATGCCGGTGTACAGGATGAACGCCGTGAAGAAGATCGCCAGCGGGCGCCCGGGCACCAGGCCGGCGACGGTCGCGCCCAGCACCGCGCCCGCGACGAGGCCCGGCAGCATGCCGAGCACGATGGACCAGTCGACGCCGCCCAGCCTGTGGTGCGCGCGCACGCTGGCCGCCGAAGTAAACGGGATGGTGGCCATCGACGTGGCCAGCGCCATGTGCACGATGTGCTCGGCGGGAAACGCCTTCGCGGTGAACACGAACACCAGCAGCGGCACCACCGACATGCCCCCGCCGATGCCGAGCAGGCCGGCAAGGAAGCCCACCAGCGCACCGATCGCCAGGTAGGCGAACCACCAGTCCACTACGTGTGCCCGAGCAGGTGGGCGGCCAGCTCGGCGAAGCCCGCGCCGGCCGCCGCGCGCGTCAGGTACCTCGGCTCGGCATCCAGCCGGCCCCTGAAGCGCGCGACGTTCGCGACGCCGACCGAGTATTCGAAGAACGCGAACATCGGCGCGTCGTTCGGCGAGTCGCCTGCGAACACGAACTCGCGGTTGGCGGCGTCCAGCTCCAGGCCATGGCGCTCGCGCATCAGCAGCCGCGTCATCGCGAGCTTGTCGTAGTGGCCGAACCAGCCGTTCACGTGTATCGAGCTGATCTTCGCGGTCAGGCCCCGCTCGCGCATCAGCGCGGCGATGCGCTCGGCCGCCTCCAGCGGCAGCGGCGGCACGTCCTCGCAGAAGTCGATCGCCAGGTCGTTCTCGCGGTACGCCTGGTCGGAGGCGAGCGCGCAGCCCGGCACCGCGGCGAGGATCGCCTCGCCGATCGCCTGCAGGCGCGCGCGGTTGCGCGCGCGCAGCGGCGCGTCGTCGACATAGCGCTTGCCCAGCCGGTCGCGGTCGCGCCAGAAATAGAACGCGCCGTTCTCGCCCACCACCGCGTCCACCGGCCACATGCGCGCGATGTGGTCGCACCAGCCGGCGGGCCGGCCGGTGATCGGCACCACCAGCATGCCGGCATGCTTCATGCGCTCCATCGCCACATAGGCCTCGGCAGTCAGGTGGCCGTCCGTGGTCAGCGTGTCGTCGATGTCGAACAGGATGCCGCGCGGGCGGCGCGCAGGCAGTTCCGCCAGCGGCTTCATGCGCCCAGCGCCCGGGCGACGCGCTCGCGCTCGGCCGCGCTCATGTGCAGCCCGCACTTCGTGCGCCGCCACAGCACGTCCTCGGCGCTGCGCGCCCACTCGCGATCGACCACGTAGCGCAGCTCGCGCTCGTGCAGCCCGGCGCCATAGTGCTCGCCCAGGTCGCCGTCGCCGACCACGTCCTCGGCGCGCGCGCCGTGCCGACGGAAAATGCCGCGCAGCGTCTCGCGGTCGAGCGACGCGTGCCGCGCGAAGAACGCGTCGCGCGCGCGGCTGCGGCCAGCGGCGCCGAAATCGCTGCCGGGCAGGCAGGCGCGCGCGGTCCACGCGGGCTTCAGCCCCGGGAAGTACGGCGCGAGCTTGTCCATCGCGTGCTCGGCCAGCCTGCGGAAGGTGGTGATCTTGCCGCCGAACACCGACAGCACCGGCGCCTGCCGCGCCGCGTCGTCCACGCGCAGCGTGTAGTCGCGGGTGACCGCGGAAGGGTCGTCGCTGCCGTCGTCGTACAGCGGCCGCACGCCGGCGTAGCGCCACACGACGTCCGCCGCGGACACCGGCTTCGCCAGGTAGCGGTTCACCGCGCGGCACAGGTATTCGACCTCCTCGTCGCTCGCCGAGGGCGGCGTGTCCTCGGGCTGCGGGATGTCGGTGGTGCCCACCAGCGTGTATGCGCCCTCGTAGGGAATCATGAACACCACGCGCCGGTCGTCGTTCTGCAGGATGAACGCGTGCTCTCCGTCGTAGAGCCGCGGCACGACGATGTGGCTGCCCTTCACCAGCCGCACCGAATCGCGCGAGGGCTGCGCCAGACGCTGGTTCAGCACGCGCTTCACCCACGGCCCCGCGGCATTGACGATCGCCTTCGCGCGCACTTCGCGCTCGCCGCCGGCGCCGCGCAGCAGCGCGCGCCAGCCGCCCGCCTCGCGCGCGGCGCTGACGCACTCGGTGCGGGTAAGGATCTCCGCGCCCAGCTCGCGCGCGGCGACCGCGTTCGCCACCACCAGGCGCGCGTCGTCCACCCGGCAGTCCGAGTACACGAAGCCATGCGTGCAGCCCGCGCCCAGGCCTGCGTTGTACGGCGGCGCGTCCAGGCGCACCGCGCCCGAGCCGGGCAGCGAGGTGCGCCGCGCCAGGTGGTCGTAGAGGAAAAGGCCGGCGCGGATCATCCAGCGCGGGCGCAGCTCGGGCACGTGCGGCATGACGAAGCGCGCCGGCCAGACCAGGTGCCGCGCGGTCGCCAGCAGCACCTCGCGCTCGGCGAGCGCCTCGGCGACCAGGCGGAACTCGTACTGCTCCAGGTAACGCAGGCCGCCGTGGATCAGCTTGGAAGACCAGGACGAGGTGGCGCTGGCGAGGTCGTCCTTCTCGGCCAGCAGCACCGACAGGCCGCGGCCGGCGGCATCGCGGGCGATCCCGGCGCCGTTGACGCCGCCGCCGATGATCAATAGGTCATGCACGGACAAGCGCGGATTATACGGGCCGCCCCAGCGTCGCCTCGAAGGCGACGCCGCGCGCATCCGGCAGGTTCTCCGCGCGCAGGCCGCCGCCGTGGAACTCCGCGATCAGGCGCGCGACGTACAGCCCGAGCCCCAGGTGCGGCGCGGCGCCGGAACGCTCCGCGCGCTGCGACACCATCGATTCGAACAGCGATTCGCGTATGCCCTCGGGCAGCGCCGGCCCTTCGTTCTCCACGCGCAGCGTGCCGCCGGCGTCCAGCAGCACGCGGATCGCGCTGCCCGGCGCATGGAAGTCCACCGCGTTCTCGATGAGCTTGTCCAGCAGCTGCGCCAGCAGGTCGGCGCTGCCCTCGAGCATCACCGGCGCGTCCGGCACGAGCAGCGCGAACGCCGCCTGCGGATAGGCGCCGCGATAGCCCTCTATGCAGCCCTTCAGCACCGGCACCGCGTCGTAGCGCTCGCGCGCAGCGCTCGACAGCCCCTGCTCCAGCCGGCTCGCCTCGCTCATGCGCGAGAGGATCGTCGACAAGCGCGCGAGTCCCTCCTCCGCGCGCGCGGCGTAGGTGCGCGCTTCCTCCTCGCTCGCCGCCGCATGCAGGTTCTCCAGCGACGATCGCACCACCGCGATCGGCGTGCGCAGCTCGTGCGACAGGCGCCCCGCCATGCCTTCCAGGTAGGCGTTGTAGCGGCCCAGCCGCGTCAGCACCTTGGTGAAGCTGCGCGACAGGTCGCCGATCTCGTCGCCCGCGTCCGACGCGGTGATCAGGCGCGCGACGCGCCCGCGCGCGTCTATCGCCGCCTCGGCCTCGTCGCGCAGCCGCCGGATGCGGTTCGAGATGCGCGTGGCGAACCACAGCAGCACCGCCGCCACCAGCACGAACGCCGCGAGCGTCACCACCGCCAGGCGCTCCAGCGCGCGGCTGCGCAGCGACGCGATGAGGTTGGTCGTCTCCTCGACCACCACCGCGCCGTGCACCTCGTCGCCCACCCAGATCGGGTACGACGCGGCCACCACCACCGCGCGGCCGTCCTGCGTCAGGCGCGTGCGCGTGCTGCCGGCGCCCTGCAGCGCGGCCGACACGCCGCGCCCGGCGGCGAAGGCCTCGGCGGCGATCGGGTCGTCGAACTCCTCGGTCGGCGGCGAGATCAGCCACGCCAGCGCGCGCTGCATCGCGCCCGGAGGCTCCGCGTCGGCGCGCTTCAGCGAGCCGGCGAGCGCGAGCACGCGGTAGTCGCGGCTCACCACCCAGATGCGCGAGCTCGAGCGCTCCAGGCCCTTCAGGATCGCGGCGATCTCCTCGCTGCCGCCGTCGCGCGCCTGCGGCGGCGCGTCGCGCGCGACCGTCGGCGGCGCATCGGCCGGCGCCCCGCCTGCCAGCCGGCGCAGTTCCTCCTCGGCTTCGCGCCGCAGCGCGGATTCGTCCACCGGGCGGTACGCGAGCAGCTGCGGCCTGTCGTGCAGCGCGGTGGCGATCGCGCGCGCAGTGGCGCCCAGCGCCTCCTCCTGCGCCGCGACCAGGAAGCGCTCGACTTCCTTCACGTGCAGCGTGCCTGCGACCGGCAGCACCAGCAGCACGAGCGCGACCAGCGCGAGCCGCGCGCGCAGCGACAGGCGCCGCACGCCCTAGGCCCTCCAGCGGTAGCCGAGGCCGTACGCGGTTTCGAGCGCGTCGAACGCCGGGTCGGCGGCGAGGAACTTGGCGCGCAGGCGCTTCACGTGCGAGGTAATGGTGGCATCGTCGACCACCAGCTCGGCGTCGCGCATCAGCTGCTCGCGCGTCTTCACGTGCCCCGGGTGGCGCGCGAGCGAATGCACGATCCAGAACTCGGTCAGCGTCAGCTCGACGCGGCCGCCGTTCCACTTCGCCTCGAAGCGCTTCAGGTCGAGCTCCAGCGCGCCGCGCACGATGCGTTCCTCCACCGGCTGGTCCTCGGCCAGCGCCTCGACGCGGCGAAACAGCGCCGCGATGCGCGCGGTGAGGTGCGGCAGGCTCACGCCCTTGGTGAGGTAGTCGTCCGCGCCCAGGCGCAGGCCGGACACGATGTCGAAG
Organism: uncultured Enterobacteriaceae bacterium; assembly: GCA_964612335.1. Classification (GTDB taxonomy): domain Bacteria; phylum Pseudomonadota; class Gammaproteobacteria; order Burkholderiales; family SG8-39; genus CAZTDU01. Next base: position 211,191 of record CAZTDU010000001.1, on the reverse strand, counting down.
TCCGAATCGCGCGCGGTGAGAAACACAATCGGCAGCCGCGCCGACATCGCGCGCAGGTCGCGGCACAGCGCGAAGCCGCCTTCGGCCTCGTCGCCGAGGCCGATGTCGATGATCGCGAGGTCGGGCAGGCGCGAGCGGAACGCGTCCATCGCCTCGCGCCGCGCCGCGTACGCGCTGACCTCGTAGCCGTGGCGCTTCAGCGCCTCGGCGTAGTTCGCGCGGATGGCGGGATCGTCCTCGACGATGGCGATGCGACGCGGCATGGCGCCCGACTATAGCGCCATCCCGTGGCGCGCAGCCGTGCCGCCACAGGATCGCCAGAATTGATCCTCGGCCCGCCACCGGCGCCGCACCGGGACGGCTTGCCACGGCGCTTCAATGGGGCCATGGACAACCAAGCACAGACCAAGCCCTTCGTCGCCGACCTCGCGCTGCAGGTGCTGCTCGCGCTCGGCGTCGGCCTCGCGGTGAGCTTCCTGCTCGCCGGCATGGTGCTGCTGGTCGCGGCACCGGCATGAGCGACGACTACGGCGACGTGCCGCTGGGCGTCGAATGCGCCCTGCCCTGCGGCTATGCGGACCACACGGACCACGGCAGCGGGCGCGCCCGGACATCAACTGGAAAGGAGGATGGACCGGCCCCGGGCGCCGCCCGGCTGCTTTGGCAGCACCGCGCGGGCGCACAGCCATGCGGCATGGCAGCGTTGCTGCGCGCGTCTGCGCGGCTCATCGGCGCCTGACGGCGAGCAGGCCCGACGCGAGAGCCCGGGCTTGCGCTTCCCCATCCGTCGCCTGCCGCGCCGGAAGATCGGGCATCTACGCGCTCGAGTCCCTGTCGACGTATCCCGCTTCGCGCTGATGCCTGATGGCCAGCACCACGACCCGGTCCGATCGAACGTCGTAGTCATAGAGCGCCAGGTACCCGCTACTGCCGCGGGAAATCACCAGTTCGCGCAGATCGTCATCCACCGGGCGTCCGATGGCGGGATGCGACCGCAGCACCGCCAGGGCCCCGAACACCAGCTCGAAGGTCGCGAGCGCCGCGACCGGCTCCTGCTCGATCAGGAAGTCGACCAGCCGCTCGAGATCGGCGTCCGCATTCTCCGATACGATTACCTCGGCCACTGGCCGGGCTTGGGCTTGCGCGTCGTGCGGCCCTGCAGCTTCGCGCGGTAGTGCGCCTCGACATCTGCCAGCGCGTATCCCGAGCCGGTACGCTGAAACGCCGCGCGCGCCGCCACGGCGTCGGCATGAAACCGGCGCCGCTTCTCGGCGCGCTCCGTTTCCAGCCGGATGGCCTCCACCATGAACGCGTGCGGGCTCTGGTCGGTGCCCTTGACCACGCGGGCAACGCGCTTTTTCAGGTCTTCAGGAAGCTTGATCGAGGTGGACATCGCGATCTCCGCAGGCGAGGTATCACGATGTTATCACCGGGGCGATGCGCAGGTGCCTGCGCCGAAGCAAGGTCCGCACTGCCTGCTGCGGCGAGCTTCGGCCTCAGCTGCCCGCGCCGACGATCCTGCCGTCGACCAGCTCGATGGCGTGGTCGCAGCGCGCGGCGAGCCGCGGGTCGTGAGTCACCACCAGGAACGCGGTGCGGCTGTCGCGGTTCACTTCGCGCAGCAGCTCGAAGATGCCGTCGGCCGACTTCGTGTCGAGGTTGCCGGTGGGCTCGTCCGCCAGCACCAGCGGCGGCTCCATCGCCAGCGCGCGGGCGATGGCGACGCGCTGCTGCTGGCCGCCCGATAGCTGCGACGGGCGCTTCGCCTCGTGGCCCGCGAGGCCGACGCGCCCGAGCAGCGCGCGGGCGCGCTCGCGCATCGCCGGGTCCTCGCGATTGCGGTCCACCAGCAGCGGCATCATGACGTTCTCGATCGCGCTGAACGCCGGCAGCAGGTGGTGGAACTGGAACACGAAGCCGATGCTGCGGCCGCGCAGCCGCGTGATCGCGGTGTCGTCCAGCCGTCCGGTGTCCTCGCCGCGGATCAGCAGCCGGCCCTCGCTCGGGCGCTCGAGCAGGCCGATGATGTTCAATAGCGTGCTCTTGCCGGACCCCGAGGGCCCGATCAGCGCAGCGAACTCGCCCGGCACCAGCCGCAGGTCTATGCCGTGCAGCACCTGCGTGCGCACCGCCGGGTCTTCGCCGTAGTGCTTGCGTATCCCCTGCAGTTCGAGGACGGCGCGCGCGTCAGCCACGGATCGCCGCCACCGGGTCCATCCTCGCCGCGCGGCGCGCCGGCAGCGCCGCCGCGAGCAAGCCCACTACGCCGGCGAGCAGCACCGCGGTGACGTAGACCACCGGGTCGTTCTCGGGCGTGAATATCGCGTTGCCCTGCGCGTCGGTGACCAACCGCGCGAGCGCGGCGACCAGGCCGGCGCCAAAAGCCGCGCCGAGCAGCGCGCCGACGAAGCCGACCAGCCCGCCCTGGATCAGGAAGATCCACATGATGGTGCCGCGCGGCGTGCCCATCGCGCGCAGGATGCCGATCTCCTTCTGCTTCTGCACCACCGACACCACCAGCACGCTGGCGATGCCGAGCGCGACGATCAGCGTGACGAAGCTGCGGATCGCGCGCGTGGTCATGGTCTGGTTCTCGAACGCGGCCAGGAGCTGCGCGTTCGACTCCATCCAGCTCTCGGCCTTCAGGCCGGTGCTGGCGGCGATGTCGCGCGCGATGCGCTCGGCACCGAAAATGTCGTCCACCGCCAGGTCGATGTTCGACACGCCGCCGGGCAGGTCGAGCAGGTTCCTCGCCGCCGACAGCGTGGTGAGCGCCCAGCGGCGGTTGATCTCGCGGTTCCCCATGTCGAAGAGGCCCGCCACGGTGAGCGAATCCTCGCGGTTCAGCGCGGTGGCGACGCGCAGCTTGTCGCCCACCGCGACGCCGAGGTCCGCCGCGAGGTCGATGCCGATCAGCACGTTGCCGGGGCTGACGCGGTATTCGCCTGCGGCCATGTTCTCGGCCACCTTGACGATGCGCGCGTAGCGCCCGGGGTCGACGCCAATGATGGTCACTGCGCGCGACGCGGTGCCGCGCGCGGCGAACGCCGGCCCGGTGACCATGATGGAACTGGCGACGACGCCCGGCATGGCGTCGACCTCGGCGTGGATGCGCTGCCACTGGTCGATCGAGCGCAGGCGCTGCGCGCGCTTTTCCACCAGCGCGCTGATCGCGCGGCCGTCGCGCGCGTAGACCGGCGTCGCGAGGTCTTCCGGCGGGCGCAGCACGATGTGCGCCTGCGTGCCCAGCGTGCGGCTGATCAGGCTGCCCTGCAGGCCGGTGATCAGCGCGGTGATGGCGATGATCACCGCGACGCCGATCATCACGCCGGCGAGGATCAGCAGCGTCTGCATGCGGCCCTCGCGCAGGAAGCGGATGGCGACGATCCATTCGATCGGCATATTCGCCGGATCGCTAGTCTTGTGCGTTAAACGGATTCAGAGCGCGTTGATGAAGTCTTCGGCCAGCAAGCTCGCGGCTCCGGTCCTCGCTAGGCTGCTTCGGCAATCGGGGTAACCTCGGCAACGAGGCGTCCCCGCAAGCCCCGCGCCGCGACCTCCAGGTCGTACTGGGCCTGCAGGTTCATCCACACCTGGGGGTCAATGCCGAACAGCCGGCCAAGCCTCAAGGCGGTGTCCGCGCTCATCGCGCGCTGGCCCGAGCAGACCTCGTCGATGCGGCGCTGCGGCACGCTGATGGACCGCGCCACCTTGTACCGGGTCAATCCCATCGGCTCAATGAAGTCCTTGAGCAGCACTTCGCCGGGGTGCACGGGCTTGAGCTTCCTGCCGGTGGTCACCCCCGCAAAGCGCATTCCCGCCAATGCCTTTCTCTCGATCGCCATAGCCGTTCCTCAGTGATAGTCCACGATCTCGACCAGCGATGCGCCATCCGCGTCCCAGCGAAAGCAGATTCTCCACTGGTCGTTGATCCGAACGCTGTGCTGGCCCTTGCGGTCGCCCTTCAACGCCTCCAGCCTGTTCCCGGGCGGCACCCGCAGCGCATCAAGGCTGGTCGCCGCATCGACCAGCTTGAGCTTGCGTCTGGCCGCCTGCTGAATCTCCGGCGGCAGCCGCCGCACCTGCTCGCCCGCGAAGACCGCCGCGGTGGTCTTGTCGGCGAAGTCCTTTATCACGCAACCATACTATCGCGGCGCGGTAGTAGTGTAAACATGCTGGTCAGAACAGGAGCCTGGACGCCGCACCTGCACAGACAGTCCGTGACCCCCCGCGGCGCCGTGGCCTGCACAATCCGCCCCCGCACGTCGTAGGCGTAGGCGTTTACCGCGTCGTTCGTGGTACTCCCGTTGGCGTCGAAGACGAAGTTCCGCACCGGCCCGCTTGCCGGCGTGATGCTCGCGATCCGGTTGCTCGTGCCGCTGTAGGCGTAAGTGTCGGTACTGGCCCCCGTGGTCTTGGTCAGCCGGTTGCCCACCGCGTCGCGTACTCATGTGCGTGGCATGCGCCACGCGAGCACCACTGCCGATATCCTTCAACTTGCCGGGATTGCCCCCATAGATGACCCCGTGGCCGTCTAATTGAATGAATGGGGCCAACTCCTAGTTCATTATTTCAGACGATAGTTCCTATCCACTGAGTCAACAAGCTCGCGAAGCTCAGTCTCACCACGGATTGCTCTCCCTGATTGCCTGGAATGGTCAAGAGCCTGCCTTACCGCCTCCGTTTCCTGTGATGCGCGGTTTGAAAGGCGATGCGTTTTCGCAAGCCGACCAAAAGTGAGTACTGCGTCGTAGTGCGTGGCCATCCGCGAGGACTCGGCTAAATCCTTCAGAGAAAGCATTTCCTTCAGTAGCGAAGCCAGCGCACTCAAATCCCGGATAGCATCAATATCCGTACCTCGAAAGTAGGAAGCTAGCGCGCGTTCCTCTGCTCGCAGAATTCGAACATTCAACTCATCGTACCGCTCCAGTTCCGGGCTCTCTGCCTGCACCTGTGTCGACACGCCGGACGAATACGCACAAGCCACGGCGAGCGCCGCGCATAGCCATGTCACGAATCGCCTCAGCAGATTCATCTACGTGACCCTTGCAGGCGCTAGTCCGTTTCCAAGTTCGGCGGACCTCGCCGATCGATAATTGGTGGCCCTTTGTACGGAAAGCATCGACTAACGGGCAGGTGGCGAACTCCCGGAATCTGGGGAATCTCTTCGCCAAGCGTGCAACCCGCCGGGAGTCGACGAATCGCAGCCAAAGCGGCCGCAATCTCTGCACCAATTCGGGTTTCGTGTGATCCGCGCCCCGTAACGTAGGGTTGGCACTTGGTCGTCGTACACGTACTCGGTTCGGGGGTGACCGTAAAGTTCAAGGTGCAATACCAGATGAGCCCCCATTCATCGATGTAGATCAGGACGTTTCCGGCTGCATAGAGATACGAGTGGTTGAGCCCCATCGTAGGTGTGTGCGGCCATGTCGTAACCGTACCGAGCGGGTCCGGCTGCACGTACCTTCCTAGATCTGCGCTGTAGTCTCGGAAGTAGTTCTGATGAAGCCCAGTCTCCTTGTCTGCGTACTGCCCCGGGAACCTCAGGTTGAACTCGAACGCCCCGAGCGCGCCCGGATTCTCTTCGGGTGGACCGGCGCCGAAGGGTTCAGCCTGGTCCCACTTCCACCGCAGTTGCTGGTTCTCGTCGTAGACCTGCCTCGGCGTGTTCAGATGATCCGGGTGATGGGCGACGTAGGAGATAGGCGGCTCCGGTACCAATTACCTTGATCCGGGTGATGGGAGCAGAGAATCTACGACTCCGATAACTAGTGCTGAGCATCGTCAGTTGCAGAACGAGTCGCCGCCTTTGTACTTCCTTGCGCAATCCGCATATCTAGAGTCTACGTGATGAACGAGTTTAAGAACGCCTTCCCTGCTCTTGTCGGAAGGCGCCGCATACTTGATCGCTTCAAGAATTTGTTCCTCAGCGCTCGCGCTCTTGTTGGCACGTATGTGAAGAATTGCTAGCCGACCATGTGCAAGCAAGAGTTCGTACCGCAATGCATCCAGTCCGACCGGGTTCTGCGGAACCATACCGTCCTTCACAACTGAAATGAATGTCTCCAATGCACCCGCCGCCACTACGCCATCCTTGGTGAAGTATGCGATCAGGGCGGCCTCCTTCGCGTCCCGATGACGATTGGCGAACTGGCGAATCTGAGCCTCGGACCACGCCCCATCTCTCTTGGGCGCCGCGTCGATGGTCGAAGCGGCATCAACTTGGCACGGGCTAAGCAGCAAACCCAGACCAAGCATAGAGGCTACAAACGCCAACCCTCCTTTCATCGGATTCCTCGAACAGAGGGAGGCAAAGTCGAACCGTCAATTATGGTTCCCGGAGGATCTTGAATGGTCGGTGGTGCGCGTCGGTCTCCAACCGGCGGAGGATTGTCCCTGTCGTAACAGAATGGAAGCAATTCTCTGCCTACCACGCAATTCGGTGGAGCCTGCCTTTCGGCGTCGTGCCTCGCAACGAGCCTTGCGATTGCACTTGAGCCGCCACGTCCCTCAGCTACCACTACGCGGTAATTGCACGGGAGACAACTAGATGCACTTACCGAGCCAGTCAGCTCATAGGTGATAGTGCATTGCCAAACTAAGCCAGTCGGGTCCACATTGAGGAGGACTTGGCTACCGACGTAACTGTAGGTGTTGATGCCACCCCTCAACCCAATCGGATCGCTCTGCACATACCTGCCGATAGCGGAGTCGTAGTCCCTGAAGTAGTTGTAGAAGATTCCCGTCTCCTTGTCCGCGTACTGCCCCGGGAATCTCAGATTGAACTCGAACGCCCCGAGCGCAGCCGGATCTTCATCCGGCGGGCTGTTCCCGAACGGTTCTTGTTGGTCCCACTTCCAGCGCAGCTGCTGGTTCTCGTCGTAGACCTGCCGCGGGGTGTTCAGATGATCCATGTTGACTGTTTGCCACTCGCGAAGGCTGCGTAAGCTATTCCCTGAAGAAGAGCGAAGCAACCGCACCCAAAGTACTCAACAGAACCAGGAGATGCAGTCCCGCCAACGCCCAGGAGATGCGTCGAAGTTTGGAATCATCTGCGAACGTGCGGGCTGGCTCAGCGGAGAGTAAGAAGTTGGTAAATCGGCCGGAAGTCAGCCAACCACCAGTTGCGAAGAAAAATGGGGTTGGTCGACCAATGGATTCGTAGAATTCTGGTCGCTCATGGCGAACGCGTAGCACGAAATAGGCGTTCAGACACGTGATCACCACGAGTAGTACGCCGAGTAGGTACCAGAGCGAGAGAAACATTGCTTCGCTGCGAATCACTTCCCGTTGGTTTCGCACGTTGAGCACGGAATCCGTATGTTCCAATCGAGATAGGATCGCCCAAAGACCGCGCCTGCACTTGCTCCGACGCCGCCCTGAACTGCGAAACTTCCGGGGCTTTGGGCGCCTCCCAAGACATTGACTCCGAATCCAACGCCGACGCCAGCCGAGTAGTTCGCAGACACATTGAAGTAGTCGCCCACCAGTTGCTCTGGATCAGGGCAGCTCTGGAAATCCTCGAATTCGATGCGTTGGCCGGCAAACGTAAAGCCGCGGGTTATTCCAGCAGCGACCGTGTAAACGCGTACCAGATACTGATATCCGCACTTGCACTCCGACCTAAGAGTAAATACATCGCTCGCGCCCGGACCAATGCCACGGAAGAATGCAGTACCGGTCCATTTGACGAGTCCGAGTACGTCTACATGCGAGATCGGCGCGGCATCGACATAGTTGTAGACGTTGTTTAGCCCCGACCGAGGCGCAAACGGCCACGTCGTAGCTGTACCAAGTGGGTCTGCTTCGGCGTACCTGCCCGTTCCTGAATCGTAGTCCCGAAAGTAGTTGTAGTGCAGCCCAGTCTCCTTGTCCGCATACTGCCCCGGGAACCGCAGATTGAACTCGAATGCGCCAAGCGCAGCCGGATTCTCATCCGGCGGGCTCGCGCCGAAGGGTTCTTGCTGATCCCACTTCCACCGCAGTTGCTGGTTCTCGTCGTAGACCTGCCGCGGGGTGTTCAGATGATCCGTGTGGATGAAGTACAGCTTCGCTTGGGGCTGGACGGTGACCGGGACGAGCCTGATCGCATCCGCCACGACATACCCGTTGCCCTCGTCCGTCAGCGCGATGTTGTGGCTAGTGCCGGGAGCGAGGCTGTAAGTTCCGAGCAGGTTCCAGATTCCTCCGTTGGCCTGCTGGTTCACCGTCGTTGTCGTGACTCCTGCAGCATGCGTGACGGTGTACTTCGCATCGCTCGCCCGGTTCGCGTGGCTCGTCCAGCGGGCGTACACCTCGTACTGTCCGGCTTGGGTGACGTTCGGCGTCCACGTCGCCGTGTTCGCTGGGCTGTTTGGCGGCAGGATCATCACCGCGTCCGCAATCACGTAGCCGTTGGCCTGGTCGGTCAGGGATACGGTGGCGTTCCCCGCGTTGAAGCTGTAGCTTCCCAGCAGGTTCCACGCCCCGCTGTTCTGCTCCTGGTTCGCCGTCACCGTGCTGGCTCCGCCCGCGTGGTTCACCGTGTACTTTGCGTCGGTGGCCCGGTTCGGGTGTGCCGTCCACCGGGCGTAGACGTTGTAGCTGCCCGAGCTGGGCACTGGTACGGTCCAGGTCGCCGTGTTCGGTGCCGCTCCGGGCGGCACCAGCATCACCGCGTCGGCGATCACGTAGCCGTTGGCCTCGTCGCTGAGACTGACGGTGCTGGCCCCGGCGTCGAAGGTGTACGTCCCCAGCAGGTTCCAACTTCCCCCGCCCTGCTCCTGGTTCACCGTCACCACGTCAGTTCCGCTCGCATGGTTCACCGCGTACTTTGCGTTCGTCGCCCGGTTCGGGTGCTGCGTCCATCTTGCGTACACCTCGTAGGTCCCTGTGTTCGGGGCGTTCAGCGTCCAGGTGAAGACGTTACTCCCGGTTCCGGCTGCGTGCACCTGGTAGTTGGTGCCGAGGTAGCCGCCAACCGAGGTGCTCGTGGGCCAGGTCCCCGTGGCGCTGCCGGAGGGGTTGTCCGAGACGACGGCGCTGGGCGGCTCGCCGTTGGCGTAGTGGTGCTGGTAGTTGATGCCGAGGTAGCCGGACACGGAGGTGCTTGTGGCCCAGGTGCCCGTTACCGAGAACCCGGCGTCGGTGTTGTCCACCACCACCGCGCCGGGCGGGGCGCTCTGAAGCTTTGCCTGGTAGTTCGTGCCGATGTAGCCGCTGACCGAGGATGCCGGAAGCTCTCAATCAGCCCGGTACCAATTCGGGGTGACCCTCAGTGCCCGCCCCCGGGAACTTAAATATTGGTATCAGGGACGGGAACAGGGAAAGTTACGCAAAAAAGCCAACTGCTCCATGCCATGGTCGAATCCGCGCTCTCAGGGAAAGCGAAGCTGGCACTTCATACGTCCAACGGGTCGTGTTAGCCACGGCAGACGCGCAGCTAAACACTGGTCTGTCCCTCTGACCACCGGAGATGCCGGCCCACATTTCAGAGTCCCGAAGAACAGGGTGTGTGTACACGACCTCTCAGCCCTTCCCTGCGCCACTTCGCTGCTTCAACGCCGCACGCGTTCGACGAAATGACTGGACGACGTAGATAGCCATACTTACGAACCCTATAAAGAAAACGGCCACGTCTTTCACCGTGGGATCTCTCCCGGCAAGGTCGTCGCCGAACGTGAAGTAGGCCAGCGCCGCTAGCCCTACAAGGAGTAAGACATGCTTACGTAGCGCGGCCATCCTTAGGGCTTGCAGAAGAATGGGCGCGTGCAACTGACTTCGGACCAACATCCGTCCAAGCCAATTGATGCTCCCCACCCAAAGCCGCCCTTCCCTTTGACGAGCGCGAATGACGACGGTGGACCCGAGTTGGGAACTCCGACTGTTGCCTGTACCCCGGCGGCCGCTCCTGCTCCGATGTCCGCACCACCGCCGAAGCTGAAGCCACCCAAATTTCCTCCGCTGCCACCGACGATTCCGCCGCCAACCACGCCACCGGCACCCAGAAAAATCCCCGGCCCCAGCCGAATGCAGTACGTAAACACGCTGCAAATCTCACCGCTCGGCAAGGTAAACGCGACAGATTGACTGACGCTCACACCAGCAATGAACAGATGAATGCCCGCTTGGCCACCGAACTGGAAGAATCCCTGTAATCCCCTGGGGTCTATCTGAAGCAGCGGGTTGACAGCATAGAGGTACGTATTCATACCTCCCGCCAGTCCAATAGGATCACTCTCTATGTATCGCCCGATCGCCGGGTCATAGTCCCTGAAGTAGTTGTAGTGGGCGTTCGTTTCCTTGTCGAAGTACTGCCCCGGAAACCGGAGGTTGAACTCCAAGGCGACGTTGTCCGCGTCCGGATCGTCGTTGGCCGCATTCACCCCGAACGGCTCCTGCTGCTCCCACTTCCAGACGGTTCTCTGGGTGTCGTCGGCGATGAGGCGCGGGGTGTCCAGATGCTTTGCCTGAAACAATGCGGCTCCGAAACCAATTGCCGATCTACTCGACTCTTCAGCTTGCTGGATTCGTATGCACCCGCATGTCAATCTCGTGCGCGCCGTCGCTTCGCGCGACAAGATGGGCCCAAACCACTTCCTTGCCGATCCATATTTCCACGGGAACCAGTAGTTTTTCGATCTTGTTTTCGGTGAACTCTTCGAGGACGTCCGCATGCACTGTGGCCAGCTCTCCACCAACATTCAGCTCTCGGGACAGGCGTTCACTACGAAGCGAACGAAGGCGTTCATATGACCATTCGCCGAGTTCTTGTAGCACGCTCACAAGTGCCTGCTCCGCCAGCGCGCGATTCATGGCTAGTCGTCCCCTACATTCTTTCTTGGTCCAGGGAAGCATCGACCTGGAATAGGGAACTGTTGCGAGAAGATTTGTTCTTTCGCCGGCCGAGATACCCAACATGTTAAGCGATAGTGTTCGCAATACATCGGATTCGCTCTATCGCCGAAATTGTGATCCGCCCTTTCGCGCTTTAGTTCGCAACGTACGTCCTTGCAAAATTTCTCCGCCTTCTCCACCGCCTCTTTGCAAGTCTTGATCCGTTTGCACGCGTTGATTCCAGCCAGTCCACCCGCGATCAAGATTCTTCCGACCACTCCTGCTTCCCCTGTCGGATCTGCAAGGGAAAGTGGCTGGGCATCGACGTACAGGTAGGTATTGATGCCCCCATCCAGCCCAATCGGATCACTCTGCACATACCTTCCGATCGCCGGGTCATAGTCCCTGAAGTAGTTTTAGTGCGCGTTGGTTTCCTTGTCGAAGTACTGCCCCGGAAACCGCAGATTGAACTCGAAGGCGACGGTGTCCCCGTCTGGATCCTCATTTGCCGCATTCACCCCGAACGGCTCGTGCTGCTCCCACTTCCAGACGGTTATCTGGGTGTCGTCGGCCACCAGTCGCGGCGTGTTCAGATGATCCGTGTGTATAAAGTACAGCTTCGCTTGGGGCTGGACGGTGACCGGGACGAGCCTGATCGCATCAGCCACCACATAGCCGTTGCCCTCGTCCGTCAGTGCAATGTTGTGGCTCGTCCCGGGCGCCAGGCTGTACGTCCCCAGCAGATTCCACGCTCCGCCATTGGCCTGCTGGTTCACCGTCGTGGTCGTGCTTCCGCTTGCGTGTGTGACGGTGTACTTGGCATCCGTCGCCCGGTTCGCGTGGCTCGTCCAGCGTGCGTACACCTCGTACTGTCCCGCCTGCGCCACGTTCGGCGTCCACGTCGCCGTGTTCGGTGCGGCTCCCGGGGGTAGCAGCATGACGGCATCGGCAATGACGTACCCGTTGGCCTGGTCGGTCAGGGACACGGTCGCGTTGCCGGCATCGAAGGCGTAGGTGCCCAGCAGGTTCCACGTGCCACTGTTTGCCTCCTGGTTGGCCGTCACCGTGCTTGCTCCGCCCGCATGGTTCACCGTGTACTTGGCATCCGTCGCTCGGTTCGGGTGCGCCGTCCATCTTGCGTAGACGTTGTAGCTGCCCGAGCTGGCCACTGGTACGGTCCACGTCGCCGTGCTCGGCGGTGCATTGGGCGGCACCAGCATCACCGCGTCCGCGATCACGTAGCCGTTGGCGTCGTCATTCAGGCTCACGGTGCTCGCCCCGGCGTCGAAGGTGTACGTCCCCAGCAGGTTCCAACTTCCCCCGCCCTGCTCCTGGTTCACCGTCACCACGTCAGTTCCGCTCGCATGGTTCACCGCGTACTTTGCGTTCGTCGCCCGGTTCGGGTGCTGCGTCCACTTTGCGTACACCTCGTAGGTTCCCGTCGCCTGCGCGTTCAGCGTCCAAGTGAAGACGTTACTCCCGCTGCCGGCCGCGTGCACCTGGTAGTTGTTCCCCAGGTAGCCGGAGACGGAGGTGCTCGTGGGCCACGTTCCCGTGGCGGAGCCGGAGGAATTGTCTGCTACGACGGCGCTGGGGGGTTCGCCGTTGGCAACGTGGTGCTGGTAGTTGGTGCCCAGATACCCGGAGACGGACGTGGATCCGGTCCAGGTGCCGGTGACGCTGAAGCCTGGGTCGGTGTTGTCCACCACCACCGCGCCGGGCGGGGCGCTCTGAAGCTTTGCCTGGTAGTTCGCGCCCACGTAGCCGCTGACGGCGGTTGATGTCGGCCAAGTCCCTGTCGTGGCGAAGACCGGGGCGACGTTGTCCAGGACGATCTCCGTCTGCGCCTGCGCCTGCGCCTGCGCAGGCACGGCGATCGCGAGGGCCAGGGCGGCGGCGAAACGGGGAAGCCTGCGGTCCATGTGCGTCAGGGTCATCGGATCCAAGCGCAACGCGTGGTGTACCCATACTGCCCGCCTGGACCATCGCCGCGTCGACCACAGGGACGAGAATCGCTCGGATCTGGTGCGTTTGCGCACACCCGGCAAACCCTTTCCCGAACTTTCCCGGACCGGCACGGCACACTGCTCTGATGCGCCGCAATGGCTTTACGCTGATCGAGCTGCTGATCGCAGTGGCGGTGATCGCGATCCTGGCCTCGATCGCGCAGCCGCTCTCCGAGCTTTCGGTGCAACGCGGCAAGGAACAGGAGCTGCGCCGCGCGCTGCGCGAGATCCGCGACGCGCTCGATGCGTACAAGCGCGCCGCGGACGAAGGCCGCATGAGAATGCCGTCACTGACCCGGAAACTCAGTCCGTCCGCTCGGGTAGGTCATGCCCGATAGCCGCCCGGAGGCGTCGTAGGCGTAGGCAAGTCAGGCAACTAGCGCGGCACGCCACTTTCTGGCTAGCTTGGCTCCTTCGGCTGGCTTTGGCCGTGCCCTCTACGAGCGTCTCGCTTCACAAGAAAATAAAATGTCGCGCAGACTAGAGCTATCACCCAGGTTACAGGAAACGCAATATATCCCCACTCATCGATCTGCCCATAGATAGCGAACCCGATCAGCTGCAGGAACATGGCTGAAGCAGTTGCCGATACAAACGCATAGGCGACAAAGGTCTTCATCCACTTGTAGACGAACGCGGACACCGCAAAAGAGAACACGCAGAAAGCGCCCAAGTAGATATAGGTCGTCACTTTGGCTTACAGACACCAATGCAGTCGTTTCGTGCTCTTTGGAAAGCTTGAACGCCAGTCGATGAATAGGAAACTGCTACGCAATAAGCGGTAGCCGCCTGCGCACATGCCCCTTGCATAAAAGCCGGATATAGACGGCATCTCCAAGAGACACAAGCGCAGAATTTCAGATCGCAGTCGAACTTGCTCGGCCCGAGACAATCGTCATAGCAAGCGTCATGTCGCGCACAGCAAGGAAGAAAATCGAAACCAAGCGGCTTGTTGGGAATCGCGGGGCCGAAGAAACCCGATCCACATCCTTCGGTGTTCCCGACCAATCCCAGAGGATCAGAGATCTGCAATGGCCTGCTACTCACGTACGCGTAAATGTCGTTCAGGCCAGTCCTTGGCGCATCTGGCCAAGTCGTCGCGCGCCCCAATGGATCTGGCTGCACATATCTTCCAATGGTTGGGGCGTAGTCGCGGAAGTAGTTGTAGTGAAGCCCCGTTTCCTTGTCAGCGTACTGCCCCGGGAACCTGAGGTTGAACTCGAAGGCGCCGAGCGCGGCGGGGTTCTCGTCGGGAGGGCTGTTGCCGAAGGGCTCTTGCTGGTCCCACTTCCACCGAAGTTGCTGGTTCTCGTCGTAGACCTGGCGCGGCGTGTTCAGATGTTCCGGGTGGACTATTCTGGACCGCATTGCGGCGCCGGCGGTCAGTTCTTAGGGCGATCCAGCGCAACCCATCGCAAGGTCCACTTGCCGTACATTGGCCCAAAAACGTAGTACGTCGCGACGAGCACAAATGGCGCCGCCACAAGGATGGACGCGATCGGCGGGTAGCTCGACAGAAACGCAACGAACAGCACATAGGCGAGCGCGCCGAATATCACACCGAGAATCAATCCAAGCAGCGCGTCGAAGAGCAAACCTCGTTTCGCGGTAACCGCCGCATTGCAGTTCTCGCATCTAAACTCGCTCCGCACGAAACCATACTTCGTCTGTCGAGCATAGTTGCTCTTGTGCCTGCACACTGGGCATTCGAAGTATAGTCTGCGCCGCAAATTCATCGGTGCCTCACTTAATGCCGCACGCCGAGCTGCAGTAAAGATCCGTCAGATACCAGCACGAACCGCCGACCGCTGTTGACGCAGTTACGGCACATGCTAAGCCACCAACGATGGTCGTGCTCGCTACGCCGCAAATGCCAGCAGCACAGATGCCACCGCCAATCAAACAGCTCTTCATGGCGTCGTCGCGGCACGCCTTGCATTGGGCTATCTGCGCTGGACTCATGCCCGTTGACCCGCTTGTGGTATTCGACGGCGAGGTCGGATCGCCTGGACGCTCTCGATCGGCGCGCTCCCCACGATCGCGATTCTCCTTCGAGAGCGGATCTAGCCCGAGCGGGTCGGTGGAATTCAGCGGGTTCTGCATCGCGTACGTGTACACGTGGTTGTAGCGCGGCTGCGCGCTGTAGAGCATCGGAGCCAGCGTCGGATGCGCCAGGGAAATGTTGCCGAGCCTGCGGAACGCGATGTCTCGATACAGCGCTGTTCCAATAGGATCGGATTGACAGTAGTGGCCCGTGGCTGGATCGAAGCAATCCCTGAAGTACGAATAGTGGAGATTCGTCTCCTTATTCGCGTACTGCCCAGGGAAGCGGAGTGGCATCTCGAACGCCCCCAGCCCCGAGGGGTTCTCATCCGGCCCATTGGCCCCAAACGGCTCCTGCTGGTCCCATCTCCATACGCTTGCGCCCGCGGAATCAGCCACCAGCCGTGGCGTGTTCAGATGATCCGTGTGGATGAAGTACAGCTTCGCCTGGGGCTGGACAGTGACCGGGACCAGCCTGATGGCATCGGCCACCACGTAGCCGTTGGCCTCGTCCGTCAGTGCAATGTTGTGGCTCGTCCCGGGCGCCAGGCTGTACGTCCCCAGCAGATTCCACGCTCCGCCATTGGCCTGCTGGTTCACCGTCGTGGTCGTGCTTCCGCTTGCGTGCGTGACGGTGTACTTGGCATCCGTCGCCCGGTTCGCATGCTGCGTCCAGCGTGCATACACCTCGTACTGCCCCGCCTGCGCCACGTTCGGCGTCCACGTCGCCGTATTCGGCGGTGAGTTTGGCGGCAAGAGCATGATGGCGTCCGCAATGACGTAGCCGTTGGCCTGGTCGGTCAGGGATACGGTGGCGTTCCCCGCGTTGAAGCTGTAGCTCCCCAGCAGGTTCCACGCCCCGCTGTTCTGCTCCTGGTTGGCCGTCACCGTGCTGGCCCCGCCCGCGTGGTTCACCGTGTACTTGGCATCCGTCGCCCGGTTCGGGTGCGCCGTCCACCTGGCGTAGACGTTGTAGTTCCCTGCACTCGGAACGTTCAGCGTCCACGTCGCCGTGCTCGGTGCCGCTCCGGGCGGCACCAGCATCACCGCGTCCGCGATCACGTAGCCGTTGGCGTCGTCATTCAGGCTCACGGTGCTCGCCCCGGCGTCGAAGGTGTACGTCCCCAGCAGGTTCCAACTTCCCCCGCCCTGCTCCTGGTTCACCGTCACCACGTCAGTTCCGCTCGCATGGTTCACCGCGTACTTTGCGTTCGTCGCCCGGTTCGGGTGCTGCGTCCACTTTGCGTACACCTCGTAGGTTCCCGTCGCCTGCGCGTTCAGCGTCCAAGTGAAGACGTTACTCCCGCTGCCGGCCGCGTGCACCTGGTAGTTGTTCCCCAGGTAGCCGGAGACGGGGGTGCTCGTGGGCCACGTTCCCGTGGCGCTGCCGGAGGGGTTGTCCGAGACGACGGCGGTGGGGGGCTCGCCGTTGGCGTAGTGGTGCTGGTAGTTGGTGCCGAGGTAACCGGAGACGGCGGTGCTCGCCGCCCACGTGCCCGTGACACTGAATCCCGCGTCGGTGTTGTCTACCACCACCGCGCCGGGCGGGGCGCTCTGAAGCTTTGTCTGGTAGTTCGCGCTCGAGAGCTTCCCGGGCGGCACCGAGGCGGCGATCGGCGCCGCGCCCCTGCTGCTGCAATCGGCGCCGCTTGCCGCATCGCCGCGCGGCGCGTCTGCCGCACCTGGGCTGTCGGCAGATCCCGGCGCCGAGGGCCGCATCGCGCTCAACGGCCCCGCTTCGGCTGCACCGGGACAAGAGTTCGAAGTGCGGCTTTCCATCGAAGCGGCGAACGCCTTGCGCAGCGGCCTCATCGACATTGCCTTCGACGGCGCAAGGCTGAGGTTCGTTCAGGCCGAGGCGCGCGGCTGGCTCGCCGGTACACCCGCCCCCGTGTTCCGCGCCAATGCACCCCCGGGCCTGGGACGCGTGAGCCTCAGTTTCTCCGCAACATCGCCAGTGGCGGCGAATGGCGACATGGCGCGGCTCGTCTTCCAGGCGCTGGATACGGCATCGGGCTCGCCCTATGTGCGCCTGGAGGCGCTATCGATGATCGATGCCGCTGGCCGCGTCGTCTCCGCGCAGTTGCCGGCGACCTTTAGCCTGACGCTGGGTCAGGCGAAATAGAACGAGACAGCGAAGCCCGCGATTCGTCGACTGCTGAAAGCGGGTGTCAGGTGACTACCGTCTCTGTACATGTAGTGCAGCAAGAACGCGCCACTGACCCGGATATTTCCATCGGTAAGTTCACTGCAAGGCAAGGACGACGAGACCTCCTACGACAAGAAATGCAGCCAATGCGATGTATGTCAACTTGCCGAGCGATGAATTCCGGAGGAAAACAATGCCCATCGGAACTGCACCAACCAGATATACGATCAGAGCCATCCCTATGATGAATGCGACGATGGATGGCGGATTTATCAAAAGCGCGAGTACGGAGAATCGAAGGAGATACAATAAAATTAGGAGGAGTATCGTATACAGCAGCACTCCACACAACACCGCCCGCCTCACGCCGTCTCCCAGCGTCACTTGCATGCTCCCGACTGGCACTTCTTCCTGTCTTCGGACAATTCGACGTCACATTCTCTGGCGCAAGCGTTCCAACCCGAGGGGATCCAACGTCTAAGGTAGTCCACGCCGCAATTCTCGTAACAAGCGTCGTGTCGCTTGCATGCCTGATCGATGCAGTCGATCGCAGCACCGCCTCCGCCTGGTCCGCACCAGGTCCCATACCAATTGTTCCAAGGCCAGCGGCGCCTAACGAACAGTCCGAAGGGATCTGAGGCACTTATTGGCGCAGGGACAGCGTAGACGTAAGTGTTGATGCCGCCCGCAAGCCCAATCGGATCGCTCTGCTCATACTGCCCCCGAGCCGGATCGTAGTCGCGGAAGTAGTTGTAGTAGGTGCCTGTTTCCTTGTCCGCATACTGCCCCGGGAATCTCAGATTGAACTCGAACGCCCCGAGCGCAGCCGGATCTTCATCCGGCGGGCTGTTGCCGAACGGTTCTTGTCGGTCCCACTTCCAGCGCAGCTGCTGGTTCTCGTTATAGACCTGCCTCGGCGTGTTCAGATGATTTGCCTCAAGAATTCGCGACTCCGGTACCGATTATTCCCGTTTGCGTCGGAAACTCACGAGAAAGCAGACTGCCAGCGCCGAGAACGCGATTGGCGCGACGATCCTATGAACTGCTGGGAATAGACCACCAAACTGCTCTCGCCGAATCAGGCTCTGAATACCAGAGAGTTGAAACGCCACGAAATCAGCGATTGACATCTCCATGGGAAGAAATTCCTCCAGCCAGTACACGCCTATACAAGCAAGAGAGAACACAAGACCCACCGCACTTCCTACTGGAGGTCGCGCCATCGCGGCGAACAGGCCAGCAACTACGCCGCCAAGTACGACAGCAACCCCGAGAAGCCACGATCTCCACATTGACCTCTCAAGAGCGTCAAGCCCCAAGCGTTCGCGTACCTCGGACTCCGTGACCACCACGCTCCCATTGCTCGCTGAACGAGCGCCACCGGCCGTCTCTGCCTTTGCCAATTCAGAACTCACAATGCTAGCGATCTTCGCGCCTGGCATTGGATAGATCAGGTACACGTGCATTAGCGCCAGTACACAGACCATCAGTCCCAGTACACGTTGAGAGGACATCGTCACGACTAAAGCCCCGACACTTCGCACGCCATCGACACGCCGGGATTCTTGCAAATCTTCGGATACTGCGATCGGCAAGTCTCGATGCACGCTTCCACAACGGCACCGCCACGCAGGTGTCCATGCGCCCATGGGACAAGGTCGTAGCAAATGTCATTGATAACTTGGTAGTCACTCAAGTAAGGCGGTCGGTTCTTAATGCGGTCGCACTTCTGCGCGCATTCGAGTCCTTTTGCTTGACCAAACCGGCGATCCGGATTGACCTCTTTCTTGAGTGCGTCCGCAGGCTTGTTCGGGGCCTCAGGAAACAAGCCTCTCAGAAGATCACCGATAGTGCTCGATAATCCCAGCGGATCGACAAACATCAACGGCATGCCCGAAACGTAGGCGTAGGTGTTGAGCCCACCGCGCAACCCAATCGGATCGCTCTGCACATACCTGCCGATGGCGGAGTCGTAGTCCCTGAAGTAGTTGTAGTGGAGGTTCGTTTCCTTGTCCGCATACTGCCCCGGGAACCGCAGGTTGAACTCGAACGCCCCGAGCGCGGATGGGTTCTCATCCGGCGGGCTCGCGCCGAAGGGCTCGGCCTGATCCCACTTCCAGCGCAGCTGCTGGTTCTCGTCGTAAATCTGCCTGGGCGTGTTCAGATACTTCGGCTCATCCTGACGCAGCCGAGTGCGGGAACTTATGGGGAGTGCTTGGCTTGCCGTGTATGTCATATCCGGCATAAAATCCAGTTGTGCATTCGGCTGACAAGCCATTGTTATGGTTGCATGGCGAGGTGAAATCGCCGCCGTTCTCGTCTTCCGCGCGCATCGAGGCGGGCGTGCTGCTGCGAACGCTCCAGCGTGGCAGTGCCCTGAGTCTGCCCCATAGCCGGCCGATGCCGGAGGTCGGCCAAGGGTGCCATGAGCTTCGAATCGTGGACGCAGGGCGAGCATGGCGAATTATGTACGCGGTCCGGTCTGATGCAATCGTGATCCTTGATGTATTCGCAAAGACAACGCGCACAACGCCGGCCCAGGTCCTGCAAAACAGCCGCAGGCGCCTGAGGACATACGAATCAGCGCTACGGAGAAAGGAGTCAAAGTAATGAAACCCTCGAAGATGAAACGACTGCGTGCCGCGGGCTGGGAGGCGGGCAGTGTCGCGGAGTTCCTTGGACTAAGCGAAGCAGAGGCGGCTCTCGTCGAGCTCAA
Organism: uncultured Enterobacteriaceae bacterium; assembly: GCA_964612335.1. Lineage (GTDB taxonomy): Bacteria > Pseudomonadota > Gammaproteobacteria > Burkholderiales > SG8-39 > CAZTDU01. The sequence goes on along the minus strand of CAZTDU010000001.1, from coordinate 191,462 downwards.
GCTCGCACTCGTCGCCGCGGTGCGCGCGACGCGTCGAAGGAGCGGCTTGTCGCAGATTGATCTCGCGCAGCGCCTTCGTTCGAGTCAATCCCGGGTCGCCAAGATCGAGGCCGGCGACGCGAGCGTCTCGCTGGACCTGATCGTGAAGGCCCTGTTCGCGGCAGGTGCGAGTCGCAAGGACGTCCAGAAGGCATTTGTCGCAGCCGAATAGCAAGAATGATCCGCACCAGGCCATCGAAGCTGTAGGCGATGCTCGGCCCAGAAGGGTGGAAAGCGGCTCAAAGATTGAACTCGTTTAGTAGTTTTCCGACACTCGACGCAAGCTGAGGGTCCGCGATACGCTCCGCGCCGTCGACGATGTGCCGAAGGCGCAGGACGTCCCTCTCGTTCACAGCGGCCGCGCCTCCGCGAGCACGCGGTCCCGGATGTGGCGCGAAATCTCCGCCGGCGTGCGCACCTCCACCCGAACGCCCAATAGCTGCGCCAGCGCGAGTTCAAGCCCGGCCAGGGTAAACAGGGTAACTGTAGCGTCGGCGTCGACCAGCAGGTCGAGGTCGCTCGCCTCCCGGTCCATGCCGCGCGCTACCGAGCCGAAGACGCGCACGTTGTGGGCGCCATGCGCGCGCGCCAGCGCGATGACCTGGTCCCGACTTGCAGCAAGCGCGGAGGCTGGGCATGCCATGGCTAGCGCACGACGTCCAGCGTGCCGGGCTTGTCCTTCGCGGGCGGCGGCGCGGCATCGGCGCGCAGGCGCGCGCCGGGCCGCACCGGCGCGCCCACCGGCACCACCAGTTCGCCTTCGGCAAGCCCGTCCTGCACCTCGACCACGCCTGCGCCGCGCAGGCCGAGGCGGATGTCCACGCGCGCGGCGCGGCCGTCGCGCACCGCCAGCACCCAGGGCCGCGCGCCGGCGGCGTCGCGCACCGCGGCAGACGACAATGCGAGCGCGCCCTTGATGCTTCCGGACAGGATCTCGGCCGATACGGTCATGTCCGGCTTGAGGAACGCGCCGGGCTCGGGCACGCGCAGCTTCACCTCGACCGTGCCGCGGGTCGCATCCACCGAAGGCGCGATGTAGAAAATCTCGGCGTCCACCGCGCGCTCCGGGTAGGCGTCCGCCGCGACTTTCGCGCGCTGCCCGACGGCCAGCAGGCCGAGGTTCTTCTCGTCCACCAGCAGCAGCACCTGCGTCTCGCCCGCCACCGTGAGCTCGAACAGCGGCTTGCCCGGCTGCACCGTGTCGCCCGGCTCGACGAACTTGCGCAGCAGCGTGCCCGCCGCGCTGGCGCGGATCTCGGTGTACTCGAGCCGCGCCTTCGCCAGCGCCAGCGCCGCATGCGCCTGCTCGCGCCGCGCGCGCGCCAGCGCGTGCTCGCTGCCCCGTGGGCGGTTGGCGGTGGCCTGCGCAAGGGCGGAGGCGTGCTCGGATTCCGCCACCCGCAGGGTGCGCAGCGCCTCGTCCAGCCGCGACGTGCTGAAGAATCCCTGCCTGTGCAGCCGCTCCACGCGCAGGTGCTCTTCGCGCGCGAGCCGCAGATTCTGCGCGGCGCGCTCGAGCGCGTTCTCGGCCACCGGGCCGGCGAGCGTGCCCAGTTGCGCGAGTCGCGCCTCGGCTTCGGCCAGCGCGGCCTCGGCCTGCGCCAGCGCCGCGCGCTGCTCGTCCGCGCGCAGGCGCGCGAGCACCTGGCCAGCCTTCACCGCATCGCCCTCGCGCACCAGAAGCTCGGTCACCGTGCCGGTGATCACGCTGCCCAGCTCCACGCGCGCCGGCGTGATGACGCGGCCGGTGGAGACCACCGTCTGCGTGATGTCCGCGCGGCGCACGGTTTCCACGTGCACCAGCGGGCCGCGCGCGTTGCGCCACCACACCAGCGCGGCGGCAAGCGCCAGCAGCAGGATGATCCACGTCCTGGGCGAGCCGAGGACGCGCCCGGGCATGGCCTAGTACACCACCACGCTGCGGATCGACGTGCCGGCGTGCATCAGGTCGAAGGCCCGGTTGATGTCGGCGAGCGGCATGGTGTGCGTGATCAGGTCGTCGATGTTGATTTTCCCGTCCATGTACCAGTCGACGATCTTCGGCACGTCGGTGCGGCCGCGCGCGCCGCCGAACGCGGTGCCCTTCCACACCCGGCCGGTGACCAGCTGGAACGGGCGCGTGGCAATCTCCTGCCCGGCGCCGGCGACGCCGATGATCACCGACACGCCCCAGCCGCGGTGGCAGCATTCCAGCGCCTGGCGCATCAGCTGCACGTTGCCGACGCACTCGAAGCTGTAGTCGGCGCCGCCGCCGGTGAGCTCCACCAGGTGCGCGACCAGGTCGCCTTTCACGTCCTTCGGGTTGACGAAGTGCGTCAGGCCGAACTTCCTCGCCAGCGCCTCGCGCGCCGGGTTCAGGTCGACGCCGACGATCATGTTCGCGCCGACCATGCGCGCCCCCTGCACCACGTTGAGGCCGATGCCGCCGAGGCCGAACACCACCACGTTGGCGCCCGCCTCGACCTTCGCGGTGTTGATCACCGCGCCGATGCCGGTGGTGACGCCGCAGCCGATGTAGCAGACCTTGTCGAAGGGCGCGTCCTTGCGGATCTTCGCCAGCGCGATCTCGGGCAGCACCGTGTAGTTGGCGAAGGTCGAGCAGCCCATGTAGTGGTGTATCGGCTTCCCGCCGATGGAGAAACGGCTGGTGCCGTCCGGCATCACGCCCTTGCCTTGCGTGCCGCGGATCGCGGTGCAGAGGTTCGTTTTCCGCGACAGGCACGACTTGCACTGGCGGCATTCCGGCGTATAGAGCGGGATCACGTGGTCGCCCTTCGCCACCGAGGCGACGCCCGGGCCGACGTCGACCACGACGCCCGCGCCCTCGTGGCCGAAGATCGCCGGGAAGAGGCCTTCGGCGTCGGCGCCGGAGCGCGTGAACTCGTCGGTGTGGCAGACTCCCGTTGCCTTGATCTCGACCAGCACCTCGCCCGCTTTCGGGCCATCGAGCTGCACCGTCTCGACCACCAGCGGCTTGCCGGGTTCGTATGCTACCGCTGCACGTACGTCCATCCTGATCTCCCGTTGAGCTCCGACTCCGCGCGCCGGATCATCCACATCGACATGGATGCATTCTACGCATCCGTCGAGCAGCGCGACGACCCGGCGCTGCGCGGCAAGCCGCTGGCGGTGGGCGGCTCGCCTCAGTCGCGCGGCGTGGTGGCGGCGGCGAGCTACGAGGCGCGCGCATTCGGCGTGCGCTCGGCGATGCCGATGGCGCGCGCCGTGCGGCTGTGCCCGGAGCTGCTGATCGTGCGGCCGGATTTCACGAAGTACCGCGCGGTATCGCAGCAGGTGATGGCGATCCTGCGCTCGTGCACGCCGCTGGTCGAGCCGCTGTCGCTGGACGAGGCCTACCTGGACGTCACCGAGAACCTGTGGGGCGAGCGCTACGCCAGCCACATCGCGAAACGGCTCAAGGCGCGCATCCGCGACGAAGTCGGCATCACCGCGTCGGCCGGCGTAGCGCCGAACAAGTTCCTCGCCAAGATCGCCTCCGGCTGGAAGAAGCCCGACGGGCTCACCGTGATCGCGCCGCACCGGGTCGAGGCGTTCCTTGCCGGCCTGCCGGTCGATGCGCTGTGGGGCGTGGGCCCGGTGACCGCGGCGAAGCTGCGCGCGATCGGCATCGAGAAGCTCGTTGACGTGCGCGGCGCGGACGAGGCGCTGCTGCGAAGGACGGTGGGCAGCCAGGCGGCGTGGCTGCGGCGCCTCGCGCACGGCGACGACCCGCGCGCGGTGCAGCCGAACCGGCCGTGGAAGTCGATCAGCACCGAGACCACCTATGTCGAGGACCTGGTAGACCTGCGCGAGGCGCGCGCCGAGATCGATCGCCTGGCGCGGCGCGCCGTGGCCTCGCTGCAGAAGAAGAACCTCGTCGCGCGCTGCGTGACCATCAAGGTGCGCTACGAGGACTTCACCACCGTGACGCGCAGCCACACCGCGGCGCCCAGCGACGATGCCGACGCCATCGCCGCGCGCGCCGTGGCGCTGCTCGCGCGCACCGACGCCGGGCGCCGCCCGGTGCGGCTGCTCGGCGCCGGCGTGCACGAGCTGCAGGCGGGCACGGCCGGCGTCGCGAGCACGGCCCCGCTGCCATTCAACGCCGGCGGCGATGCTGCCGGCATGGAAGCCTAGAATCCAGTCATGGACGAGGCCGCAAAGGCGGCGAAGCGGAACGAACTCGCGGAGCGGATGCAGGATCCGTCGTTCCGCCGCGTGCTCTTGGCGACCGCGGCTTCGTTCCTCGCCTGGGCGGCGGTCTGCGCGTTCCTGCGCCACCCCGGCGAGATGCTGCTGGCGGCGCTGACGCTGACGTGGATCCTGCGCCCGTTCCTGATCGCGCTGATGCACAGGCTGCACCGGGTGCCGGCGCTGCGCGGCACGCTGGAGGCGATGGCGGCCGATCCGGCGGAGCGCGGCTACACCTCGCGCGGCACGCCGATGGGCCTGTGGCGCACGCTGCTGCTGCAGGCGCTGCTGCTAGGGCCGCTGATGGCCCTGGGCATCTGGGGAATGCAGCGCCAGTCGGAATGGACGCTGGCGATGTGGGGCGTACTCGTGGCGAAGGACCTGCTGTGGAAAGGCATCTACCTGAAGTTCGATGAGCCGCTGCACGTCAACTACGACTACAACAGCCTGTGGATGGTCGGCGGGATTCTCGTCATCCTGAGCCTGGCGGTGCTCGGGCCGGCAGTGCTGATCGCGGCGTTCGTCGCGCGCATGCTCGGCGTCGCGCACGACTTCGGCGGATGGATGGACCTGTTCTGGGTGCAGTACCTGCTGGCGCTGCTGATCCTGGTGCCGCTGCACCTGAAGGACCTGCTCGAGCGCATCGCACGCTGGAAGCTGGCGCGCGGCCTGCGCACGGACGCATGATCGCGCGCGCCCGCCGCCCGGTTCGCTGACACGCTCGCCCGGCCTCGCGCGCTGGCCTAAACTCGGCGGTTCATGGAAACCCGAAGCGTCACGCTGACCGGCGGCAACTTCCAGTGGGACGACCCGCTGCTCGTCGAGGCGGAGCTCACCGACGATGAGCGCCTGATCCGCGACACCGCGCGCGCGTACGCGCAGGAGAAGCTCGCGCCGCGGATCCTGCTCGCCAACCGCAACGAGAGCTTCGACGTCGCGGTCATGCGCGAAATGGCGGAGCTGGGTTTCCTCGGCGCGACGCTGGAGGGCTATGGCTGCGCCGGCATCGGCTACGTCGCCTACGGCCTGATCGCGCGGGAACTGGAGCGCGTGGACACCGCGTACCGCTCGGCGATGGGCGTGCAGTCCACGCTCGCGATGCTGCCGATCTACGCCTACGGCAGCGAGGAACAGCGGCGCCGTTTCCTGCCGAAGATGGCGAAGGCGGAACTGCTCGGCTGCTTCGGCCTCACCGAGCCCGACCATGGCTCGGACCCCGGCAGCATGAAGGCCCGCGCGCATGCCGTGCCGGGAGGATTCCGGCTCTCGGGCACCAAGACCTGGATCACGCACGCGCCGATCGCCGACCTGATGATCGTGTGGGCGAAGGACGATGGCGGCGTGATTCGCGGCTTCGTGCTGGAACGCGGCATGCAGGGGCTGGAAACGCCGAAGATCGAAGGCAAGTTCTCGGTGCGCGCCTCGCCCACCGGGCAGATCGTCATGGACGACGTCTTCGTGCCGGAAGCCAACCTGCTGCCGAACGTGTCCGGCCTCAAGGGGCCGTTCGGCTGCCTGAACAACGCGCGCTTCGGCATCTGCTGGGGAGCGCTCGGCGCGGCGGAATTCTGCTGGCACGCGGCGCGGCAGTACGTCATCGACCGCAGGCAGTTCGGGCGGCCGCTGGCGGCGAACCAGCTGGTACAGAAGAAGCTCGCCGACATGCAGACCGAGATCGCGCTCGGCCTGCTCGCCTGCCTGCAGGTGAGCCGGCTGCGCGAGCGCAACCTGGCGACGCCGGAGATGGTGTCGCTGTTGAAGCGCAACTCCGCCGGCAAGGCGCTGGAGATCGCACGCATGGCGCGCGACATGCACGGCGGCAACGGCATCGCCGACGAATACGGGGTCATCCGCCACCTGATGAACCTGGAGACGGTAAACACGCTGGAAGGCACGCACGACATCCACGCGCTGACGCTGGGACGCGCGCAGACCGGCATTTCTGCATTCACAGGATAAGCGGAGACATGGCTAAACCGAAACCCAAGCAGCGCAAGCCGGACGGCCTGCGCGCACTGATCAGCCCGGCATCGATCGCCATCCTCGGCGCGTCGGCGGACTTTTCCAAGATCAACGGCCGGCCGCTGAAGCACCTGCTGGACAAGGGCTACAAGGGGCGCATCTACCCGGTGAACCCGAAGTACGACAAGGTCGGCGGGCTCGCGTGCTACCCGAACGTGGGCGCGATCCCCGGCGCGGTGGACCTGGCGGTGGTGGTGCTGCCGGCGAAGGACGTCGTCGCCGCGGTACGCGAGCTCGGCGCCAAGGCGGTGCCGGCGGCGGTGGTGTTCAGCTCCGGCTTCGGCGAAACCGGCGAAGCCGGCCGCGCGCTGGAGCGCAGCCTGGTCGACGAGGCGAAGAAGGCCGGCGTGCGCCTGTGCGGCCCGAACTGCCTCGGCCTCGTGAACGCGTTCGAGCGCGTGGTCGCCACCTTCAGCCAGTACGCGGACGCGGACACGCCGGCCGGGCCGGTGGGCTTCGTCACGCAGTCCGGCGCCTTCGGCACCGCGATCGCGGCGCTGGCGCGCAGCCGCGGCACCGGCCTCGGCTACTTCATCAATACCGGCAATGAATCCGACGTCGGTTTCCCGGAAGTGATGCGCCACGTGCTGGACGACGCGCGCATCCGCGTCGGCGCCGGCTACATCGAGGGCCTGAAGGACGGCGCCGGGCTGATATCGCTGGCGCAGCACGCGCTGGACATCGGCAAGCCGATGGTGCTGACCAAGGTGGGCCGCATGGGCGCGGGCAGCCGCGCCGCGGCCTCGCACACCGGGTCTCTGGCGGGCGAGGACCGCGTGTTCGACGCGGTGGTGCGCCAGTTCGGCATGGTGCGCGCGAGGAACGAGGAGCACATGCTGGACCTGGTGGACGTGATCTCCGCCTGCCCGCTGCCCGAAGGCAAGGGCCTGGGGCTGATCACGCAATCCGGCGGCGCCGGCGTGCTGATGGCCGACCGCGCGGAGGAGATCGGCCTCGACGTGCCGGTACTGGGCGAACGCACGCGCGCTGCGCTGCACGGCGTGATCCCGGGCTTCGGCGCGGTGGGCAACCCGGTGGACATCACCGGACAGTTCGTCGCGCAGCCGGCGCTGCTGCGCGACAGCGTCAGGATCGTGCTGGAAGACCCGCGGGTGCACGCCGGCATCGTCTGGCTGCAGCTGATGCACGCGCACGTGGACACGCTGGTGCGCATCTTCGGCGAGATCAAGGCCGAGGCGAAGAAGCCCTTCGTCGTCGCGTGGGTGGCGGCGCCCGAGGCCGGCGTGCAGAAGCTGCGCGCGCTCGGCATCCCGGTGCTGCGCGGCGCCGAGCCGGCGGTGGACGCGCTCGCCGGGCTGATCCAGTACGCGGACGCGCGCCGGCGCTGGTTCGCCGACGCGGACGCGCGCGACGCGGTGCAGCTGCCGGCGCTCGCGCTGCCGCAGGCGGCTGGCGCGGTGGGCACCGAAGAAGCCTCGCGCCTGCTCGAGGAGTGCGGCGTGCCGATGGCGCCGGTGCGGCTGGCGACCTCCGCCGCCGAGGCGGTAACCGCGGCGGCCGCGCTCGGCTACCCGGTGGCGGTGAAGATCGAGTCGCCCGACATCCTGCACAAGACCGAAGCCAAGGGCGTGCGCCTGGGCGTGGACTCCGCGCCGGCGATGCGCGCCGCGTTCGCATCCCTCATGGCGGACGCGAAGGCCTACAAGGCCGACGCGCGGCTCGAAGGCGTCATCGTGCAGAAGATGGCCGCCGGCGGCGGCGTCGAGGTGGTGATCGGCCTGCAGTACGACCCGGTGTTCGGCCCGGTGGTGATGGCGGGCCTGGGCGGCGTATTCGTCGAGGTGCTGAAGGACGTGGCGTTCCGCCGCTGCCCGGTGACGCCCAGTGTCGCCGCCGCGATGCTGGACGAGCTGCGCGGCGCGGCGATGCTCGGCACGGTGCGCGGCCGCGCCGCGGTGAACCGCGAGGCGCTGGTGCAGGCGATCTGCGCGGTGTCGCGCTTCGGCGAGGCGGCCGGCGCGCGCCTGCGCGAGCTGGACCTGAACCCGGTGCTGGCGGACGCCGCCGGCGCGACGGCGGTGGACGCCGTGATGGTATTGAACTGAAAGCGAGGACAGGCATGAGACGAGACGCACACATGCGCGGCAAGGTCGCGGTGGTCGGCTACGGCAGGACGCCGTACAGCCGCGCGAAGAAGGGCGAGCGCATCTATACGGTGGACGAGTACCTCGCCTGGGCCGCCGACCTGGCGCTGGAGCGCGCCGGCATGTCGAAGAACGACTTCGACGGCCAGGCGATCGGCGTCGCGCACGCCGAGGCGAGCCACACGGTGAACTGGTCCGCGGCAGTGGCCGAGACGCTGGGCATCAGCCCGCGCGTGCTGATCCGCGCCGACCAGGGCGGCGCGTCGGCGGCGGCGATGATGATCCGCGCCGCGGCGATGATCGAAGCCGGCATCGTCGATCGCGCGCTCGTCATGGGCGCGGATACGCCGCTGACGATCCCGTCGATCGCGCCGGGGCTGCCGCTGTCGCCCGAGCGCACGCGCGGCGTGTTCTGGGATTTCCAGGGACCGTTCGGCGTCATGGGCGCGAACGCGCAGTTCGCGCTGGTGCAGACGCGCTACATGGACAAGTACCCGCTGAAGGACGAGCAGCTGGGCAAGATCGCGGTAACCGCGCGCTACCACGCGTCGCTGAATCCCGGCGCGATCTACCGCAAGCCCTTCACGATGGAGGAGTACCTCGCCTCGGAGCGGCTGTCGTGGCCGGTGCGCCTGTTCGACTGCGTGCCGATGGTGAACGGTGGCCTCGCCTACATCGTCACGCGCGCCGATGATGCCAGGGCAATCACGAAGAAACCCGCGTACCTGCGCGGCTTCGCCGAAGTGAACAACTACTACTCGGGCTCGCGCACATTTCCGGACATCACCGACACCGGATTCCTGCAGACCGCGCCAGAGGCGTTCGCGATGGCCGGCATCAAACATGCCGACGTGGGCTCGTTCCAGCCCTACGACGACTACCCGATGGTGGCGCTGATCCAGCTCGAGGACTATGGCTTCGCGAAGAAGGGCGAAGGCGGGCGCTTCGTCGACGAGCACGACCTCACCATCCAGGGCGACTTCCCGCTGCTCACGGACGGCGGCCAGCTCTCCGGCGGCCAGCCCGGCGGCGCCATCGGCGGCTTCCAGCCGCTGATCGAGGCGGTGACGCAGGTGCGCGGCGAGGCCGGCGAGCGGCAGGTGAAGAAGAACGCGGGCATCTCGGTCGCCTCCGGCTTCGGCGGCATGACCTATGCGAGGAACAACCGCAGTTGCGTGACCCTGGTATTCGGAGCGGAGGCCTAGAAGATGAGCGAGATGAAAATGGATGCGGCCGGCAAGCCGATGCCCGACATCACCGACGCCACGCGGCCGTTCTGGACCGCGGCCAAGAACCGCAAGCTGGTGGTGCAGAAATGCGGCGCCTGCGGCACGCTCAACTTCTTCCCCAAGCCCTGGTGCATCGAGTGCGGCAGCCGCAAGCTCGACTGGGTCGAAGTCTCGGGCAAGGGGACGATCTACTCCTTCACCACCGCCAACAAGGTGATGATGAACTTCCCCGGCTGGAAGGCCGACCTGCCGGTGACGCTGGGCATCATCGACCTGGACGAAGGCGCGCGCATGTACGGCCAGCTGGTCGGCGCGAAGCCCGAGGCATGGAAGATCGGCATGAAGGTCCTCGCCACCTTCGAAGACATCAGCGACGAGGCCGGCATCCCGAAGTTCAAGCCGGCGTAGGGGCCATCATGCCGAGAGCCAGGGTCGACGTACCCGAGGTCGCCGAAGCCGCGCCCGGCCTGTGGTCCAACGGCATCCGCGCCGGGGATTTCCTCTTCGTCTCCGGCCAGGTGGCGCGGCCCTTCGACGGCAAGGGCGCGCTGGTCGGCACCGACGAGTACGCGCAGGCGAAGCAGATCTTCTCGCGCATCGAGCGCATCGTGAACGCCGCCGGCGGCAGCATGGCGGACATCGTAAAGATGACCATCTACATGGTGGACATCACGAAGAACACCGAGGTGTGGAAGGCGCGGCGCGAGTTCTTCAGCGGCGACTTCCCGGCATCGACGCTGGTGGAAGTTCGCGCGCTCGCGACGCCCGACGTGCTGGTCGAGATCGAGGCGGTCGCGCACCTGCCCGGCTGAGGCGCGCGGCTGGCGCGGCAGCGGCGTGTCGGGCCGCTGCATCGCGGTCAGGTTCCGATGATCTCGTTGAGACCCTCGACAACCTGCAAGATCTCCTCGGGCGAGGCGCGGCCAAGCTTCGCACCGATGCGTTCGACGGACAGTGTCCGGATCTGGCTGATCTTGACCCAGGAGCGCTTCGGCAGCTTTGCCGCCTGCAGTTCGAGCGTAAGCGGAAAACCGGCGCGTTGCGGCTGGCTGGTCAAGGCCGTGGCGATGACCGTACCCGAGCGTTCGTTGAACACGTCGTGGCTCAGAATCAGCACCGGGCGCTGGCCTGCTTGCTCGTGGCCGCGAACCGGGTTCAGGTCCGCCCACCGAACCTCACCCCTCAGTATGCGGGCCAAGTATCCAGCTCCTGCCCCAGGCCCTCTTCAGCGAGCGCCCTCTCGAACTTCCGGTCCAGCTTTGCGCATTCCGACGCCAGACGGCCGCGCTCCATGCGGGCGAGCTTTTCGGCCACGGCTGACTGGATGGCCCGGCTACGATTCGGATAGACCTTCTTCGCAACCAGGCCGTCGACGCGCTCGAGCGTCCTGCTGTCGATGGTGATCGCAACTTTGACGCTGCTCATGGCGCACCTCCAAGGTATGACAATCCATCATACCAGTGACGCGCCACGCAGGTAAGTGGACGCGCAGTAGAGTCCATGCATGGGGCTAACGCGGCCAGTGCCGCGCGCGTGCGAGGAGTGCCGCCGCGGCGAGCGCGGCGGCACCGGCGGCGAGCGCGAACGCGCGCTGGAACGCGCCTAGGAAGCCGTGTTCGGGCTCGAAACCCTGGAACGCGAGGCTCAGCACGGTCGCCGCGGCGAGCACGCCCACGGTGCGGGTCAGGTGCGCGAGGCTCCCTGCCACGCCGCGCTCGTCGCGCGGCATGTGCGCGGTAACGATGTCCATGTACGCGACCTGGAACAGGCCGAGCCCGCAGCCCTGCAGCAGCAGCGCGCCGAGGATCAGCACGGATGAGGCGTGCTCCTGCCAAAGGCATGCCAGCGCCAGGCCGGCGGCGACCAGCACGCTGCCCAGCACGCTGATCGCGTATGGAGACCTGCGCGCCACCCAGCGCGCGGCGAGCGGCGAGGCCGCCGCGGTGCCGATGCCGCCGGCGGCGAGCAGCGCGCCGGCAAACGCGAGCGGGCCCTCCAGCGCGCGCACGAGGTAGTAGGGCACGAGCAGCAGCACCGCGAAGCCGGCGAACTGGACCAGCAGGCTCGCCGCGTTGACCAGCGCGAAGTCGGCATCGCGGAACGCACGCGGATCGACGATCGGCGCCGGGCTGCGGCGCTGCTGCCACAGGAATACCGCGCCGGCGGCAATGCCCAGCGCGATCAGCAGCGGGCCGCTGGTATCGCCGTCGGCAAGGAAGCGAAGCCGGTTCACCGCCAGGAGCAGCGCAGCCAATGCCAGCGCGAGCAGCAGCGCCCCCGGTGCGTCGAAGCGCGCGCCGCCGGCAACGGCGGCGGGCGGCGCGCGCCAGCACAGCGCCAGCGCCACCAGCGCGATCGGGACGCGGAACCAGAACACCGCCTGCCAGCCGAACTGCTCAACCAGCACGCCGCCAAGCAGCGGGCCGAGCGCGAAGCCAAGGGCCATCGCCATCGCGTACACGCCGAGCGCGCGCGCGCGCATGCGCTCGGGCGCCAGCGCGGTGATCAGGGCTGGCCCGCAGGCCAGCACCAGGGCCGCGCCCACGCCCTGCAGCGCACGACATGCAAGCAACCAGCCGTAAGTAGGCGCCCACATGCACAGCAGCAGCGCGACTGCGCTCCATGCCAGCCCGAGGCGGAACACGCGCGCATGGCCGTGGATGTCGCCGATGCGCCCGCACACCAGCAGCAGGCTGCCGTAGACCAGCATGTAGCAGACCACCAGCCACTGAATCGCCGCCACCTGGAGGCCGAAGGCCTCGGTGATCGCGGGGAAGGCGATGTTGAGCGAGGTATCGAGCGGCACGATCAGCGTGCCAAGCGCGATCGGCAGCAGCCGCGACGGGCGGTAGCTGCGATCGCCGGCGCCGACGGCGTTCCCGGCCGCGGCCACGGCGCGCTAGCTGGAGAATTCCCGCAGCACGTGGCCCGGCCCGCGTTCCATCGCCAGGTAGCTGCTGCCGTTGTGCACCTGCACGCCGTTGACCCACACACCATGCACGCCATGCGGCTCGCGGATCATGCGGCCGCCGCCGCCGGGCAGGTCCTTGACGCGCTTGACGTTCGACACGCCCACCTTGGCCGGATCGAACAACACGAGGTCGGCATGGTTGCCGATGCGGATCTCCCCGCGCCGCGGGATACGGTACTTGCGCGCCGGGTCCGAGGTCAGCCGCCGCACCGCCTCTTCCAGCGTGAACGTGCCGTTGCCGCGCACCCAGTGCTCGAGCATGTGCAGGCCGAAGCCGGCATCGCACAGGTAGATCAGGTGCGCGCCTGCATCCGACAGCGCGATGACGCCGGCAGGGTGCTTCAGCAGCGGCGCGACGCCGGCGTCGTCGTTCTGGAACAGCTTGGCGATCATCTGCGTGTCCAGCGCCTGATCGCAGAAGAAGTCCAGCGGGTCCTTGCCGCCGGCACGCCGCGGCAGCGGCACGCCGTCGATCTCGACCTTCGACCAGTCGCCCGAGAACAGCACGCCCGCGCGCGGGTTCTTCAGGCTGTCGCGGAAATGCTGCCGGAACGCGGGATCGGCGTAGATCGCGGGCAGCTGGTCCGGCTTCGCCGCCTTGACACGATCGAAGGCTTCCAGCGCCATAAACGGGTAGGGCTCGCGCAGCGTGAAATCGAACGACAGCGGCTGGCAGTTGGCGTGGATGTACACCTCGTGGCCGCGCGCCAGCGCCGCCGCGCAGCGCTCGTAGTAGTCCATGGCGCGGCCGGGAAACGAATCGGTGTACATGGTGATGACGGTGACGATGAACATCGGCCTGCCGGTGTCGGCGGCGATCGCCTCTAGGTACTCGGGCGTCGCGCGCGAGCCCGCCGACACCACGAACACGCCGCGGCCGGCTTCCTTCAGCGGCTCGATCAGGGCGCGCAGTTCGGCGTCTTCGCAGATGGTCGAGGGCATGGGCCGGCCGCCCCAGCCGCTGTGGTTGGGCGAGAAGGAGGACGCGAAGCCCGCCGCGCCGGCGTCCAGCGCGCCACGCACGATGTCCTGCATGCGCCGCAGCTCGTCAGGCGTCGGCACGCGGCGCGTCGATGCTTCCTCGCCCATCACCGCGCTGCGTATCGTCGAATGCCCAGCGAGCACGCCGACGTTTGCATAGGGCCGGATGCGTTCCAGCGCGTCCAGGTATTCGGCGAAGGTCTCGAAATCCCAGCGCGTGCCTTCCAGCAGCGCCCTCAGGTCCATCCCTTCCACCACCGACAGGTTCTTCAGCACGGTTTCGCGCAGCGCCTGCGGGCAGGGCGCAATGCCGAAGCCGCAGTTACCCATGATCGCGGTAGTGACGCCGAGCGCGGGCGACGGCGACAGCGTGGCGTCCCAGGTCACCTGCGCGTCGTAGTGCGTGTGGATGTCGACGATGCCGGGCATCAGCGCGAGGCCGCCGGCTTCCAGCGTGCGCTTCGCCGGCCCCGGCTCGGCGATGCGGCCGTCGGTCACCGCCACGTCCACCACGCGGCCGGGCGCGCCGCTGCCGTCGTACACCATCGCGCCCCGGATCAGCAGGTCGTTCATGGCGCGAGTCTACCGGTTCAGGCACCGCTCCCTGTTGCCCTGTATCAGGGCACGATCGCGACGCCGACGCGCAGCTGCGACTTGCGGCGCTGGTTGTAGCCGAGGATGTCCTCGCCGTAGCCGCTGAACCACTGCAGGTGCAGGTAGCTGCTCACCGGGCCGAAGGCCAGTGCGCGGGTGCGCACGGAATAGTCGGCGAGGAAGCTGCCCTTGCCGGCAGTGCCGGCGCGCGCGGTAAGGCCCAGCGCCCAGTCGTCGCCGCGCGCATAGCGCAGGTGCCAGTCGGCGTAGCCGCGATAGCGGTGGATGTCCGGGTTGTCGTCCTTGTCGAGGTAGGCGTAGAACTTCGGCGCGAACTCCAGCGTGTCGCCCTCGCGCGGCTGCCAGCGCCAGGACGGGCGCACGAACGCGGTGTCCACGGAGCGCGAGCGCAGCCCGTCCTTGCCGTTCGATTCATGCTCCAGGCCCGCGCGCAGGCCATCGATCCAGGTCTTGTCGTCCAGCCGCCGCCAGTCCCAGAACAACGACGGCCGGTAGCTGGTGTCGCGGAAAGGCTTTGATTCGGCCGACAGGTCCCACAGCGAATTCTGCGTGTAGCCGAAGTACAGCCCGGTCAGCCACGGCTGCTCGCGGCCCAGGCCGGCTGCCTCGTCGAACAGCCGGTACTTGAACGAGATCTGGAAGCGCGCGCTGGCGCCGCCGCGCGTGCCGGCGATGAAGTACATCGGGTCATGCGCCGACAGCGGCGGTCCGGCGTTCGTGCGTTCCGGGATGCCGGCGCCGCGCGGCGCGGTGAGCTGCTGCACCGCATCGCGCTCGCGCTGAACCAGCAGCACCAGCACGCTCGAAGCACGGTCGGAGAGCTCGAGCGCAAGCGGCCCCTCGGCCACGGCAGGCAGCGTGCCGGCGTACACACGGCGTGTGCCCGCGGCATCGCCGGCCGCGACAGCTTCGATGACCCGGCCATAGCGGTCACCGCGCACGCGCAGGCCGATGCGCGCGGGCAGCGGCTCGCCGGCGAGGCTGAGCAGCTCGACTCGAAATGCGGCGCCGGCGCGCGCATGTTCATCCGCGCTTGCCAGTACCCAGTCGTAGGCGAATGCGCGCCCCGCGGCGGCCAGTGCGACCATGCAGAGGAACAGTCTTGTCATGCGGACCTCCGGAATCGATGCATGCGCGGCACGAGCAGGCGCCGCGCCGGCTCAGCGGCTGGAGAACACCTCGTCCAGCAGCCGCGGCACCACGTCCTTCATCGGCAGCTCGGCGCGCAGGCGCTCGCGCATCGCGTCGGCGCGCGCCTGGCGATCGGCCAGGCGCAAGGCCTCCTCGCAGGCGCTTGGCATGTCTTCCCAGCGCACGTGGTTGACGTAGGCGTCGAGATGGCTCGGCTGCGGGCACTGCTCGTGCAGCACGTAGCAGCCGTTCATCACCAAGGCATGCATGCGCGACACCGAGGGCAGCCGCGTGTGCGGCCCCAGGCGCATCGACAGGCAGACCTTCGCGCGCGAGATGTAGTCGCGGCGCACGTACTCGGGCAGCTCGTGGTGGTGCGACACCACCGCGTGGCGCGCGGCGAGCGCCTGCAGCAGGCCCTTGCGATGCGCTGTCGCGGAGCCGGAGAAGTAGAAGTCGATGTCCTTCTCCGCCTCCGGGCGCTGCTCGATGCGCGGGTAGCCCTCGGCGTAGCCGTGCGGGAAGAACTGCACCGGCACGCCCGGCGCCGCGTCGCGGTAGGGCTCGACGAGCGACTCCACGGGCACCCAGATCGCCGAGGCATGCTCGGCGACGGTGGCGAAGTTGTCGTAGCGCAGCTTCCAGTGCTCCTGCTCGCCGTAATGCGGCGTGGAATCCTCGACGTTGCTGTTGAAGGTGTCGCCGGTGATCTCCTCGCTGGCCCAGATGATGACCGGCGTTCCGGCGTGCGCCAGGTCGATTGCCATCTCCACCAGCCTGGGGCCGAAGTTCTCGATGATGACGTTGCACGGACCGGCGACCAGCTTGCCGCTGAAGACCGCCGTGTGGCCGCAGTTTTCGAGCGATTTCTGCAGGTGCAGCGCGAGGTCCTGCACCGCGGCGCCGTGGTTGCCGGTGAAGATGTGGAAGCGCACGCGAGGATCATACCCGCCACGGCCGGATGGCGATCCTGCGGATGACGCGCGCCGCCTCGTCAAATATCATCCCGGCATGTCCGAACGCAACCTGACCTACGACGACCTGGTCCAGCTCGTCGAGCTGATCAAGTCCGCCTCGCATTTCTCCGAGTTCCGGCTCAAGTCCGGCGACATCGAGGTGAGCCTGAAGCGCCGCGTCGACGGCACGGCGCCACGCGCCACCGAGCCTGCGCATGAGGCCGCCTCCCCTGCAGTGCAGGCGCCCGCACCAGCAGCCACGCCGCGGACCGCCGGCGGCGCGAGCCCCGTTCCCGAAGGCATGCATGCGGTGCGCGCACCCATGGTCGGCACCTTCTACCGCGCGCCCTCGCCCGGGGAGCCGCCGTTCGCCGAGGTCGGGCAGGCGGTCGAGCCCGACAGCATCGTCGCCATCATCGAGGTGATGAAGCTGATGAATTCGATCGAGGCGGGGGTGCGCGGCACGGTGCGCGAGTTCCGCGTGCCGAACGCGACCGCGGTGGAGTACGGCGAGGTGCTCGTGGTGATCGAGCCGCAGCCATGAAGCGATTCGATTTCGTCGACGTCACGCTGCGCGACGCGCACCAGTGCCTGTGGTCCACGCGCATGACTACCGCGATGATGACGCCGATCCTCGGCGACATCGATCGCGCGGGCTATACGCACATCAACATCCTGGGCGGCGCTGTGTTCGACGTCTGCGTACGCTTCCTGCACGAGGATCCGTACGAGCGCGTCGGGATCCTCTGCGAGCACCTGCGCACGCCCTGCGACGCGCTGACGCGCGGCCAGAGCCTGTATACCTTCGAGCTGTTTCCCGACGACGTCGTGGCGTTGAACGCGCGGGTGCTGGCGGCGCTGGGCATCAAGGTGTTCACCGTCTACGACGCGCTGAACGACAACCGCAACCTCGAATCGTCGATCGCCGCCGGCCGCGAGGCCGGCATGCAGATCAACGGCTGGATGACCTATACGCTGAGCCCGGTGCACACCGACGCGTACTACGCGGCACGCGCGGCGGAGCTGGTGGCGATGGGCGTCGACTACATGTGCATCAAGGACCCCACGGGGCTGCTCACCCCCGAGCGCGGCGAGACGCTGTTCCCCGCCGTGGTGAAGGCAGCCGGCAGGGTGCCGGTGCAGCTGCACTCGCACTGCCAGTCCGGGCTCGCGCCGCGCGTCTACGAGGTGGCCATGCAGAGCGGCTTCACGCACGGCTACACTGCGAGCGAGCCGCTTGCCAACGGCGCTTCGCTCCCGGCGACCGAGGAGATCGACGAGCGCGCACGTGCGCTCGGTTTCCAGACGTCCATGGACCGCGACGTGCTGGCGCAGATCTCCGGCTACTTCCGCTGGCTGTGCGAGCGCGAGGACAAGCCGCGCGGCGAGGTGGCGCAGTACGATCCCGCGCTCTACGAGCATCAGGTGCCCGGCGGCATGATCTCGAACCTGAAGAGCCAGCTGGCGGCCATGCAGCTGGAGCATCGACTGCCCGAGATCCTCGAGGAGATCCCGCAGGTGAGGCGCGACCTCGGCTACCCGATCCTGGTCAGCCCGTTCGCGCAGTACATCGTCACGCAGGCGACGCTGAACGTGGTGCAGGGCGAGCGCTACAAGACAGTGCCGGACGAGGTCCGCAAGTACGCCATGGGCTACTACGGCAAGCTGGCGGCAAGCCCGAGCGCGGAGTTCCTCGAGCGCGCCGGCATCCGGCCGGCGGACCTGGTGACCGACCGCCCGGGCGCGCACGTGGCACCGTGGCTGCCGCGGTTGCGCAAGGAACTCGGCGCCGGCGCGAGCGACCGCGACCTGCTGCTCGCGGCGTTCTACGACAAGGCACTGCTCGCGCCGCTGAAGCGGCCTGCGCCGGAGTACCGCTTTCGCACCTCGCCGCTGCACGAGCTGGTGGCATGGGTCGGTACGCGACGCGACATCGAGCACGCGCGCATCCGCTTCGCCGGCACCGACATGACGTTCAGCGCATGAGACTGGATGGCCGCGTCGCGCTGGTGACCGGCGCGGGGCGGGGCCTGGGCGCGCGCATCGCCGACAGCTTCGAAGCGGCCGGCGCGAAGGTGCACCGGCTGGACCTGGACTCGGGGCTGCGCGTGGACATCACCGACCGCACCGCGCTGGCGGCTGCCATCGCGCACATACGCGACGCGGATGGCGGCCTGGACATCCTGGTGAACAACGCCGGGCTGCTCGCCAGCGGGCCGTTCGAGGCCACCAGCGGCGAGGCCTGGGACCGCCTGGTGGCGGTGAACCTGACCGGCGTGTTCAACTGCGTGCAGGCCGCGGTGCCGGCGATGCGCGGCCGCGCCGGCGCCGCGATCATCAACATCGCGTCGGTCTCGGCGGAGAAAGGCGGCGGCGCGATCGGCAACGTGTGGTACGGCGCCACCAAGGCGGGCGTGGTGGCGATGACCAAGGGCCTGGGTCGCGAACTCGGCCCGCAGGGCATCCGCGTGAACGCGATCGCGCCGGCGGTGCTCGAAACCGACATGGTGCGCGACCAGCTCACCGACGCGGCGCGCGAGCGCATCCTCGCGCGCATCCCGCTCGGCCGGCTCGCACGCGCCGACGACGTCGCGCAGCTCGCGCTGTTCCTCGCCGCCGGCGCCTCGTCCTACATCACCGGCGAGACCATCGCCGTGGACGGCGGCTTCCTGCGCACGTAGCTCCGCGCCAGACCGCCTACTGCGCGGTCCAGCCGCCGTCGATCGGCAGCATCGAGCCGGTGATCGACGTGGCATCGTCCCCTGCCAGGAACAGCGCCAGTGCGGCTACCTGCTCTTCGGTGACGAAACGGCGGGTGGGCTGCACCGCCAGGATCACCTTGCCGACCACCTCGTCCTCGCCCATGCCGCGCGCCCGCGCGAGGTCGGGGATCTGCTTCTCGACCAGTTGCGTGCGCACGTAGCCCGGGCAGATCGCGTTCACGGTGATGCCGGATTCGGCCACTTCGAGCGCCACGGACTTGGTGAGCCCGGCGATGCCGTGCTTGGCGGCGACATAGGCGGACTTCAGCGGCGAGGCCACCAGCGCGTGCGCCGAGGCGATGCTGATGATGCGGCCCCAGCCGCGCCGCTTCATCGCCGGCAGCGCGTGCCGGATGGTGTGGAACGACGCCACCAGGTTGATGGCGATAATCGCCTCCCACTTTTCCGGCGGGAACTCGTCGATCGGCGCGACATGCTGGATGCCGGCGTTGTTGACCAGGATGTCGATGGCGCCGATCTCCCGTGCGGCGCGCTGCATCATCGCCGCGATGGTATCCGGCTTCGTCATGTCGGCGCCATCGTGGATCACGCGCACGCCGTGCGCCGCGGCGAGGCCGGCGCGCAGCGCCTCGATCTCCGCGGCTGGCCCGAAGCCGTTCAGCACGATATTGACGCCGCGCGCGGCGAGCGCACCGGCAATGGCGCGGCCGATGCCGCTGGTGGAGCCGGTGACGAGCGCTGTCTTGCCTTCGAGCATGGGGACTCCTTTCGCCAGGCAGCATCGTATCGCAGCGCGTTGCGCCTTATGATTCGGCCTCGACGGAGGGCGGCATGAGTCGGGCGAAGATCTACGGCATCAGGCAGTGCGACACGATGAAGAAGGCCTTTGCGTGGCTGGACGCGCAAGGCGTGGCGTACGACTTCCACGACTACAAGAAGGCCGGCGTGCCGGCCGGCAAGCTGAAGGAATGGGCCGCGCGCACCGGCTGGGAGAAGCTCGCCAACACGCGCGGGCCTACGTGGCGGAAGATTCCCGAGGCGCGGCGGCAGGACCTGGACCAGGCGCGTGCGCTGGCGCTGCTCGAAGAGAACCCGAGCGCCATCAAGCGGCCGGTGGTGGAATCCGGCTCGAAGCTGCTGGTCGGCTTCGATGCGCAGGCTTTTGCAGCCACACTGAAGCAGTCGGACCGATGAACGCAGCGGCTGGGCAGACGGCGGAGCTTGTGGCGCTCGTGAAGCGCGACTGCGAAACCTGTCGCATGGTGGCGCCGGTGCTGGCGGAGCTCAAGCGACGATCGGCGCTGACGCTGTACTCGCAGGACGATCCGGCATTTCCCGAGGAAACCGGCGGCGCGCTGGATGACACCTCGCTGGAGGCGTCCTGGCGGCACAAGGTGGAGATCGTGCCGACGCTGATCCGGCTCGAGGGCGGGCGCGAGGTAGCGCGCACCGAGGGCTGGCATAGGGAAGAGTGGACGCAGGTCGCCGGCCAGCCGGACATCGGCGCGGGCCTGCCGGCGCAGCGCCCGGGATGCGGCTCGAAGACCATGGATCCCGGCATGCCCGAGCGGCTGGCGCTGAAATTCGACGCGGTCCGCTTTGCGTCGCGCCCGATCGCGGTGGACGAGCTCGAGGACCCGATGGAGGTGGCGTACGACCGTGGCTGGTCGGACGGCCTGCCGGTGGTACCGCCGACCGAACTTCGCGTGTTGCGCATGCTGGGCGGCACCACGCGCCGCAGCGACGAGGTACTCGGCCTGATCCCGCCCAACCTTGCGCCGTGCACGGTGGAGAAGGCGGCGATCAACGCGGTGATGGCCGGATGCCGGCCGGAGTACTTCCCGGTAGTGCTGGCGACGATCGAGGCGGCGCTGATGCCGGAATTCTCGATGCACGGGCTGCTGGCGACGCTGTGGTTCTCCGGTCCGGTGATCATCGTCAACGGCCCGGTGACAAAACGCATCGGCATGAACTGGGCCGGCAATGCGCTCGGCCAGGGCAACCGCGCCAACGCCAGCATCGGTCGCGCGCTGCAGCTCGTGATACGCAATGTCGGCGGCGGGCGGCCGCAGGAGATCGACCGCTCGATCATGGGCAATCCCGGCAAGTACACGTTCTGCTTCGCCGAGGACGAGACCGACCCGGAATGGGTGCCGCTGAATGTCGCGCGCGGGCACGCGCGCGGCAGCTCGACGGTGACGCTGTTTCACGGCGACGGCGTGCATGGCATATGCGACCAGAAGTCGCGCGACCCCGAAAGCCTCGCGCGCTCGCTGGCCATGAGCCTGTGGTCGGTGTGCCACCCGAAGCTCGCGCAGTGGTCGCACGCGATCCTGGTGCTGTCGCCGGACCACTACGACATCTTCCGCCAGGCGGGCTGGGACCGCGCCAGGATCGAGGCCGGGCTGTGGCAGGCGCTGAAGCGCCCGGCACGCGACCTCATCGAGGGTGCGCAGGGCGTGGGCGAAGGGCTGGATCCGTCGCGCGCCGGGGAAATCGTCGACAAGTTCCATCCGGGCGGCCTGCTGGTGGTACGCGCAGGTGGCCGCGGCGGCCTGTTCTCCGCAGTCATCGGCGGCTGGACCGCGCAGCGCCGCAATCAGGAAGTACAGATCGTTTCGAGGGAGATTGGCACATGACGGAGGAGGCATACCGGATGCTGGACCCGACCGCGGAGAGTTCCCCGGTGATGCGCGACAGGCTCGCGCCGCCGCAGGATCTGACCGCCGCGACCATCGGCTTGTTGTGCATCTCGAAGGAACGGAGCGAGGAGTTCCTCGACACGGTCGAATCCCGGCTCGTCGCGCGCGGCCACAAGGTGCTGCGCTTCGCCAAGCCGACGCACACCAAGCCGGCGCCCGAGGCGGTGCTCGCGGACATCGTCGAGCGCTGCGACGTCGTCATTGAGGCGCTGGCCGACTGAGGCTCCTGTACGTCGTGCAGTTTGCATGACCTGCAGGCACTCGATCGGCGCGGCATCCCCGGCTGCGCGGTGGCAACCGAGGCATTTCGCGCCGCGGCCGACGCGCAGATGCGCTCGCTGGGATTCGGCGCGGCGCTGGCCTGGGTGCCCCACCCGGTGCAGAACCGGACGCGCGAAGAGCTCGCGGCGATTGCCGACGCGACGCTGGAGACGATACTCGGGCTGATCCGGCGCTGAAGGCGCGCCTAGATTGCGCCGGCGGCGCGCAGCGCTGCGATGTCCGCCGCGCTCACTCCCAGCCATTCATGCAGCACCGCCTCGGTATGCGCGCCAAGCGGCGGGCCCAGGGACTCGATGCGGCCCGGCGTCGCGCTGAGGCGCGGCACCACGTTCGGCACCGCCAGTGCGCCGACGTCCGGCAGGCGCGGTTCGGGCACCCAGGTGATGTTGCCGCGGGCGCGATACTGCGGGTCGTCGAAGATCTCGGCAACCGAGTACACCGGGCCGCAGGGAACCTCGGCGGCGTTGCATCGCGCGAGCACCTCTTCGCGCGTGCGCGCCCCTGTCCAGGCGGCAACGGCGCCATCCACCGCTTCGCGCTCGGCTTCGCGCTGCGCGATGCTGCCCCAGCGGCCGTGGTGCGCGACCTCCGGCATGCCCATCAGCGTCGCCAGCCGGGCGAAGATCTTGTCGCTGGTGCAGGCGATGGCGACCCAGCGGCCGTCCGATGTTGGATAGTGGCTGTGCGGCACCGCGTTCACCGTACCCGCGCCCATGCGCTGGCGCACGAAGCCGCCGTAGTGGTAGGCCGGTGCGAGTTCGTCGAGGATACGGAATACCGATTCGTACAGGCCGACGTCCACGACCCGCCCTTCGCCGTTCGAATCGCGCGCGCGTAGCGCGGCAAGCGCCCCGAGCGCGCCGTACATGCCGGACAGGTAATCGGGCAGCGTAGCCGACCCGGGCGTCACCGGCGGGCGGCCGGGCTCGCCGGCGAGGAAGGACAGCCCGCCGAAGGCATTGGCAATGCGACCGAATCCTGGCAGCCGGCTCGAGGGCCCGGTCTGCCCATACGCGGAGATGCGGACCATGACCAGGCGCGGGTTGGCCTGCTTCAGCGCTTCCCAGCCCAGGCCCCAGCGCTCCAGCGTGCCCGGGCGGAAGTTCTCGATCAGCACGTCCGCCTTTGCCGCGAGTTGCAGCAACAGCGCGGCGCCCTGCGGATTCCTCAGGTCAATGGTGATCGACTTCTTGTTACGCGCTTCCGACAGCCAGACCAGCGAATCGCCGCAGGGAGTAGGCGTGCCGAACCTGCGCGTAGGATCGCCGCTGCCCGGCTGCTCGACCTTGACCACTTCGGCGCCGAACTCGGCGAGGAAAGTCGCGCAGTAGGGACCAGCGATGAAGGTGGCGCAATCGAGCACTCTCAGGCCAGCGAGGGCGGCCCGGTCCTGCGGTTCGGGGGTGGTTTGGGGCATCGGTCGGGGCAATCGCCGGGCGAGTATAGCGGCGGGGGAGTCGCCGCGTGTTTCGCTGCGGCGCGCCCGCGACGACGTACACTCGCCGCGAAAGGAGGCGCATCGAACATGAGCCAGCAACTGCTTGCCAGGGAAGCAAAGGAACGCGAGATCCTCCACAAGCACCCGGTGCCGGGAAGGATCGTGAGCGAGTTCGTCATCCCGGCGAAGGAATATGCCAGCCTGACGATGACGGCGGGACAGACGCTGCGCTTCGTCGACATGGAAGGCAAGCAGGTGCCGGACGTGGTGTGCTTCAACGCACACGACCTCACCGAGGAGCTGAACATGGGCAACACGCTGCTCGTCAACAAGCGGCGCGAGCTCGTGAAGGGCAACGTACTGTACTCGGTGCTCGCCAACCCGATGATGACCATCACCGGATATTCCAACGAGGTGAGTTACTCCTACGGGCCGATGTGCAGCGAGGAAGTGAACCGCATCCGCTACGGCGTGGCCTGCACGCGCAACTGCCGCGACAACTTCGCCATGGCGCTGAAGGACTGGGGCTTCAATGCGCGAACGATCCCGAACGCCTTCGTGCCGTTCATGCGGGTGGAGGTGGACGCGCAGGGGAACATGGAGATCCGCGAGCCGACCAGCGTGCCGGGCGACTACTACGACCTGCGCGCCGAGATGGACCTGGTGGTCGGCATCTCCAACTGCCCGCAGGAACGCAACCCCTGCAACGGCTGGAAGCCCACGCCGATGGGCGTGATCGTGTACCAGGCCTGAAGCGGCGTCCTAGGAAGCCGCTCGGACAACCAGCCGGCGGTCGGGCTGGATGCCCAGCTCCGCCACGCGCTGCTGCGTGTACAGGTCGTTCCAGTTGGTCCACGCCTGGTCCGTGACCTGGCGGGGATCGTAGCCGCGCGCAGGCACCTCGATCCTGCGCCCGCCGATGTGCACATGGCAGATCCGGCTCTTGTCCTGCAGGATCGCGACGTCGTCCAGCGGCGAGCCATCCACGGCGATGAAGTCGGCATGGCGGCCGGGCTCGAGCACACCCAGCGACTCGCCGTTCGCCATGAAGCCGGCGGTGACCGAGGTCGCCGCGCGCAGCGCCTGCGCCGGCGTGAAGCCGAGGTCGTTGACGAAGATCTCGATCTCGCGCGCGTGCCACTCGCCATACGGGGTGACGGCGAAGCCAGAATCGGTGCCGGTCATCATCGGTATGCCCGCCTCGCGCGCCTTCCTCAGGTTGGCGCAGGCGTCCTCGTACTCGCGTTGCACTGCGCCGATGCGCCCCTTCAGGTATGCCGGTTCGGTCGGGCGCGTGAAGTCGACGATGTTCCGCGGGAAGGTCATCGTCGGGCCGATTACGCTGCCGCTTTCCAGCATCGCGTCGATGCACGCGTCGTCCAGGTAGTAGGCGTGGAAGATCAGGTCCACGCCAGCCCGCGCCGCGTACAGCGTGGCCTCTCGGCCGCGCGCATGCGCCACTACCTTGCGGCCCAGGCGGTGCGCCTCGGTCACCATGACGCTGGTTTCCTCCTGCGTGAACGCGGCGATGTACTCGCCGTCCGGGCGTCGTTGCACCCCGTCAAGCGCCAGCTTGATGCAGTCCACGCCGTTCTTCGCCTGCACGCGGATCTCCTCGACCGCCTCGTCCTTGCTGGTCACCAGGCGCCCGATCGAGGTGTCCGGCACGCCGATCCAGGTCGGGTACCAGTCGGTAAGGCCCTGGCGGGTGGTCAGGTAGCGGCCCGCCGCGGTGACGCGCGGGCCGTCGAACAGGCCAAAGTTGATGGCGTTCCTCACCGACAGGCTGATCTGGCCGGCGTCGCCCGGCGCGCAGATCGACGTGTAGCCGGCCGCGAGGCATTTCTGCGCGAAGAACAGGCCGCGGATGGCGCGGAATTCCATCGGCTGGTAGAGGTCGATGTCCTCCTCGGTCTTCGCGTTGCCGTAGGCCAGGTGCGTGTGCACGTCGTGCAGCCCGGGCATGACGAAGAACCGGCTGTAGTCGAGAACCCGGTCGCCCCTGGCGGGCACGGGCGCGGCGCTGGTCGGGCCGGCGTACGCAATGCGCCCGGCGTCGTCCGCGACCAGGGTCTGGGACGCGCGCGCCGCGTCCTCGTTACCGGTGAACAGCGCGCCGCACTGCACGTGTATGGCCATGTCAGACTCCTTTGCCTGAATGCGCGTTCGCCGCGGTGATCCGGTACGCGCAGCTCAATACAGCAACCTCGGCAGCCACAATGCCAGGTCAGGATAGACGATCAGGATCGCCACCATTGACAGCATCACGGCAAGGAACGGCAGCGAGGCACGGGCGACGTACATCACCGAGAACTTGGGCAGCACGCCGTGGATGGTAAACAGGTTCAGGCCGAAGGGCGGCGTAACCAGGCCGATCTCGGCCAGCAGCACGAAGGTCACGCCCCACCAGATCGGGTCGTAGCCGAGCTTCAGGATCACCGGCATCACGAACGACAGCGTCAGCAGCATCATCGCGAACGAATCGAAGAACATGCCCAGCACCAGGTAAAGCAGCACGACCAGCAGCATGGTGCCGTACTTGCCGAGGTCCAGTCCCAGCACCGCCGAGGAGATCTTCGCCGTGGCGCCCAGGTCCTGGAACACGAAGGACAGCAGCCGGGCGGCGAAGATGATGAACGCAATCATCGCGGTGACCTTCACCGCGGTCATCGCGGCGTCGCGCAGCATGGCGTAGCTGAGCTTGCCGTAGTAGCCGGCGATGCCGACCGCCATGAAGGCGCCGAGCGCGGAAGCCTCGGTAGGCGTCATCAGGCCGCCGAAGATCGAGCCCATGACGATGACGATCACTACCAGCCAGGGCAGCATGTCCTTCAGCGCGTCGAAACGCTCCTTCCAGGAGGCCGGGGCCGAGCGCGGCGCGATCGCCGGGTTGAGCTTGACCATCACGTAGACGGTCAGCATCAGCATCAGCATCAGCAGGATGCCCGGAATCATCGCGGCGGCGAACAGGCGCGCCACCGACACGCCCTCCCAGGAACCGTAGACGATCAGGATCAGGCTGGGCGGCACCAGTACGCTAAGCGTGCCGCCGACCGCGATCGCACCGAGCGAGAGCTTCGGGTCGTAGCGGCGCTTCTCCATTTCCGGATACGCGATCATGCTGAAGGTGGCGGCGGCGGCCACGCTCGAGCCCGAGATCGCGCCGAACACGCCGTTGGAGGCGATCACCACCGAGGCGAGGCCCCCGGACAGCCAGCCCAGCCATTTGTCCAGCGCCCGAAAGAGCAGATGGATCGCGCCGCTGCCGGAGAACACCGCGCCCATGAAGATGAACAAGGGCATCGCCAGGAGCGTGAACGAGTTCAGCGACTCCCACGCGGTCCATGCCATCTGCACGAGGGGCTTGTCCACCGCGAACACCAGGCCGAGCGCGGCGATCACCCCCATGGCGATGCCGATCTCGGCGCCCAGGGCGAGCAGCACGAGCAGCCCTCCCATCAGGAGGACGGTCATCCACTCTGGCGACACCTAGAAGTCCTTGCTCCCGAACCGATCGACGGCGCGGCCGTGCCGCAGGTCCGAGAGGGCCTCGAGGAACTGCCCCAGCAGCACCAGGGCATACAAGGTGAAACCGATCGAGATCGCCATCTGCGGCCAGACGAGCGGCGTGCGCATCAGCGAGTTGGAGCGCATGTCGCGGCGGAAGGAATCGCCGATGAAGTCCCAGCACACCCAGGCGACGACGCACACGAAAGCCAGGCCGAGCAGCAGCGTCGCGAGCCGGGCCCAGCTGGATACCACCGGCGGGCAGCGCTCGACGACGAAGCTGATGCGGATATGGCTGCGATCGCGGGCGCAGTAGGCCAGGCCGAGAAAACCCACCGCGACCATCGCGTAGCCGCCCAGTTCGTCGCTGAGAATCAGCGGGTTCTGCAGTACATAGCGCGAGATCACCTCGACCATGGACAGCGACATGATGGCCAGCAGCACCAGGGCTGCCAGCCATCCGGTCGCGTACGCAAGCCGGTCGAGGAAGCGGACGATCGCGCCCATCGCTTCCGCCTGCGACTAAGCGGCTACTTCGCCATGTCGCGGATGATGCCTACCGACGGACCCTTGGCGTGCTTCGCTGCGATAGACAGCACTTCCTTGGCGAGCGGACCGGCCGACTCCATCCAGTCCTTGTACACCGGCTGCATCATGCCCATCGCCTTGCTCACCTCGGCGTCAGTAGGAACCACCATTTCGGTCTTGGAGCTGCGGATCCACAGGTTATAGGTGAACTCCATCTGCTCCAGCGGCATCGGCATCTCGCGCGTCAGCTGCGCGGCGGCGCGCAGCAGGCCGTCCTTCTGGCGCTGGTCGAGCCCGTCCCAGGCCTTCTTGTTGATCAGGATGAACTGCGGGAAGATGGGCGTCACCGGCCAGATGGACACGAACTTGGCCATCGGGAACAGGCCGCGCTCGGCACCGAAGCTCTTGCTGGTGGTGATCGCGTCCACGGTGCCGCGGCCGAGCGCCTCCTCGATCTCGGCCATCGACAGCGTCACCGGGCTGCCGCCCAGCGCGCGCAGCGCCGCGGTCTGGGTGCGTCCCGAGGCGCGCATCTTCACGCCGCGGAAGTCCGCGACGGTACGGACCGCCTTGTTGCCCCACAGCGCGTTGTTGGCCAGGCTGATCGCCGAGCCGAGCACCTTGAAGCCGGCCTTCTCGGTGAACTTGTCCATCGTGGCCATCATCTTCGGGTCGAGGATCGCTTCGGCATACTCGGTCGCGCCCTCGGGCATCGCGGAGAACAGGCCCGGCAGGCCGCCGAAGTCGAACAGCGGGTAGGTGCCGGATGCCGCAGGGATCGACTGCGTGCCCATCTGCACGCGGCCGTCGCCGACCGCGAGGGCTGAGTCCATGATGCTGAACAGCTTCTCCTTGTTGTCGAGCTTCACCGTGCCGCCGGTATGCTGGTTGACGAGCTGCTCGAAGCGGCCGCCCGGACGGAACGGCCAGACGAGTACGTTCTGGCGACCGTAGGCGCCTTCCCAGTTGAAGGTCAGGGTGGTGGATTTCGACTGCGCTTGCGCAGACGGCAATGCGAAGACCGTGCAGGCCAGGGCCAGCGCGGCAATTCCCGTGCGAGTGCTGAACTTCATGTTTGTCTCCGTTCGCGTTGATGACTGGAAAGAACCTGCCACAGCAACTTCTCCGGATTGACCGGCGTTTCGTTCAACTCCAAGCCCAGATGGGACAGAGCATCGCATACTGCGTTGGCAATGGCGACAGGCGGCGAGATGGCGCCAGCCTCGCCGATGCCCTTGACTCCCAGCGGATTCAGCGGTGAAGGTATCTCCTGGTGCAGCAGGGTCAGCGGCGGCGCATCGGTCGCGACCGGCATCATGTAGTCCATGAACGACCCGGTGCGAAGCTGGCCTTCCTGGTCGTAGCCTATGCCTTCGAAGGTGGCGCCGCCGACGCCCTGCATGACCCCGCCGGTCACCTGCGCGTCGACCAGCATCGGGTTCACCATCACGCCGCAATCGTGCGCGACGACGTACTGCTCGATCGACAGCCGCCCCGTCTCCATGTCTACCTCGACCACCGCCGCGTGCGTGGCATAGGCCCAGGTGACCGTCGAGGGTTCGAAATAGAATGTTTCCTCGAGTCCCGGGTCCATGCCCGGCGGGCGACCGCTGTCCCAGCCCGGGCGCGCCGCCGCGGCGACCTGCGCGAGCGAGAGCTGCGCGCCCGGCACGCCGATCACGCCGACGTGGCCGTCGCGCAATTCCAGGTCCGCCGCCGCGCACTCGAGCTGGTGCGCGGCCACCGCGAACACCTTGTCACGCAGCCGCATGCTGGCATGGTGAATGGCGCCGGTTACCGTCACCGTGGTGCGGCTGGCCACGGTGCCGACCCCCATCGGGATGGACGAGGAATCGCCGAACGCGGTGACCACGCTGTCCGGCGAGACACCCCAGGCGTCGGCCGCGACTTGCGCGAATATCGTCTCCATGCCCTGGCCATGCGGGCAGGCACCGGAAGAAACGTAGATCTTCCCGGTCGGGTCAATGCGCACCGTGGCGCCCTCGAACGAGCCCACGCCGGTGCCCTCGGTGTAGCAGCCCAGGCCCAGGCCGATGTAGCGGCCGGCAGCGCGGGCTTCGGCCTGGCGCTTGCGGAACGCCTCGAGGCCACCAATCGCCCCGAGCGCCTGCGCCAGCGCGGCGGGGTAGTCTCCGCTGTCGTAGATGATCGGCTCGCCGTCGCGATACGGGATGCCGAGCGTGTAGGGCATCTGCTCGCGGGTGATCATGTTGCGGCGGCGCACCTCGGCCGGCTCGAGGCCGAGTTCGCGCGCCACCAAGTCCATCAGCCGCTCCATCACCTGCACGGCTTCGGGACGCCCCGCGCCGCGGTACGGCGCGTTCGGCACCTTGTTGGTCGCGGCCACGCGCGCCTCGGAGGCGTAATGCTCGATCCTGTAGGGACCCTGCATGTGCGCCGCGGTGTTGTAAACCACCGCGACGCCCAGCGGGTTCCACGCGCCGCAGTCGACCACGTAGGCGTCGCGCAGCGCAAGGATGCGGCCCTGGTCGTCGAAGCCGATTTCGGCCTCGTGGTGCTGGTCGCGCGAGTGGCAGGCCGACAGCATGTGCTCGCTCCGCGTCTCGATCCACTTCACCGGGCGGCCAACCATCCTGGCGAGCGCCGGCAGCAGCATCTCCTCGGGGTAGACATGTCCTTTCACGCCGAAGCCGCCGCCCACGTCCGGGGCAATCACGCGCACGCGCGCGACCGGCACCTGCAGCGTCATCGCGATCTCGCGCTGCACCCAGTGCACCACCTGGGTAGACGACCAGACCGTGTGCGAGTCGGTGCGCTCGTCGTGCACCGCCAGCACGCCGCGGCATTCGATCGGCATCGCGGCATAGCGGTGGTGGGAAAACCTGCGCTTGATCCTGCGCGGCGCGGCGGCGAGCGCCTTGTCCACGTCGCCCTTGCTTACCTTGAACCAGCCGATTTCGTTTGTCTTCAGATTCTCGTGCACGAGCGGCGAGCCCTCGCGCAACGCCTGCTCGGGGTCGACGATTGCCGGCAGGGTTTCGTAATCGACCTCGACGAGTTCGGCGGCATCCTCTGCGGCAACGCGGGTCTCGGCGAGTACCACAGCCACCGCTTCGCCGACATGGCGCGCCTTGTCGGTGCACAGCAAGGACTGTTGTGGGTTCAGGATCCGGTGCGGGATCGCCGCCTTCCATTTCGATGGCAGCGGCAACTGGTTGTCGGGCACCGGAGGCAGCAGCTTCTCCAGGTCGGCGCCGGTGACCACGCGCACCACCCCCGGCGCTGCGGCCGCGGCATCGGTGGATACCGCCCGTATGCGCGCATGCGCGACCGGGCTGCGCACGAACACCGCGTGCAGCATCTGCGGCAGCACCATGTCCGCGACGTACTGGCCCCGGCCCTGCAGCAGCCGCGCGTCTTCGCGGCGTGGAATGCGCTGCCCGACGTACTTCAAGCTGTCACCTCCGGATACCTGCAGCCGCTCAGGTCTTGTCCTTGTCGGTCAGGTGCGCTTCGCGCCGCTTGAACAGTTCTTCGTCTGCGTATCCCATGGCCTCGGGGCGTCCCTTGCCAAGCATGACCTGGAAGTAGACCGGCTCCAGGCTATCGTTGATGTAGCCGTGGATCACGCCGGGTGGGCAGGAAATGCACTCCCAGGGCCCGAGCCGGACGTCGATCCTGCGCCCTTTCTCGTCTTCGACGAACGCGGTGAGGTGACCCTTGAGGACGAAGAACACTTCTTCCACCTCGTGCGTGTGGGGTGCGTTGCCCTGTCCGGGCTCGACGTACATGATGCTCAGCGTGAAGGCGCGCGGGGGGATGACTGCGCCGTCGCCGTGCTTGCCCGATCCGCCGGCGCCGATGAAACGGTGCTGGGCGCGCTTGTAGCCCTCGAGCTTGGCGTCTTCGAATGCAGCCCAGTCGGCCTTTCGATCGCGGAAGCGCGCGGTGTACCTCTGCGCGACCTCGTCGAGCGTGAGCTTGGCGACTTCCGGAGGCATGGCATGGCGTGCAACGGACATGGGCGATTCCCTGAAGCAGGTGAGGAAACCGTCAAGTATCCCGATGAAGGCCTCTCGCGGTCAACCGGAATCCGGCCGGGCGCTATGCAAGTTTCGCCTATGCGTGTCGCGGGGGACCCGGGTTCTGCTCGCGCGTACGCGAGTCTTCGGCAGCCGGGGCTTCCCGGCATCGCGGGATGCGGCCTGCAAGGCAAGCGGACTGACGCCGCCTCGCCTGCCACACGATCCCGCCTAGCGCTTGCGCAGCTTCCTGATCGCGGCGAGCTGCGCCGCGAGCATCGCGAGTTCGCCCTCGACGACGGCGATTTCCTGCTTGTCGGTGGCCTTCGCGCGGGCTTCCTCGGCCTTCCTTATCGCTTCATTCGCCTTGGCCTCGTCCAGATCGTGGCCGCGTATCGCGGTGTCCGCGAGCACCGTGACGACCCTGGGCTGGATCTCGAGGATACCGCCAGCGACGAAGATCAACTGCTCCTCGCCACCGCCGGGCGGGGTGATGCGCACCGCGCCAGGCCGGATGCGCGTGATCAGCGGGGCGTGGCGCGGGTAGATGCCGAGCTCGCCGGACTCCCCCGGCAGCACGACGAACTCCGCCTCGCCGGAGAAGATCGACTCCTCGGCGCTGACGACATCGACTTGCATGGTGGCGGCGGCCATGGGGCTCTCCCTTACTGCAGGGACTTCGCCTTCTCGAACGCTTCCTCGATCGGCCCGACCATGTAGAACGCCTGCTCGGGCAGGTGGTCACATTCGCCGGAGACGATCATGTTGAAGCCCTTGATGGTGTCCTTCAGTGACACGTACTTGCCCGGCGTGCCGGTGAAGTTCTGCGCCACGGTGAAGGGCTGCGACAGGAACCTCTGGATCTTGCGCGCGCGGGAAACCGCCTGCTTGTCCTCGGGCGAGAGTTCATCCATGCCGAGGATGGCGATGATGTCACGCAGCTCCTTGTAGCGCTGCAGCGTCGCCTGCACCGCGCGCGTGGTGTTGTAGTGCTCCTCGCCGATGGTGTTCGGATCCACCTGGCGCGAGGTCGAATCGAGCGGGTCCACGGCCGGGTAGATGCCGAGCGATGCGATGTCGCGCGACAGCACGACGGTGGCATCCAGGTGGCCGAAGGTGGTCGCGGGCGACGGATCGGTCAGGTCGTCCGCGGGCACGTACACCGCCTGGATCGACGTGATCGAGCCGGTCTTGGTCGACGTGATGCGCTCCTGCAGCCGGCCCATCTCCTCGGCCAGCGTCGGCTGGTAGCCCACCGCGGAGGGCATGCGGCCGAGCAGCGCCGAAACCTCGGTACCCGCCAGCGTGAAGCGGTAGATGTTGTCGACGAAGAACAGGATGTCGCGGCCCTCGTCGCGGAAGCTCTCGGCCATCGTAAGTCCCGTCAGCGCCACGCGCAGGCGGTTTCCGGGCGGCTCGTTCATCTGCCCGAACACCATCGCCACCTTGGATTCGGTGAGGTTGTCCGGCTTGACGACCTGGGCCTCGATCATCTCGTGGTAGAAGTCGTTGCCCTCGCGCGTGCGCTCGCCGACGCCGGCGAACACCGACAGGCCCGAGTGCTGGGTAGCGATATTGTTGATCAGTTCCAGCATGTTCACCGTCTTGCCCACGCCGGCGCCGCCGAACAGGCCGATCTTCCCGCCCTTGGCGAACGGGCAGATGAGGTCGATCACCTTGATGCCGGTCTCGAGCAGTTCCACCGACGGGCTGAGCTCGTCGAACTTGGGCGCGGTCTGGTGGATCGAGCGCAGCTTGTCGGACTTGATCGGGCCGACCTCGTCGATCGGCCGTCCGAGCACGTCCATGATGCGCCCGAGCGTCCCCTGCCCTACGGGCACGGAGATCGGCGCGCCGGTGCTCTTCACCTTCATGCCGCGGCGCAGGCCGTCCGAGGAACCCAGCGCGATGCAGCGTACGACACCGTCACCCAGCTGCTGCTCGACCTCGAACGTCAGCCCCTTCTCCGCCAGTCCGCCTTCGCCGGTGTCTTCCAGCCGCAGAGCCTCGTAGATATTGGGCATCGCATCGCGCGGGAACTCGATGTCGGTTACCGCGCCGATGCACTGGACGATGGTGCCTTCTGCTTGTGCCATGGTTGTTCCTTAAACGGCGGCCGCGCCGCCCACGATTTCGGAGAGTTCCTTGGTGATGCCCGCCTGACGGTTCTTGTTGTAGATCAGCGTCAGCTCGTCGATCAGCGTCGCGGCGTTGTCGGACGCCGCCTTCATCGCCACCATGCGCGCCGACTGCTCGGATGCCATGTTCTCGGCGACTGCCTGGAAGATGATCGCCTCGATGTAGCGTGTCATCACCTGGTCGAGCACGGCCTTCGCTTCCGGCTCGTAGAGGTAGTCCCAGACGGTCTCCGGCGCCCCCAGGCGGTCGCCCGACAGCGGCAGCAGCTGCTCGATGACCGGTTCCTGCTTCATCGTGTTGAGGAAGCGCGTATAGCCGATCATCAGCCGGTCGAAACGGTCCTGCGTGTAGCCGTCGAGCATGACCTTGATGGTGCCGATCAGCTTGTCCATCTGCGGGCGGTCGCCAATCTGGACCGCGTGCGAGACGATGTTCGCGCCGATTCGCTGCATGAAGCCGAAGCCCTTGTTGCCGATCGCGCAGACGTCGATCTCCTCGCCCTCGGCCTGCCAGGCCTTGTACTGGCCAAGCACCATGCGCAGCAGGTTGGTGTTCAGCGCGCCGCACAGCCCCTTGTCGGTGGTGATGACGATCAACCCGACGCGCTTCACGCTGTCACGCGGTACCAGGAATGGGTGTCGGTACTCCGGGTTGGCGTGGCTGATATGCGCCGCCACCGTGCGGATCTTCTCGCCATAGGGCCGCGCCATGCGCATGCGCTCCTGCGCCTTCCTCATCTTGGAGGCCGCGACCATTTCCATGGCCTTGGTGATCTTCCGGGTGTTCTGCACACTCCGGATCTTCACCCGTATCTCTTTTGTACCCGGCATCTGAGCGGTTCCGCGCGGCCCTAGTAGGAGCCGTTCTTCTTCCAGTCCTCGATCG
Source organism: uncultured Enterobacteriaceae bacterium (assembly GCA_964612335.1). Taxonomy (GTDB): domain Bacteria; phylum Pseudomonadota; class Gammaproteobacteria; order Burkholderiales; family SG8-39; genus CAZTDU01. Next base: position 157,014 of record CAZTDU010000001.1, on the reverse strand, counting down.
CTGCCTTCAGCGCGCCCTCGTCGTCGCCGGCGAGGTCGTTGGACTTCTCGATGCGGCCGATCAGGTCGCCGTACTTGCCCTTGACGTACTCGCGCATGCTGCGCTCGGCCGCGAGGGCCTTCTTGACGTCGATGTCGTCGAAGAAGCCGTTGTTCACCGCGAAAAGCGTCAACGCCATCTCCCATACCTGCATCGGGTGGTACTGCGGCTGCTTCATCAGCTCTGTGACCATGCGGCCGCGCTCGAGCTGCTTCCTGGTCGCCTCGTCCAGGTCGGATGCAAACTGCGCGAACGCTGCAAGCTCGCGGTACTGCGCGAGCGCGAGCCGGACGCCGCCACCGGTGTCGCGGCGCTTCATGATCTTCGTCTGCGCCGCACCGCCGACCCTGGACACCGAGATGCCGGCGTTGATGGCTGGCCGGATGCCGGCGTTGAAGAGGTCCGTCTCGAGGAAAATCTGGCCGTCGGTGATCGAGATCACGTTGGTCGGCACGAACGCGGTGACGTCGCCGGCCTGGGTCTCGATCACCGGCAGCGCGGTAAGAGAGCCGGTCTTGCCCTTGACCGCGCCATTGGTGAACTTCTCGACGTACTCGGGGTTTACGCGCGCCGCGCGCTCGAGCAGGCGGCTGTGCAGGTAGAACACGTCACCTGGGTAGGCCTCGCGGCCGGGCGGACGGCGCAGCAGCAGCGACACCTGGCGGTATGCCCATGCCTGCTTGGTCAGGTCGTCATAGATGATCAGCGCGTCCTGGCCGCGGTCGCGGAAATATTCACCCATCGTGCAGCCTGAATAGGGCGCGATGAACTGCATGGCGGCGGATTCGGACGCGGTTGCGGCGACAACGATGGTGTACGCCATGGCGCCGTGCTCTTCGAGCTTGCGCACCACGTTGGCGATCGTCGAAGCCTTCTGCCCGATGGCGACGTAGACGCAGAAGAGATCCTTGCCCTTCTGGTTGATGATGGTGTCCACTGCGACAGCGGTCTTGCCGGTCTGGCGGTCGCCGATGATCAGCTCGCGCTGGCCCCGGCCTACCGGCACCATGGCGTCGATCGCCTTCAGTCCGGTCTGCACCGGCTGGGACACCGACTGGCGCGCGATCACGCCCGGCGCGACCTTCTCGATGACGTCGGTGAGCTTGGCGTTGATCGGGCCCTTGCCGTCGATCGGCTGGCCGAGGGAGTTCACCACCCGGCCGAGCAGTTCCGGGCCAATCGGCACCGACAGGATCTTGCCGGTGCACTTCACGGTATCGCCCTCGCTGATGTGCTCGTACTCGCCCAGAATGACCGCACCGACCGAATCGCGCTCGAGGTTGAGGGCAAGGCCGTAGGTGTTCCGGGGGAACTCCAGCATCTCGCCCTGCATCACGTCCGACAGGCCGTGGATGCGGCAGATGCCGTCGGTCACCGAAACGACGGTGCCCTGGGTGCGCATCTGCGCGCCGGCATCCATGTTCTGGATCCGGCTCTTGATGAGTTCCGAGATTTCGGACGGGTTCAGTTGCATGAAGACTCCTTAAGCTTTCAGTGCGTTTTCCAGCGCCGCCAGCTGCGCACGCGCGGAACCGTCTATTACCTTGTCGCCAATCGCGATCTTCACGCCGCCGATCAGGGTCTTGTCCACGCTTACGCGCGCCCTGACCTTGCGGCCGGTCTTCTTCTCAAGCAGCGAGACGAGATCCGCCACCTGGGCATCGTCCATGTCGAACGCGGACGAGATGTCCGCCTCCACGACCCCTTCGCGCTCGTTCTTCAGCGCCTCGTATTGCGCGCGGATGTGCGCCAGCACCTGCAGCCGCCCGTTCTCGGCCAGCACGCGCACCAGGTTCTCGGCATCGCCCACCAGCCGGCCGGACAGGATGGAGATGAACATCCCGGCGACCGCGGCTGCGGAATGCGCCGGATCATCCATCGCGACGCGCACGCGCGGGTCGGCGGCAACGGCGTCAAGGTTCGCGAGCACCGCGGACCAGTCCGCGAGCTTGCCCTGCGCGTCGGCCAGACTGAAGACCGCTTCAGCATACGGACGGGCGATGGTGCTGGGCTCGGCCATCAGAGCTGCTTCTTGATTCCGTCGAGGATGTCGGCATGCGCCTTGGCATCGACCTCGCGGCGCAGGATCTTCTCGGCGCCGGCGACGGCCAGCGCGGCAACCTGCTCGCGCAACTGCTCGCGCGCGCGAGAAACCTCCTGGTGAATGTCGGCCTTGGCGGCCGCCTTCTCGCGCTCGCCCTCGGCCTTTGCCGCATTGCGCGCCTCCTCCAGCATCTGCGCGTCGCGCTTCTCGGCCATGGCGATGATCTCGGCGGCGCGCGCGCGCGCCTCCTGGATGGCCTGATCGGCCTGCTTGCTCGAGGTTTCCAGCGACCTCCTGCCCTGGTCGGCCGCGGCAAGGCCGTCTGCGATGGTCTTCTGGCGTGCCTCGATCGCGCGCAGCATGTAAGGCCAGACGACCTTGACCGTAAACAGGATGAACAGCGCGAACGTCAGCGCCTGGGCAATCAGCGTCAGATTGAAGCTCATAGCTGTCCCCTTCGGGGAAGGCCGTCTACTGGACGACGGCGAGCAGCGGGTTGGCGAAGGCGAACATCATCGCCAGGCCGACGCCGATGATGAACGACGCGTCGATCAGGCCGAGCAGCAGGAACACCTTTACCTGCAGCGAATTCGTCAGTTCGGGCTGGCGCGCCGCGGCCTCCAGGAACTTGCTCGACATGATGCCGATGCCGATGCAGGCGCCGGCAGCGCCCACGCCGATCATCAGGCCGATGCCGATACTCGTGTAGGCCTGGATCATGGCCAGCATTTGGAGCTTTTCCATCGTGATTTCCTTTCCTGTGCGAGAAGAGATTGAACGGGGTTGTCAGTGGTGGTCGTGCGCCATCGCAATGTAGACGACGGTGAGCATCATGAAGATGTACGCCTGCAGCACCACGATGAGGATGTGAAAGATCGCCCAGCCGAGTCCGAACAGGACCGCGATCGCGGTACCGAAGATGCCGGTCGCCCCCAGCAGCCAGAGCAGCAGGAATATGACCTCGCCCGCGTACATGTTGCCGAACAGTCGCAGCGCGTGTGACAACGGCTTCGAGACGTACTCGATGGCATTCAGCGCCAGATTCGCCGGCCACAGCAGCGGGTGCTTGCCGAAGGGCGCGCAGAACAGTTCGTGGATCCAGCCGCCCAGACCCTTGGCGGCAATGGAAAACCAGATCATCAGCAACCAGACCGAGAGCGCAAGGGCAAAAGTGGTGTTGACGTCGGCGGTGGGTACCGGGCGCCACGCATGCAGCCCCATCCACTCGAGCGGCATGACGACGATGTCGATGGGCAGGAAGTCCATCGCGTTCATCACCAGCACCCACACGAACACCGTCAACGCCGCAGGCGCGACGAACCGGTTGCGGTCGCCGTGATGGAAAATGCTCTTGACCTGGTCATCGATGAACTCGATCAGCAGTTCGATGAACGCCTGGCGCTTGCCGGGAACGCCGGCAGTCGCCCCGCGCACCACCCACCAGATGAATCCCATCGCCAGCACGCCGACCAGCAGCGACGTGACGACCGAGTCCACGTTGATCGACCAGAAACCGCCGTCGCCCACCGGCTTGGTGAGGAACGTGAGGTGGTGCTGGATGTAATCCGTGGCGTTGAAATCTTTTCCGGCTGCCATCGCTTAGTCGTATTCGCGCACAAAAAACGCCATTGCAAAAAAAAGGGCCGTCAGCACAAACGTACCGATGAACGCCGGCATGACGACGTCCCTGTACGTCGCCAGCACCAGCCCGAGCAGGAGCACGATGAGACCGATGCGGATGCCTTCGGCCATCAAAGCGCCAATCAGGACTCCCCCTGCCGACTGCGCATTGCTCCTTGCTGCCACTGCCGCCGCCACCAATCCGGCCACGATGCTGACCGCGCCGCCGGTCGCGGCGGAGTAAGCGCCATGCGCACCGGCCCAGAACCCGGCAATGACGGCAATGACGGCGGTGGCGATCAACTGCCACCGCAGTACGGTGCGGATCGGCTTTGTCTGGATGCGAAATCTCGCGTTCATCGTCTCCGCACCCTGAAAAGCCGGCGAAGTATAGCTTTCCACGCTTTGACGGGTCAATCTGTTGCACCGCAATGCGCGGCCTGGTTCACGTCAGTTTCTTCAACAACTGGTCCAGATGATCGAGGCCGGAATACTGGATGACGATCCTGCCATTGCCCTTCTTCCCTGCCTGGATCTCTACGCTGGTACCAAGTCGCTCCGACACCTCCTCCTCAAGGCGCGCAAGATCCCGGTCGCGCCGGGAAGCATGCCGTTCGCGCCCTCCCCTGGCGGCCGCCGCGACGAGCGCCTCGGTTTCGCGCACTGACAGGCTTCGCGCGGCGACGCGGTTCGCGAGTTCGACCTGCCGCGCGCCGTCTAGCGAAAGAATCGCGCGCGCATGGCCCATGTCGAGCACGCCTTCCATCAGCATTTCCTGTACCGGGCGTGCGAGCTTCAGCAGGCGCAGCAAGTTGGTGGTGGCACTGCGCGAACGCCCCACCGCGTCGGCGATCTGCTCATGCGTTAGCCGGAACTCGTCGGCCAGGCGCTGCAGCCCCGCGGCTTCCTCCATGGGATTGAGGTCCTCGCGCTGTATGTTCTCGATCAGCGACATCGCCAGCGCTGCCTCGTCGGGCACCTCGCGCACGATGGCGGGCACCTCTTCCAGGCCAGCCATCTGCGCCGCGCGCCAGCGCCGCTCACCGGCAATGAGTTCGTAGCGGTCCCGGTCGACGGGGCGGACGATCACCGGCTGCATCAGTCCCTGGGCCTTGATCGAGCCGGCGAGCTCGGCGAGCGCCTCCTGGTCCATGCGCGTGCGCGGCTGGTACTTTCCCGGCCTGATGCGGCCTACCGGCAGCGTAGCCAGCGCGTCGCCGCGCGGCGGTTCGCTCGCGCCCAGCAGAGCGTCAAGGCCGCGGCCGAGTCCCTTGGGCTTGATCATGCCGCCGTCTCGCGGGTGAGCATTTCCTCCACCAGCGCGAGGTAGGCCTGCGCGCCCTTGGAAGTCTTGTCCCACAGCACGGCGGGGATGCCGTAGCTGGGTGCCTCGGCAAGTCGCACATTGCGCGGCACCATGGTGCGGTAAACCTTGTCGCCGAAGTGCGATTCGAGTTGCGAGGAGACCTGTTGTGCCAGCGTGTTCCTCGGGTCGTACATGGTGCGCAAGAGCCCTTCTATCTCAAGCGTTGGGTTGAGGCTGGCGCGCACACGCTTGATCGTGCCCACCAGGTCGGAAAGGCCTTCCAGGGCGTAGTACTCGCATTGCATGGGAATCAGTACGGTACGCGCGGCGGCGAGGCCATTGATGGTCAGCAGCGACAGCGAGGGCGGGCAGTCGATGAGGATGTAGTCGTACTCCTCGCTCACCACGTCCAGCGCGGCACGCAGCCGTGTCTCGCGGTTCGGCAACTCGACCAGTTCGACCTCGGCACCGGCAAGTTCGCGATTGGCGGGCAGCAGGTCGAAGTTCGCCGCCTCCGCGTGGCGCCTGATCGAGGCCACTTCGCCGAGGCCCAGCAGCACGTGATAGACGGTGCGCGCCAGCGTGCGCTTGTCCACGCCGCTGCCCATGGTGGCGTTGCCCTGCGGATCCAGGTCGACGAGCAGCACGCGCTTGCCCGCCTGCGCGAGGCTGGCGGCGACGTTCACGCTGGTCGTGGTCTTGCCCACGCCGCCTTTCTGGTTGACCACGGCGAGAATCCTGCTCATGCGGCGCACACGCTCATGCGCACCAGGTGCCGCTCGGCGTCGAGGAAGGGTACGCGCAGTTCTGTAACCTGCTGTACCCGGATGTCTGCAGGCAAGCTCGCGATCTCTGCGCGGGGATGGGTGCCCTTCATTGCCAGCAGCACGCCCTGCGGCGCAAGCAGGTGCCGGCACGCAGCGGCGAAAGCCGCCAGTTCGGCGAATCCGCGGCTGATCACACCGTCGTATCCCGGCTGCGGATACCATCGCTCGACGCGTCCTTCGTGCACGTCGACGTTGTCGAGGGCAAGTTCGATTTTCGTCTGTCGCAGAAACGCAGCCTTTTTCGCGTTCGCGTCGTTCAGGCTCACCGCTCTTGCCGGTTGCGCGGCCGCGATGGGCACGCCCGGCAGGCCAGCACCCGAACCCACGTCTGCCAGCCGGCCCTCCGGCAGGTGCGGCAACACGGCAAGCGAGTCGAGCAGGTGATGCGTCGTCATTCTCTGCGGTTCACGGATGGCGGTCAGGTTGTAGGTGCGATTCCATTTGTCGAGCAGCGCGGCGAACGCCAGCAGTTTCGGGAGCGCGCTGTCCGGCAGCGCAAGGCCAAGTTCATCGATGCCCTGGGCGAGGAGCGCATGCGGGTTCATGCGCTTCGCGTCAGCGCTTGCTCGCCTCGCCTCAAGTACACCAGCAGCAGTGAAACTGCAGCCGGGGTGATGCCGGAGATGCGCGCCGCCTGGCCGATGGTTTCGGGCCGGTGCGCCTGGAGCTTCTGCTGCGCTTCGGCCGATAGTCCACGCACGCGCCGATAGTCGATCCCGGCGGGCAGACGTATCGATTCCTGGCCGATGCGCCGCTGTACCTCCTCATGCTGGCGTTCAATGTAACCTTGATACTTGGCTTGGATATCTATCTGTTCCGTTACGTGCTGATCTTCGACTGCGTCACCAGCGTTCGGCAAGGACATAAGTGAGCGATAACTTACATCAGGTCTGCGCAACAACTCCGCAAGTGTCTGCTCTCGCTCCAGGGGCTTGCCCAGGACTCTGAGCGCGTCCATTTCCGGCAGCTCCCTCGGCCGCATCCAGGTTGCGCGCAGGCGTTCCTGCTCCCGCGCGATCGCATCGCGCTTGCGGGCAAACGCTTCCCAGCGTGCATCGTCCACCAAACCCAGGGAGCGTCCGCGCTCTGTGAGCCGAAGGTCGGCATTGTCTTCGCGTAGTTGCAGTCGATACTCGGCACGACTCGTAAACATGCGGTATGGCTCGGTGACACCTCGAGTAACGAGGTCATCCACCATGACGCCCAGGTAAGCTTCGTCCCGACGCGGGTACCAGGCGTCCTTGTCCATTGCCTGCAGTCCCGCATTGAGCCCGGCGAGCAGCCCCTGTGCCGCCGCCTCCTCGTACCCGGTGGTGCCGTTGATCTGCCCGGCGAAGTACAGGCCGGCAATCGACTTGGTTTCGAGCGAGGCCTTCAGGTTGCGCGGGTCATAGTAGTCGTACTCGATCGCATAGCCCGGCCGCAGGATGTGCGCGCTCTCCAGACCACGGATGGACCGCACCAGCTCGAGCTGGACATCGAAGGGCAGGCTGGTGGAGATTCCATTGGGGTAAATCTCGCTGGTATCCAAGCCCTCGGGCTCGAGGAAGATCTGGTGGCTGGCCTTGGCCGAGAAGCGGTGGATCTTGTCTTCGATCGACGGGCAATAGCGCGGACCCACGCCCTCGATAACGCCGGTGAACATAGGGGATCGATCCAGCCCTCCCCGCACAATGTCATGCGTACGCGCATTCGTATGCGTCACCCAGCACGGCAGCTGCCGCGGGTGCATGCCGGCGGTTCCCATGTACGAAAACACCGGCTCGGGGGTGTCGCCGGGCTGCTCTGCCATCACGGAAAAGTCGATGGTCCTGCCATCCAGTCTGGGTGGGGTTCCGGTTTTCAGCCGGCCTGCGGGTAGCGCCAGCTCGCGCAAGCGGCCCGCCAGCGTTACCGACGCGGGGTCGCCTGCACGCCCCGCTGCGTGCCGCTCCAGGCCGACATGGATCAGGCCTGACAGAAAGGTCCCGGCAGTCAGGACCACCGCCCTGGCGCGGACCTTCATCCCGAGTTGCGTCACGACACCGACGACACGGTCTCCATCCAGCATCAGATCGTCGACGGCTTGCTGGAACAGGGTCAGGTTGGCCTGCCGCTCCAGCCTGCTGCGGATGGCCTTGCGATAGAGCATGCGATCGGCCTGAGCGCGTGTCGCGCGGACCGCGGGTCCCTTCGACGCATTCAGGGTGCGAAACTGGATTCCCGCCTGATCGGTCGCCAGCGCCATCGCCCCGCCCAGTGCGTCGACCTCCTTGACCAGATGACCCTTGCCGATGCCGCCGATGGACGGATTGCACGACATCTGCCCCAGCGTTTCGAGGTTATGGGTCAGCAGCAAGGTGCGCACACCCATGCGCGCGGCCGCCAACGCTGCCTCGGTACCGGCATGGCCACCACCCACCACAATGACGTCGAGCTCACCAGGAAACTGCATCTGCCGGACCTTCGGGAAGGGCGCAATCATACGGCAATGATCCACGTGGAACTAGCAGTTAGGAGGTGTCGCATGTTCCACGTGGAACAATCCACAGCATCTGTTGTTGCACTGCCGCATTGCGCTAAGTCGTGAGAAAATATCGGCTTTTCAGGATGTACTGCCATTCTCGCTCGCTATATCTCCTTGCTTGCCAAGCCCGAACTGAAAGGGGCAATCGCGGCATCCATCGTCGGTCGCATTCCGATCGGCATGGCGGGACTCGCCATCATGTTGGCAGTACAGGAGGCCTCTGGCTCGTTCGGCTTCGCCGGCAGCGTCACCGCGGCTTACATCGGCGGACTCGCGTTCTTCGCACCCTTGCTCGGGCGGAACATTGATCGATCCGGACCACGCGGCATCCTCGTCGCGTGCGCTTTCGCCTACCCGCTGATGCTCTGCATGCTGGTCGCGTCGCTGCACTTCGCCACGCCGGTTCCGCTCGTACTCGTCATCGCTTTCGCCGCAGGCGCCTGCTATCCGCCAATCACGGTGTGCATGCGCGCGTTCCTCAGGCAACGCCTGGGCGAGGACACGCTGCTCTCGGCTGCCTACTCGATGGAATCGATACTGATCGAATCCATCTTCATCCTCGGCCCCATGCTGGTCGCGTTCTTCGTCGCCGGTCTGTCAGCGCAGGCTGCGGTGCTCTTCGCCGCCGCCTGCGGCTTCGCCGGCACCATCCTGTTCGTGAAGTCTTCAGCCCTCAGACTGTGGCGGACCGAACCTCGCACGCACGCCAGCCTGTTCGGTCCGCTTGCGGAGCGGGGATTCCCGGTCCTGCTCATCACGATCCTGTGCTACTCGATTGCCTTCGGTCTGGTCGAAATAGGCATCGCCGCCTACGCGGCGGAACTCGGCCAGCCGGCTCTCGCCGGCGTGCTGCTCGCACTGATGAGCCTGGGTAGCGCAAGCGGCGCGGTGTTCTATGGCAGCCGCACCTGGCACGCGCCGCTACGTCGCCAGTTCGCCGCGATGCTCTTCCTGATGGGCGCCGGCATCGCGGTGCTGGCAGGGATTCACGATGTATGGCTCTTCGCCCTGCTGAGCGTGTTTGCGGGCATCGTGATGGCGCCCGCGCTGATCATCCAGTCCATGCTGGTAGCGAAGGTCGCCTCGCCGCAGCACGCCACCGAGGCATTCACCTGGTCGTCCACCGGCCTGCTCGCCGGCGTCAGTTCCGGCCTCGCGCTGGGAGGCCTGATCCTCGAGACCTCGCCGCCGGCAGCAGTCTTCGGCGCCTCAGGCATCGCGGCGATGACGGCCGCTGCGCTCGCCGTCGCGCTGCTACGCCGACCCTGAAACGCGCCGCGAGCGCGCGCGCTGCAGGAAGAACACGAACGCGACGAGCGCGAGAGCGGGGAGGAAGACCCAGTACGGGGACGGGCGCTCGTTCGGCACCTTGATCGCTGCCACCTGCCAGCCCTGCTCGAAGCCGGACTTCTTCGCGCGGCTGCCAAACTTGACTGCAGTAGTGCGAACCTCGTCACCCAGCACCTGCAACGACAGGCCGGCCTCGGCGAGTCGCCGCCGCCCGTCCCCCGGCTTGGTCAGCTGCACGGCCACCGTCTTCCTGATGTCATCACCTTCGATGCTGGTGCCCGCTATCACCAGCACGATGCGATCGTTCTCGCCCAACTCCTGCGCCACCTTGTAGATCTGCTTCGCCGGCACCTCTGCATACGGCTGATACAGCCGGTCCATGAAGAAGTCGGGCCGGAACAGCGCGAACGTCGCGGCGAGCAGCATTGCGATCTCCCACCACCTGCAACGCGAGTGGAACCAGCCGAGCGTGGCCGCGGCAAACGTAAGCGACGCCACCGTCGACGCCACGCCGACAACTGCCACTTCCCACCAGCCATGCACGTCGATCAGCAGCAGAGCCGGGTTGAAGACGAAAACGAATGGAAGCACCACCGTGCGCAGCGCGTAGAGCGATCCCTGGATCCCGGTCGCAATGGCGTCCTCGCCCGAGATTGCCGCTGCCGCGAAGGAAGCCAAGCCCACGGGTGGCGTGATGTCACCCATGATGCCGTAGTAGAAGACGAAGAGGTGCACCGCGATCAGGGGGATCACCACGCCGGATTGCGCACCGAGCTCGACGATCACGGGCGCCATCAGCGTGGCGACGAGAATGTAGTTCGCCGTCGTCGGCACGCCCAGGCCAAGGACGAGGCAGACGAACGCGGTGAACAGCAGCATGACGATGATGTTTCCCTGCGACACGAACTCGACGAAATCCGTCATGCGGAATCCAAGCCCGGTCAGCGTGATGCCGCCAACGATGATGCCCGCTGTGCCGGTCGCGATCGCGATGCCGACCATGTTGCGCGCGCCTATGTTGAGGCCATCCAGCACCTCGCCCGCGCCGGTGCGCACCTCCTGCAGGAGCCGCCCCCGGCCCCGGAACCATGCCGTCAGCGGTCGCTGCGTCAACATCAGCGCGATCAGCGCGATCGTGGCCCAGAAGGCCGACAAGGAAGGCGACAGCTCTTCGATCATCAGGCACCAGATCAGCACGCCGATCGGGATCAGGAAATGCAGCCCCGCCTTCACGGTGGGCCAGGTATCCGGCAACACCGGCTTGTCGATGTCTATGTCAGCCGGCAGGTCCGGGCAGCGCGCCGCGACGCGAACCGAGAACACGTAGAGCACAGCCAGCGACGCCCCCAGCACCCAGGGCGCCGCGTCCCCCATCATCTGCTTCACCGCCTGGGCAAAGAAATAGATCAGGCTGCAGACGACGATGCTACCGGATACCCCCAGACCCCAGCCGACGAAGCTCTGCGACATGCTGCGCTGACGGCGCGCCGCCATCGGCTCCAGCCCGAGCTTGAGCGCTTCCAGGTGGACGATGTAGAAGAGCGCGATGTAGGAGATCAGCGCGGGCAGGAACGCGTGCTTGACCACGTCGGTATAGGGTATGCCGACGTACTCGACCATCAGGAACGCCGCAGCGCCCATCACCGGCGGCATGATCTGCCCGTTCACCGAGGACGCGGTTTCGATGGCGCCGGCCTTCACTCCCCCGTATCCCGCCTTGCTCATCAGCGGAATGGTGAATATCCCGCCGGAGACGACGTTCGACACAGACGAGCCGGAAATGAGGCCGTTCAACGCCGAGGACACCACCGCCACCTTGGCCGGCCCGCCGCGCAGGTGCCCCAGCATCGCGAACGACACCTGCATCATGTAGTTGCCGGCGCCTGCCTTGTCCAGCAGGGAACCGAACAGCACGTAGATGAAGATGTAGGACGAAGACACGCCCAGGGCCACGCCGAACACGCCCTCGGTAGTGAGCCACTGGTGCGACAGCATGCGTTCCCACGACGCCCCCTTGTGGGCGAGCACGTCCGGCAGGAACTTGCCCAGCAGGATGTAGCCGAGGAACAGGATCGCCAGCACCGTCATCGGCAAGCCGACCGCTCGTCGCGTCGCCTCGAGCAGGAGAACGAGTCCGACCGTCGCGGTGACCACGTCCATCATGTTCGGCTGGCCCGGACGCGTCGCCAGCTCGGCATAGAACAGGATGAAGTACGCACCCGCGAACGCTGCCGCGAATGCCAGGGGCCAGTCGTAGTGGGCGACGGCATGGCGTGGCGACGAGCGCAAAGCCGGGTAGCACAGGTAGCCAAGGAACAGCGCTATCCCCAGGTGCAGCGAGCGCGCCTCGGTGTCGTTCAGCACCCCCCAGCCGAAGGTGAATGGCAGCGGAGACGCATACCAGAGCTGGAACAGCGACCAGCCCGCCGCGATCGCGAAGATCAGCTTGCCGACGACCCCACCTACCTTGCGTCCGCCGGTGTCGGCCTCGGCCACCAGCTGCTGCAGATCAGTCGGCGCCGGCTCCCGCGCAGTGCTGGTCATGTCCACACCCCCGCAAAAACAAGGGGGCGAAACTCGCGCTTCGCCCCCGCTATGCCGCAGCCTGGCTCGCCTACTTGCGCCAGCCCTTTTCCTTGTAATACCTGGCAGCGCCGTCATGCAACGGTGCCGAGAGGCCATCCTTGATCATGTTCTCGGGCTTCAGATTCGCGAGCGCCGGATGCAGCTTCTTGAACTCGTCGAAATTGTCGAACACCGCCTTCACCACCGCGTACACCGTGTCCGCGGGTACCTTGCTCGACGAGACGAAGGTCGCCAGCACGCCATAGGTATCCGTTGCCTGCGGATTGTTCGGATACATGCCGCCGGGAATCGTCGCCTTGGCGAAGTAGGACTTCGAACTGACCAGCTTGTCGATCGCCGGGCCGGTCAGCGGCACGAGCTTCGCGCCACAGGTGGTGGTCGGATCCTGGATGTTCGCCGACGGATGGCCCACGGCGTAGAAAAAGCCGTCGATCTTGCCGTCGCACAGCGCGGGGCCGTGCTCGTCTGCCTTGAGTTCAGAGGCCAGCGAGAAATCCTGCTTGCTCCAGCCCATTGCGCCGAGCAGTTCAAGCATCGACGCCTGCGTGCCGGACCCGGGGTTGCCGATGTTGAAGCGCTTGCCCTTGAAGTCGGCAAAGCTCTTTACATTCGCTTCCTTCCGCGCCAGCACCGTGAAAGGCTCGGGGTGCAGCGACATCACGGCGCGCAGGTCCGCGTAGGCGCCATCCTTCTGGAACTGGGCAATGCCCTTGGTGGCGTTGAAGTGCACGTCGGACTGCGCCACGCCCATGTCGAGCTCGCCGGCCTTGATGGTGTTGATGTTGAAGACCGAGCCGCCGGTCGACTCGACCGAACAGCGGATGCCATGGGACTTGCGGTCCTTGTTCACCAGCCTGCAGATCGCGCCGCCGGCCGCGTAGTAGACGCCGGTGACGCCGCCGGTGCCGATGGTGATGTACTTCTGCTGCGCCTGGGCTGCCGGCGCGGCGAGGCCGGCCGTGGCGAACGCCAGGGCGATCAGGGTAAGTCTGCGCATGAATGCTCCCTTCGAAGAATTGTTGTGGCTAGCTTACAGCAGCAGCGCTGCTTTTCAAGACGGCGTCGAGCGCCGTCCCGAGTTTGGCGACAAGTTCGTCGAGCTGCGCCTCTTCGACGATGAACGGCGGCGCGACGAGGATATGGTCTCCCTGCACGCCGTCCAGTGTTCCTCCCATGGGGTAGCAAAGGAGACCCGCCTTCAGGGCCGCCTTCTTCACCCGGGCGTGGACGCGAAGCGAGGGATCCAGCGGCGTCTTGCCCGCGCGGTCCTGCACCAGCTCCAGCCCCCAGAACAGGCCGCGGCCGCGGATGTCGCCGACATGGGGGTGCGAACCAAACGCGTCCCTCAGCTTGCGCTCCAGCATCGCGCCGAGAAGCGGCACGCGGGCAAGCAAGCCATCTTCGTGAAACCGCTTCTGCACCGCCAGCGCGCCGGCGCACGCAGCCGCATGACCCAGGTAGGTGTGCCCGTGCTGGAAGAAACCGCTCCCGCCGACGATGGCATCGTAGACGCGTCGCGACACCAGGGTCGCGCCGATCGGCTGGTAACCCGCCCCCAGTCCCTTCGCCACCGTCATCAGGTCCGGCACCACGCCTTCCGCCTCGCAGGCATGGAATGACCCGCAACGTCCCATGCCGCACATGACCTCGTCGAGGATAAGCAGCACGCCGTAGCGGTCGCAGACTTCGCGCACGCGCTTGAAGTACCCGGCCACCGGGGGTACGGCCCCGAGCGTCGCGCCAGCCACCGTCTCGGCGACAAAGGCCATTACCCGGTCGGCACCCAGGCGCAGGATCTCCGCCTCGAGTTCGTCAGCCAGACGTGTCGCGTAATCGTCATCCGACTCGCCTGCGTGCCTGCCACGATAGGCGTAGCAGGGCGACACATGCGACACCTCAACCAGCAGCGGCTCGAACTGCCTGCGGCGCCAGGCGTTGCCGCCGACCGCAAGCGCACCCAGCGTGTTGCCATGATAGGACTGCCGCCGCGCTATCAGATGCGAGCGCTGCGGTTCGCCGCGCTCGACGAAATACTGCCGTGCGAGCTTGAGCGCCGCCTCGACGGCTTCGGATCCGCCCGATACGAAGTAGACCTTCTCGAATTCCGCTGGCGAATGACGAATCAGCTGCTCGGCCAGTGCCTCCATCGGCTCATTGGTGAAGAAGGAGGTGTGCGCGAACGGCAGCTTCGCCAGCTGATCCTGTACCGCTCTGATGACCGCCGCGTCGGAATGTCCGAGGCAGGAAACCGCGGCGCCGCTGGAAGCGTCGAGGTAGCGCCGGCCCTCGGCATCGAACAGGTAGGCACCTTCACCGCGCACCGCGACGGGGTAGCTGTCGCGCGGATGGCGATGGAAAACGCGCGTCACGCAGCGAGGTTCTCGTGCAGCAGCGCGCGGCGGCGATCGAGTTCGGGCGGCAGGTGGGCGCCCAGTTTGCCCAGCAGCTCGTCGTGGGAAGCGACCTCGTCGCGCCACGCAGCGCTCTGCACACGCGCGATCTCCTCATACGACTCGCGGGTGAACTTCTCCAGTCCACGCCAGGAAATGTCCTCGAACGCCGGAATGATGCCCAGCGGCGTCGGCATCCCTTTGGCCAGCCCGTGGCAGCGGCCGACGATCCATTCGAGTACGCGCATGTTCTCGCCGAAGCCGGGCCAGATGAACTTGCCGGCAGCGTCCTTGCGAAACCAGTTGACGCGGAAGATGCGCGGCGGGTGATGCACCGCGCTCCCCATCTTCAGCCAGTGGGCGAAGTAGTCGCCCATGTTGTAGCCGCAGAACGCGAGCATCGCCATGGGATCCCGGCGCACGACTCCGACCTTGCCGGTGATCGCGGCGGTGGTCTCGGAGCCGAGCGTCGCCGCCATGTACACGCCGTCCTCCCAGGTCGGCGCCTCGACCACCAGAGGTACGGTGGAGGAGCGGCGGCCACCGAACAGGAACGCCGAGACCGGCACGCCGCCGGAATCTTCCCAGCGCGCGTCCATCGACGGACACTGTGAGGCAGGAACCGTGAAGCGCGAGTTCGGATGTGCAGCCGCCCTGCCGCAATCCGGCGTCCACTCCTTGCCCTGCCAGTCAATGAGGCGCGAGGGCGGCTGCTCGGTCATGCCCTCCCACCAGACATCGCCCTCCGGCGTAAGCGCGACGTTGGTGAAGATCACGTTTGCCTTCAGGGTGCGCATGGCGTTCGGATTCGTCGCTTCGGACGTGCCCGGTGCAACGCCGAAGAAGCCCGCCTCGGGATTGATTGCGTAGAAGCGGCCGTCGTGCCCCGGCTTAAGCCAGGCGATGTCCTCGCCGATGGTCGTCACCTTCCAGCCCTTGTAGGCGGGGGGCGGGATCATCATGGCGAAGTTCGTCTTGCCGCAGGCGCTCGGGAACGCCGCCGCCACGTAGCTTTTCTCGCCCTCGGGAGATTCGACACCGAGGACCAGCATGTGCTCGGCCAGCCAGCCCCCGTCGCGGGCCATCACCGAGGCGATTCGAAGCGCCAGGCACTTCTTGCCAAGCAGCGCGTTGCCGCCATAGCCCGAGCCGTACGACCAGATCTCGCGCGTCTCCGGAAAATGGACGATCCATTTCTCCTTGTCGTTGCTGGGCCACGGCA
Organism: uncultured Enterobacteriaceae bacterium; assembly: GCA_964612335.1. Lineage (GTDB taxonomy): Bacteria > Pseudomonadota > Gammaproteobacteria > Burkholderiales > SG8-39 > CAZTDU01. Next base: position 141,184 of record CAZTDU010000001.1, on the reverse strand, counting down.
CATCCTTCTGGCCGGGGGCGAGCGGCGCGCCAACCGAGTGCATGCAGGGCACGAAGTCGCCGTCCTCACCCAGCCACTCGGCCACCGCACGGCCCATGCGCGTCATGATGCGCATGCTGATGGCGACATAGGCGGAGTCCGAGATCTCGACGCCGATCTGCGCGATATGCGAGCCGATCGGGCCCATCGAAAACGGCATCACGTACATGGTCCGGCCGCGCATGCAGTCCTCGAACAGGCGCTGCAGCGTGCCGCGCATCTCGCGCGGCTCAACCCAGTTGTTGGTCGGACCGGCGAGCTCCCGGGTAGCCGAGCAGATGAACGTGCGGTCCTCCATGCGCGCGACGTCGTTCGGGTGGGAGCGCGCGAGGTAGCTGTTGGGACGCAGCTTGTCGTTCAGGCGGATGAGGGTACCGGCCTCGACCAGTTCGGCGCACAGCCTGTCGTACTCGGCCTGCGACCCGTCACACCAGACCACGCGATCAGGCCTGGTGAGCTGCACCATGCGGGTGACCCATTCGCGCAATCGGCGGTGACGCACGTAATCAGGGGCCTGGGAAAGATCCGACTGCGTCGGGTGGCTGTCGCTCATGGAGAAATGCTCCAGAAAGAAAAACGGCCCTGGGTTTGCCGGGCCGATCATTTGAATTCTGGCGAAGATTCTAGCACCCGCCCCACGGAGTTCGGGCCTAGCGCCTAACTCGATGATTTCGCGGCAGGAAGTACTTTCTTGCGTGCAGCACGCGTGTCATTTGCCGATGCAGAATCGCGAGAAGATTTCACCCAGGAGGTCGTCCGCGCTAACTTCGCCAGTGATCGTGCCGAGCGCCTCCTGCGCCAGACGCAGCTCCTCGGCGAAGAGCTCCCAGCGAGGCCACTGCAGGTCAGCCGCGTCGATACACGCGCATGCGCGCTCAAGTGCTCGCAAGTGTCGCTCCCGGGCAAGAAACACACTCTCCTCCCCCGCCCGCCATCCGGCAAGCTCGGCTATCGCCTGCCTGAGTGCATCGATGCCGGCGCCCGTTTTCGCGGAGATGCAGACGCCGCCCGGCTGCCCCTCTACACGGCCCGGCCGACACGCCGGCACCAGGTCTGCCTTGTTGAACACATGCAGCCTCGGCGTGCCCGCCGGTAGCCTGCTCAGGATCTGCTCGTCGTCCGCGCCGATGCCCGCGCCCGCTTCCAGCACGGCCAGTACGACGTCCGCATCCTGCACTTCGCGCCACGCGCGTCGCACGCCTTCGCGCTCGACGACGTCTTCAGTATCGCGAAGACCTGCGGTATCCACGACGTGAATCGGGATGCCCTCGATCTGGATCGCCTCGCGCAGCGTATCTCGGGTCGTTCCGGCAATCGCGGTGACGATGGCGCGATCTTCGCCCGCAAGCCTGTTCAACAGGCTCGACTTGCCTACGTTGGGGCGACCTGCGATGACGACGTGCACGCCCTCGCGCAGCAGCCGGCCCTGGCGGCTGCGCTCGATTACCCGCTGGAGACGCTGTCGCACGCCGGCGAGGCGCTGCCGCGCATCGGCCAGAGGCGGGCCGTCTATCTCTTCTTCGGGGAAATCGAGCATCGCCTCGGTGAGTGCCCGCAGATCGGTGAGGTCGCGCACCAGGGCATGGATCTCGGCCGAGAACTCCCCGGAAAGCGAGCGCATCGCGGAGCGCGCCGCCTCTGCGCTGGTCGCGTCAATCAGGTCGGCGACCGCCTCGGCCTGAGCGAGGTCCAGACGACCATTCAGGAAGGCGCGTCGCGTGAACTCTCCCGGCGCGGCAACACGCACGCCACCCCGAAGGCAGGCCAGCAGCACCTGCCCGGCAACCGCGACGCCGCCGTGGCCCTGGAACTCGAAAACTGATTCGCCGGTGTAGGAGTGCGGCGCAGGAAAGTACAGCGCCAGCCCTCGGTCGATGGCGCGCCCGGCCGCATCACGTGCTTCGGCGTACGTGGCGGTACGGGCCGCAGGCAGCTTGCCTGTCAGCGCTGCCGCGACCTCCGCCGCGCGCGGACCTGAAACCCTGACGATGGCTATCGCGCCGCGCCCCGGGGGGGTGGCGATGGCAGCGATGGTGTCGGTTGCGGGATCGGCGCCCGTTTCAGCGCTTGGCATGGGCAGGTTTTTCGCGATTGAACATCCGCTGAATCTGCCACTGCTGGAGGATGGAAAGGATGTTGTTGACGAGCCAGTAGAGCACCAGCCCCGCCGGGAAGAAGAAGAAGAAGATGCTGAACACGAACGGCATGATCTGCATCACCTTCGCCTGCACCGGGTCCGGCGGCACCGGGTTCAGACGCGTCTGGATGATCATCGTCAGCGCCATCAGGACCGGCAGCACGTAGTACGGGTCCAGCGCGCTCAGGTCCTTGATCCAGAGGACGAAGGGCGCGTGACGCAGCTCGATCGCGGCGAGCAGCACCCAGTACAGCGCGATGAACACCGGGATCTGCACCAGGATGGGAAAACACCCGCCCAGCGGATTGATCTTTTCCGTCTTGTACAGGTCCATCATCGCCTGGTTCATCTTCGCGCGATCATTGCCGTACATCTCCCTGATCTTGGTGAGTCGCGGCGTGATCACTTTCATCTTTGCCATCGACTTGTAGCTCGCGGCAGAAAGCGGGAAGAACACCAGCTTGATCAGCACGGTGAGCAGGATGATCGCCACACCCCAGTTGCCGCTCAGCTCGTAGCTCTTGCCCAGCACCCAGAACAACGGCCACGCAATGATGGTCAGCCAGCCGTAGTCGACGACGAGGTCGAATCCGGGTGCGACGGTCTTCAACCGGCTCTGCTCCTGCGGCCCGGAGTACAACTGGGCACCGACGCGAGCCGATGCACCAGGCGCGATGGTTCCCACCGGGAGCAGGATGCGGCCTGCGTAGGTGCCGTCCGTGCGCTTCTCCATGGCGAAATCGCGTTGCGTCCCTGGTGGCGGCAACCACGCAGAAACGAAATAGTGCTCGACGAAGGCCAGCCAACCGTCGCTCGCCTGCTTGACGTGGTCTGCATTGCCCTTGTCGATATCTGCAAAGACCACCTTCTCGAACTTTCTTTCGTTCGTATACGTTGCGAACCCCGTGAAGCTCTGCGCGCCGAACGACTGCGACACCGCGTTGCCGGAAACGGGGGCCTTGCCGTTATGCGTGAGCTGGAAGTACGCGTACGGGGTGACGGGCGCAGATCCTCCATTGCGCAGTTCGATGGTCACGTCGATCAGGTAACTGTCGCGGTGAAAAGTGTAGATCTTGCGTACCGACAGGCCATCGCGCCCTGGCGCGGAAAACACCACTTGCATGGACTTCTCGCCCGCCGCAAGGGTCCGCTGGCCCGGCTCGGCCTGCCACAGAGTGCGGTGATCTGCGCCAAGCTCTCCCGCCAGGCCGCTTTGCGCCTCGTAGCCCTGCTCGGGGCCGAGCAGCACATAGGGCTTTTCGCTGCCTAGCGTTTCCTTGTGGCGAAGCAGCTCCAGACGCTTCACCACGGCTCCCAGGGTGTCGATCTCGGCGCTGTAAAGATCGGTCCTGACGACGATCTTCTCCCCCCTCTTGCCGTTCGTGGCGGGCTTGACCACCGGTGCGGACGGCACCGTGGCTGCCGCTGCGGGTGGCCTTTGCGGCAACGGGACGGCCGCCGATTGCTTGCCCGGCGCCACTGGTGCGTTCGCCGCCGGTGGCACGGGCTTCGGGCGCCTATCCTTCTCCCATGCGTCCCACAACAGCAGCAACGAGAAGCTGAAGACGAAGAACAGGACCAGCCGCTGGATATCCATGGACGCGAACCTCAGCGGGGAGGAACGGGATCGTAGCCGCCCTCATGCCACGGGTGGCAGCGGCACAGGCGCCTCGCCGCAAGCCAACCACCGCGCAGCGCCCCGTGCGACTGCAAGGCCTCCTCGGCGTAGCTCGAACAGCTAGGATGGAATCGGCAAGCAGGGGGCAGCTGCGGACCGATGAAGTAGCGGTAGAAACGGATGATCCAGGTCAGAAGAGTCGTCATTTCCCGAGCTTAAGCAGCAGTTCCCGCAGTTTGCGACCGGCGTCTGCGCCTGGCCTGAGGCCATGGGGCGGTCTCACCAGCAAGTCTATCGGTGCCAGTCGCCCATGCTCCAGGCGAAAAGCCTCTCGAATGCAGCGCTTGATCCTGTTGCGGTCGGATGCGAGTGCGGCGTGCCTGCGCGAGATCAGTATGCCAAGCCTCGCGCCGCCGCCGGCACGGGCCGAATAGAAGAACACGTACCCGGAAGCGCTCCGGCGCGTCCCCTCCCTCATCAGCCTTTCGAAATCCTCGCTGCGGGTAAGTCGGCGGTCCCGCCCGAAGCCTGAGACCGCCTTCGTCACGCTGAGTGTTGCGGGAAACTCCCGCGCTACCGATGCGATCTAGACGGCCAGGCGCCGGCGACCGCGCGCCCGGCGATTGCGAAGCACAGCGCGACCACTACGCGTACCGCTCCGGACCAGAAATCCGTGGCGCCGCGCGCGGCGCGTCTTGGAGGGTTGGTATGTCCGCTTCATTGGTGCCTCGAGACGAAAAAAGGGCGGTATTACAGCCTGTGTACATGGCTATTGTCAAATCTACTTTCGGCGACCCCAAAGCTGTGGATAACTCGCCAGCGAGCGGGTAAAATTCTCCTCATGCAAGCGCTATGGGAAGCATGCCTGAGGAAACTGGAGCAGGAGCTTCCTTCCCAGCAGTTCAACACTTGGATTCGTCCCCTGTCCGCTACCGTGGACACGGCCGACGCGTCCACGCTCGCGCTTAACGCGCCGAACCGCTTTGTGCTCGACCTGGTGCGCGAGCGCTATGCCGCGCGCATCGAGAAGCTTGCTTCCGAAGCGTCCGGGCGCGCGCTCGCGGTACGCCTGTCCGTCGCCCGTATGCCTGACACCGCGCCCCGGCCGGTTCCCGGTGTTTCCTCGCCTGCAGAGCTTCCTTCCGCACATAGGCTCTCACGCCTGAACCCCTCGTTCACGTTCGACAGCTTCGTCACAGGAAAGGCAAACCAGCTGGCGCGAGCCGCAGCGCTTCAGGTATCCGAGAACCCCGGCATCTCCTACAACCCGCTCTTCGTTTACGGCGGCGTAGGGCTGGGCAAGACCCACCTGCTGCAGGCGATCGGCAACAGCGTCGCGGCGCAGCGTCCGCAGTCGCGGATACGGTACACGCACGCGGAGCAGTATGTGACAGATGTGGTGCGCGCTTACCAGCAGAAGTCCTTCGACGAGTTCAAGCGCTACTACCATTCGCTGGATCTGCTCCTGATCGACGACATCCAGTTCTTCTCCAACAAAGGCCGCACGCAGGAGGAGTTCTTCTACGCCTTCAATGCGCTCGTCGAGGCACACAAGCAGATCGTGATCAGCTGCGACACGTTCCCGAAGGAAATCTCGGGGATGGAAGAGCGCCTCATCTCCCGGTTTGGCTGGGGACTTACGGTGGCGATCGAACCCCCGGAACTGGAGATGCGCGTGGCTATCGTACTGAAGAAAGCCGAAGCAGAGGCCGTCGACGTTTCTGAGGATATTGCCTTCTTCATCGCCAAGCATATCCGCTCGAACGTGCGCGAGCTGGAGGGTGCACTGAAGAAAGTGCTTGCTTACTCACGCTTCAACGGGCGCGAGCTCTCTCTCGATCTGGCGAAGGATGCGCTGCGCGACATCCTCAACGTGGCGAACCGTCAGGTCAGTGTCGAAGGAATCCAGAAGACCGTCGCCGAGTACTTCAAGATCAAGGTGTCGGACATGCATTCGAAGAAGCGCACGCGCATGGTGGCACGTCCCAGGCAGGTAGCCATGGCCCTGGCCAAGGAACTGACGCCGATGAGCCTGCCCGAGATCGGCGAGGCGTTCGGCAATCGCGACCATACGACCGTGCTGCACGCATGTCGGACCATATCGGACCTGCGCAAGCGGGACATGTCCATGAATAGGGACTATCTGCTGCTCGAGCAGGTACTCAAGGGCTGAAGGGGGTTGAAACGCGGACGATGAAGCCCGCAAGCTGTGCATCGCCGCGGTATGGATTGTGGATATCTCTGGCAAAACCGCAATGGTAGCTTTTGATCCCCAACTGTCCACACGCCATGCACAGGGTTCTAAGCACCGAAGAATCGCGCCAAGGGAATGGTGCGAAAGGGTATTTGGACTTATCCCGGAATTTCCGCCTGCTTATTAGTTGTTACTAGATTTAATTACGTAAGGATGAAGATCGATGGTCATGGTCAAAGCTAAACGGGACGACCTGCTCAATCCGCTGTCGGCGGTGAGCGGCATCATCGAGCGCAGGCATACGCTGCCAATCCTGTCGAACGTCCTGATGGAAAGGGCTGGCGAGAACCTTTCGTTCCTGGCGACGGATATCGAGATGCAGATAACGTCCCGAGGAACGGCCGGTGGTCCCGGGGATGCGCGCGCGATAACTGTGGGCGCGAGAAAACTGGTTGAGATCCTCCGGGCACTGCCTTCGGATGCGGAAGTCACACTGCAGTTGCAGGACAAGCGACTTCAGCTGAAGGCAGGTCGCAGCCGATTTACGCTGCAGACGCTGCCGGCGGAGGATTTTCCCCGACTGGCCAAGCCTGCCGGGGAGGTGGCGCGCTTCTCCGTTCCGCAGCGCCTGCTGCGCAAGCAGCTTGCATTGGTCCAGTACGCGATGGCGCAGCAGGACATCCGTTACTACCTGAACGGCCTGCTGATGGTAGTGGCGGGGAAGACGCTGAAGCTCGTTGCGACCGATGGACACAGGCTCGCCTACTCGTCGATGCCGCTGGACGCCGAGTTGCCGTCGCAGGACGTGATCGTGCCGCGCAAGACCGTGACCGAACTAGGTAAGCTGCTTGCCGAAAGCGACGAACCGGTGAGCGTGGAGATCTCCGCGACCCAGGCTGCGTTCAGCTTCGGCAGCATCGAACTCGTATCAAAGCTCGTGGATGGGAAGTTTCCCGACTACACGCGCGTGATCCCTACCGGACACAGGAACACGCTGACGATGGATCGAGAGACACTGCGCCATGCACTGAGTCGCGCGGCAATCCTGTCCAATGAGAAATTCAGGGGCGTGCGCTGGGTGCTGACGCAGGACAGCCTGAAGATCGTTTCGTCGAATACCGAGCAGGAAGAAGCGGTGGAGGAACTCGAAGTGAAGTACGCGGGAGACGGCCTCGACATAGGCTTCAATGTCACGTACCTGCTCGACGTGCTGAACAACGTGTCGGCAAGTGACGTGACGGCGAGCTTCGGAGATGCCGCATCGAGCGCGCTGGTGGAGTTCGGCGCGGAACCGGATTTCAAGTATGTCGTCATGCCGATGCGAATCTGAGAGGCAAGTGAACGCATCATCGAGAAGGGATGGGCAAGGTGGGTGAAGCAGAGCGGCAGGAAGCGGCGCCGGGCATGAGCAGCGATTACGGCTCCGACAGCATCAAGATACTCAAAGGGCTTGAAGCGGTTCGCAAGCGCCCTGGCATGTACATCGGGGATACTTCGGACGGCACCGGCCTGCACCACATGGTGTTCGAAGTAGTCGACAACGCGGTGGACGAGGCCCTGGCCGGACATTGCGACGAGATCGTCGTCACCATCCATACGGACAACTCCGTCTCGGTGCTCGACAACGGCCGCGGCATTCCCACAGGCATCAAGGAGGATGACGAGCTGAAGCGCTCGGCTGCGGAGATTGTCATGACCGAGCTGCATGCCGGCGGCAAGTTCGACAACAATACGTACAAGGTGTCCGGTGGCCTGCATGGCGTCGGCGTTTCCGTTGTGAATGCCTTGTCCGGATGGTTGAGGCTGACGATCTGGCGGGACGGAAAGGTGCATCAGATCGAGTTTGCCGATGGCGTGGCCACCGCGCCCCTCCGGATCACGGGGTCGACCGAGAAGCGCGGGACGGAAGTCCATTTCCTGGCCTCTAAGGCGATTTTCGGCACCGTCGACTACCACTACGACATTCTTGCCCGGCGCCTGAGGGAGCTGTCCTTCCTCAACAACGGCGTCAAGATCCTTCTCATAGACCAGCGCGCGGGCAAGGAGGAGGATTTCGCGTTCTCCGGCGGCGTCAAGGGCTTCGTCGAGTACATGAACCGCTCGAAGGATGTCCTGCATCCGAACGTGTTCAGTTCCAGCGGCGAGAAGGACGGCATCACCCTGGAGGTGGCGATGCAGTGGAACGACTCCTACCAGGAAAACGTTCTGTGCTTCACCAACAACATTCCCCAGAAAGATGGCGGCACCCACCTGACGGGACTGCGCGCGGCGATGACGCGCGTGCTGAACAAGTACATCGAAGAAACCGAGCTCGCCAGGAAGGCGAAGGTCGAAACAACGGGAGACGACATGCGGGAAGGGCTCGCATGCGTGCTGTCGGTGAAAGTTCCAGAACCAAAGTTTTCGTCCCAGACGAAGGAAAAGCTGGTGTCCTCCGAGGTCAGGCCGGTTGTCGAGGAGATCGTCGCGGATAAGCTCAGGGAATACCTGCAGGAGCGACCGCAGGACGCGCGCATCATCACCGCCAAGATCGTCGAGGCGGCGAGGGCACGCGAGGCCGCACGCAAGGCCCGCGAGATGACGCGCAGGAAAGGCCTGCTGGATGGCGTCGGCCTTCCCGGCAAGCTTGCCGACTGCCAGGAGAAGGACCCGGCGCTGTGCGAGCTCTACCTGGTCGAGGGAGATTCTGCAGGTGGTTCCGCGAAGCAGGGGCGTGACCGCAAGTTCCAGGCCATCCTGCCCTTGAAGGGAAAGATCCTCAACGTCGAGAAGGCGCGGTTCGACAAGCTGCTCGGCTCGATGGAGATCGCGACCATGATCACGGCGCTGGGCTGCGGGATCGGCAAGGAGGAGTACAACCCGGAGAAGCTGCGCTACCACCGCATCATCATCATGACGGATGCTGACGTGGATGGTTCGCACATACGGACTCTGCTGCTGACATTCTTCTACCGCCAGATGCCGGAGCTGGTCGAGAGGGGGCATATCTACATAGCCCAGCCCCCTCTCTACAAGGCGAAGCTCGGCAAGGAGGAGCGCTACCTCAAGGACGACCACGAACTGAACGAGTTCATGCTGCGCCAGGCGCTGGTCGATGCCGCATTGCATCCATCCGCGAAGCGGGATGCCATCCAGGGCGAGGCGCTGGCCGAACTGGCGAAATCCTACCTCCTGGCTGAAGCCGTGATCGAGCGTGTGTCGCGCTGGCTTGACCGAGATCTGCTCACGGCAATGCTGCGTGGCGTGCAGGTGGACCTTTCGCGACGCGACGTGGCGGAAGCGTCAGCAGAGGCACTTGCCGCTGCGCTTTCCGCGAGCGGGGAAGAGGTGCGCGTGGTCAGCCACTTCGATGCAAAGACCGAGCGCTACCAGATCCGCGCCGAGCGGACCAGGCACGGCAATGTGCGTGTCAGCAGCATCGACAACGAGTTCGTCCTGTCCGGGGACTACGCCCAGATCCGCAGTACGGCAGAGATGCTGCGCGGGCTCGTGGGCGTGGGCGCATATGTGACGCGCGGCGACAAGCGCCAGTCGGTGAGAGATTTCCCAGAGGCGATGCGCTGGCTGCTCGCCGAGGTGAAGAAGTCGATGAACCTGCAGCGCTACAAGGGGCTGGGGGAAATGAACCCGGTGCAACTGTGGGAGACAACGATGGATCCGGGTGTGCGCCGGCTGCTAAAGGTGCAGATAGAGGATGGCATCGCTGCCGACGAGATCTTCACGAAACTGATGGGCGACGAGGTCGAACCGAGGCGCGCGTTTATCGAGTCCAACGCGCTCGGCGTCAGAAACCTGGACATCTGACGCAGGGCTATGCGGCCTTGCGCCGCTTGGCCGCTTTCTTTGCTGCCGGTTTCCGTTTCGGCGGCGCAACTGCTTTCTCTGTCGCCGATTTCGCCGGCTTCTCGGCACGCGGCAGGAATTCGAAGCCGATCTTGCCCTCGGGGGTCTTGGCAAGAAAGGCCTTGAACTTCCGGCCCTTCCTTGACACGAAGTCCGTCAACAGGTCCGTGCGACCGCTCGACAGCAGCTTTTCCATCTGGGCGCGCTCGATGGGCTGCTGCAGGATGATGCGCCCCGTGCGGAAATCGCAACTGCGTGCCGGGCCAACGGATTTTTCGCACACGTATGCCACGCCGTGCTCGAACACGCGCGACCCACACTTGGGGCAGGCGCCAAGCGCCTGCTGGGCCGAGAAATCCGGCGCCGGCTCGTTCTCGCCGTCCGCTGAGGACTGGCCGAAATCGAACTCCGCACGAAATTCGCTGTTCAGTTTCACGCCTGCGGCGAAAGGCTTGCCCATGCGGCTGCGAAAGCCCGCAACCGGTCCAACGTAGCGCCTGGTAACCAGTTCGGCAATCTCTTCCGGCGACCACTCGCGCCCGGAGGTGACCTTCCAGATTGAGAAGTCGCAGTTCTGGCACTGAAACTTCCGGTAGTTCTCCTGGATGGTCCCACCGCACTTGGGGCAGGGGGCAGGCACCGTCGCGAAAGCCGTTTCCGGTATCTCCCCCTTCTTGATCCGGTCGACGAGGTCGCGCGTGACGGACTCGATGTGGTCCATGAACTCCTCGCGGCGCAACTTTCCCGTCTCCATCAGCTTGAGCTTGTGCTCCCAGTCGCCCGTGAGTTCCGGCGAGGTGATCTCGTCTATGCCGAAATGACGCAGCGCGAACATCAGCGAGAAGGCCTTGGGCGTCGGCACCAACTCCCTGCCGTTGCGGTGCACGTAGTCTTCCTGGATCAACCCCTCAATGACGGCCGCCCGGGTCGCGGGCGTGCCCAGACCCTTGGTCTCCATCGCCGCCCGGAGTTCGTCGTCCTCCACCAGCTTGCCGGCGCCCTCCATCGCGGACAGCAGGGTTGCTTCGGTGTATCGCGCCGGCGGCTTGGTGCTGTGGCCCTGTGTCGCCACCTCGAGCACCGTGACCTTCTCGCCTTGGTCGATCGCGGGCAGGTTCTCGTTGCCGGTCTCGCTGGCGCGTCCGTAGATCGCCAGCCAGCCCGGGCTCTTCAACACGCGGCCTTCGGTCTTGAAGTGATGATCGCCGACCCTGGTGATCCGGGTGGTCTGCAGGAACTCCGCGCTTGGGTGGAAGATGGCAAGGAACCTGCGCACCACCATGTCATACAGCTTCTGTTCCGCCTCGCTCAGGCTCTTGGGCTCCTGCAGCGTGGGGATGATGGCGAAGTGGTCTGAAATCTTGGTGTTGTCGAAGACACGCTTGCTGGGGCGAACCCAGCCCTGCTTGAGCACCTGCCTGGCGAACGTGGCGTAGTCGTTCTGCCGCCCGAGCATTTCCATGGTCTTCTTGACCGTGGGGATGTAATCCTCGGGCAATGCGCGTGCATCGGTCCTCGGGTAAGTGAGGACCTTGTGGCGTTCGTACAGGGCTTGCGCGAGCGAAAGCGTGGCCTTCGCGGAGAAACCAAACCTGCCGTTGGCCTCGCGCTGAAGGCTAGTCAGGTCGAACAGCAACGGCGATGCCTGCGTCGCGGCCTTGGTCTCCTCGGTGGCCAGCCCGTGCGCGCCGCTGCAGGCTGAGGCGACTGCCGCGGCCTGCTGCTCGGTCCAGATGCGCTCTGCCCTGCGCTCCTCGTCCTCACCTTTGCGGAATGCCGGATCGAACCATCGGCCCGGGTACTCGCCTGCGCGCGCTCCGAAGCGCGCGTGCACTTCCCAGTAGTCGCGGGACTTGAACGCGCGGATGCGCTCCTCGCGCTCGATGAGCACCGCCAGCGTCGGCGTCTGCACGCGTCCTACTGTGGTGAGGTAGAACCCGCCCTCCTTGGAATTGAACGCCGTCATCGCGCGAGTGCCGTTGATGCCGACAAGCCAGTCGGCCTCCGAACGGCATCTCGCGGCATCCGCAAGCGGCAGCAGCTCGCCGTCAGTCTTCAGGGTTTCGAATCCTTCGCGGATCGCGGCCTGCGTCATCGACTGCAGCCACAGGCGCTGCATGGGCTTCTTCGTCTTCGCGTGCTGCACGATATAGCGAAAGATCAGCTCGCCCTCCCGCCCGGCGTCGCAGGCATTGACAATGCCGTCCACGTCCTTGCGCTTGAGCAGACGCAGCAACACGTTGAGCCGATCCTGGCCCCGCTCGATGGGGGCGAGATCGAATCGAGGCGGGATCAGGGGCAGGTGAGCAAACGACCATTTGCCCTTCTTGACGTCGAATTCCTCCGGGACCGCGAGCTGCAGCAGGTGGCCCACGGCGGAGGAAAGCACGTACTCGTCGCTCTCGAAGTACTCGCCATGTCGAGTGAATCCGCCCAGCGCCCGCGCAATGTCCGCGGCGACCGAAGGCTTCTCTGCGATGATGAGTTTCTTGCCCAAGATGCGATTGCGCGTTGCGCCCACCCGATGCGGAGAAAGGGCGCGATGATAAGCGCAGTCGCCACCGACAGGCAAACATGTCTGCAGCCGCGGGCTAGCTGGGCAGCCGGCCGGATCCCACGGAAAGCAGGTCTTCGGCGATCAATCGGCTCGCCGGAGTCTGTTGATTCCAAAGCACCATCAGCACGATGAGCTTCAGTTGCTCCAGCGTCAGTCCGCCTCCTGGGGTGGCCAGTGCTCGCTCGAGGACGATCTCGCGCGCCTCCGGGGAGAGCACCCCAGATTGCTCGAGATAGAGCAGGAAACCCCGGCACGGCGCCTCGAGCTTGGCGAGCTCCCTCGGGGCATAAAGGCGCAGCGTCGCGGTGGAGGCCGGCAGCGGCGCGAGCTGGCGAAATGACGCGCGCACGACTCCCTGAAGCCAGGTCAGCGCCTCGCTGATGTCGGAATCGTCGAAACCCGCGGCTGCAAGCTTCTTTGCTACGCCTTCGCTGTCCTGCGAGATGTCCGCGTGCTGGCAGTTCTCGAATACGTAGAAGAGGATGTCGTACATGTTGTTGTTCTCTCAGTCGACGCGTTGGTAGCGCCCGCCCGGCAGCGCTGCGACGCGCCCGGCGAGCTCCAGTCTCAGCAGTTCAGCCGCGATCTCCTGGGCGCCCAGTCCGGCCAGTGCGCACAGCGAGTCTACGTCCATCGGTTCGTGCCCCATGCATGCAAGCAGCGGCTCGGCACCTTCGGCGCGCGGCGCAACGACGGACGCAGTGCTTGCGGATCCGGCGACGCGGAAGTCCGCGAGCTCGCTCAACACATCCTCGGCGGATTCAACCAGTTTGGCGCCCGCCTTGATCAGCGCGTGACACCCCTTGGAAAGCGGCGAATGGATCGACCCGGGAATGGCGAATACCTCCCGACCCTGGTCGAGGGCGCTTCTCGCTGTGATCAGCGATCCAGAAGCGATGGCTGCCTCGACAACCAGGCAGCCACGCGACAATCCGCTGATCAGCCGGTTACGACGCGGGAAGTTGTGCGGGATCGCGGGCGTGGAGAGCGGAAACTCCGACAGCAGCAGTCCTTCGCTGGCTATGCGCTCGGCGAGCTGCGTGTTTGCCTTGGGATACGAAACGTCGCAGCCGGTACCCAGCACCGCAATGGTGGATCCCGCCGCCGCGAGGCCGCCACGGTGCGCGGCAGCATCCACGCCTTGTGCGAGCCCGGATACGATGGTGATGCCCGCCTCGCTGAATGCGCGGGCGAAGCGCTCCGCATCGCGCACTCCCTGGGCAGTGGCATTGCGGCTGCCGACGATCGCGAGCGATCTGCGCGCGAGCAGCCCGGTATTGCCACGCGCGTACAGGACCGGTGGCGGATCGGTGGTCTCGAGAAGCAGGCCCGGATAATCGTCGTCTCCGAGCGTGATGAGCCTGTTCCCCGCTTGACCGACCCAGGCCAGGGCGCGCGTTGTCGCCTGCAGCACGCTGTCGGAGTCGAGCGCGGCAAGGGCGGCGGGCGAGAGCAGGCCGGCAAGCCGGGCGCGTGGACCGGACAGGGCTGCCTCGGGCAGTCCGAAGCGCTTGAGGACTTCGCGGAGCGCTGTCGCGCTGATTCCGGGCGTGAGCGACAGTTGCAGCCAGCTCGCCAGACCCGGATCGCGGTTCATGCCGAAGGACGGCTGAACAGCGTCGGGGCGGATGACCGCCCCGGTGCCATCGGAGGTTCAGGGAGTGGCGACGACATCCAGATTGTTAACCGGCTTGGTCACGCGCATCACCAGCGCGTACGAGACGCGATCGAATACGCGGAACACGTAGGCGAGACCATATCGCTCATCCGGCAACTTCACCATCTTCGCCGGATTGTCGCCGCTCGCCTTTGCTATCGTGACCTCGCCGCCCAGACGATGCAGGGCGAGCACGTGACCGGGTTCCAGCCCGTTCACCCGTCCGCGATTCAGGGTAATGACCGACTGCGGGCCGCCCTCGCCCACCTTGTCTATGCTGCCGTAGATGCTCATGATCCGCCCCTTGATTCCTGCCTGCGGCGCGCGGGGCAGGTAAGTGACGGCTACCGGCTTGCCTGCCGCAACCAGGCGGTCGCCCTTGGAGATCTCGCGGACCGCGGAGACGATCTCCACCGTTGCCGGCTCACCTGCCGCCAGCACGCGCGCAGTGCCGAGGTAGATCGCTTCGTAGCCCAGGGTGGTCTCGGACTCGGGATCGACAAGAGCCTTGCCCTGCTGATACACATGCCAGGTGGTTTCCCCAGACCCTCCCAGGCCGGACACCACTGCGCGGTTGCCCGCACCGATGATGACGCGATTGTCCTCCGCCGCGATGATCTGCGGCGCGAGCTTCAGGCCGTCAGGCTCGACCACCAGCGGTCGCGCCAGAAACGGTTCTATGACGTTGGCCGGAATGCTCGGAATCGCACCCTCGCTCGTGCTCTCACGGCGAACCTTGGGCTGCAGTTTCTGTGTGCCGCTCACCGAAAGCGTGCCACGGCTGCGATCGAGGACGATCACGTTCCCGGGATAGATCAGGTGGGGATTCTTGATCTCGTCCTTGTTGAGGTTCCACAGCTCGGGCCAGCGCGTGGGCGCGTCGGTATAGCGCTCCGAGATGGACCACAGGGTGTCGCCGGGCACGACGACGTAGCGGTCGGGTGCGTCCGCGTTCAGCTGCATTGGACCTTTGTCCTTTGGCATCGCGCCCTTGGACTGCGCCAAGGCCCCGCCCGCAAGCGCGGCGGCAAGGACAAAAATGAGCGTTGTGATAGACTTACGCATGTCGTATTGCATGGGACCCCCGTTTGTGCGCTGCGTCCCGGCCCGATTGAAAGCCCGCTTTGCCGGCCCAAATGTAGCATAACGGCGCAATTGCTTATATGTCGCCTCAAATTCTGCATGTAATGCGTTCAATTTGCAAGGTAAATAGGTAGTCCATGGCACTCCTGACCATCCTGCGGTATCCCGACGCCCGGTTGCACAAGCTGGCAAGCCCGGTAACTGTCTTCGACGCGGGCTTGAAGCGGCTTGTCAGCGACATGACAGAGACCATGTACGCCGCACCCGGAGTGGGTCTGGCCGCTACCCAGGTGGATGTGCACAAACAGGTCATCGTGGTCGATGTTTCAGAGCGTCGTGACACGTTGGTGGTGCTGGTGAACCCGGAGATCGTCGACGCGTCGGGCGTATCCGACATCGAGGAGGGTTGCCTGTCGGTGCCCGGAATTTACGACACCGTGGAGCGGGCCGAGCGCATTCGGGTGCGGGCCTGGGATCAGAATGGCAACGCGTTCACGCTTGAAGCCCAGGGCCTGCTTTCGGTCTGCATTCAGCACGAGATGGACCACCTGAAGGGAAAGGTTTTCGTCGAGTACCTTTCGCAGTTGAAACAGACTCGCGTGCGCGCGAAGCTCGCCAAGCTGCAGCGCAAGAGCGCGTAGTCCCCAGCGGGCTGCCCAGGCCCGCGACCTGTCCATGCGTCTAGTGTTTGCCGGCACGCCGGAGTTCGCAGAGCGCGCACTCTCGGCGCTCGTCTCCGCGGGCCACGAGATCGCGCTCGTCCTTACGCAGCCCGATCGTCCCTCCGGGCGCGGCATGCGCATCGCGGAATCGGCGGTCAAACAGCGCGCCCGCGCTGCAGGCATCGAGGTATTCCAGCCCGAGAGCCTGCGCGATGAGGAGGCCCAGGCACGGGTGCGTCATGCCGGGGCAGATGCGATGGTCGTCGTTGCCTACGGTCTGATCCTGCCCCGCCCGATACTCGAGGCGACCAAACGTGGTGCAATGAACGTCCACGCGTCGCTGCTGCCACGCTGGCGCGGTGCGGCGCCGATCCAGCGAGCCCTGCTGGCGGGCGACACCCGCACCGGTGTCACCATCATGCAGATGGACGAGGGGTTGGACACCGGGCCCATGTTGATGCAGCGAGACATCCCCATCCTGCCCGAGGACGATGCCGGCAGCCTGCATGACCGCTTGGCGGTGCTTGGGGCGGAACTGATCGTCGAGGCATTGTCCCGCCCGAGCCTGGCAGCAACGCCGCAGCCTGCGGAAGGCGCTACCTATGCCGCCAAGATCACGCAGGCCGACGCCATGCTGGACTGGAGACATGATGCTGACCGCCTGGAACGTGTCGTGCGCGCAATGCGGCCTGCGCCAGGCGCGCGCACGGTGCTTGGCGGGGAGCCACTCAAGGTCTGGCGCGCCCGGCAGACGTCGGCGGCAGGACGCACGGGCACGATCCTGCGCGCAGACCATGAAGGCATCGTCGTTGCGTGCGGCAATGGCGCACTGTCACTCCTCGAGGTACAGCGCGCGGGGGGCAAAAGACTGACTGCCGAGCAGTTCCTGCGCGGAGCGAAGCTCGCGGCGGGCGAGCGCATCGGCGGCTGATGGCGGCCGGTGCTCACCTTTACGCCTCACTGCGAGACGCGGCAACGATGGTCGAGCAGGTGGCGCGCGGCCGCAGCCTGACCGCGGCGCTCGCGAAGGCGGGAGACTCCGGGATCGAATCGCCGCGCGCGGCGCTCGTCGACCTGACCCATGGCACGTTGCGCAGCTACGGACGTGTCCAGGCGATCACGCAGGCGCTGGTGCGCAAGGGGACGACGGTCGAGCCCATCGTCGAGGCACTGCTGTGGTGTTCGCTGTATGCGCTGGCCAGCGGCCGCTATGCGGCCTACACCGTCGTGGACCAGGCGGTGCGCGCCTGCAGCGCCCTCGCGCGCCCTGCCGCGCGAGGCTTTGTGAACGGCGTGTTGCGCAGCTATCAGCGCGAAGCTGCAACGCTGGAATCGCGTCTGGCCGCGAAGCCAGAGTCTCGTTGGCAGCATCCTGGGTGGTGGATCGACACGGTGCGTCGCGCCTGGCCGCAAGACTGGCGGGAAGTGCTTGCGGCGGGCAATGCGCACCCGCCGATGACGCTGCGCGTCAACTGCAGGCGCACCGGCGTCGCTGAATACGTGGCGCGGCTTGCAGATGCGGGCATCGGCGTGCTTGATACGACCGCGCAGGCCGTTCGTCTGGAACGCCCGGTGCCGGTCGATCGCCTGCCCGGCTTCGCTGCTGGCGAGGTATCCGTCCAGGATGCCGGCGCGCAGCTTGCCGCCGCGTACCTGGATACCGCCCCCGGCATGCGGGTGCTCGACGCCTGCGCCGCGCCGGGCGGAAAGTGCGCGCACATCCTCGAGCGGGCTGACGTTGCCTTGACCGCGCTCGACATCGACGCCCGGCGCTGCACGCAGATCGAAAGCAACCTCGCGCGGCTCGGACTCTCTGCGGACGTGCGCAGCGCGGATTGCAGCCGGCCAGAAAGCTGGTTCGATGGCCGGCAGTATGAGCGCATCCTCGCCGACGTGCCGTGCAGCGGCTCCGGGGTGGTGCGGCGCCACCCGGATATCAAGTGGTTGCGCCGCGCGAGCGACGTACAGGGCTTTGCACGGCGTCAGGCGGGAATCCTGGATGCGCTGTGGCGGGTACTCGCGCCGGGTGGTAGATTGCTGTACGTCACGTGTTCGGTTTTTCCCGAGGAGAACGACGCAGTGGTCGATGCGTTTTGCAGGCGCACGCCGGCGGCAAGCAGGCTCTCGCTGCCCGAGGGTGCGACGCCGCAACTGCTCCCCGGCCCTCGACACGACGGCTTCTACTACGCCCTGCTGGGTCGCGGAAGCTGAGGCGGCGCGATGCGCGGCATCGCCTTGGTGCTGGCCGTGTTGCTTGCGCTGCTGGCAGCCGCGGGTGCGCGGGCGGACGAGATCGAGGTCCGTGACGTCTGGGTCGAAGCCGTCGACGACGGCATCGCGCTCAATGCCGATTTCGACTTCGAGCTCAACCCGCGACTTGCCGAGGCAGTGAAGGGCGGCGTCCCGTTGTACTTCGCGGTGGAGTTCCAGCTCACGCGTTCGCGCTGGTGGTGGTTCGACGAAAAGACCCTGTCGGCACGCAACGAGGTGAGGATCTCTTACCACCCGCTGTCGCGGCAGTACCGGCTGGCAAGCGGCGTCATCCAGCAGAGCTTCGGCACCCTGGAGGAGGCGGTCGCGGTGCTGCGGCGGGTGAGGAACTGGATCGTCGTCGACAAGTCCACGCCGCTCAATGATGTCGCCTACGAAGCCGCGCTGCGCATGCAGCTCGATCTCACGTTGCTGCCCAGGCCGTTCCAGGTAAGCGCCTTGACAAGCCGCGACTGGCGGCTCGAGTCGCCGTGGAAGCGCTTTATCTACAAGCCGGGCACGGCGCCCGCATCCTCGCGGCGGAGCCAGCAAAGGACGCCGGACAGATGAGGACGCTGCTCATCATCGGTTCGGCCCTCGCGGGCGTGCTGCTTTACCTGCTCGCGAGCGCGAGCGCCAACACCAGCCAGCTCGCGCAATACTATCCCCTGCTCGTCGGTCTGAACGCCGCGTTGGCGGCGCTGCTCGCGTCACTCGTGGTCTGGCAGCTCGCCAGGCTGTGGAGACGGTACAAGGCGCGTGAGTTCGGATCGCGTCTCACGTTGCGGCTGCTGGTCCTGCTCGCGGGCATGGCGATCGCGCCCGGCGTGCTCGTGTACACGGTGTCGGTGCAGTTCCTCGTCAAGTCCATCGAGTCCTGGTTCGACGTCAAGGTCGATGCCGCGCTTGAAGGCGGCATCAGCCTGGGCCAGGCTGCGATA
This sequence comes from uncultured Enterobacteriaceae bacterium, assembly GCA_964612335.1. GTDB lineage: Bacteria > Pseudomonadota > Gammaproteobacteria > Burkholderiales > SG8-39 > CAZTDU01. Next base: position 122,203 of record CAZTDU010000001.1, on the reverse strand, counting down.
GACCAGATGCTTTCCGATCTGAATGCCAAGGGCCGCGCAATGGCGGCGGAACTGGCGGACCGCACGGCGGCGCAGCAGATGGTGCAGTTGAACCGCTTGCGCGAGCAGGCGGATGCGAGGGAAGCGGTCTTGGTCACCGCGGGCGGCAAGGTGATCGCTAGCGCCAGTGCGGACCTCACGCATCTGGTTCCCGAGCTACCCTCCCCGGCGATCCTGCGCCAGGCGCGCGCTACGCGCGGCTATGCCGGCATAGACGCCGAGGCCGGCGAGCCGCTGTCCCTGCGCGTGGTGGTTATGGTCCCCGGTGGCGGCATTGCCGACGAGCCGCGCTACCTGCAGCTGCGCCGGACGGTACCGCCAGCCATCGGTCGCAGCGCCGAGGCCGTGGAAGCTGCCTTCAGGGACTACCGGGAACTTGCGCTGTCGCGCCAGGGGCTGAAGCGCATCTACATTGTCACGCTGACGCTTGCGCTCGCAATGGCCCTGTTCGTCGCAATCGCACTGGCGTTCGTTCTTTCAGGCCGGCTGTCAGATCCGCTTGCCAGGCTTGCCGGGGCGACACAGGCGGTCGCGCGCGGAGATTTCTCGCGACAGATGCCGGTGACCAGTCGCGACGAGCTGGGCGTGCTGACCGAGTCCTTCAACTCGATGACGCGTCAGCTCGACGAAGCGCGCAGGATCGTCGAGGCCAATCGCGTACAGGTGGAGGCCGCGAAAGCACACCTGGAGAATATTCTCGCCAACCTGTCTGCCGGCGCGCTGGTATTCGACGCCGACCTGCGGCTGCAGCTTTCCAATCACAGCGCGGAGTCGATCCTCGGCGCTCAGGTAGCCGCGTTCGCGGGGGTGCCCCTGGATCAGTGGAACGGCCCCCTGGTGTCGTTTGCCAGATCCGTCCGCGGGCAGTTCCTGGCGGCCGGCGAGCGGACCTGGCAGATCGAGTATGCGCTAGCGGGCACGGCCAGAACGCTGCTCGTCCGCGGCAGCGGCCTGCCCGCGGCATCGGGTGGCGGGTTCGTGCTCGTGTTCGACGACATCACGCAACTCATTCATGCGCAGCGCGCCACTGCCTGGGCGGAAGTCGCGCGCCGCCTCGCACACGAGATCAAGAATCCGCTGACTCCCATCCAGCTGTCTGCGGAGCGACTCGAGATGAAGCTCGCAGACCGCCTGAGTGCCGAAGACGCGGAGGTGCTGCGGCGAGCCACGAGAACCATCGTGAACCAGGTTGGCGCGTTGAAGAGCATGGTGGATGATTTTCGCGACTACTCCCGGCTCCCTGCGCCGACTTTCGCCGCGCTCGATCTCAATGCGCTGGTGCTCGAGGTGCTTGCGCTCTACGATGCGCCGGGACTTTCCCCGGTCTGCGAACTGGCGCCGGATCTGCCGCTGGTGAAGGCTGATTCCGCGCAGATCAGGCAAGTGATACACAATCTGGTGCAGAACGCGCAGGATGCCCTTGCCGGGCGCGCAGATCCCCGCGTCGAGATACGTACGGCGCCGGCCGGAGTGCAGGTGAGGCTGACGGTGGCCGACAACGGATCCGGTTTTCCCGAGGAAATGATGTCGAGAATTTTCGAACCCTATGCAACGACGAAGCCGCGCGGGACCGGGCTGGGCCTCGCGATCGTGAAGAAGATCATCGACGAGCATCACGGCACGATCGCCATTGAGAATCGCCCTCAGCATGGGGCCACGGTTAGCGTGCTCATCCCGGCTGCCGGGGCTGGCACCGCGGCGAGGGCGGCCTGAATGGCGCGGACGAACTGACAATGGCGAAGATCCTGGTCGTCGACGACGAGATCGGCATCCGCGAACTGCTTTCCGAGATCCTCGCGGACGAAGGCCACGAGGTCCTGCTCGCGGAGAACGCCGGTGCGGCGAGGCGCGCGCGCGAAGCGCAGCGCCCTGACCTCGTCCTGCTGGACATCTGGATGCCTGATACCGACGGCATCTCGCTGTTGAAGGAGTGGTCCGCCACCGGGCAGCTGAACATGCCGGTGGTGATGATGTCGGGCCACGGGACCATCGAAACCGCGGTCGAAGCAACCCGCATCGGCGCCATGGACTACCTGGAGAAGCCAATCGCGCTGCAACGCCTGATCGCCACGGTCAAGCGCGCGTTGCGCAACCAGGACCTGGCACCGCCGCCTCCGCTCTCGCTCGCCGCGCTGGGGCGCTCCGCGGTGCTGGCAGACGTGAAGAAGCGTCTTGCGCAACTCGCGCAGTCCGCCGCGCCGCTGATGCTGCGGGGCGAGCCTGGCATGCGCCCGGAGCTCTTCGCGCGGATGCTTGCCGCGCCGGGAGTGCCGTTCATCGGTGGCGATGCGCTCGCATCGGAACCCGCGGCGGAAGTCCTCGCCAGGGCCGCGGGTGGAATCCTCTTCCTGGCTGACCTCAGCCGCATGGGGCGCAACGAGCGCCGCAACCTGGAGTTCGTGCTGGACCGCGCCGCAAAGAGCAAGGCACGCGTGGTGTCGTTCTCGCCTCTCGAACCCAAGGCATTGGTGGGCCAGGCCGATTTCGACCCGCAACTCGCAGCCCGCGTCGCGGAACTGACGTTAAGGCTGCCGCCGCTGCGCGAGTTCGCCGAGGACATCCCCGAGATTGCCTCGCTGATGCTCGTGCATCTGGTGGAAGCGCGCGTATGCCCGCCGCGGCGCCTTTCAACCGGGGCACTGAATGCCTTGCGCCACCGGCAATGGCCGGGAAACCTCGCCGAGCTCGAATCGGCGGTGAAGAACATTGCGCTCACTGCGCTGGACGAGGAGCTGCAGGTTGAGGACGTCGAGCGCGTCCTGGCCGCAGATGCGCCGCAGGCACCGGGCATCGAGTTGCCGCTGGAGCGTCCCTACAGGGAAGCGCGGGAGGCTTTCGAGCGCCTCTACTTCGATCGACTTCTGGCCGAGGAGCATGGCTCCATGTCCCGCGTAGCGGAGCGCTCGGGGCTGGAACGCACGCACCTGTACCGGAAACTCAAGGCGCTGGGGCTGTCGGTCGGCAGGCGCGAGGAAAGCTGAAGGGACCGCGATGAAGATCGTTATACTCGGCGCGGGGCAGGTGGGTGCCAGCGTCGCGGAGAGCCTGGAGTCCGAGGATAACGACATCACCGTCGTCGACATCGACCGCGCGCGCCTGCGCGCGCTGCAGGACAGGCTCGATCTGCGCACCGTCAGCGGCAGCGCTTCGCATCCTTCGGTACTGGCCGAGGCGGGCATCGGCGACGCCGACCTGCTGATCGCGGTAACGCAGTCGGACGAGACCAATCTGGTCGCGTGCAAGCTGGCCGCGCAGCTGTTCAATGTGCCGCGCCGCGTGGCGCGCCTGAGGGCGGCGGACTTCCTCGAGGACGAGCAGGTACTCGGGGCGGAGGGTTTCGGCATCGACCTCGCGATCTGCCCCGAGCAGGTACTTTCGGACTACATCGCGAAGCTGGTCGAGTTTCCCGAGGCACTGCAGGTGCTCGATTTCGCCGACGGGCTGGTGAGCCTCGTGGGCGTGCGCGCGTATACAGGCGGTCCGCTGGTGGGCCGGCCGGTAGAAGATATCCGCAAGCACATGCCCTCCATAGACGCGCGCATCGTCGCCATCTTCCGTGGCGGCAGCTCGATCGCGCCTGATGGCGGCACGGTCATCGAGGCTGGTGACGAAGTCTTCTGCCTCGCTGCCGAGAAGGACATTCGCCAGGTCATGCGCGAGCTGCGTCGCATGGACAAGCCGGTGGAGCGCATCATGATCGCCGGCGGCGGCAAGATCGGCCTGCGGCTCGCGCGCTCGCTGGAGCGCGACTACTCGGTGCGCGTCGTCGAGCACAACAAGGCGCGCTGCGAATACCTTGCCACCCAGCTGGGCCGGGCGCTCCTGCTGCAGGGCGATGCGACCGACGAGGAACTGCTGGAAGAAGAGAACATCGCCGAGATGGACCTCTTCGCAGCCGTCACCAATGACGACGAGAACAACATCATGAGCTGCCTGCTGGCGAAGCGCATGGGCGCACGCCGGGTGGTGGCGCTGATCAATCGCCGCTCCTATGTCGATCTGCTGCAGAGCGGCCAGATAGACATCGCCATCTCGCCGGCGCAGGCGACGATAGGCAAGCTGCTCGCGCACGTCCGCCGCGGTGACGTGGTCGCCGTGCACAGCCTGCGGCGAGGTGCGGCGGAGGCGATCGAGGCGGTCGTGCATGGTGACCGCGAGTCCTGCCGCGTCAGCGGACGGCGCATAGACGAGGTCGAGCTTCCGCCCGGCGCGACGATCGGTGCGATCGTGCGTGGCGAGGATGTGCTGATGGCGCACCACGACATCCGAATCGAGGCAGGCGACCACGTGATCGTCTTCGTCGCCGACAAGAAGACGCTGCCGAAAGTGGAGAAGCTCTTCCAGGTCAGCGCGCGGTTCCTCTAGCCACTTGACCTCGTGATCCAGCCCTTCGCCGTACTGAACATGCTCAGCGTGGTGACGCTGATCTTCGCACTATCGATGTCTGGCCCGCTGATGGTTTCGTACGTTCTCGACGATGGCGCGCTGTCTGCGTTTGGCACGGGGATGGCGATAGCGGCTGCAGCCGGCATGACCTTGCGAATCGTGACGAGGGGCAGGCGTCGTGAGCTTCAAGTGCGGGACGGCTTTCTACTGGTCGCCCTGGGATGGTCGCTTCTACCTGCGTTTGGCGCGTTGCCGCTGATGCTGTACCTGGATGACCTGTCGTTCACGGATGCGTACTTCGAAAGTGTTTCTGGATTGACAACGACCGGCGCCACGGTGTTGAGCGGCCTGGACGAGCTCTCTACGTCCATCAACCTCTGGCGCTGCCAGCTTCAATGGATGGGGGGGATGGGCATTCTCGTTCTTGCGGTTGCGATCCTTCCTCTGCTCGGTGTCGGAGGATCGCAGATCTTTCGGGCGGAAACTCCGGGCCCAATGAAGGACGCAAAGCTGACGCCGCGAATCGCGGAGACGGCCAAGGGGCTGTGGGGCATCTACGCCATTCTCACTGCGCTCTGCACGCTTGCCTACGGGCTGGCGGGAATGGATTGGGTTGATGCCGTCATGCATGCGTTCACGACCCTGAGCCTGGGTGGCTTGTCCTCGCATGATGCGAGCTTCGGTTACTGGGATTCGCCCGCGATCGAGCTGGTTGCGGTGGTGTTCATGCTTGTTGCGGGAATGAACTTCGCAACGCACTTCATTGCGATCCGGAGCGGATCCCTCAAGACGTACGCCCGGGATCCGGAGGTAATGCCTTTCCTTGGCGTGCTGGCGTTCTCGATCATCGGTATCTCCACGTTCCTGTGGCTTTCCGGCACGTATGACGATCCCTGGTTGCTGGTTCGCCATGCGGCGTTCAACGTCGTATCGATCGCGACGACTACTGGCTACGCGAGCACCGATTTCGGCCTATGGCCAATATTTGTGCCCTTGGCCATGATTCTCCTATGCAGTTTCACGACCAGCGCCGGCTCCACTGGGGCAGGAATCAAAATGGTGCGAGCGGTGCTGATGGCGAAGCACGCGGCCTTGGAGATGAAGCGCATCATTCATCCGCGCGCGGTCATACCGTTGAAGCTTGGATCCAATGTAGTGGACAACAGGGTTGTGCACGCGGTACTCGCGTTCATGCTTGTATATGGCTGTAGCGCGATGATCATGACCATGCTGCTGATCGGTACGGGTATGGATGCAATCACCGCGTTCAGCGCGGTGATGGCGTCGCTCAACAACATGGGTCCTGGCCTCAACGAGGTCGGGCCGGCAGGAAATTTCTCGCCGCTCAGCGATTTCCAGACCTGGGTATGCGCGTTCGCGATGCTGCTGGGCAGGCTGGAACTGCTGTCGCTGATCGTCGTATTGACTCCGGCGTTCTGGCGCCGGTGAGCCTTGCTGCGGTTACTTCCCGGACGGCTTCTTGGCCGGTCGTCCAGGGCGCTTCTTGCCGTAGCTGCCCTTGTAGATCTTGCCCTTGCGCGTCCTCTTGTCGCCCTTGCCCATGCTGCCTCCCGTGGATGGTGCGGTGGATTATAGCTAGGTCGCAGCCGCGAGCACGGCGGCAGGATCGTAGGCGAGGTTGGGCGCGAGCCACCGCTCGGCCTCCGTGACGCTGAGCTTCGCCCGCCGCGCGTAGTCCTCGACCTGGTCGCGCCCTATCTTGCCGACGGCGAAGTAGCTCGACTCCGGATGCGAGAAGTAGAAGCCCGAGACCGACGAGGCAGGCAGCATGGCGTACGACTCGGTCAGTTCGATGCCCGCGTTCGACTCCGCATCCAGCAGGCGGAATAGCGCCGCCTTCGGCAGGTGGTCCGGGCACGCGGGGTAGCCGGGCGCCGGGCGGATGCCGCGATAGTCTTCGGCGATGAGCTGCGCCGGGTCCAGGCGCTCGTCCGGCGCATAGCCCCAGTATTCGCGGCGCACCCGCTCGTGCAGGCGCTCGGCGAACGCCTCGGCGAGCCGGTCTGCGAGCGACTTCAGCATGATCGCGTTGTAGTCGTCGTGGTTCGCCTCGTACGCCGCGACGCGGGCGTCGATGCCCCCGGCAGTGACCGCGAATGCGCCGACGTAGTCCAGCACGCCAGACTCCTTCGGCGCGACGAAATCGGCCAGGCACAGGTTCGCCCGTCCGCTTGGCTTGTGGTTCTGCTGGCGCAGGTTGTGCCAGGTCGCGAGCACTTCGCGCCGCTCCTCGTCCCGGTAGATCTCGATATCGTCGTGCTGCACGCTGGCCGCAGGAAACAGGCCCAGCACGCCGCTTGCGGTGATCCACTTTTCCCGCACGATGCGATCCAGCATTGCCTGTGCTTCCTCGAAGAGCTTTCGCGCCGCTTCGCCGACCACCGGGTCCTGCAGGATCTTCGGATAAGGCCCGGAAAGCTCCCAGGTCTGGAAGAACGGCGTCCAGTCGATGTACGGAACCAGCTCCGCGAGCGGGTAGTCGCGCAGCACGGTGATGCCGGGCTTGGCCGGACGCGGCGGCCGGTACTGGCGCCAGTCGGTCTTCAGGCCCAGGCGCCTCGCCTCCGCGATCGGGTGCAAGGGACTCGCGCCCTTCTTGTTGCTGTGCTGCAGCCGGATCCTCTCGTAGTCGCTGCGCACGTCAGCGGCGAAAGCGTCGCGATTCTCGTCCGACAGCAGGCTCTGTACCACCGTGACGCTGCGCGAGGCATCCGGAACATAGACGACGGGGCCGGGGTAGTTCGGCGCGATCTTCACCGCGGTGTGAACGCGGGACGTGGTTGCGCCGCCGATGAGCAGGGGCATGGTGAAGCCCTCGCGCGCCATCTCCCTCGCAACGTGGCTCATTTCCTCCAGCGACGGCGTGATCAGCCCGGACAGGCCGATCGCATCCGCCCTCTCGCTGCGCGCGGTGTCCAAGATCTTCTGGCAGGGCACCATCACGCCGAGGTTCACGACGTCGTAGTTGTTGCACTGGAGCACCACGGCGACGATGTTCTTGCCGATGTCGTGCACGTCCCCCTTGACGGTGGCGATGACGACCTTGCCCTTGGCCTGGCCCGCCTGGCCGGTGCGCGCCTTCTCCGCCTCGATGTACGGGATGAGATGCGCCACCGCCTGCTTCATGACACGCGCGGACTTGACCACCTGCGGGAGGAACATCTTGCCGGCACCGAAGAGATCGCCGACGACGCCCATGCCCGCCATCAGCGGGCCCTCGATGACCTCGATCGGCTGCGCAGCCTTCAACCTCGCCTCTTCGGTGTCCTCGATGATGTGCGCGGTGATGCCATTGACCAGCGCGTGCGACAGCCGTTCCTCCACGCTGCCGCTGCGCCAGGCGTCGTCCTCCTTCGCCACCTTGCCTTCGGACTTGACCGTATTGGCGAACTCCACCAGGCGCTCGGTCGCGTCCGGACGGCGGTTGAAGAGCACGTCCTCGACGCGCTCGCGCAACTGTGGCTCGATCTTCTCGTAGACGCCGAGCTGCCCCGCGTTGACGATGCCCATCGACATGCCGGCCTGCACCGCGTGGTACAGGAACGCCGTGTGCATCGCCTCGCGCACCGGGTCGTTGCCGCGGAACGAGAACGACAGGTTCGACAGGCCGCCGGAGATCTTCACGTGCGGCAGGTTTGCGCGCGCCCACTTCGTCGCCTCGATGTAGTCGATCGCGTAGTTCGCGTGTTCTTCCAGGCCGGTCGCCACGGCGAAGATGTTCGGGTCGAAAATGATGTCCTCGGCGGGAAATCCGGCCTGCTCGGTCAGCAGCCGGTAGGCCCGCGCCAGGATCTCCTTCCGGCGCTCCAGCGTATCCGCCTGGCCCTGCTCGTCGAAGGCCATCACCACCACCGCGGCGCCGTACATCCGGCACAGGCGCGCCTGCCGCAGGAACTCGGCTTCGCCCTCCTTCATGCTGATCGAATTGACGATGCCCTTGCCCTGGATGCACTTCAGGCCGGCCTCGATGACGCTCCACCTCGAGCTGTCGATCATGACCGGCACGCGCGAGATATCCGGTTCGCTCGCGACCAGGTTCAGGAACGTGACCATTGCGAGCTCGGAATCGAGCATCGCCTCATCCATATTGATGTCGATGATCTGCGCGCCGTTCTCGACCTGCTGCCGCGCCACGACCAGCGCCTCGGCATAGTTGCCAGCGAGGATCAGGCGCGCAAAGGCCTTCGAGCCGGTGACATTGGTGCGCTCGCCGACGTTGACGAAAAGCGTGTCGTCGCCGATGTTCAGCGGCTCCAGCCCCGCGAGCCGCAGCATCACCGGGCGCGCGGGGACCTGGCGCGGCGGCACGCCGGCCACCGCCTGCGCGATGGCGCGGATATGCTCGGGCGCGGTGCCGCAGCAGCCGCCGGCGATGTTCAGCCAGCCGTTCCTAGCCCACTCGCCCATCTGGCCGGCCATGGATTCCGGCGTGTCGTCATATTCGCCGAACGCGTTCGGCAGGCCCGCGTTCGGGTGGCACGAGGTGCGCGTGCCGGTGACCCTGGAAAGCTCTTCCACGTACGGGCGAAGCTCCCGCGCACCAAGCGCGCAGTTCAATCCGATCGCCAGCGGCCGCGCATGTGACACGGAGTTGACGAACGCCTCGGTGACCTGGCCGGAAAGCGTGCGACCCGAGGCGTCGGTGATGGTGCCGGAGACGATCAGCGGCAAGCGCATGCCGCGCGCGTCGAACTCGGTCTCGATCGCGAACAACGCCGCCTTGCAGTTCAGCGTGTCGAACACCGTCTCCACCAGCACGAGGTCTATGCCGCCCTCGATCAGGCCGTCCAGCGCCTCTCGATACGCCGCCACCAGCGCGTCGAAGTTGACGTTGCGGAACCCGGGATCGTTCACGTCCGGCGAAATCGACGCTGTCTTCGACGTCGGCCCGAGCACACCGGCGACGAAACACGTGCGCGATGGATCCCTTTGTTCCTGCGCTCGCGCGGCTTGCGTGGCGAGGCGCGCGGCTGCGACGTTGAGCTCCCGCGCGAGGCCTTCCATGCCGTAGTCCGCCATCGAGATCGAGGTGGAATTGAAGGTGTTCGTCTCGATGATGTCCGCGCCTGCCTCGAGGTACTCGGCGTGCAGGCGCATGATGAGTTCCGGTTGGGTCAGCACCAGCAGGTCGTTGTTGCCTCGCAGGTCGCTCGGCCAGTCGCGAAAGCGCTCACCGCGGAACTGGGCCTCGGAGAGCTTCTCGCGCTGGATCATCGTGCCCATGGCGCCGTCGAGGACGAGAATCCTCTCGGCGAGCAGTGCTTCAAGCTTGTTGGCGTGTGGTCGTGTATGCATGCAGAAAATGAAAAAGCCCGTTCAGCTCTCGCCAGAAACGGGCTTCGGTGCACGTCTCTTTAGCAGCATTTTTTTTCCCGGCGGCTTCATGCCGACGCGTCGGTGGGCGCCCGCAAGCTGAACCTCAAATCGGCGCCGAGTTCGCATTCTCCGGAAAATGTCCCTTGTTGTCAAATGCTTGCAGCTATAATCGGCCGCGGAGAGGCACCCTTCATGGATCATCTGGAACCCAAAGCTGCGGCGGAATTCCTCAGGACCAATGCCGAGGCCCTGTTCATCGACTGTCGCAGCGAAATGGAATACCTGTTCGTCGGCCATCCGGTGGGCGCGCTGCACGTGGCGTGGAACGACGGCCCCGACTGGGACGTGAATCCGCATTTTGTCGGGCAGGTGAAGAAGCTCGCCGGGACCAACCACACCCGCCGTCCCATCGTGCTGATCTGCCGCAGCGGCAATCGTTCGCAAGAGGCCGGCGAAGCGCTCGAGCGCGCCGGCTTCACGAAGGTCTACAACGTGATCCACGGCTTCGAGGGCGAGCTGAACGACGCGCATCAGCGCAATTCGATCGCCGGCTGGCGCCACGACGGCCTGCCCTGGGAACAGTGCTGATGGATGCGCCCGGCTTCGACTCGGTGGTCGGACGCTTCGCCTGCGAAGTACAGTGGGGCAACTGCGATCCCGCAGGCATCATTTTCTATCCTACCTACTACCAGTGGTTCGACGCTGCGACCTGGGCGTTCTTCGCGCGCATGGGCTACACCGCGAAGCGCATGCGAGCCGAGCACCGCGCCATGCCGTTGGTGTCCGCCGAATGCCAGTTCCGCCATCCGGCGGAGCAGGGCGACCGCTGCGAGGTGCGCTCGCGCATCGCGCGCTGGGGCGGGAAGTCCTTCGTCGTCGCGCACGAGGTGGTTCGCGACGACGACAGGCTGCTCGCGTCGGGCTCCGAGACGCGCGTCTGGGGCGTGCACGTCGCCGGGCCCGGCTCCGCCATGAGGGGCGAAACCATTCCCGATGCGCTGAAGGCGCTGTTCCGCGCCTAGAGCTCGAAGAAGACCGTTTCGTCCTTGCCCTGCAGGATGACGTCCCACCGCAGCACGCCGGGCTTGCCCGCCACGGGTTTCGCGACGAGCGTGTCGCGGCGCTTTGCGGGGACGAGCGCGAGCACGGCATCCTCGCTGTTGGCCGCGTCGCCGGGGAAGTAGATGCGCGACACCAGCTGCTTCAGCTGCCCGCGCATGAAGATGTTCACCGCGATGTGCGGCGCCTGCAGCCTGCCGTCCGCGCCGGGCACGCGGCCGGGCTTGATGCTCGTGAACCGGTAGCGGCCCTCGTCGTCGGTGGCGACGCGGCCAAAGCCGCGGAAGCCCTTCTCGACCGGTTTTTCCTGCGTGTCCTCGGGACTCGCGTACTTGCCGTGCGCGTTCGCCTGCCAGAGCTCCAGCAGCGCGTCGTTCACCGGCTTGCCGTCGCCATCGAGCACGCAACCCTCGATCGTCACCGGCTCGCCGGAAACGCCCGGGCCGGCAAGCTTGTCGATGATCAGCCAGGTAAGGCCGATGTGCAGGTACGGGCCTACCGTCTGCGAGGTCGTCATCTGCAGGCTCATGTCACTTCTCCATCGGCGTGGCGTCGCGGCCGCGCAGGATGATGTCGAAGCGGTAGCCGAGCGCGATCTCGGGAATCGTCGTCTCCCAGTCGAGCGCGCAGATCAGGCGCTGGCGCGCCTTCTCGTCCGGCACGCAGTTGAACATCGGGTCGTAGGGCAGCAGCGGATCGCCCGGGAAGTACATCTGCGTCACCAGCCGGGTGGCGAACGCCGCCCCGAACAGCGAGAAGTGGATGTGCGCGGGCCGCCAGGCGTTGTAGTGGTTGCGCCATGGGTATTCTCCGGGCCGGATGGTGACGAAGCGGTAGTGGCCGTGTTCGTCGGTAAGCGCGCGGCCGGCGCCGGTGAAGTTCGGATCCATGGGCGCGTCGTGCTGGTCGACGCGGTGCGGATAGCGCCCGGCGGAGTTCGCCTGCCAGAGCTCCACCAGCGTGTGCGGCACCGGCCTGCCGTTCTCGTCGAGCACGCGGCCGCCGACGATGATGCGTTCGCCGATCGGCTCGCCGGCATGCTGGCGGGTGAGGTCGGCGTCGCCCGGCTTCACCTCGTCGTAGCCGAAGACCGGACCGGTCACTTCCGACAGCGACTGCGGCAGCAGCACCAGCGGCTGCGTCGGCGCGCGCTTCACCGTCGACGCGTACATGGGAAACAGGTAGTCCGGCTGCGTGCCGGCGAACGGCTTGCGATAGCTGGCGATGCGGCTCAAGGCATTTTCCTTTCTGCTACAGCGCGGGCAGGATTTTCAGCTTCAGCTCGCCCACGCCGTCGACGCCGCAATGCAGCTCGTCACCGGGCTGGACCGGGCCGACGCCGGCCGGCGTGCCGGAATAGATGATGTCGCCGGGCTCCAGCGTGTAGTACTGCGACAGGTACTCGATCTGCTCGGGCACCGACCAGATCATGTCCGCGAGATCCGCCTTCTGGCGCTGCTTGCCATTCACCGTCAGCCAGATCGCGCCGGTCGTGGGGTGGCCGATCTTCGCCGCCGGCACCAGCGCGCTGCACGGCGCCGCCTCGTCGAAGTCCTTGCCGAAATCCCACGGTCGGCCCTTGTCCTTGCCGATCTGCTGCAGGTCGCGCCGCGTCATGTCCTGGCCGACGCCGTAGCCGAATACATGTGCATTGGCGTCCTTGGCCGGGATGCGCCTGCCCTGCCTTCCGATCGCCACTACCATCTCGGTCTCGAAGTGGAAATTGGCGGTCTTCGCCGGATAGTGGATGTCGGTGCCGGCGGGCACCAGCGCGTGCGCGGACTTGATGAAGAAGAACGGCTGCTCGCGACCATCGCCGCCCATTTCCTTCTGGTGCTCGACGTAGTTGCGCCCGACGCAGAAGATGCGCCGCACGGGGTAGAGGTCGGCGGAGCCCTCGACTTTCAGCGCGGGAGGATTCCACAGTGGTATTGCGTAGGCCATCGCATCGTCTCCGGGTTAGCGACGGCATTCTAAACGCTGCCGGCGAACTCCCGTTCGAGCAGTTCGCGCAGGCGAAAGCGCTGCACTTTGCCGGTCGCCGTGCGCGGCAGTTCGTTCACCACGCGGATCCACTTCGGCCGCTGGTGCCGCGCGAGGCGCGCCTCGCAGGCGGCGCCGGCACCTGCCTGGGCGGCCTGCGCCTCGCCCTTGGCGGTGACGAAAAGCGCGAGGCGCTCGAAGCCGTCGACGTCGGGCACCGTCACGCACGCCGCGTCGGCAACGGTGGCCTCGGCCAGGGCGACTTCCTCGACCAGGCCGGGCCTGACCCACTGGCCGGCCACCTTGATGAGTTCGTCCGAGCGTCCCTGGTGCACGAAGTTGCCTGCAGCATCCTGCAGGAACATGTCGCGGGTGCAGAACCAGCCGTCGCGGAACTGCTCGCGGGTCTGCTCCGGCCGGTTGGCGTAGCCGAGCGCCAGCGCGGGATGCCGCAGCCACAGTTCGGCCGGTTCATCCGGCACGCCTTCCAGGCGCGCTTCCACTCCTGCCAGCGGCTGCCCGGTATGCGTGCCGTCCGAGGTGCCGCGCCGCGTCACCAGGCTTACGCAGTAGGTCTCCGACATGCCGTAGATCGACGCGATCTCGCCACCGGTGACGCCGCGCCAGGCTTCGATCACCGACGACGGCAGCCGCTCGCCGGCTGCGGCGTAGTGTCGTACCGATCTGAACGGGGACAGATCGGCGCCAGCCAGCAGCTGGCGGTAGAACGACGGCACGCTGAAGAATGCCGTGGGCCGGTGCCTCGCCGCGAGCTCGCAGATGCTGTCGACGCTGGCCCACCCCGGGTGGAGGATTGCCGCCGCCCCCAGCGATAGCGGCCCTAGTAGCCCGTTCTCGAGTGCGTAGGCGAAGAAGAGCTTGGAGGTGGCCAGCACACGATCCTTGGCATCCATGCCGAAGGCTTCGCGCTGCGCCTGACCCGAGACCAGGATGGCGCGATGCGTGTGGATGATGCCTTTCGGCCGTCCCGTGGTGCCCGAGGAATACAGCCAGAACGCCGCATCATCAGGCAATGCGTCATGCGGTTCGGCCCCGGCGCCGGTGCCGGCGAGCTCCGCGACGTCGATTGCGGGCAGCCCCAGCGACCTGGCGAGCGCTGGCTCGGTCACCAGCAGTCGCGCCGCGCTGTCCTCAACCACGTGCTGCAGGTCCGCATCGGCCAGCTTGTTGTTCAGCCCGATCGGAACTGCACCGTGCCAGACCGCGCCCAGCCAGGCCACGGCATAACCCGGCGTGTCGCGCAACAGCAGCAGCACCCGCTCGCCGGGCGCGATGCCAAGCTTTGCGTAGGCGTGCGCCGCGCGGCGCACGCGGTCGGCGAGTTCAGCGTAAGTGAGCGATTCCTCGCCGCAAATGAGCGCGGTGCGCGCACCATGGCGCGCGAGCGCCTGCCTTCCCAGCAACGATCCGGCGGCGTTCATGGCGCGTGTCCATGCACCGCAAGCCGCATGTCACGCATCGCCCCAGACGTCTTGCGCAGTCTCGATTACCAGCCGCAGCTTCGCGCGCTGGGCCTCGACCGCGATGTTGTTGCCATGCACCGTGCTCGAGAATCCGCATTGCGGGCTGAGCGCGAGCTGCTCCAGCGGGACGAACTTCGCGGCTTCGTCGATGCGGCGCTTCAGGTCGTCCTTCTTCTCCAGTTCACCGAGCTTGGTCGTCACCAGGCCAAGCACCACGATCTTGCCCCTGGGCAGGAAGCGCAGGGGCCGGAAGTCGCCGCTCCTCGCGTCGTCATACTCGAGGAAATAGGCGTCGATGCCCATTTCGGACAACAGCGCCTCGGCTACCGGCTCGTAGCCGCCCTGCGCCGCCCAGGTGCTCTTGAAGTTGCCGCGGCACAGGTGAACGGCGAGCGTCATGCCGGCCGGCTTCTTCGCCACGACGCGGTTGATGAACTTCGCGTAGCGGTGCGGCAACTCATCCGGGTCGTCGCCGCGCGCGCGCGCGGCGTCGCGCATCTTCTCGTCGCACAGGTACGCGAGGTTCGTGTCATCCATCTGCACGTAGCGGCAGCCCGCGTTCGCGAGCGATTGCAGTTCTTCGCCGTACGCGTTTGCCACGTCTTCGTAGAAATCGGGTTCCAGCTCGGGATAGTGCGCCTTGCTGATGCCGGCGCGGCCGCCGCGGAAGTGCAGCATCGTGGGCGATGGAATCGTCACCTTGGGCGTGCGCGTGGTGCGCGATTTCAGGTATTCGAAGTCCGCCAGCTGGATGTCCTTTACGTGGCGCACCTTGTCCACCACGCGCATTACTGGCGGTGCCAGTTCCTCGGTGCCGTCGGGCTTTCTCACGGTGACCGGAATGTCGGTCTTCACGCCGCCGAGCTGCTCGAGGAAATCGATGTGAAAGTAGGTGCGCCGGAACTCGCCGTCGGTGATGCTCGACAGGCCGGTCTCCTCCTGGAACTTCACCACCTCCGCGATGGCGCGGTCTTCGACCTCGCGCAACGCCGCGGCGCTGATCTCGCCACGCGCCTTTTTCTCGCGCGCCTCCAGCAGGTACTGCGGACGCAGGAAACTGCCGACATGATCGGCGCGGAACGGCGGGGTGTTGCGGCGTTCTGCCATGACGAACCTCCTTGGAGCGAGTATAACCAAGCCGCCATGAAGAAAAGCGGGCCGTCTGAACTGCGCCAGGGTGCGCTTCCGCGCCTGCTCGGCTACCGCCTGCGGCTCGCGCAGCAGACCGTATTCGAGGACTTTGCCACCCATGTGAAAGGCATCTCGCCCGGCCGCATTGGCGTGCTGGTCCTGATCGAGGCGAACCCGGGCGTGACGCAGAGCCGCCTCGCAGAGGCCGTGCGGCGCGACCGCTCGACGATGGTCGGCGTGCTGGACGAACTCCAGGCGCGCGGTTTCATCGAGCGCCGCCGCGGCGAAGACCGCCGCACCAACACGCTGCAGCTGACACGCGCCGGGCATGCGTTCCTCGGTCGCGCGATGCGCCAGATCGAAGCGCATGAACGTCGCATCGGCGCGCGCCTGACGCGCCGCGAGCGCGCACAGTTGCTGCGCCTGCTCGAGCGCGTCGGGCAATGAAAAAGGGCGCCCGAAGGCGCCCTGGGGAAGCTTTGCGGAGCGCGCGCCTCAGTTGTTGTACGCGGCCTCGCCATGCTCGGCGATGTCCAGGCCTTCGGACTCGGCATCTTCGCTTACGCGCAGGCCGATCGTCATGTCGAGCACCTTCAGCAGCACGTAGCTGATGACGCCGGTGTAGACGAGCGTGAAGCCCACGCTCGCCGCCTGCACGCCGAGCTGTGCGCCGATGCCGGCATTGTTGCCGCCGAACCCGGTGCCCCCCAGGCCTGGCGAGGCGAGGATGCCGATGCCCAGCGCCCCTATGATGCCGGCGACACCGTGCACGCCGAACACGTCCAGCGCGTCGTCGTAACCCAGCGAGCGCTTCAGGTAGGCCACTGCCCAGAACGCGCCGACGCCGGCCACTGCACCGAGCACGATCGCGCCCATCGGCCCCGCGTTGCCGCAGGCGGGGGTGATCGCCACCAGCCCGGCAACGGCGCCCGAGGCGGCGCCGAGCAGGCTCGGCTTGCCCTTGATCAGCCACTCGGCGAAGATCCATGCGAGCACCGCCGCAGCGGTTGCCAGCTGCGTGTTCAGCATTGCGAGCGCGGCGCTGCCGTTGGCGGCAAGCGCGCTGCCGCCATTGAAGCCGAACCAGCCCACCCACAGCAGCGCCGCGCCGGTAAGCGTGAAGGTCAGGTTGTGCGGCGGCATCGCCACCTTGCCGTAACCCTTGCGCTTGCCCAGCACGATCGCGGCCACCAGCCCGGCGATGCCGGCGTTGATGTGCACCACGGTGCCGCCGGCGAAGTCGATCGCGCCCATGCCTGCGATCCAGCCGCCGCCCCAGACCATGTGGGCCATCGGCGCGTAGCAGACGAGCAGCCACAGGCTCATGAACCACAGCATCGCCGAGAACTTCATGCGCTCGGCGAACGCGCCGACGATGAGTGCCGGCGTGATTGCGGCGAATGTCAGCTGGAACACGGCGAAGAGCAGCTCGGGAATGGTCCCCTGCAGCGACGCCGGCGTGACGCCGGACAGGAACGCCTTGGACAGGCCGCCGATGACGCTGTTGCCCTCGCTGAATGCCAGGCTGTAGCCGACCAGCGCCCACAGCACCGACATCAGCGACAGCGTGACGAACACGTGCATCAGCACCGACAGCGCATTCTTGGCGCGCACCATGCCGGCGTAGAAGAGCGCCAGGCCGGGCACCACCATCAGCACGACCAGCACCGTAGAGGTCAGCATCCAGGCGGTGTCGCCGCTGTCGAGCTTGGGCTTGTCCTGCGCGAAGGCCGTGCCGGCGACCAACAGCAGCGGCGCCAGCGGCAGGCGTGCAAGCATCTTCTTCATTGCAATCTCCCTAGAGCGCTTCCGCATCGGTCTCGCCGGTGCGGATGCGGATGGCTTTTTCGAGGTCGTAGACGAAGATCTTGCCGTCGCCGATTTTTCCGGTGCGCGCGGCCTTCTCGATCGCCTCGATGACGCGCTCGAGCTGGTCGGTCTTCACCGCGGCTTCGATCTTCACCTTGGGCAGGAAATCGACCACGTACTCGGCGCCACGGTACAGCTCGGTGTGGCCCTTTTGCCGGCCGAAACCCTTGACCTCCGTGACCGTGATTCCCTGCACGCCGATCGCCGAGAGCGCTTCGCGCACCTCGTCGAGCTTGAACGGCTTGATGATGGCGCTGACGATTTTCATCTGCATGCCCCCGTCAGAACGTCCTGCCGACCGACAGCACCAGGGTGCTGTCGCCGGTCTTCTTGCAACGCGCCGCGTTGCCGGCCTCGCAGGCGGTGTACCAGCCCTTCGTCGCGTCGCTGCCGACCAGGGCCGCGCCGAGCAACCAGCCATGCATGTCGTAGCTCAGGCCGACCTTGTAGTCGGTGTAGTCGA
The DNA here is from genome assembly GCA_964612335.1 of uncultured Enterobacteriaceae bacterium. GTDB lineage: Bacteria > Pseudomonadota > Gammaproteobacteria > Burkholderiales > SG8-39 > CAZTDU01. The sequence continues at coordinate 104,452 of CAZTDU010000001.1, read as the reverse complement.
GCTTGCCGTAGTTCTTCACCTTCTGGTGCCCGATGTGGCCGATGAGGTTGAGCTTCGGCGCGATCTCGACATTCGCCGTGAGGTCGAGGTAACCAGAGCCTTTCGAGCCGCCCGGCGCGGCACCGAAGCAGTCTGCCGCGTTGCCGGTGGCCGCGTTCTGGCACGCGGCGCCGAAGGTTTCAGACTTGGTGCCGAAGAAGTTCGTCGTCGTCCGGCTGTACTTAAGCGTCACCCATTTCCAGCTCAATCCGGCGTAGAGCTCGAAGGTGTTTGCCCTGGTGGTGCCGCCCGCAGGGTTGGTATCGTAGAACTTGGTGCCCGGGTACCAGTAGTACAGGCCGCCCAGGTCGAGCGTGAAGTCCTTGCCCAGCGGCCATTTGTAGCCGCCGTAGAAGTCCCACTCCATTGCCGAGCCGTTCGGAAACTGGTTGCCGCTGACGTTCGAGGCCCAGGTGCCGAGGTAGAAGCCGCTGGCATGGCTGTAGTCGAACCCGCCCTGCACCGCCGGGTTCTTGAACGTCTGCGAGATGCCGCGGAACCGATAGTCGGAGACGAGGCTCAGGTTGCCGCTGAAACTGTGCGGGGATTGCGCAGCGGATTGGGCCAGTACGGCCGGCGGCAGTGCCGAGAGGAGGGCGAACGAGACAAGCAGCTTGCGCATGATGACGCTCCAGGGTTGATGTCGTGACGTCCCTTCATGAGCATCCTTCGTGCCAGAGCTTCTTCCCAATGATTTCAAAGGCTTGAGACATGCCCTCCGAGCGGACGCACCATCGCGGGGCGCTCGCAGGCAGCCTCGCCCGTGCATAGTGCGGCGACTACAATGCGTTGATGATCGACAGGAAACTGCTGGATGAACTGAGCGCCCGCGTGTCGGAGGCGGTGCGCGCTTCCCCCGCCCCGGACATCGAGAAGAACCTGCGGGCACTGCTGACGGCGTTCTTTGCGCGCTTCGACCTGGTCGCGCGCGAAGATTTCGACGTGCAGAGAAAGATGCTCGAGCGTGCCCAGGCGAAACTCGCCCGCCTCGAGGCCCGGCTCGCGGAACTCGAAGCGCGCAGGTAAACCCGCGGGCCTCCCGCCGCGTTGTGCGGTGCTGGAGGACCCATGTCGCTGGCACTGGTGGCGAGCCGCGCGCTCGCCGGAATAGAAGCGCCCGAAGTCACCGTCGAGGTCCACCTCGGACCCGGGCTGCCCATGTTCACCATCGTCGGCCTGCCGGACGCCGAGGTGCGCGAAGCGAAGGACCGCGTGCGCGCGGCGCTCAATCACGCGCATTTCGAGTTCCCCGCGCGGCGCATCACGGTCAACCTCGCCCCTGCCGACCTGCCGAAGGACTCCGCGCGCTTCGACCTTCCCATCGCGCTCGGCATCCTCGCCGCGAGCGGCCAGGTGCGCGCGGAATCGCTGCGGGCGCATGAGTTTGCCGGCGAACTGTCGCTGAACGGCGAACTGCGCCCCGTGCGCGGTGCGCTGGCGATGGCGCTGGGGGCGCGCGGCGCCGGCCGTGCCTTCGTGCTACCCGAGGCAAATGCGGGCGAGGCGGCACTCGCCGGCGGCGACGGCATCTTGCCGGCGCGCTCGCTGCTCGATGTCTGCGCGCACCTGATGGGTGAATCGAGGCTGCCGGGATTCGACGGCACTGTGAGATCCGCGCCCGCGTCGTACGCCGACTTCGCCGAGGTCAAGGGCCAGGCGCAGGTGAAGCGCGCGCTCGAAGTGGCGGCGGCCGGCTCGCACAGCGTGCTGCTGATCGGCCCGCCTGGCACCGGCAAGTCGATGCTGGCGACGCGTTTTGCCGGCATCCTGCCTCCCTTGACCGCGGCCGAGGCGCTGGAGGTTGCCGCCATCCACTCCGCGTCGTCGAAGGGATTCGAGGTCGAGCGCTGGGGCGAGCGTCCGATGCGCGCGCCGCACCACACGGCCTCCAGCGCCGCGCTGGTCGGCGGAGGCAGCCCGCCGCGCCCGGGCGAGATCTCGCTCGCGCACGGCGGCGTGCTGTTCCTCGACGAACTGCCGGAATTCGGCCGCAATGTGCTGGAAGCGCTGCGTGAGCCGCTGGAGGCGGGCAGCGTGTCGATTGCGCGCGCGGCGCGCCAGGCGCGGTTTCCGGCGCGCTTCCAGCTCATCGCGGCGATGAATCCCTGCCCCTGCGGCTACCTCGGCGACCCCGCGGGCCGCTGCCGTTGCTCGCCGCAAGCCGTGGCGCGCTACCGCTCGCGCATCTCGGGGCCGCTCGCCGATCGCATCGACATCAAGATCGAAGCTCCCGCGCCGCGCGATGGCGAGTTGACCGCGAAAGGCGACGCCGAGCCCAGCAGCGCAATCCGCGCGCGGGTGAGCAACGCGCGCGAGCGCCAGCTCGCCCGGCAGGGCAAGCCCAACGCGCGGCTGGGCCCGCGCGAGATCGAGCGGCACTGTGCCATCGACGCGCAGGCAGAAGCCCTGGTGAAGGAGGCGATACGCAGGCTGGCATTGTCGGCGCGCGCGTACCACCGCGTGCTGCGCGTCGCGCGCACGATCGCGGACCTGGCCGGCGACGACCCCATCGCTGCGGCGCAGATCGCCGAGGCGATCCAGTACCGCAGGCTCGACGCCGGCATGTAGCCGTTAGACTTCGCCCATGGCCACGTGGGCGATCGGCGACGTGCAGGGCTGCTTTGACGAACTGTCGGCGCTGGTGTCACGCATCCGCTTCGATGCCGCGCGCGACGTGCTGTGGTTCGTCGGCGACCTCGTCAACCGCGGACCGAAATCGCTGGAAACGCTGCGCTACGTGCGCGGTCTGGGAGATGGAGCGCGCGTGGTGCTCGGCAATCACGACCTGCACCTGGTGTGCCGCGCCGAGGGCCTGTGGAAGCGCCGCGAGGACGACACGCTGGACGCCGTACTCGATGCCGCCGATGGCAGAGAACTCGTTGCCTGGCTGCGCACGCGGCCGCTGATGCACGTCGAGGGACACTACGCCATGCTTCACGCAGGCTTGCTGCCGGGCTGGTCGATCGCGCATGCATGCGCCTGCGCACGCGAGGTCGAGGCCGCGCTGGCCGCGCCCGGCTACCGGGATTTCCTCGCGCACATGTACGGCAGCGAGCCATCGCGCTGGCGCGATTCGCTCTCCGGCTGGGAGCGCCTGCGCGCGATCGTCAACGTATTCACGCGCATGCGCTTCACCACCGCGGACAACGACATCGAGGTACGCACCAAGGGCGAGAAGCCGCCGCCCGGATACCGCCCGTGGTACGAATTGCGCGAAGCGGGCGAAGACGCCACCATCGTCTGCGGGCACTGGTCGACGCAGGGACTGAAGGTGCTCCCGCAGATGCTCGCGATCGACACCGGCTGCGTGTGGGGCGGCGCGCTCACCGCGGTACGGCTGGAAGACCGCGAGATTGTCCAGCTGCCCTGCCCCGGCCACCGTACACCAGGAGGAGACTGATGAGCGATTGCGTATTCTGCAGGATCGTCGCCGGACAGATTCCGTCGACGCGGGTGTTCGAGGACGAGCAGACACTCGCCTTCATGGACATCGGCCAGGTCAACCCGGGCCACGTGCTGGTGGCGGCGAAACCGCACGTCGAGAACATCTATGGCCTCGACGACGCGCTTGCGGCCGCCGTCTTCCGCACCGCCGCGCGCGTTGCCAGGTCGGTGCATGCGGCGTTCTCGCCACCCGGCCTGTCGATCTACCAGGCCAATGGCAAGCCCGCCGGACAGACGGTGTTCCACTTCCACCTGCACGTGCTGCCGCGCTGGGACGGCGACGGCATGCAGCTCACCTGGCCGGTGAAAAACCCGCCGCGCGAGAAGCTGGAGGAATACGCGGCAAAGATCCGCTCAGCGCTGGCGCGTCACCAGGGCGAATAGCCGAAGGCCTTGCGGAAGCGATCCTCGATCTCGGCGCGTGCAGGCGCGTGGTTCTGCGGCCCGCGGTGCGCGATCTTGATCGATCCCATCAGCGAGCCCAGCCTGCCGGTGCTCTCCCAGTCCCAGCCCCTGGTGATGCCGTATAGCAGTCCGGCGCGATATGCATCGCCGCAGCCGGTGGGGTCGACCACTGCCTCTGCCGTGACGCCGGGTATTTCGTGCCGCGTGCCGCCGGCATGGATCTGCGAACCCTTGCCGCCCAGCGTCACTACCAGCGCCTTCACCTCGCGCGCGATGTCCTCCAGCTTGCGGCCGGTCTTGTCCTCGAGCAGCTTGCCCTCGTAGTCGTTCACCGCAATGTAGTCCGCGAGGCGGAAGAACTCGTTCAGCTCGTCGCCGGAGAACATCGGCAGGCCCTGCCCCGGATCGAACAGGAACGGGATGCCGTGCTCGGCGCACTGGCGAGCGTGCTGTTGCATGCCTTCCTTGCCATCAGGCGAAACGGTCGCCAGCGTGGCGCCGAGCGCCGGCGTGATGCGGTTCTCGTGCGCGTGGTTCATGGCGCCGGGATGAAAGGCGATGATCTGGTTGTCGTCCAGGTCCGTGGTGATGAACGCCTGCGCGGTGAACTGGCCCGGTATGCGCTTCAGGTGCGAGTGCGCGATTCCCTGCGCCTCGAGGCGTGACAGGTACGGCGCGATGTCTTCGCCCACCGTCGCCATCAGCAGCGGCGTGCCGCCCAGCAGCTTCAGGTTGTAGCCGATGTTGCCAGCCGTGCCGCCAAACTCTCGTCGCATCTCGGGCGTCAGGAAGCAGACGTTGAGGATGTGCAGCTGGTCCGGCAGCAGGTGGTTCCTGAAGCGGTCGGGAAACACCATGATGGTGTCGTATGCAATCGAGCCGGTGACGAGTATGGTCATGTTGCCCTTGCGTTTGGGTGATTCATGGAAAGAAGAGATACAGCCGGTATCCAGTCGCCCTCACCCGGCTCGTGTCCAGCGGCAAGCTCAGTACCACCTCGCCGCCGGGCGGCACGCCGCGCGCCAGCAGCGGCGCCGGGGCGCGCTCGCGCAGGTAGTCGGCGGGCATCAGCACGCGCCGCGCCACCGGGCTGTCGGCGGGGTCCGTGAGCGTCAGTTCCAATGCCGGATACTCCTGGGGAAACGGCGCGCGATTGCGCAGCACCGCGTTCAGCAGGATCACTGCGTCGCGCTGGCCGTCAGCCTGCAGTTCGGAGGATTCGATGCTCATCAGCTCGGGCCGCCGCGGCAGGCGTACCTGGCAGCCCACCGCTTCGCAGGCGGCGTCCAGGTACGGGCGCACCTGCGGCACCAGTACCGCGAGCTCGGTGCGGTAGTGATGCAGCGCCTGAGCTAGCAGCAGCGCGAGCGCCAGCACCGCGAGCAGTGCCCACGCCGCGGCGTGGCGCGGCCGGGGCGGCGGTTCGGCGAGAAACGCAACCGGCGGCTCATCGTCCGCGGCTGCAGCCGCGGGACGCAGCGGGCGCGGCGGCGCGCGCGGGCGCGCAGGTGCGCGCCCCGGATCGAACAGGCCGAGCTGCGGCGAGGGTTCGCGCACCCCTGGTTCCTGCTGCGCGACCAGGTGCGAGACGCCGTCGAACACCGTCGTGCACTTGCCGCAACGCACCTTGCCGCCCTTGGCCGACAGTTGCGCGGGCAGCACGCGGAAGGCGGTGGCGCACTGCGGGCAGCGCGTGATGAGGCTCATCGACGCGTTCCCGCGACCAGCACCCAACCGTCCTCGCTGCCCGCCACCCGCAGCTCGCAGCTCGTGGCATACGCGGCGATCACATCGGCGGCCTGTGCGCCGAGGATGCCGGACAGCGCAATCCGTGCGCCGGGACGCGTGCGCGAGGCGATCTCGGGCGCGAGCGTGATCAGCGGATTGGCGAGGATATTGGCGAGCACGATGTCGTATTGGCCTGGCGCGAGCGTGTCCGGGGTGCAGGCACGCAGCGTAACGCCGTTGTCGGCTGCATTCGAGGCCGCGGCCACCAGCGCCTGGGGATCGATGTCGACGCCATCGACATGTGCCGCACCCAGGCGTGCCGCGGCGATGGCCAATATACCGGAACCGCAACCGTAGTCGAGGACGCGCAGCCCGGCGCAGCCGATGCGTTCCAGCCAGCCGAGCACCAGGCGCGTGGTCGGGTGCGAGCCGGTGCCGAACGCGAGCCCCGGATCGAGCCTCACCACGACCGCAGCGGGATCCTGTGGCGGCGCGTGCCAGCTCGGCACGATCCACAGGTGCTCACCCGCCTGCACCGGCGCGAACTGCGCCTGCGTCGCGCGCACCCAGTCCTGTTCCTCGACCTGTGCCTGCGTGAACTGCGGCGGCAAGATGCCGGCCGCGATGCTTGCAGCGCCGATCAGCGCGGCGGCGTCGCAATCCTGCGCTGCAAGCGCATGCACGCGGTTGCGGTTCCACGCCGAGCCCGATTCCCACGACGGTTCGCCATAGAGCGGGCGTTCGCGCACGGTGCCCGCATCGGCGTCCTCGATCGACACCGAGATCGCGCCTGCCTCGAGCAGCGCGTCCGAGAAGGCCTCGGCGTGCGCCGCGTCCACCTCGGCGCTTAGCGAGAGCCAGGGCATCACTTGGCCGGCTTCTTCTCCTGCGCGAGCTTCTGCTCCAGGTAGTGGATCGACGTGCCGCCACGCAGGAACCGGTTGTCGTGCATCAGGTCCAGGTGCAGCGGGATGTTCGTCTGTATCCCCTCCAGCGCCATCTCCGAGAGCGCGATGCGCATGCGCCGGATCGCCTGGTCACGCGAGTCCCCGTAGGCGATCACCTTGGCGACCATGGAATCGTAGTGCGGCGGGACCGTGTAGCCGGCATAGATGTGCGTGTCGACGCGGATCCCCGGCCCGCCGGGCGGGTGATACGAGACGATCTTCCCGGGTGATGGCGTGAAGCGGTAAGGATCCTCGGCGTTGATGCGGCATTCCACCGCATGGCCGCGAAACTGCACATCGCGCTGCCGGAACGCAAGCTTCTCGCCCGCGGCGATGCGGATCTGCTGCTGCACGATGTCGATGCCGGTGATCATCTCGGTCACCGGATGCTCGACCTGCACGCGCGTGTTCATCTCGATGAAGTAGAACTCGCCGTTCTCGTAGAGAAACTCGAAGGTGCCCGCGCCGCGATAGTTGATGCGGCGGCAGGCATCCGCGCAGCGCTCGCCAATGCGCTCGCGCAGCTTCGCCGGCAGGTCGGGCGCCGGCGCTTCTTCGAGGATCTTCTGGTGCCGGCGCTGCATCGAGCAGTCGCGCTCGCCGAGGTACACCGCATTCTTGTGGCTGTCGGCCAGCACCTGGATCTCGATGTGCCGCGGGTTCTCGAGGAACTTCTCCAGGTACACCATCGGATTGCTGAAGGCGGTCTGCGCCTCGTTGCGCGTCATGCTGACGGCATTCAGCAGCGCCGCCTCGGTGTGCACCACGCGCATGCCGCGTCCACCGCCCCCCCCGGCGGCCTTGATGATGACCGGGTAGCCGATCTTGCGCGCGATGCGCACGATCTCCTTCGGATCCTCGGGCAATGCGCCCTCGGACCCCGGGACGGTGGGCACCCCGTTCTTGACCATGGCCTGCTTGGCGCTCACCTTGTCGCCCATCAGCCTGATGTTCTCCGGCCGCGGGCCGATGAACACGAAGCCGCTGCCCTCGACTTTTTCGGCGAAGTCGGCGTTCTCGGACAGGAAGCCGTAGCCGGGATGGATGGCTTCCGCGTCGGTGACTTCAGCCGCGCTGATGATCGCGGGGATGTTCAGGTAGCTTTGCGCGGACGGCGGCGGGCCGATGCAGACCGACTCGTCGGCCAGCTTGACGTACTTCGCCTCGGTGTCTGCCTCCGAGTGAACCACCACCGTGCGTATCCCCAGTTCACGGCAGGCGCGCTGGATTCGCAGCGCAATCTCGCCGCGATTCGCGATGAGGATCTTCTCGAACATCGCCATCAGGCGATCACGAAGAGCGGCTGGCCATACTCCACCGGCTGCCCGTTCTCCACCAGTATCGCCTTCACCACACCCGTGGCGTCGGCCTCGATCTCGTTCATCAGCTTCATGGCCTCGATGATGCAGATGGTCTCGCCCTGCTTGATCGACTGCCCGACCTCGACGAAGGGCCGCGCGTCCGGCGCCGAGGCACGGTAGAAAGTGCCGACCATCGGTGCCTTGACGACATGGCCTTCGGGCTTCTGCTCGGCTGCCGGCGCTGGTGGCGCCTCGGCAGGCCCCGCAACCGCCGCCGGTGCCGGCGCTGGCGCGGGCACGTGAATCGCCGCGCCGGCCTGGCCGGTGGCAAGCACGCCGCCCCGCGCGATGCGGACTTTCTCCTCGCCCTCGGTGATCTCGAGTTCGGCGATTCCCGACTCCTGCACCAGGTCGATCAGCTTCTTCAGTTTGCGCAGATCCATGCTGCTCCCCTTTGCGGCGCTGCTAAGCGCCGGCGTGAATGCGTTGGATGGCGTAGTCCAGCGCGAACTCGTAGCCGCGCCGGCCCAGGCCAGCGATGGTGCCCACCGCAATGTCGGACACGAACGAGCGATGGCGGAACGGCTCACGGGCATGCACGTTGGACAGGTGGACCTCGATGAAAGAGATGCTTCCTGCCGCCAGCGCGTCCCGGATCGCCACGCTGGTATGCGTGTAGGCGCCCGGATTGATGATGATGAAGCCGGTGCCGTCGCTCCTTGCCTGCTGGATCCGGTCCACCAGGGCGCCTTCATGGTTCGACTGGAAGCAGGTGACGCGCAACCCGGCCTTCCTGCCCTGAGCCTGCAGCGCTTGGTCCAGATCCGCCAGCGTGCCGTGCCCATAGATGTGCGGCTCCCGGGTGCCCAGAAGATTCAGGTTCGGGCCATGCAGCACAAGAACCGATCCTGCCAACCTGTTGGATTTTCTCGACATGTTCGACGTAGATGCCCGCATTTTAGTCGATCAATGTGCTCGCTGGGCGTGTTGCCCGTGACCGGGCAATGAAGGCGGGCTATAGAGCCGTCAATTTGATGACATTTGCCGCCACTTTCGAGGATCTTAGCCGCTTTTCTGCGCTGATACCAGGCATTCTACCTCACGGATGCCCGCTCGTTCGATCGCCCGTCCGGCGACCGAGGTCTTCAATGCGACGCGCTCGTCCCGCGGATCGTACACCGAGATGCTCAGGTCGCTGTCCTGCCAGGCGAACTTGAGCATGCTTACCGCGCGCGCTCGCTCGCCGGAGTAGCGCCTGACTTCGGCGGATTCGTAGGCGATACCCTGGTCGAGCAGGAAGATCTCCACGTCCTTGGCACTCTCGGGGAAGAGCTGCAGCTCGATGGCTGCGAACGGCCCGGCGGTGCCGCTCAGCACCGGGCCGGTGAGATACGGGTGAAACTGTGCCAGCAGGCGCATCGCTGCCAGGGCCTGCCGACGCAGCCTTTCTACGCGCTCGGGGTGTTCCTCTGCCTGGTAGAGCGCGCGATAGGCGTGCAGTTCCGCCTCGACCTCGTCGTTCCCCGGCAGCGATTCCGTGTCCGCAGCGCCGAGCTGGCGCGCGGCCTTGCGCTTGGCCAGAGAGAAGTCGTCGATGCCGTCCTCGGCCATCAGGCGCGCCGCTGCTGCGGCGATCCTCGTTCGCATGCCATGCTGGCGCGCGTTCCTGCGGCTCATCGCGGAGTTCCTTCCGGGTCGCTCCCATCATAATAGACACCTGCATGGGCGCGCACCTTCACATCCTCGGCATCTGCGGCACCTTCATGGGAGGCATCGCCGCGATCGCGCGCTCGGCGGGGCATCGTGTCACCGGCTGCGACGCGGCGGTGTATCCGCCGATGAGCGAGCAGCTCGAGCGCCTGGGGATCGAACTGATCGAAGGCTATGGCGCCGACCAGCTCGCGCTGGCGCCCGACGTCTGGGTGGTCGGCAACGTCGTGACCCGCGGCAATCCGCTGATGGAGGCGATACTCGACCGCGGGGACCGCTATGTGTCCGGGCCGCAGTGGCTTGCCGAAAACGTGCTGCAGGGCAGGCACGTGCTCGCGGTCGCCGGCACGCACGGCAAGACCACCACTGCGGCCATGCTGGCCTGGGTGCTCGAGCGGGCCGGTTTGCAGCCGGACTTCCTCATCGGCGGCGTGGCGAATGATTTTCCGGTTTCGGCGCGGCATCGCGGCAGCAGGCACTTTGTCATCGAAGCTGACGAGTACGACACGGCATTCTTCGACAAGCGCTCCAAGTTTGTTCACTACCGCCCCAGAACCGCGATATTGAACAACCTCGAGTTCGATCATGCCGACATCTTCTCCGATCTTGCGGCCATCGAGCAACAATTTCATCATTTCGTCCGTATCGTACCGAGTCATGGGAGGATCATTGCGAATGCCGCGGATGCCGGACTGAAGCGCGTGCTGGCGCGTGGCTGCTGGTCCGAGCTGGAGTACTTCGGCGCTGCGCCAGGCTGGCAGGCAGGGACGCCGGGTAGCGAGGGCGAGTTCGAGGTCGCTTGCGACGGCAGCGTTCTCGGCGGGCTGCGCTGGAACCTCCTCGGCGCGCACAACCGGCTGAACGCGCTGGCGGCGATCGCCGCCGCGCGGCATGCCGGCGTCGAGCCTGCCGCGGCGATCGAGGCGCTTGCCTCGTTCGGCGGCGTCAAGCGCCGCATGGAAGTGAAGGGGACGGCGCGCGGCGTCACCGTTTACGACGATTTTGCCCACCACCCGAGCGCGATCCGCACCACGCTGGAAGGGCTGCGCGCGAAGGTAGGCGCGGCGCGGATACTGGCGGTGCTCGAGCCGCGCTCGAACACCATGAAGCTTGGCGTGCTGAAGGAGGCGCTGCCGCAGAGCCTCGCCGCCGCCGACCGTGTCTACGTCCTTGGCGCCGGCCTCGGCTGGAACGCTGCTGCGCTGCTGGCACCGCTGGGGTCACGCGCGCAGGTGCACGGCAGCCTGGACCAACTCGTCGCCGCGGTAGCCGCAGACGCGCGCGAGGGAGATCACGTGCTCGCCATGTCGAACGGCGGCTTCGGCGGCTTTCACGCGAGGCTATTGGCTGCGCTGGGCGCGACGAGAGCGCTTGCTTGATCATCTACCTGCACGGCTTCAACAGCGCGCCTTCCTCCTACAAGGCGCGCACGCTGCACCGGTTCATGCAGGAGCGTGGACTGGGGCAGCAGTTCTGCTGCCCGGAGCTGCCGCACCGGCCGCAGGAAGCGGTGGCGTTGATCGAGGGGGAGTTTGCCCGGCACGCACCGGGCAGCGTCACTTTCGTCGGCAGCTCGCTAGGCGGCTTCTATGCCACGTGGTTCGCCGAGCGCCACGGCTGCCGCGCGGTGCTGATGCAGCCGGCGGTGCATCCGTACATCGGGCTCGAGTCGAGGCTCGGTCCGCAGCGAAACCTGTACACGGCGGCCGAGTACGAGCTGACGCAGGCCCACCTGGATGCCTGGCGCGCGCTCGCGGTCGAGGAGGTCGACCCGGAGCGCTACCTGCTGCTGCTCGAGACCGGCGACGAGTTGCTCGACTATCGCGAGGCGGTGCGCAAGTACGAGGGCGCGCGCATGGTCATCCGGCAGGGCGGCGACCATACCCTGCAGAGCTTTCCGGAGCACCTGCCGCGCATCCTGCGCTTTGCCGGCATCGACGCGCGATAGGCATGCAGCTGCTCTACGAAGAGGAGGGCGAGTTCAAGGTCGGCACCGTGCTGTCCTCGGGGCCTGCGTCCCACCAGGTGGAGAGCCAGCACGGACGACGCACGAAGGTCAAGTCCGGCAGCGTGCTGCTCGCATTCGAGCAGCCGCCGGGCGCATTGCTGCTCGAGCAGGCGCGGCGGTATGCGGAAGGACTGGACACGGATTTCCTCTGGCAATGCTGCGGCGCCGACGAGTTCTCGTTCGAGGACCTCGCGCGCGACTATGTCGGCAGGGCACCGACGCCGGTGGAGGCCGCCGGCGTGCTGATGAAGCTGCACGCGGCGCCAATGTACTTCCATCGCAAGAGCCGCGGACGCTTTCGCGCCGCCCCGCCGGAGACACTGAAGCTCGCGCTCGCCGGCCTGGAGCGCAAGCGCCTGCTCGAGCAGCAGGTGGCGGGCTGGATCGAGAGCCTCACGCGCAACGAATGCCCGGCCGAGATCGCCGCGATGAAGGACGAATTGCTGTACCGGCCGGATCGCGCCAAGCCCCAGACCCGCGCGTTCGAGCAGGCGGCGAAGCAGCTGGGCGTGACGCCGCTGCAGCTGTTCGCGCGCTGCGGCCTGCTGCACGACAGCCATGCGTACCACCTGAACCGGTTCCTGTTCGAGTTCCACCCGAACGGCGACGCCTTCCCGGCACACGAGCTGCCCCAGCCGCCGGAGGACCTGCCGAAGGCCGACGCGGAGGCCTTCAGCCTCGACGACGCCGGCACCACCGAGATCGACGACGCGTTCTCCCTCAGCAGGGTGTCGGAAGACGAATGGCGCGTGGGCATCCACATCGCCGCGCCCGGCCTTGCCATCGCGCCGGGGTCGCCGCTGGACGCCATCGCGCGCGCGCGCCTGTCCACCGCGTACATGCCGGGCTGCAAGTTCACCATGCTGCCCGACGACGTCGTGGCGCGCTTCTCGCTGGACGAAGGCGGCTATCGGCCCGCAGTGTCGCTGTACCTCACCGTATCCGCCGTGGATTTCTCGGTGCGCGCGCGCGGCACCCGGCTCGAGCGGGTGCGCATCGCCGCCAACCTGCGGCATGCCGACTGCGATGCGCTGAACCACGCGTTCGAGGAGGGCAGCACGCTCGGCCTGCCGCACGAGGACGCGCTGCGCGTGCTGTGGCACTTCGCCGGCGCGCTGGAGGCCGCGCGTGGCAGGCCGAGCGTGAACGCCGCGCAGCTCGATTACAACTTCGAAGTCGAGGACGGGCGCGTCACCATCGTGCCACGCCGCCGCGGCGCGCCGCTGGAGAAGCTCGTTTCCGAACTGATGATCCTTGCCAACAGCGGCTGGGGCAGCCTGCTCGCGGAGCGCGACATCGCCGCGATCTACCGCGTGCAGTCCACCGGCAAGGTGCGCCTGTCGGTGCATCCGGAAGCGCACGAGGGACTCGGCGTGAGCTGCTACGCATGGATGAGTTCCCCGCTGCGCCGCTATGTCGACCTGGTGAACCAGTGGCAGCTGATCGCGGCGGTGTCGGGCCGCAGGCCGCCGTTCACCCGGGCGTCGGAAGGGCTGCTCACGGCACTGCGGGCATTCGAGGTGGTGTACGCGCGCTACGACGAGCACCAGCGCACGATGGAGAACTACTGGTGCCTGCGCTGGCTGCAGCAGGAGAGCGTCGCGCACACCGCCGGCGTGGTGCTGCGGGACAATCTGGTGCGCATCGACGGCATGCCGCTGGTGGTCAAGGTGCCGTCACTGCCGGGACTGGAACCCGGCAGGCGCGTGCGGGTCAGAATCGACGAGATCGACCTGCTGGAGCGCAGGCTGCAATGCACGTATGTCGAGACCCTGGACAGCGCCGCCGGGAATGTGCCGCTGCCGGCGCAGCGGGAGGCGTGATAAGGCCCTAGAATGACGCGATTTCCCGGCAAGGAGCAGAATTGACGGCGGCTGCCGCCCCCTACTTGCAGAGCCCGGAGGAATACCGGGAGACGCTGGACCGACAGTCGCGCGTGCTCTATACGTGCCTCGCGGTTTCCTTGCTGCTGCACGCGGTGCTGCTGTCGATCCACTTCCGGCTTCCCGAGGCGATGCGCCGCTCGGCCAACCTGGCGCTGGACGTGATACTGGTGAACGCGCGGACGCGCGAAGCGCCGGCGAAGGCCGAAGCGCTGGCACAGGCGAACCTGGATGGGGGGGGCAACACCGAAGAGGACCGGCGCGCGAAAACGCCGCTGCCGGTGACCAAGCCGGACACGCCCGGCCGCGACCTCGCGCAGGCGAAGAAGCGGGTGGAGCAACTCGAAGCGCAGCAGAAGAAGCTGCTCGCGCAGGCGCACAAGTCTCGAGCGGCGATTCCGGCCCCGGTTGAAGCGCCACGGCAGGCTCCCGAGCGCGAGGCCGTGCCGACGCCGAGCGGCCGCGACCTGGCGGATCTTTCGCTTGCGGCGATGCGGCTGCAGGCGCAGATCGACCGGCGGATCGACGATTACCAGAAGCGGCCGCGCAAGCAGTTCATTGGCGCGCGCGCAAGCGAGTACCGGTTCGCGCAGTACGAAGAGGAATGGCGCATGAAGGTGGAGCGCTTCGGCACGCTGAACTATCCGCCCGAGGCGCGCGGCAAGCATTACGGCAACCTCCGCCTCACGGTGACGATACGGCCCGATGGCAGCGTGGAATCGGTGACGCTGGACCGTTCCTCGGGGCTGAAGGTGCTGGACCGGGCGGCGTTCCGCATCGTGCGCATGGCGGCGCCGTACGCTGCATTTCCGCCCGAGATCCGCAAGGACACCGATCTGCTGGTGATCACGCGGACCTGGTTCTTCTCGCAGGGTGACACGGTCCGAACCCAGTGAACGAACAGGGGGAAACTGAGGTCGCTTTCCCCCCCGTACTCCTAACTACAAGCGAAACGATGCACGATCGCTACGCGGTAATCGGCAACCCGGTTGCGCATTCGAAGTCGCCGTGGATCCACGCCCGGTTCGCGCGCCAGACCGGGCAGGACCTGGACTACGGCAGCATCGAGGCGCCGCTGGACGGGTTTGCGCGGGCAGTGGCGACGTTCCGCGCTGGCGGCGGCAGGGGTTTGAACGTGACGCTGCCGTTCAAGGAGCAGGCGTTCGACATCGCGGCGACGAGCTCGGCACGGGCCAGGGCGGCCGCGGCGGCAAACACGCTGAGGTTCGATGCCACTGGCATCTACGCCGACAATACCGATGGCGTCGGCCTGGTGCGCGATCTCGAGGGCAATCTCGGCATTGCGCTGAAGGCACGGCAGGTGCTGATCGCGGGCGCGGGCGGCGCGGCACGCGGCGTGCTGCGGCCATTGCTGGACGCCGGCGTGGCGACGCTGGCCATCGCGAACCGCAACGCCGCGCGTGCACGCGAACTTGCAGCACGCTTTCCAGGGGTTCAGGGCTGTGGCTACGACGAGCTTGCGGGTCGCCGCTTCGATCTCGTCATCAATGCCACCTCGGCCGGTTTGTCCGGTGGGTCGCCGCCGATTCCCGCGGATGCATTCGATCCCGCCGGCATCGCCTACGACATGGTCTACGGCCGCGACACGCCGTTCCTCGCGCAGGCGCGCGCCCTGGGCGTGCGTGCGTGCGACGGCCTGGGAATGCTGGTCGAGCAGGCGGCCGAATCCTTCTTCGTCTGGCGAGGTGTGCGGCCCGATACCGCCGAGGTGCTGGACGCGCTGCGTGCGGGCTGAGTCGATGCTGCGCCTGCTGCGGCTGGGCTGGAAGTGGTACTGCTACACGCTGGGCGCGGTGGTGCTCGCGGTGTTCGTGGTGCAGGCCTGGTTCTTCGCGCACGTATGGTGGTGGGAGTCGCACAATCCCCGGGTGAGCGCGTTCATGGCGGCACGGCTGGAGCGCCTGCGCGAGCAGGACCCGGAGGCGCGACTGCAGCACAGGTGGGTGCCCTATGAGCGCATCTCGACGAATCTCAAGCGCGCGGTGGTGGCTGCCGAGGACGCCAAGTTCATGAGCCACGAGGGCTTCGACCTCGAGGGCATCCAGCGTGCGCTCGAGCGCAACGAGAAGAAGGGACGCGTGGTGTCGGGCGGCTCCACCATCAGTCAGCAGCTGGCGAAGAACCTGTTCCTGTCGGGCGATCGCTCGTGGGTCCGCAAGGGCCAGGAAGCGGTGATCACATGGATGCTCGAATCGACCATGTCCAAGCGCCGTATCCTGGAGATCTACCTGAACGTCGCCGAATGGGGCGAAGGCGTGTTCGGCGCCGAGGCGGCGGCGCGTCATCACTTCGGCACCGGCGCCGACCGGATCGGTGCCGCGCAGGCGGCATACCTCGCGGCCGTGCTGCCCAGCCCGCGCCGCTACGAGGCCGGCCGCGTGACGCCTTACGTCGCCTCCCGCGTGGAAACGATACTCGGGCGCATGGCGAGCGCGCAGATTCCGTAGAGGACACTCTGACCTATTCCCGCGCGGCTGCGACGGACGATGGGGCCGCAGCTCGCGGCGAATAATTCAGAGTGTCCTAAACTCGGGCCCTGTGCCCGATCGTCGCCCCCGGCTGGAAATAGAAGACCTGAAGCGGAACCTGCAGGAGGTGCAGGATCTGCTGCAGCGTCATGCCCACGGCGGCGAATTGCAGGCGGACGAGCACCTGCGCGGGACCGCGCTCGCGGAACTGCACGCGACGCTGAAGAAGCTGCATCCGGCCGATGTGGCGGTGGTGCTCGAGGCCCTGCCGCTGGACGACCGACTGGTCGCCTGGGATCTGGTCAAGGCCGAGCAGGACGGCGAGATCCTGCTCGAGGTGTCCGACGCGGTTCGCGACACGCTCATCGCCGCGATGGACCCGAAGGAACTCGTCGCGGCGGTGGAATCGCTGGACGCGGACGAGATCGCGGATCTCATCAACGACCTGCCGCAGGACGTGGCCGAGCAGGTGGTGCGCTCGCTCCCTGCGGAGGAGCGCGAGCGCCTGCGTGCCGCGATGTCGCACGCCGAGGGCACGGTGGGCGCGCTGATGGACTTCGAGATGGTGACGGTGCGCGAGGACGTGACGCTGGAGACCGTGACGCGCTACCTGCGGCGGCTGGACGAACTGCCGCCGAACACCGACCAGGTGTTCGTCGTCGACCGGGCGCGGAAGCTCAAGGGTACGCTGCCGATCACGCGGCTGGTGGTCACCGACCTCGAAACCGAGGTCACGCAGGTCATGGACCACGAGCCGGTGACGTTCTTCTCGGGGGACAGCGCCGAGGACGCGGCGAACGCGTTCGAGCGCTACGACCTGGTGTCGGCACCCGTGGTGGACGCGTTCGACAGGCTGATCGGCCGGCTCACGGTGGACATGGTAGTCGACCATATCCGCGAGAAGAGCGCGGAGACGCAGCTTGCCGAGGCCGGCCTGAGCGAGGAGGAGGACATCTTCGCGCCGGTGTGGAACAGTTTTCGCAACCGCTGGTCGTGGCTCGCGGTGAATCTGGTCACCGCGTTCGTCGCTTCGCGCGTAATCGGCCTGTTCGAGGGCTCGATCGAGAAGCTGGTCGCGCTCGCGGCGCTGATGCCGATCGTCGCCGGTATCGGCGGCAACTCGGGCAACCAGACCATCACCATGATCGTGCGCGCGCTGGCGCTGGGGCAGATGCAGCCCGGCTACTGGAGAAAGCTGCTCGCCAAGGAACTTGGCGTGGCGACGCTGAATGGCGTGCTGTGGGGCGTGCTGCTCGGTGCGGTGGCCTACTGGCTCTACGAAAGCGTCGCGCTGGGCGGCGTGATGGCGCTCGCAATGCTGCTGACGCTGCTGCTCGCCGCGTTCATGGGCGTGCTCATTCCGTACCTGCGCGCACGCTTCGGCCGCGATCCGGCGATCGGCTCCTCGGTGCTGATCACCGCGTGCACCGATTCAGGCGGCTTCTTCATCTTCCTCGGCCTCGCGACGCTGTTCCTGCTCTAGAGCGCTGCGAACGCAGCCTTCGCCGCCGCGAACGTGAGTGCCAGTTCCGCGTCGCCATGGGCGGCGGAGACGAAGCCCGCCTCGTAGGCCGAGGGTGCGAGGTAGATGCCGCGCGCGAGCATCTCATGGAAGAAGCGATTGAAGCGGTCCTTGTCACACTGCATCACCTCGGCGAAACTCGTCGGCGGCGACGTCCTGAAATACAGGCCGAACATGCTGCCGATCGACTGCGCCGAGAACGTCACGCCGGCAAGCTTCGCCTCGCCGACCAGGCCTTCCACCAGCGCGCGCGTCGTCGCGGCGATGCGATCCTGGAAGCCCGCAGCCTCGACCAGCTTCAGGGTCGCGAGGCCCGCGGCAACCGCGACCGGATTCCCCGACAGCGTGCCCGCCTGGTAGATCGGGCCGAGCGGGGCGATCCGCTCCATGATGTCCCTGCGCCCGCCTACCGCGCCCACCGGCATGCCGCCGCCGATCACCTTGCCGAGCGTGGTGAGGTCCGGCCGGATGCCGTAGTGCGCCTGCGCACCGCCCGGCGCGACGCGAAAGCCGGTCATCACCTCGTCGAAGATCAGCACCGCGCCGTGTCGCGTGCACTCCTCGCGCAGCGCTTCGAGGAATCCCGGCGCAGGCAGCACCAGGTTCATGTTGCCAGCCACCGGCTCGACGATGACGCCGGCGATGTCGGCGCCGCGCGCGGCAAACAGGGCCTTCAACTGCGCGGTATCGTTGAAATCGAGTACCAGGGTATGCGCGGCAGTTTCCGCCGGCACGCCGGCGGAACTGGGGTTGCCGAAGGTGAGCGCGCCCGAACCGGCCTTCACCAGCAGGCTGTCGGCGTGGCCGTGATAGCAGCCCTCGAACTTCACGATCGCGGATCGCCCGGTAAAGCCGCGCGCCAGCCGCAGCGCGGTCATCGTCGCCTCGGTTCCCGAGGACACCAGCCGCACCATCTCGATCGAGGGCACAAGGCGGCAGATCGCCTCGGCGAGCAGCACCTCGCTCTCGGTGGGCGCGCCGAACGACAGTGCGTTCGCCGCTGCGCCTTGCACTGCCTTGACCACCTCGGGGTGCGTGTGCCCGGCGACCATCGGGCCCCAGGAGCCGACGTAGTCCACGTAGCGGGTGCCTTCGACGTCCCAGAGGTAGGCACCGGAGGCGCGGGCGAAAAAGCGTGGCGTGCCGCCCACGGCGCGGAACGCACGTACCGGCGAGTTGACACCGGCCGGGATGTGCTGCTGCGCGCGCTGATAGAGGGATTCGTTGCTGGTACTCATGCGGGAACCTTCCGTCTGTTGAACAGATCTGCATAGGCGCGCGCCCGCGCTTTCACGTCGCTTGCCGAGAAAAGATCCGATATCACCGCCACGCAGTCGGCGCCGGCACCGATGGCCTGCGCGGCATTGTCCAGCGTTACTCCGCCGATGGCGACCAGCGGCACCCGCAGGTGCCGCGCCTGCGCGAACAGTTCCAGCGGTGCGCGCACGGCCGCGGGCTTCGTCGACGATGCGAACACGCTGCCGAAGGCGACGTAGTCCGCGCCGGCAGCGGCCGCGGCGCGTGCGAGCGCAAGGCTGTCATAGCAGGAAACGCCGATGATGCGGCGGCCAAGCAGCGTGCGCGCCGCGGTCAGCCCGGCGTCGTCGCGGCCAAGGTGCACGCCATCCGCCTCCGACTCGAGGGCCAGGCGCGGGTCGTCGTTGACGATGAACAGCGCACCATGATCGCGGCAAGCCGAGCGCAGCGCGCGTGCATCGTGCAGCGCCTGCGCATGGTCGGAGGATTTGTTCCGGTACTGCAGGACCGAGGCGCCGCCCGCGAGTGCGGCGGCGGCGAGCGCGACCAGGCGCTCGCCCGCGGCACCCTCGGGGGTGATTGCATACAGCCCTCTCACGGCGCGGCGGCGGCGATGCCGCGTGCCCAGAAGAAGCGGTCGGGCAGATGCTGTCCGCTGCCCGGCCGGTAGCCGGTCGCAAGCGCCTGCCAGGTGAACTCCTGCGCTTCGCGTACTGCTTCGTCGACGCCGGCGCCGTGCGCCAGTCTCGCCGCGATCGCTGCGGCGAGCGTACATCCGGAGCCGTGATAGCTCCCGGGCAGCCGCGTCCAGTGCGCGCTGCGCGGCGCCTCCCCGGCGCTGAACAGGGTGTTGGTCACCTCGGGCGTGTCTTCGTGCGTGCCGGTGATCAGCACGTGCCTGCAGCCGAGCTCCAGCAGGCGCCGCGCGCATTCTTCCAGTGCGGGAGCGCCGGAATCGTCGCCGCGCGCGGCAAGCGCGCGTGCTTCAAGGCTGTTGGGCGTCACCACCGTTGCGAGCGGCAGCAGAAGCTCGCGCAGTGTGTCGAGGATCTCGCCGGAGGCAAGCGCGTCGCCGCGCGCCGAAGCGAGCACCGGGTCCAGCACCATCGGCACGCCGGGATGGGCGGCGATGACGCGGGAGATTGCCGCCGCGTTTGCGGCCGAACCGAGTACGCCGAGCTTGAACGCCGCCACCCGGAACTCGTCGAGCAGCGCGCGTGCCTGGTCGCTCACCCAGTCGGCAGCGACAGGCTGGATCGCCTCGACGCCATGCGTGTCCTGCACGGTGATCGCGGTCAGCACCGACAGCGGATGGCATCCCATGCTGGCGAACGTGAGCAGGTCCGCCTGCATGCCGGCGCCGCCGGTGGGGTCGGACGCGGCAAAGCTCAGCACGAAGCGGGGCAGGGTCGGCATCAAGGAACTCCGCGACGATTGGCGTCGCGGATCAAGGTAATATGCCGTGCGATTCTAACCCGCTCTCCAACATGGCCGAGAACCAAATCCAATACAAGACATGGATGTGCCTCATCTGCGGATGGGTCTATGACGAAGCTGCCGGTCTGCCGGAAGAAGGGATTGCCCCGGGCACGCGCTGGGAGGATGTCCCCATCAACTGGACCTGTCCCGAGTGCGGTGCGCGCAAGGAAGACTTCGAGATGACGGAGATCTAGGGACGGTTCATCAGGCGCGCTGCTTCAGCACGCCGAAGCGTTCCAGCGTGCGCTTGCGCGCCTCGGCGTGCTCGACGATCGGCGCCGGATAGCCCGGGGCGCCGCCACCGGTCCAGGGCGCATGGAGGTGCTCCAGTGGGAAGTCGGCAAGCTCGGGCACGTAGCGGCGGATGAACATGCCCTCGGCGTCGAATTTTTCCGACTGCGTCACCGGGTTGAAGATGCGGAACCAGGGTTGCGCGTCGCAGCCGGTCGAAGCCGCCCACTGCCAGCCGCCGTTGTTCGACGCGAGCTCGTAGTCATTCAGCCGCGCGGCGAAGTAGCGCTCGCCGTGCCGCCAGTCGATGCCCAGGTGCTTCACCAGGAAGGACGCGGTCAGCATGCGCAGGCGGTTGTGCATGTAGCCGGTGCGGTTCAGCTGCCGCATCGCCGCGTCCACCAGCGGATAGCCGGTGTTTCCCTCGCACCAGGCCTGCCACCAGTCGTCGCGGAAATCGAACCTCACGCGCGCGTACTCGCGGCGAAAGGGCGAGTCGACGACATCCGGCCGCGCGGCGAGGATCATGAAGTAGAAGTCGCGCCATATCAGTTCCGACAGCCAGGTGTCGCTTCCCGCGCCGCCGCGCCGCCACGCGAATCCCGCGAGCTCGCGGATCGACAGCGTGCCGAAGCGCAGGTGCACGGACAGGCGGGAGGTGCCCTCGCGCGCCGGAAAGTCGCGATGGTCGCGATAGGCGTCGATGCGCTGCCTGAACCCGTCGAAGAGAGCGCGCGCGGTGGACATGCCGGCGCCGATGCCGAGCGCGGCGAGGTCGGTGCGCGCGAATCCGATCTCATCGAGCGTCGGCAGCGCCGCGTCCGGCGCCGGCGCGAGCCGGGCGGCATGCCGTGCCACCGGGTACGCCTGGACGTGAAACGGCGCGAGCTTCTTCAACCAGGCGTTGCGGTATGGCGTGTACACGCTGAACGCGCCGCCCGCGCGCGTGCGCACCTCGTCCAGCTCGAAGATGACCTGGTCCTTGCGCGTGTGAAAGCCGATGCCCTCCCGCGCTAGCACTGCGGCAACCCCGGCGTCCCGTGCGATCGCCGCGGGCTCGTAGTCGCGGTTGGCGTAGACGGCAGTGACGCCGAGGCGGCGCGCCAGGCGCGGGATCTCGTCCTGCGGGTGCCCCTGCAGCGCGTGCAGGCCGCCACCGAGCCTTTCCAGGCCGGACTTGAGCTCGGCAACGCTGGCATGGAGGAACTCGACGCGGCGCTCCTTGCGCGAGGGCAGGGCGTCGAGTATTCCGCGATCGAACACGAACGCACAGTGCACCGCCTCGTGTGCGGTCAGCGCGGCGTGCAGGGCAGCGTGGTCGTGGTCGCGCAGGTCCCGCCGGAACCACACCAGCGCTGCGCCTGTGGCGGGCATTGCGCTAAAATAGCGCCAAGCGTGTCCTCGATCAATCTGACGAACCACTTCCTGATCGCCATGCCCAACATGGCCGATCCACATTTCTCGAGGACGCTGACCTACGTCTGCGAGCACAACGACAATGGCGCGCTGGGCGTGGTGGTGAACCGGCCGATCGACATGACCCTGCAGGACCTGCTCGAGAGGCTTTCCCTCAAGCCGATCGACCGCGAAGCAGGCAGCGCGCCGATCTATTTCGGCGGGCCGGTACAGACCGACCGCGGCTTCGTGCTGCACGAGCCCGCGGGAGACTGGCAGTCCACGCTGCGCGTGCACGAGGCGATCGGCCTGACCACGTCCAAGGACATCCTGGAGGCGGTGTCGCAGGGCGCGGGCCCGGCCCGCATGCTGGTGACGCTGGGGTACTCGGGCTGGTCTCCCGGACAGATCGAAAGCGAGATCGCGCAGAACGCCTGGCTGACGGTGGAGGCGAGGGACGCCATCCTGTTCGACCTGCCGGCAGGCGAGCGGCTGCCCGCGGCGATGGAACTTCTGGGGCTGGACTACGCGCGGCTCGCCGACGTGGCGGGACATGCCTGACAGGGCGACGCGCACCGTCCTCGCCTTCGATTTCGGCCTGAAACGCATTGGCGTCGCGGTAGGCGACGAGGGGCTCGGAACGTCGCATCCGCTGCCGGGCATCGCCGCAAGCGGGGATGAAGCATTCTCCGCCGTGGCGAAGCTGGTCGATGAATGGCGGCCGGCGCAACTGGTGGTCGGCCTGCCCCTCGCCAGCGACGGCTCGCCACACGAGCAGACGCGGCGCGCCGAGCGCTTTGCGCGAAGGCTCGAAGGGCGCTTTCACCTGCCGGTCGCGCTGGTGGACGAGCGCTACAGCTCGGTCGAGGCGGAAGGCAGGATGCGCGAGGTCGCCGGCGCCAGGCTTGCCGCGAAGGCATCCCGCGCACGCGCGCTCGATTCGCAGGCCGCGCAACTGATACTGGAGCAGTACCTTGGCCGACAGGCTGCCTGACGCCGAGGCGCTGTGCGCCGAACTGGCCGCGCAGCTGCGCCCGGCGCTGCGGCCGGCAAGCGCGATGGTCGGCATACACACTGGCGGCGTCTGGGTCGCCGAGCGGCTGCACGCGGCGCTCGCGCTGCAGGACCCGCTCGGCACGATGGACATCGCGTTCTATCGCGATGACTACGCCAAGCAGGGCCTGCACCACGACCCGAAGCGGACGCGCATTCCGTTCGGCATCGAGGGCCGCGACCTGCTGCTGGTGGACGACATCCTGTACACCGGCCGCACGGTGCGCGCGGCGATGAACGAGCTGTTCGACTATGGCCGGCCGGCCTCGATCTCGCTCGTGGTGCTGGCCGACCGCGGCGGACGCGAACTGCCGATCTGCGCCAGCCATTGCGGCGCGCGCGTCGAGGTTCCCGAGGGCGCGCGGCTGCGCCTGAGGAAGGGCGAGGGCGAGCGCCTCGTCCTGGAGCTGGAACGTGCAGCGTAACCCGCAGCTGAACGCGGCCGGCGCGCTGCAGCACCTGCTGTCGATCGAGGGGCTGCCGCGGGAAATCGTGCTGCAGATCCTCGATACCGCGGCGTCGTTCGTCGGTGTGACCGAGCGCGAAGTGAAGAAGGTGCCGCTGCTGCGCGGCAAGAGCGTGTTCAACCTCTTCTTCGAACCCTCGACGCGCACGCGCACCACCTTCGAGATCGCCGCCAAGCGGCTCTCGGCCGATGTCATCAACCTCAACATCGCAGCGAGTTCACAGACCAAGGGCGAGTCGCTGCTCGACACGGTGGCAAACCTGTCGGCGATGCAGGCGGACCTCTTCATCGTCCGGCACTCGGCCTCGGGCGCCCCGTTCATGATCGCGCGGCACGTCAAGCCGCACGAGCACGTCATCAATGCGGGGGACGGCCGGCACGCGCACCCGACGCAGGGGCTGCTGGACCTGTACACCATACGGCATTACAAGCGCGATTTCTCCGCGCTCACGGTCGCCGTGGTGGGCGACGTGCTGCACTCGCGCGTGGCGCGCTCGCTGATACACGGCCTCAACATCCTCGGCGTTCCCGAGGTCAGGGTGGTCGGCCCGCGCACGCTGGTGCCCGCCGGCATAGAGGCGCTGGGTGTCAGGGTGTTTCACGACATGCGCGCCGGACTGAAGGATTGCGACGTCATCGTCATGCTGCGGCTGCAGAGCGAGCGCATGAAGGGCGCGCTGCTGCCGAGCGCGCAGGAATTCTTCAAGCACTATGGCCTCACCGACGAGAAGCTGGCGGTGGCCAGGCCCGATGCCATCGTCATGCATCCGGGGCCGATGAACCGCGGCGTCGAGATCGACTCGCCGGTCGCCGATGGCCCGCAATCGGTGATCCTGCCGCAAGTCACGTTCGGCATCGCGGTGCGCATGGCGGTGATGTCCATCGTGGCAGGCAACTGAGCATGGCCCTGCTGATTGCCAACGGCAGGGTGATCGATCCGCGAAGCGGGCGCGACGCCACGGGCGACGTGCTGCTCGACGAGGGAAGGATCGTCGCGCTGGATGCCGCGGCGCGCGGCGCCGCGGCCGAGCGCACGATCGACGCGAGGGGACTGGTCGTGGCGCCCGGGCTGATCGACATCGCGGCGCGCTTGCGCGAGCCCGGCTTCGAGCACAAGGCGACGCTGGAATCGGAGATGGACGCGGCGGTCGCCGGCGGCGTCACCAGCCTGGCGTGCCCGCCCGATACCGACCCGCCGCTGGACGAGCCGGGCCTGGTCGACATGCTGCGCCGGCGCGCCAAGGCAGTTCGGCGCGCGCGCGTGTATCCGGTCGGCGCGCTGACGCTGAAGCTGGCGGGAGAGTCGCTTACCGAGATGGCGGAGCTGGCCGAGGCCGGTTGCGTCGCGTTCTCGCAGGCCAACATGCCGATCGCCGACAGCCAGGTGCTGTGGCGGGCGCTGCAGTACGCCGGCACTTTCGGCTTCCCGGTGTGGCTGCGGGTGCAGGATCCATGGCTGGCGAAGGGAGGCGTGGCGCACGACGGCGACGTCGCGACGCGCCTGGGGCTGCCCGGCATCCCGGCGTTCGCCGAGACGGTGGCACTGGCGGCGCTGCTGGAACTCGTGCGCGCCACGCAGGCGCGCGTGCATGTCTGTCGCATTTCCACCGCCGGAGCGGTCGAGATGATCCGCCGTGCGCGCGATGAAGGCCTGCCGGTGAGCTGCGACGTCGGTGTACACCACCTGCACCTCGCCGACATGGACATCGGCTACTTCGATCCTCAGTGCCGGCTCGACCCGCCGCTGCGCACGCAGCGCGACCGCGATGCGCTTGCACGGGCGCTGGCCGACGGCACCATAGACTGCGTCTGCTCGGACCACACTCCGCTGGACGAGGACCAGAAGCAGTTGCCGTTCGCCGAGGCGGTGCCGGGCGCGAGTGGCCTGGAAACCCTGCTGCCGCTGGTGCTGAAGTGGGCAGACGCTTGCGGCCTTGCGCTGCCCGCCGCGCTGGCGCGCGTGACCAGCGATCCGGCGCGGATACTCGGCGTGTCGCAGGGCCGCATCGAGGTTGGCGCGCCCGGCGATCTGGCGATCTTCGATCCGCACGCGCCTTTTCTGCTGAGCGCTCAGGCGCTGAAGAGCCAGGGCAAGAACTCGCCCTTCCTCGGATATGAACTCGAGGGCCGCGTACGCTACACCGTCGTGGCCGGAAACGTGGTGCACGAGCAGGCCTGATGCGGCGCATCGCGGCGCTCGCCATCGCACTACTGCTTGCTGCCTGCGGTTCGGCGCCACCGCGGACGCCGTCCCCCGGCGAGCCGGGGGCGGCGCCGCAAGAGCATGCGCCGCGCAAGGGCGGCTACTACAAGGACGACGGGCCGGGCGCCAACGCGCCGCCCGATCTCGAGCTGACGCCCGACGCGGTCCCGCGCGAGGAGCCGCCGCATCGGTTCGCCAACCGGCCCTACGAAGTGTTCGGCAGGCGCTACGTGCCGGTAGCGCGGCCAGCCGGCTTTCGCGAGCGCGGTACTGCCACCTGGTACGGGCGACGCTATCACGGCCAACGCACCTCGAGCGGCGAGCATTACGACATGTACGCGATGACGGCGGCTCACCCGACGCTGCAGATCCCGAGCTACGTGCGAGTCACCAATCTTGCCAACGGACGCAGCGTTGTCGTGCGGGTAAACGACCGCGGGCCGTTCCTTGCCGGACGCGTCATCGATCTTTCCTACACTGCCGCGCTGAAGCTTGGCTACATCGACGCCGGGAGTGCCCAGGTGGAGCTCGAGGTGGTCGATCCTGCCTCGCCCACGGTGACTGCGGCACCTGCACCCGCGTCCGCGCCGGCACGCACGCCTGGATCCGCCGCATCGGGGGCGGTGTACGTGCAACTGGGTGCATTCTCGGCGCGCCAGAGCGCGGAGAGCTTTCGCGCGCGCGTCTACCGGCAGCTCGCGTGGCTGAACGACGCCATCCACGTGCGCGAAGGCGAAGGCGGGCTCTACAGGCTGCACCTCGGGCCGTACGTATCCGCGGACGATGCGCGCCGTGTCGCAGAGCGGATCGACGCTGAACTGCAGCTTGCGCCGGTGCTCGTAAGACCATAGCGCGTATAATTCGCGCCCTTCCATGATGCGAATCTCCATTCCGGCCGTATTCGCGGTCCTGGCCGCGATTTCCCTTGCCGTGCACGCACAGGCGCCGCAGCCTCCGGCGGTGGTCGCAAAGGCGTGGGTCGTATTCGACGCCTCCAGCGGCCAGGTGCTCGCGGCGGAGAAGCCGGACGAGCGCTTCGAGCCGGCCTCGCTCACCAAGTTGATGACCGCGTACGTGGTGTTCTCGGCGCTGCGCGACAAGAAGCTGACGCTGGACCAGCAGGTGAAGGTGTCCGAGCGTGCGTGGAAGGCCGTCGGATCGCGCATGTTCATCGAACCGCGCCACCCGGTGAGCGTCGACGACCTCATCCGCGGCATGGTGGTGCAGTCGGGCAACGATGCGTGCATCGCGCTTGCAGAGGCGGTCGCCGGTTCCGAGGATGCATTCGCGCAGCTGATGAACCGGGAAGCGCAGCGCCTGGGCATGGCGGCGTCGAATTTCACCAACGCGTCGGGCCTGCCCGACCCCCGCCACTACAGCACCGCGAGCGACCTGAGGCTGCTCGCAGCAGCGCTTATCCGCGACTTCCCTGCCGAGTACGCGCAGTACTACTCGCAGAAGGAGTTCCGCTACAACAAGATCACGCAGGCGAACCGCAACCGCCTGCTGTGGCTGGACCCGACCGTCGATGGCGTGAAGACCGGCTACACCGAGGCCGCCGGTTACTGCCTGATTGCATCTTCCAGGCGCGGCGAGCGGCGGCTGCTCTCGGTGCTGCTGGGCGCCACGTCCGAATCCGCGCGCGTGCAGGAGTCGCAGAAGCTGCTGAACTGGGGGTTCCTGTTCTTCGACGCCGTGAAGCTGTACGCAGCGAAGCAGCCGGTCAAGGACCTGGAAGTCTGGAAAGGGGCCAGTGACGTGCTCAAGGCAGGTTTCCAGCAGGACATCGCGGTCACCGTGCCTAAGGGACAGGCCGACAAGCTGAAGGCCGAGCTCGTTTCGCAGACTCCGCTGGTGGCGCCGATCGCGCTCGGCCAGCGCGTCGCCATGCTTCGCGTGTCACTGGACGGAAAAGCCATGGGCGAATATCCGCTGGTGGCGCTCGAGGCGGTGCCGGCCGCGGGCTTCTTCGGGCGCGCCTGGGATACACTGCGGCTCTGGGTCAAATAGCGAGGACGACATGGTCTTCCTGAACGGAAAGTTCATGCCCATCGAGAACGCGATGGTGCCGGTGCTGGACCGGGGATTCATCTTCGGCGACGGCATCTACGAACTGGTCCCCGTCTATTCGCGCGTGCCGTTCCGCATCGACGAGCATCTTGCGAGACTCGAACGCAGCCTCGCGGAAGTCCGCATCCGCAACCCCTACACCCGGGACGAGTGGCGCGACATCATCCTCAGGCTGGTCGCGCAGCAGCCTTTCGAGGACCAGGGGGTGTACTTCCAGGTCACGCGCGGCGTCGCCAGGCGCGACCACGCCTTCCCGAAGGATGCAGCGCCGACGGTGTTCATGATGTCGAATCCGCTGGTGAATCCGCCAAAGGAGCTGGTCGAGCGCGGCGCGAAGTGCGTCAGCGCGAACGATTTCCGCTGGCAGCGCTGCGACATCAAGTCGATCTCGCTGATCGGCAACTGCCTGCTGCGCCAGGTATCCGCCGATGTCGATGCCGTGGAGACGATCCTGTTCCGCGACGGCCTGCTGACCGAGGCTTCGGCCTCGAACGTCTTCATCGTCAAGGGCGGCGTCGTCATGGGCCCGCCGAAGTCGAACTTCATCCTGCCGGGCATCACCTACGATGTCGTCGTCGAGCTCGCGCAGTCGGCCAAACTGCCGCTCGAGATCCGCGAGATCCCGGAGGCCGAAGTCCGCGCCGCGGACGAGATCTGGGTCACCTCGTCGTCCAAGGAGGTGCTGGCGGTGGTCGAGCTCGACGGCAGGGCGGTCGGCGACGGCAGGCCGGGGCCGCTGTTCAGGCGCATGCACCAGCTCTACCAGGAGTTCAAGCAGCGCGTCATGCGCGCCGGCGCGGAGCGCGCCGCGGCATAGGCATGGACGCAGAGCAGCAATCGCTGCTTTCATTTCCGGTCGACTTCCCGATGAAGATACTCGGGCGCCGCGAGGGCGGATTCGCGCAGGCGGTGATGGAGATCGTGCTGAGGCATGCGCCGGACTTCGAGCCGGCATCGATGGAGATGCGTCCGAGCAGGCAGGGCCGCTACCTCAGCCTCACGGTCACCGTCAACGCGACCTCGCGCGAACAGCTGGATGCGCTCTACCGCGAACTCTGCGACCACCCGGCCGTGGTGATGGTGCTGTGAGCATCGCTGTCGCCGATGCGGTGCGCGTGCGCTGCCTGGGGCGGGTGTCCTATGGAGAAGCGCTCACGCGCATGCGCGAGTTCACCGCGCAGCGCACGCCGGAGACGCCCGACGAGCTGTGGTTGCTGGAGCATCCGCCCGTCTACACGCTCGGCCTCGCCGCCGACCGCGCGCATGGCCCCCGGGCCGACAACGGTATCCCGCTGGTGCAGGTCGAGCGCGGCGGCGAGATCACCTATCACGGTCCCGGCCAGGCGGTGGTCTACACGCTGGTAGATCTCGCGCGGCGCGGCATCAAGGTGCGCGAGTTCGTCTGCCTGCTCGAGCAGGCGGTGATCGACCTGCTGGCCGGCCACGGCGTGCGTGCCGAGCGAAGGCCCGGGGCGCCCGGCGTCTACGTCGACGGCGCCAAGGTCGCTGCGCTCGGCATCCGCATCACGCGCGGCCGCGCGTTCCACGGCCTGGCACTGAACGTCGACATGGATCTCGCCCCGTTCTCGGCGATCGATCCATGCGGCATGGCCGGCCTGCGGGTGACTCAGGCGCGCGAGCTCGGCATCGCCGAACCGCCGGACGCACTTGGTGCCCGACTGGCGGAGATGCTCGCGCAGAGGATAGGCGATGCGTGAAGCCGGCGTGAAGCACAAGGGCGCGGCGAAAACCGCGCGCATCCCGATCAAGGTCGTCGCGCGCACGCCGCTCAGGAAGCCCGACTGGATACGCGTCAGGGCGGCAAGCGGCAACACGCACTTCTACGAGATCAAGCAGATCCTGCGCGAGCAGAACCTGCACACCGTGTGCGAGGAAGCCTCGTGCCCGAACATCGGCGAGTGTTTCGGCAAGGGTACCGCGACGTTCATGATCCTCGGCGACGTCTGCACGCGCCGCTGCCCGTTCTGCGACGTCGGGCACGGCAGACCGCTCGCGCCTGACGCGGCGGAGCCGGCACACCTTGCCGACACCATCGCGCGGCTGAAGCTGCGCTACGTGGTGATCACCAGCGTGGACCGCGACGACCTCAGGGACGGCGGCGCAGCGCATTTCGTCGCCTGCATCCGCGCGGTGCGCGAGCGCTCGCCCGCCACTACCATCGAGGTCCTGGTGCCGGATTTCCGCGGCCGGCTGGAACGCGCGCTGGAGGTGCTGGACGCCTCGCCGCCGGACGTGATGAACCACAACATGGAAACCGTCCCGCGCCTGTACCGGCAGGCGAGGCCGGGCGGGGACTACGCGCATTCACTGAGGCTGCTGAAAGCGTTCAAGGAACGCCATCCCTCGGTGCCGACCAAGTCGGGGCTGATGGTCGGCCTGGGCGAGACCGACGAGGAGATCCTCGCAGCGCTGCGCGACCTGCGCGCGCACGACGTGGACATGCTCACGCTCGGCCAGTACCTGGCGCCCTCGGCGCACCACCTGCCGGTGGAGCGCTACGTCCACCCGGACACCTTCTCGATGTTCGAACGCGAGGCCTACGCGATGGGCTTCAGGCACGCCGCGGTGGGCGCGATGGTGCGCTCCTCGTACCACGCCGATGCGCAGGCCGAAGAGGTGCTCGGCGGCGCCTGAACGCGGCGCCGGGCGTTGCGTTCAGGCCGGGTCCCCGAGCGCGCTTTCGACGAGCGCGTGGAACTCCGTCCAGTCAGGCTCACCCAGGTAGCGCTTCAGCACGCGGCCGCGGCGGTCGATGAGGAAGGTGGTCGGCGTGGCGCTGACGTTGCCGAAGCGCCGCGCAACTTCACCGTTCGCATCGAGTGCCATCCTGAACGGGAGCTTGCGCGCGATGGCGAACTCGGCGACCCGGTTGGGGTGGTCATAGCTCATCGCCACGGCGACCGTGGTGTAGCCGCGCGGACCGAATTTCTGCTGCGCCTCCACCAGCTTGGGCATTTCCTGCACGCAGGTGACGCAGCTGGTGGCCCAGAAGTTCACCAGCACCACCTGTCCGCGCAGGCTGGAGGTGGCGAAGGATTCGCCGGACAGCGTCGCGAACAGCGCCTCGGGCGCATCCGGGCGCTTCGCGAGCGACAGTGCAACTCCCGCGGCGATTGCCACCGCGGCCACGACGACGATAAGCTTGCCCTGATGCTTCACTGGGAGATTCCGATGAAAGCCCGCATTCTCGCCCGAATCCTCGCCCTTTGCGCCGCGTTCGCCGCGCTGCCGGCGCTTGCGCAGCTGGACCGGATCTCGAACCAGGACGCGGTCTCGGGTTTGAAAGCCGCGCTGGAGAAAGGTTCCGGCGTCGCGGTGGCCGCGCTGGGCAGGACCGACGGCTTCTTCGGCAATCCGCAGGTGAAGATTCCGCTGCCCGAGTCCATCCGCAGTGCGGAGAAGATCATGCGCAGCGTCGGCATGGGCAAGTACGCCGATGAGCTGATCCTGACGATGAACCGTGCGGCGGAAGCCGCGGTACCCGAGGCCAAGGCGCTATTCATCGACGCGGTGAAGAAAATGAGCGTGCAGGACGCCAAGGGCGTGCTCACCGGCGGCAACACGGCGGGTACCGAGTATTTCAGGCGCGCCACCTCCGAACAGTTGCGTGCGAAGTTCCTCCCGATCGTGCAGAACGCCACGAAGAAGGTGAACCTGGCGGCAAAGTACAACCAGTACGCCGAGAAGGGCGCGCGCTTCGGCCTGCTGAAGAAGGAGGACGCGAATCTGGACAGCTACGTCACGCAGAAGGCGCTGGATGGCCTGTTCTTCATGGTCGCGGAAGAGGAAAAGAAGATCCGCGAGAACCCGGTGCAGGCGGGCAGCAACATTCTCAGGAAAGTGTTCGGTGCGCTGAAGTAACCGCGCTCAGTGGGCCTCGTCCCAGTTGTCGCCGGCGCCGACGTCGACCACCAGCGCGACGTCCAGCTGCGCCACGTCCTGCATCAGTGACTTCACGCGCGCGCGGACCTCGTCAAGCTCCTCGTCCGGCACTTCCAGCACCAGCTCGTCGTGCACCTGCATGATCAGCTTCGCGCGAAGGCGACGCGACTCGAGCTCGCGCTGCACGGACACCATCGCCATCTTGATCAGGTCCGCGGCGGTGCCCTGCATCGGCGCGTTGATCGCGGCGCGCTCCGCGGCCTGGCGGCGCTGCGGGCTGCCGCTTCGCGCCTCGGGCAGGCGCAGCCGCCTGCCGAACACCGTCTCGACGTAGCCCTCGTCGCGCGCCTTGGCCCGGGTTTCCTCCATGTAGCGCCGCACCGACGGGTAGCGCGCGAAGTAGCTGTCGATGTAGGCCTGCGCGGTAGCGCGCTCGATGCCAAGGTTCTGCGCTAGCCCGAACGCGCTCATGCCGTAGATGAGCCCGAAGTTGATGGTCTTCGCCGCGCGGCGCTCGTCCGCGCTGACCTTGTCCAGCGGCACGCCGAACACCTCGGCCGCGGTGGCCCTGTGCACGTCGTCGCCGCGCTCGAACGCGCGCTTCAGCGCCGGCTCGCCCGAGATGTGCGCCATGATGCGCAACTCGATCTGCGAGTAGTCCGCGCTGACGATCTTCGAGCCCGGCGGCGCGATGAAAGCCTCGCGGATGCGGCGTCCCTGCGGCGTGCGGATCGGGATGTTCTGCAGGTTCGGGTCGTTCGAGGCGAGGCGCCCCGTGACCGCCCCGGTCTGCGAATACGTCGTGTGCACGCGGCCTGTCGACGGGTTCACCATCCGCGGCAGCTTGTCGGTGTAGGTGGATTTCAGCTTCGCGAGCCCGCGGAACTCGAGCAGCAGCCGCGGCAGCGGATAGTCGAGCGCGAGTTCCGACAGCACGTCCTCGTCCGTCGAAGGCTGCCCCGACGGCGTCTTCTTCTTCACCGGCAGCTTCTGCCGCTCGAACAGGATCTCCTGGATCTGCTTGGGCGAATTCAGGTTGAAGGGCTGGCCGGCCGCTGCATAGGCCTTCTGCTCGATCTCGAGCAGCTCCCTGCCGAGCTCGTGGCTCTGGCGCTCGAGTTTCCCCGCATCCAGCAGCACGCCGTTGCGCTCGATCTTCAGCAGTACCGGCAGCACCGGCATCTCGATCTTCTCGTAGACGAAGCGCAGCTTTTCGTCGGCCACGATTTTCGGGTACAGCGCCTCGTGCACGGCCAGCGTGCAGTCCGCGTCCTCTGCTGCGTACTGGGTGGCGCGGTCGATGTCGACCGACGAGAAGGGTATCCGCGCGGCGCCCTTGCCGGTCACCTCGTCGTAGGAAATCGTCTTCCATCCGAGGTGCCGCAGCGCCAGCGATTCCAGGTCGTGCCGCTCGTGCACTTCCAGCACGTAGGACTCGAGCAGCGTGTCATGGACGACGCCTGCCAGCGCCACGCCGTGGTTGGCGAGCACGTGGGAATCGTACTTCGCGTTCTGGCCGACCTTGCGGCGCGCCGGAGCCTGCAGCCACGGCGCCAGCAGCTCCAGCGCGCGCGCCACGCCGATCTGCCCGGGAGCCCCGGGATACTCGTGCGCGACCGGCAGGTACGCCGCGGTGTCGCCGGCGGCAAAGGACATGCCGACCAGCCGCGCGCTCATCGGATCGAGGCTGGTGGTCTCGGTGTCGAAGCCAGTCAGCGGCGACGCGTCCAGCACGGCGAGAAAGTCGCGCAACTCGGCCTCGCCGTGCAGCGTGCGTACCTGCCGGCGCGCGGGCGCTGCGGGATCTGCGGCGGCCTGCGGGGAAGCAGCCGGCGCCGCGGCCACTGCGCCGGACTCGAGTTCGCGCAGCCAGGTCCGGAAGCCGAAGCGCGAGAACAGTTCGCGCAGCCGTCCGGCATCCGGCTCGCCGTCGGCAAGCGCATCCAGCGTGACCGGAAGCGCGACGTCGCGCCTGATAGTGAGCAGTTGCCGCGCCCTGGGCAGCCAGTCCAGGCTCTTGCGCAGGTTTTCGCCGACCACGCCGGGCACCGTGCCGGCATGGGCGATGACCTCGTCGAGCGTGCCGTGCCGGGCGATCCACTTCGCCGCGGTCTTCGGCCCGACCTTGTCGACGCCAGGTACGTTGTCCACCGTGTCGCCGACCAGCGTGAGGTAGTCGACGAATCGCTCGGGCGTCACGCCGAACTTCTGCCTGACGCCATCGACGTCGAGAGTCTCGTTCGACATCGTGTTGACCAGCGTGACGCGCTCGTCGACGAGCTGCGCCAGGTCCTTGTCGCCGGTGGAGATGATGCAGCGCCAGCCCCGCGCCTTCGCCTGCTCGGCAAGCGTGGCGATGACGTCGTCCGCTTCCACGCCCTCGACCGCAAGCACCGGCCAGCCCAGTGCGCGCACCGCCTCGTGTATCGGTGCGATCTGCGCGACCAGGTCATCGGGCATCGGCGCGCGGTTCGCCTTGTACTCGGGATACTCGTCGTCGCGGAAGGTCTTGCCCTTGGCATCGAAGACGCAGGCGCGCGCGCTCGCCTTGTGGTCGGCGGCCAGCCGCCGTAGCATGCTCAAGACGCCGTAGATGGCGCCGGTCGGTTCGCCCTTGGGGTTGCGCAGCTCGGGCAACGCGTGGAACGCCCGGTACAGGTACGACGAACCGTCGACCAGCAGCAGCGTCTTTTCGGGAGCGTTCGCGGACAAGATGGGAAAGAAAGAACTCAGGAATTCACTTCTGGCGGGCCGCGCAGGGTCGGCGCGGGAAGCGTGGCGCCTGCTGGGCATTATGTCAGAGTTCGTCGAGGCCACCGAGCGCCTCGCCGGCATCCAGCCTGCGGTGACAGTGTTCGGCAGTTCGCGCGCCGTGCCGGCCTCGACGTACTACCGGCTCGCCGAGGAGACCTCGAGGCTGCTGTCGGATGCGGGTTTCGCGGTCATCTCGGGCGGCGGCCCCGGCATCATGGAGGCGGCGAACCGGGGCGCGTTCCATGGCGAGTCGGCGGCGGTAGGCCTCAATATCGAGCTGCCCCACGAGCAGCGCGCGAACGCCTACCAGAACATCTCGCTGCGTTTCCATTACTTCTTCGTGCGCAAGGTGATGTTCGTGCGCTTCGCCACGGCGTACGTCTGCTTCCCGGGCGGGTTCGGCACGCTGGACGAGCTGTTCGAAGCGCTGACGCTGGTGCAGACGCGCAGGATCCGCGCGGTGCCGATCATCCTCGTGCACGCGGCGTACTGGCAGGGGCTGATCGACTGGATCCGCGGGCGGCTGCTGGCCGAGGGCATGATCGCGGCCGAGGACATGGACCTGATGCAGGTGGTGGACGCGCCAGAGGCTGTCGTGGACGCCATCTTCTCGTTCTACGAAAAGCGCGGCTTCCAGCTTTCCCCGACCGAGCGAGAGGTGCTGCTCAACCTGTAGCGGCGTTCGTCGGCGCGGTACCGAGGTAGTAGAATCGCAGCCATGCGACGTTTACTTGCCCTCGCCCTGCTGGGCGCCGTTTTCGCGGCGTCTGCCCAGCAGCCGCCCCAGCTCGAGCCGCTTCCCGACGTGCCGCCGCCGCCTCCCGGGTTCAGCGACGCCGAGCCCGACGAGCCGCGCGTGCGCATACCTGTCGGGGAGGGTGACAAAGTCGAGGTGTTCCGCGACGCCGGGCGCTCCATCCTGCGAGTGACGCCCGAGAACGGGCCGACGTATTACCTCGTCGAG
The DNA here is from genome assembly GCA_964612335.1 of uncultured Enterobacteriaceae bacterium. GTDB lineage: Bacteria > Pseudomonadota > Gammaproteobacteria > Burkholderiales > SG8-39 > CAZTDU01. The sequence continues at coordinate 69,201 of CAZTDU010000001.1, read as the reverse complement.
CAGGCGGACGGCAGCTACGTCCGCCGCACGCTCGACAGCGGCCTGCGCGTGCCGCAGTGGACGATCTTCACGTTCGATTGACTGCCCGGGCGCGTACCACCCGCGCTTGCGCCCTACCGCCCGGCTCCACAACGATCAACAGGGACCATGTCGGTCTTCACGCCCGTATCCGATGCAGAACTCGCCGGCTGGCTCGCCAGGTACTCGGTCGGGAGGGTGCTGGAGTTCGCGCCGATCGCCGCGGGCATCGAGAACACCAACTACTTCGTCACCACGGTGCAGGGGCGCTACGTCCTTACGCTGTTCGAGCGCCTGCCGGCGGCGGAACTGCCGTTCTACCTCGGCCTGATGGCGCACCTGGCGCGTCATGGCATTCCCTGCCCGGCGCCTATCGCGGATCTTGCAGACGGATTCTTCTCGATGCTGAACGGCAAGCCCGCGGCGCTGGTGACCCGCCTGCCCGGCCGATCGGTCGAGCAGCCGGACGCGGCGGCCTGCGCCGAGCTCGGCGCGCTGCTCGCGCGCATGCACCTGGCAGGACGCTCCTACGACGGCTACCTGGAGAATCCGCGCGGACCGCGCTGGTGGCGCATGGCGGCGAGCGCGGTGCGCGGGTTCCTTGATGCCGAACGGCAGTCGATGCTCGACGCCGAACTGCGCTTCCAGGCGCAGCACAGGTTTCCGGATCTGCCGCGCGGGCCGATCCACGCCGATCTCTTCCGTGACAACGCGCTGTTCGAGGACGGCGGCATCCGCGGCGTGATCGATTTCTACTTTGCCGGAGTCGAGTGCCAGCTGTTCGATTGCGCGGTGTGCGTGAACGACTGGTGCCTGGCCGACCCTGCGGCGGACCGCCGCCTGGACGAGGCGCGCACGCGTGCCTTTCTCGGCGCCTATGCCGCGGTACGCCCGTTCACGAATCTCGAGCCCGGCGCCTGGCCGGTGATGCTGCGCGCGGCAGCGCTGCGCTTCTGGCTGTCGCGGCTCTACGATTTCCACCTGCCGCGTCCCGGCATGCTGGTACACGCGCACGATCCGGAGCACTTCCGTGACGTGCTCGCTCTGCGCTGCGCGCCGGGTGGCGCGCCCTGGGTCTGATGCAGGCACGCATCGCCACGTCGCTGCAGGGCGCGCGCTGGCTGGCGCGGGGCTGGGGCATCTTCAAGTCCGCGCCGCTGGGATGGCTCGCGCTGGTGTTCGCGTACACGCTGTTCATGACCTTCGTCAGCGTGCTGCCGCTGGTGGGGGTGGTGGCGGCGATGGTGATGGTGCCGGCGTTCTCGGTCAGCTTCATGTCGGCGAGCCGCGCCGCGGACCAGGCGGCCGACGTCGGCCTGGGCTTGCTGTTCTCGGGCTTTCGCGAGCGCCTTCCGGCGCAGATCACGCTGGGATGCATCTACTTCGCCAGCGTCATGCTGCTTCTCGCCGCCACGACGCTGGCGGATGACGGTGCATTCGCGCGCTGGCTGGCAACCGGCAAGCGGCCGGATGCGGCGGTCGTGCAGACCGACGGTTTTCGCGCCGCGCTGCTGATCGCGGCCGCCATGTACACGCAGGTGATGATGCTGTTCTGGTTCTCGCCGGTGCTTGTCGCGTGGCACGGCGTGCCGGTGGCCAAGGCGCTGTTCTTCAGCTACTTCGCCGTGCTGATGAACTGGCGCGCGTTCATCGCCTACGGCGTCGTCACCGCCGTGTTCACACTGGTGGTGCCGTTCATGACAGTACTGCTGATGTCGGCCCTGACCGGCGGCAAGTCGCAGCTTACGGCGGCGGGATTGCTGTTTCCGCTGCTGCTCGTCGTCATGCCGACCATGTTCGGCAGCTTCTACGCCAGCTACCGCGACGTATTCGCCAACCCGGCAGAGAGTTGACCGCGATGAGCGCACGCCTGCGCGAGATCCCGTACAACTACACGTCGTTCTCCGACCGCGAGATCGTGCTGCGCCTGCTTGGCGCGGAGTGCTGGGAGGCGATCCTCGCGCTGCGCGAGGAGCGACGCACGGGCAGGTCCGCGCGCATGCTGTACGAGGTGCTCGGCGAGATGTGGGCGGTGGCGCGCAATCCCTACCTCGAGGACGACCTGATCGAGCACGCTGCCCGCCGCGAGGACGTGGTCGAGGGCATGCGCCGCAGGCTTGCCGAGATCGACGCCAGGCGTGGCGACAATGCGCTGGTGGAGAAGCTCCTTGCCGGGACGCGCAGCGCGGTGGATCGCTTCGAGTCTTCCTTCGGCGAGACTCGCGAGCTGCGCGCGCGCGCGCTCAAGCGGCTCTCGCGCGTGACGCGGCGCGACAACATCCTCTTCGACGGCTTCGCGCGCGCCTCGCACGTCACCGATGCCACCGACTGGCGCGTCGAGTACCCGTTCGTGGTGCTGGTGCCGGACACCGAGGACGAGGTCGTGGCGATCGTGCGCGAGCTCGTGGCGCTTCGCCTGACCATCATCCCGCGCGGCGGCGGCACGGGCTACACCGGCGGCGCGGTGCCGCTTACGCGCCGTTCTGCCGTGATCAATACCGAGAAGCTCGAGTCGCTCGGAGCCGTCGAATGGACCGAGCTTCCCGGGCTCGGGCGGCAGGCGCCGGTGATCCGCTGCGGCGCGGGCGTGGTGACGCGGCGCGTAATGGACGCAGCGGAAGCCGCCGGGCTGGTGTTCGCCGTCGACCCCACGTCGGCCGACGCGTCGTGCATCGGTGGCAACGTCGCCATGAACGCCGGCGGCAAGAAGGCGGTGATCTGGGGCACCGCGATCGACAACCTCGCCTCATGGCGCATGGTAACGCCGGATGCCGAGTGGCTGGAGGTGGAGCGCATCGGGCACAACCTCGGCAGGATCCACGACGCCGAGGTCGCGCGCTTCCGGCTGCGTCGCTACGGCGCGGACGGCCGCAAGCTGCTCGAGGAGCGCCAGCTCGAGCTGCCCGGCGCTTCCTTCCGCAAGCCCGGGCTGGGCAAGGACGTCACCGACAAATACCTGGGAGGGCTGCCTGGCGTGCAGAAGGAAGGCTGCGACGGCATCATCACCTCGGCGCGCTTCATCCTGCACCGCATGCCGGCGCACACGCGCACCGTGTGCCTGGAGTTCTTCGGCTCGATGCGCGAGGCGGTTCCCGCGATCGTCGAGGTAGTGAAGCACGTCGAGGCGCATCCCGGGGTCGTGCTCGCGGGGCTGGAGCACCTGGACCAGCGCTACCTGAAGGCGGTCGGCTACGCGACCAAGTCGCGCCGCAGCGAACGCCCGCGCATGGTGCTGCTCGCGGACATCGCCGGCGACAACGTCGACGAGACGGCTTCGGTCGCCTCGGCCGTGGTGCGGATCGCCAATGCGCGGCACGGCGAGGGCTTCGTCGCCGTGTCGGCCGAGGCGCGCAAGCGCTTCTGGCTGGATCGCGCGCGCACGGCTGCGATCGCGCGGCACACCAACGCCTTCAAGATCAACGAGGACGTGGTGATTCCTCTCGCGCGGCTCGCCGACTACGCCGACGGCGTCGAGGCGATCAACATCGAGCTGTCCGTCGCCAACAAGCTCGAGCTGCTCGATGCGCTCGAGGCTTACTTCGGCGGCGAGCTTCCGCTCGAGCGCGAGGACGGCCTGCTGCCGTACGACGAGCTGGTGGGCGACCGCGCGCGACGCGCGCTCGATCTGGTTGCGAAGGTGCGCAGTCGCTGGACGCAGCTCGCCGCCGACCCGGAGGCGCTGCGGCCGCAGCAGGTGCGCATGTCGTGGAAGGTCGAGCTGCGCGAGGAGCTGCGGCGCATCTTCTCGGGTGCCGCGTTCCGCCGCATCGTCGACGGCTTCGAGGCGGTGCATGCCCGCGTGCTGTCCGGACGCGTGTTCGTCGCCCTGCACATGCACGCGGGCGATGGCAACGTGCATACCAACATCCCGGTCAACTCCGACAACTACGCCATGCTGCAGCGGGCGCGCGAGGCGGTCGGCCGCATCATGCGGCTCGCGGTGTCGCTCGGCGGTGTGGTGTCGGGCGAACACGGCATCGGCATCACCAAGCTGGAGTTTCTCGAGCCCGAGGCGCTGGCGCCGTTCCGCGAGTACAAGCGCGCGGTCGATCCCGAGGGTCGCTTCAATGCCGGCAAGCTGATGACAGGAGGCGATCTCGCGAATGCCTGGACGCCGAGCTTCTCGCTGATCGGCGCGGAGTCGTTGATCCTGGAGCAGACCGACCTGTCCGGCATCGCCGCATCGATGAAGGACTGCCTGCGCTGCGGCAAGTGCAAGCCGGTATGCGCGACGCACGTGCCGCGCGCCAACCTGCTGTACTCGCCGCGCAACAAGATCCTTGCCGCGTCGCTGCTGATCGAGGCGGTGCTGTACGAGGAACAGACGCGCCACGGCGTCGCGCTCGCGCACTACGACGAGCTCGCCGACGTCGCCGACCATTGCACCGTCTGCCACAAGTGCGCAAGCCCGTGCCCGGTGGACATCGACTTCGGCGACGTTTCCATCGCGCTGAGGAACCTGCTGCGCAGGAGCGGGAAGCGCCGGTTGAACCCGGGTACGCGTGCGTCGATGTTCTTCCTCAATGCGACCGACCCGCGCACGGTGAATCTGGCGCGCAAGCTGATGATCGACTGGGGCTACGCGGCGCAGCGCGCGGCGCACGGCGTGGCGAAGCGCCTGGGACTGGCGCGTGCGCAGACCTCGCGCCCGCCGGCAACCACCGGTCCAGCGACCCTGCGTGCGCAGCTCGTCCACTTCGTCAACAAGCCGATGCCGGGCAATCTGCCCAAGCGCGCGGCGCGCGCGCTGCTGGACATCGAGGACCCGAAGATCGTGCCGATCATCCGCGACCCGATGCGGGCCGCCGAGGACGCGGAGGCGGTGTTCTACTTCCCGGGCTGCGGCTCGGAGAGGCTGTTTTCCCAGGTCGGGCTGGCCACGCAGGCGCTTTTGTACCAGGCCGGCGTGCAGTGCGTGCTGCCGCCGGGCTACCTGTGCTGCGGCTACCCGCAGACGGCCGCGGGCGAGGCGCAGAAGGGCGAGGCGATCATCACCGCCAACCGGGTACTTTTTCATCGTCTCGCAACCACGCTCAACTACCTCGACATTCGCACCGTCGTTGTTTCCTGCGGTACGTGCATGGACCAGCTCGAGGGCTACGAATTCGACAGGATCTTCCCCGGCAGCAGGCTGATCGACATCCACGAATACCTGCTCGAGAAAGGGATGCAGCTCGATGGCGTGACCGGGACGCGCTACCTGTATCACGACCCCTGCCACTCGCCGATCAGGACGCAGCAGCCAATGAAAGTCGTCAACGCCCTGATGGGCGGTGGCGTCGGGCTGTCGGAGCGCTGCTGCGGCGAATCGGGGACGCTCGCGGTGACGCGCCCGGACGTGTCGACGCAGGTGCGATTCCGCAAGGAGGAGGTGCTGCGCAAGGACGTACTGTCGGCGCGCGGCGACGGATTCGGTGGCGAGGTAAAGGTGCTCACCTCCTGCCCGTCGTGCCTGCAGGGCCTCGCCCGGTTCTCGGATGACACTGGCACCGGTTCCGACTATATTGTGGTGGAGATGGCGCGCCACGTGCTCGGTGCGCAATGGTTGCCGGAGTTCGTCAGCAAGGCGAACGCCGGGGGCATCGAGCGGGTGCTGCTGTGAGCACATGCGTGCTCTGCGATGCCGGGGACTCCCCGGCGCTCTGGCGCGACGTCACCTGCAGGATCGTGCGCGCGCATGAGCAGGGCTACCCGGGGTTTCTGCGGGTGATCCTCAACCGGCACGTGCGCGAGATGACTGACCTTGATGGGTCCGAGAGGACGAGGCTGATGAACGCAGTCTGGGCGGCAGAATCGGTGGTGAGGGAGCTGTTCCAGCCGGACAAGGTGAACCTTGCCAGCTTCGGCAACCAGGTGCCCCACCTGCACTGGCATGTCATTGCGCGCCATACCGACGACCCGCACTTCCCGGAACCTGCCTGGGGGGCGCCGCGGCGCGCGGCGCCGGCGCGCCGCGCCGCGGTGAGCGATGCGCAGATCATGGCGCGCCTTGCGGCGCGGCTCGGGTAGGCCCATGAGTGACTTTGCGTTGCCGGAACTGTCCGCCGAGGCGTCGCCCGAGTTCACCGACGAGGATTCGGTAAAGGCGTGGCTCGAGCATGTGCCGCTCGCCAACGTCATCGAGGCGCAGCGCCAGCTGCTCGACCAGCTGGAGGAGTTCAACCGCCTCCCCACCAAGGCCTCGAGCCGCTTCGCCGTGCTGGAGGCGCTGCGCGAGGCGGTCAACTTCGTGCAGATCGAGCAGGCCAAGCGTTTCACCAACCGCGCCTTGCCGATGGCGGAGAACGAGGCCCAGGTCTTCGCCGACACCATCGAGCTGTGGGAACAGATGCGCATCGGTTACCTGCGCTGCCTCGAGGCCTGCGCTTCCGGCGACGCGGGCATGCGCGGCCAGGGCGCGACGGTCTGCCAGCGCGCCCTGGTGTACTCCGGCCTGAAGATGTTCCACCACTACCGCGCCTACCGGCAGGTGCCGGCGGCCGACTGGCGGGCCCTGCACGCGGTGTACGCCCAGTCGGAGGCGCTCGATGTCGCCGAGGAGGAGGTCAAGGACTACCTGAACCGCGACGTGCACGACACCTCGCCGCGGATCGCCTACGTCAGGGCGGTGATGATGGGGCTGGCGAACCCGAACGAGCTGGCGCAGCGCCAGCTCACGTTCGTCGCTTTCCTCCTCGAGCGCTGGGCGGCCAAGGTGGGCGTATCGCGAACGCCCGTGACCGAAGGCGACCTGCCGCCGCTGGTGGCCGACCTCGCGGGCGACCGCTGCGCCGACCGCAGCGACGCGGGTGCGGCAGACCCGCGGTATTTCGATGTGTCGAAGCTCGCCAAGAGCATGCGCAACCGCATCGGCCTGCTGCGCAAGGGCGAATCCCCGGCCAAGCTCGCGCTGGGCGAGGACTGCGTGCAGCCATCGTGCGAACAGCTTCTGGTGTTCCTGTACCGGCAGTGGTGCCAGTTGCGCGCGCAACGCTCGAGCGAGCGCCGCAGCGCGACCGACAAGGCCCTGGCCTGCCAGTCCATGGCGGCGTTGCACTATTACATATCCGGCAAGGTGTTCAGGCAGCCCGGCGAGCAGCGTGAGCTCACCAAGAAGCAGCGCGAGGAGATCGCCACCTTCGGCCGCGTCAGCACGCGCGACGAGGATGACTACAGCGTTTCGCGTGGATACTCGCTGGAGACCTGGCACATCATGGACGAAAGCGTGCACGGCCTGAAGATCGTGCGTCGCGCAGGCTCTCCCGGCAAGCGCTATTCCAACGGCCAGCTGATCGGCGTGCGCCCGCCGGACGCGAAGAGCTTCATCCTCGGTCAGGTGCGCTGGCTGATGTCGGCGGAGAACGGCGACCTCTATGCCGGCATGAAGACGCTGCCCGGCGTGCCGGCGGCGACCGCGGTGCGGGCGACCGGCCTGAACGTGCAGGACGAGAAGTGGGTGCAGGCGCTCACGCTTACCGCGGTCGCGGCGCTGGAAACGCCGCCAACGCTGCTGTTGCCGACAGGCTGGTACAAGCCCAAGCGCGTGGTCGAGGTATACGTCAATGCGCCCGTCAGGGTGCGCCTGGCCGAACTGCTGGAGCGCGGCAGCGACTTCGAGCGCGTCGCCTACGAGATGGTGGCCTGAAGGTGGGCGCGCCGGATCCCACCGCAATCACGCTGCACCGCAAGTCGCGCGTGATGGAGATCGCATTCGCGGACGGCAGGTCGTACCGGCTGCCGTTCGAGTACCTGCGCGTGTACTCGCCCTCGGCAGAGGTGCGAGGCCACGGCCCGGGGCAGGAGGTGCTGCAGTCGGGCAAGCGGGAAGTCGACATCGTCGCGCTCGAGCCGGTCGGCTCGTATGCGGTGCAGCCGCGCTTTTCCGACGGCCACGACACCGGGATCTACTCCTGGGATTACCTCTACGAACTGGGTGCCGAGCAGGACGCGAAGTGGGCAGAGTACCTGGCGCGGCTGCAGCAGGCAGGCGCGAGCCGATGAGCGGCAGCACGGATTTCGGCTTCCGCAAGGTGCCTGAAGCGGAGAAGGCGGCACGCGTGGGCCGCGTGTTCGACTCGGTGGCGGATCGCTACGACCTGATGAACGACCTGATGTCGGCCGGCCTGCACCGGGCGTGGAAAGCGTTCGCGGTCTGCCTGTCCCACGTGCGGCCAGGCGAGCGGGTGCTGGATGTCGCCAGCGGCAGCGGCGACCTGGCGCGCGCGTTCGCCGCGCGCGGCGCCGAGGTGGTGATGAGCGACATCAACGGCGCGATGCTCGCGCGCGGCCGCGACCGCATGCTCGACGCTGGCCTGCCCGCGCCCGCGCTGCAATGCGACGCCGAGCGCCTGCCGTTTGCGTCCGGCAGCTTCGACTGCGTCAGTGTCGCCTTCGGCCTGCGCAACATGACGCGCAAGGATGCTGCGCTCGCGGAGATGACCCGTGTGCTGAGGCCCGGGGGGCGCCTGCTGGTGCTGGAATTCTCCCGGGTCTGGAAGCCGCTTGAGAAGGCCTACGACGCCTACTCATTCTCGGTGCTGCCGTGGCTGGGCCGCAGGATCGCGGGCGACGCCGACGCCTATCGCTACCTTGCCGAATCGATCCGCACGCACCCCGACCAGGCGACCCTCGCCGGCATGATGGAACGCGCCGGCCTGGAAGTGGTCGAATACTTCAACCTTGCTGCGGGCGTCGTTGCGCTGCATCGAGGCTACAAACTGGGTTAGCATCACCCCATCGACAGGATCACCCGCAGGAGGCGTGAATGAAGCAGTGGTTGCTCGGATTGACGATTGCCGTGATCGGCTTTGCGATCGCGGTCCCGGAAGCGGAAGCAAGGCGGCTGGGTGGTGCACGGTCGATCGGCGTGCAACGCAGCGTGACGCCGCCGCCGGCGAAGCCGGCCCAGCAGACCCAGCAGGCGCAGCAAGCGCAAGGCGCGCGGCAGGGGGCGCCAGCCGCGGCGCCGGCGAGCGGGCTGTCGCGCTGGGCGCCGATGCTCGGCGGCCTGGCGATCGGCGGCATGCTCGGCGCCATGTTCGGCAACGGCATGGGCGGCCTGCTGCTATCCGCGCTGATGATCGGCCTGCTGGCCTTCGCCGCGCTGTCGGTCTACCGCATGCTGTCGCAGAGGCGCGGCGAGCCCGCGCGGCCGCTGCAGTACGCGGGCCTGGGCAGCGAGACGGTTGCCGCGCCGCCGCCCTCGCAGATGGCGGGGTTCGACGCGGGTGCCGTGCAGTCCGCCCCGGCAGGCGCTGGCATTCCGGCGGGCTTCGATGTCGCGGCCTTCCTCAGGGGGGCGAAGCTGAACTTCATCAGGCTGCAGGCAGCCAACGACCAGGGCAAGGTCGAGGAGTTGCGCGAGGTCACCACGCCGGCGATGTATGCGGAACTGGAGCGGCAGGCGGCGGAGCGTGCCGCCGGCACCCAGCAGACCGACGTTGTGCAACTGAACGCGGACCTGCTGGAAGTCAGCACCGAGGCGGACACGCACTGGGCGAGCGTGCGCTTCTCGGGCCTGATCCGCGAGACGCCGGATCGCGCCCCCGAGGCTTTCGAGGAGGTCTGGAGCCTGTCCAAGCCCGTGGATGGGTCCACAGGCTGGCTGCTAGCCGGCATCCAGCAGATTCACTGACCGACCGGCAGTATCATCAAAGGCCACCACGCGGTGGCCTTTGTCGTTTATGGACCTGATCGAGACACCGCTGTCCCATGCGCTGAACCGCCTGCTCCGGAGCGAACCCTGGGCGCGCGAGCGCCTGCTTCCCTACACCGGGGAGAGCGTGGAGTTTCGCGCGCCACCGCTGCCAGCGGTGCGCCTGCTCATTGCCGCTGACGGCACCGTACAGGGCGCTGCGCGCGATGCGCCGCCTTCGCTTGCGCTGACCCTGAAGCCGGAGGCGCTCGCTGCGCTGCCGCGGGGCGTGGAGTTCGCGATGCGGGAGATCGGGGTGGAAGGAAACGCGCGCCTCGCCGCCGAGATCCTGTTCCTCGCCCGGCACCTGCGCTGGGATGCCGAGGAGGCCCTGTCGAGGTTCATGGGCGATGCGCTGGCGCATCGCGTCGTCGGCGGGGCGCAGGGCCTGGCCCGGGCGGCAGCGGATTCAGGCAGGCGCCTGGCCGAGTCATTGATGGAGTACGCGCTCGACGAGCGCCAACTGGTCGTGCGCCGCGGCGAGTACGACGAGCTGGCGCAGGCGAACGCGGATCTGCGCGATGCCATCGAGCGCCTGGAGAAGCGACTGGAGCGCCTGGGACGTGCCGATGGCTAGGCTGGCGCGGCTGCTGCGCATCGTGGTGGTGGGCGTGCGCTTCGGCCTGCACGAGTTCGTGCCGCGGCTCGCGCGCAACCCGCTGCTCGCCATGTTCGCCGGCGCCGCCGGCGAGTCGCGTGCCGTGCGCCTGCGCCGCGCGCTGGAGGAGCTGGGCCCGATCTTCGTCAAGTTCGGCCAGGTGCTGTCGACGCGACGCGACCTGCTGCCGCTGGACATCGCCGACGAGCTGGCGCGGCTGCAGGACCGCGTGCCGCCCTTTGCCCCCGAGGCCGCCGCCGCCGAGATCGAGCGCGCGCTGCAGGCCGGCATCGACGAGGTGTTCGCTTCCTTCGAGCGCGAGGCGGTGGCGAGCGCGTCGATCGCCCAGGTCCACTTCGCCGTGCTGCACGACGGCAGTGAAGTCGCGGTCAAGGTGCTGCGACCGGGGGTCGAGGCAGCGATCGCCAAGGACCTCGCACTGCTCGAGACCGGCGCTGCGCTGGTCGAGCGGCTGTGGGCCGACGGGCGGCGGCTGAAACCCAGGGAAGTCGTCGCCGAGTTCGCCCGCCACCTGGAGGACGAGCTGGACCTGGTGCGCGAGGCGGCCAATGCCAGCCAGTTGCGGCGCAACTTCGAGGGCTCGCCGCTGCTGGCGGTCCCCGCCATCCACTGGGACAGGTGCACCCAGCGCGTGATGGTCATGGAGCGCATGCACGGCACGCCGATCTCGCGCATCGACGCACTGCTGGCGCAGGGCGCCGACCTGCAGGCGCTCGCGCGCGCGGGCGTGGAGATCTTCTTCACGCAGGTGTTCCGTGACGGTTTTTTCCACGCCGACATGCATCCGGGAAACATCCTGGTGCACGAAGGTCGCTACGTGGCGCTCGATTTCGGCATCATGGGAACGCTCACCGATACCGACAAACGGTATCTGGCACAGAATTTTCTCGCTTTCTTCAACCGCGATTACCGGCGCGTGGCACAGGCGCACCTGGACGCAGGCTGGGTGCCAGCCGGGACGCGGCTGGACGAGTTCGAGGCGGCGATCCGCACCGTGTGCGAGCCGATCTTCGACCGCCCGCTGAAGGAAATCTACTTCGGCCGCCTGCTGCTGCGCCTGTTCCAGGTGTCGCGGCGTTTCAACGTCGAGGTCCAGCCGCAGCTCGTGCTGCTGCAGAAAACGCTGCTGAACATCGAGGGGCTGGGCCGGGAGCTCGACCCCGAGCTGGACCTCTGGCAGACCGCAAAGCCGTACCTTGAGCGCTGGATGAGCGAGCAGGTGGGCGTGCGCGCGCTGCTGCGCTCGCTGCAGGCCGAGGCGCCGTACTGGGCAGCGACGCTGCCGCAACTGCCGCGCCTCGTTCACCTTGCGCTGGCCGAGGATCGGGTCGGCGAGCTGCGCCGCGCGGTGGATCGGCTCGCCGCTGAGCACGCACGGCGCAACCATCTGCTGCAATCGCTGCTGCTGATCGTGTTCGGCGCCGTGGCTGCGATGGCATTCGCGTGGATCTTCTAGGTGGCCCAGGACAGTTCGCGAGCGGAGTTCTGGGACACGCGCTACCGCGACGGCATCACGCCCTGGGACGCTGGCGGCGTGCCGCGCTCGCTCGCGCTCTGGCTGCAGGCGAACCCGGAACGCCGTCGCGTGCTGGTGCCGGGTTGTGGCAGCGGCTACGAAGTCCGTGCGTTCCATGCGCACGGGCACGACGTGCTCGGCATCGACTTCAGCGACGCCGCGGTGAGCGCCGCGCAACGCACGCTGGGGCCGCTGGCCGGCCTGGTGCGCAAGGCGGATTTCTTCGCGCTGCAGGGCGCCTGGGACCTGGTGTACGAGCGCGCGCTGATGTGTGCGCTGCCACGCGGGGCGTGGCCGGCGTGGGCGTCAAGGATGGCCGAGCTGGTGCGGCCCGGCGGCGTGCTCGCGGGCCTGTACTACATCGACGACAACACGCGGGGTCCGCCGTTCGGCACCGACCAGGCGACGCTGGATGCACTGCTTGCGCCGGCCTTCCGCCTGGGTGAGTCGCGCGAGGTGCCGGCCGATGAATCCCTGCCGGTGTTCCGCGGGCGAGAGCGTTGGCAGGTGTGGCAACGACGGCTATGATGCCGCCGCTGGAATCAGGGGATAACTCATGCTGAGCGCGTTCGTCGCCGTGTACGTGATTGCCACCGTCGCCATCGGCCTGTGGGCCGCGCGCCGGGTGCACAACTCCAAGGACTTCGTCGTTGCCGGCCGCAGCCTGCCGCTGTACATGAGCATCGCGGTGGTGTTCGCCACCTGGTTCGGCGCCGAGACGGTGCTGTCGGTATCCGCGACCTTCGCTCGAGACGGCCTGGGCGGCATTGTCGCCGACCCGTTCGGCGCCAGCTTTTGCCTGATCTTCGTGGCGCTGTTCTTCGCCAAGGCGTTCTACCGCATGGACCTGCTGACGATCGGCGACTTCTACCGCAAGCGCTATGGCAAGCAGGTGGAAGTGCTGACGAGCCTCGCGATCACGGTGTCCTACCTCGGCTGGACGTCGGCGCAGCTCACCGCGATCGGACTGGTGTTCTCGGTGCTGTCGGATGGCGCCATCACGATCAACCAGGGAATCATGCTGGGCGCAGCGATCGTGCTCTTCTACACCGTCTGGGGAGGGATGTGGTCGGTCGCGTTCACGGACCTGTTCCAGTCGGTGGTCATCGTGGTGGGCCTGTGGACCGTTGCCTGGCTGGTGTCCGACATGGCGGGCGGCACCGGCAAGGTGATCACTGCGGCGATCGACGCGGGCAAGTTCCAGTTCTGGCCCGAAGGCGGCACCAGGGAGTGGCTGGCGTTTGCCGCCGCGTGGATGACGCTCGCGCTGGGTTCGATCCCGCAGCAGGACGTGTTCCAGCGCGTTACCTCGGCGAAGAACGAATCGGTCGCGGTCAAGGGCACGCTGATCGGCGGCATCGTCTACTTCCTCTTTGCCTTCGTGCCGATCTTCATTGCCTACGCGGCGCTGGTCGTCGATCCGCAGATGGCGAAGCTGTTCGCCTCCGACGACGATCGCGAGATCCAGCTGATCCTGCCGCACCTCGTGCTGGGCGAGGGCATCCCGATGTGGGCAAAGGTGATGTTCTTCGGCGCGCTGATGTCGGCGATCCTGTCTTCCGCGAGCGGCGCGCTGCTGGCGCCGAGCGCGCTGTTCACCGAGAACGCGCTGCGGCCCTTCGTGCCGCACATGGGCGACCGCCAGTTCCTGCTGTCGCTGCGCCTGGTGCTGGTCAGCTTCACGCTGGCGGCGACGCTGTTCGCGCTTAACTCCACCAGCACCATGTACGAGATGGTGCAGAACGCGTACAAGGTCACGCTGTCGGGGGCCTTCGTGCCGCTGGTCGCCGGGCTGTTCTGGAAGCGTGCCAATAACGTGGGCGCGCTCGCCGCGACGGTGCTGGGCATAGGCGCCTGGCTGCTCACCGAGGCGATTGCGCCCGAGGGCACCTGGCCGCCGCAACTGGTGGGCCTGGGCGTAAGCATCGTCGGCATGGTCGCGGGCTCGCTCGCGACGCCGGCGCCACATCCCCACCCGCAGAAGTAGGTGGTGCGCGGCTCCCCGCTCGCGCGCTACCTTTTCGCCGCCTACCTCGGGCTCGTCGTCTACGCCTCGCTGCACCCGTTCGCGGGCTGGCGTGACCAGGGCCTGCACGCGTTCGCGTACCTCGGCGCGGCCTGGCCGCGATACGTCACGTTGTTCGACCTGGTGGCGAACCTCGTCGCCTACTTTCCGCTCGGCGCGCTCGCGCTGCTCGCGAGCTATCCGCGGCTGCAGGGCGCCGTCGCGGTGGCGGTGGCCACGGTCGCGGCGGCGGCGGTTGCGCTGCTGCTCGAGGCGGCGCAGACCTACCTGCCCGAGCGCATTCCGTCGAACCTGGATCTCGCCTGCAATACCGCCGGTGCCGCGCTCGGCGCGCTGCTTGCCTGGCGCCTGGCGCCGTGGCTGCTCGCCAGCGGACCGCTGAGGCGGGCGCGGCATGCGCTGCTCAGGCACGGTGCGCTGGCCGACGCCGGGCTGGTGCTGCTCGGATTGTGGCTGTTCACGCAGCTCGATCCGACCACGCTGCTCTTCGGCGCAGGCGACCTGCGCCACCTGATGGAACTCGAGCACGGGCGCGCGCGCCTGCCGGGATTCTTCGTCGCCGTCGAGACGCTGATCGCGGCTGCCAACGCGGCCGCCATCGCGCTGCTTCTGTCGTCCATCATCCAGGGTGGCGCGCTGTCGCGGCTTGCTGTGCCGGCGCTGATCCTCGCCGCGCTGGCAGTGCGCACCGCCGCCTTCGCCATCCTCATGCGCGCCGAGGATGTATTCGCCTGGCTGACCCGGGGTGCGGCGCAGGGGCTGCTCGCGGGCATCGTGCTTGCGTACGCTGCGATGACCCTGCCACGCACCGCGAAGCTGGGGCTCGCCGCGGTGCTCGTGATGGCCGCGACGGTGCTGGTGAACCTGGCACCGCCCAATCCGTACACGGAAGCCACGCTCAAGGTCTGGCAGCAGGGGCACTTCCTCAACTTCAACGGCCTGACGCGGCTGGTGTCAGCCCTGTGGCCGTTCGCTGCGCTCATCTACGCGATCGCGCTGGCGGCGCGCAGGCCGCGCTAGAATCGCGCCCCCATGCGCGCAAGCACACGACGCGAATACATCGACGGCCCTGCCGGGCGCATCGAGTGCGCGGTCGACGCCCCGGACGGCGCGCCGGCGGGAATCGCGCTCGTCGCGCACCCGCACCCGCTGTACGGCGGCACGCTGGACAACAAGGTCGCGCAGACCCTCGCGAAGGCGTGTGTCGACCTGGGCGCGATCGCGTATCGACCAAACTTCCGTGGCGTCGGCGGTACCGAGGGCGTGCACGACGGCGGTCGTGGCGAGCTGGAGGACCTGGCGGCGGTGCTGGCATACGCGGTCCGGCAGCACGGCGCGCTGCCGGTGACGCTGGCCGGCTTCTCGTTCGGCGCGGCGCTGCAGGTGCAGCTTGCGGCTCGCGTGAAGCCCGCCAGGCTGGTGCTGGTCGGCGTCGCGGTCACCGCATTCGAGTTGCCGCACGCACCCTCCGGCGCACTGGTGGTGCACGGCGAACTGGACGAGACCGTGCCGCTTGCCGCGGTGCTCGAATGGGCGCGGCCGCAGGACCTGCCGGTAATCGTGCTGCCGGGCGCGGACCACTTTTTCCACCGCAGGCTGAACCAGTTGCGCGATCTGGTGACGCGATACCTGCGATGAACGCCGCGCTGCGCGTGCGCGGGCTGCACAAGTCCTTTGGTGCCGAGGAAGTGGTGCGCGGCATCGACTTCGAGGTTGCGCCGGGCGAGTGTTTCGGCCTCCTGGGTCCCAATGGGGCCGGCAAGACGACGACGCTGAAGCTCTGCCTCGGCCTGCTCGAACCGGACGCCGGCGCCGTCACGCTGCTCGGGCACGAGGTGCCGGAGGCGGCCACCGCGGCGCGCCACGGCGTGGGCGTGGTGCCGCAGTTCGACAACCTCGATCCCGATTTCACGGTCACCGAGAACCTGGTCGTGTTCGGCCGCTACTTCGGGCTCGCGGGTGAGCAGATCGAGGCACGCGTGCCCGGGCTGCTGGAGATTGCCGGCCTCGCCGGCCGCGGCGCGGCGAAACTGCACACGCTTTCCGGCGGCATGAAGCGGCGCCTGACGCTGGCGCGCGCGCTGGTGAACGACCCTGCGGTGGTGTTCATGGACGAGCCGACCACCGGACTCGACCCGCAGGCCCGGCACCTGATCTGGGAGCGGCTGCGCCAGCTGCGCGCGGAGGGCAAGACGCTGGTGCTGACGACGCATTTCATGGAGGAGGCCGAGCGCCTGTGCACCCGGCTCGTGGTGATGGATCGAGGGCGCGTCGTCGCCGTGGGCACGCCACGTGCGCTGATCGCCGGGCATATCGAGCCGCAGGTGGTCGAAGTGCACGGTCCGGGCCTGCAGGCCTGGACCGAACGGGCCCGGGGACTGGCAGCGCGCGTCGAGCTCGTCGGAGAAACCGCCTTTTGCTATGCGGCGAACGTCGAGCCTGTCATCTCGAGCCTCGCCGGGCAGAGCGAGCTCGCCTACCTGCACCGACCTGCAAACCTGGAGGACGTGTTCCTCAAGCTGACCGGGCGGGACCTGCGGGACTGAGCATGCGCCGTCGCAACGCGTTTCCGCTGCCTGGGGTGCGGTGGGTTCCGGTCTGGCGCAGGAACCTGCTGGTGTGGCGCAAGCTGATCGCCGCGTCGATACTCGGCAACCTCGCGGACCCGCTGATCATGATCTTCGCCCTCGGTTACGGCCTCGGTGCGTTGCTGCCCTCGATCGCCGGCATGTCGTACGTGGCGTTCTTCGCCGCCGGGTCGCTGTGCTCGGCCACCATGATGACGGCTTCGTTCGAATCGATGTTCTCCGCGTTCTCGCGCATGCACGGCCAGAAGACCTGGGATGCGATCCTGTACAGCCCGCTGACGATCGACGACGTGGTTACCGGGGAGCTGGTCTGGGCGGCGAGCAAGGCCTGGCTGACCGGATCGACGATCCTGGCCGTGATCGCAGTGTTCGGCTTCTCCGCTTCGTTCCTTGCCGTGCTTGCGTTGCCGGTGGCATTCCTCGTCGGGCTCGCGTTTTCGGCAATCGGACTGGTGATGACGGTGCTCGCGCGCGGCTGGGACTTCTTTAGCTACTACATGACGCTGGTGCTGACGCCGATGATGATGATCTCGGGGGTGTTCTTCCCCACCGAAAGGCTGCCGGCGGTGCTGCAGGCGGTGGCGCAGGCGCTGCCGCTCTATCACGGTGTCGAGCTGGTGCGCGCGTTTGTCGCCGGGCGCGTACCCGATGGCGCGCTCGCGCACGTGCTGGTGCTGCTGGGCTATGCTGTCGCAGCGTACTGGCTTGCGGTGGTCATCGCGCGCCGGCGGTTCTCTACCTGACAACGACATGCTCACGCTGAAAGCGCTGCACATCGGCTTCATGGTGACCTGGTTCGCGGGGCTGTTCTACCTGCCGCGGCTCTTCGTCTACCACGCGCTCGCCGAGGATCGCGTCTCCATCGAGCGCTTCAAGGTCATGGAGCGCAAGCTCTACTGGGGGATCATGACGCCGGGGGCGGTGCTGACCATCGTATTCGGCACCTGGCTGTGGCTGGGCTGGGGTTATTCCGGCGCCTGGCTTGGCGCCAAGCTCGGCCTCGTCGCACTGCTGGTCGGCTATCACGCCTGGTGCGGCAAGCTGATGATGGACTTTCGCCACGAGCGCAACGCGCACAGCCACGTCTGGTACCGCTGGTTCAACGAGGTGCCGGTACTGGTGCTGTTTGCGACCGTGTTCCTGGTGGTCTTCAAGCCCGGCTGAGGACCGCGAGCGTGCCGCCGGCATAGCCCTTGCCCTGCCGGCGGATCCGCGTCGGCACCGTCTGCTCGGGCCGCAGGCCCGTGGCAGCCGCAAGCGACTCGATGTAGCGCAGCGAGTGCGCGTAGCGCCCGGTAGGCTGCAATCGATAGTCGCCCTCCTGGAGCGACTCGACCGAGAACGCGAACACCCCGCGCGGCGAAAGCGCGCGCGCGGCGGCGGCGAATATGCTGCGCAGGTCGCCGATGTAGATGAACACATCGGCGGCGACTACCGCATCGGCGCTTGCCTCGCCGTACTGCGCGAGCGCGTCGTGCGCGTCGAGCTGCAGCAGCCGGGCATAGCAGCCGCGCTTCTTCGCTTCGCGCAGCATGCCGGCCGAGAGGTCTACGCCGGTGATCTCGGCGCCAGCGCCGGCCAGCGCGGCGCCGACAAGCCCGGTGCCGCAGCCCAGGTCGAGCACGCGGGCGCCGGTTCGGGGCAGCGCCGGGCGCAGCAGTGCGGCAAGTAGCTGCGGCACGCGGTATTCGAGCTCGCCGACCAGGTGGGCGTCAAAGCGCGGTGCCTGCTCGTCGAACAGCGCCTGCACGTAGCCAGCGGGAGCGCGCTGCGTATTGCGGCCGGAGGCCGCCGCGTACAGGTGCTCGAGCATCGCATCTCCGGGGTGGCGCGTCAGCGCCTCGCGGTAGCACGCGGCTGCGAGCGCGAACTCCCCGCGCGCCTCGTGCAGGCGGCCAAGATTCAGGCTGGGCTGAAGCAGCGCGGGGTCGTGGCGCAACGCGGTGCGATAGGCGTCCTCTGCACGCGCCATGTGGCCAAGGCGCTGGCACGCGGCGCCGAGGTTGTTCCACGCCTTGGCGTAGCGCGGGTCTGCCGACACCGCGCGCTCGAAGCATGCAAGCGCCTCCCCATCGCGACCTTCGTCTTCATGCCGGTTGCCGAGGCGGTACCAGGCGCGGGCATCGTCTGCTTGCATGTTCACGCGTAGTATGCGGCAAATGGAAGCCTTCTTCGCCACCGCGCCGCGCGGGCTGGAATCGCAGTTGCTGGCGGAGCTTGCGGCGCTGGGCGCGCAGGACGCGAAGAAAGTGCCGGGTGGCGTGGCGTTCTCCGGCGGCTGGGAGGCCTGCTATCGCGCCAATCTCTGGTCGCGAATCGCCTCGCGCGTTCTCTGGCGGGTCAGCGAGTTCGCCTATGGTGGCGAGCAGGACCTCTACGGCAATGCGCGCGCGGTGGACTGGCCGCGCATGTTTCGCCCCGAGCGCACGCTGCGCGTCAACGTCACCGCGCACAAGAGTCCGCTGAAGAGCCTGGAGTTCGCCACGCTGAGGATCAAGGATGCGATATGCGATCGCTTCCGCGACGAAACCGGCGTGCGCCCCAGCATCAATCGCGCGAAGCCGGACGTGCGCGTGCATGCTTTCCTGGACGACAAGCGCGGCGCGCTGTATCTGGATACGTCCGGCGAGCCGCTGTTCAAGCGCGGCTGGCGTGCCGCGGCGGTGGAGGCGCCGCTGCGCGAGAACCTGGCCGCGGGCATCCTCGGGCTTGCAGGCTGGACGCCGGAACAGGCGCTGCTCGACCCGATGTGCGGCGGTGCGACGCTGCTGGTGGAGGCGGCGGCGATCGCGCGCGGACGCCCGCCCGGGCTGCGCCGCGGGTTCGGTTTCGAGAAACTGGCCGCGCACAACCCGAAGCTGTGGCAGAAGCTCAAGGACGAGGCGGCGCGGCCGGCGAAGCGGCTCGCCGCGATACGCCTGTACGGCAGCGACAGCGATCCGCGCGCGCTGGCGGTCGCGCGGCGCACCCTGGCAGAGGCCGGGGTGGAGCGCTGGGTGAAGCTCGAACTCGCCGACGTGCTGACGCGCCGCGCACCCGAGGCATCGGGCGTGCTGGTCGCCAATCCGCCTTACGGCGAACGCATCGGCTCGCAGGAGGAGCTGGCGCTTTTCTACCCGCGGCTGGGCAACGCGCTGAAGAAGAACTTTGCGGGCTGGAACTGCAACATCCTCACCGCTGACCTGCGCCTGCCCAAGCTGATCCGGCTCGAGCCCTCGCGTCGCACGCCGCTGTTCAACGGCGCGCTGGAATGCCGGCTCTACGAATTCAGGATTGTCGCAGGATCCAACCGCGTCATCCGTTCCCGGTCTCCTGCATGATCTTCGCGGAGATGTCCGACTCCTTCTTGCCGACGATCGCGTAGTAGTACAGCGGCTTGCCGTCGATGGAAATTCGATGGCGGTAGCGCTCGAGGTGATGGACTTCCAGCGTGTCGGTCACCAGCAGGTGCTTGACCAGCCGGGAGAATCCCGAGGTGTCGCTTTCCTGCAGGAAGGTCTCCTTGATGTTGAAGGCGATCCAGCCGCCGGCCTTGACGAGGTTGAAGGCGGTGGCAAAGGCCCTGGTCGGGATGTCGCCGAAACCGAGCGCCGCGACGCAGGTCAGGCAGTCGAGCTGCCAGTCGAGCAGCTCCTGGCGCCTGGCGTCGTCCAGGTTCGACAGGTCGGCGACGTAATAGGCATCGTAGGCATACGGCCGGTCGCGCTCGCAGGCCTCGTAGGCTTCCGGCGAGATGTCCACGCCGACCACCCGCGCGGCCTGCAGCAGTTCCCCGACCATGCCGTTCCCGGCGCCCAGGTCGAGCACGCGCAGCTCGCTCATCTCGATGTGGTTGTCGCGCAGCACCTCTTCGAGGATGCCGCAGATCTTCTCCGGCGACGTGCATTTGAGCCGCTGGTAGAACAGCTGCTCGTACAGCCCGGGGCGCTTGTAGATCTCGCCATAGTCGTGGAAGCGCAGCGTGGTCTCGCCGCCATCCTCGCGGACGTGGAAGAACGCCTCATCCTGGTCAAGCCGGTGCGGCTCGGTGGCCGGGAACCGGATGTTGTACTGGCTGGGTTTCATGTCGTCGCCTCCGTGATGGGCAACCGGACATCAGCCCCGCAACGGGGGCGGTCCGCCTGCAATACATTGAAAGGAACCTGCACGGTCCGGCACACGGGCGCCGGCCGCTGGACGGGGTACAGCGGACGCTATTCTAAGGCAATCGCGCGAGGCCTGCAGCGCGCGCGGCCTTCCATCAGTTCAGCTTCAGACGATATCGAGGTGCTCGATGCCCTTGGTGAGGTCCTTGTCCTTCGATTCCTTGCCGTGCAGCTTGATGTTGAGGCGCACTTCGTTCGTCGAATCGGCAAAGCGCAGCGCGTCCTCGTAGCTGATGCGGCCGGCTTCGTACAGGTCGAACAGCGCCTGGTCGAAGGTCTGCATGCCGAGCTCGCGGCTCTTCTTCATGATCTCCTTGATGCCGTGGATCTCGCCCTTGAAGATCAGGTCGCTGATGAGTGGCGAGTTGAGGAGCACTTCGACCGCCGCGGCGCGGCCCTTGCCTTCCTTCAGCGGTATCAGGCGCTGCGACACCACTGCCTTCAGGTTAAGCGACAGGTCCATCAGCAGCTGGTGGCGCCTCGCCTCCGGGAAGAAGTTGATGATCCGGTCCATCGCCTGGTTGGAGTTGTTCGCGTGCAGCGTGCCCAGCGCAAGGTGGCCGGTCTCGGCGAATGCCACCGCATGCTCCATGACTTCCATCTCGCGGATCTCGCCGATCAGGATCACGTCGGGTGCCTGGCGCAGCGTGTTCTTCAGCGCGCTTTCCCAGCTGTCGGTGTCCACGCCCACCTCCCGCTGCGTGATCATGCAGTTCTTGTGCGGGTGCACGTACTCCACCGGATCCTCGATCGTGATGATGTGGCCGTGTGAATTCTCGTTGCGGTAGCCGAGCATCGCCGCGAGCGAAGTCGACTTGCCCGAGCCGGTGCCGCCGACGAACAGCACCAGACCGCGCTTGGTCATGATCACGTCCTTCAGCACCGGCGGCAGCTTCAGGTCCTCGAACTTGGGGATCTCGGTCGTGATCACGCGCAGCACCGCGCCGACGCAGCCCATCTGCACGAAGCAGTTGACGCGGAAGCGGCCGATTCCCGCGGGGTTGATGGCGAAGTTGCACTCCTTGTTCGCCTCGAACTCCGCCGCCTGCTTGTCGTTCATGATCGCGCGCGCGAGCATCGCCGTGTGCTGCGCGGTCAGGGCCTGGTTGGAGACCGGGGTCATCTTGCTGTCGATCTTCATCGCGGGCGGAAATCCGGCGGTGATGAAAAGGTCGGAACCCTTCTTTGCGAGCAGTGCCCGCAGCAGGTCGTAGATGAACTTGGTTGCCTGTTCGCGTTCCATGAGCTTGCTCCCCTTGCGTTGCCGTCCCGGACTGCGGACTCTAGCCTACGAAGTTGTCCTTGTTCATCGCCTTGCCGCGGGCCTCGGCCACCGACACGATGTTGCGCTTCACCAGGTCCTGCAGGTTCTGGTCCAGCGTCTGCATGCCGATCTGTGCGCCGGTCTGGATCGCCGAGTACATCTGCGCGATCTTGTTCTCGCGGATCAGGTTGCGGATCGCCGGGGTGCCGATCATGATCTCGTGCGCGGCGACGCGCCCGTTGCCGTCCTTGGTCTTCAGCAGCGTCTGCGAGATCACCGCGCGCAGGCTTTCCGACAGCATCGCGCGCACCATCTCCTTTTCCGCCGCCGGGAACACGTCGACGATGCGGTCGACCGTCTTCGCCGCGGACGACGTGTGCAGCGTACCGAACACCAGGTGGCCGGTTTCCGCGCCCGACAGCGCGAGCCGGATGGTCTCCAGGTCGCGCATCTCGCCGACCAGGATGACGTCAGGGTCCTCGCGCAGCGCCGACCGCAGGGCGTTCGCGAAGGACAGCGTATGCGGTCCCACCTCGCGCTGGTTGATCAGGCACTTCTTCGACTCGTGCACGAACTCGATCGGGTCCTCGATCGTCAGGATGTGGCCGTATTCGTCCTCGTTCTTGTGGTTGATCATCGCCGCGAGCGTGGTGCTCTTGCCGGAACCCGTCGGGCCGGTCACGAGCACGATGCCGCGCGGATAGTCGGCGATGTCCTTGAAGATCTTCGGGCACTTCAGGTCCTCGAGCGACAGGATCTTCGACGGGATCGTCCGCATCACCGCGGCTGCGCCGCGCTGCTGCACGAAGGCGTTGACGCGGAAGCGCGCCAGGTTCGGCACCGCGAACGAGAAGTCGCATTCGAGGTTCTCCTCGTAGAACTTGCGCTGGCCGTCGTTCATGATGTCGTAGATCATCCCGTGCACATCCTTGTGCTCCAGGGCGGGCACGTTGATGCGGCGCACGTCGCCGTGCACGCGGATCATCGGCGGCAGGCCGGAGGACAGGTGCAGGTCGGACGCCTTGTTCTTGACGACAAAGGCGAGCAGTTCGGTGAGATCCATTAGAATCCTCCAGGCAAAAGTATGGCAATGATAGGCGACAATCTGCAAGCTGTGCGTGCCCGCATCGCCGCGGCCGCCGCCCTGGCCGGGAGGCCTGCGACCGCGGTGCGGCTGCTCGCGGTGTCCAAGACCCATCCCGCCGGCCGGATCGAGGAGGCGTTTCGCGCTGGGCAAGCGGCCTTCGGCGAGAACTACGTGCAGGAGGCGCTGGAAAAGATGGCCGTCCTGGCGGAGCTAAGCATCGAGTGGCACCTGATCGGCGCCCTGCAAAGCAACAAGACGCGTCAGGTTGCGGAGCATTTCCACTGGGTGCACACGCTGGACAGGGAGAGAACCGCGCGGCGCCTGGCCGAGGCGCGTCCGGCATCGATGCCGCCGCTGGATGTGCTGGTGCAGGTGAACGTCTCCGGCGAGGCGACGAAGAGCGGCGCCGCGCCTGCCGAGGTGCCGGCGCTGGCGCGCGCGATTGCCGCATTGCCGCGACTGCGGCTGCGCGGCCTGATGGCGATCCCTGAGCCGACTGCCGATGTCGGCCTGCAGCGCGCGCGCTTTGCCCAGGTGCGCCGGATATTCGAGCAGCTCGGGAGCGAGGGGCTGGCGCTGGACACGCTGTCGATGGGCATGTCCGACGACATGGAAGCGGCGATCGCCGAGGGCGCGACGATGGTGCGCATCGGCACCGCGATCTTCGGCCCGCGCAACAGGGTAAAGGACGCGGCATGAAGATCGCATTCCTCGGCGGCGGCAACATGGCGAACGCGCTGATCGGCGGGCTTAGCGCGCGCGGCTTCGGCGTCGCGGACATGTCCGTGATCGAGCCGGTCGCCGCGGCGCGCGAGAAACTCGCCGCCACCTACCAGGTGCATGTCAGTGCCGCGCCCGACGAGGCGACGCGGGGCGCGGATACCGTGGTGCTGGCGGTCAAGCCGCAGGACATGAAGGCTGCGCTGTCGGTGCTTGCGCCGGTCGTGTCCGGGCGGCTGGTGATCAGCATTGCCGCCGGCGTGCGGATCGCGACATTGTCGCGCTGGCTGGGCGGGCACGCCACGCTGGTGCGCTGCATGCCGAACACGCCGGCGCTCATCGGCGCCGGTATCACCGGGCTCTACGCGCCGCAAGGCGTGGGTGCGGCAGAGCGCGGCCGCGCCGAGCAGGTGCTGGGCGCGGTGGGCGAGTGCGTCTGGGTGGAAAGCGAGGCGCTGCTGGACCCGGTCACCGCAGTATCCGGCAGCGGACCGGCGTACGTATTCTGGTTCATCGAGCAGCTTGCGCAATCCGGGGTGTCGCTCGGCCTGGCGCCGGAGGCGGCGCGCAAGCTCGCGCTGCATACGGTCCTGGGCGCGGCGAAGCTCGCCGCCGGCTCGGCCGACCCGCCCGGCGTGCTGCGCGAGCGCGTGACCTCGAAGGGCGGCACCACGGAAGCGGCGCTCAAGGTCATCACCGCGGAGAAGCTGGGCGAGGGCCTGGCGCGTGCGCTCGAGGCCGCCAGCCGGCGAGGAGCGGAACTCGGCGACCTGCTGGACAAGGACTAGTGTTTTCCCAGATCGGCCAGCTTCTCGTCGACGTCACGTTCGGCCTGTTCGTGTTCCTGCTGCTCGCGCGATTCCATTTCCAGTGGCTGCGCGTGTCGTTCCGCAGCCAGATCGGCGCGTTCATCATCGCTGCGACGAACTGGATCGTGATGCCGGCGCGCCGGCTGATCCCGGCGCTTGCCGGCTTGGACCTGGCGACGCTGGCGGCGGCCTGGCTGCTGCAGGGGCTGGCGCTCTTCCTCACGCTCTACCTGATCGGCAGGACGCCGGGATCGACCGAGGCGTTCGTCGCAATCGCCGGCGTCGCGCTCGTAGACCTGCTGCGCTACAGCGTGTACATCCTGATGTTCGCGCTGATCGTGCAGGCGGTGCTGTCGTGGGTGAACCCCTATTCGCCCGTCGGCCCGATGTTCGACGCCCTGACGCGGCCGTTCCTGCGGCCGCTGCGGCGCATCGTGCCCACGCTCGCGAACGTCGACCTGTCGCCGCTGGTGCTGATCGTCCTGCTGCAGATACTGCTGATCCCGGTTTCCTACCTCAGGGGTGCCGTGGCCAGCCTTCCCTTCGCGGCTTCCTGAAGGCCCTGTCGCAACCCGCCGGGACCGGCGATAGGGCCGCATGGCTTTGTCGCGCGTCGCTTGCTTGGAATGACCAAGCGGCGCTCCTTGCTTCGCGCCCTGCGGCCCTATCGCCCGTCGCAGCCGCGCGGGAGTAAATCAGAGTGTCCCTAGGTCTGCACCAGCTTTCGGTGGCGGTGGACGCTCATCAGCAACCCGATCCCGGCGAACAGGGTCGCCAGCGCCGTGCCGCCGTACGACAGGAAAGGCAGCGGCACACCCACCACGGGAAGGATGCCGGTCACCATCCCCATGTTGACGAAGGCATAGGTGAAAAAGATCAGCGTCACCGACCCCGCCAGCAGCCGGGAAAAGAAGGTGGCCGCGTTGGCGGCGATCATCAGGCCGCGTGCGATCAGCGCCGCGTAGAGCACGAGAAGCACGCAGTTGCCGATCAGACCGAACTCCTCCGAGTAGACGGCAAGGATGAAATCGGTGTGCCGCTCCGGGATGAACTCCAGGTGCGTCTGCGTGCCCTTCAGCCAGCCCTTGCCCCACACGCCGCCCGAGCCCACGGCGATCGTCGACTGGATGATGTGGTAGCCCGCACCCAGCGGGTCCTGCGTCGGGTCAAGCAGCGTGAGGATCCGGCGCCGCTGATAGTCGTGCAGCAGGCCCCACAGCACCGGCATCGCGGCGACTCCTGCGATGCCCAGGCCGGCGAGGATCTTCCAGCCGATGCCTGCAAAGTAGATGACGTAGAACCCCGCGGCCCCTACCAGTACCGCGGTGCCAAGGTCGGGCTGGCGCGCGATCAGCAGCACCGGCACCGCTAGCAGCGCGGCGGCGACGACGAAGTCTCGCAGGCGCAGCGAGGCCTCGTTCTTGTGGAAGTACCACGCAAGCATCAGCGGCACGGCGAACTTCATGATCTCGGATGGCTGGAAGCGGCCAATGCCGACATTCAGCCAGCGCCGCGCGCCGTTGACGACGTCGCCGAACATCGCCACCGCGACCAGCAGCACCAGGCCCGCGACGTAGGCCGGCACCGCGAATCGCATCATCGTCGGCGGCGGAATGCGCGCGACGATCCACATGCCGGCAAGCGCGACCGCGAGGTTCGCAAGCTGGCTCGCGACGCGTCCGGGCGTGTCGTACGTCGCCGAATACAGCGCCGCCAGCCCGAGGGCGGTGAGCAACAGCGCGATCGTGAGCAGCGCGCCGTCGATGCCCTCGACCGCCCTCGCACCCAGCCTGCGCAGCGCGATCGCCTGCATCATTGGCTCTCCCTGCCGGCGTCCGCGTCCCCCGCTGGCAGCTTGCCGAGCAGGTAATAGTCGAGCGCGATGCGCGCCAGCGGCGCGGCGGCGCGCGAGCCGAACCCGCCGTTCTCGACCAGCACCGCGACGGCAATCTTCGGGCTCTTCAGTGGCGCGAAGGCAATGAACAGCGAATGGTCCCGGTGCCGTTCGGCGACCTTCTTCTCGTCGTACTTCTCGTTCTGCTTGATGCCGATCACCTGCGCGGTGCCGGTCTTGCCGCCGCTGCTGTACTGCGCATCGGCGAACGCGCGCGCGCCGGTGCCTTCGCGGTTTACGCCGGCCATGGCGTTCTTGACGAACTCGATGTTCTCCTGCCGCAGCGGGATCTGCCGCACCAGCTGCGGCTCGAAGTGCCTGCGCTCGCCGGTGCGGGGGTCGTCGACGTGGGCGACCAGACGCGGCCGGTACAGCGCGCCGTTCGCGGCGAGCGCCGCCGTTGCCTGCGCCAGCTGCAGCGGCGTGTAGGTGTTGTAGCCCTGGCCGATGCCGATCGAAATGGTCTCGCCCGCATACCACTTCTGCTGTTCCGGGCGCTTGAATCGCTCGCGCTTCCACGCCGGCGAGGGCAGCACGCCCTTTGACTCACCCTCCAGGTCGATTCCGGTGTAGGAGCCGAAGCCGAAGCGGCTCATGAAGCCCGCGATCGCCTCGATGCCCATGTCGTTGGCGAGCTGGTAGTAGTACACGTCCGAGGACACCACGATCGACTTGTGCAGGTCGACGTAGCCGTGCCCGCCGGGCTTGGAATCGCGGAAGCGGCGCTCGCCGAAGTCGAAGTAGCCGGTGTCATGGATCGCGCTGTGCGGCGTGCGCTTGCCGAGTTCGAGCGCGGCGAGCGCCATGAAAGGCTTGAAGGTGGACCCGGGCGGGTACAGCCCCGCGATGGCGCGGTTGTTGAGCGGCCTGTCGGGAGAGCCGCTCAGCGCGGACCAGCTCTGCGCGTCAATGCCGTCGACGAACAGGTTCGGGTCGAAGCCGGGGCTGGACACGAACGCGAGCACGCCGCCGGTGGACGGCTCCAGCGCAACCAGCGCGCCGCGCCTGCCGTCGAAGGCGCGTTCGACGACCTGCTGCAGCCTGACGTCCAGGGTCAGGGTGATGTTGTTTCCGGCTTGCGCCGGCGTCCGCGACAGCGTCCTGATGCCGCGGCCGGCGGCATCTATCTCCACCTGCTCGAGCCCGGTGATGCCGTGCAACTCCTGCTGGTAGCTTGATTCGACGCCCGACCTGCCGATGAAATCGGTGCCGCGATAGTTTGCCGCGACGCCGAGCTCCTCGAGCCGCTGCTGGTCGCGCTCGTTGATGCGGCCGATGTAGCCGATGACGTGGGAAGCAACCGCGCCCTGCGGATACTGCCGGAACAGCCGCGCCTTGATGTCCACGCCCTCGAACCGGTAGCGGTTGGCCGCGAACCGCGCTACCTCCTCATCGGAGAGCCGCGTGCGGATCGGCAGACTCTCGGCGGTTCTGGTCTCGGCGAGCAGCTTCTTGTAGCGCGCGCGGTCCCTGGGCTGGATCTCGACGACCTCGGACAGCGCGATCAGGGTGGCCTCGAGGTCGCGCACCCGGTCGGGAAATATCTCCAGCGTGTACGCCGAGTAGTTGCGCGCAAGCACGACCCCATTGCGGTCCAGGATGAGTCCGCGGCTCGGCGCGATCGGCACCACCGATATGCGGTTGTCCTCGGCCTTCGCGGTATAGGCGTCGTGCTGCACCACCTGAAGGTAGGCGAATCTCCCGAGGAGGATCGCGAACGCGGCAAGCACCGCGATCGCCGCAGCGGCGACGCGTACCTGGAAGTTGTACAGCTCGCGCTGGTGGTTCTTCAGCTCCGCGAGGCGCATGTGCTAGATCGGCCGGGCCGGATCGGGCTCCAGCGCCCGCCGTTGCGGCGCGAGCAGCACGAGCGTCGCCACCGGCCACAGCAGCGCACCCGCGAGCGGCCCGACGAAGATGGGCCAGCCGGGAAACTCGGCGCCGGCCGCCATGCGCACGACGAGCTCGACCGCCTCGGCCGCCACCAGCAGCACTGCCACGTGCAGCGCCTGCTGCGAGAGGCCGAACCAGAGGATGCGTCGCGACAGCGAGATGGCGCCGAACGCGAGCAGCGAATAGGCCAGCGCGTGCTGGCCCAGCAACACGCCGTTGCCCGCGTCGGCGATCAGTCCCAGCGTCCAGCCGACGCCCAGCCCGATCGTGCGCGGCTGCCGCACGCACCAGAACACCAGCACCACGGCGACGAAGTCCGGCACCAGCATGATGCTTGTCCAGGGCAGGAAATTGAGCACCAGCGCCGCAGCGAAGGAAAGCGCGATCGTGCTCATGCGCACGGGCAGCAGGATGCGCTGGGGCGCAGCTGCACTATCCATCGGCGCCCCTGCCGCGCGCCCTGCGGGTTTTCGCCTGGCGCCTGCCAGGCGCCGCGGCGCTGCCTTCGGCGGGCGGCGCCGGATAGGCCTCGCCGCCGGCGAGGACGAGCACGAAACGATGCTTCTCGATGCCCGCCGCGGGCTGGCACACGATGCGCGCGAACGTCTGCGAGGAATCGCGTTCGATGCCGATCACCGTCGCAACCGGCAGGCCGGGCGGGTAGGTGCCATCGATGCCGGAGGTGACCAGACGGTCGCCATGCTGGATCTCGGTGTTCGAGGCCACGTAGCGCAGCTCCAGCTGGCCGGATACGCCGGCGCCGAAGGCAATGGCGCGAAGGCCGTTCCTTTCCACCTGCACCGGGATCGCCTGGCCCTTGTCGGTGAGCAGCGTGACCTCCGAGACGAGCGGGTGCGCGCGTGTCACCTGGCCAAGCACGCCCGCTTCGTCCACCACGGGCTGGCCGGCCACGACACCGTGCTGGCGTCCCTTGTCCACGATCACCTTCCTGGAGTACGGGTCGCGCCCCGAATACAGGATCTGCGCCGGGGTGGTGTGGAACTCGATGCGCTCCGCCGCGCCGGTGAGCAGCCGCAGGCGCTCGGCATCGGCCGCGGCGGCGGCAAGCCGCTGGGCCTCGTGCGTGAGCGCGAGCAGTCTCGCGCGCAGCTCGGCGTTCTCCTCGCGCAACTGTGCCTGGCTGGTGAAGTGCCCGGCGACGCGCTCGGCGAAGCGAACCGGCGCGGTCGCAGCGACCTGCAGCGGCCAGGCTGCTGCCGCGAGCGCGGTCCTGATCGACTCGGCATAGCGAAAGCGCGCATCGAGAACGAGCAGCGCCAGCGAAAGCGAAGCGAAGAAGGCGAGGCGTACGAGCGGTGCCGGACCGCGGTGGAAGAATGGAGGGGGGCTGTGTTCCATGCCCCCCTCAGTCAGTCATTGGTGAAGATCGGGCCGAACAGCTCCATCTTTTCGAGGGCCTTGCCCGATCCGCGCACGACGCAGGTCAGCGGATCCTCGGCGACGATTACCGGCAGGCCCGTTTCCTCCATCAGCAGCCGGTCGAGGTCGCGCAGCAGGGCGCCGCCGCCGGTGAGGACCATGCCCTTTTCCGCGATGTCGGCGCCCAGTTCCGGTGGCGTCTGCTCCAGCGCGTTCTTGACCGCGCTGACGATCTGGTTCAGAGGTTCGGTCAGCGCCTCGAGGATCTCGTTGGAGCTGATCGTGAAGCTGCGCGGAATGCCTTCGGCGAGATTGCGGCCCTTGACTTCCATCTCGCGCACCTCCGAGCCGGGGAACGCCGAACCGATGGTCTTCTTTACCATCTCCGCGGTCGGGTCCCCGATCAGCATGCCGTAGTTGCGGCGGATGTAATTGATGATCGACTCGTCGAACTTGTCGCCGCCGACGCGCACCGAACCCGAGTACACCATGCCGCCGAGCGAGATGACGCCGACTTCGGTGGTGCCGCCGCCAATGTCGACGACCATCGAGCCGGTTGCCTCCGCTACCGGCAGGTCGGCGCCGATTGCGGCCGCCATCGGTTCCTCGATCAGGTAGACCTGCCCGGCGCCGGCGCCGAGTGCGGCGTCGCGGATCGCGCGCTTCTCGACCTGCGTCGAGCCGCAGGGCACGCAGATGATGATGCGCGGGCTGGGCGAGAACAGCTTGTTGTCGTGAACGCGCTTGATGAACTGCTTGATCATCTGCTCGGTGATGATGAAGTCGGCAATCACGCCGTCCTTCATCGGACGTATCGCAACGATGTTGCCGGGCGTCTTGCCAAGCATCATCTTCGCTTCCTTGCCGACCGCGGCGATGGTCTTCTTCGCATTGGGTCCGCCTTCCTGCCGGATCGCGACGACCGAAGGTTCATCGAGCACGATGCCCTTGCCGCGCACGTAGATGAGCGTGTTCGCGGTGCCGAGGTCGATCGCGAGGTCGTTGGAGAAATAGCTGCGCAGGAAGCCGAACATTTGCGTGGCGCGATCCTTCTTTCCGGTTCGACCTTAACTTCGCGAGCTAAAGCCGTGTTGCCAATGGGCATATAATACTCTCAACAGGGTGCAGCAAGCCCACTGGGGGCAGTTGCGTCGCCCTTCAGCCATGTCGCTTTCCCCCGACCAGATCAGGCATATCGCCCGCCTGGCCCGCATCAGCATCGAGCCGGCCGAGGGCGCGGCCGTGCGCGAGGGGCTGAACCGCGTCCTCGAGCTGATCGACGCGATGCAGAAGGTCGACACCACGGGGGTGGTCCCGATGGCGCATGCGCTGGAGGCGCATGTCCCCGGCGGGCAGCGGCTGCGGCCGGACGAGGTCACCGAGCGGGACCGCCGCGCCGACTTCCAGGCGCTCGCGCCGGCGGTGGAGCACGACCTCTACCTGGTTCCGAAAGTCATCGAGTGATGGTCGGGGCGACCCTGAAGGGTCTTTCGGCGGCGCTTGCCGCGCGGCAGGTATCCAGCGTGGAGCTGACCCGGATGTACCTGGCGCGCATCGCCAGGCTGAACGGCACGCTGAACGCCTTCATTACGGTGGACGAAGAGGCGAGCCTGGCCGGCGCCCGGGCCGCGGACCAGCGCCGCGCCGCGGGCGAGGCCGGCCCGCTTACCGGGATCCCGATCGCGCACAAGGACATCTTCTGCACCCGGGGCATGCTCACCACCTGCGGCTCGAAGATGCTGGCCAACTTTGTCAGCCCCTATGACGCGCATGTCATCGAGCGCTTCGACGCTGCTGGTGCGGTGAGGCTGGGCAAGTGCAACATGGACGAATTCGCGATGGGCTCGTCGAACGAGAACTCGCACTTCGGCCCGGTGGCGAATCCCTGGGACGTCGCGCGGGTCCCGGGGGGGTCCTCTGGCGGCTCGGCTGCCGCGGTGGCTGCGCGGCTGGCGCCGGCGGCGACCGGCACGGACACCGGGGGGTCGATACGCCAGCCTGCGGCGATGTGTGGCGTCTCGGGCCTCAAGCCGACGTACGGCGTCGTGTCGCGCTACGGCATGGTCGCGTTTGCCTCGTCGCTCGACCAGGGCGGGCCGCTGGGCAAGAGCGCGGAGGACCTCGCGCTGCTGATGAACGCGATGGCGGGATTCGACGCGCGCGACTCGACCAGCCTGGAACGTCCGAACGAGGACTACACGCGTGAACTCGGCTCCGGCCTCGAGGGGCTGAGGATAGGCCTGCCGCGCGAGTACTTCGGCGACGGCGTCGAGCCCGGCGTGCGCGCGTGCGTCGAAGCAGCGGTGGCCTGGTACCGGTCGCGCGGCGCCGCGACCGTGGACATCACGTTGCCGAACACCGATCTGGGCATCGCCGTGTACTACGTGATCGCGCCTGCCGAGGCCTCGTCCAACCTTTCCCGCTACGACGGCGTGCGCTACGGCCACCGCGCCGCCGGGTACGCCGACCTCGAGGAGATGTACTGCCGCACCCGGGCCGAGGGCTTCGGCGCCGAAGTGAAGCGCCGGATCCTCATCGGCACGTACGTGCTCTCGCACGGCTACTACGACGCCTACTACCTGCAGGCACAGAAGGTGAGGCGGCTGATCGCGGGCGACTTCGCGCAGGCCTTCGAGCGCTGCGACGTCGTCATGGGGCCAACGGCGCCCACCACGGCGTTTCCGATCGGAGCGAACGCCGCCGACCCCGTGAAGATGTACCTTAACGACGTGTTCACCGTTCCTGCGCCGCTAGCCGGGCTGCCGGCGTTGTCGATCCCCTGCGGCTTCGACGCTGCGGGGCTGCCCTCCGGGCTGCAGCTCATCGGCCGGCATTTTTCCGAGGCGAGGCTGCTCGGCATCGCGCATGCCTATCAGCAGGCCACAGACTGGCACCTGCGCGTGCCCACGGAGGCACCGCTGTGAGGATCCTGATTGCCGCTCTTGCATTCGCCTGCGCCGCCGGCGCGCAGTCACAGGAGGTAACCGAGACCCGCGAGATGCTCGGTCGCATGGGCCGCAGCACGGCGGTGCTGGTGCTGTCCTCGACCCAGCGTGCGGGCGGCGACTGGCGGGTGAATGGCGAGTACTTGCTGATTCCGTCGCTGATGCGCCGCTACCTGGAAGGGGAGCGCAGCCCGCAGCTAGGCGTCACCACGCTGCGCGAGGGCATGACGCCGATCCTCTTCGGCCGCCCGCCCAGCGGCACGCTGCAGGGCACCTGGCGAGATGGCAGGTTCAGCGGCGTGCGCCTGGCGCCCGGCGGCCAGGAGCGTGAGCGGTTCGAGTTCTCGGAAGAGTTTCCGCCGATGGACGGCTATACCGCGTCGGTGCGCTGCGAGGTGAGTGACGGACGCTACAGGTCCGCGCTCGCGTATGCGGTGGAGGCGGGCCGGCTGCGTGCGCGCAGCTTCGAGTGGCGCTCGAAGCTCGCGCCGAGCGGCCACGTGTGCGCCGTGGGTGCGCGCGGCCCGGTTGCGCAGTCGAGCCAGGCGGGCGGCCTGCGCTTCAGCGCGGGCAAGTGCACGGTGACGCTGCGCGACCTCGGCGACTACGTGCGAATCAGCGCCGAGGACTGCGCCGAGTTCTGCGGTTCGCAGGCGTACCTCGAGCCGATGCTCGTCGACAGGCGCGGGGAGTGCATGCTCCTGCATCCGCAGCGCAGGTGAGCGTCGTGGGCTGGGAGGTCGTCGTCGGTGTCGAGACGCACGTGCAACTTGCGACCAGGAGCAAGATCTTCTCCGGGTCAGCGACGGCTTTCGGCGCGCCGCCCAATGCCCAGGCCTCGGCGATAGACATCGCGCTTCCCGGCGTGCTGCCGGTGCTGAATCGGCAGGCAGTCGAGTTCGCAGTGCGGTTTGGCCTCGCCATCGGCGCCGAGGTCAGCCCGCGATCGGTGTTCGCACGCAAGAACTACTTCTACCCGGACCTCCCGAAGGGCTACCAGATCAGCCAGTACGAGCTGCCGATCGTCCGGCACGGCACGCTCGGGGTCGGCGCGAAAGTGGTGCGCATCCTGCGCGCCCATCTCGAGGAGGACGCGGGAAAGTCGCTGCACGAGGAGTTCGCCGATGCCACCGGCATCGACCTGAACCGCGCGGGCACGCCGTTGCTCGAGATCGTCACTGAACCCGACATGCGCGGCGCGAAAGAGGCGGTGGCCTATGCACGGGTGCTGCACTCGCTGGTGCGCTGGATCGGTATCAGCGACGGCAACATGCAGGAGGGCTCGTTCCGCTGCGACGCGAACGTATCGGTGCGCCAGCCAGGGGAGCCACTCGGCACGCGCTGCGAGATCAAGAACCTGAATTCGTTCCGCTTCATGGAGCATGCGATCGATTACGAGGCGCGCCGCCAGATCGAGCTGATCGAGTCCGGCGGCGTCGTCGAGCAGGAAACCCGGCTTTACGATCCGGGCCGCGACGAAACGCGGGCAATGCGCTCCAAGGAGGACGCGCACGACTACCGCTACTTTCCCGACCCGGACCTGCTGCCGCTGGTAGTGGCGGAAGAGGACCTGGATCGCGCGCGGCGGGCGTTGCCGGAACTGCCGGAGGCAATGCGCGAGCGCTTCGTGCGTGACTATGGCGTGTCGCCGCAGGATGCCGCCGGGCTGGCGGCGTCGCGCGAGGCGGCGGCGTACTTCGAGGCACTGGTGGGCGCATCCGGGGTGGAGCCCCGGATGTGCGCCAACTGGCAGGTGGGGGAACTTGCCGCCGCGCTGAACCGCCATGAACTGGAGATCGGTGCCAGCCCGGTAAGCGCCGGGGCGCTGGCAGGCCTGCTGAGGCGCATCGCCGACGGCACGCTGTCGGGAAAGATGGCGAAGGAAGTCTTCGACGCCATGTGGGCGGGCGAGGGCGCCGCGGACGACATTGTCGCGAAGCGCGGCCTGCGACAGATATCGGACGCGGGGGAGATCGAGAAGCTGGTCGACGCCGTACTCGCCGCGAACGCAAAGCAGGTCGAAGACTTCCGCGCCGGCAGGGAAAAGGCCTTCAACTCCCTCGTCGGACAGGTGATGAAGGCGACGAAGGGAAAGGCCAATCCCGCGCAGGTGACCGAATTCCTGCGCCGCAAGCTCGGCGGCTAGCTACTTTCCCTTGGTGAGTTCCAGGAAGCGGCGCTTGTCGTCGTCGAACCTGGCATTGATGCTCTTCACTTCCTCCTGGCGCGAGGCAAGCAGCTTCTCCTGGACCGCGAGGTCCTTCTCGGCGGATTTCACGTCCATCTCGAACTTCGCCGGCGGCTTGTTCTTGCCCTTGTAGAACTCCATCTCCTTCTTGTAGCCTTCCTGGCGCTTCCTGATCTGTGCAATCTGGCTTTCGATCTGCTTGATCGCCTTGGCGTTGTCGTCCAGCGCGCGCTGGCGCGCCAGCTCGATGTCCTTTTCGGACTGGTAGGTGGCAAGCAGTGCCCGGTTGCGCCGCGCGTCCTCCTTGTCCTGCGCCGCCTTCTCCGCCGCAGCTTTCTCCTCTGCCTCGCGCTTGGCGCGCTGCTCCGGGGTGAGTGGCGGCTCGATGCGGCGGATCACCAGTCCCTGCGGATTCAACTGCTCGACGAGCTGGCCGATGCACTGGTTCGGGATGGTCGCACCGTAATACTTCTTGCCATCCTTGCCGGTGCAGCGATAGGACTGCGCGTCCGCGGCGAACGGAAACGCGAGCAATGCCGATGCCAAGACCCAGAAGCGCATGAAACCCCCCGGTTCACGAAACCTGCCCGTATTCTAACGTTTCTGACATCGCGCGCTGCCGCAGGTGCCCGAACTGCTAGAATCCGCCGCGCACGCGCCGATAGAAAACGCCATGAACTTTGCCGACCGATCGCTAGTCGCAGACATGACCGCCAGGATGCTCCTCGAGGTGCAGGCGGTGCTGTTTTCCTCGGACAAGCCGTTCATATTCACCTCCGGCTGGGCGAGCCCGGTCTACATCGACTGCCGCAAGCTCATCTCCTATCCGCGCATCCGCGATCAGTTGATGGAGTTCGCCGCGGGCACCATCCTGCGCGATGCCGGGTTCGAGCAGTTCGACATGGTGGCGGGCGGCGAAACCGCCGGCATCCCGTACGCGGCGTGGATCGCCGACCGCCTTGGCCTGCCGATGCAGTACGTGAGGAAGAAGCCCAAGGGGTTCGGCCGCAATGCGCAGATCGAGGGCGATATCCGCGAAGGGGCACGCACGCTGCTGGTCGAGGACCTGACGACCGACGGCCGCTCGAAGATCAATTTCTGCAAGGCCCTGCGCGATGCCGGCGCGGTGGTCGAGCACGTGTACGTGAATTTCTACTACGACATCTTCCCGGAATCGAAGAAGACCCTCGCCGACCTGAACGTGCGCCTGCATCACCTCGCCACCTGGTGGGACGTGCTGCGCGTGGTGAAGCAGGGCAACTACCTTGCCGCGGCGCAGGTCGACGAGATCGAGAAGTTCCTGCATTCCCCGGCCGAATGGTCGGCCGCCCACGGCGGCGTTTCGAGCTTCCCTTCGGCCTGACTCCGGTTTGCGGGTCGTCAGCCTAAACGTCAATGGCATCCGCTCGGCATCGCGCAAGGGCGTGTTCCGGTGGCTCGCTTCGCACAAGGCCGACGTGGTCTGCATGCAGGAGATCAAGGCGCACGAGTCCGACCTCGAGCCCGCCATGCTCGCGCCCGGGCGCTACACCGGGAGCTTCCTGCCGGCCGAGAAGAAGGGCTACAGCGGCGTCGCGCTGTATTCGCGCCGGGAACCGGACGCGCTCATCCGGGGATTCGGCAGCAGTGAGTTCGATGCCGAGGGGCGCTACCTGGAGGCGCGCTTCGGCACGCTGTCGGTGGTGTCGGTATACCTGCCGTCGGGGGCGAGCAGTGAGGTCCGGCTCGCGGCGAAGTTCCGCTTCCTCGAGGAGTTTCTCCCCCACCTGCGCGCGCTCGCCGGGTCGGGGCGCGACGTCATCCTGTGCGGTGACTGGAACATCGCGCACAAGGAAATCGACCTGCGGAACTGG
Organism: uncultured Enterobacteriaceae bacterium; assembly: GCA_964612335.1. GTDB lineage: Bacteria > Pseudomonadota > Gammaproteobacteria > Burkholderiales > SG8-39 > CAZTDU01. Next base: position 32,583 of record CAZTDU010000001.1, on the reverse strand, counting down.
AAATCGAACCAGAAGAATTCCGGCTTCCTGCCCGAGGAGCGCGCCTGGCTCAGCCGCGTCTTCGATGACGTCGGCCTGGTCGATGTCTTCCGCCGCCTGAACCGGAAGCCGGACCAGTACACCTGGTGGTCCAATCGCGGCCAGGCCTGGGCAAAGAACGTGGGTTGGCGCATCGACTACCAGATCGCGACGCCGCGGATAGCGGCGAGTGCGCACAGGGCGGCAATCCACACGCGCAGCCGCTTCAGCGACCACGCGCCGCTTACGATCGACTACGACTGGGAGTTCTGAGCGGCGCTCAGGCGACGCGCACGCCGCGGTTGCGGCGCCGGTCCAGCCACCACGCGAGCACCGGAAGCATGGCGAACCCGCCGGGCATGACGACGACCACGAGGTAGGGCGACAGCTTCGACAGGCGAGTCAGGTGCTGGCGCAGTTCGGCCTTGTCCTCGCTGGTCCAGTGCATCCTGTTGCGCGGCTTCATCAGCAGCGGCATCAGGCCCTTGACCTGCATCATCTCGGACAACAGGTGCCGCTTCTCGCGCTCGGCCAGCTCAAATGCGCGCCTTATGGGAGCCGGAGCGTGGAGGCGCGGCATTCAGGGAAGTGCGCGGGGAAGGCGCGGTGAAATGCGCTGCCACAGCGCCGCGCCCCGCCGGTACAGCACGTACAGGGACCAGCCCCTGAGCGCCCACGAAATCGTGCGCCGCGGCCACAGCGCCACCAGGAAAGCGGCGCCGGCGGCAAGCAGCAGCGGATACCGCCCGGCTTCTGCTGCCAGTTTCGCGGCCGAGTCCATCCAGCCGCTTGCCGCATCCACCCTGTCGAGGACCGTGCCGACGTACTCACGCTCGGCAGCAGCGCGTGCGACCAGGCGGGCACGGCTTGCCTGGAGGGCCATGAGCCTTGCGCGCATCAGGCGCCCGGCTCCGCACCTCGCGCGGCGCGGTCGCGATCCTTCGCCAGTTCTTCAAGCGTTGCCGCGAACATCTTCGGGCGCTGCTTCAGCAGTCGCGCGGCGATGACGGCGCCGACAGTACCGACGCCAAGGAAGAGGGCGGCGAGCAGGCCTGCGGCAAGCAGACGGTTGGCATCCCATGCCAGCAGCACGACGAGCATCGCGAGGAACACGATGGCGACGCCGAAGAAGAAGATCGACAGCACCGCCCACAGCGCGATCTCGAGGAAGCGCAGCGTCTGCTCTTCCAGCTCGCTCGCGGCGAGGCGCGCGCGCGTCTCGGCGAATCCAATCAGCGTGCGAGCGAATTCCTTGACCGGGCCGATCATGCGCGCAGGGCCCGGCCGCGCGTCTTAGCGCCGGCCGATCAGCAGGCCGAGCAGGAAGCCGATGCCTGCGGCCACGCCGACCGCCTGCCAGGGGTTGTCGTGAACGTAGTCGTCGGTGGCCCTCGCCGCCAGCTTCGTCTTGTCCAGCAGCGCGTGCTCGGCTTCGACCAGTCTTGCCTTGGTGGTGGCGAGCGTCGCCTGGATCCGCTCACGCGCGACCGCGGCCTTCTCGCCGGCCTGCGACGCGGTGGCGCGCAGCAGCTCCTCGGTGTCGGCCACCAGGACCCTGATGTCGGAAACGAACTTTTCCTTTGCGGCGTCGGTGCTCATGTTTTCGGTGCTCATCGTGAGGAATCTGAAGTGCGGAAAGGACGGAAAGCGTACCGATTTTTGCAGTGCAAAGCAACCGTTTACCCGTTTACACTGCGCCGACTCGGATGACGGCCGCAGCCTACGCGCAGGTGTTCCGCAGCAGGAAAATCCTCGTCCTGCTGTTTCTCGGATTCTCGTCCGGCTTGCCGCTTGCGCTCACGGCAGGGACCCTGCAGGCATGGCTTGCCGCCGAACAGGTGAGCATCGTCGCCATCGGCTGGTTTGCACTGGTTGGACAGCCGTACACGTACAAGTTCCTCTGGGCGCCGTTCATGGACCGGTACGCACTGCCCTTCCTCGGCCGCAGGCGGGGCTGGCTGCTGGTCACGCAGGTCGCGCTCGCAGCGGCCATCGCCTTCATGGGAACGATCAAGCCGACCGAATCGACATGGCTGCTCGGCGCGGTCGCGCTGCTGGTGGCGTTCCTGTCGGCGTCCCAGGACGTGGTGTTCGATGCGCTGCGTACCGACTGGCTCGATCGCGACGAGCGGGGCGCCGGCGCGGCGGTGTCCGTGCTCGGCTACCGCATCGCGATGCTTGCATCCGGCGCTGGTGTGCTGATCCTCGCCGACCTGTGGCTGGGCTGGCGTGGCGCCTACTGGCTGATGGCAGCGCTGATGGCGGTGGGCATGGTTGCCACCTGGTTTGTCGTCGAGCCCGAGGTCGACGGCGGCGCGCCGCGGTCTCTGGACGCCGCGGTGGTACAGCCGTTCCGCGAGTTCTTCTCGCGCGACGCTGCGGTGCTGATGCTGGCCCTCGTGGTTCTCTACAAGCTCGGCGACGCATTCGCCGGCAGTTTCACCACCACGTTCCTGCTGCGCGGCCCCGGCTTTTCGCTGACGGAGGTGGGCGCCTTCAACAAGGGCTTCGGCCTGCTCGCCACGATCGCCGGAGGCCTCGCCGGCGGCGTGATGATGGTGCGCATGCGGCTGTACCGTGCGCTGCTCGCGTTCGGCATCCTGCAGGCGGTGACGAACCTGGGCTTCATGCTGCTCGCCGTCGTCGGCAAGAACCATGCGCTGATGGTCACGGTAGTGGGTCTGGAGAACATCTGCGGCGGCATGGGAACGATCGCCTACGTCGCGCTGCTGATGGCGCTGTGCGACCGCAGGTTCTCGGCCACGCAGTACGCGCTGCTGTCGGCCCTGTCAGCGGTCGGTCGCGTCTACGTCGGGCCCAGCGCCGGGTACATGGTCGCTGCGCTCGGCTGGGCGGACTTCTTTCTCGCCACCTTCGTCATCGCGCTGCCCGGGCTGGCATTGCTGTGGTGGATGCGCGAGAGGATCGACGCGCTGGATCAGCCCCTGGCGCAGCGGTAGACGGCGAGGCTGCCGAGCAGGTTCGGCAGCAGCGTGACCGGGTTGCCGCGCGTCAGCACGACGCGCTCGCGGACGTCGACGCCGAGCTTTGCGCAGAGCATCTCGAAATCCTGCAGCGTGCAATGGTGGACGTTTGGCGTGTCGTACCACTGGTAGGGCAGTTCCCTGGACACGGGCATGCGGCCGCCGAGCGCGATCTGCGCGCGCGCCCGCCAGTAGCCGAAGTTCGGAAAGGAGACGATCGCCTCGCGCCCGACGCGCAGCATCTCCTGCAGCAGGGCCTCCTGGCGGTGGATCGCCTGCAGCGTTTCGGAAAGGATCACGCAGTCGAAGGAGCGGTCCGCAAACGCCGCGAGGCCGTCCTCGAGGTCCATCTGCAGCACGTTGACGTCGTTGCGCACGCACTCGAGCACGTGGGCGTCCTCTATCTCGATGCCGTAGCCGGGCGCCTGCTTCTCGTCCCACAGCCGCCGCAGGAGGCGCCCGTCGCCGCAGCCCAGGTCCAGCACCCGCGCCCCGGGCGCCACCCAGCGAACGATGGTGTCCGCCTCGGTCACAGCTCGATGTTCCCGAAGTAGGCGCGCAGCGCGCCGTGATAGCGCGCGTCGTCAAGCAGGAACGCGTCGTGGCCCTGCGGCGCGTCGATCTCGAGGTAGGAGACGATCTTGCGCGTGTCGAGCAGCGCCTTGACGATCTCGCGCGACCGCGCCGGAGAGAAGCGCCAGTCCGACGTGAAGGAGGCGACGAGGAAGGCGGCCCGCGCGCGCTCCAGCGCCGCCGAAAGGTCGCCGCCGAAAGCCGCCGCCGGATCGAAATAGTCCAGCGCCTTGGTGATCCTGAGGTAGGAGTTGGCGTCGAAGTAGGTCGAGAACTTGTCGCCCTGGTAACGCAGGTAGGACTCGACCTCGAAGTCGACGTCGAAGCCGAAGCCGAGCTCGGTGCGGCCGCGCAGCAGGCGGCCGAACTTCTCCATCATCGCCTCGTCGGAAAGGTAGGTGATATGGCCGATCATGCGGGCGATGCGCAGGCCGCGCCTGGGCACCACGCCACGGGAGTAGTAGTCGCCGCCGTGGAAGTCCGGGTCGGTCATGATCGCGGCGCGCGCGACCTCGTTGAAGGCGATGTTCTGCGCCGAGAGCTTGGGCGTCGCCGCGATCACCACCGCGTGCGCCACGCGCTCCGGGTACGAAAGTGTCCATTGCAGTGCCTGCATGGCGCCAAGGCTGCCGCCGATGACCGCGGCGAAGCGCTCGATGCCGAGCCGGTCCGCAAGCGCCGCCTGGGAGGCGACCCAGTCCTCCACCGTTACGACCGGGAAACTGGCGCCCCAGGGCTTGCCGGTGGCCCGATTGATCGACGCCGGACCGGTGGAGCCAAAGCAGGATCCGAGGTAGTTCGAGCCGATGACGAAGAAGCGATTGGTGTCCAGCGGCTTGCCGGGACCGACCAGGTTGTCCCACCAGCCGACGTTGTCCGGGTCATGCGCGTAGCGTCCCGCGACGTGGTGCGAGGCGTTCAGCGCGTGGCATACCAGCACGGCATTGGAGCGCGCGGCGTTCAGCTCGCCATAGGTTTCGTAGGTGATGTCGTACTGCGGCAGCACCGCGCCGCTCTTGAGCCTGAGCGGCGCGGTGAAGCTCGCGGTGCGCGCTTCGACGATCATGCGGCGGCGCCGGTGGCGATGAGGGCGTCGATCTGTGCCGCCTCGTATCCCGCTTCGGCGAGGACTTCGCGCGTGTGCTCGCCGAGGCGCGGCGCGTGGCGGCGATACCGCGGCGGCGACTCCGACCACTCGGAGGGAACCGCCATCGAGCGGATGCGGCCTTCGCTCGGGTGCTCGAGTTCGTGGAAGTACCCGATCGCGGCGAGATGGGGATCGGCGAGGATGTCCTCCAGGCTGTTCATGCGCTGCACCGGGATGTCGGCTTCCTCGAGCCCGGCCAGCCATTCGGCGGTGGTGCGCTGTCTCATCTCCTGCGCCACCAGGCGGTAGGCGACGTCGTAGTGGCGGCTGCGCGCTTCCTGGTTGGCGAAGCGCGCATCGTTCGCCAGCTCGGGCCGGCCGATCAGCGCGAAGAACGCGCGCCACTGCTTGTCGTTGTAGATGAGCGCGCAGACGTAGCCGTCCTTCGTCTCGTAGGGCCGGCGGTCCTTCGACAACAGGCGCGCGTAGCCGGGCTCGCCATGCTGCGGTACGAACGTGCTGCCGCCCATGTGCTCGCCGAGCACCGACTGCAGCAGGCTTTCGAACATCGGCACGTCTATCCGCTGGCCCTTTCCGGTCACGCTGCGGCGATACAGCCCGGCGCATACCGCATTGGCGATGTGCAGGCCGACCGTGCGGTCCGCGATGATCACCGGCGTGTAGCGCGGCGCTTCGCCCCCGGCCGCCTGGTACAGCCACGGCAGGCCCGCCGCGCCCTGCACGAGATCATCGTACGCCGCCTTCGCCGCGTACGGCCCGCGCTGGCTGTAGCCGAACCCGCCGACATACAGGATGCGCTCGTTCACCGCGCGGACGTCCTCGTACGCAAGCTTCAGGCGTGCCATCGCCTGCGGGCGGACGTTGTAGACCAGCACGTCGGCGGATCTCGCCAGCGCCAGGAACGCGGCGTGCGCGGCGGGATTCTTCAGGTCCAGCGCGACGCTGCGCTTGTTGCGATTGGCGTTCAGGAAGCCGTGCCCCATGGCGGGGGAGCGCATCGGCGCATTGTGGCGCAGCACGTCGCCTTCCAGCGGCTCCACCTTCACGACGTCGGCGCCGAAGTCGGCGAGGATCTGCGTCGCATACGGCCCCATCACCACGGTGGTGAGGTCGATCACGCGAACGCCATCCAGCGGCCCGCTCACGGTGTCCTCCTCACGCATTGAGTCGGGCGAGGAGCTCGCGCGTCTTCGCCGGGTCGCTCTGACGCAGCGTGCGCTGCGCCGGCCCGCGCACGTCCGGCAGGCTGGTGCGCAGCACCCGTTCCTTGATTGCCGGAAGCTGCGCGGGGTGCATCGAGAACGAGCGCAGGCCCAGTCCGAGCAGCAGCCGCGTGAACTCGAGGTTGCCCGCCATCTCGCCGCAGACCGCGACCGGCGTGCCGCCCCTGCTCGCGGTCTGGATCGTCTGCGCGACAAGGCGCAGCACCGCGGGATGCAGCGGGTCGTAAAGGTGCGCAACCTGATCATCGGCGCGGTCCACCGCCAGCGTGTACTGGATCAGGTCGTTGGTGCCGATGGAGAGGAAATCGAGCTTGCGCATGAACAGCGGCAGTGCGAGCGCCGCGGCGGGCACCTCGATCATGCCGCCTACCGCGATCGCAGGATCATGGGGGATGCCGCGCTCGTCGAGCTGCCGCCGGGCCTGGCGCAGCAGCGCAAGCGCCTGTTCGATCTCGTGCGCATGAGCGAGCATCGGCAGCAGGATCCTGATGCGGCCATGCCGCGATGCGCGCAGGATCGCGCGCAGTTGCACCAGGAACATCTGCGGCTCGGCAAGCGAGAACCGGATCGCGCGCAGGCCGAGCGCGGGGTTGGGCATGGCGTGCTGTGTGCCCGCGAGCGCCTTGTCCGCGCCCACGTCCAGCGTGCGGATGACCACCGGCTTGCCCTGCATCGCCTCGGCCACCTGGCGGTAGGCCTCGTACTGCTCGTCCTCGTCCGGCGGTGCGGCGCGGTTGAGGAACAGGAACTCGGTGCGAAACAGCCCCACGCCCTGCGCGCCGCTGTCCAGCGCGGCGTCGATGTCCTGCGGCAGCTCGATATTGGCGAATAGTTCGACAGGCGTCCCGTCCAGCGTCGCTGCCGGGGTGGAGCGCAGGCGCTTCAGCTTCTGGCGCTCGAGCGCGTGCTGCGACTGGCGCAGCTTGTACTCGGCGAGTACAGCCGGGTCCGGGTCGACGACCAGTACGCCCTGCAGGCCATCGACGATCACGAGTTCGTTCTCGCGGATCAGGCTGCGTGCATGGTGCAGCCCGACCACCGCGGGGATGTTCAGGCTGCGCGCGAGGATCGCGGTGTGGGAGGTCACGCCGCCGGCGTCGGTGACGAAGCCGCCGAACGCATGCTGCTTGAACAGGATCATGTCGGCGGGCGACAGGTCGTGCGCGACGACGACGTAGGCGCGCTCGTCCGACGCCCTGGGCGCAGGCCCAGGCTTGCTGCCCATCAACGCCTTCAGCACCCGCTCGACCGCCTGCTCGATGTCGGCGCGCCGCTCGCGCAGGTACGCGTCCTCCATCTGCTCGAACTGCTGGACCAGGTGCTCCATCTGCTGCACCAGCGCCCACTCCGCGTTGCAGCGCCGCTCGCGGATCAGTTCCCGCGGCGCCTGCGACAGCGAGGAGTCCTCGAGGATCATGCGGTGGATCCTGAGGAATGCGCCCAGTTCCGCCGGTGCGTCCTCGGTGACGTGTTTCTCCAGCGCATCGAGGTCCTGCATGACGCGCGCCACGGCGGCGTCGAACCTGGCGACCTCCTCCGCCACCTGGCCTTCCGCGATGTCGTAGTGTGCGACCTCGAGCCGCGCGCTGCTCACCAGGTGCGCGTAGCCAATGCCGATCCCGGCGGACACGGGGGCGCCGTGCAGCGCGAGGCTCATTCGCTCTCGCCGAACCTGGCCGCGATCAGCGCGCGGATCGCCTCGATCGCGGCCGCGGCGTCCTCGCCTTCTGCCTCGATGGAAATCGTGGAGCCCTTTCCCGCCGCCAGCATCATCACGCCCATGATGCTCTTGGCGTTCACGCGGCGGCCCTTGCGCGACACCCAGACCTCGCTGGCGTAGCGGGCCGCGGTCTGCGTGAGCTTGGCTGCAGCGCGCGCGTGCAGGCCGAGCGCGTTGACGATCTCAGCTTCGATCGACGGCATTGCAGGGATCGGTTGTCATGTGCACCACGCCTTCGTGCCCGCCAGAGAGCGCCTTCTCCACCACCTGGTCGAGCGGCATGTCGCGGTAGGTCAGCGCGCGCACCAGCATCGGCAGGCTGAGGCCGGAGATGCCCTCGACCCGGCACGGCTCGAGCAGCCTGAGCGCGATGTTGCCGGGCGTGGCACCGTAGATGTCGGTGAACACCAGCACGCCGCTGCCGTCATCGAGCCCCTTTACCAGCTCGCGCGCCTGCGCCAGCATGGCTTCGGGATCATCGTGCACCGTCACGCCGACCTGACGCACGCGCAGCGGGCGCTTGCCGAGCACGTGGCTGGCGGCATGGATCATCGACTCGCCGAGCGCGCCATGCGACACGATGAGGATGCCGATCATGCCGCAGGCCTTGCCGCGAGGTCCGCCTCCAGCGCCTCGATGAACATGCCGGCGACATCGAATCCGGTCTGGTCCGAGATCTCGCGAAAGCACGTCGGGCTGGTCACGTTAACCTCGGTGAGCCAGTCGCCGATCACGTCGAGGCCCACGAGCAGCAGCCCGCGCGCGGCGAGCACCGGGCCGAGCGTCTCGGCGATCTCGCGATCGCGCGGCGTCAGCGCTCGCGCGACCCCGGTGCCGCCGGCGGCGAGATTGCCCCGGGATTCGCCCTTCTTCGGGATGCGCGCGAGGCAGTGCGGCACCGGCTTGCCGCCTATCAGCAGCACGCGCTTGTCGCCCTCGCGTATCTCCGGAATATAGCGCTGCGCCATCACCATGCGCACGCCGAACTCGCTCAGCGTTTCCACGATCACGTTGCGGTTCGGGTCGTCCGCGCGGACGCGGAAGATGCCGGCGCCGCCCATGCCGTCGAGCCGTTTCAGGATGACGTCCCCCTCGGCTTCGATGAAGGACTGCAGCAACGCCATGTCGCGCGCCACCATGCTCGTCGCGGTGAAGCGGGGAAACTCCGCGATGGCGAACTTCTCGTTGTGGTCCCGTACCGCGGTCGGCGAATTGATGACCCTCGCGCCTTCGCGCTCGGCTGCCGACAGCAGCCAGGTGCTGGTGACATATTCGAGGTCGAACGGCGGATCCTTGCGCATCAGCACGGCGCCGAAGCGCTTCAGCGCGCGCATGTCGTGTCCGTGCGCCCGGTACCAGTCCTCGTCGTTGTCGGCGAGCGATATCCGCACGGTTTGCGCGCTTACCGTGCCGTCTCGCCACTGCAGCGACGACTGCTCGCACACATGCACCACGTGGCCGCGCGCCTGCGCGGCCCGCATCATGCTGACGGTGGTGTCCTTGTATGCCTTGATCTGCTCGAGCGGATCGACGATGAAAAGAAGGTCCATGCGATCCCTCCTCGAGAGCCGGGAGCCGGCGGGCGCCGGGGAGAAGGCGGCTTACTTGCTCTGCGAAACCATGTACTCGACGATGCCGCGGATGTCGGCCTCGGACAGCGCCGAGGCGCCACCCTTGGGCGGCATCGCGCCCTTGCCGCCGAGCACCGACTTCACCAGCGAGTCCATGCCAGTGGCGATGCGCGGCGCCCAGGCGGCCTTGTCGCCGAGTTTCGGCGAGCCGGCGACGGATTGCGCATGGCAGGCGGCGCACACGGTCTGGTAGGTCTTCTGCGGGTCTGCCGGCCCGGCGGCGGCTGCGGCGGGGGCAGCCGTCCCCGCTGATGCGGCTGACGCTGCCGGCGCGCTCGGGTCCCAGCGCCCGACCGGCTGGATGCGCTCCGCCACGGCCTGTGGCGCCAGAGCGCCCGGGTCCGCCTTGGGTTTCTCGACGACGTACTTGACGATCAGCACGATGCCGAAGATGGGCACGATGAACGCCAGCAGGATGACCACCACCAGTTGCTGCGGCGTCTTGATGAAAGAAGTCTCTTCGTGCTCACTCATGCTGCGTCCTCGGGAAAGATAGTGCCGACAAGGCCATGATTTTAGCGTCAAAGTTGGCTTGTTGGCGAGAAACGGGCTATCCTTTCGGGCTCGCAAGGAAAGGCGCCCGTAGCTCAGCTGGATAGAGTACTGCCCTCCGAAGGCAGGGGTCGGACGTTCGAATCGTCTCGGGCGCGCCAACCGGCATTGCGGTCACCATGCCTTGTCCGGATTCCGCAGGCCGCAACCTGCCGGTGTGCCGATTCGGACGCCGCTGAGGCGGGATCTGCGCGCGGACTGGCGCCGCAACGCGCGGCGGCATTTCCGAGCCTTACGCTTTCTTGCAAAATCCGGGCGCAGCCCACTGTTTCCTTGCAACTTCTTAGCTCCGTCGCGGCCGCATTGAACGACAATGTGCGGACCATCGAACGTGCAAATAACTGGACGGTCTGACAAGTAGACGCCATGGCTGCCATTGCCAGTACATCACCCGCCATCGCAGGTGAGCCGCCGCGACTGCCGCGCTTGCGCGAGGACCTGCGTCTGGTCGAGGGGCCGCGCCATCTGGACGGCTCGCCCAGCTGGCGGATCCTCGATCCAGTGCGCAACGCGTTCTTCGAAGTGGGGTGGCTCGAGTTCGAGCTGCTGGCGCGCTGGCGCGATCACACGGATCCGGGCTCGCTGGCGGCGGCGGTGGCGCGGGAGACGCGGCTGGATCCCTCGGCGGGTGAAGTACAGGAACTGGTCGAGTTTCTGGCGCTGAACCAGCTCCTGATGCCCGATTCGGCGATTGCCAGGCAGAGCCTCGAGCGCAGATGGCGCCTGTCGCGGCAGGGCTGGATGACGCAGGCGATGCACAAGTACCTGTTCTTCAGAGTGCCGCTGTTTCGCCCGGACGGGTTCCTGACGCGCACGGCTGGACTGACGGACATCTTCTTCACCCGCGGCTTCCTGCTCGCCATCGCGTTGATACTCGGGCTGGACCTGTATCTGCTGTCGAGGGATTGGGCGAGCTTCGCCGAGCAGTCGGCGCGCATGTTCACGCCGCAGGGGATGCTCTACTACGCCATCGCCGCGACCCTCGCCAAGGTCCTGCACGAACTCGGCCATGCGTACGCGGCCAAGCGCTATGGCGTGCGGGTGCCAACGATGGGCGTCGCGTTCCTCATCCTGTGGCCGTACCTGTACACGGACACCGGGGAAACCTGGAAGCTCGCGGATCGCGGCAAGCAGCTGGTCATCGCGTCCGCGGGAATGGCGACCGAGCTGGCGCTGGCGGTTGTCTCCACCCTGCTGTGGGCGCTCGCGCCCGAAGGCGCGGTGAAGAGCGTGCTGTTCGTGTTCGCCACCACGACCTGGGTGATGACGCTCGCGATCAACGCCAGCCCGTTCATGCGTTTCGACGGCTACTTCGTGCTGTCCGACGCGCTCGACTTTCCGAACCTGCACGATCGCAGCGCCGCGTGCGCGAAGTGGTGGTTGCGCACCACGTTCTTCCGGCTGCCCGAGGAGATGCCGGAGCCTACGCTGAGCGACCGCGGCCGGCGATGGCTGATCGTGTTTGCCCTGGTCACATGGTTGTATCGCTTCATCATCTTCATCGGCATCGCGCTGCTGGTATATCACCTGTTCTTCAAGCTCCTCGGCATCCTGCTGTTCGCCGTCGAGATCGTGTACTTCGTCATCATGCCGGTCGCCCGCGAGGCGATCTACGTCTGGGAGCGGCGCGCGCTGGTCCGCCTGGCGTGGAAGCCGGCCGCCGCGGCGCTCGTGCTCGCGCTGATCGCGGTCTGGCTGGTGCCGGTGGCGCGGGAAGTCACGGCGCCTGCCTACGTGCGGGGAAACTTCGAGCACGCCGTCTATGCCCCGTTTTCCGGCCGCGTGACGAACGTCGAGGTTCGGGATGGCCAGCTCGTCGAGCCGGGCACCGTGCTGCTGCGGGTGCAGATGCAAGACCTCGCGGTGCGAGCGCGAAAGGCAGAAGTGTCGATCGCCTCGGCGCGCGCGGAGCTCGAGCGCATGCCGGCAAGCGTGCGCCAGCAGGAGCGCCGGGCGGTGCTGGAGGAGCAGCTCGCCGAGGCGCTGGCGGCCAAGCAGGCGGTGGACGAGGACGCGGCCCGCCAGCTGGTGCGCGCGGACTACGCCGGCGTCGTGCGCGACGTCGCCACGGGACTCGCCGAGGGGCAGTGGGTGAACTCGCGGCAGCTGCTGCTGCGCGTGGTTTCGGAGTCCGAGCCGCTCATCATCGCCAATGTTGCCGAGCGCCAGGTCTCCGCCATCGAGCCCGGGCAGAAGGTGTTCTTCTATCCCTCGCGTGCCGAGCTCGCCGTCATCGAGGGCGTCGTCGAGACGATAGAGGCTGCACCGATCAGGGAGGTGGGCCGTCTGCTGATGGCGTCGGTGCACGGCGGGGACATTGCCGTGCACGCGAACGGAGCCGCCGGGCTGCCGCAGGCGCAGGAGCCCTTCTTTCGCGTCAGGATCCGTCCGCTGGGGCCGCTGCACGTCGATCAGGTTGTTCGCGGCCGCGTGCGCGTGCAGACCGACCTGCGCCTGATCGCGGAGAACTTTGTCTATCGCGCCCTCTCGCTGCTGATTCGCGAGAGCGGTATTTGAAGAAGCATCTGGGGGCAGGTACGTCATGACCACGAAAGCGAAAGCAGATACCGGGAAAGCCGAGGCACCGTCGGCGCGCCGTCGCAGGACGCGCATGATGGCCCTCGAGCCGCGCATGCTGTTCGATGGCGCGCTGGGCGTGGAAATCGGCAGCCAGGCAACCGAGGCGCTGACCGCGGAACCCGCTCCCGAAGCCGAAGCGCAGCGCGGCCCCGATGCGCAGGAGCTCATGGCGCTGGCGGCATCGCCGGCAGCGCCGGCAGAGCGGGCGGCAGGCCAGGAGCGCGACATCGAGGCCGTCGCACCGCAGACCGTCGAGCCGCGCAAGGAAGTCGTGTTCGTCGACTCGTCGGTCGACGGTTACCAGGCGCTGGTGGACGGACTCGGACCGAACAAGGAAGTCGTTCTGCTGGATTCGCAGCGCGACGGCGTGCGCCAGATCGCCGAGGCCCTGGCGTCGATGGGCGGTACGGTGGATGCGATCCACATCGTGTCGCACGGAAGCGCGGGGCAGCTGCAGCTCGGTACCGCCGTGCTCGACTCGGCGAGCATGCGCTCCGAGTACGCCGAGCAGCTCGTCGACATCGGAAAGCACCTCTCGGAGGACGCGGACATCCTGGTCTACGGGTGCGACTTCGGCCAGGGGGAAACCGGCAGCGACGCGGCGATGCGCCTTGCCTACCTCACCGGCGCTGACGTCGCGGTGTCCGACGACCTGACCGGGCATGCAGAACTCGGCGCCGACTGGGACCTCGAGCTGGCCTTCGGCCGGATCGAGACGGACGTCGCGTTCGGCGAACGCGCGCAGGAGAAGTTCAGGCATGTCCTCGCGACGCTCGACTGGGACACGGTGGACTGGACTTCCAATGCAACCAGCGGCACATACAACGTTTCCGGAGTCGATGTAAGCATCGACATCACCGGCAACACGAACCGCCTTGTGGAGGTGAACGACAATACCGACCTCACCGGCGGCACGGGAGAGGAATCCCTCAAGATCACCGCGAATGCGTTCCAGACCAGCGGCGAGTTCATCGACCTGACGATCACGTTCAGCGCCGAGGTGAGCAACGTCTCGTTCTCCATCTTCGACATCGACCAGGGCGCGTTTACCGACCGGCTCACCATCACCGGCACGACGAGTTCCGGCAGCATCGATCCGACTTCCATCACTGCGGCCAGCGGCAGCCCGACGTGGAGCGCGTCGGGGAACGTCATCACGGGCAACGCCAGCGCCTCGGATACGTCGAGCGCGGGAACTGCCAACGTGGTGTTCAATGCCAGCGGCATCACCAGCATCACCGTCCGGTACCAGAACACGACGCCCATCGCCAACCAGTGGATCGGCCTGCACGACATTACGTTCACGGGCCCCGCGCGCCCGCTGGTCGATCTCGACCCGAGCACCGCGACGCAGTCCGCCAGCGAGGGCTTCGAGAGCCGCGCCTACGACAATCCGAGCGGCGGGAGCATTCCCTGGTCCTCGAACTGGACCGAAACCGACGCGGACGGCGGCGGCGCGACCGGCGGGAACATATTCATCACCGACAACGGCGGCGCCAACGACGAGCTGAACATCTCCGCCGATGACGGCTCGGGAAACAGCATCTCGCGATCCATCGACCTCAGCGGGTACGCAGCCCCCCAGCTCTCGTTCGACTACCGAACCACGTCCGGCGTGGATGACTCCGACGCGATCGTCGTCGAGGTCTCGAGCGACGGCACCAACTTCACGACGCTGGAGACGTTCACCAACGTGTCGGGGACGTCGAGCGGAACGCGCACCTACGACCTGAGCGAGCACGCGTCCTCGAACACCGTCATCCGATTCCGGGTCGCCTCGGGGTACACCCAGGGCAACGAGGACTTCCTCGTCGACAACGTCACCGTCACCGCGCAGCCAACCGGATTCACGAGCAACTACACCGAAGGCGGGGCGGCATCGACCATCGCAGACAGCGACGCGGCGATAACGGATGCGGACAGCACAAGCATGTCCGGGGCGACCGTGACGATCGGCAACTACGTCGCAGGCGACCTGCTTGCCGCGGTCACCACCGGGACGGCGATCACGGCGTCCTACGACGGCGCCGGCGTGCTGACCCTCTCGGGCACCGATACCCTCGCGAACTACCAGGCTGTTCTGCGGAGCGTCCGGTTCAGTTCCACTTCGGACAATCCGACCGCGACGGGCACGAATACCGTGCGGAACCTGAACGTCGTGGTCACAGACTCGGAGGGATCGGCCAGCAACACCGCGATCGCGACGGTCGTCGTGACCGGCGTCGACGATGCCCCGGCGAACACGGTCCCGGGCGGCCAGGCCGTCCAGTTCGGTACGTCACTCACGTTCTCGAGCGGGCAGGGAAACGCCATCAGCGTCGCCGATATCGACAGCGGCAGCCTGACGGTGACCCTGAGCGTGACGAGCGGGACGCTGTCCTTGTCGGGCACCGCCGGCCTCAGCTTCACGGCCGGCGACGGCACGACCGATTCCACCATGACGTTCAGCGGCTCCGCGGCCAGCATCAACGCGGCGCTCAACGGCCTCGCGTACAACGCCCCTGGGTCTGCCGGATCGGCGACGCTGACCATCGCCACCAACGACGGTACGACCACGGATTCGGACAGCGTCGCGATTTCGATCACCAGCACGCCGCCGCGGCTGGACCTGGACGACAGCAGCGCCAACCAGACCGCGAGCGACAACCTCGAATCGCAGGGCTACGGCGGATCGACAGGCAGCGGGATCAACTGGTCCGGTAGCTGGGTGGAGAGCGATGCGACGCAGGACGCAGGTGCCGGGGACGTGCGCGTCGTCGGTTTCGGCGGCGGCGGCAACGATGCGATCCGGCTGACTGACAGCTCCGGCACCGGCGGAACGCCGGAGTCGCGCGCGTACATCAGCCGCGCGGTCGACCTCTCGGGGCACATCAATGCCTCCTTGTCGTTCACCCTGGGCAGCAGCGGCAACCTGGACAACAGCGACACCTACGTGGTGGAGGTATCCACCGATGGTGGCGCGACGTTCTCGCAGCTGCAGAGCTACCAGAACGATGTCAGCGGCACGCAGACGCTCAGCCTTGCAGGATACGAATCCGCCAACACGGTCATCCGGTTCCGGCTGACCGCGAACTTCGACAGCAACGAGTACCTGTACGTCGACAACGTCACCATCACGGCCGAGCCCACGGGCTGGACCAGCGGCACGGCGTACACCGAGCAGGGCACGGCACGCGCGTTCGCGGATGCCGACACGGTGATCACCGACGCGGATGGCGGGGCGAGCATCAGCAAGGCGGTGATCACCGTCAGCAACTACGTGAGCGGCGATCGCATCGCGATAGACGGCACGACCATCGTGCTCGCCAACGGAAGCGGTACCACTGCGGGGTCGGTATCCGGAGCGGGCGGGGTGTCCTACACGGTTTCCGTAAGCGGCAGCACCGCGACGCTGACCCTGACCGGCACGGAAACGCTCGCGGTCTACCAGAGCATGCTCGCGGGCGCGCGCTTCGATTCGACCTCGGACGATCCGACCGCGGGCGGCACCAGCACCTCGCGCAGCTTCGCCGTCACGGTCTACGACAATACCAATGCCGCGAGCAACACCGCGATCGGCGTCGTCAACGTCACCGCCGTCGACGACACGCCGACCACCGCCAGTCAGTCGATCAGCGGCACCGAGGACACGGCGCGGGTTCTCGCGTGGGCGGATTTCTCCATTAGCGATGTGGATACGACCGATTCCGCGCTCTCGGTGCAGATAAGGTCGCTTCCGGGCGCGGGCGCGCTCGAGAAATGGAACGGCAGCGCCTGGACAGCGGTCGCGGTCAATGACACGTTCTCCAAGGCCGGCGTCGACGCCGGCAATCTGCGCTTCGTCCCCGGCGCCAACCAGTCCGGCGCGGACGCGTTCGGAACCCCCGGCGTAGGCGAC
Organism: uncultured Enterobacteriaceae bacterium; assembly: GCA_964612335.1. Lineage (GTDB taxonomy): Bacteria > Pseudomonadota > Gammaproteobacteria > Burkholderiales > SG8-39 > CAZTDU01. The sequence continues at coordinate 16,317 of CAZTDU010000001.1, read as the reverse complement.
CAGCGCAACGACTACGCGCAGTTCACCTATCGTGCGACGGACGGCTCGTCGAACAGTGCCGACGTGACGATGACCATCGACATCGCCCCTGAGGCGGATGTGCCGGCGCTCGCGTTTCCCCCGCCGGCTGGCAATGGTCTGACCGTGGACCGGTTCGATTCGGTGCCCACGATCAATACGACCGTCGCGGGCAATCCCCTGAACCTGCAGCCGGCCCTCGCCGCCGCGACGCCGACCGAGACGTCGGTGAGCACGACACTGGACTTCCCGTCGGTGGCCGAAGACCAGGCCTACCGGATCACCGGCCTGATCTACCTGGAAGCGGGGAAGAGCTACACGATCGGCGGCGTGCGCGACGACACGCTGCAGATCGAGATCGGCGGAACCGCCGTGTTCAGTTCCGGCTACAACACCTGGGGTTCCTTTACGGCGACGCCCTATACGGCCGCGGTGTCCGGCTACTACACGCTGGAGATGTATGCCTACAACGGCGACGGCGCAGGCAACTTCCAGCCGACGCTGAGCGTGGACGGCGGCGCAGCGCTGGCCATCAACTCGTCCAACTTCCATGTCTATTCGACGCTCGCCGCGCTCGATGCCGCGGGCGGCTCCCACGATGCTCTCGTGCTTGGTCCCGATGGCGATGGCGGCTACTACGCGGCCGGTACTTCCGCCACTGTCAATGGTACCGAGGACGTCGCAACGCCGCTGCCGAGCCTAGTTGCCGCGCTGGGCGCGGACCAGGATGGATCGGAATCCCTCAGCGTCACGATCGGCAACCTGCCGGTCGGCGCGACGCTTTCCGATGGCACGAACACCTTCACCGCCACGGCGGGCAATACCGTCGCGACGGTCACCTCGTGGAACCTCTCGACGCTCACGTTCCATGCGGGGGACAACGCGAACGGCAGCTTCGCGCTGTCGGCAACCGCGACCTCCACGGAATCGGCGAACGGCGATCAGGAAACCCGCTCGCTGACCATCAACGTGGTCGTCGCGCCGGTGAACGATGCGCCGGACCTCGATCTCAATGGCGGCGTCGCCGGCAACGACGGCTCCGCCGCGTTCTCGGAGCAGACGCCGGTCCTGATCGCGCCCTCGGGCACGTTGACCGACGTCGATACCGCGAATCTCGTGTCGTTGACCGCGACGCTTGCGGCGCGCCCCGACGGCAACGGGGCGGAGTCGTTGTCGCTGAACGCGGCAGCAGCGGCTGCTGCAAGCGGCCTGACCGTCACCTACACGGCGTCCACGGGCGTGCTCTCGATCACGGGCTCTGCGTCGACGGCCACTTACCAGACCATCCTGCAGGGCATCCAGTACAGCAATACGAGCGATACGCCGACGACGTCGGCCCGGACCGTGAACATCGTGGCAAGCGACGGAACCGAGGCAAGTGCGGTGCGGGCGGTAGAGGTAAGCGTGGCCGCAGTGAACGATGCGCCCGTGTTCGCAGGAACGGCCGGTGGCGTCAGCTTCACCGAGAACGGTGCGCCTGTCGCCATCGTCAGTGGCGCGGTGGTGAGCGATGTCGATGCGGCAAACTTCAATGGTGGATCGTTGACGGTTGCGTTCGCGGCGTATCAGGCCGGCGACACGCTGGCGATCAACCACCAGGGGGCGGCAGCCGGGCAGATCGGCGTCTCGGGAGCCAATGTCACGTATGGCGGTGTGACGATCGGGACGTTCTCCGGCGGCAGCGGCGCGGACCTGGTGGTATCGCTCAACGCGAATGCGAGCGCGCAGGCGGTGGAAGCCCTGGTCGGTCAGCTGCGCTACTCCAGCAGCTCCGACAATCCGACGGCGAACGGCGCGGCGCCGACGCGCGCGCTGACGGTGACCCTGAATGATGGCGGGAACAGCGGTTCCGGCGGCGTTCTGACGGCCAGTCAATCCGGCACCATCAGCATCACCGACGTGCCGGACACCCCTGCGATCTCCGCGATCGCCGAGAACGCCGGCGGCGGCATCAATGCGGCGGAGGCGTCGAACGGAACCCCGGTGGTGGTCGCGCTGCCCGGGGACGTACGGGCGGGCGATACGGTGACGGTGCACTGGGGCAGCCAGACGGTGAACTACACCGTCACTGCGGGCGATGTCGCGGGCGGCAGCGCGTCTGTTTCGATTTCTGCGGGAACGATAGCGGCGCAAGGCGAAGGAACGTTCGATGTCGTCGCCGAGATCACCGACCTCGAAGGGCAGACGGGCCCTGCTTCTCCGGCGTTCTCCGTGACGGTGGACGTGACGGCGCCGGCGCCGACGATCACGCTGACCTCGAGCATCACGGCCGACGATGTGATCAACCTCGCGGAGTCGGGCGGGACGGTGGCGATCACCGGGACGGTGGGCGGGGACGCGCAGGTGGGCGACACCGTGACGCTGGTGGTGGATGGCACGAGCTATACGGGGCTGGTGGCGGCGGGGAAAACGTTCTCGATCGACGTGCCTGGGTCGAAGCTGGTGGCGGATGCGGACTTCACGATCCAGGCGTCGGTGAGCACGAGTGATGCGGCGGGGAACACGGCGAGCGCGTCGGACACCGAGAGCTACACGGTGGACGTGACGGCGCCGGCGCCGACGATCACGCTGACCTCGAGCATCACGG
>CAZTDU010000001.1:0-13612 GCA_964612335.1 uncultured Enterobacteriaceae bacterium | reverse complement strand
GTCGGACACCGAGAGCTACACGGTGGACGTGACGGCGCCGGCGCCGACGATCACGAGCATCACGGACAATGTCGGCCCGATCACCGGCACGGTAGGCGATGGGGGCGTAACCAACGATACCGTCCTCGTCCTCGCCGGCACGGCGGAGGCGAACAGCACCGTGACGATCTACAACAACGGTACGTCGGTAGGCACGGTGACCGCCGACGGTTCCGGCAACTGGACGTACACGACCGGCCCGCTGGCCGATGGCTCGACCAGCAGCTACACGGCAAGGGCAACCGACGGCGCGGGAAATACCAGCGCGCTGAGTGCGACCTACAGCGTCACGGTCGACCTTACGCCGCCTGCCGCGCCGACCGTCGGCAGCGTGCTGACCAATGATACGACGCCGACGATCTCCGGGACCTGGGACAACGCCACGGGCCATACGCTGAGCTCGGTTGTGGTCAACGGCGTCACGTATACGGTCGGCACCGACCTGACCGTCTCCGGGGGCAACTGGACGCTGACCATCCCGCCGGGGAACGCGCTCGCGGACGGCACCTACAACGTTGCCGTGACCACCACGGACGGGGCCGGCAACGCCTCTACGGATGCGACCGCTGCGGAGCTGGTGATCGACACGGTGCCCCCGGCGCCTACGCTGACGCTGACCCCGAGCATCACGGCGGACGACATCATCAACATCGCGGAGTCGGGCGGGACGGTGGCGATCACCGGGACAGTGGGAGGCGATGGCAAGGTCGGGGACACGGTGACGCTCACGGTCAACGGCGCCACCTACACCGGTACGGTGCAGGCCGGCGGCACATTCAGCATCGCGGTGCCCGGCGCGCAGCTGCGCGACGACGCCGATTCCATCATCCAGGCTTCGGTGAGCACCACCGACGCGGCGGGCAACACGGGCACCGCCACCGGCTCGGTGAGTTACACGGTCGACGTCACGCCGCCGGGCCAGCCGACGGTGAACACGCTCAGCACCGCGAGCACGCAACCGACGCTGACCGGAAGCTACGACGCTGCCGGCACCGCGGTATTCACCGTGACGGTGAACGGGGCGACCTACACGCTGGGCACCGATGCCGCGCTCACGGTCACCGGCAATACATGGTCGCTGAACCTCGCCATCGCGGGCCAGTCGCTGCAGGCGGGCGCCAGCTACGAGGTTGTTGCGAGCGCGAAGGATGCGGCCGGCAATACGATCTCGGACGCGGCGAGCGGCGAGGTGACGATCACTGCGAGCACGACGACGCCGTTTGCGCCCGAAGAGCCCACCGCGGGCAGCAGCGGCGGCGTCGGGGGCGGTGGTGGAACGAGTCTGAGCGATCCCGCTTCGCCGTATGACCCGGCGTACACGACGACCGGCAGCGGCGTCGACGCAAGCACGCCGCCGTCGCATCTTGGCGCGGGCAGCGGTGCCGGCAGTGGCGCACCCGGGACGTCCGGGCCGTCCGGTACGCCCGGTACCTCCGGTACCTCTGGAGCAGGCACGGGTGTGGCAGGCTTCCTGAACTCGCTGCCCGCGACCGCGGCCGGTGCCCCGGGCGAAGGGCAGGGGGGCGCACCCTCGCCCGGCGAAGGAGATTCGCGCGACCAGGGCACGGGTACCGGGCAGGGCTTCGGCGCGTTCGTCGAAGGCAGGACGCCGGCAGGCAGCGGCTTCCCGCTGATCCGCGTTTCGCCAAGCGACCCGCGCGTACTCCAGGCGCTGGACGGCGGCCTGCTCGACAAGGGTGGACACCGGCTGTTCGCGTTCTCGGCCGCGGAAGGCCTGCAACTGCAGCTGGGCCGCGAGGGCTTCGTGCAGGTGCCTTCGGACGCGTTCGCGCATACCGATCCTGCGGCGATCGTCATCCTGGACGCACGGATGGCGAACGGCGCGCCGCTGCCGGCGTGGCTGAGCTTCGATGGCGTGAAAGGCGTGTTCAGCGGCGTGCCTCCTGCCGGCACGAGCGGGATGCTGGAGATCGAGATCGTGGCGCGCGACGAGGATGGCAGGATCGCGCGCGCGGTGATCACGCTGGTGATCGGCGACGCGCAGCTCACCGACAGCGGCGACGCGATGGTGCGCGACGCCGTGCTCGGCCTCGATGTCGACAAGGAGGAGGCCGAAAAGGCACGGCGCGAAGCCGCCGAGGCCGAGCGCCAGCAGGCGGAGCGCGGGGACGGGAAGAAGGCACGGGTCGGAACGGACGGCAAGTCGCTGAAGCAGGGCGCGACCACGTTCACCGAGCAGCTGAAGGCGGCGAAGGGCGCGCACGATCCGCTGCTCGAGCGCATCGCGAAAGCCGGATCGACGCCGGCGCGGCCCGCACGCTAGCGGGACGCGCGCGCATGACGGGATTCGTGCGGCGCGATCGCGCGTTTGCAGACATGAGGCCTTGCGATGGATACTCCGGCACTCCGATGAAGCGATCAGCGAACACCGGCCGCGTGGCCGGACAGCAGGCGAACCTCGCCGTACGGCGCCGAACCGGAGTGATCGCGCTGGCCGCGGCGCTGCTGGCGGGCTGCGCGATCACGCCGATACCCCTCTCGCCGCAGGAGCGTGAGATGCTCGCCGCGGATTCGCACGCCGCGCTGTTCGCCGGCCAGGAACCCCTGTCCCGGCCGCTGACGCTGGAGGAGGCGACCGCCCGCGCGATCAAGTACCAGGCCGATTACCGGCAGCGCCAGATGGAGCAGGCGGCCGCCGAGGCGCGGATCGACGTCGCGCGCTTCGACCTGCTGCCCCGCCTGACGATGAACGCGGGCTATACCACGCGCGACAACGAGGCCTTCGGCTTCGGTTTCTCCCCCTCCGGCCAGATCGCCGCGAACCCGAGCGCCTCCACGGAGCGCACGCGCGACACCATGAGCCTGGGCCTGGCCTGGAACCTGCTCGATTTCGGCGTCAGCTATTTCCGTGCCCGGCAGACCGCGAACGAGACGCTGATCGCCGCCGAGCGGCGCCGCAAGGCGATCCAGACCCTGATGCACGACGTGCGCGTGGCGTGGTGGCGCGCGGAGGCCGCGCAGCGACTGCTTCCCTACGCGGACGATCTGCTCGCGGAGATCGACCGGGCGATCGAGAAGACGCGCGCCATCGAGGTGCGCAAGCTGCTGCCGCCGCTGCAGACCGCGACGCTGCGCCGCGCGCTGCTGGACCTCAGCCAGCAGATCGCGTTCCGGCGCCAGGAACTCGCGCAGTCGAAGGTCGAGCTCGCGGCGCTGGTGAACCTGCCCCCGGGGGCCGACCTCCAGGTCGCCTCGCCAGGCGCCGACCGCGAAGCCCCCGATCTCGTCGCCGACGTCGACAAGCTGGAAGCGCTTGCGCTTCGCACCCGGCCCGAGATCCCGGAGGAGGGCTATCGGTCGCGTATCTCCGAGGACGAAGCGCGCAAGGCGCTCGTGTCGCTGATTCCCGGCCTCTCCTTCGACTTCGGGGGAAACTTCGACAGCAACCGTTTCCTGGTCAACAATACCTGGACCTCGGCCGGCATCAACGTGGTCTTCAACCTGGTGAAGGTGTTCTCGGTGCCTGCGCTGAACCGCTCGGAGGAGGCGCAGAAGAAGCTGGACGAGGCGCGCCGGCTGGCGATGGCGATGGCGATCGTCGCGCAGACGCGCGTCGCGGCGGTCCGCTACCGCCTGGTCGCCGACGAGTTCGCGATCTGGGACGAGGCGTCGCGCGACGACGACCTGATCGTGAAGTACCTCGCTTCCAGCGCGCAGGCGGGGGTGGACTCGGAGCTCGAGCTGATCCGCGCCAAGGCGCGCGCGGGAGCGAGCCGGATGAATCGCGACCTGGCCTATGCGGGCGTCCAGGCGAGCATGGCGCGCCTGTTCCACTCGGTGGGCTACGATGCGGTGCCCCGGGAGGCGGAGGCCGGCAGCGTGGGCGACCTCGCCAGGCTGATGGGCGCGCGCTTCTCCGAGCTCGAGAGCGCGAGTTTTGCCCCGCGGGCCGATGCGCCCCGGCCGGCCGTCGCGCTGTCGCGGATCAGCGGCGTCTCCGATCGCATCTCGGCGCTGCTCCGGGAAGGGGCGCGCCGCGTCCTCGAGGTCTCGAAGGTCAGCACCGCGCCGCCGGGGTCCGCCGAGATCGAGGTGGAGATCGCGGTCGAAGCGGCGCCCCCTGCCGAGGGCCGAGTCGATGCGCGTGCCGCGGTCCGGCTGGTTCGCAAGGCGGGCGGCCCCGCGCTGCAGGAGGAGTTCAAGACCTCGCTCAGCGAGCCGGTGGACGACGAGCAGTGGCGGGTGTTCGGCGAAGGCGCGCTCTATCGCGTGCTGGGCGAGCTCGCGCCGCCGCGCGGTCGCTCGCCGTCCGCGCGCCGCGCGCCGCCGCCGCCGCGTGCCGCGCGGACCAGTTCCCGCGTGCTGTCCGAGCTCGACGGCGCGCCGCTCGCATTGCGCATGGACGCGGAACTGCGCTTGCCGGCGATAGGATCGATCAGCTCCCTGGTGCAGAGGCAATGAATCGAGAACCCATGATCTCGCTCGCGGTCGCCGTCGGTCTGGGCTTGGCAGCCGGGCTCGCGCACGCGCAAGGAGCGCCGTCGGCCGCCGGCGGCGGCGCGGAAGTCGCCGCGATCGTGCACGCCGGCGAAGAGACCACCTTATCCAGCCAGATGGCGGGAAAGGTCCGGCGCATCTCCGTCGGCCTTGGCGACCAGTTCAGGGCCGGGGCCCGGCTGATCGAGTTCGACTGCTCGGAACAGCAGGCGCAGCTGCAGAGCGCCGAGGCCGAGTTCCGCGGCGCGCGCGAGACGCACCTGACGCGGCTGCGGCTGCAGGCGCTGGGCGCCGCGGGCGAGCTCGAGGTCACGCTGGCCGCATCCGCCGCCGACAAGGCGCGCAGCCAGGTCGCTCTGCGCGAATCGCAGTTGGCGTACTGCGGCGTGAATGCGCCATTCCCCGGCAAGGTGGTGCGCCTGCGGGTGAAGACCGCGGAGAGCGTGCAGGCGGGGCAGGCGCTGATCGACCTGGTCAATCCAGCGTCGCTGAAGCTGCAGATGTTCGTGCCGGCGGCGTGGGCGTCCTGGCTGCGGCCGAATGCGCCGCTCAAGGTCCGCTTCAACGACGGCCCGGACGCCCGTACCGTGAATGCGCGGATCAGCAAGCTGAACGCCAGGGTCGAAGGCGTGAGCCAGCAGCTCGAGGTCGAGGCGCGGTTCGACTCCGGCACCAGCGGCCTGCTGCCCGGCATGGTGGGCACCGCGCTGTTCGAGCAACCCGGCTCCTGACCGGCGGCATGCAACAGCCCCCGCAGGCCGTGGTCGCGCTGCTCGAGTTCGAGCGCCGCATTCGCTCCTGCAGTTCGAACCGCGAGGTCGCGTTCCGTGCCGTCAACGAATCCTCCAGCGCGCTCGCCTTCGACCAGGCGGTGATCTGGCGCCTGAACGCGTTCGGGCGGCCAATGCTGGTCGCGGCGTCGGGCCTTGCCGACGTCGCGGGCGACAGCCCGTATCGCCAATGGCTGAGCGGCATGATCCGCGCCGCGGTGCCGGAGCCGTTCGACGCGCCGCGCGCGCTGGCGCTCGCGGACCTGCCCGAGGAACTTGCCGCGGACGGCGCGGAATGGGCTTCGGCGCACATGCTGCTGTGCCCGCTGCTCGGCGCCGCAGGCGAGCAGCTGGGCGGCATCGCGTACATGCGCGCCGAGCCATTCAACGAGGCCGAGACTGCGGTGGCGCAATGGATCGCGCAGGCCACGAGCTTCGGCATGTGGGCATGGCGCAAGGACCGCCTGCAGCTGCGTCGCTGGCTGGGCAGCAGCTCGGTGCGGCTCGCGATCATCGGTACCGTGGCCGCGTTCGCCGTGCTGGGCCTCGTCCCGGTGCAGATCAACGCGCTCGCCCCGGCCGAGATCACGCCGCGGAACCCGGTGCTGGTGACCTCGCCGCTGGACGGCGTGGTGAAGGAGGTGCTGGTCAAGCCGAACCAGCAGGTGAAGGCCGGCGCGGTGGTGGCGTTGCTCGAGGATACGTCCATCCGGAACCGCCTGGCGGTCGCCGAGAAGGCGTACGACATCGCGCGCGCCGACCTGCAGCGGGTCACGTACAAGTCGTTCACCGACGAAGCCAGCCGAATGGAGCTGCAGGTGCTCGACGCGCGCGTGAAGGAGAAGGCGGTCGAAGTGGCCTACCTGTCCGAGCTGCTGGGCCGGCTCAGCGTTCCCGCGCCGCAAGGTGGGATCGCGATGTTCTCCGACGCCGAGGAGTGGCGCGGCAAGCCGGTACAGGTCGGCGAGCGCATCATGACGATCGCGGACCCGTCCCTGATCGACGTCACCATCTACCTCGCGCCCGAGGACGCGGTGGAACTCGATCCCGGCAGCGAAGTGGTGCTGTTCCTGAACGCCGATCCGCTGACGACCATCGACGCGAGGATCACCCGCTCCAGCTACGAGGCAGTACCGGGACCCGACGGCGCGCTGGCCTACCTGGTGCGCGCCGAGCTGCTGCCCGGGCACGGCTTTCCGAGGGTCGGTTCGCGCGGCACGGCCAAGGTGCAGGGCGGGGAGGTGACGCTCGCCTTTTTCCTGTTCCGGAAACCGCTCGCGTTCGTGCGCAGGGCTCTGGGCGTCTGAGCCGTTGCGCAGGCGGCGATGACACGGCGCCCGGGGCTGTGCTTCCGGGTCGCCGCGCTCGCCGCGGCGCTGCTCGCGCGCCCTGCGGGCTTCGCTACGACAGCCCGTGCTTCCTGAACCAGGCAAGCATGCGCTTCCAGCCGTCCTCGGCGGCTTCCTTGCGGTAGCTCGGCCGGTAATCCGCGTGGAAGGCGTGCGGCATGCCGTCGTAGACGTGGATGATCGATTCCTTCTCCTTGCCGAAGGCGAGCAGCGCGGCGCGCATGCGCTCGACCATCACCACCGGGATGCCGGTGTCGGCGCCGCCGTACAGCCCCAGCACCGGCGCGTTCAGCTTGTCGGCGATGTCCAGCGGCGTCAGCGGCTGAGCCGGCGTGGTGCCCATGCCGCCATACCAGGCGACGCCCGCGCGCACGTCCTTCGAGTGCGCGGTGTACATCCACACCATCCTGCCGCCGCGGCAAAAGCCCGTGATGCCGTGCCTGCCACCGCGCGCGAGCCTGTGCTTGCGCGCCCAGGCGACCGTCTTGTCGAGGTCGGCAAACGCGGTCGCATCGTCAAGCTTGTTGGCCTCGGCGAGCACCTGCTTGATCTCGGTCATCTTCCACAGTTCGCCCATGCGGAAGTAGGGCTCGTTGGCGATGGCGAAGTAGCCCGCCCTGGCAAGCCGGCGGCAGACGTCCTTGACGTACTCGTGCAGGCCCCAGATCTCGGCCACCACCACCACCACCGGGCGCCTGCCCTTGCCCTTGGGGACGGCGTAGTACGCCGGAATGTCGCCGATCTTGATGTCACCGGCTTCGAGGCCATCCGTCGGCGTGCGGATCGCCTGCGCCATCAGCGGCTCGGCGGTGACGGCGAAGCCTGCCGCGATGACCCCGGCGATGAAGCCGCGGCGATCCACGCGCGTGTCGGGCACCAGGCTGTTGAAATGATCGTTGTTCTGCAAGTCCGTGCTGTGCGAGTCCTTGAGCATCTGCGCCTCGTGGTTGGGGGGATCGGTAGAATACGCTTCCCGCGCCAGGTTTATTCCACCGGAAAGCCCAGATGAAGCCACCGATCAGCCGTTTCCCCGTACCCGACCTGAAGGACCTGCCCGAAGACATCCGTAGTCGCATCCTTGCGGTGCAGGAAAAGGCGGGCTTCGTCCCCAACGTGTTCCTCGCGCTGGCCCACCGGCCAGACGAGTGGCGCGCGTTCGTCGCCTATCACGACGCGCTGATGGAGAAGGAGGGCGGGCTGACGAAAGCCGAGCGCGAGATGATCGTGGTGGCCACCTCGGGGGCGAACCAGTGCCAGTACTGCGTCATTGCGCATGGCGCCATCCTGCGCGTGCGCGCGAAGAACCCGTTGATCGCCGACCAGGTGGCGATCAACTACCAGAAGGCCGACCTCGAGCCGCGCCAGCGCGCGATGCTCGACTTCGCGATGCAGGTGGCGCTGGACTCGGCAACGGTGACGGAGGCGGACTTTCCGGCGCTGCGCGCGCACGGCTTCTCGGACGATGACATCTGGGACATCGGCGCCATCGCCGCGTTCTTCGCGCTGTCCAACCGGCTGGCGAACCTGTCCGCGATGCGCCCGAACGACGAGTTCTACCTCATGGGGCGCGTGCCCAAGGCCAAACCCTAGCGCTCGGGCGGCCGCCTCCTCCAGGCTGGATTGGCCTCTTCGAAGGCGTGCGCCAGCTGCAGCACGCCGAAGTCGTCGCGGTAACGCCCCACCAGCTGCAGCCCTACCGGCAGCGGCGCCGCGTCCTCCGTGAAACCCGCCGGCACCGAGATCGCCGGATGGCTGGCGATGGTGATGTAGTAACAGCTTTTCATCCAGTCGAGGTAGTTCTCCATCGGCACGCCGGCGATCTCGCGCGGCCAGTCGAGATCGGCCGCAAACGGCGGCAACTGGTTGACCGGCCCGGCGAGGAACTCGTACTTCTCGAGGAATCGCCGCAGGCGGTGGAACAACTCGGTGCGCAGCAGCTCCGCGCGGCCGAGCTGCGCACCGGTGAGCGCGAGGCCGCGCTCGATATTCCAGATCACCGTGTCCTTGAGGTCCTCGCGGCGCGATGCGAGCAGCGGCGCGAGGCGCATCGCGAAGCTCACCGCGCGCAGCGTCTCGAACGCCTCCTTCGCGCCGGAGAAGTCCGGGCAGGCATCCTCGACGATGCAGCCCAGCGACTCCAGCACCTTGCGCTGGCCTTCGAGTGCCCGCGTCACGCGCGGGTCCATCGGCAGGCCGCCGAAATCGCGCGTCCAGGCGACGCGCACGCGCCTGAAGTCGCGCTGCAATGGCCGCGCGAAGCGGCGGCCGGGCTCGTCCAGGCTGGTCGGCACGCGCGGATCGGGGCCTGCCATGGCCGAGAACAGGAACGCTGCGTCCTCGACCGTGCGCGCGATCGGTCCGAGCACCGGCTGCGTGTCCCAGGCGTTTGCCGCCGGGTGGTTCGGCACGCGACCGGGCGTGGGACGGAAACCGACGACGTTGCAGTAGTTGCCGGGGTTGCGCAGGCTTGCCGCGAGGTCCGAGCCATCGGCGAACGGCAGCATGCCGGTTGCGACCGCAACGGCAGCGCCGCCCGAAGACCCGCCGCAGGTCTTCGTGCGGTCGTACGGATTCAGCGTGGTGCCGAACACCGCGTTGTAGGTCTGCGAGCCGGCGCCGAACTCGGGGGTGTTGGTCTTGCCGATGGTGATCGCGTCTGCCGCGCGCAGCCGCTCCACCAGCGCATGGTCTTCCATCGGCACATTGTCGCGATACACCGGCGAGCCCAGCGTCGTGCGGATGCCACGGGTCGGTACCAGGTCCTTGTATGCGATCGGCAGGCCGGCGAGCAAGCCGCGCGGGCCCCGCCTGCGGTCCAGCGCCTTCGCCGCCTTCAGCGCCTCCTCGGGCAGGAAGGTGACGAGCGCGTTCAGGCCCGGGTTCATGCGCTCGATCCGCGCGATGAACGCCTGCATCACCTCTGTCGCCGACACCTTGCGGGTTCGCAGCATCCGCGCGAGCTTCCTCGCGCCGGTGTAGTGAAGTTCCGTCATCGATGCCCCTACATCAGAACGATGTCGAACTGCTCCTGCGTGTAGCCCGATTCCACCTGCATCGAGACCGGCCTGCCGATGAACTCCGACAGCATCGCGAGCGATCCGGACTCCTCTTCCTGCATCAGACCTATCACCTGCTGCGAGGCGATGACGCGGTACTCGCGGGCGTTGAACGCGCGGTGCTCGCGCAGGATCTCGCGCAGCACCTCGTAGCACACCGTCTGCGCCGTCTTCACCGCGCCGCGGCCCTCGCAGGTCGGGCACGGCTCGCACAGCACGTGCGACAGCGATTCGCGGGTGCGCTTGCGCGTCATCTCCACCAGCCCCAGCTGGGTGAAGCCGTTGATCGTCATGCGCGTGCGGTCGCGCGAGAGCGCGCGGCGCAGTTCCTGCAGCACCGCGTCGCGGTGCTCGGCGCTGTCCATGTCGATGAAGTCGACGATGATGATGCCGCCCAGGTTCCTCAGGCGCAGTTGCCTTGCGATGGCCTGCGCCGCCTCCAGGTTGGTCTTGAACACCGTGTCGTCGAACGTGCGCGTGCCGACGAATCCACCGGTATTCACGTCGATCGTGGTCATCGCTTCGGTCTGGTCGATGACCAGCGTGCCGCCGGACTTCAGGTCGACGCGCCGCGCCAGCGCCTTCTCGATCTCGGGCTCGACGTTGTACAGGTCGAACAGCGGCCGCTCCCCGGTGTAGTGCTGCAGCCTGCCGGCGACGTTCGGCATGTACGACTGCGCGAATTCCACCAGCTTCTGGTGATTCTCGCGTGAATCGACGCGCACCGCGGCCGTGGCGTCCGAAACCATGTCGCGCAGCACGCGCTGCGCAAGCGACAGGTCCTGGTACACGACCTGCGGCGGCGCAGCGCCCGCGGACTTGTCGCGGATGTCGCGCCACAGGTTGCGCAGGTAATCGATGTCCGCCGCCAGCTCGGCGTCGCTCGCGCCGCCGGCGAGCGTGCGCAGGATGAAGCCTCCCTTCTCGTCCTGCGGCAGCAGCGCCTGCAGCCGCTCGCGCAGCAGCGCGCGCCCGGCCTCGTCCTCGATGCGCTGCGAGATGCCGATGTGAGGGTCGTGCGGCAGGTAGACGAGCATGCGTCCCGCGAGCGATACCTGCGTGGACAGGCGGGCGCCCTTGGTGCCCAACGGATCCTTGGCCACCTGCACCAGCACCGGCTGTCCCTCGGCGAGTATCCGCTCGATCGGCGTGCCGGCATCGCCGTTCGGGCGACGGTTCGCGTGTATGTCCGCCACGTGCAGGAACGCCGCGCGTTCCAGGCCGATGTCCACGAACGCGGATTGCATCCCGGGGAGCACGCGGGCGACGCGGCCCATATAGATGTTGCCGACCAGGCCCCTGCTCGAAGCACGTTCGACCAGCAGTTCCTGCACCTGGCCTGCGCAGACCACGGCGACGCGCGTCTCCTGTGGCGTGACGTTGACCAGGATCTCCTCGGGCGCGTCAGACATGCAGGCGCTGCAGCAGTTGCGCAGTCTCGTACAGTGGCAGGCCCATGATGCCGGAATAGCTCCCGCGAATCTCGACGACGAACTTCGCCGCCAGGCCCTGGATGCCGTAGGCGCCGGCCTTGTCGTCGGCTTCGCCGGAGGCGACGTACTCGCGGATCGCGTCCGCGCCCAGTGCGCAGAACTCGACTTCGCTCACCGACAGCGCGGTCTCGACGCGCGCGTCCAGCCGCAGCGCGATCGCCGTGAACACCTGGTGGCGGCTGCCGGAGAGTTCCGCGAGCATGCGGCCGGCGTCCGCGCGGTCCAGCGGCTTGCCGTACATGCGTCCGCCCCGTGCGACGGTGGTATCGGCGGCGAGCACAGGAGCGGCCTGGCGGCCGTTCAGCGCGCGCCAGCCGGCCATCGCCTTGTCGCGCGCCAGGCGCAGCACGTAGTCGCGTGGCGCCTCTCCCGGCCGCGGCGATTCGTCCACGTCGGCCTCGATGATCTCGTGCGCGACGCCGATCTGGCCGAGCAGTTCGCGCCGCCGCGGGCTGCGGGAGGCAAGGTAGATCCGTTTGTCCGCCGCGGAGTTCACGAGCGGCAGTTTATCGCAGGGTCCTCAGTCGCGATGGTACGGATGGCCGCCGAGCAGCGTGGCCGCGCGGTAGAGCTGCTCGCACAGCAGCACCTGCGCGAGCGCGTGCGGCAGCGTGAGCGAGGACAGCCTGATCCTCGCGATGGCGCGGCGCTTGAGCGCCTCGTCCATGCCGTCCGGGCCGCCGATGACGAATACGACAGGCGCGGGCGCATCCAGCCACGCGCGCACGCGCGCCGCAAAGCCGCGCGTGTCGACGTCGATTCCACGCTCGTCCATCGCGACGACGATGGCGCCGCGCGGCAGGCGCTCGATCAGGCGCGCGGCCTCCGCAGCGAGAAGCTTCGGCACCGGCTTGCCCTGCGTGCGTGGCTCGAGCCGGACGGCAGCGCGCTCGACCTCGAAGCCGCGCGGCATGCGCGCGGCGTACTGCGCGCAGGCGGTTTCGGCCCATGCGGGAAGCCTAGCCGCGACGGCGAGGACGAGCAGCTTTTGCACGCCTGGCGGGCGCCTTGCGGGGACGTTTCGCGGCGACCGCGGGCTTGAGCTTCACTTCCTTGCCGCCCCAGATCTCCTCGAGGTTGTAGTAGCTGCGCACGGTGGGGTGCATGACATGGACGACGATGTCGCCCAGGTCGACCAGCATCCATTCCGCGCTGCCCTGGCCTTCGATGCCGTGCACCCTGGCGCCGATCGCCTTCAGCTCGCGCGCGACATTCTCGGCCAGCGCCTTTACCTGCCGCGTGGAGTCGCCGCTGGCGACCACCACCCGCTCGAAGAGCGGCGAGAGCTTCGTGACGTTGAACACGACGATGTCGCGTCCCTTGACGTTCTCCAGCGCCGCGACCACGGCGCGCTGCTTTTTTCTGATATCCATCAACGGTAAAGGTGGTTGTCCCGGATGTATTCGAGCACTGCGAGGGGAAGCAGCGCGGAGACGTCCCGCCCTGCCGCGATCCGCGCGCGGATGTCGCTCGCGGAGATTTCCGAAGGCGCCATGGGAACCACGTCCACGCCCGCTGGCGCGGGGGTGCCGGGGCGCGCGAACACCGCGATGCGCGCGAAGCCCGCTAGCTCCCGCCAGCGGTGCCATGTGTGAATGGCTGCGTACTGGTCGGCGCCCATCAGCAGCACCAGCGGCACCTGCGGGCCGACCTCCGCGCGCAGCGCGGCGAGCGTGTCGACCGTGTATCCCGACGCCCCTGGCGCCAGCTCGCGCTCGTCGATGGCGTAGCGCGGCTCGCCCGCGAGCGCGATGCGCAGCATCGCCAGCCGGTGCGCGGCGGGCGCCACCGGCGCGGCGCGGTATGCAGGGTTGCCGGTGGGAATCCACAGCACCCGGGCGGGCGCGAGCGCCGCGAGCGCGGCGCGCCCCATCTCGAGATGCGTGTTGTGAACCGGATCGAAGGTCCCGCCGAGGATGGCAACCGGACCCACTACTGGCGGATCTCTCCGTGCCCGAACACCACCCACTTCAGCGTGGTGAGCCCTTCCAGCCCCACCGGACCGCGCGCGTGCAGCCTGTCGGTGGAGATGCCGATTTCGGCGCCGAGGCCGAACTCGAAGCCATCCGCAAAGCGGGTCGATGCGTTGACCATCACCGAGCTCGAATCCACCTCGCGCAGGAACCGCGCTGCCTTTGCCTCGTCGCCGGCGACGATCGCGTCGGTGTGCTGCGAGCCGTATCTGCCGATGTGCTCGATCGCCTGGTCGATGCCGCTCACCACGCGCACCGACACCACCGGAGCCAGCCACTCGGTGCGATAGTCCTCCTCGCTCGCGGCGCGCGCCCGCGGCAGCAGCCTGCGCGCGGCCTCGTCCGCGCGGATCTCGACGCCCTTGTCGCGGAAGATCTCGCCGATGCGCGGCAGCACGCGGGGCGCGATGGCCTCGTCCACCAGCAGCGTTTCCATGGTGTTGCAGGTGCCGTAGCGCTGCGTCTTCGCGTTGT